>NZ_CP126170.1:2920000-4120000 GCF_033170385.1 Xanthomonas rydalmerensis | reverse complement strand
GGCGGCGACATGGACGGCAACCCCAATGTGGATGCCGCCACCATCACCGCCACCCTCGACGCGCAGCGGCGCGCGGTGCTGGAGCGTTATCTGAAGGAACTGTGGCAACTGGCCAGCCTGCTCAGCCAGTCGACCACCCTGGTCGCGGTCAGCGCACCGCTGCTGGAGCAACTGGAGCGTTACCGGCAGCTGCTGCCGGAGGCCGCCGCGCGCTCGCGGCCGCGCCACGGCGACATGCCCTACCGGTTGCTCAACGACCTGATGCGCGCGCGCCTGCAGGCGACCCTGGACGACGCGCCGGGTGCCTATGCCGCCCCGGCCGAACTGGAAAGCGACCTGCAGTTGATCCTGGACAGCCTGCAGGCCAACAAGGGCCTGCACGCCGGCTGGTTCGCGGTGCGGCGCCTGCTGTGGCGGGTGCGCAGCTTCGGTTTCCACCTGGCGCGGCTGGACGTGCGCCAGGAGTCCAGCGTGCACGCGCGCGCGGTCGCCGCCGCGTTGGACACGCAGGACTGGGACGCGCGGGCGGTGGAGGAGCGCGCGCGCCTGCTCGGTCCTTATGCCGGCGGCGAGCAGAAACTGCCGGCCGCCGACGACGAAGGCAATGCGCGGCTGGACGCGGTGTTCGCCGCGCTCGCCGATGCGCGCGCGCGGCACGGCGCCGACGCGCTGGGCAGCTACATCATCTCGATGGCGCACGACCGCGCCGACGTGCTGACCGTGCTGGCGCTGGCGCGCCGCGGCGGCCTGGTCGATGACGACGGCGCGGTGCCGCTGGACATCGTGCCGCTGTTCGAGACCGTGGATGATCTGCGCGGCGGCACCGCGACCTTGCGCGACCTGCTGGCTGATCCGGTCTACCGCCGCCACCTGGCCGCGCGCGACGACGTGCAGATGGTGATGCTCGGCTATTCCGACAGCGGCAAGGACGGCGGCATCGCCGCTTCGCGCTGGGGCTTGCAGCGCGCGCAAGTGGAACTGCTGGAGGCGGCGGCCGAATTGGGCATCCGCCTGACCTTCTTCCACGGCCGCGGCGGCTCGATCGTGCGCGGCGGCGGCAAGACCACGCGCGCGCTGGAGGCGGCGCCGCGCGGCAGCGTCGACGGACGCCTGCGGGTCACCGAGCAGGGCGAGGTGATCCACCGCAAGTACGGCATCCGTGCGCTGGCGCTGCGCTCGCTGGAGCAGATGACCGGCGCGGTGCTGCTGTCGAGCCTGCGCCCGCGTGCGGCCGACGCGCGCGAGGACGGTTGGCGGCCGGTGATGGACCTGGTCGCCGAGCACAGCAGCCAGGCGTACCGCGGCTTCGTCGGCGATGGCGAGTTCATGCGCTATTTCCGCCTGGCCACGCCCATCGACGTGATCGAGCGCATGACCCTGGGTTCGCGGCCGTCGCGGCGGCTCGGCCAGGATGCGGCGCTGTCCAACCTGCGTGCGATTCCCTGGGTGTTCGCCTGGAGCCAGGCGCGCGCGGTGATTCCGGGCTGGTACGGCGTGGGCAGCGGCCTGCAGGCGGCGGTGGACGCCGGCCACGAGGACGCGCTGCGCGCGATGGCCGCCGACTGGCCGTTCTTCCGCACCTTCCTCGACGACATCGCCATGGTCCTGTCCAAGGGCGACCTCAACATCGCCGAGATGTTCTCGCGCCTGTCCGGGCCGCTGCACGAGCGCTTCTTCCCGCGCATCCGCGACGAGCTGGCACTGACCAAGGGCTGGGTGAAGACGCTGACCGGGCAAACCTCGCTGCTGCAGCACGATCCGCGGCTGGCCTTGTCGATCCGCCTGCGCAATCCCTACATCGACCCGATCAGCGTGCTGCAGGTGGACCTGCTACAGCGCTGGCGCGCCACCGAGGGCGAGGACGAAGACCTGCTGCGGGCGCTGGTGGCCTGCGTCAACGGCGTCGCCCAGGGCGTGCAGAACACAGGCTGAGGCCAGTGCTTCAAGGTGCCGCCGGTCGATGCCGGCGGCTGCCGACCGTAATCCGCTTGCAAGCGGACAAAATTGTCCGATAATGCCGCGCATGGAAATGCGAGCCGATACCGCCCACCGCCGCCGCCTGTTGCTGGACGCCGCCGACGAGGTGTTCTGCGAGCATGGCGTGTTGGCGCCGTTGGAACTGGTGGTGGAGCGCGCCGGGCTCGGCCGCGCCACCCTGTACCGCCATTTCGCCGACCGCACCGAACTGATGGCGGCCCTGCTGGAACGCGGCCTGGACGGCCTGGAGGGCTGCGCGCGCGAGATCGGCACGCGGCCGGACGGGCTGTTCCTGCTGCTGTACGACGTCGCCGAGCACATCGCGATGTCGGCGCCGCTGGCCGACTATTGGCGGTCGATGCCGCGCGAGCATCCGACGATCGCCGCGGCGCATGCGCGGGCGATGGCGATCCTGCTGCCGTACCTGCAGCGTGCGATCGCCGCCGGCCTGTGCCGTGCCGACCTGGACGACCAGGATCTGGGGTTGGCCATGGACATGCTCGGCGCCTGCCAGCGTGGCAGCGACGAAGCCGAGCGCAAGGCGCTGGCGCAGCGGGGGTGCCGCCTGCTGCGCCACGCCCTGGCCACGCCCGCAGCGGCGGCGGACTTGTGAGCCGCGCTGCCGGCGCTGCGCGGCAGCGCGCCGCGGCGGACACGGGCGCGCCCAGACGGCGCTGGCCGCGGCGGCTGGCACGCGCGCTGGCGATGCTGGCGATCCTTGCCGCCAGCCTGTGGGGCGCGCTGTTCCTGAGCTACCTGCCGCATACCGGCGCCGTGGTGCGCTACGGCTCGGCGCTGCTGTGGGCCGCGCTCGGCGCCGCTGCGCTATGGGGCCTGCGGCATCCGCGCGAGTACCGCGTACTGCCGCTGCTGTTCGCGGTCGGTTGCGCGGGCATGGCGGTGGGCTGGTCGGCGCTGCAGCCGCAGCAGAACCGCGACTGGGCCGACGATGTCGCGCAACTGTTGCAGCCGCAGGTGGACGGGCATGTGGTCACCTTGCACAACGTGCGCAACTTCGCCTGGCGCAGCGACCACGACTACACCCCGCACTGGGAGACCCGCCGCTACGATCTGGACCGACTGGCCTCGGCGGATCTGGCGCTGTCGTACTGGATGGGGCCGGCGATCGCCCACACCCTGGTCTCGTTCGGCTTCGACGACGGCCGTCGCGTGGTGTTCTCGCTGGAGATCCGCAAGGAGCGCGGCGAGGCGTTCTCGGCGCTGGCCGGATTCTTCCGCAATTTCGAGCAGGTGATGGTGGCCGCCGACGAGCGCGACATCCTGGCGGTGCGCAGCAACGTGCGCGGCGAGGACGTGTACCTGTATCGGCTCAACCTGTCGCGCGCGCAACTGCGCCAGCTGTTCCTGGGCTACGTGGCGCGGGCGCAGCAATTGCAGCGCACGCCGCGGTTCTACAACACCGCCACCAGCAACTGCACCACCATCGTGTTCGAACTGGCGCGCAAGCTTGATCCCGCGCTACCGCTCGACGTCCGCCTGCTGCTGTCCGGCTACCTGCCTTCCTACGTCTACGCGCAGCACGGCTTCATGCCCGGCTACAGCCTGGCCACGCTGCGTGCGCGCGGCCGTATCGGCGAACGCGCGCGGGTTGCGGGCGCTGACGCCGACTTCTCCACGCGCATTCGCGCCGGCATTCCCGGCGACGATCCGGCGGCCACGCCATGACCCTGCGCGCACGTCTTGCCCGCTGCGCCGGCACCGGGCTGTTGGCTGCCGCGCTGCTGCTCGGCACCGGCTGCGCGATGGTCAGCGTGCAGTCGCGCAGCGCCGCCGATTACATCGCCACCCAGCGTGGCGACGTCCTCAGCACCGGCAAGCTCAGCGACGCCAGCCTGGAGACGCTGCGCGTGCTCGCGCTCGATCCCAAGACTTGCGAGGCGGACGTTGCGGCCTGCGCCACGCAGCTGCGCGCATTGCAGGGGCTGGACCAGGAGCGGCGGCTGGCGACCCTGTCGGAGCTGTGGGTGCATGCGGCCAATGTGCGCACGCCGCGGCAGGCGAGGGCGCTGGACGATGCGACGCTGCAGGCCTGGCTGGAGGCCGCGCGCTACGCCTACGCCTATCTGTTCTACACCCAGCGTCCGGCCAGTGCGCGCGCCTTCGAGGACCGGCAGACCCAGGTGCGCGACTACTACAACTACGCGGTGCAGCAGGTGGTCGGCGAGCTGTTCCTGCGCTGGCGTGCCGGCAGCGCCAGCGGCGAGCTGCACGACGACGACATGCTGCGCACGGCTGGCTGGCAGGTGCGCGCGGACATGGGCAGTTTCCGCCTGCCCGGCGGGGTGGCGCGGCCGGACGCGATGCTGCCGGCGTCGACGCTGCGCTTCGATGGCCTGCGCAGCACCTACCGGCGCGACGGTTTCGGCGCCGAGCTGGTCGCGGAGATTGCGCCGTCCAAGGTCGGCGACCCGACCGCGGCAACCGCTGCCAAGACCGCGCCGGACCCGCACGCGCCGGCCTTCAGCGAGATGCCCTATGCGCCGACCACGGTGTTGCTGCGCTTCGACGGCGACAGCCTGGCGCAGGTGCTGGACACCCGCAGCGTGGTGGTCGCGCCCTACGATCCGTATCGCGATGGCGAGGTCGAGGTGCACGGCCAGCGCCTGCCGCTGGCGGCCAACTTCACCGCCGCCTACGGCCTGTGGCTGGCCCGTGCCGGCTTCGCGCGGCAGTCGCTGCGCTCGATGCTCGGCCGCGAGGATGGCATCGAGCAGCCGCATCTGTACCTGATGCAGCCGTACGATCCGGACCGGCGCATCATCCTGATGCTGCACGGCCTGGCCAGCAGTCCGGAAGCCTGGGTCAACGTCGCCAACGAGTTGATGGGCGACGAGCAGCTGCGCCGCCACTACCAGATCTGGCAGGTCTACTACCCGACCAACATGCCGATCGCCTGGAACCGTGCGCAGATCGATGCGCTGCTGCAGCAGACCTTGCGCCATTTCGATCCGCAGGGGCAGGCGCCGGCCTCGCAGCACATGGTGCTGATCGGCCACAGCATGGGCGGGGTGATCGGGCGCCTGTTGGTCAGCGACTCCGGCGACACGCTGTGGAACGAGCTGATCGGCGCACGCGGCGACCGCCGCCCGCTGGATCCGCAGGCGCTGGCGCAGTTGCAGCCGCTGCTGCGCTTCGCGCCGTTGCCGGAGGTGGACCGCGCCATCTTCATCGCCGCGCCGCAACGCGGCACCACCTTCGCCGAAGGCCGCCTCGGGCGCCTGGCCGGGCGCCTGGTACGCCTGCCGGTGACGCTGTTCGATCGCTTGAACACCTTGCTGCAGGGAATCGACGGACCCGATGGCGCGCCGGTGCGCGTGCCCAACAGCATCGACAACCTGCGCGACACCGACCCGTTCGTGCGCGCGGCGGCGGAGTTGCCGATCGCGCCGGCGGTGCGCTACCACACCATCATCGCCCGCCGCGATCCGGCGGTGCCGCTGGCCGATTCCGACGACGGGCTGGTGCCGTACCGCAGCGCACATCTGCCGGGCGCGGTCTCCGAACTGGTGATCACCTCGGGCCACAGCGTGCAGGAGACGCCGCAGGCGATCCTGGAGATCCGCCGCATCCTGCACGCGCAGTTGCAGGTCGACGCCGCCGCAACGCCGCGCTGAGGACACCGCTGGCGCAGCCGCGCCTAGCGTCTCGGAACGCGTCGGCGGCATTGCGCCGCGCACCGCACCCACCGAGAGGCGGGCGACGCATCCCTGCAGCCAGCTCCACGCAACTCGGATAGACGCGCCCAACGCGTCGCGCTCGCCTTGGCGCCACGCCCCCTAGCGCCGCGCCGTGCATCGTCGCGGTTGTGCCGAATTCCGCGGGAAATGCGTCGGATCGATGGTTGATGGCGGTGGGTGACATCGTTGTCATCAAATTGCAGCCGCGCCCGCCAACAATGCGCGCCGCCGTGAACACGATCACGGCCTCTCTCCCCACCATGCCCGGCCTGCGGAACATTCCGTTGGTCGCGCCTACGCTCGGATTCTTCATGTCGCACTCGATCCATCTTCCCAAACGCCTGTCATGGGCGATCGCCGCAGCGTTGCTCGGTGTCGCGCCGATGGCCTTGGCCCAGGCGCAGGATGCGCAGGAGACGCAGAACCCCGCGTCCGACGCCAGCGCCAAGACCCTGGACAAGATCACCGTCGCCGTCACCCGCTACAACGCCGCGGACATGCAGATGGCGGCCACCAACACGGCCAACGTGCTGTCGGCCGAAGACCTGAAGTACACCGCCGTGCACAACATCGCCGAGGCGCTGGGCCTGCTGCCGGGCGTCAATGTGGTCAACACCGGGCAGTCGTACTTCGGCGGCGTCGACGGCGCCGCGCGCGGCGAGGGCATGTTCGCCTCGGTGCGCGGCCTCAACGCCGAGTACAACGTCAACCTGATCAACGGCGTCAACGTCGCCCAGGGCCTGCCCTACAGCCGCAGCGTGCAACTGAGCCTGCTGCCGCCGTCGGGCCTGCAGACCATCGTGTTGAACAAGACCTCCACCGCGGCGATGGACGGCGATGCGATCGGCGGCACCATCGACTACCGCACCCCCAGCGGCTTCGACTACAGCGAGGCGATGGGCGGCAGCGTCACCGCCAGCGGCCGCATGGAAAGCCGTGCGCGCGACTACGGCGACAGCGGCCTGGGCGAGGGCGCGTCCGGCGAGTTCCACGCCAAGTTCGGCGCCGACAACCAGTTCGGCATCTACACCAGCGCGTACTACGACGAGCGCCACTACGTGAACAGCGAAGTGGCCAACGCCGCCGCCTCGCGCGGCGACTGGTCGGGCAAGTACTTCTCGCGTACCACCGCCAGCGGCCAGCCGGCGCCCGGCTACGATCCGCAGGACCTGCTGATGGCCACCGGCGCCAACATCGGCTATTCCGCCGGCGACACCAAGCGCTACGGCGGCAACGTGTCCTTCGACTGGCACGTCGACCCGAGCCTGCAGTTGTACGCGCGCGCCACCTACGCCTACGCCAAGACCGAGCAGAACACCGGCTACACCCAGCTGGTGCCGGCCAACGTGAGCCTGGTGCAGATCGGCAGCACCGGCGTGTACCAGCCGCAGATCAACCGTGTTGCGGTGCGCTACTGGTACGAGACCAACCCGGAAGTGGCGGACCTGGCCACCTTCCAGTTCGGCGCCGACAAGCAACTGGGCAACTGGACGCTGTCGCCGAACCTGTTCTACAGCTACGGCGACAACGATCGTCCGGACCACGTGGAAATTTCCGCGCGCGTGGACCAGTACGCTTCGACCCAGTTCCCGTACGGCGGCGCCAACACCTTCTCCGGCTACGACAGCGAAGGCTTCCCCAAGCCGCTGCTGACCCCGGCGATCCAGGCCCAGGCCAGCGACATCGGCGGCCTGTATGCGCGCCGCTACGGCCAGTTGACCAAGTCCTACAGCGGCCAGACCAAGGGCGGCGCCAAGTTCGACGTGCGCTACGACTTCGACCAGGGCGCGCTGAGCAACATCCAGTTCGGCGTGAAGTACGTCGACAGCTCCCGCGACTTCACCTCGCGCGACTGGACCAACAGCAAGTTCACCGACGGCACGCTGCTGCGCGACACCGGCCTGGTGGTCGGCCAGTACGATTCGGTGTACCCGGGCAAGTACGCGTGGCCGACGGTCAAGCTCAGCAACGGCGGGTTGAAGGCGATGATCGCCCAGCACCTGACCGCGGCCAGCTTCGACACCTGCGGCAGCCTGGCGATCAACAACCAGAACTGCGCGACCATGCGCGGCGACGAGGCGGTCACCTCTGCGTATGCAATGGCCACCTTCCGCAGCGGCGACCTGGAAGTGATCCCGGGCGTGCGCTTCGAGCACACCAGCATCCGCAACACCTTCTGGACCATGCCCGAAGACGCCAACGGCAACGAACTGCCCGGCTTCTTCAGCAGTAACCGCACCAGCTACGACGTGCCGCTGCCGAGCGTGTTCCTGAACTACCGCCCGGGCGCCGGCAATGCCGTGTACCGCGCCTCGGTGTGGACCAGCTACACACGGCCGGCGCTGGTGCAGCTCGGCGGCGGCGCCAACTACGACGTCTCCAGCGACGGCACCACGGTCATCACCGAGGGCAACCCGGACCTGAAGCCGATCAAGTCGCTCAACGTGGACCTGTCCGGCGAGTGGGACAACGGCCATGGCGGCCACGCCATGCTGGCCGGCTACTACAAGCGCCTGACCGACTACATCTACGAGAGCGGCTCGGATCCGGCCAACGCCGGCAGCAGCGCCGGTGCCGGCAACGTGCGCTACGTGCGTCCGCAGAACGGCGGCGACGGCAAGGTGCTGGGCTTCGAAGCCGCGGTGCGGCAGACCCTGCAGGGCATGCCGGCTCCGCTGGACGGCTTCGGCATCGGCGCCAACCTCACTCGCCAGACCACCCGCGTGGACCTGGGCATGGACGGCTTCCACGACGAGCGCATCCAGAACGCGCCGGACCTGATGGCCAACGCCGAACTGTTCTACGAGAAGGGTCCGCTGTCGGTGAACCTGGCCTACCACTACTCCGGCGAATACGTCTCGGTGTACGACTACTACAACCGCGGCGCGACCTGGGACGACCTGTGGGTCAAGCCGATCACCCGCGTGGACCTGCATGTCGGCTACACCTTCAACGAGCACCTGCGTGCCGACCTGTCGGTGGCCAACCTCACCAATCGCCTGAGCTACTGGGCGCACGTGGGCCGCAACAGCACCGCGATCTCCGACATCGTCGATGCCGGCCGCACCGCACTGCTGAACGTGAAGTACACGTTCTGAACCGGGCGCTTGCGCACGCTGGACGTCCCCACCCGCCGCACGGCCTTGTGCCGCGCGGCGGGTGGGGCGTTGTGTGCAGCGCGCTGCTGCTCGTCTGGCTGGCGCTGATTGGCCTGCCGGGAGCGGTCAGCGCGGCAGCGGCACCGGCGACAGTGCCGATCGACGGCTTGCGCCTGGACCAGGTGCAACTGCTCGGCTCGCACAACAGCTATCGGCCAGTGCCGACCGCGCAGGTGCGGCAGCGCCTGCAGGCGCACGACGCCGCCGAATGGCCGGCACTGGCCTATGGCCATCCTTCGCTGCAGGCCCAGCTCGCGCTGGGGCTGCGGCAACTCGAACTCGACGTGGCCGCCGACCCGCACGGCGGCCTGTATGCCGCGCCGTATGCGCGTGCCGATGCGGCGACCCGCGCCAGGATGCATGCGCCAGGCGCCAAGGTCCTGCACCAGCCGGGCCTGGACTACGCCAGCCATTGCCTGCGCTTCCGCGACTGCCTGGCGATTCTCGCCGCCTGGTCGCGCGCGCACCCGCGGCATGCGCCGCTGGTGGTGCTGGTCAACGCGGTGGATTTCGATCCGGTGCCGGGCCTGTGGCCGCACCGTGCCGCCTTCGATGCCAACGATCTGGACGCGCTGGACCGCGACATCATCGAGGTGGTCGGGCGCGCACGCCTGATCGTGCCCGACGATGTGCGCGGCGCCGCGCCGAGCCTGCGCGACGCGGTGCTGGCGCATGCCTGGCCGCGCGTGGCACAGGCGCGTGGCCGCATGCTGTTCGTGCTCGACGGCAATCCGCGGCACGAGGCGCTGTATCGACAGGAGCATCCATCGCTGCGTGGCCGCATGATGTTCGGTTGGTATGCGCCGGACCAGCCGGAGGCGGCGGTGCTGTCGATCGAGGATCCGCTGGCCGAGGCGGCGCGGATCCGCGCGCTGGTCGCGCAGGGCTTCGTGGTGCGCACCCGCGCCGATGCCGAAGGCCGCGAAGCACGTGCGCACGACCGGCGCCGTGCGCAGGCGGCGCTGGATGCCGGCGCGCAGTGGATCAGTACCGATTACTACGCCGGCGCGCCGGATCCGCAGCAACTGCACTACTGGCTCGGTATCGCCACGGGCCTGCGCTGCGACCGGATCACCGCTGACTGCGGCGCGACCGCGCCATGAGATTTTCCATCTTGGGAACGACGATGAAGACAGGCTTGTGCTGGATGTTGTGGGTCGCGCTGGTGGTGGCGACGTTGGGCGCGCAGGCGCGGCCGGCGCCGAAGACCGTGCCCGTGCCCGCGCTGCAGGTGGAAAAGGTGTGGATGCTGTTCCGCCATGGCGTACGCGCACCGCTGCCGGGCGAGGCCGCGGCTGCCGCGCTGGCGCCGCAGCCCTGGCCGGTGTGGGACACGCCGCCGAGCCTGCTCACCGCGCACGGCCGCACCGCGGTGGAGCGCAGCGGCGACTACACCCGGCAATGGTTGCTGCGCGATGGCGTGCTGCCGGCCCAGGGCTGCCCCGCCGACGGGGCGGTCAGCATCTATGCCAACACCGACCAGCGCACCATCGTCAGTGCCGAGTTGCTCGCCGACACCCTCGCGCCCGGCTGCCATCTGCAGGCCGGCCACCAGGCCGAGGGCAGCGACGACCCGCTGTTCCGCCCGGTGGAAGCCGGCGCGGTGGAGTTCGATGCCGCCGCCGCGGTGGCCTCGATCCAGCGGCAGACCGGTGGGCCGGGCGCGGTGCTGGCACCGTATGCACGCGAACTGCGGACCATGCAGCAGATCCTTGGCTGTACCGACACCTGCGACTTCGTGCACATGCCGTCGTCGCTGACCCCGGGCGGGAACGGACGCAGCCTGGCCCTGCACGGACCGCTGGACCTGACCTCGGGCACGGCCGAGGTGTTCATCCTGCAATACGCGGAAGGCATGCCGCTGGACCAGGTTGGCTGGGGCCGCGCGACCCCGGCGCGCATCGCTGCGGTGTCGCGCCTGCATGCCTTGCTGTTCGAGATCTATGCGCGGCCGCAGTACATGGCCGCGCGCGCGGGCGCGCCGCTGGCGCACCGCCTGCTGGACACGCTGGGCACGGCCGATGCGCCGCGGCTGAGCGTGCTGGTCGCCAGCGACACCCACATCGCCGCGCTCAGCGGCCTGCTCGACCTGCACTTCCATCTGCCCGGCTTCGGCCGCGACGACGCGCCCCCGGGCGGCGCGTTGGTGGTGGAGCAGGTGCGCGACGCACGCAACGGCCAGCGCTACGTGCGCGTGCGCTACCAGGCGCAGTCGCTGGACCAGCTGCGCGCACTGACCCCGCTGAGCCTGCGCCATCCGCCGCTGCTGCAGACCCTGCAGATACCCGGTTGCAGCGACTCCGCGACCGGGCTGTGTCCGCTGCCGAAGTTCCAGTCGTTGCTGCAGGCCGCGCTGCAGCGGCGCGGCTGAGCAGGCACGAAGTTCTTCTGCTCGTCTGCTCGTCGTAGGAGCGGCTTCAGCCGCGACAGGCCTTCCCAGGAATGCCCGTCGCGGCTGAAGCCGCTCCTACGACGGACGGCATGCTGACGCGTGAATGGATGACGCGTTGCCCGGCATTGCGATGCCGTGTCCTTTGCTCGCGGCGACCGCGATGCGCTGCTGATCCTGTAGGAGCGGCTTCAGCCGCGACAGGCGTTCGTCGTGACGCCCAGTCACGGAGGCGGTGGCCTACGACGACGCATCCGCGACAGCGTCTGTGTCGACGGTTCAGCACCACCCATCACCCCAAATGAAGAACGGGCCGCAGTGCGGCCCGTTCTTCGTCGCAAGCGCGGCTGGCCGGCTTACTTCAGCTTGGCGTCCGCGCGCAGTGCCTCGGCGCGGTCGGTCTTCTCCCACGAGAACGCGGTGGCCTGGTGCTGGGCGCCGGTGCCGTCGGTGTAGGTGAAGGCCTTCGGGGTACGGCCGAAATGGCCGTACGAGGCGGTCTGCTGGTACATCGGGTGGATCAGGTCGAGCATCTGGATGATGCCGAACGGACGCAGGTCGAAATGCTTGCGGATCAGCTTCTCGATCTTGTCGTCGGCGATCTTGCCGGTGCCGAAGGTGGTGACCGAGATCGAGGTCGGCTCGGCCACGCCGATGGCGTAGGAGACCTGCACTTCGCAACGGTCGGCCAGCCCGGCGGCGACCACGTTCTTGGCGACGTAACGCGCGGCGTAGGCGGCCGAGCGGTCGACCTTGGACGGATCCTTGCCGGAGAACGCGCCGCCGCCGTGGCGCGCCCAGCCGCCGTAGGTGTCGACGATGATCTTGCGCCCGGTCAGGCCGCAGTCGCCCACCGGCCCGCCGATGACGAACTTGCCGGTCGGGTTGATGTGGAACTTGGTGCCCTTGTGCAGCCACTTGGCCGGCAGCACCGGCTTGAGGATTTCCTCGCGCACGGCTTCGACCAGGTGCTTCTGCTTGATGTCCGGGTCGTGCTGGGTGGACAGCACCACCGCGTCGATGGCGGTCGCCACGCCGTCTTCGTAGCGCAGGGTGACCTGGCTCTTGGCGTCCGGGCGCAGCCACGCCAGCGGCGAGTTCTTCTTCTTGCGCACCTTGGCCTGCTGTTCGACCAGGCGGTGCGACAGGTGGATGGCGGCCGGCATGAAGCTGTCGGTCTCGCGGGTGGCGTAGCCGAACATCAGGCCCTGGTCGCCGGCGCCCTGTTCTTCCGGCTTCTTGCGGTCCACGCCCTGGTTAATGTCCGGCGACTGCTTGCCGATCAGGTTGAGCACGCCGCAGGTCTCGCCGTCGAAGCCGACGTCGGAGCTGTTGTAGCCGATGTCCAGGATCACCTTGCGGGTCAGCGCTTCCAGGTCGATCCAGGCGCTGGTGGTGATTTCGCCGGCGACGATCGCCACGCCGGTCTTGACCAGCGTTTCGCAGGCCACGCGCGCGCGCTTGTCCTGGGTCAGGATCGCGTCGAGCACCGCATCGGAGATCTGATCGGCGATCTTGTCCGGGTGGCCTTCGGAGACCGACTCGGAGGTGAAGAGATAGCTGGACATCGCGGCTATATCCTTGTATTCGGATGAAAAGATGGAGGCGAATGATACACGGGCGCCGGGCGGCGTGCATGGTGCCCGGGGCCGACGTTGCCCAAGGTTAACCGGTTGGCGCGCCACGGTGCGTCCGTCACCTTGCCGTAGCCAGATTGCAAGATCGGTGTCGCCGCCGCGGCCGAAGCTGTGCGCAGTCAGCAAGGGGGCTTGCCGTGCTCGCACTCGAACGCCGTCTTCAGGACCGCTACCCGCATTGGTTTGCCGGACGCCGCTCGCGGCTGGTCCGGCCATTGCTGCGCGGCCTGCAGAAATGGTCGGGACTGGACGCGCTGGACGCGTTCCTGGAGGCCAACCGCGACCTGCGCGGGTTCGCCCTGGTCCAGGCCGGACTGGATTTCCTGCAGGCCCGCTACGTGGTCGGGCCGACCGCCGCCGAGTGCATCCCGGCGCGCGGGCGCCTACTGATCGTCGCCAACCACCCCTCCGGCGCGCTGGATGCGCTGGCGCTGCTGGACTGTGTCGGCCAGGTGCGGCGCGACGTGAAGATCGTCGCCAACGATTTCCTGTGGGCGCTGGAAGGGCTGCGCGACCTGCTGCTGCCGGTACGCATCCTCGGCGGTGCGCCGTCGCCGGCCAGCGTGCGGGCGATCGAGCAGGCGCTGGCGCAGGAGCAATGTGTGATCGTGTTCCCGGCAGGTGAAGTCTCGCGGCTGGGCTGGGGCGGCGTCGCCGACGGCCGCTGGCGCCGCGGCTTCCTGCGCTTCGCCCTGCGTAGTGCCGCGCCGGTGTTGCCGGTGCGCATCCATGCGCGCAACTCTGCGCTGTTCTATGGCGCCTCGGCGCTGTTCAAGCCGGCCGGGACTGCGTTGCTGGCGCGGGAGATGTTCGCCCGTCGCGAGCGCCGCATCGCGCTCAGCCTGGGCCGCGCCCGCGCGCTGCCGCAGGACCTGCCCGAAGCCGAGCTGATGCGGCGCCTGCGCAGCGAGCTGTATGCGCTCGGCCGCAGCGGCGGGCAGGCCGCGCCGAGCGAGGAAGCGCTGGTCGCCGCCGAGGACCCGGCGCAACTGGCCGTGGAAGTGGCGAGCCTGCGCAGCCTCGGCCACACCCTGGACGGCAAGCAGATCCGCGTCGGCCGGCTTCGCGCCGGCTCGGCGCTGCTGCGCGAGATCGGCCGCCTGCGCGAGCTGACCTTCCGCGCGGTGGGCGAGGGCACCGGCCGGCGCCTGGACCTGGACGACTACGACACCTGGTACGAACACATCGTGCTGTGGGATGGCGCCGCCACCCGCGTGGTCGGCGCCTACCGCGTCGCCCGCGGCGCGCCGGTGCTGGCCGAGCGCGGCCTGGCCGGCTTCTACACCGCCGAACTGTTCCGCTACGGCGAGGGCATGCTGCCGCGCATCGCCGCGGGCATGGAACTCGGGCGCAGCTTCGTGGTGCCGGACTACTGGGGCAGCCGCAGCATCGACTACCTGTGGCAGGGCATCGGCGCCTATCTGCAAGATCATCCGCAGGTGCGCTACCTGTTCGGCGCGGTGTCGATCAGTGCCGCGTTGCCGCAGCAGGCACGCGAGCAGATCGTGGCCTACTACGCGCGTTACTACGGCGACGCCAGCGGCGAAGCCGCCTCGGCGCGGCCGTTCCCGTACCCGGAAGCGCCGCCGGCGTTCGACGAACTGGACGCCGACACCGCCTTCAAGGTGCTCAAGGGCAACCTCGACGCGCTGGGCGCGGCGGTGCCGATGCTCTACAAGCAGTACACCGATCTGTGCGAACCCGGCGGCGCGCGCTTCCTCGCCTTCGGCGTGGATCCGGCGTTCAACGACGCCGTCGACGGCCTGATCGAGCTGGACCTGCAGCGCATCCGCAGCAAGAAGCGCGCGCGCTACCTCGAACGTCCCCGCAACGAAGCAGAGGTGGTGGCATGAATCCGGTCAGCAGCCTGTCGCCGCGCCGCGCGGTGTTCGTCTCCGACGTGCACCTGGGTGCGCCGCATTGCCATGCACGCGAACTGGCCGATTTCCTCGGCGGCCTACGCTGCGAACAGTTGTACCTGGTCGGCGACATCGTCGACTTCTGGTGGATGGCGCAACGCCGCGCGGTGTGGAGCGCGGCGCACCAGCGCGTGATCGATGCACTGCATGCGCTGGCCCGTGGCGGCACCGAGCTGATCTACGTGCCCGGCAACCACGACCGGCCGATCCGCCGCTTCTGCGGGCTGGCGCTGCCGGCGATGCAGGTGCGCCGGCGCGCGGTGCACGCCACCGCCGACGGACGCCGCCTGCTGGTGGTGCACGGCGACGACTACGACAGCGTGACCCAGTTCGGCGGCCTGCAGGAGAAGTTCGGCGACTGGCTGTACTACCGCATCCTCACCGGCAACCAGCTGACCAACCGCGTGCGCCGCCGCCTGGGCATGCGCTACTGGTCGCTGGCCGACTACCTGAAGCGGCAGAGCAGCGCGGCCGAGCGCTACATCGAGCGCTTCGTCACTGCCGGCCTGGACGACGCGCGCCGTCGCGGTCTGGACGGGGTGATTTGCGGCCATGTGCACCGCGCCGGCCTGTTCGAACGCGATGGCCTGGTCTACGCCAACGACGGCGACTGGGTCGAAAGCCTCACCGCGCTCGCCGAGGAGGCCGACGGCACGCTGCGCCTGCTCTCGCATCGCGGCGACGTGCTGCGCGAACTGCCGCCGCGCCTGCGGCTGGTGCAGGAGAACGCCTGGCCGCGCGCGGCCTGAGGCGGACGGTTCGCGCGCGGCTACGCTGCGCCGCTCTCTGCGGAGTTTCTGAGCACGTCGTGGACTGCGCATGCCGCAACCACGGTGCGGGTCGACTGGACGCAGCGCTGCCACAGTGGCACTGGACGGCGGCGTAGAACTCGGCGTGACGTCCATTCCATGATGATCGACGTGGTGCGGATAGCACCGCGGTGTGCGCTTGCCCGGCCTCCAGCGCATCGGGTCTACTGCGTTGCGATGGAGCGATACGCCCGGGCAGGAGCACATGGCCGCCGCGCCCGGTTGTCGCCCCGGGCCATATCGCTGCGGCGCATCTGCGCCGCATCCCGATCAGTTCTGGAGCCGTGGAGCACGTGAAACCAGGGAAGGCAGTGTGCGGCCGGTCGCTGCGATCCGCATGGACGTGGTCGAGCCCGATCTGGTCGGCGTCTTGCAGCACGACCCTCCAGGCCCAGGCCACCACTGCACGCGCGTGGCAGCGGGCACGCGTCCGAGCGGCGTGCCTGGGCGTCCTGCTCGCGGCGTGCGGGACAGCGATCGCGCAGAACACGGTCTACGGCTGCACCGATGCCGAGGCACCGCGCAAACTCCCGGATGCGATGCTGTGCCTGCAGCAGGCCGGCCTGTCGACCTTGCACACAACCGGTGGCACGCGGATGGACGCGCTGTTCGCACGGGCCAAGGAACAGCTCGACGGCGGCCGCTTCGACGCCGCCGAGCAGGCGCTGGACTGCGCCGAGGCCAATATCGGCGATGCCGGCGACGCGCGATTGCGCTACGAACTCACGCGCCGCCGCGGCATTCTCGATTTCCGTCGCGAACGCCTGCCGCAGGCGCTGGCGCGCTTCGAGTGCGCGGCCACGCTGTCCCGCTCGCTGCACGACCGCGTGGGGCAGGCGCGCGATCTGAACAACGTCGGTGCGGCGCTGCGCCGGCTCGGCGATTTCCGCGGCGCCCTGCGCAACCTGACGCTAAGCCTGGACCTGCAGCGTGCGCACGGCGCAGTAGCGGCGTCGGTGCTCACCAATATTGCCGACGTCTATCGCGAACTGCGCGAGTCCGACACCGCGATGCGCTACTACCGCGATGCGCTGGCCGCCAACCGCGCGCAGGGCGACGCCATCGAGGCCGCGCACGTGCAGGAAACCATGGCCGAGCTGGCGCTCGACAGCGGCGACACGCCGCAAGCGCTGGCCTGGTTGCAGGAGGCCCTGGCCGTGTACCGCGCGCAGGGCCGCCGGGTGTACGAGTTGCGTGTCCACGACGGCCTGATCCGTGCGGCGCTGGCGCTTGGCGATGTGGCGCAGGCGCAACGCTGGAGTTCCAGTGCGCTGGCGCTCGCCGAGGCGTGGGCGCTGCCGCTGCCATCGGCACTGCAGCTGCAACTGGCGCGGACGGCCCGGCTCGAAGGCAATGCCGCTGCGGCCGCGGCACGCCTGCGCGAGGCGCTGGCCGCGGCCGCCGGCGGCGATCCGGTGCGGGTGCCACTGCTGGAGGAACTGGCACGGCTGCAGGAAAGCAGTGGCGACACGGTGGCCGCCATCGCCACCCTGCGGCGCGCGAACGCAGAAGCCGCCGCGTTGGTGCGCGCGCAGCACGATCGCCAACTGGACTGGTTGCGGATCCGCTTCGACACCGCCGAAAAGCAGCGCACCATCGACGCCCTGCAAAGCGAAAACCGCCTGCGTCAGGCCCAGCTGCGCCAACGCACGCTGCTGCTGTGGCTGGCGCTGGTGTCCGGCGTCGCCGCCGCGCTCGGTGTCTGGCTGTGGCTGCAGCGTCGCCGGCAGCGCGAACGTGTGCTGCAGGCCGCCCAGCGTGTTCGCCATGAGGAGCAACTCGCCCGTTATCGGCGCGAGGCCGATGCGCTGGCCGAGGATCGCAGCCTGCTGCAGACCTTGCTCGATAGCCGCGAGGATGCGCTGTGCCTGCTCGATGCCGAAGGCCAGGTCCTGGCCGCCAATCGTGCCGGCCGCCTGCTGCTTGGCGGCACGGACGCCGCCGAACCGGTAGGGCAGGCGGTGTTCGCCTGCGTTGCCGAACGCGACCGTCCGGCGTTGCAGGCGGCGCTGGAGCGTATGGAGGACAGCGCCGCGCAGCGCCTCGAGGTCGTGGCGCGGCACGGCACACCGCTCGCCGTTACCCTCGCACCCTGGCGGGGCGGCGATGGCCTGGTCGTCCTCGCCCTGCAGGAACGCGACACTGACGCGGCGTCGGACACCGCGCAGGCCGAGCACACGCAACAGGAAGCCGCTGCGCCTGCGTTGCGCGATGCCTTCCGACGCGCGCTGGTCGACTTGATGCTCGCGGTCATCGACACCTGGGAGCGCACCACGGCGACCGGCCGGCTGGAGTTGGCCGAGCGCAGCCGGATCTGGCGCGTGAACATCGACGATGGCCGCCTGCGCGCGCGGGCGATGGAGCGCTACCTGGCGGTCTCCAAGTTGCCCAGCAACCCGCGCTGGCGGGATGTACTGCGCTCGGCCTATTTCGTGCTCGCGCACTGCGAGGGAATCTCGGCAGAGGCGCGCGCCGCGCTGCAGTCGCGGATCGACACGGTGCTTGCCTACACCCGCCGGGACGCGCTCGGCTGAGCGTGCCTGGCCGCCCTGCTGGCGACCGTTGGCCGCCCTGAGGAGCGAGCGCGCCTGCACGGTGGGTCAGCGCCCGCGCTTGGCCGGGCAGACCACGCACGCGCCCTTCAAGCCTTGTTCCATGCGGTAGGCGCTGTGGTGGTCGCGGGCCAGGAAGGTCGTCGGGCCGAGCACGATGGGCTTGGCCGATCGCGACGGGGCCACCACCTCGCAATAGGCGGCAATGGTGTTCAGCGTATTCGTGTACGGCTCGTGGCTATCGACCACGCCGCACTTGTCCATGGTCTGCCGCAGCTGCTGGCCGTCGAAATCGAACTTCACCACGACCTCCGGTTCCTGGTCCTGCTCCAGGCACCAGTCCGGTGGCAGGGTGTCGTGGCCGTGGGCGATCAGCGGCAAGCTCAGCAGGACCGCGACGAGGGCGGCATGAAAGACGGAGCGGGAGGCAGGCATCGGAATCTCGCAATGCGCAGAAGGGAAGCCGCAGCCTACGAGTGGCGCGACGGCCGATGCCAGCGCATCCACGGGTATAGACCGGGAATAAATCCGGCTAACGCATTGATTCTTCGATGGCGGCATTGTGCCGCGCCACAGGATCGCGCGCCCGCGACCGGTGGTGCTCGTATCCGGGCTCCGTCAATTCGACCCGGTTCATTCCATGGGCGGCCCGGCTTCGCCCTCGTGCTGCGCCGTCGCCCTGCCTAGCCTGGAATCGCCGGATCGCACCGTGTGTCGATGCGGCGGTGGCCTTCCTCCGGGGGCGGTGCACGCATCCCAGCCATCTCCAATCCCTTCCATATAGCGAGAGAACGCTCATGAAGAAGAAGTTCCTTGTCGCAACCGCTCTGCTGGCGGGCAGCGTCGTCGGCACCCCTGCGCTGGCGGCCGAGAACCCGTTGGACCATGCCGGCATCCAGCACAACATGTACCTGGGCTGCCTGATGGACCTGAATGCCACGGCCGAGGACGCGCTGACCCTGCTGGTCAAGAAGTGCGGCTATGCCCCCGGCGTGCCGCTGGAGCGGTACATCGCCACGCAGCAGCCGATCGTCGACTCGATCGATCCGACGCGGTCCCTGACGGAAAACCTGCCCGCACTACGCCAGCAGTTCAATGCCTACGAGTACTCGTTCCTCGTTCGCATGGATCAGATCGTCGAGAACGCCGCGGACATGGATGCCGCGGCGGCCCAGTTCGAGGCGCTGGAGCGCGAGGCCATCGCGCGGCTCGATCCCAAGTCCGAGAACGGCGCGCTGATCCTGGGCGGGCTGAGCGTGGCCAGGCATTCCAATGGCTACTGGTCCAAGCAGGCGGCCGAGAGCGGCGTCACTTCGAAAGGGCGGTTCTGGAAATGGCTGGCCGTCGTCGTGAGCGACGTGGGTGGCTATTTCCTCTCGAATCACGACGTCGGGGCGGCGGCCACGGTCTCCAGCCAGGCCCACGACGTGATCTTCGACACGGCGAGCCCGACTCCCAATCCGCAACCCTGAGTCGATCCATCTGCCGCCAGCCTTTCGGGAGACCCGATCGGGCCAGGCACGCCGAGGGGGGAAGGCCCGATGGGCGCCTTCCCCTGTATCGCATTGCGCCATGTGCCGGTGCGTCGGTGGTCGCCCTTTGCGGGGCCTGCGCAGGAACGTCGAGACCTGGCCACCTCTCTCTCCATCCATTGCACGAGAATGTTCATGAACAAAAAACTCCTTGTCGCGACCGCCGCCCTGCTGGTCGGCAGTGCCTTCGGCGCGGCCCCCGCGCTGGCGGCCGAGAATCCGATGGACCAGGCCGGCATCCAGCACAACATGTACCTGGGCTGCCTGATGGACACCAACGTCCCGCCCGACGGGGCCCTCGCCGCGCTGGTCGAGAAGTGCGGCTACAACCCTGGCATGCCGCTGGAGCGCTTCATCGCCACGCGGCAGCCCATGGTGGATGCGATCGACCCGACCCGGCCGATGACCGAGAACCTGGCTGTACTGCGCCAGCAGTTAAGCGCCTACGAATTCTCGTTCATCGTGCGAATGGACCAGATCGTGCAGAACGCCCAGGACCTGGACGCGGCGGCGGTGCAATTCGAGGAACTGGAACGGGAAGGCATCGCGCGGCTCGATCCCAGGTCGAAGAACGGCGCGCTGGTCCTGGGTGGGCTGAGCGTGGTCAGGCACTCCACGCGCTACTGGTCCAAATTTGCGGCCGACGCCTCATCGAGACAGGCTGCGCCTCCGCACACGGGCTGGGCGATCGTCGCAGCGAGTGATGCGATGGGCTACTTTCTCTTTGGTGACAGCGAAATGGCATCTGGCACCTCGTATTTGGCCTTTGGCATCCTCGTTTCACAGGGATATTTCCCACTCTACGCATCCGGAGAAATTTCCCCCTGATCCTGCTTCAGGCAGTGCAGATGAAATAAAGAAAGGCGTCCCCGACGGGGCGCCTCTCCCTGTCGGGCACATCGAGAATGCGGGTATCTCACCGCTGCGCATCGAGCACTGCATCGCTGCTAGCATCCCCCGATGGATTCCCTCACCCAGATCGTGCTCGGTGGCGCCGTTGCCGCGGCCATCGCCCCGGCCGCGCATCGGCGCGCGGCACTGCTCGCCGGTGCCGCGCTCGGTACCGCGCCGGATCTCGATTCGCTGATCCTGCTGCCGCTCACTCGCGATCCGGTCACGCTGATGACGGTGCATCGCAGCGTCAGCCATTCGCTGTTCGTGCTGCCGCTGCTCGGCTGGCTGATCTGGTGGCTGTTCCGCCGCTTCGGCCACGGGCGCGTGGCCGAGGCGCCGCGTCGCTGGTTCTGGGCGATCCAGTTGGCGCTGATCACCCATCCGTTGCTGGATGCGTTCACCGTCTACGGCACGCAGCTGTGGTGGCCGCTGCGGCCGCCGCCGGCCATGTGGTCGAGCGTGTTCATCATCGATCCCGCCTACACGCTGTGGCTGCTGCTGGCCTGTGGCATCGCCTGGTGGGCGCGCGCGCGCCGCTTTGCGCAGCAGGCTTTGCTTGTCGGACTGCTGTTGAGCAGCGCCTACCTGGGCTGGTCGCTGCTGGCCAAGCACCTGGTCGATCGCGAGGCCGACCGCGCATTGGCGGCGATGGGCCTGGCGCAGGCGCCGCGCTTCTCGGTGCCGATGCCGTTCAACACGTTGTTGTGGCGGGTGGTGGCGATGACGCCGAGCGGCTATGTGATCGGCGAGCGCTCGCTGGTCGCCGATCGTGGGCCGATGCGCTTCCAGGGCTATCCCTCCAACACCCAGGCGCTGGCGCAGGTACGCGACCTGCCGGCAGTGCAGCGACTGAGCTGGTTCAACCGCGGTTTCATGCGCGCGCAGGTCAAGGACGGCGAACTGGTGCTCAGCGACCTGCGCATGGGCCTGGAACCTGACTACAATTTCAACTTCGCGGTCGCGCGGCAGCAGGGCGACGGCTGGGAGGCGATTCCACCGCGGCAACTGCAGGCCGCGTACCGGGCGCCGGTGGCACGTGGGCAGATTCGCGCAGCGCTGGCGCGGATGTGGCAACGGATCTGGGTCGAGCCGGCGTCGCCCGCGCCGGTCGGCACGCAGGCATCGCCAGCGGCGCCGTGAGCGCCGCTCAATACACTGTGGCGTGCGCCTGCACGAACGAATAGAAGAACACCGCATCCGGGTCGCTCTGCACCTGCGCCATCTCCCGGCGCATGCCGGCCACGGTCTCCGCGTCCACCGCGCCGGCCTGCAGCAGCCTGTCTGCCGCCGACAGCAGCAGCTCTTCCCAGAACCCGATCATGGTCTTGCGCCGCGCCGGCTCGCGGTTGTCCAGGTGCAGGGTCTTGATCTCGGTGCTGACGTCGCGATACCCGCCGGCCAGCAGCAGGTTGCCGAGCTTGGCGCCGACGAAGGGGTCGCCGCCGTGGTCGTACTGGAAGTCGTTGAATGCCATCCAGTAGCGCCACACGTTCGGCGAGTAGGGGTGCAGCAGGAACGAGGCGTTCATCACCTCGGTCACGTACACCGGCGACCCCGGCGCCAGCACCCGCCGCACTTCGCTGAGCACGCGTGCCGGCGACGGCACGTGCTCCAGCACCCAGCACAGGAACGCCGCATCGAAGCTGCGCGGCTGGAACGGCAGGTCACCGGCGTCGGCCTGCTGCAGCGTGTAGCGGTCCTGGCACCACGGCATGCGCTGCAGGTTGTCGCGCGCGGCCTGCAGCTGCGCCTCGCTCAGGTCGATGCCGGTGACGTGCAGCTCCGGGAAGCGCCGCAGCAAGACTTCGGTCTGCGCGCCGACGCCGCTGCCCACCTCCAGCAGGCGCCGCGCGCCGGTGTAGTCGATCTGATTGAACAGGGTGGCTTCGAGCAGCCGCGCCTGTTTCAGCAGGCGTGCCTGTTCGGTGTCGGAATAGCCGTGCAGATAGGTCGGAGTCTCGGCAGATGCGCTCATGGCGGTGCTCCAGGAAGAAGGCGTCAGGCGGCGGCGGACAAGGCGGGCGGCACCCCGGCGATCAGCGCGTCGAAGTAGTTGGCGGTCAGCGCCAGTTGCGCCTGTGCGCTCTCGGCGCGGTTGACCACGGCGCGGAACGCGGCGTTCTCCGGCCGGTCCTTGGCGTACCAGCCCAGGTGCTTGCGCGCGATGCGCACGCCCTGCACCTCGCCGTAGAAGTCGTGCAGGGCCTGCAGGTGGCCGAGCAGGGTGTCGCGCACGAACGTCAGCGATGGCGCCGGCTGCTGTTCGCCGGTGGCCAGATAGTGCGCGATCTCGCCGAAGATCCATGGCCGGCCCTGCGCCGCGCGCCCGACCATCACCGCGTCGGCGCCGGTCGCGGCCAGCACCTGCGCCGCCTTCTGCGGCGAATCGATGTCGCCGTTGGCGATCACCGGGATGCGCAGCATCGCCTTGATCTGCGCGATGGTCGCGTACTCGGCGTGGCCGCTGTAATGCTGGTCGCGGGTGCGCCCGTGCACCGCCAGCGCGGCGATGCCGCAGTCCTCGGCGATGCGCGCGATGATCGGGCCGTTGCGGTGGTCGCAGTCCCAGCCGGTGCGGATCTTCAGCGTCACCGGTACCGGCGAGGCCTTCACCACCGCGGTGAGGATGCGCGCCACCAGCGCCTCGTCGCGCATCAGCGCCGAGCCGGCCCAGGCGTTGCACACCTTCTTCGCCGGGCAGCCCATGTTGATGTCGATCAGTTGCGCGCCGTGGTCGGCGTTGTAGCGCGCGGCCTCGGCCAGCTGCTGCGGTTCGGTGCCGGCGATCTGCACGCTGACCGGGTCCGGCTCGCCGGCGTGGTCCATGCGCTGCAGCGACTTGCGGGTCTGCCAGAAGCGCGGATCGGAGATGGTCATCTCCGACACCGCCAGGCCGGCGCCCAGGCGCTTGCACAGCAGCCGAAACGGCTTGTCGGTGACCCCGGCCATCGGTGCCAGGATCACCTTCGGTTCGATCGTGTAGGGGCCGATGCGCATGCCGCTAGTGTAGCGGGCCTGCGTATTGGCGCGCCGCAGTCGCGCCGCCCTCCGCGGCGGCAGACGCCGCGCGCGTCAGCGGATCAGCTGGTACAGCTCGAAGCCGTTGTCCTTGCCGTCCAGGATCAGCAGCAGTTCGTTGGGTCCCAGCGCGACCAGGCGGCCGACGCTGTTGCCGTGTGTGCCGTCGGAGACATGGCCAGGGGCGTAGGTCGCTTCAGGCTCGTCGTTCACCGTGCTGGCGCCGAGGAAGGCCAGTTCGTGGCTGCCGGCGGCCAGCGGATACAGGGTGCCGCTGCGGCGCTGCGAGCCGCTGGTCTTGCTCAGGTGATAGCCGCAGGCATCGCCGCGGATCTCGGCCTTGAAGTACGGGTACGCATAGGCGAAGTGCGGGTCGACCTGGATCGAGCGCACCTTCCAGCGGCCTTCCAGTTTGCCGGGTTGCTGCGGCGTCTGCGCGCGCTGCAGCAAGGTGCGCGCCAGCGTGGCGCCTGCTTCCTGCTCGGCATCGTCGTAACGTGGTGCGATCACCTGTTGCAGGCGCTCGGCGGACACGGTCACCGCCGCGCGGTCGGCATCGGCGGCCAGGCTGTTCCAGTCGCAGCGCGGTGCAGCGGCAGCGCACAGCGGGAGCAGCAGCGCGCACAGCGCGCCGAACGGCAGCAGGGAATGACGGGGCATCGGGAACTCCTTGTCGGATGCGGCCGGCACGGCGGCCGGCGGTGTTGTGGTCAGGGAAACGCGGCAATCGCGGCGATGCGGATTGCCGCGCGCAGGCTCAGGCGGCGTCCGGGGTCAGCCGCGGCATCGACGCCGCCGCGCCCTCGGCTTCGGTGGAGCGCGCCGCGTAGTGATTGGCGAAACGCACGTGGGTGGCGAACGCGGCGTTCGGCGACTGCGCCAGCGAGGCCACCAGGGCGCCGTTGAAGGCATCGCCGGCGCCGGTGGTGTCCACCGTGTGCGCGGTCTCGGCGCCGATCCGGTAGTAGGGCTGGGTGTCGCCGCGCAGGCGCTCCTCGGGATGCGAGATGAACGCGCCGACCGCGCCCAGCGTCACCACCACGGTGCCGCCCGGCAGCAGCTTGCGGCATAGCGCGTGCAGGCTGCCGCCATCGGTGGCGGCGACGTCGTCGGCGTCCACACGCGCGCCGACATGGCGCGCCAGCAGGGCGGCGAACTCGGTTTCGTTGGGGGTCAGCACGTCGGCCAGCTTGAGCAGGCCGATGCTGGTCTGCGCGTTGGCCGGGGCGGCGTTGAGCACCGTGGTCAGGCCGGCCTCGCGCGCCAGCGCCAGGGTGGCCTCGATGGTCTCGATCGGCGACTCCAGCTGCGCCAGCAGCACCCGCGCCGATCCCAGCAGCGCGCGTTGCGCCTGCACGAACTCCAGGCTCAACGCGGCGTTGGCGCCGGCGCCGATGACGATGGTGTTGCGGCCGTGGCCATCGACGTAGATGCCGCCGGTGCCGGTCGGCTCGGTGCTGGCCTCGGCGACCAGGGCGATGCCGTCCTGCGCCGCCAGGCCGCGCGCCATCGCGCCGCCGGCATCGTCGCCGAGCGCGCAGACGAAGCTGGTGCGTGCGCCGGCGCGGGCCGCCGCCACCGCCTGGTTGAAGCCCTTGCCGCCGGGGCCGGTGCTGTAGCGGCCGGCGATGGTCGCCCCCGGTGCGGGCAAATTCTCGCAACGCCACACATGGTCGACATTGAACGAACCGACGACGATGACCGAACTCATAGGCATGTACTGCTTCTCGACTGGAACTGGAAAAAAAGAAAACCGGTGCGGCGGATGCTGCGGCCGGATCACGCGAAGTGCGACAGCACCCCGGCGATGGTCGCGGTCATGAAGGTGGCGATCGAGCCGCCCAGCACCGCGCGCAGGCCGAAGCGGGCCAGGTCGTGCCGGCGCTCGGGGGCCAGGCCACCGATGCCGCCGATCTGGATCGCGATCGAGCTGAAGTTGGCGAAGCCGCACAGCGCGTAGGTGGCGACCAGCCGGCCTTCCGCGCTCAGGCTCACGCCCGGCACCTGACCCTGGACGATACGCGACAGCTCGGTATAAGCGACGAACTCGTTGATGACCACCTTCTGGCCGATCAGCGAACCGACCGTGGTCGCATCCGGCCACGGCGTGCCGATCACCCAGGCCACCGGCGCCAATACGTAGCCGAAGATGGTGGACAGGTTGGTCGGGCGGCCCAGCGCGGAGGCCAGGCCGGTGACGTCGCCGAGCCAGGTCAGCGGGGCGTTGACCAGCGCAATTAGGGCGATGAACGCGAGCAGCATCGCGCCGATGTTCAGCGCCAGGCGCAGGCCGTCGCCGGCACCGGCGGCGGCGGCGTCGATCACATTGCTGGTGGTCTTCTCCACTTCCATCTTGACCGTGCCGCGGGTCAGCGGCGTGCCGGTCTCCGGGATCAGCAGCTTGGCCACCACCAGCGTCGCCGGCGCGGCCATGATGCTGGCCGCCAGCAGATGCTTGGCGTAGAACGCCTGCTGCGCCGGATCGCCGCCGCCGAGCATGCCCACGTAGGCCGCCAGCACGCCGCCGGCGATGTGCGCCATGCCGCCGATCATCATCGTCAGCAACTCGGACTCGGTCATGCGCGGGATGTACGGGCGCACCGTCAGCGGCGCCTCGGTCTGGCCGATGAACACGCTCGCGCACACGCTGGTGGTCTCGGCGCCGGACACGCGCATCACCTTGGTGATCGCCCACGCCATCACCCGCACCACCGCCTGCATCACCCCCAGGTGGTACAGCACGCCCATCAGCGCGGAGAAGAAGATGATGGTCGGCAGCACCTGGAAGGCGAAGATGAAGCCATAGGTCTTGGTGTCGAGCAGGCTGCCGAAGATGAAGCTGGAGCCTTCGTTGACGAAGCTCAGCACCTTGACGAACACCTGACCGAGCCAGTCGAACACCTCGCGTCCGCCCGGGACCAGCAGCACCAGCGAGGCGAAACCGATCTGCAGGACCAGGCCGGTCGCGACCAGCTTCCAGTCCACCGCTCGGCGGTTGTTGGAGAACAGCCAGGTGATCCCGATCAACACCGCCAAACCGAACAGGCCGAAGCCGATCCTTCCCAATCCCTCGACCATCTGCGTCCCCGGTCCCCGACCAAAGACGGGAAGCCTAGTGCAGGGGGTGACGGCCGGCAAGGCGAGGCGTGTTCAGTCGGGGATTCGGGAGCGGGGATTGGGGATTCGCAAGAGCGGGGCGCCCCCGCTGCCGCCGACGGGGCCTTGCCGCGGCGCCGCTACACTGTGCGGCCACCCGCCGGCCTTGCCGCGGGTTCGCTCAGCAGGAGGAGTTGCCATGCATTACCGTCGCCTCGGTGCCACCGGGCTGCACCTGTCGGCGCTGTCGTTCGGCGCCTGGATCAACTTCGGCGGGCAGACCGGCCGCGACGAAGCGCGCAACCTGATCGCCGCCGCCTGGGACCACGGCATCAATTTCTTCGACAACGCCGAGGTCTATGCGCACGGCCGTGCCGAGCAGGTGATGGGCGACGTGATCGCCGACCTGCGGCTGCCGCGCGACGGCTTCTGCGTGTCCAGCAAGGTCTACTTCGGCGCCGTGGAATCGCCGCGCCCGACCCAGCGCGGGCTCTCGCGCAAGCATGTCACCGACGCCTGCCATGCCGCGCTCAAGCGCCTGCGGGTGGAGTATCTGGATCTGTATTACTGCCATCGTCCCGATCCGGACACGCCGGTGGAAGAAACCGTGCGCGCGATGGACGCGCTGATCCGCCAGGGCAAGGTGCTGTACTGGGGCACCTCCGAGTGGCCGGCCGAGCGCATCCGCGAGGCGGCGCAGGTGGCGCGCGCGCTGGGCCTGCACGGGCCGTCGATGGAACAGCCGCAATACAACCTGCTGCATCGCGAGCGCGTGGAGCAGGAGTACGCGCCGCTGTACGCCGAACTGGGCCTGGGCACCACCATCTGGTCGCCGCTGGCCTCGGGCCTGCTGACCGGCAAGTACAACGACGGCATCGATCCGGCCTCGCGGCTGGGCCAGGAGCGCAATGCCTGGCTGCAGCAGGAGGTCATCGGGCCGCCGGCGCAGCGCCGGGTCGAGCGCGCGCGCGCCTTCACCGCGCTGGCCGCCGACGAGGGCGTGGCGCCGGCGTCGCTGGCGATCGCCTGGTGCCTGCGCAACCCGCACGTGTCCACGGTGATCCTCGGCGCCAGCCGGGTCGCGCAATTGCTGGAGAACCTGGCCGCGCTGGAATTGGCCGAGCGCGACGACGCGGCGTGGTGGGAGCGGGTCGAAGCCGCCGTGCGCTGAGGACGGCACTTGCTTGCCCCGTCACGATGTCGTGGCGGCGCAAGCGAGAGGGTTCGTGTCGATCTTTGAAATCTTTCGGGATCTGTATTTCGATCGGTACTGCGAATCGAATCGGGCGAGAATGGGTCTTGATTAAGTATTGAGAATCATTATCATCTCGATGCACCCCGTGGATGGAGTTCGACCATGACCGCTCAACCCGTGCTGTTGCGTCACCCCGACACCCTGAGCCTGCGCGAGCGCACCGTGCCGCGCGCGGTGCCGGCCGAAGAAACCATCAGCAGCCAGGCGCTGCTCAAGGGCCGCCGCGAAGTGCTGATCCAGCACGGCGACCGCGTCTATCGCCTGCGCCACACCAGCAACGACAAGCTGATCCTGACCAAGTAATGCCCTCCGGCCGCCGCGCGCGGCCGGCCTCCCGCTCGACCTGCCGCCACCTGGCCGACGCCCTTGCGCGTCGGCCGCGGCCGCCTCGCAGTCGCGATCCTTCTCTCCCCCTCGGCCAGGCGCGGACCCCGCGCCGTGCCGGTCGAGGGTCTTCCGCGACCACCGATGCTCTCCATGTTCCGTACCGCTCCGCTGACCGGCGCGCTGTGGCTGGCTCTTGCCGCCGGCGCGCATGCCGCTCCCGCTTCCGCCGCAGACGACGACGCCAGTGCGGCGGCCGCCATCCGCGATTTCGACCGCCTGCAGGTCACCGCCACCCGCACCCAGCGCGCCATCGTCGACGTGCCCGGCAGCGTCGATGTGATCGATCGCGAACAGATGGACCGCACGTTGGTCCACGACCTGAAGGATCTGCTGCGCTACACGCCCGGCGTGTCCGCCACCGGCAACAGCGGCCGCTTCAGCGGCATCGGCGGCATCCGCATCCGCGGCCTGGACGGCAACCGCGTGCTGATCCAGACCGACGGCATCCCGGTCTCGGATACCTTCAGCTTCGGCAGCTACCTCAACGCCAACCGCAACTTCGTCGACATGGACACGCTCAAGCGCGTGGAGATCGTGCGCGGCCCGGCCAGCGCCCTGTACGGCTCGGATGCGCTCGGCGGCGTGGTCGCCTATGTGACCAAGGATCCGGCCGACTACCTGGCGCCGGGCAAGGACCGCTACGTCGGCCTGAAGTTCGGCTACGAGAGCGAGTGGAAGGGGCTGTTCGCCGGCGCGCTGGTCGCCTTCGGCGGCGACCGCTGGAGCGGCATGGCCGCGGTCAGCCATCGCCAGGGCCAGGAAAGCGAGACCCAGGGCGACAACCGCAGCATCGGCGCCGCCCGCACCGCGCCCAATCCGCTCAGCAGCGACGGCCGCAGCCTGCTCAGCAAGCTGGTCTACGCGCCCAGCGCCAACCAACGTTGGAAGTTGACCGTCGAAGGCAACGAGGACTACTCCCGCATCGATGCGCTGAGCAACGTCACCGCCAGCATCCTGTCGCAGCGCGGCCGCGACCATCAGACCCGCGCCCGCGTGTCGCTGGGACACGAGATCGACCAACTCGGCATGCTGCTCGCCGATGACCTACAGTGGCAGTTGTACCGTCAGGATAGCCAGAGCCTGCAGCGCACCGACGAACGCCGCAGCAATGGCACGCTGCGGCACATGGAGCACGACTTCGACCAGCGCCTGTACGGCCTGCAGGCCAATCTGCACAAGCGGGTGGAGCAGGGCAGCGCCGTGCACGACATCAGCTACGGCATCGATCTGTCGCACACCGACACCCACGAAAAGCGCGACGGCCACACGCTGACGCTGCGCACCGGCGCGATCAGCAAGACCGTGGGCATGGAGACCTTCCCGGTCCGCGACTTCCCGATCACCGAGACGGCCAAGGCCGGCGCCTACCTGCAGGACGAGATCGCACTGGCCGACGGCCGTTTCAGCCTGATCCCGGCGCTGCGTGCCGACTACTATCGGCTGTCGCCGCAGGTCGATGCGATCTTCGCCACCGACAATCCCGGCGTGGCGGCGAAGAAGATCAGCGACCGCAACGTCTCGCCCAAGCTCGGCGCGATCTGGCGCCTGGACGATGCCTGGTCGCTGTACGCCAACTATGCGCACGGCTTCCGCGCGCCGCCCTACAACGACGTCAATATCGGCTTCACCAATCTGTTGATCGGCTACACCGCGATCGCCAATCCCGACCTGAAGCCGGAGACCAGTCGCGGCGCCGAACTGGGCGTGCGCTACGCCGGTCCGGCCGTCTACGCCGGACTGAGCGCCTACCGCAACGCCTACCGCGATTTCATCGAGTCCTATCGCTTCGTCGGCTTCAACGCCGACGGCTTGATGCTGTATCAATCGCGCAACGTCGACCGGGTGACCATCCGCGGCGTGGAAGCCAAGGCCGGCATCGACTTCGGCGCGCTCGATGCGCGCTGGAGCGGCTGGTCGCTGCAGGCCAGCGCCGCCTATGCGCGTGGCGACAACCGCACCGACGGCACGCCGCTCAACTCGGTGGACCCGCTGCGCGGCGTGCTCGGCCTGGGCTACGACCGCAGCACCTGGGGCACGCAACTGGTCGCCACCGCGGTGGCGAAGAAGCGCCGGCCGGAACTGCCGAGCTACTACACGCCGGCCGGCTACGCGACGCTGGACCTGCTCGCGCACTGGCGCTTCACCGAAGGTGCGCGGCTGGACGTGGGCGTGTTCAATCTGGCCGACCGCCGCTACATCGACTGGAACATGCTGCCTGGCGCGACCCTGGCCAGCAGCAGCGTGCTCGACCGCTACACCGGCGCCGGGCGCAACGTCTCGGTCAGCCTGGCGCTGGACTGGTAGCCGCGCATGCGCACGGCCGCGCCAGCGCGTACCGGCCCGGAGCGGATCGCCGCTGCGCCGCTGCCGCGCCCGGCGCAGCTGGCCGCACTGGGCACCGTGTTGTGTCTGTACCGCGCCCGCATCGGCGCCGAACTGATCGGCTGGCGACACGCCTGCAGCGTGGCCGCGCACCTGGACGTGGACAGCGATGGCGTGCTGGAGAGCCTGCGCTTCTACGATCGCCAGCAGCAGTGCTGCTGGCGCCTGTACCTGCTGCCCGACAGTGATTTCGTCGCCTGGGACATGCTGCTGTCGGCGCTGCCCGCGGCGCAGGATGCCGCCGACGGCAGCGTCGCCGAGCGGCTGTGGCGGCGCGTCGCCGGCCGTTTGCGCGGCGATGGCTGGCACGCGCGGGCGCTGCGCCTGCACGCGGCCGATGGCGTGCTGGCGGCCAGCGTCGCCGGCGTGTCGCCGCTGGGTGCCAGCATCGCCCGCCGCATCGCGCGCCTGGAAGCGGCCGAGGGCGATGTGCTGGTCGACGACTGCTGCTGCGCCCGCGCCGGACGCCCTGCGCCGCGCCCCGATCCCGACCGGCCGTGGCCGCTGCTACGGTTGTGAGCGGCCGCTGGCGTTTCCTCATTTCCTGTCACTACCCACACACCTCTCGATGATGAAAGTCCAACTCCCGTTCTGCGCCTTGCTGCTTGCCGGCAGTCTTCCCGTCCACGCCGAGAACGCCGATCCGGCGCGCGACCGTGCCAGCATCCTGGCGATGCAGGGCGAGTACACGGTGGCGTTCGCCTTCGACGAGACCGTGCTGCTGCAACCCGGCTACACGCGCGCCGCGCCAATGCGCAGCGGTGGCGACGAGGTGGTGATCGTGGTCGAGGACAGTCCGCGCAAGGTGGTGCTGCAGCATCTGCTGGTGGAGCCCAAGAGCGGCCACGTGACCAAGCACTGGCGCCAGGACTGGATCTACGAGGCGCCGCAGCGCTTCGAGTTCAGCGCCGACCAGACCTGGCAGGTACGCCCGCTCGACGCCGCGGCCACCCGCGGCGCCTGGACCCAGTGCGTGTACGAGGTCAGCGACGCGCCGCGCTACTGCGGCACCGGGCGCTGGGACTACGCCGATGGCCATCCGACCTGGACCAGCGACCTGAGCTGGCGCCCGTTGCCGCGCCGCGAGTACACCAAGCGCAGCGACTACAACGCGCTGGCGGTGATCAACCGGCACACGCTGACTCCGGCCGGCTGGACCCACGAGCAGTTCAACACCAAGGTGCTGCGCAAGCCCGATGGCAGCCAGCAGGCCATCGCCCGCGAGTTCGGCTTCAACGACTACGTCAGGACCACGACCGTCGACTTCAGCCCGGCGCGCGCCTACTGGACCGCGACCCAGGGCTACTGGGCCAGGGTGCGTGCGCGCTGGGACGGCCTGCTCGGCAAGCCGCCGGGCGTGCACCTGAAGACCAAGGTCGATGGCATGGCGATCATCATGCCGCTGTTCGGCCAGGCCGAGGCGGTGCAACAGGGCAAGCCGGTCAGCGATGCGCAACTCGATGCGGTGTTCGCGCAATGGACGGCACCGGCGCCGGCCGCGCGCTGAGACGGCGGCGTCAACTAGCCAGGGTGGGGAAGGCGGCCGGGATGGCGCCTTCCCCTTTTTCTTGCGTGTGTCGCGCCGCCGCAGAACCTGTTCGGCGCTGGATGGCGTGCAGAGCACGGCTCACGCTCTGAGCGCCGCAGGTGTGCGCTAACGGGAGGCAAGCCGACGCAAGGCCGGCGCCAGCGCGGCGCCGCGATGGCGTATCAGCGTGCCGCGTCGTGCGCGTGTGCGGGCGTCGTCGTTGGTGACGACGTGTCATCCGGGGATGTGGCCATCACCTGCGTCATCCACGGCAGATAGCGCGACACGCGCACGGCGTGCACGATCTGGCCGTAAAGACCCTGCACGAATGGACGACCCGTGGTCCAGGTCGCCCAGAACGGATGGTCCGGCGGATAGTTGCCCCACGACGCCAGCCCGATCAGTTGCCGCGCGTCGCCGGTGCCGATCAGCAAGGGGCCGCCACTGTCGCCGCTGCCGGTGATGCCTTCCAGCGGCAGGGCGGAGGGAGGCGCGTCGAAGCGATACGAGAGGTAGCGCGGGTCGGCGCCGACGATCGTGTTGAAGGCGTGGCGCAGCACGCCGCGATGGGCGCCGTGGGGATCCTGGCCGGCCTTGCCGTCGCCGGTGGCGCCCTTGCCGATCAATTCGGCGGTCATCCCGACTTCTCCGTCGCCGCGGTACAGCGCGACCGGTGCCACTCCCGGCACCGGCGCAGCCAGCTCGATCAGCGCGATATCGTCGGCGGCGCCGAGCGCCGCATAGAACCTGGAGAAGTCGTGCGTCGTCAGTGCCTCCTGCACCAGCGCATCGGCCGGCTTGCGGTAGCCGGGATGGAGAACGACGCGCTTGATCCTGTACGCCACGCCGCCAATGGACACGTCCTGGTCCATGCCCGGCATCTGCATCGGTGCCGCGTGCGCGGCGGTGACCACCCACTGTGGCGCGATCAGCACGCCGTGCCCTTCGCCGGGCAGGTCGACCAGGGCCGGGAATGCCGCCGCCGGCATCCGGTAGCGCGTTTCCTCCACGTCCGCCCTGACCACCACGGCGCCAGCCGCAGTGGAGAGGGCCAGCAGGCAACAGGCGACAATCCATTTCATGCGTTTCTCCTTTCGATGTGCCGCGATCTTACCCGTGTGCGGCACGCATCGCGCCCGTCGTCGCCAAGGACCGCCGCCGAGCGCCAACGGCGTCACGTCCGCGCAGCCTGCGGCGCTCTACCAATCCCGAATCCCCAATCCCGGCTCCACTCAAGGCTCGCGCAAGGCCAGCGCCGGCGGCGTGCGCAGGATGCGCCTGGTGCCCGACCAGCCGGCGAGCAGGCTCAGCGCCACGCCGCCCAGGCCGCCGAGCAGTAGCGCCGGCCACGGTGGCGACAGCGCGAGGTCGAAGGCCTGCTTGGCCACCACCACGCCGATGATCGCCGCTGCCCCGACCGCGAGGATCGCCGCGAGCAGGCCGAGCGCGCCGAACTCCACCAGCACCGCGCCGCGCAGTTGCCCGCGGCGCGCGCCCAGGGTGCGCAGCACCGCGCTGTCGTAGCGACGCTCCCCGGCGGTGGCCTGCAGGGCGGCCAGCAGTACCAGCGCGCCGGCCAGCAGGCTGAAGCCCATCACCAGTTGCACCGCCTGGGCGACGCGGTCGATGACCTCGCGCACGCGCTGCAGGATCGCGTCGATGTCGAGCAGCGACACGTTCGGATAGGCGCGGCTGAGCCCGCTCAACTGCGCGGCCGAGGCGCGCGGCAGATGGAAGGCAGAGATCAGGTTGTACGGCGCATCCTGCACCGCACCGGCGTTGAGCAGCAGGAAGAAGTTGACCCGGAACGAATCCCAGTCGGCCTTGCGCACATTGGTGACGGTGAAGCTGCGCTGCTGGTCGCCGAGCAGCAAGGTGATGCGGTCGCCGAGCTTGAGCCCGTAGCGCTGCGCCCAGCCTTCCTCCACCGAGGCCTCGGCGGCGGTGCTGTCGGCGGCCCAGAAGCGCCCGGACAGCAACCGGTTGGCGGCGGGGAACTCATGCCGCCAGGAGAAGTTGATGGGCCGGTCGCTACCGTCGCCCTCGTCGTCCGGACCCTGCGCGCGGCGCTGCGGCGGCTTGCCGTTGATCGCCACCAGCTTGCCGGTGCTGAACGGCTCCACCGCCGCGTCGGCGACGCCGAGCGTGCGCAAGGTGCCGAGCACCTGGTCGGCCTGGTCGGGCTGGATGTTCATCAGGAAGTAGTTCGGCGTGTCCGCCGGCAGTCGGTCGCGCCACTGCCCGAGCAGGCCGGGGCCGATCACCGCCAGCAACAGCAGGGCGCACAGCGACAGCGACAGGCCCACCAACTGCACCACGCTCAGCGCGCGGCGCCGGGTCAGCGCCGCCAGGCCCAGCTTCCATGGCCCGCGCAGCCGTCCCTGCAGCCGCCGCAACACCGCCAGCAGCACGCCGCCGACGGCAGCGGCCAGCGCCGCCAGCAGGGTCAGGCCACCCAGCACCCAGGCCGCCAGCAGGCCGTCGCCGGTGGCGTAGACCGCCAGCACCACGGTGGCGACCAGGGCCGCGGCGTAGACCAGCAGCGAGGTCGGCGGCAGCGCGGCGAAGCTACGGTTGAGCACCCGCATCGGCGGGACGTCGCGCAAGCGCAGCAGCGGCGGCAGGCCGAAGCCGAGCAGCAGCAACAGGCCGATGCCGGCGCCGGCCAGCGCCGGGGTCGCCTGCGGCAAGGGCAGGCGGTTGGGGATCAGGCTGCCCAGCGCTTCGACCAGGCCCACCTGGGCCAGCATGCCCAGGCCCACGCCGAGCACGCAGGCGGGGATCGCCAGCAGCAGCAACTGCAGCGCCAGCGCGACGAGGATGTCGCGCTGGCGCGCGCCCAGGCAGCGCAAGACCGCGACCTGATCGATGCGGCGCAGGGCGAAACGGTTGGCGGCCAGCGCGGTGGCGACGCCGGCCAGCAGCACCGCCAGCAACGCGGCCAGCGCCAGGAAGCGCCCGGCGCGGTCGAAGGCGCCACGCACGCCGCGCTGGGTGTCCTCGATGCCGACCAGGCGGTACGCCTTGGCACGCGGCGCCAGCCATTCGCGCAGGGCGGCGATCTCGCCCGGCGCGCCGGCGAACATCAGCCGATAGGAGGCGCGGCTGCCAGGGCCGAGCAGGCCGGCGGCATCGACGTCGGCGCGGTTGACCAGCAGCGGCGGCGACAGCTGCATCAGTTCGCCGGAGGCATCCGGTTCGGCACGCAACACGCGGGTCACGCGCAGCGTGCCGGCACCGAACTCCAGCGCATCGCCGAGCTTCAGCCCCAGCGCTTCGAGTAGGCGCGGATCGGCATAGGCCTCGCCGCGCGGCGGCGGTCCGGCGCGTTCGCTGCCGGCGCCGACGGTGTCGCGCGCCACCAGCAGTTCGCCGCGCAGCGGATAACCGGCGCCCACCGCCTTGATGTTGGCCATCTGGCTAGCGTCGCCGTGGAACAGCACGCTGGGGAAACTGACCAGGCGCGTGCTGCGCAGGCCGCGCCGCTGCGCCTCCTCGGCGAAGTCGCCAGGGATGTCCTGGCGTCCGCTGACGCCGAGGTCGCCGCCGATCACCTCGGCGGCGCTGCCGGTGAGCGCCAGGGTCACCCGGTCGACCAGGGTGCCGACCGCGGTCATCACCGCCACGCCCAGCACCAGTGCCGCGAACACGGTCAGCAGATCGCCGGCGAACAGTTCGCGGCGCAGCGCGCGCGCGGCGTGGCGCAGCACGTTCATGCGGCGTCCGCCGGGTCGGCGGCGCGCAGGCGGCCGCCGTCGAGCCGGTAGCGGTGTTCGCAGCGCTGCGCCAGGCGCATGTCGTGGGTGACCAGCACCAGGGTGGTGTCGCTGCCTTCGTTGAGCGCGAACAGCAGGTCGCTGATCTGTTGCCCGGTGGCCTGGTCGAGGCTGCCGGTGGGCTCGTCGGCGAACAGGATCCGTGGCCGCGCCACGAACGCGCGTGCCAGCGCCACGCGCTGCTGCTCGCCGCCGGACAGTTGCCGCGGATAGTGCCGCGCACGCGCGCTGAGCCCCACCGCCTCCAGCACCTCGCGCACCCGCGCCGGATCCTCGCGTCCGGCCAGTTCCAGCGGCAGGGCGACGTTCTCCGCCGCGGTCAGCGACGGCAGCAGGTGGAAGCTCTGGAACACGAAGCCGACTTCGCGCGCGCGCAGCGCGGCGCGCGCTTCCTCGTCCAGCGTGTTGAGCGATTGCCCGGCCAGCACGATCTCGCCGCGCGTGGGCAGGTCGAGGCCGGCCAGCAACCCGAGCAGGGTGGTCTTGCCGGACCCGGAGGCGCCGACGATGGCGACGCTGTCGCCTTCACCGATGGTCAATCCCACCTTGTCGAGAATGTGGACCGTGCCCTCCGGTCCGCTGACGGATTTGCCGACATCGCGTACGTCGATGGCGATACCGGCGCGAAGAGTGGGGGCCTGACTGTCGATGAGGAATCTCCGGATGCGTGGCGACGAGACGAGAAGCAAGCGGGCCTGGATGCGCCGCGCCTGGCTGCTATTGGCATGGTGGGTGCTGCTGCCCGCCATCGCCTGTGCCAAAGGTGCGACGGGGCCGGTACTGGTGCTCGGCGACAGCCTCAGCGCGGCGCACAACATCCCGGTGCAGTCCGGCTGGGTGGCCTTGCTGGACAAGCGCCTGCAGCAACAGATGCGGGCGCCACCGGCGGTGGTCAATGCCAGCATCAGCGGCGAGACCTCCTCCGGCGCACTGACCCGTCTGCCGGCGCTGCTGCAGAAACACAAACCGTCGGTAGTGGTCATCGAGCTGGGCGGCAACGACGCATTGCGCGGGCTCAGCCCGGCCGAACTGCGCGGCAATCTGGAGAAGATGATCGTGCTCAGCCGTGAGGCCGGCGCGAAGGTGCTGTTGCTGGGCATCGACGTGCCGCCGAACTACGGACCGGGCTACCGGCAGCGTCTGCGCGCGGTCTACGCGGACCTGGCGAAGCAGTACCAGACCGGCCTGCTGCCGTTCCTGCTGGAAGGCGTGGCGCTGAACCCGGCGCTGATGCAGGGCGATGGCCTGCATCCGACCGCCGCGGCCCAGCCCAAGGTGCTGGACAACGTATGGCCGCAACTCAAACCATTGATCGCGCAGTAATTTTTTCATGACTCAGGCACATGAAGCGGTCTTCACGCCGCCACCACTGCACATCCGGCATGTTTCACAAAGCTGAAGACTGAGGAAGCATCATGCGTCAGACCAAGGAAACATCCGGGCTCGTGCTGGTCGTGGAAGACAACCGCAACATTTCCGAGATGATCGGTGAGTATCTGGAAGGCCGCGGGTTCGAAGTGGATTACGCCTGCGACGGCCTGGACGGCTACCGCCTGGCGGCGGAGAACAGCTACGACGTGGTGGTGCTGGACCTGATGCTGCCGCGCCTGGACGGCATCGAAGTGTGCCGCCGCCTGCGCAACGACGCGCGCAAGTCGACCCCGGTGCTGATGCTGACCGCGCGCGACACGCTCGACGACAAGCTCACCGGCCTGGGCTTTGGCGCCGACGACTACCTGACCAAGCCGTTCGCGATCCAGGAACTGGAAGCACGCCTGCGTGCGCTGATCCGTCGCGAGCGCCGCCAGGTCGGCTCTGAAGTGCTGAAGGTGGCCGACCTGGTGCTGGACCCGGTGAGCATGCGCGCCACCCGCGCCGGCACCGAGCTGCAGCTGTCGCCGATCGGACTGCGCCTGCTGACCATCCTGATGCGCGAATCGCCGCGCGTGGTCACCCGCCAGGAGATCGAGCGCGAGATCTGGGGCAACGGCCTGCCGGACTCGGACACTTTGCGCAGCCATCTGTACAACCTGCGCAAGATCATCGACAAGCCGTTCGACCGCCCGCTGCTGCACACCGTGCAGAGCGCCGGTTACCGCATCGCCGACATCGCCCAGCCGATGAGCTGAGGCGGCGCGCGATCGTGAAACCCGCAGCGGTCCCCGCAAACGGGGCCGCTTGCACGAAAGGCTCACGATCGGCCTTCCTATAATCGCGGCAACGATCACGGATGCCGTATGCCGCACGGGTTGCCGCGCAAACTTCGCCTCGCCCTGATCGCCCGCATCGTGTTTGCGGGCTGTGTAGTCACGCTTGCCAGTTATCTGGTGGTGGCGATCGTGCAGCACTCGCTGGTCGGCTCGATCCTGAAGCAGGAGGCGCGCTACTACTGGCGCCTGCATGCACAACAGCCGCAGCAGCCGCCCCCCAATACTCACAGCCTGCGCGGTTATCTGGTGCCGGCCGGACACTCCGATGCGGCGGTGCCCATCGACCTGCGCACGCTGGCGCCCGGCCTGCACGAGGACCGCCCCGGCGGCGAGATCGTGCTGGTCGACCAGAACCCGTCCGGCCGCCTATACCTGGTGTTCCTGCGCGCGCCGGCGCAGCGGCTGGCGTTCTGGTTCGGCGTGGTGCCGACCCTGTTGACCCTGATCGCGGTGCTGGTGGTGGCCTGGCTGACCTGGCGGGTGTCGCGCCGCTTGCTGTCGCCGATGAACTGGCTGGCGCGGCGGGTCTCGCGCTGGGATCCGCGGCATCCAGTCGCCGCCGAACTGGCTCCGGAAAACCTGCCGGCCGATGTGCAGGGCGAGGCGCGGCAGTTGGCCGCCGCCCTGCATACGTTGGCCCAGCGCGTCACCGACCACGTCGCCCGCGAACGCAACTTCACCCGCGATGCCAGCCATGAACTGCGCACGCCGCTGACGGTGATCCGGGTCGCCACCGACATCGCGATGACCGATCTGGAATTGCCGCCGCGCCTGCAGCGCAGCCTGCAGCGGATCCAACGCGCCGGCCGCGACATGGAGGCGGTGATCGACGCCTTCCTGATCCTGGCGCGCGAGGCTGACGTGGTGCCGCAGAGCGAACTCTTCGACGTCACCGACGTGGTCGCGTACGAGGCCGAGAACGCGCGCGAGCTGCTGGCGGACAAGCCGGTGACGCTGAGCGTGCGCGTGCTGGGCTCGGCGACGCTGCATGCGCCGCCCCGGGTGCTGCACGTGGTGGTCAGCAACCTGCTGCGCAACGCCTGCAGCTACACCGATGCAGGGCGCGTCGAGGTCGAGGTCGAGGCCGACCGCATCCGCATCCGCGATACCGGCATCGGCATGTCCGAGGAGGCCTTGCGACACGCCTTCGAGCCGTTCTTCCGCGCCGAGCCGGAGCGCCCGCAAGGCGCCGGGCTGGGCCTGTCGATCGTGCGCCGGCTGTGCGAGCGCTTCGGCTGGCAGGTCGCGCTGGAAAGCGCCGAGGGCGGCGGCATCCTGGCAACCGTGCGGTTCGTTCCGGCGAAGTGAGCGCCGGCAGTTCCGGATCCGTGCAGGCCGGTGCCCGCGCGTTGGCCCGCATCGGTTCCGCGCGCTGCAATGGCCGGCGTGCTTCGAAAAGACCGCCGGCCAGCCGCGTTCACGCCTTGGCGTGTCCGCCATCCGCCTTCGGCGCGCTGATGCGCACCTTGTCGCCGTCGGTCAGGCCGTCCGGCGGACTTTCGATCAGGCGGTCGCCGGCGGCGATGCCCGAGCCGAGCTGCACGGTCTTGCCGAAGTCGCGCGCGATGGTCACCGGCTTGAAGGCGACCGTGTCGTGCGCGTCTACCACGGCCACGCGCAGGCCCTTATCGTCGAACACCAGCGCGCTGGCCGGGACCCGCACCAGCGCGGCGTCGGCCGGAAGATCGAAGCGCACGCTGGCGTAGCCGCCCGGCATCAGTCTGCCGTCCTGATTGTCCACGGCGACCTGGACCAGGGTGGTGCCCGAGGCGGCGTTGACCGCCCCCGATGCGCTGTCGACGACGCCGCTGAAGGTCTGCCCCGGGTACTCCGGCACCGTCAGCGTCACCTTGCTGCCGGCGCGCACCGACGGCGCATCGCTCTGCGGCACGTTCACGTACATGCGCAGCTTGTGCGTGTCCGACACGACGAACAGTTCCTGGCCGCCGCCGCCGGCGTTGATCAGCGCGCCGACATCGGTCTCGCGCGCGGTGACGGTGCCGTCGAACGGCGCCACCAGTCTGGCGAAGCCCTTCATCGCCTCCAGGCGCTCGAGGTTGGCCTGTGCGGACTGGGCAAGGGCGCGCTTGGCGTCGTAGTCGCCGGTCTTCTCGTCCACCGCCTGCTTCGACACCACCTCGGTCTGGCCCATGGTCTGCCAGCGCTTGGCGGTGGTCTGGGCCAGGGCGGCGTTGACCCGGGCGTTGGCCAGGTCGGCCTTGGCCTGAAGCAACTGCTGGTCCAGGTCGGGCGTTTCGATCTCGGCAAGCACGTCGCCGGCCTTCACCCTGGCGCCGATGTCGGCTTTCCACCATTTCAGGTAGCCGCTGGTCCGGGCGAAGATCGGCGCGCGGGCATACGCCTCCAGGCGACCGGGCAGGTTGAGCACGCCGGTGCCCTGGTCGGTCTCCGGGGCCACCACGGTGACCGTCGGCACCGCCTGGTCGTCGGTCCATGCACGCAGCCGGCGCGCGTCGCCGGCGCGCGTGGCGATGCCGGCGACGACGATGGCCAGGACCACGATCGAGGCGATGACGCCGGCCAGGCGGAGACGGCGTGGCGAAACGGGGGGCGACAGATCAGGCGACATGCGGGGACGCTCCGGAGGCGTGCGCCGTCGGCGAGGACGGCTGGGAACCACGGCGGTGGATGAGGCTGAAGACGATCGGCACGAAGAACAGCGTGCTGACGGTGGCGAAGATCAGGCCGCCGATGACGGCCCGGCCCAGCGGCGCGTTCTGCTCGCCACCTTCGCCCAGGCCCAGCGCCATCGGCGCCATGCCGATGATCATCGCCAGCGCGGTCATGAGCACCGGGCGGAAGCGCACGAAGCCGCCCTCCAATGCCGCCTTCGCCGCGTCGCCGTGCTCGGCGAGGCGCTCGCGGCAGAAGCTCACCACCAGGATCGAGTTGGCCGTGGCCACGCCCATGCACATGATGGCGCCGGTCAGCGCGGGGACCGACAGGGTGGTGTGCGTGGCGAACAGCATCCAGACGATGCCGGCGATCGCCGCGGGCAAGGCGGTCACGATCACGAACGGATCGCTCCACGATTGGAAGTTGACCACGATCAACAGGTAGATCAGCACGATCGCGCCGAGCAGGCCGAAGATCAGGCCGGCGAATGCCTTGTTCATCGTCTGCACCTGGCCGAGCAGCGCCGTGCTGGATCCCTTGGGCAGGAATTTCTGGTTGGCGTCGAGGATCTTCTGGATGTCGGCGGCGACCGCGCCCAGGTCGCGGTCCTGCGGGGAGGCGAAGATGTCCACCGTCGCATTGATGTTGTACTGGCTGACCACGGCATTGGTCGCGGTCCGCGACAGCGTCGCCAGCCCGCCCAGGCTCTGCGCGCCGCCCTGGCCGGCGCTGGGGCTGATCGGCACGTTCTGCAGGTCGGGCAGGCTGTCGAGGCTGTACTGCGGCGTCTGCATCACGATCGGATACGACACGCCGTTCTGCGGGTTCAGCCAGAACGTCGGCGCGATCTGGCTGGAGCCGGCCAGGTTCACGCCCAGGCTGCTGGTGACGTCGCGCTCGGTAATGCCCACCTGTTGGGCGAGGCTGCGGTCCACGTTCACCGCGAAGCCGGGGCTGGCCTGCGATTGCTGGATGCGCGCGTCCGCCACGCCCGGGACGCGGCGGATCTCGCGCAGCAGGCGGTTGGCATAGGCGAAGTTGGCGGCGAGGTTCGGGCCGCGGATCTGCAGGTCCACTGGCGCCGGCGCGCCGAAGTTCAGGATCTGGCTGATGATGTCGGCCGGCGGAAACGAGAACACCACCGACGGGAACTGCCGCGGCAGGGTCTGGCGCAGCGTGCGCACGTAGTCGGCGGTGGGCGCGTGGCCTTCGCTCAGCGCGATCTGGATGTCGCCGTCCTGCGAGCCGATGGTGCCGGTGTTGTTGTAGGCGTTGTTGATGCCCGAGGACGACAGGCCGATGTTGTCGACGACGCCGGCCAGGTCGTGCGGCGGAATGAGCCTGCGCACCGCGCCGGTCACGTCGGCGAACAGGTGCGCGGTTTCCTCGACGCGGGTGCCGACCGGTGCGCGCACGTGCATCAGGATCTGGCCCGAGTCCACCGACGGGAAGAAGTTGCGGCCGAGCATCGGCAGCAGCAGGAACGACAGCGCCACGCACAGCATGAAGCCGGGCACGAAGGCCCTGCGGCGCAGCAGCGCGGTCTCGAGCAGGGCGTAGTAGCCGGCGCGCAGCCGCTCGAAGCGCTTTTCGAAACCGCGCTGGAAGCGCACCAGCGGATTGCGCGACGGCGGCTGGCCATGGCCGTCGCCGTGCATGTCGGTATGCGGCGCATGCGGATGCAACAGGTACTTGGCCATGGTCGGCACCAGCGTGCGCGACAGCAGGAAGGACGCGATCATCGCGAACATCACCGCTTCGGCCATCGGCACGAACAGGAAGCGCGCCACGCCTTCCAGGAAGAACATCGGCACGAATACGATGCAGATGCACAGCAGCGAGACGAAGGCGGGCGTCACGATCTGCGAGGCGCCGTCCAGGATCGCCGTCTCCACGGACTTGCCCTGCTCCAGGTGCCAGTTGATGTTCTCGATGGTCACCGTGGCGTCGTCGACCAGGATGCCCACGGCCAGCGCCAGGCCGCCCAGGGTCATGATGTTCAGCGTCTCGCCGATCGCCGACAGCGCGGCGATCGAGCCGAGAATCGCCAGCGGGATCGAGATGGCGATGATCAGCGTCGAGCGCCAGCTGCCGAGGAACAGCAGGATCATCAGGCTGGTCAGCGCCGCGGCGATCACGCCTTCGCGCGCCACGCCGGCGATCGCGCCACTCACGAACAGCGACTGGTCGCCGATGGGAACGATCCGCAGGTCCGGCGGCAGCGCCTCCTTCATCGCCGCGACCCGGTCCTTGATGCCGGCGATGATCGCCAGCGTCGAGGCCGAGCCGTTCTTCATCACCGTCATCAGCACCGAACGGTCGCCGTTGACGTGCACGATGTTGGTCTGCGGTGGGGCGCCGTCGCGGACATGCGCCACGTCGCGGATGAACACCGTGGCGCCGTCGACCGTCTTCACCGGCAGGTTGCCCAGCTCCTCGATGTCCGATGGCGCGTTGTTGAGCTGCAGCGTGTATTCGTACTTGCCGATCTTCTGCGTGCCCACCGGGGTGATGAGGTTCTGCGCCGCCAGCGCGTTGGCCACGTCCTGCGCCGAGAGGCCGCGCGCCTGCAGCGCCGGCGGATCGATGTCGATCTGCACCTGGCGGGTCTTGCCGCCGAACGGATACGGGATCGCCGCGCCGGCCACCGAGGTGAGCTGCGGACGGATGATGTTGAGGCCGAGGTCGGCCAGGTTCTGCTCGGTGAGCCCCTTGCCGGACAGCGCCAACTGGATGATCGGCACCGTGGAGGCGTTGTAGTTGAGGATCAGCGGCGGTGTGGTGCCTTGCGGCAGCTGCCGCAGCATGGTCTGCGCCACGGCGGTGACCTGCGCGTTGGCGGTGCGGATGTCGACGTTGGGCTGGAAGAAGATCTTGATGATGCCGAAGCCCTGGATCGACGTGGCCTCGGTGTGCTCGACATCGTTCACGGTGGTGGTGAGCACGCGTTCGAACGGCGAACTGACGCGGCCGGCCATCTGCTCGGGCGGCAGGCCGTTGTACTGCCAGACCACGGCGATCACCGGGATGCGGATGTCCGGGAAGATGTCGGTGGGCGTGCGCAATGCGGCGAGCGGACCCACGATCAGGATCAGCAGGGCCAGGACGACGAAGGTATACGGTCGCGTCAGTGCGATCCGGACGAGGCCAATCATGGAGGAGCGGTTCCGTGCGCGAATGTTGCGTCGCGGCGGATTTTGCCTGGGGGGTGTTCCCTGGCTTCATTAAGATTTATTTAGATATCCGCCCCCGCGCCGCAAACGCTCGATGGTTCAACGACTTGTGTACTGACCGGGCCGTAAGCCGCACGCCGCCTGTCCGGCGCTGCCACGCCACGCGCGGCGAGACGTGGGCGGATGCGCGCGACCGCGCACCGGTGCGGGCCGTGTCAGGCAGGGCAGGGTGCACGGCCCGCGGACGGCGCGGCCGCGGCGGGCGGGCAGAGGACCGAGAACACCGCCCCGCGCGCGTCGCCGCCCACCTGCAGCGTATAGCCGTGCAGGCGGACGATGGCGCTGACGATTGCCAAGCCCAGTCCGCAGCCGGGCTTGGCACGCGTCTGGTCGACGCGGTAGAAGCGGCGGAAGATCGTCTGGCGCTCGTCGGGGGCGATGCCGGGGCCGCTATCGGCGATCTCGATGCGCGCGTTGCCGTCCTGGTCGGCGCCTGCCGACAGGCGGATCGTCCCGCCGTCGGGCGTGAACTTGATGGCATTGCTGACCAGGTTGGCCAGCGCCTCGAACAGCAGCTGCCGATCGCCGTGCACGGCCGGCAGCGGCTCCAGTACAAGGTCGAAAGCCTGGCCGCGGTCCTCGGCCACGGGCGCGTAGAACGCGTGGACCTCATGCAGCAGCGGGGCGAGGTCGATGGTCGAGAAGCAGGCGCTGCGCTGGCGGTCTTCCAGTTCCGACACGCGCAGCAGCGCGCGGAAGCGGGTCAGCACGGTGTCGATCTCGCTCACGCATGCGTCCAGCTGCTCGCCTTCCGGGCGGCCGGCGAACTGCTGCTGCAGCCGGTGCAGGCGCGTGCGCATGCGCGTCAGCGGGGTGCGCAGATCGTGGGCGATGTTGTCGGTGACGCCTTTCACCTCGCCGAGCAGGCGTTCGACCTCGCCCAGCGTCCGGTTCACCGTGGCCGCCAGCAGGTCCACCTCGTCGCCGCGCCGGGACACCGGCAGGCGCACGCTGAGATCCCCGCGGTGGATGGGTTGCATGGCCTGCTGGATGGCGCGGATGCGCCGGGCCGGGCCGCGCGCGATGAGCAGGCCGCCGAGCAGGCCCGGCAGCAGGGTCAACGACAGTCCCCACAGCAGTCCGCGGTAGATGATCGCGGTCAGTCCGTCGATGACGGTGCTGGCCTTGACCACGACCAGCCGGCGGCCGTCCGGGAGGTGCCGGGCGATGCCGCGCGCCCGGGTCTGGCCGCTGCGCCCGCTGTCGATCAGCCGGGCGCTGACCACGCCGACGGTGCCATCGACGGCCATGCCCTTGGGCGCCTCGGCGATGTTGCCGGCGATGCGGCGTCCCTGCGCGTCGAACAGGCCGACCCACATGAAGCCCTGGATGTCGATGGCGTTGGCCTGGCCCACCGTCTCGGCCAGGCGCGCGGGGTCGGTGTGTTCCAGGTAATGGATGCGCGCGACCAGCATCTGGTCGATCACGTGCGAGAGATAGCGGGTGGACTCCCACTGCACGATACCCAGCAGCACGATGCACCAGATCGCGAACAGCGACCCGTAGATCAGGATCAGCCGCGAGGTGGCCGACCGCCAGGCGTCACTCAGCGGGGGCAAGGACATATCCCGAGCCGCGCATCGTGCGGATCAGCGGCGGCTGGCCGTTGCCGTCGATCTTGCGGCGAAGGCGGCCGATGTGGACGTCGATCACGTTGGTGCCCGGATCGAAATGGAAGCCCCAGACATGCTCGAAGATCATCTGTCGCGTCACCACCTGGCCGGCGTTGCGCATCAGGAATTCGAGCAGGCGGAACTCGGTGGGCAGCAGGGTCAGCGGCTGTCCGTTGCGCAAGGCGTTGTGGCGGACCAGGTCGAGTTCCAGGTCCGCCACGTGCAGGCGGGTTTCGGTCGCGGTCGTGCTGCGATGGCGGCGCACCAGCACTTCGGCGCGCGCGACCAGCTCATCGGGCGAGAACGGCTTGGTCAGGTAATCGTCGCCGCCCGCGCGCAGGCCGCGCACGCGCTCGTCCACCTCGGACAGTGCGCTGATCATCAGCACCGGCGTCTGCACCGAGCGCTTGCGCAGTTCTGAGACCACGTCGATGCCATCCATGCCGGGCAGCATGCGGTCGAGGGTGATGATGTCGTAACCATCGGCCAGCGCGCGCTGCAGGCCGTCGCGTCCGTCGGCGATCCAGTCGGCGCTGAAGCCGTGCGCGCCGAGTTCCGCGACGATGTCGCGGGCGGTCACTTCGTCGTCTTCGATGACCAGGGCCCTGGGCATCCTGGCTTACTCCCTGCCGGAGGCGGCAGAACGCGATCGCCGGCGCGTGCTGGCCGCACCGGCAGGGCCCCGGCCTTCGTGCATGCGCGCCACGCCGCTCATCGTCGTGTCAGGGGCTCAGATACGGCCGCAGCGTGTCGCGCCACAGCGCGTAGCCGGCCGCGTTCATGTGCAACTTGTCCGGGCCGAACAGCTCGGCGCGCGGCTGCCCGTCGGCACCGAGCATCGGCGTGTACACGTCGACGAACTGGACCTGCTTGAGGCCGGCGGCGGCCTTGCGGATCAGCGCGTTGGCCTCGGCCATCTTCGGCATCAGCGCCGCACGCGAGGGGCTGGGCTTGATCGACAGGTAGACGATGCGGGTCTTGGGCAGGTCGCGGTGCACGCGGGTCACGAAGGCCACGAAGTCGTCGCGCACCTGCTGCGGGCTGCGGCCGCTGTTGAGGTCGTTGTCGCCGGCGTAGAACACGATCAGGCGCGGCTTGTATGGCACCACGATGCGGTCGGCGTACCAGGTGCTGTCGCGGATCTCCGAGCCGCCGAAGCCGCGGTTGAGGGTCTGCACGCCCGGAAAATCCGTGGCCAGCGAGGTCCAGAAGCGGATCGAGGAACTGCCGACGAACAGCACGCCGCCGGGTTTGACCGGATGCGCGGCATCGTCCTTGGCGAAGCGCGCCATGTCCTCTTCCCAGGCCGCATTGGAGACCTGGTCGGGCACGCTGGGCGCCGCGGCTGGGGTGAGTGCGCGTGCCGGCGATACGCCCAGCAGGGACAGGCTGAACAGACTCAGGGCGAGCAGCGGTGCGCGCAGCGGCGAACGGGGCATGACGCCTCCTCGAAGCAAGGGAGCGGCGATGGTGCCGCAGGCGCCGCATGCAGGCAAATCCGCGGCGATGCCGGCGCCGCCGCGGGGCTTGTGGCAAAATTGCGGCCTATCCCGCTGCGCCCTTGCTCATGACCGATTCCTTCCGGCCGTCGTCGTCGCGTCCCCGTTGCCTGGGACGGGGCTGAGCCATGGCCGACCAGTTCGGGCATCTGCCGCGCGGGCCGCGCCGCATGCTGATGGCGGCGCGCTGGTCGTGGCAGGGACTGCGCGCGGCCTGGCTGCACGAGTCCTCGTTCCGCCTGGAGGTATGCCTGTTCCTGATCCTTGCGCCGCTGGCGCTGTGGTTGGGGCAGGGGCCGGTACAGCAGGTGCTGATGATCGGCTCGCTGCTGCTGGTGCTGGCGGTGGAACTGCTCAATTCGGCGATCGAAGCGGTGATCGAGCGCTACGGCCCCGAGCATCACGAGCTGGCCGGCCGCGCCAAGGACATGGGCTCGGCCGCGGTCTTCGTGATGCTGGCCAACGTGGTGCTGTGCTGGGGCTTGATCCTGCTGCCGCGCCTGCTGTGATCGCCGCCCGTTTCTTCTTCTGTTAAAGGATCCGACGCCATGGCCCTCGAGTTTCTCGCCGACCCCAACACCTGGTTGACGCTGTTGACGCTGAGTGCGTTGGAGATCGTGCTGGGCATCGACAACCTAGTGTTCATTTCCATCGCGGTGGGCAAGCTGCCGGAAGCGCAGCGCCCGGCCGCGCGCAAGTTCGGCATCGCCGTGGCCTGCCTGACCCGCATCGCGCTGCTGGTGTCGCTGGCGTTCCTGGCGCGCATGCAGGGCGAGCTGTTCAGCGTGGCCGGCATGGGCATCTCGATCCGCGACCTGGTGCTGATCGTCGGCGGCCTGTTCCTGCTGGTGAAGGGCACCATGGAGATCCGCGAACTGATCACCGGCGGCGAGGACGAAGACCCCACCACCAGCAAGGCCTCGGGCGTGTTCTGGATGGTGATCGCGCAGATCGCGGTGATCGACATCGTGTTCTCGCTGGATTCGGTGATCACCGCGGTGGGCATGGCCCAGCATATCCCGGTGATGATCGCCGCGGTGCTGCTGGCGGTGGCGGTGATGCTGCTGGCGGCCAACCCGCTGGGCCGCTTCATCGACGCCAACCCGACGGTGAAGATGCTGGCGCTGGCCTTCATCCTGATGATCGGCGTGGTGCTGATCCTGGACGGGCTGGACGTGCACGTGCCCAAGCCCTACATCTACGCGGCGATGGGGTTCTCGGTGCTGGTGGAGTGGCTGAATCTGCTGATGCGCCGGCGCGCCGCCGCGCACCAGGTGCCCGGCGCCGGCAAGTGGTGAGCGGCTGAGCTGCGCAGGCTGCGTTTTCACCGGGCGCGTGGCAAGCTGCGCGCAGTCATCTGCCGGAGTCCTCGCATGCGCCTGTTGTCCCGCTCCCTGTTCCTGGCCGCGCTGGCGGTGTTGCTGTCCGGCTGCGGCTACAACGCGATCCAGCAGAAGGACCAGGCGGTCAAGGCCGGCTGGTCGGAAGTGCTGAACCAGTACAAGCGCCGCGCCGATCTGGTGCCGAACCTGGTCAACACGGTCAAGGGCTATGCCGACCAGGAGCGGCAGGTGCTGACCGACGTGACCAATGCCCGCGCCCGGGTCGGCCAGGTGCAGGTCAACGCCGACGACGCCGCCTCGCTGCAGCAGTTCCAGCAGGCGCAGGGCCAGCTGTCCAGCGCGCTGTCGCGGCTGCTGGTGGTCAGCGAGAACTATCCGAACCTGAAATCCGACCAGGCCTTCCGCGACCTGCAGGCGCAGCTGGAAGGCACCGAGAACCGCATCACCGTGGCGCGCGGCCGCTACATCCAGGCAGTGCAGGACTACAACACCTACATCCTGTCCTTCCCGCAGGTGCTCACCGCCAAGCTGTTCGGCTACAAGGAAAAGCCCAACTTCTCGGTGGAGAACGAGGCGCAGATCTCCGAGGCGCCGGCGGTGAACTTCGGCGGCCAGCCGGCGTCCGCGCCGCCGCAGCAACCGCAGCCGCAGCAGCAACCGGCGCCGGCGCACTAAGCGCCGCCGCGGGCGGGCCCGGGCGTGCGTTCCACATCCGTGACGGCTGAGCGCGCTACCGCATCGGCGGCGTCGCGCAGTGCGGCTCGCCGTGTATCTCGCCGGCACGCCGGCGTCTGGCTGGTGCTGCTGTTGGCGCTGCTGCCCTGGCTGGCCTGGGCGCAGGCCGAGGCGCCGATCCCGCCGCTGGACGCGCCGGTGGTCGACACCACCGGCACGCTGACGGCGAACCAGCGCCTGGAGCTGGACCGGCAGGCGGTGCAGTTGCAGCAGCGCAAGGGCAGCCAATTGCAGGTGCTGGTAGTGCCGAGCACCGCGCCGGAGACCATCGAGCAATACACCCAGCGCGTGTTCGACCAGTGGAAACTCGGCCGCAAGGGCGTGGACGACGGCGTCCTGCTGGTGGTGGCCAAGAACGACCGGCGCGTGCGCATCCAGCCCGGCTACGGCCTGGAAGGCGCGATTCCCGACGCCACCGCCAACCGCATCATCCAGGAGTACCTGGCGCCGCGCTTCCGCGCCGGTGACTACAGCGGTGGCATCGCCGAGGCCACCGCGATGCTGGTCAAGCTGATCGACGGCGAAGCGTTGCCGGCGCCGGTCAGTGCGCATGCATCGGCGTCGCGCGGGGGCGGCCTGGGATTCGGTTTCTTCGCCGGCCTGTTCGCGGCGCTGGTCGCGCAGGTGCTGTTCGCGCGGTTGTCGCGTCCCGTGCGTGGCGTGCTGAGCGGCGTGGTCGGCGGTGGCGTCGGCCTGTTGCTGAGCCTGTCGCTGTTCGTCGGTGCGCTGACCGGCGGGATCGGCCTGCTGCTGGGCCTGTTTGTCGGGATCGCGCCGGGCCGCTCGGCTGGCGGCGGCGGTTGGGGCGGCTGGGGCGGCGGAGGTTGGGGAGGCGGCGGATTCGGCGGTGGCTGGGGCGGCGGTGGCGGTGGCGGTGGCGGTGGAAGTTGGGGCGGCGGCGGAGGCGGCTGGGGTGGTGGCGGTGGCAGTTCCGGAGGCGGTGGCGCCTCGGGGAGCTGGTGATGCGCCTGCTTCGGCACCTGTTCGCGCCGTCCGCCCAGCGTCTGTTCCCCGCGGCCAGCCTGGAACGCATTGGCGCGGCGATCGCCGAGGGCGAGCGCTTGCATCGCGGGCAGGTGATGTTCGCGGTGGAGTCGGGCCTGGCGCCGGCGCAGGTGCTGCGCGGCATGACCCCACGGCTGCGCGCCGAACAGGCCTTCGCGCAGTTGCGCACCTGGGATACCGACGCCAACAACGGGGTGCTGATCTACCTGCTGCTGGCCGATCACCACATCGAGATCGTCGCCGACCGCGGCCTGCGCGGGCGGGTGGACGCGGCGCAGTGGCGCCAGGTCTGCGCGCTGATCGAGCGCGACATGCGCGTGGGCCAGCCCGAACAGGCGGTGCTCGCCGGCGTCGGTGCTGTGTCCGCGCTGCTGGCCGCGCACTTCCCGGCGCAGCCGGGTCAGCAGGGCGAGAACGAATTGCCGAATCTGCCGCGGGTGCTGGACTGAGTGTGCTGCGGCAGTGGGTTTTGCCCGGCCAGCAGATGAAATGCAGCGTCGGTGCCGGGTTGGAGCCTGACGGCTGTGCCCGTCGCGGATGAAGCCGTTCCCACAGTGGGGTATTGGCCGCTCCCACGTCGGTGGGATCTGGTGGTGTCTTGGGAGGGACTTCAGTCCCGACGCGAGAGTGCCGGGCTGGGGCCTGATGGCTGCGCGCGTCGCGGCTGAAGCCGCTCCCACATTGGTGCACCGGCCGTTCCTGCATCGGCGCGATCCGGTGATGTTGTGGGAGGGACTTCAGTCCCGACGCGACAGTGCCGAAGTGAACTAGATGGCTCTGCTCGTCGAGGCGATGGCTCGGGGCCACATGGGCCGCTCCCGCAAGGACGGAGGGGGCACGTGGTGTCTGGGCTGCGCATGTGTCTTGAGGTCGTTCGGTGGCGGGTTGGTGCGCCTGCCAGCAGATGAAGCGTCACCCCGCTGTGCCGTCCGCAATCGCAGCAATTGGCGGAGTCAGTGGCAGACGCGTGCGCCTGCCAGCAGATGAAGCGCTACCCCGCTGTGCCGTCCACAAATCGCGGCAAGCAGCGGAGTCGGTGGCAGAATAGGCACTCTTTGCCCCCCGGCCGACGCTTGCGCATGACCTATCTCCACCAGATCGATCCCATCGCCTTCTCGTTCGGGCCGGTGAAGGTGCATTGGTACGGGCTGATGTATCTGGCCGGCTTCCTCTCGGCCTGGTGGTTGGGCCGTCGTCGCATCCGCGCCGGTCGCCTGCCCGGGGTGAACGAGGATGGTTTCTCCGACCTTCTTTTCTACGCGATGCTCGGCGTGGTGCTGGGTGGGCGCATCGGCTACATGCTGTTCTACGCGCTGTCCGATTTCCTGGCCGACCCGCTGCTGATCTTCAAGGTGTGGGACGGCGGCATGAGCTTCCACGGTGGCCTGTTGGGCGTGCTGGCCGCCTGCCTGTGGTGGACGCGCAAGGCGCGCCTGCATTTCTTCGACACCGTCGATTTCGTCGCGCCGCTGGTGCCGCTGGGCCTGGGCTTCGGCCGGATCGGCAATTTCGTCGGCGGCGAGTTGTGGGGCAAGTTGACCCACGCCGGCTGGGGCGTGATCTTCCCGCACGCGCCGATACAGGACGGGGTGGCCAACGCGCCGGCGCTGGAGAGCCTGAAGAGCACCGCGCAACTGCAGCAGCAATACGCCGCAGGCCTGCTCGACCGCTATGCCCGCCACCCGTCGCAACTCTACGAAGCAGCGCTGGAAGGGCTGGTGATGTTCGTGGTGTTGTGGACGTTCTCGATGAAGCCGCGCGCGCGCTATGCGGTGTCCGGCCTGTTCGCGCTGCTGTATGGCGTGTTCCGCTTCGCGGTGGAGTTCGTGCGGGTACCGGATGCGCAGCTCGGCTACCTGGCGTTCCATTGGCTGACCCGCGGCCAGCAGTTGAGCATTCCGCTGGTCCTGCTCGGCCTGTTCCTGCTGTGGCGCTCGCGCAGCGCGCCGGTACTGCAGCCGGTGCCGCCGCCGGAGGTGACCAAGTGAAGCCGTACCTGGAATTGCTGCAGCACGTGCTGGAGCGCGGCGCGGAGAAAGCCGACCGCACCGGCACCGGCACGCGCAGCGTGTTCGGCTGGCAGATGCGCTTCGACCTCAACGACGGCTTTCCCCTGGTCACCACCAAGAAGCTGCACCTGCGCTCGATCGTGCACGAGCTGCTGTGGTTCCTGAAGGGCGAGACCAACATCGCCTACCTCAAGGACAACAAGGTCAGCATCTGGGACGAGTGGGCCGATGCGCAGGGCGAACTCGGCCCGGTGTACGGCAAGCAGTGGCGGCGCTGGACCGGCGCCGATGGCCGCGAGATCGACCAGATGCAGTGGCTGGTGGACGAGATCAAGCGCAACCCGGATTCGCGGCGGCTGGTGATCAGCGCCTGGAACGTGGCCGAGTTGCCGCAGATGGCGCTGATGCCGTGCCACAGCCTGTTCCAGTTCTACGTGGTCGACGGCAAGCTCAGCTGCCAGCTGTATCAGCGCAGCGGCGACATCTTCCTCGGCGTGCCGTTCAACATCGCCAGCTACGCGCTGCTGACCCACATGGTGGCGCAGGCCACCGGCCTGGGCGTGGGCGATTTCGTGCACACGCTCGGCGATGCGCACCTGTACTCCAATCACTTCGCGCAGGCGCGCGAGCAACTGGCGCGCACGCCGCGGCCGCTGCCGCGGTTGCGGCTGAACCCGGCGGTCACCGATCTGTTCGCCTTCATCTACGACGACATCGCCATCGAGGGCTACGACCCGCATCCGGCGATCAAGGCGCCGGTGGCGGTGTGAGCGGCGGGGAGTCGGGAGTGGGGATTGGGGATTCGCGTGAAGCAGAGGCAACGGCGGATTCCCGGGCGGCAACGGGTGGCCTGCGGCTCAGCCTGATCGCGGCGCTGGATCGCGCCAATGCGATCGGTCGCGACAACGATCTGCCGTGGCGCTTGCCGGACGATCTGAAGCGGTTCAAGGCGCTGACCCTGGGCAAGCCGGTGCTGATGGGGCGTAAGACCGCGCAGTCGCTGGGGCGAGCGCTGCCGGGGCGCCTGAACCTGGTGATGACGCGTTCGGGGCAGGTGCCGTTCGCGGACATGCAGGCGGTGGCGTCGCTGCAGGCGGCGATCGACGCCGCGCGCGAGGCCGGCGCCACGGAGCTGGCGGTGATCGGTGGCGGCGACATCTTCGCCCTGGCCCTGCCGTTGGCCGAGGTGCTGTACCTGACCCATGTCGACACTGTCGTCGATGGCGCTGATGCGCATTTCCCAACGTTCGATCCGGAGCAGTGGGAGGTGGTGGCGCGGCAAGCGCATCCGGCCGATGCGCGGCACGCGCTGGCCTTCGATTTCGTGGATTACCGGCGTCGGCCTGGCGCGGCGTAGGGATCCGCTGGCGGATGCCGGTGCTGTCGTAGGAGCGGCTTCAGCCGCGACGGGCGTTACCGAGAAAGCCCATCGCGGCTAAAGCCGCTCCTAAGACATTACACGTATCGCCTGAGACCTCACTCCTGCTCGGGCGCAGAGGCAGCGGGCGCCTGTTGTCCACGGTGCGGCGCGCTGCGCCGTCGCGGCGTGCTGCTGCGCGCCGCCGGCGGCGGCCCCTGCACCGGCCGGCCGGGGACCTGCACCACCTGCAGGTCCTCGCTGTCCAGGCGCAACGCGGTGAGCTTGCCGCCCCAGACCGCGCCGGTGTCGATCGCGTGCACGCCCTGGGTGATGGTCAGGCCCAGCGTCGACCAGTGCCCGCAGACGATCTTCAGGTCGCGCTCGACCCGTCCCGGCACTTCGAACCACGGGTACAGGCCCTGCGCCTGGGTGCCGGGGGTGCCCTTTTCCTCGATCGCGATGCGTCCGCGCGGGGTGCAGTAACGGGCGCGGGTGAACAGGTTGATGATCGCGCGCGAGCGGTCGTAGCCGGTCAGGCCCGGCGACCAGGCCGGGCGATCGCCGTACATGTTGCGGAACAGCTTGCGGTAGCCGTTGCCGTGCAGTTGCTGCTCGACCTCGCGCGCATGCTTCTCGGCCAGCGCGGTGGTCCACTTCGGCGCCAGGCCGGCGTGGATCATCATCCAGCCGAGTTGGCGGTCGGCGTGCAGCAGCTTCTGCATGCGCAGCCAGGTCAGCAGTTCGTCGCGGTCCTCGGCCAGCACGATGCGCTGCAGGTCCGGATTGACCTTGCGCTGTTCGTCCGGGCTGCGCTCGCCGATCGCCAGCAGCGACAGGTCGTGGTTGCCCAGCACCACCACGCTGTGTTCGCGCAGCGAGTGCACCAAACGCAGGGTCTCCAGCGACTGCCCGCCGCGGTTGACCAGGTCGCCGCAGAACCACAGCCGGTCCACCGCCGGATCGAAACGGATCTTCTCCAGCAACTGCTGGGTGATGTCGTAGCAACCCTGCAGGTCGCCGATGGCCCAGACCGCCATCAGTGCAGGGTCCGCGGCACGGACAGCACGAACGGCGCGATCGCGGCGATGAAATGGGTGCCGTCGTCGGCCTCCATGTCGTAGTGGCCGCGCATCGTGCCGTGCTCGGTTTCCAGCACCAGCCCGGAGGTGTAGCGGAAATCTTCGCCCGGGCGCAGCCGCGGCTGTTCGCCGACCACGCCGTCGCCGTCCACGCGTTCGATGCGGCCGTTGCCGTCGGTGATCTCCCAGTGCCGGGCGATCAGCCGCGCGGCGACGCGGCCGCGGTTGTGGATGCGGATCGTGTAGGCGAACGTATAGCGTCCGTCCTCCGGCGCCGATTGGTCGTCGAGGAATCGGGGCGACACTTCGACCTCGATCCGATAGGGGGCGTCGTCGTTCATCCCTACAGTTTAGAGCGTGTTTTGCCGTTTGAGGCAGATGCGTGAGCGGTTCGCGCTGCGAAGCGGGTGGCGCGCCGTGGCGGCCTTGTTCGCGGCCCGGGCGTGCCGCGATGGCCGGCGTCGTGCCACGGGCGGGCGGCCCGCGGGAACGCGGATCGTGACGTACAGGGTCTGCGTCGTGCGTCTTGCCATCAAAGGGGAACAGGCGGACTTGTGTCGTCGCCACGTCCAGGCCTGCGTTGGCCGGGCCGCTGCCGGCATGTGTGCCATCGCATCACGCTCGTGGGTGCGCCCCGCGAGCACGCGCGGGGCGGTGCAGGAGCGTCAGGCCAGGGGCAGGTTGGCCAGACGCACGAAGTCGGCGACCTCGAGCTGCTCGGCGCGCGCGTCCGGGCGCACGCCCGCGGCCTCGAACTGCGCGGCATCGCAGACGCCGTTCAAGGCGTTGCGCAGGGTCTTGCGGCGCTGGCCGAACGCGGCGCGGACCACGTCGGCGAAGCGTTTCGGATCGGCGATGCCCACCGTCTGCGGCGGTCGCGGCACCAGCCGCACCACCGCCGAATCCACCTTCGGCGGCGGCCGGAACGCGCCCGGTGGCACCACGAACAGCGAGGTCACCTCGCAGTACGCCTGCAACATCACGCTGAGCCGGCCGTAGACCTTGCTGCCGGGGTCGGCGGCCATGCGGTCGACCACTTCCTTCTGCAGCATGAAGTGCATGTCGGCGACCGCCGCGGCGTGGTCCAGCGCATGGAACAGGATCGGCGAGGAAATGTTGTAGGGCAGGTTGCCGACCAGGCGGATGCGCGCGCCCTCGGCCAGGGCGGTGAAATCCACCGACAACACGTCGCGGTTGAGGATGGTCAGTTCGCCGACGCCGGCCGCCGCCGCGGTCAGCGGCGCGATCAGGTCGCGGTCGAACTCGATCACGGTCAGCTGGCCGTGCCGGCGCAGCAGCGGGAACGTGATCGCGCCCTGGCCCGGGCCGATCTCGACCAGCCGGTCGCCCGGCTTGGGGTCGACCGCGCGCACGATGCTGTCGATGTAGTGGCGGTCGCTGAGGAAGTGTTGGCCGAGGGATTTCTTGGCCGGGGCGCCGAAGCCGGAGGAGGAAGTCATGGCGGGCATTTTATCGGCATGCGTGGGGCGGCGCGCGCTGCAGCGGCATAGGAGTGGTTTCAGCTGCGACCGGCATGACCGTGAGCCTGGTTGCGACAGCGCGCCGAGCGCGGCTCGGACCGGCAGCTAAGCCTGCGTGCGGCGCGCAGCCAGTTGCGCGCACAGCGCGGTGGCGGCGAACAGGCTGGATGGATCGGCCACGCCGCGGCCGGCGAGCTCCAGCGCGGTGCCGTGGTCGACCGCCACGCGCGGATAGGGCAGGCCGAGGGTCAGGTTCACCGCCTGCTCGAAGCCGCTGTACTTGAGAACCGGCAGGCCCTGGTCGTGGTACATCGCCAGCACCGCGTCCACGGTCGCCAGCTTCTGCGGCAGAAAAGCGGTATCGGCCGGCAACGGGCCGAGCAGGCGCATGCCTTCCGCGCGCAGGGCGTCCAGCACCGGCTGCATCACCTGGATCTCTTCAACGCCCAGATGGCCGTCCTCGCCGGCATGCGGGTTCAGCCCCAGCACGGCGATGGTCGGCGCGGCGATGCCGAACTCATGACGCAGCGCGGCCTCGGTGATGCGCAGGCTGCGTTCCAGCAGGGTCGGGGTGAGCGCATCGGCGACCGCGCGCAGCGGCAGGTGGGTGGTGACCAGGGCCACCCGCACGATGGCGTTGGCCAGCATCATCACCACCTCGCGGCCGGCGTGTTGGGCCAGCAGTTCGGTGGTGCCGGTGTAGGCGATGCCGCCGGCGTTGATCGCGGCCTTGTGCACCGGACCGGTCACCATGCCGGCCAGTTCGCCGCTCAGGCAGGCGTCGGCGGCCTGGGTCAGTGCAGCGATCACTGCGCTGGCATTGGCCGGCTCGGTTGCGCCGAAGCGGCTGGGCACGGCATTGGCGACCGTGCGCAGGCGCAGGTCGCCAGGGGCGAGGGCGGGGCTGGATTCGGGCAGCAGCTGCAGCGGCAGCGACAGCGCCGCGGCGGCGGCGCGCAAGGTCTCGGGATCGGCGAAGGCCAGGAGCTGGCAATCGTGGCGCGGCTGTTGCGCCAGCCGCACGCACAGCTCCGGGCCGATCCCGCCCGGCTCGCCCGGCACCAGCGCGAGCGAGGGGCGCATGGGTCAGGGCTTGGCGGCGGGCGCCGGCGCGGGCGTGGTCGCCGGCGCGGTGGCCGCGTCGGTGTTGCCCACGCGCAGGTCGACGTAGGCTTCGCCGCGCATTTCCTGCAGGAAGCGGTTGTATTCCTCTTCCAGCTTGCGGCGGCCGATGGTCTCGCGGACCTGGGCACGCTGGGTGTCGCTGGTCACGTCGGTCTGACGCTCGCCGACGCGCTGCACGATGTGCCAGCCGGCCTCGGTGCGGAACGGCTGCGACACCTGGCCGTCCTGCAGGCTCGCGACCTGGTGGCCGAAGTCCGGGCCGAACGCGTCGACCGGGAACCAGCCCAGATCGCCGCCCTGGCTGCGACTGTTGGTGTCTTCCGACGCTTCCTTGGCCACGGCCTGGAAGTCGGCGCCGCCGGCGATGCGGGCACGCAGGGTCTCGACCTTGGCCTTGGCGGCCGCGTCGGGCTGCGCATCGTTGACCCGGATCAGGATGTGGCGGGCGTGGTACTCGGTGACCGTCTTCTTTTCCGGGTTGGCCGAGGCGTCGCGCACTTCGACCAGCTTCAGCAGCTGGAAGCCGCTGGGGCCGCGCAGCGGGCCGGCGACCTGGCCCGGCTTCATGTCGCGGATCATCTGCGCGAACGCGTTGGGAATCTCGTCCAGGCTGCGCCAGCCCAGGTCGCCGCCTTCCAGCGCGTTGGGGCTGTCGGAGTAGCGCACCGCCGCGGCGTTGAAGTCGATCTCGCCCTTGTCGATCAGGGTCTTGACCCCGTCGATCTTGCCCTGGGCGGTCTTGATCTGCTCGGCGGTGGCGCCTTCCGGCAGGCCGACCAGGATGTGCGCCAGGTGGTACTGGGTGCCGGTGGTGGCCTGCTGCGCCAGCGCCGCGTCCACTTCGCTCTCGCTCACGTTGATGCGGCTCTGCGCGAAGCTCTGGCGCAGACGCTGCACGGTGATTTCGTCGCGCACCGAGTTGCGGAAGTCGGTGTACGACATACCGTCGGCAGCCAGCTTCTTGCGCAGGCCGTCCACGTCGGTGCCGTTCTGCTGGGCGATGCTGGCGATGGCACGGTTCAGCTCGTCGTCGCCGACACGGATGCCGGTGCTGTTGGCACGCGCGACCTGCAGCTTGACCAGCACCAGGCGCTCGAGCACCTGCCGCTGCAGCACGTTATCCGGCGGCAGCTGCGCCTCGCGGCCGACATACTGCGCCTTGACGTTGCGCACGGCACGATCCAGCTCGCTCTGCAGGACGACATCCTCGTCGACCACCGCGGCGATGCGGTCCAGCGGTTGGGTTTGTTGCGCGGCGGCCGGAGCGGACACGCCGGCGATCGCCAGCAGAGCGGCGAGGAAAGCAGAAAGGGTCTTGGTCATGGAATCTGGTTCGGATCGTAAGCGTCCGGATCGGTCGTGGTGTTGCTGGGCGGGACCAAGTACAGGTCGTCGCGGTTGTAGCCGAGGATAGCACGGCGCAGAACGCGGTCCGTGTCCTGGCCCAGGGACGACAGGCCCTTGAGCACGAACTCGATCTGGAACGCGGTATCCAACGCGCCGGTGCGGTTGCGCACATAGCGCCGCGCCAGCGCTCGCACCGCCAGACAGCAGCTGTCCCACTGCACGCCGAGGATGCTTTCCAGCGGCTTCTTGTCCATCAGCGAGTAGTAATGCCGGCCCACCACGCTCCAGGTCGGATTGATCGGGTACAGGAACGACACATCGGCCTGTTCCAGCAGGTCGCGGCGGAAGCGGTAGCTGAAGTTGACGATGCCGTCGCCCGGCAGCAGGTAGCGGGTGCGGAAGCTGGCCAGGTCCTTGCGGCGGTACTTGGGATCCCACTGGTAGGTTGCGCCCATGGTCCAGCGGTCGTTGAGCATGTAGTTGGCGTCAGCGATCCAGGCCGACTTGCCCTGCTCGATGCTGGTGTTGCTGTTGGGCAGGCTGACCCGCGAATCGCTGAAATACAGGATCTGGCCGAGGCTGACGGAGAGCTTCTCCTTGCCGTCGTCCTGGCGCAGCAGGCGCGAGCTCAGCGCCATGGTCAGCTGGTTGGCGTCGTTCTGGCGGTCGGCGCCGGTGTAGCGCGAATCGCGGAACAACTGGCCCCAGCTGAAGGTGAACTCGCGGGTGTCGAAGATCGGCAGGTCGTTCTGGTCGCGGTACGGCGTGTACAGGTAGAACAGCCGCGGTTCCAAGGTCTGCAGATAATTGGTGTTGCCCCACTTGGTATCGCGGTCGAAGTACAGGCCCGCATCGACCGTGGCGATCGGCAGGCTGCGCGAGGGCGTGGTGTCGCCGCCGAGCGTGGCCGCCAGGTCCTTGTCCAACTGATAGGCGGTGTAGCGCCAGGCCAGGGTCGGCTTGAGGAACCAGGCGGCGCCGGCCAGTGGCATCGAAATGTAGGGCTTGAGGTCCAGGCGGGAGCCGCCGGGCTTCTCGATGACATTGCCGGTACGTTCATAAGTACCGTCCGTGGTCTTCTCATGGATGTCGTCGTGCACGAAGCGCACTGCCTCGCTGTACAGGCCGGCTTCGAAATAGTTGCCGAACGATTGGTCCCAATTGAAGAAGGCGCGCGGCTGGCGGTTGTACGGCAGCGCGTCCTCGGTCAGGGTGTAGTCGGTCAGTTGCCAGCGGTCGGCCATCAGGCCTGCGGTCCAGGTGTCGCCGGTGCCGTAGATGCCGATCTGGCTCTGGATGTTGGATACCGCATTGCCGAGCAGGCGGTTGGAGAAGTCCTCCGTGTAGCGCTCGTCACTGACCCAGGCCAGCGAGGCGCGCGCCTGCCACTGCGAATTGATGTTGTGGTAGCCCTGGTAGCCGAAACGGCCGCGATCCTTGTCGCGCAGCTTGTCGTCGGGCAGGTAGGCAGCCTGCAGTTCGCCCTTGCCGCCGTCGTAGAGATAGCGGAATTCGCTGCCCAGCATCAGGCCACGCCGGGCCATGAAGCGCGGATACAGGGTGGCGTCGTAATTCGGCGCCAGATTCAGGTAGTACGGTTGCAGGTAGTCGAAGCCGTTGCGGCTGGACATGCCGATCGCCGGGAACAGGAAGCCGCTGGTGCGGCGATCGTCGATCGGGAACTTGAACCAGGGCGCGTACAGGATCGGGAAGTTGTAGATCTTCAGGATCGCGTTGCGCGCGGTGCCGAAGCCTTCGTCGTTGTCGACGTCGATCTCAGGCGCGTGAAGCTCCCACACCCGCTGCGAGGGGTCGCAGGTGGTGTAGGTGGAGCGGTGCATCTGTCCCAGCGCGCCCTGCAGGTCGACCGAGTCGGCCTTGCCGTTGCCGCGGCGGGCCAGCAGCTGGTAACGGATGTTGGTGATCTTGTGGGTATCGGTGTCCTGATTGCCCTCGGCGCGGTCGGCGATCATGCGGATCGACGAATCCTGGTAGCGCACGTGGCCCTCGGCGATGTAGTTGCCGGTCTCGGTGTCCACCCGCAGGCTGTCGGTGCCCATGAACTGGTCGCCGCGCTTGAGCGCGACGTTACCGGTGTAGTTCGGGATGGTGGTGGTGCCCGACAGCTGGTCGCCTTCGATATTGGTCGGCTGCTGGTCGCGGTTCTGCGCGAGCTTGGGGTCCGGCTGCTGCGCGTCGTCGAACTTGGGCAGGACGTCCGGGGTTGGGCACAGGCCCCAGTTCGGCGGCTTTTCAGCCGCCACGGCCGGCAGGCACAGGGCGATGCTGAATGGCAACGGCAGTAGGCGAAGAACTCGATGCACGCGCAGTATCTTGTTAGAAGCAGCAACTAGCTTGCAGCATCATGCCCATAGGAGCAATAAGTTGTTCGTGAAGAATGGCGCCCAGCCCGCCATGCCTGAACAGAGTCGAAGGAGTGGCGGACTGGGAGTCATTTTTAGCATCGAATGCCAAGATGCTATGTAGGGCTTAGAGGTTGCCTTGCCGGCTTGTCACAGCTATCGGTGCCAAAGAACTCCTTGGCTACCTTCGACTCTGGCAATGACATTTAGAGCTCCATTTGATGCTAAGGCCAGATAAGCGTCTTTTCGTCCGCTTGTGTTCGTATTCCAAATTGCATTTCCTGCAGCATTATAAATGACGAAGTTTCCGTCACCCTGCATGACGGCAGATTCTCCGGAGCCACCAGTTCCGGATTGCCAAGTCAGTGCGCCATTGGTATAGACTTCTAAATTTCCAGTTGTGCTGAAATCGAGTCTGGCTGCTCCATTGGAGGTAGAGAAGCTGCTGCCTTTGGAAAAGGTTGTGCCCATAGGAAATGCTATGCCTTCATAGCCGTTAATGTATTTTCCGTCAGCTTTCCATGCTTGACTCATTGCATAAACAACTAAATTTCCATCATCCTGTACAGCGAGGTAAGCCTCTCCACCGGCTAGTCCGCGGACTGATGAAGTTTGGCAGCTCTTGAAGAGTTTGTTGACATAGCTGCCGTTTTTACCCATGCCGAAGCATTGAGTCCATTTTTTGCCGTATTGAGGGGTGTCTTGCAGAAAAGAAACCGTGTCGCCGAATGATGTGCCACTGTCTCCCTTGGCAATCCAGACTCTTGAATTGTTACTATTCTGGTAAAGTCCTAGCGAGCCGTCTGAATTGAATCTTAGCGAGTAAGTTCCGGATGGGGAATTGATTGTCTCTTCTGGGACCATTACTTTCCCTTGATTAAGCTGGCCGGGGAAAATCGGTCGTATAAGCGGCACGCTCGCTGACTGAGCATTGGCTGCAAAAGCGGATGCAATTGCAAATGCTCCGAAAATAAATTTCATGGTTCTCATCGTTTTTCCTTCAACGTTTAAGAGATTAATGATCTGACATGAGCCACGCTGCATTCTGCAAGCGCGCCCAAATTGTAGCCGCCTTCCAGGAGCGACACTATCCGGCCACGGGCATGCCGCTGTGCCACTGCGCGCAATTCTGCTGTGAGCCAGGCGAAGTCTTCGGTCTCCAGCATCAGATCGGCCAGCGGGTCATGCATGTGCGCGTCGAAGCCGGCCGAGATCAGCAGCAGCTGCGGCTTGAACGCGTCCAGCAGCGGCAGCATCTGGTCGGCCCAGGTGTTGCGGAAGCGGAAGCCGCCGCTGCCCGGCGGCAGCAGTGCGTTGTGCAGGTTGCCGACGCCGCGGTCGTGGACCCCGCCGGTGTGCGGGAACAGCCCGGACTGGTGGGTGCTGAGGTACTGCACCTTCGGCTCGCGCTCGAAGATCGCCTGGGTGCCGTTGCCGTGATGCACGTCGAAATCGACGATGGCGATCCGCTCCAGGCCGTGCGCGTCGCGGGCGTGGGCGGCGGCCACGGCCACGTTGTTGAACAGGCAGAAGCCCATCGCGGTGTCGGCGGTGGCGTGGTGGCCGGGCGGGCGCACCGCGCAGAACGCGGTGTCGCTGGCGCCGTGCATCACCGCGTCCACCGCGGCGACGCCGGCACCGGCGGCGCGCAGTGCGGCGGCGCGCGAACCGGGCGAGATCACCGTGTCCACGTCGAGCATCTGCGGGCCGTCGAGGTCGGCCAGGACGCGATCGATCAGGTCGCGCTCATGCACCCGGGCCAGGTCGCCGAGCTTGGCCAGCGGCGCTTCGCGCCATTCCAGCGCGGGAAACGCCTCGCGCAGTGCGGTCGTCACCGCGTCCAGGCGCTCCGGCCGTTCCGGGTGCTCGGGTCCCGGCGCGTGACCCAGGCAGGCAGGATGGGTGTAGATCAGCATGCGCGGCCGCGGCCCGGGCGTCGCTCAGGCCTGGCGCCGGTCGTGGCGCCACAGCACTTCGCCGTGGCCGTCGGCCCGCGCCAGCACCCGCGCCAGCACGAACAGCAGGTCGGAGAGCCGGTTGAGGTAGCGCACCGCTTCCGGGCGCACCGCGTCCTGGCGCGACAGCGCCACCGTCTCGCGCTCGGCGCGGCGCACGATGGTGCGGGCCAGGTGGCAGCGCGCCGCGGCCTCGCCGCCGGCGGGCAGGATGAAGTCCTGCAGCGGCGGCAGGGCGTCGTTATAGCGGTCCAGGTGCCGTTCCAGCGCGTCGATGTCGGCGGCATGGATCGCGGCGTGGCCGGGGATGCACAGCTCGCCGCCGAGGTCGAACAGCTGGTGCTGGATCGCGGTCAGCAGCTGCCGCACGTCCTCGGCCAGCGCGCAGGCCAGGACCACGCCGATCGCCGAGTTGGCCTCGTCCACGGTGCCGTAGGCGGCGACCCGCGCCGAGTCCTTGCCGACCCGGTTGCCGTCGCCCAGGCCGGTGCTGCCGTCGTCGCCGGTGCGGGTATAGATCTTGGAGAGGCGGTTGCCCATCCCGGTCAGTGACCGACCGGCTGGCCGCGCTGGCCCAGTCGCGCCAGCTGCTCGACGCCGACCTGGATCGCCGCGGCCAGCGCCACGTACAGGCTGGCGCTGCCCAGGTACGGCAACAGCCAGTCGCTGTAGTTCTGCCACCAGCCGGCCAGGGTCGGGTTCGGCACGCTGCGGCTGACCCAGTAGAAGCTGCCCTGCGCCAGCAGGTGGCACAGCGCCACCGCGACCAGCAGGCTGGCGGCGGCCAAGCCCAGCGCGCGCCAGTCGGCGCCGCGATAGCGCCGCGCCAGCCACGCGCCGCCGGCCCACAGCACGAAGTAGGCCGGGATCAGGCACCAGTAGGCCGGCGACACGCAGTAGTGCTGCCAGAAATCCAGGCCCTGGCCGCGGATGACCAGGTAGTCGACCAGCACCGCCAGCGCCATCAGCAGCGGGAAGGCCCAGCGGGTCCAGCTGCGCAGGTAGAAGCCGCCGACGAAGAACACCGCCCACGACGCGTCCGGGATCGCCCCGAAGTGGTTGATACGGGTCGCGGCCAGCAGTGCGGTCAACAGCAGCAGGGCGGGGAGGCGGTGGGCGGAAGGCGTCATGGCGGCGGGCACCGGTGCACGTAAGACCCGGGATTCTACTGGAAGCGTGGCGCGCGCGAGTGCCGCGCGCCGGGGCGGCCTGTGCGGCGCAAGCCGGGCGTTGGCGCTCACCGGGCAGACGGGTGCGGGTCGTATCATGGCCGGATGAGCAAACGACATGACGTAGTGATCGTCGGCGGCGGCCTGGTCGGCGCCAGCCTGGCCATCGCCCTGGACCGGCTGGGGATCGACGTGGGCCTGATCGAGGCCGCCCCGCCGGGCGCGTTGCCGCCGGTGTTCGACCAGCGCAACCTCAGCTTCGCCGCCGCCACGGTCAACGCGCTGAGCGCGCTCGGCGTGATGCAGCGGTTGCGCGCGCCGACCGGGCCGATCCGCCGCATCCACGTCAGCCGCGCCGGCGATTTCGGCCGCGTGCGGCTGGAAGCCGCCGACTACGGGCGCGAGGCCTTCGGCCAGGTGGTGGTGGCGCGCGACTTCGGCGAGGCGCTGGAGGCCAGCCTGGCGGCGACGGTGCGGCTGACCCGCTACCGCCCGGCGCAGTTCGTGGCGCTGGAGGCCGACGCCGAGGACGGCGTGCGCCGCCTGCGCATCGTGCGCGACGGCAGCGAGGAGGTCCTGCACACGCGTCTGCTGGTCGGTGCGGACGGCAGCGCCAGCGCGGTGCGCGAGGCCTTGGGCATCGGCGCAACGCGACACGATTTCCAGCAGACCCTGTTCGTGGCGCGGGTACGCGGCAGCCGCCAGCCCGACGGCACCGCCTACGAGCGCTTCCGCGACGACGGCCCGACCGCGCTGCTGCCGCGCGGCGACCGCCATTACGGCGCGATCCACGCGGTCGCCGCCGAGGACGCCGCGGCGGTGGCCGCGCTGGACGAGGGCGCCTGGCTGCAGCGGCTGCAGGACGCGCTGGGTTGGCGCGTCGGCCGCCTGCTGGGCAGCGGCGAGCGCAGCGCCTACCCGATCGTGCAGGTGCTGGCCGAGCGGCTGACCGACGCGCGCGCGGTGCTGCTGGGCAATGCCGCGCAAACCTTGCACCCGCTGGGCGCGCAGGGCTTCAACCTGGGCCTGCGCGATGCGTTGACCCTGGCCGAGCTGATCGAGCGCGACGGCACCGATCCGGGCGCGCCGGCGCTGCTGCAGCAGTACGCGCAGCGCCGCGAGCAGGATCGCCAGCGCACGGTGACGTTCTCCGGCGGGTTGGCGCGCTTGACCGCCAATCCCACACCGCTGCTGCGCCCGCTGCGTAGCCTGGGCCTGTTGGCGGCGGCGCAGGCCGCGCCGCTGCAGTCGTTCCTGGTCGGCGGCGCGATGGGCTTCCGCGGCGACGTGCCGCAACTGTGCCGGGAGGCGCGCGCATGAGCCGGCGCGGCGTGCTGGATGTGGTGGTGGTCGGCGGCGGCGTGGTCGGCGCGGCCTGCGCGCTGGCCCTGGCTGCGGAAGGCCTGGCGGTGGCCCTGGTCGAGGGCCGCGAGCCGCCACGCTGGTCGGCGGACACGCCGGACCTGCGCGTGTACGCCTTCGCCCCCGACAACGCGGCCCTGTTGCAGGGCCTGGGCGTGTGGCCGCAGGTGTTGGCGCAGCGCGCCAGCGCGTACCGGCGCATGCGCGTGTGGGATGCCGGCGGCGGTGGCGAGCTGGCCTTCGACGCCGACACCCTGGGCCGCGACCAGCTCGGCTGGATCGTCGAACACACTCTATTGGTCGAACAGCTGTGGGCGGCGTTGCCGGCGGCCGGCGTGCAGGTGCATTGCCCGGCGCGCGTGGAGGCGCTGGAGCCTTCGGCCGAGCGCGCGCGACTGCGCCTGGACGACGGCAGCCGCCTGGACGCGCGCTTGGCGATCGCCGCCGACGGCGCCGATTCCACGCTGCGCGGGCTGGCCGGACTGGACGCGCCGGCGCACGACTACGGCCAGCGCGGCGTGGTCGCCTTCGTGCAGACCGAACAGCCGCACCAGGACACCGCCTGGCAGCGTTTCCTGCCGGGCGGGCCGCTGGCGTTCCTGCCGTTCGCCGATGGCCGCAGTTCGATCGTGTGGACCCTGCCCGAGGCCGAGGCGGCGCGGGTGCTGGCACTGGACGACGCGGCGTTCGGCGCCGAACTGACCCAGGCCTTCGGCGCCCGCCTGGGCGCGGTGCGCGCGCTGTCGCCGCGACTGGGCTTCCCGCTGCGCCGGCAATTGGTGGAGGCCTACCAGCGCGGCCGCCTGCTGGTGCTGGGCGATGCCGCGCACGTGGTGCATCCGCTGGCCGGGCAGGGCGTCAATCTGGGCCTGCGCGACGTCGCCGCGCTGGCGGCGTTGGTGCGGCAGGCGCAGGCGCAGCGGGTCGACTGGGCGGCGCCGCAGCGGCTGGCGCGCTGGGCGCGCGGTCGCCGCAGCGACAACACTGTCGCCGCCTATGGTTTCGATGCGATCAATCGCCTGTTCTCCAACGACGATCTGCACCTGACCCTGCTGCGCGGCCCGTTGCTGGGCCTGGCCGGCAAGCTGCCGTTGTTGATGCACGGTTTCTGGAAGCGCGCTTCCGGCGTGTAAGCGCACGCTCCGGCCGGATGCGGCGGCCGCAGGATCCGACCACGCGCCGAGCGGCGCCCGTACCCTCATCCGCCCCTTCGGGGCACCTTCTCCCGGAGGCAGAAGGAAGAGCCAGCTTCGGCTGGTTGCTTGAGCCCCTCTCCCCTCGGGAGAGGGGTTGGGGTGAGGGTAGGGCGCGAAGCGCAGCACGCAGGCCGCGTCCCTGCCATGGAGGATGACGATGCAAGACGCGACACAGACCGTGGATCTGCTGATTTCCCACAGCCAGGTGCAACTGCGCGCCCGCGACTTCGACGAGGCCGCCTGCCGCTGGGGGCCGCACAACCTGGAGCAGGGAGCGATCCTGCACCGCGACTACGTGGTGTTCGACCCGCTGCCCGAGGACGCGTTCGGCGCGCAGGTGCACCTGGTGCTGGCCACGGCGTTCGCGCCCGACCCACGCGCGCAGCGGCGCATGCAGGTGCCGTTCCGTGTGAATCCGGACGTGCGGGTGCAGGTGGCGTCTGCCGCCGAGGCCTTCGATGTGACACTGGCGCTGCAGCCCGGCGACTACGCGCTGTACTACGAGGTCTGCGAAGGCGATGACGAAGTGTATTACCGATTCACCCTGGTGCCGGCGACGCAGCCGGTGTCGGCGTGCTATCTGCTGGACGACCCGTGGGGTGGGGCGCAGGATGCGCCGCTGCAGGAAGGGACGCTGTAGCGGTCGTCAGCGCGGCGGGCGAGGCAGGACGGCCAGGCTGGGGTGAGGCGCGCGGCGCGGCGATCGACGCAGTGGCGATGGCGGCGGCAGCTGCAGTGAATGGTTTGCGCGACCCTTCGACCATCGCGTGACGGATGTCTGCGGCGTTGCCGCTTCAGAAAACAGTCGCGCCGCATGCGGCGGGAAGGCCGCAGGCGGCGCGTGTGGTGGAAAGGATGCGGGTCGTGCGACGCGTGGGTCGCGTCACGTCGACATCCAGCCTTGCAGGTCGGCCTTGCTCAGGCGGCCGTGGTGATGCACGTCGACGGCGTCGAACTCGGCGTACAGCGTGGGATCGGCCTTGGCCTCGGCGCGGCTGATGTAGCCGTCATGGTTGCTGTCGAGCTTGGCGAAGTCGATGTGGTAGTCGCCGACGATCGAGTTTGGTTCGACCGAGGTGACATTGATGATCTGGCCGTTCTGGTGCAGGGTCACTTCGTCCGGCGCCGACTGCGCCATGGCCAGCGCCGGCGCGGCAAGCAGCGCAAACGCGAACGGGACGAGACGAGGAACGATGCGGTTCATGGCACGACTCCTGTTGCTGGGAAGGAGTCAAGAACATAGGCCTGGCCGAATTAATCGACACTAAAAAAATCGGGCATTCGCGCGCGCGCGCCGGCGCTGTTTAGCAAGCGTTTCCAATGCGCCCGCAAGGCGACCGGCGGTGCGCCGGCGCCCGCCATGGTGGCGCCGGACGCATGCCGTTTACCGCTACAGCCAGCCGGCCAGTTGCGCGCGGCTGAGGCGGCCGCTGTGGGTGGTGTCCAAGGCATCGAACTCGTCGGCCAGCGACGGGTTGGCCTGCGCTTCGCTGCGGCTGATGTAGCCGTCGTGGTCGGCGTCCAGCGCCTCGAAGTCGATGCGGTAGCTGCCGGCGACGCGGTCGGGCTGGATGCTGCGCACGGTGACCTGCGCTTCGCCGGGCGTCGTTGGCAACTGCACCTGGTGGGTCACCACGCCGTTGCTGAGCGGCTGCGCGCGCACGTTGACCGGCGCATCGCGCAGCGGCTCGGTGGTGGCGCTGGAGGTGGCGGTGAGGTTCTGCGCCGCGGCTGGTGCGGCGCAGGCGCACAGACAGCAGAGCAGGGCGAGGGAACGGCAGGACATGGACACGACGAAACTCCGGGACGGCGATGGAATGGCGGCCCCGGCGCTCAGCCGGGGATGAACGGGAACGCGAGCTTCAACAGGCCCTTCAGCCCGCCCTCGGCGGTGCTGGCGACGGCCTTGGCGCCGAGGCTGTTGAGCGCGCGGCGCACATCCTCCCAGCGTAGCTTGCTCACGTCCTTCTTCAACAGGTCGGCGACCTCTTCGGCGGCCGGCGCGAGCTTCTGCAACTCCTGGGTGATCTTCTCCGGGTCCGGCTGCAGGTAGCCCCAGCGCTCGGCGATCTTCAGCAGCGTGTCGAAGCGCACCGCCATCACGTCGCGGTTGCGCTCGTACACGGGCATGGCGCCGACGTCGACGATGGCCTGTTCGAAGCGCTGCTGGTCGTCGGGGTGTTCGATGCGGATCGCCAGGAAGCCGTCCTTCTTGCTGCGCTCGCTGACGTGCTTGGCCCCGGCGCGCAGGTTGTCCTCGGTGAGCACCGTGGCGACGATGCGCTCAAGCGCCGCCTCGCCCTCTTCCGGCACCAGCGCGCGCCAACGCGCATAGCCGTCGCGGCGCAGGCCCTTGACCTTGGCCGGTGTCACCCGCAGGCGCATCGCCACCGCGTTGTTGGAATCGCTGCGCGAGATCGCGCCGTCGCGTTCCAGCAACACGAAGATCAGCAGCTCCAGGTCGCGCTTGGTCAGCGACTGGAAGCCCTGCAGCAGGGTCAGGCGCAGGAATTCGTCGGCGAAGCCGGCCGGGTTGTTCAGTTCGATCGGCTGCATGTGCGCGGCCCTCCAGTCAGTGCAGCCAGGATGCCAGGTGGCCATTGCGCGGGCTGAGACGCCGCTGCGATACGCATCCCATCAGCGTCCGTACTCGCGTCCGGGGCGGTCGCTGCGGAAGGTCTCGATCGCGCCGCGGTCCTGCAGGGTCACGTCGACATCGCGTCCGTCGGCGCCGCCGAAGGCCAGGTTGGTGGGCTTGCGGCCCTTGGTCGCGACCTCGTGCAGCAGCGTGCCGTCCGGCGCCAGCACGATCACCTTGCCGGCGTCGTAGCGGGCCACGTACAGGTTGCCGTCGACGTCGCAGCGCATGCCGTCCAGGCCGGCGTCGGCGAAGCTGGCGAACAGCCGCTTGTTGGACACGGCACCGTCGGCGGCACGGTCGTAGACCCAGATCCGCCGCTGCACGCTCTCGTTGACGTACAGGCGCTTGCCGTCGGGGCTGACCTCGATGCCGTTGGTGGTGCCCATGCCGGTCTCGATCAGATGCGCGCTGCGGTCGCGGTCGATGCGCCACAGCTGGCCGCCGTTGTGCTTCCAGTCCGGGTCGCTGGCGTACAGGGTGCCGTCCGGCGCCATTGCGATGTCGTTGGGCTGGAACGCGCCCGGCAGCGCGGCGTAGACCTCGATGCGCTTGCTGCGCAGGGCGATGCGCAGAATGCGATGTTTACCGTAGTCAGCCACATACATGCGCCCGCGGCGGTCGAAGCGGATGCCGTTGCCGATGCTGCCGTCAGGCAGATCCACGAACAAGGTGGCTTGCGCACGGCCCTCGGCATCGTGCTGGACCCGGCCGATGCTGCCGTCGTGGGCGAAGTTGACCACGTACAGCGCACCATCGGGGCCGGTCGCAGGACCTTCGATCTTGTCGGTGAACACGCCGTCGCCGACCAGGTCGCGGGCCTGGAACAGGTGCTCCTGCGCGCCGGCCGGGGCAGCCAGCAGCAGGGCGAGGGCGGCGAGCAGTGGGCGGCAGCGCATCGGCGTCTCCGGGAAAAGCGGAGGCGGCAGTGTGCCAGAGGCCATGGCGCATCGCGCGATGTGGCTCACAGTGCCGATGCGGCGCATGCGGGTAGGGTGCAGAGACCGTCCGGTTGGAGTCGCGCATGTCACCTTCCTCGCCGAATCGCCGCCGTCTGTTGCTTGCCGGCCTGTCCGCGGCCGGTGCCGGCATGCTGGGACCGATGGGGTGGGCGGCGACGCCATCGCGGCGGCGCAAGCCGCTGGGCGTGGCCCTGGTCGGGCTGGGCGAGTACGCCAGCAGCCGTCTGGCGCCGGGTCTCACTCTGACCAGGCATTGTCGCCTGGCCGGCATCGTCACCGGCTCGCCGCAGAAGATCCCGCAGTGGCAGGCGCGCTATCGCATCCCGGATCGCAACGTCTACAGCTACGACGACCTGGAGCGCATCGCCGACAACCCGGACATCGACGTGGTCTACGTGGTCACGCCGCCGCACCTGCACGCGCCGCTGAGCATCCGCGCCGCCGCCGCCGGCAAGCACGTGTGGTGCGAGAAGCCGATGGCGCTGCATGCCGAGCAGGCGCAGGCGATGATCGAGACCTGCGCGCGCAACAAGGTGCGGCTGAGCATCGGCTACCGCATGCAGCACGAGCCCAATACCCGACGCCTCATTGCCCTGGCCGGCGAACGCCCGTTCGGGGCGATGCGCCGCGTGCGCGCGGAGGCGGGCTACGCCGGCTATGGCGACACCGACCCGGCGCAGCGGCCATGGCGGCTGCGCGCGGAGTATGGCGGTGGGGCGATGTACGACATGGGCGTGTATCCGCTCAACGCGGCGCGCTACACGACCGGCACCGAGCCGCTGGCGGTCAGCGCGCGGCGTTCCACGGAGCGGCCGGCGCTGTTCGACGAGGTCGACGAGCACATGCATTTCACCCTGGAATTCCCGCACGAGGTGACCGCCACCTGCGCGGCCAGCTTCGGCCGCACCATGAACCTGCTGCGCGCCGAGTGCGCGAACGGCTGGTACGAACTGGCGCCGTTCCAGGCCTACGACGGCGTGCGCGGCCGGGCCAGCGACGGCCGCCTGTTCGACGCGCGGGTGCGGCACCAGCAGGCGCTGCAGATGGACGAGGACGCGCTGGCGATCCTGCACGGCACGCCGCTGCGCGTGCCCGGCGAAGAAGGCCTGCGCGACATCCGCATCGTCGAGGCGATCCAGCGTTCGGCGCGTGCGGATGGGGCGCGGATCGTGCTGTAGCGGCGAGCGGAGCCAATGCGCTCTTGGTAGGCGCGGCTTTAGCCGCGATGGGCGTTATCGGGAAAGCCCATCGCGGCTAAAGCCGCGCCTACGAAACGCCGGATGTGGACGCGCCGCCGCTCAGCCCGGTATCGCCAGCACCGTGATCTCTTCGCGGTCGTGGTAGAGCTGCTTGGCGCGCAGCTGCAGCGGGCGCTCGGCGCGTTCGGCGAACAGGTCCAGGCATAGCCGGGTCTCATCCCAGCGTTTCTTCATCGGCAGCTTCAGATTGAAGATCGCGTGCCGGCACCAGCCCTCGCGGAACCAGGTGGCCATGCGCTCGGCGACACGGCGCGGTTGCTCGACCATGTCGCAGACCATCCAGTCCAATGGTTGCGGTGGTTTCCAGTGGAAGCCGTCGGCGCGCAGGTGGTCGACCAGGCCGCTGTCGAGCACGTGCTGGCGCAGCGGACCGTTGTCCACGCTGGTCACGTGCAGGTGCTGGCGGGTCAGCACCCAGGTCCAGCCGCCGGGGGCGGCGCCGAGGTCGGCGGCGCGCATGCCCGGGCGCAGCAGCGTCTCGCGCTCGTGCGGGGTCAGCAGTGCCAGCAGCGCTTCCTCCAGTTTCAGTGCCGAGCGCGAGGGGGCCTCCGGCAACAGCTTCAGGCGCGGAATGCCCAGCGGCCACGGCGCGCTGTCCTCGCTGTCGGCCACCGCGAGCAGGGCGTGGGTGCCGGTCACGAAGCAGACGTGCAGGCGCGGCAGCCGCGGCTGCGGCTTGTCGCTGAGCAGGCCGGCCTTGCGCAGGGCGGGTCGCAGCGCGTTGCCGAAGCTACGCGCCAGGCCCGACAGCGGCTTGCCGGCGTCCGAGTCCGGATGTTCGACCCACAGGTCGCCGAAGCGCGGCTGCCCGGCCAGCGCCTGCAGGATCGGTGCGATGCGGTCGCTGGCCGGCAGTTCGCGCAGTTCGGCCAGCAGGTGCAGCTTCTGCCGGGCGAAGATCAGCCCGCGCCAGGGCAGCGCCTGCGCCGGCACCGCGGTGTCGGCGAGCAGCAACGCATAGCCGCTGTTGCGCTCGGTGCGCGCGTAGGCGGCCAGCCCGGCCTCGCCCGCGCGGGCGTTGAGCTCGCCCGCCAGTTCGGGTTCGAAGCCGGGCCGGCAGTAGCACAACAGGCCATGGACCAGCGGGCCGTTCTCGGGGGACATGGGCAAGCCTTCGCCGGCGGCGTCAGTAGCGGGGGCTGTCGAGTTCGCCGTAGCGGCGCAGCACCGCGCAGGCGGCGTCGCGGTGCAGGCCGCGCACCACCTCGATGCCGCGGCGCTGCAGTTCGCCGACCCAGTCGGCCGGCAGCGGGCCTTCGTCGAACGGGGTCAGCGCCATCACGTCCTCGGCGCTGGCGCCGATCAGCAGGCGGTCGATGCCGGCCCAGATGGTCGCGCCGTAGCACTGGCAGCACGGCTGCGAGGAGGTGGCCAGGGTCACCGGCGACAGCACCGCGTTCAAGCGCGGGGTCTGCAGGCGCTGCTGGGCCAGCATGTAGGCCATGTTCTCGGCATGCGCGAGCGAGGTGGTCTGCGGCACCACCCGGTTCACGCCGACGGCGATGATGCGGTGGTCCGGGCCGAACACCGCCGCACCGAACGGGCCGCCGCTGCCGGCGTCCACGTTCAGTCGCGACAGTTCCACCGCCAGCGCCACCTTGTCGGCGTCGCTGGCGTAGACGGCCTGCGGATCGACCGCTTCGTGGATCCAGGCGGGCAGGGTGAGGTGGACTTGCGCGTAGAGCATCAGCGGACGGGTTCGGCAGGCTGGGGGGCGCGCAGTGTATCGGCTTGCGCGGGGCGCGCGCTGCATTGCCCGGCCACGCAGGAGCAGCCGGCGATGGCGCGCGAGCCGCACACGCTCATGCGCCCGCTGGCCTGGCACTGCGCCATCACCCCCTGTGGATCGGTGGGGCTGTCGCGGTTGACGCACGCCGGCATCGCGCCGCAGCAGTTGCCGACGTTCTTGACGGTGCAGTCGGCATCGGTGCGGCAACTGCTGTCGACCTTGATCGGCAGGCCTGGCGCGGACGCCGTGGGTGCCGGCGCCGGTTCCGACGGTTTGGCGGTTTCGCTGCGCGCGCAGGCGCTGGACAGCAACATGCCGGCGATCAGGCACAGGGAACACAGCAACGACGCGAAATGGCGGGGCATGGCGACCTTCCGTGCGGTGGAGTGCGGCCATGGTAGCAACCCACCGCGCCGCCGCCGGGTCAGCGGCGCACGACGGTCATCGCGTCTGCGCTGTCCTGTGCGATCCGCAACGCGGTGCCGTCCAGTGCCTGGTGCAGCGCCTGGCGGATGCTGACTTGTCCCTTCACCGCGTTGACCGGCAGCGACGCGAGGCTGGGGTCGCGGTACACGACCATGCAGCCGGTGGCGTGGGCCAGTTGCTGCGCTACCTCATCGAAGCGCCCGGCCGGCAGGTCGTAGGCGTGGTCGGGGACCGCGTCGCACTTGCCGGTCGTTGCCGGTGCGCTGGCGGTGGCGGCTGAATCCGGGGCCGCGCCGGACGAGGCGGTGGAGGAGGCGCAGCCGGCGAGTGCGATGGTCAGGGCGAGGGCGGGGCAGCTACGGCGCAGGACGGTGTGCATGGCGCGATTCCCGTGGGGAGGACCTGCGCCAGTCTAGGCGGCGTGGCTTAACCGGGCTTGGCTTCGTGCGCAGGGGATTGCGGCCGCGCATGCACCAGGGTGCACCACAGCACGCCGCCGAGCAGGCAGGCGATCGCCAGCAGTTCCAGCGGGTTCGGCCAGCGCTGCTCCCACAGGAAGCCGTACAGCAGCGCGAAGACCGTCTCGAACACGATCATCTGCCCGACCAGGGTCAGCGGCAGCAGCCGGCTGGCGTGGTTCCAGCAGGCGTTGCCGATCACCGAGGCGAACAGCGCCAGCACCAGCGCCAGGCCCCAGAAGCGCATCCAGTCGGGGCCGGCATGTGTCGTGTCGGCCAGGGCGAAGGCCGGCAGCGCCAGTACCAGGGCCAGCGCGCCGGTGACCACGCCGGTCAGCAGCGACCAGTCGCGGCCGGACAGGTCCGGGCGTCGCCGCAGCCAGCGCGCGTTCTTGATCGAATAGGCGGTCCAGCACGCCAGCGCGCCGACCGCGCACGCCAACCCGGCCGCGCGCAGGCCGAGGCTGGCCGGAATATGCGGCCGTGCGACGGCCAGGGTCTGCGCCGCGACCAGCGCCACGCCGAGCACGCACAGCGCGCAGGGCGCGGCGAGCCGGCGCAACCGCACTGCGCCGGCCGCGCGCGAGCCGATCACGGTGACCGCCGCCGGCAACAGGCCGATGATCAGCGCGGTGGCGGCGCCGCCGGCCCACTGCACGGCGCTGCCCAGCAGCACGTAGTAGACGATGTTGCCGAGCAGGCTCAGGCGCAGCAGCGCCCACCATTCGGCGGCACCCAGCGGCGCGGTCGCGGTGCGCCAGCGCGGCAGCAGCACCAGGGCGGCGATGGCGCCATAGGCCAGGTAGCGCGAGACCGCCAGTTGCAGCGGCGAGAAGGCGCTCAGCAGTTGCGGCACCAGGAACACCAGTCCCCACAGCGCGCCCGCGGCCATGCCGCTGCCGACCCCTGCCCATAGACGTTCGCGCATGCGTTCCGGTTCCGTTGCTGCGGTGTCGGCTCAGCATGCCGCCAGCGGCGGGCGCCGGCTTGTCCCAGACTCCTGTCCTGGTGCTGGACGATGACGGCGGCGGTAGGCGGCCGGCGTCTGCCCGGTGCTGCGCTTCAGCGCGTGGGTCAGCGCGCTCTGGTCGGCATAGCCGCTGTCCTGGGCGATTGTGGCGATCGGCCGAGTACCGTGCGCCAGTTGCTGGCGCACCCAGTCCAGCCGGCGTGCCGCCACCCAGTCCTGCGGCGTACGCCCCAGCGCGGCGCGAAACAGCGCGTGCAGGCGGCTCGGGCTCAGGTGCGCCAGCTGCGCCATGCGCCGCACCGGCCAGTCCTGGCCGGGCGCGGCCTCGACGCGTCGGCACAGCGCCTGCAGCCGCTGCCAGCCACGGGGTGCGGTGTCCGCCTGCAGCCAGGCCAGCACGGCTGCGCCGGCGCGAGCATGGGTGAGGTCGAGGTCGGGATACGGCGCCTGCGCGGCGAGCAGGTCCTGCAAGGGCGGGGGCAGGTCGAGAAAGGGCTGTCGCCGCAGGCGTTCCAGCGCATCGTCGCCGAACGCATCGGTGGCGCAATCGACGATCAGGAAGCGGTTTGCGTCCAGCGCGGACTGCGCATGCCGGGTCTGCGGCGCGACCACCGCGGCGCGGAAGCGGTCCAGATAGCCGCCGCGGCCGTCCACTTCCAGTTCCAGCGTGCCGTGCAGCGGCAGCACCAGCTGCACGTGGCCATGCTGATGAGCGGCGCCGTCGCGGCCGTAGCTGCGCAGGCTGAGGGAGGCGGCGGGGGACATGCCCGTTACGCTAGCGCGCGGGTAGTTGTGAGGGGAAGGGCTGAGATTGGGGATTGGGGTTTTTTGCAAGATCCCGATGCGGGCACCGCCGTTGTAGGAGCGGCTTCAGCCGCGACCGGGCATTCGCGGTAACGCCTTGTCGCGGCTGAAGCCGCTCCTACGGACGCGTCGAGCGGGTCGGTTGCGGTGCGCCTGGCGATGTGGCGGCGCATACCGTGCGCCGGTCGTGGCCGGCGCTGACTCATTGCAGGCGATGGCGTGCGCTGACGCGTGCGGCCGTGAGGACCACACGCGCAGCAACGCCTCAGGCGCCGCCCTGGCCGGCACTCCAGGTATCGCGCAGGGTCACGCTGCGGTTGAACACCGGCGCGTCGGCGCGGTGGTCGTAGCGGTCGGCGACGAAATAGCCGGTGCGCTCGAACTGGAACGCCTGCTCCGGCGCGGCCTGCGCGGCGGCGGGTTCGACGTAGCCACGCACGCTGCGCTTGGAGTCGGGGTTGAGGTGGTCGCGGTAGGTCTTGCCGTCGGACTCGTCGTCGGGCTTCTCCACCGAGAACAGGCGGTCGTACAGGCGGATCTCCGCCTCCACCGCGTGGGCGGCGCTGACCCAGTGGATGGTGCCCTTGACCTTGCGGTTGGCGCCTTCCATGCCCGGACGCGATTCCGGGTCGAGCCAGCCGCGCAGTTCCACGATCTCGCCGGCGTCGTTCTTGATCACCTCGTCGACGCGGGCGATGCCGGCGCCGCGCAGGCGCACTTCGCCGCCCGGCACCAGCCGCTTCCAGCCCTTGGGCGGGACTTCGGCGAAATCCTCGTGCTCGATCCACAGCTCGCGCGAGAACGGCACCTCGCGCGTGCCGAAGCTGTCGTCCTTGGGATGGTTGGAGAAGGTCAACGTCTCGCTGTGGCCTTCCGGGAGATTGCTCAACACCAGCTTCAGCGGCTCGATCACCGCCATGCGCCGCGCGGCGTGCGCGTCCAGGTCTTCGCGCAGGCAGCCTTCCAGCACCGAGAAATCGATCACCGAGTTCTGCTTGCTGATGCCGACGCGGTCGACCAGCAGGCGCAGCGCGGCCGGCGTGTAGCCGCGGCGGCGCAGGCCCTGCAGGGTGTACATGCGCGGATCGTCCCAGCCGTCGACCAGGCCTTCGGTCACCAGTTGGGTCAGCTTGCGCTTGCTCATCACCGTGTAGTTGATGTTGAGTCGCGAAAACTCGATCTGCCGCGGCTTGCCCGCCTCGCGCGGCAGGCCCTTGTCCAGCAGCGGCTGCAGCAGCTCCGGATGACCGGCCAGGTCGACCTTGTCCACGCACCAGTCGTAAAGCGGGCGGTGGTCCTCGAACTCCAGCGTGCACAGCGAGTGGGTGATGCCTTCCACGGCATCGCCCAGCGAATGCGCGAAGTCGTACATCGGGTAGATCGGCCAGGCGTTGCCGGTGTTCTGGTGCTCGACGTGCTTGATGCGGTACAGCGCCGGATCGCGCAGGTTGATGTTGCCGCTGCTCATGTCGATCTTGGCGCGCAGGGTGCGCGCACCGTCCGGGAACTCGCCGGCGCGCATGCGCCGGAACAGGTCCAGGTTCTCCTCGACGCTCCGGGTGCGGTACGGCGAGTCGCGGCCGGGCTCGGTGAGCGTGCCGCGGTACTCGCGCACCTGCTCGGCGGAGAGGTCGCAGACGAAAGCGTGGCCGTCGCGGATCAGCTTCTCGGCGGCCAGGTAATACACCTCGAAATAGTCCGAGGCGTGGCGCAACTCGGCCCAGTCGAAGCCCAGCCAGCGCACGTCGTCCTGGATCGCGGCGACGAATTCGGGGTCTTCCTTGGCCGGATTGGTGTCGTCGAAGCGCAGGTTGCAGCGCCCGGCGAACTCGGCGGCGATGCCGAAGTCCAGGCAGATCGCCTTGGCGTGGCCGATGTGCAGGTAGCCGTTGGGCTCGGGCGGGAAGCGGGTGCGGATGGCCGTGTGCTTGCCGCTGGCCAGGTCCTCGCGGACGATCTGGCGGATGAAGTCTTTCTTCTCGGCCGGGGCGGAGGCGTCGGTAGCGGGGGTGTCGGACATGCGCGCGTCAACAAATTGGGTGCGCAACAGTCTACTCGGGTCAACAATCGTTGACCCTATGTCGATGTTTGTTGACGCACAGGGGCTTCTGTCGGCTGGCTGCGACCTGCGTCCACGGCGTACTCTGCCGATCTTCCACTGCGAGAACGCGCCATGCCCTTGCCCTGCCTCGCCATCGGCGCCAAGCGCCCGTCCCCGGGCATGCGCTGCGCCTCGCTCGAAGTCGCCAACGTCGCCGTACACGGCTGAGGAGCCGATCATGCAGATCGCCTACCGTGCCCAGCACCTGATCGATGCGCATCTGGCCAAGCATGCGCTGGAGGACGCCGGCATCACCGCCTTCGTGTTCGGCGAGGCCCTGCTCGGCGGCGCGGGCGAACTGCCGTTCGGCGTGGTCCAGGTCTGCGTGGCCGACGAACTGCTGGAAAAGGCCCAGGAAGTGCTGATGGCCTTAGGCCTGGGCGGGCAGGTGACGCGGGCGATGTAGGTTGGGGGCCGGGATTGGGGATTGGGGATTCGCAAAGGCAGCATCCCGCTTTTGCCAATCCCCAATCCCGATTCCCCAATCCCGGCCTTGAAACGGCCATCAGGCAGCGCCATCCACAAGGCATCGCCGTCGCTGCCAGGAGTCCGTGCCATGTTGGGAATCGGTGCCTTCAAGCAGCGTCTGCCGCGTCCGGGCGAGAGCCTGCCGGGACGCGCGCAGCCGCTGCCGCTGCACAACCGTCACTTCGTCAATGGCCATCCGTTGCGCGACGCCTTCGCCGGGCTGGAGCAGGTGCAGTTCGGTCTGGGCTGTTTCTGGGGCGCCGAACGCAAGTTCTGGTCGCTGCCGGGCGTGTTCAGCACCGCGGTCGGCTACGCCGGCGGCGAGACGCCCAATGCCACCTATCGCGAAGTGTGCTCCGGCCAGACCGGCCACACCGAGGCGGTGCTGGTGGCGTTCGATCCGCAGGCCGTGCGCTTCGAGCAGTTGCTGCAGACCTTCTGGGAGAGCCACGACCCGACCCAGGGCATGCGCCAGGGCAACGACACCGGCACCCAGTACCGCTCGGCGATCTACTGCACCACCCAGGCCCAGTACGACGCCGCGCTGGCCAGCCGCGACGCCTACCAGCAGCGCCTGGACGCCGCCGGCTACGGCGCCATCACCACCGAGATCCGCTTCCCGGCGCCGCCGTTCTACTACGCCGAGGACGAGCACCAGCAATATCTGGCCAAGAACCCGGGCGGCTACTGCGGCCTCGGCGGTACCGGGGTGAGCTGTCCGATCGGGCTGGAAGCCTGAGCCTCAACGCGGAGGCTGCGCCGCGGCCGACCGGCGCTCGGCTGCGGCGCGCCTGTACGCTTCGTGCGGGCTGCCCGTGTCCGTCCTTTGCTGGCCGGGAGCGGCTGAAGCCTGGGGTACTTCTGATCGAAGTCGCTTGTGAGCCGGTAAGCAGCTTCCGCACACGCGGAGAGCCATGCCAGAACGGGGGTCAATAGCAACATCGCCAGCGCGATCCCACCGGCAATTTGTTTGGATGGCTCAAAGAGATTGAAGGCGGCAGGTGCAAGCAACCAGGGGGCGAATGCGGCCACGTACAGCGCGATGGCCGCTTTTCGATAGCTTCCGGCTGATTTCCAATTTCCTTTGGGCACGAAGCGCGACTTGTCGTTCGACACGCCAATCATGCCCTTGGCCATCTTGCAGTAAGTCAGCACCCGGACTGCATTGCTGCGCTCCAACGCGATTCTGATGTCGTCGCCGTCGAGATTGCCGCCAATGGCATTGCCGACCGCGATCTGCAAGGCGGCCGCATCCGCATGCCGCCAAGCGCCGCCCAGCGAAAGCGCATAAAGGCGTTGCGTGCGTTTCACGGAGAGACCGAGAAAGCCCGTCCTCCATTTGAGGAAGAACATGGGAAGCGCGCCGGCGGCGGCGATGACGCCGGCGATGTTGCTGTAGCGACCTGCGAACTCGGCGAGTGACATGCTGCGTCTCCGAACTGAATTCGGCTGCATCAAGCCACAGCCCTCTCTCAAAGAGCGAGACCGATCCTCGATGGGCGCGGCGCCGGCGTGCGTCCGGCCGCCCGCCATCATCTGCTTATTTGGTGATGCCCGCGGTGCCCTTGCCGGTGGCGGGCAGCAGCCGTGCCGCGTAGCCGGAAAGCTGCAGGGCCTTGCGCGGCGACAGGTCGGCCTTGAGTCGTGCGATCGCCGCCTCGCCGTCGCGATTGCGGCCGAGCGCGTAGTCGGTCCGTGCCAGTTCCAGCGTCGCGCGCTGGCGAACCGTCAGGTTGCCGAAGGGGTCGAAGAACGAATCCACGCGCGTGCGGTCCTGCACGCCGGTCCAGCCGAACGCCAACGCGGCCGGGGTTTCCTCGGCGAGCCGCGCGTAGCGGCGCCGCGCCTCGGCCGGTGCGATCTGGCCGCGCAGCAGGGCCAGGCGGGTCCGCAACAGCGCCGTTTCGGCGGCCGGCGCCTCGGTCGCGTATGTATCCAGAACGTGCGTCATCCAGGCCCAGTCGACGTTGCCGGTGTCGGCCTGGGCGCCGAGCAGGTTGAAGGCCAGGATCGCCGCGCGCTGCGTCGCGGTGGTGGCGCGCTCGACCGCGTCCGCCGTGGGCCGACCCAGCGTCGACGGCTGTACCAGCGCGATCGCCGGATCGTGCGCGAGGATCGCTTCGAGGTCCGGCTTGTGGAAGTAGCCGACCACCACCAGCACGGTCTTGCCTGGATGCGCCAGCGCCGCGGCGCGGATGCGCTGGGCCTGCAGGAAGGTGCGGTACAGGTACAGGCGCCGTGGCAGGTCCTGGTCGGCGCGCGGCGCCGGGGTCTGCGCCCACTTCTGCACCGCGGCCAGGTTCTCGGCCGCATCCGCCGCGAAGAAGTCGCGTTGCAGGGCGGCCTTGTCGGGGAACGCCAGGAAGCCCTGGAAACCCTGCTCACGGCGGAGTTCCAGCGGGGTGTCCAGATCCATGCCGAAGCCGAGTCTGGCGTCCTCCACCGGCGGCATCCAGTCGATCGGGCACACGGCCACCGCGTGCGTCGCGGCGTAGGGCAGGATCACGCCCTGCACCTCGTAGGTGTACTCGTAGTAATCGCCGCGTGCCGCCTGCTCCGGCGGGCGTTCGATACACACCGCGTCCGGCGCGAGTTGCTCCAGGAATGCCGCGAGCACCCCCGGCTGGTCGCGTTCGGAGACCAGTTGTGCGGCGTGCTCCACGCCCAGGATCGCAACCCGGGTCGGCGTCGGCGTGGCGGACATGCCGGTGGCACTGGCGGTGGCACCGGCAAGCGCCAGCGAAAACAAACAACGCGCCATCCATCCGCGCATGCAGCCTCTCCTGTCGAAGTCGTGGAAGCACCCTGCCGGCGCACCTGGGACAGGCGCCGCGCCATGGCGCGACCGCGACGTCGCGCTCAGCCGCCGATGGCGTACTGCAGGGTGTGGCGACAAGTGTAGTCATGCGGCACGGCCGCCGTCTGCATGACAGGTGGCACTGGTCGCGCTACACGAACTCGGCGGCGAACATCTGCCGCATCTGCGCGATCTGCGCCTCGCGTTCGGGATGCAGCAGGCGCAGGCATTCCTCGGCGAAACTGACCGGGCTGGTGCCGGGGGCGGTGATCAGGCCGCCGGCGCTGACTACGCGGCGGTCCTGGTAGTGCGCGCTGCCGGCATAGACGCCGGCGTGCTCGCGCAGGAAGACCTCGGAATTGCTCGTGTGTGGGCGGGTATCGAGCAGGCCGGCGTAGGCCAGCGCCAGGGTCGCGCCACAGATCGCCGCCACGCCGCGGCCAGCCTCCAGGCGTTGTTGCAACAACCCGCTCAGGCCCGGGATCTCGCCGGCCTGCCAGCGGTCGCTGCCGGGCAGCAGCCACAGGTCGGCGTCCAGCGGCGCCAGGTCCGACAGCGCGTAGGTGGGGTGGAGGTCCAGTCCGCCGATCGAGCCGACCGGCTTGCCGTCGATGCTGGCGATCTGGATCTCGTCGCCGAACCAGGCCCGTGCCGCCGGCAGGATGATGCCGATTTCCCAGTCCGCCACGCCGTCCACCATCACTACCGCGATCGTTGCCATTGCCTTGCCTCTGCATTCGGGCGCGCAGCATAGCCCGGCGAAAGTTGCGGCCGCGCCAACGCGGTGTCGAAAGCATCGTGGGTGAGGTGCATTGCGCCTGAGCCTGTTTTCAGGGTCCCGTGTGCAGTGCGCATTGGTACTCGCGCGGTGCGACCGCCTGCACCGGCGGCATCCGATCGAGAGGGCGGGCGGCAGCGAGCCAGGGATCCGCTTTACCGATTTCCCATTTCCCGTTTCCCCATTCCCGCCCCCAAGCGCGGCATCGCCGCGCTTGGGGCTGCGCCGCTCAGCCGACCAGCTTGTGCCGGATCGTGTCGCGCAGGGTCTGCAGGTCCTTGGCGAAGGTGTCGATGCCGCCGGCCAGCTTCTCGGTGGCCATCGGATCGGCGGCCAGGTCGTCGGCGAAGCGCTTGGCGTCGATCGGCTCCACCTTGGCGCCGTCGGCCTGGCCGGGCGAGAGCTTGCGCGGCAGCGGGCCATGGTCGGCGTCGAGCTTCTCCAGCAGGTCCGGCGAGATGGTCAGGCGGTCGCAGCCGGCCAGTGCCTCGATCTGCGCGGTGGAGCGGAACGAGGCGCCCATCACCACGGTCGCCGAGCCGCGGCGCTTGAACTCGTCGTAGACCCCGCGCACGAACTTCACGCCCGGGTCCTCGTCGATGGTCGCCGGGGTCTGGCCCTTGGCCACGTACCAGTCGAGGATGCGGCCGACGAACGGCGAGATCAGGAACACCCCGGCCTCGGCGCAGGCCAGCGCCTGGGTGCGGTTGAAGATCAGGGTCAGGTTGCAGTCGATGCCGTCCTTCTGCAGCTGCCGCGCGGCCTCGATGCCTTCCCAGGTCGCGGCGACCTTGATCAGGATGCGGTCCTTGGCAATGCCATGTTCGGCGTACATGGCGATGAACTTGTGCGCCTTGGCGATGGTGGCGGCGGTGTCGTGGGCCAGGTCGGCGTCTACCTCAGTGGAGACGCGGCCGGGCACCAGCGCGCTGAGCTTGGCGCCGACGCCGATGGTCAGGCGGTCGGCGATCTCGTCGACCAGGGCGGCGTGGTCGCCATCCTGGCCGCGCGCCCAGGCCAGCGCCTCGTCGATCAGGTCGGCGTAGACCGGCAGGTCCAGCGCCTTCTTCACCAGGGTCGGGTTGGTGGTGCAGTCCACCGGCTTGAGCCGCTTGATCGCGTCGTAATCGCCGGTATCGGCCACGACCACGGACAACTCGCGCAACTGGGCGAGCTTGGAGGGGGCGGAAGAGGTCATCGGTATCTCTCGGGAACGAGTGGGAAAACGCGTGGAACAAGGATAGGGCCGCGCACGTTAACGCGCTGCGCGCGCGTTGTCGTCGTCGGCGCGCTGCACCGCGGTCACGCGCAGGCGCAGCGGGCGTCCGCCGGGCGCCTGCCAGTCGATGGACTGGCCTACGGCCAGGCCGAGCAGGGCGCTGCCGACCGGGGCCAGCACCGAGATGCGTGCATGCGCGGCATCGGCTTCGTGCGGATAGACCAGGGTCAGATGATGGCGTTCGCCGTGCAGTTCGTCTTCGCATTCCACGCGGGAATGCATGGCGACGATGCCGGGAGGAAGTTGGTCCGGCGCCACGACGGTGGCGCGGTCGAGTTCTGCGCCCAGCGCGAGCGCGGCCGGGTGCTGATGCAAGGCAGGGGAGTCGAGCAGGGCTTCCAGGCGCGCGAGGTCGCGGCTGGAGACGATCAACGAGGGCGGCAGGCCGCTGTGGTGTTGCGAGGTCATGGACAGGCTCCGGTTTGGTTGGCACAACGAATGGGGGCGGCACCGCGCCGCCCCCGTTCCCATTGTGCAAGCAAGCCGGCGCCGATGCGACGCCGCGGCCGGCCCGGCCCTGCTCAGGCCACCTGGCGCGGCGTCTGGCTCGGCAGCGGGGCCTGCGCCGGCAGGGTAAACAGGTCTTCGGGCAGCGCGCCGAACAGGTGCGCCAGTTGCTGCAGGAACGCGCCCATCGCCGAACTGCGCCGCCACAGCATGGCGATGCGCCGGCTTGGGCCGCCGTCGGGCGCGAACGGCAGCAGGCGCAGATTCGGCGGATTGGCCACCGGCGGTTGCACCGCCAGCAACGGCAACAGGGTCACGCCGACGTTGGCGGCGACCATCTGCCGCAGCGTCTCCAGGCTGGTGGCCTGGAACTCGGCCTTCTCCAGCGCGCCGGACAGATGGCACACGTCCAGCGCCTGGTCGCGCAGGCAGTGCCCGTCCTCGAGCAGCAGCAGGCGTTGCGCGTGCAGTTCGTCCATGGTCAGCGGGGTCGGCCGCCGCGCCAGCGGATGCTGCTCGGGCACCGCCAGCACGAACGGTTCCTCGAACAGGAATTCGGCGTGCAATTGCTCGTCGTGCAGCGGCAGCGCCAGCAGCGCCGCGTCCAGCCGGCCTTCGCGCAGGCGGGCCAGCAGCACGTCGCTCTTCTCTTCGATCAGCAGCAGTTCCAGCTGCGGGAAGCGCTCGCGGATGCGCGGGATCACGTGCGGCAGCAGGTACGGGCCAAGCGTGGGAAAGATGCCCAGGCGCACGGTGCCGGCTTCCGGATCCTGGCTGCGCCGCGCCGCCTCCTTCATCTGCTCGATCTCGGCGACGATGCCGCGCGCGCGGCTGGCGGCTTCGCGTCCGGCCGGGGTCAGCATGACCTTGCGCGGGGCGCGTTCGACCAGCGGCACGCCCAGTTCGTCCTCGAGTTTCTTGATCTGCGTGGACAGCGTCGGCTGGCTGACGAAGCACGCCGCGGCGGCGCGCCCGAAATGCTTGTGATCGGCCAGCGCCACCAGGTATTTCAGATCACGCAGGTTCATCGGCGGAGTCCTTGAGACGCAGCGGCGGGAGGTGACGCAGGGTCACAGCATAGAGCGTGTGGTGCACGTGACGGCGAGACAGATGGGGCGTGCGCCGTGGAGGTGGCACGCCCTGGCCCCGCGCCGGCAATGCGGCGCGGGACGGGTGCGGATCAGGCCGCTTCGGCGACGCTGCCGCTGGCGACCGGTGCGCTGTGGCGAATCAGGTGGTCGAACGCGCTCAGCGCCGCCTTGGAGCCTTCGCCCATGGCGATGATGATCTGCTTGTACGGCACCGTGGTCGCGTCGCCGGCGGCGAATACGCCCGGCAGCGAGGTCTGGCCGCGGTCGTCGACCACGATCTCGCCGCGCGGCGACAGCGCCACCGTGCCCTGCAGCCATTCGGTGTTCGGCAACAGCCCGATCTGCACGAAGATGCCTTCCAGGCTCAGGCGATGCACGTCGCCGCCGACGCGGTCCTTGTACACCAAGCCGGTGACCTTCTGCCCGTCGCCCAGCACCTCGGTGCTCTGCGCGTTGACCAGGATGTCGACGTTGCCCAGGCTGCGCAGCTTGCGCTGCAGGACGTCGTCGGCGCGCAACTTGCTGTCGAACTCCACCAGGGTGACGTGGCTGACGATGCCGGCCAGGTCGATCGCCGCTTCCACGCCGGAGTTGCCGCCGCCGATCACCGCCACGCGCTTGCCCTTGAACAGCGGGCCGTCGCAGTGCGGGCAGTAGGCCACGCCCTTGTTGCGGTACTGGTCTTCACCGGGCACGTTCATCTGCCGCCAGCGTGCGCCGGTGGACAGGATCACCGTGCGGCTCTTCAGCGAGGCGCCGTTGGCCAGCTTGACCTCAACCAGGCCGTCGGCACCGGCCGGCACCAGCTGTTCGGCGCGCTGCAGGTTCATGATGTCCACGTCGTACTGGCGCACGTGCTGCTCCAGTGCCGCGGCCATCTTCGGGCCTTCGGTTTCCTGCACGGAGATGAAGTTCTCGATCGCCATGGTGTCCAGCACCTGGCCGCCGAAGCGCTCGGCCGCCACGCCGGTGCGGATGCCCTTGCGCGCGGCGTAGATCGCCGCCGCCGCGCCGGCCGGGCCGCCGCCGACCACCAGCACGTCGAACGGCGCCTTGGCCGCGATCGCCGCCGCATCGCGCTTGGCCGCACCGGTGTCGAGCCGGGCCACGATCTGCTCCAGGGTCATGCGGCCCTGGTCGAACACTTCGCCGTTGAGGTACACGGTGGGCACCGACATGATCTGCCGCGCCTCGACCTCGTCCTGGAACAGCGCGCCGTCGATCGCCACGTGCTGGATGTTCGGGTTCAGCACCGCGGCCAGGTTCAGCGCCTGCACCACGTCCGGGCAGTTCTGGCAGGACAGCGAGAAATAGGTTTCGAAGCGGTACTCGCCGGGCAGGTTGCGCACCTGCTCGATCAGCTCGGCGGTGGCCTTGGACGGGTGGCCGCCGACCTGCAGCAGCGCCAGCACCAGCGAGGTGAACTCGTGGCCCATCGGCAGGCCGGCGAAGCGCAGGTGGATGTCCTGGCCCGGGCTGTTCAGCGCGAACGAGGGGGCGCGCTCGCCGCTGTCGCGGTGCACGTCCAGGGTGATCTTGTCCGACAGCAGCACCAGGTCCTCGAGCAGGTCGAGCATCTCGCGCGACTTGGCGCCATCGTCCACCGACGCGGTGATGTGGATGGGCCGGACGACCCGCTCCAGGTAGGCCTTCAACTGGGTTTTCAGATCGGCATCCAACATGGCGGACTCCTGACGTTGGGCAAAACGAGGGGGAGACGAGCTGCCGGAGCAGCGCGCCGCGAAGAGGGAGGAGGGATGAACCGCAGCCGGCGCCGGCGGGCGATGCCGGCTGCGGTTCACCCCCACCCCCGCGCTAGGCGGAGATGGGAGCGAGGGCGGCTTAGATCTTGCCGACCAGATCCAGCGACGGCTTCAGGGTCTTCTCGCCTTCCTTCCACTTGGCCGGGCACACCTCGCCCGGGTGCGCGGCGACGAACTGCGCGGCCTTGAGCTTGCGCAGGGTCTCGGTGACGTCGCGGGCGATCGCGTTGTCGTGGATCTCGAGGGTCTTGATCACGCCTTCCGGGTTGATCACGAAGGTGCCGCGCAGGGCCAGGCCTTCTTCCTCGATGTGCACGCCGAAGGCGCGGGTCAGCTGGTGGGTCGGGTCGCCGACCAGCGGGAACTGGGCCTTGCCCACCGCCGGGGAGGTTTCGTGCCACACCTTGTGCGAGAAGTGGGTGTCGGTGGTGACGATGTAGACCTCGGCGCCGATCTTCTGGAACTCGGCGTAATGCTCGGCGGCGTCTTCCACTTCGGTCGGGCAGTTGAAGGTGAAGGCGGCCGGCATGAAGATCAGCACCGACCACTTGCCCTTCAGGTCCGCGTCGGTGACTTCGATGAATTCGCCGTTGCGGTAGGCGTTGGCCTTGAACGGCTGGACCTGGGTGTTGATCAAAGACGACATGGAGTTTCCTCGTGGTTGCAATAGGGGTCGGGGGATGGAACGAGCCTCATGATAGGGGGCGCCAATAGATCCCTCAAATCGATTGATGGAATTGAATAGATAGGTTTCTTCTATCGATTCTCAAGCCTGGCTCTTTGCTGCACTGCCGCACGATGGCGCCAGCCACCCTTGGCGCATGGGCGTCGGTCCGTTCTACCACGTTGGCTTTTCCGCGCTCGCTGCGTCATCGTGACAGCGATGAATGCGCCTACCCCCGAGTCCCTGCTGCGCGCGGCCTGCACCCAGGTCGAGCGCGGCGATGCCGAAGCCCTGCTGCTGCACGCCCTGCAGCGCGACCGTGCATGGCTGTTCGCGCACGCCCGCGAGCCGCTGGCGGACGAGGCGGCGGGCCGGTTCCAGGCGCTGCTGGCCCGGCGTGTACAGGGCGAGCCGGTGGCCTACCTGACCGGGCGGCGCGGGTTCTGGACCCTGGACCTGGCGGTCGGACCGGCCACGCTCATCCCACGCGCGGACACCGAGCGGCTGGTGGAACTGGCGCTGGAGCGGGTGGATACGGTGCCTGGCCGCCGCGTGGCCGACCTCGGCACCGGCAGCGGCGCGATCGCCCTGGCCCTGGCCAGCGAGCGGCCGCAGGCGCAGGTGCTGGCCACCGACCTCAGTGCGGCTGCCCTGGCGGTGGCGCAGGCCAATGCGCACGCGCACGGCCTGGACAATGTCACCTTCGCCCACGGCGCCTGGCTGGAACCGCTGGCCGGCCAGCGCTTCGATCTGATCGCCAGCAACCCGCCATACATCGCTGCCGACGACCCGCACCTGCAGCAGGGCGACCTGCGCTACGAACCGGCCAGCGCGCTGGCCTCCGGCCCCGATGGCCTGGACGACCTGCGCCGGATCGTCGCCGATGCGCCGGCGCATCTGCTGCCCGGCGGCTGGCTGTTGCTGGAACACGGCTGGGACCAGGGCCCGGCGGTCCGCGCGCTGTTCGAGGCGGCCGGCTTCGCCGAAGTGGCGACCTACCAGGACCTGGAAGCGCGGGATCGGGTCACGCTGGGGCAGCGCCTGGCGGCGTAAGCCGGCAGCGGTGGATGGAACGCCGCGACGTGCTTGAGCGCGCTCGGTTCGGGCGGTGGCGCGACGTTATTCGTAGACAAAACGTGATCCGCCGATTCGGCAACCACGCCTCGCATCAATAGCGGGGCCTGTCGGCAGCGCCGTCGCAGACCGGCGCGAGGAATGTCCGTGCCGCCTGAACCTTTCCCAGGCCACGCCTGCCGGCCTGCCTTCGCGCGCAATCGACGCGCCGCGGTACCGTGCTGCACGTTGAATATTGCCTGCAAGACGGTTGGGGCTGTCGCGGTGCATGACCGCTACGAGCGGAGCCGGGGAGGGGTAGGCAGGCTGGAGCGCCATATCGCCATCGCGTTGGCGCGCCTGTCGGCCGCGGCGTAGAGTGCCCGCATGAAAACCCGAATGGCTCTGGCTGCATTCACCCTTTCCATCACCCTGACGGCAGGATGTTCCATGACGCACGGCAGTCCGAAAAACCCCGCGAAGAATCCACACCCGGTCAAGCGCTACGAGGTCATCGCCACGTCGCAGGCTCCCGGGCCGTGGGATTCGATCGAGGGTTACATCGGATATGACGTGGTCAACAAGAAATGCTTGCCGATGGACTCATTCCTCGGCGAGCAGGACGTGCCGAACATTGGCGTCGATATTGAAATGACCCGCATGGACGAGCACACGTGGAAAGGGTATTTCTATCGCGATGCCTTGCAGGACGAGGACTACTACAAACTTGGCGTCTGCCACTGGGACGTGACCAGTGTCGCCATCACGGCGGTCGCCAAGGGCGTCAGGTTCAACTGGAGCCACACGTTGAATACTCTCCTGCGCGATGGCCTGCAGACGAGCTATTTCAAGAAGAGCGTGTACGGCGACCCCGCCGCCGCGCGCCATGGTGCGCAAACCCTGACCGCTGAAGATCCCGACGTCGCCCAGCATCCCGATGCGTACTTTCCCGTCACCGTCGTCGTCAAGGATGTCATCCCATGAGCCACATCGATCAGGTGCGCGCCGATGCTGCCAACGACGCCTATGTCAACCGCTCGCAGCGCGATGTCGAAACGTCCAAGGCCGTTGCCCTGGACGGCAAGGACTACACCGTCTTCGGATATGCGAGCGACCCGATTACCGGCTTTCATGCAACCGCCTATCAAAACGTGGCGGCGCCGCATGACATCGTCATCGCCTATCGCGGCACCGATCCGGCGCTGTTTTCCGGGGCTACCAGCGCGGAAAGACGGGACCATGCGCTGACCACGCTGCAGGACATCGCTGTCGACGCCAAGATGGTGCGCGACAACGTCAATCCGCAAAAAGCCGCCGCCGATGCGTTCACCGCGGAGATGCTCGCCAAGGCGGCCGACCGTGGCATCCCCAGGGACCAGGTCTCGGTCGCCGGCCATTCCCTTGGCGGTGCGCTGGCGGAAATCGAGGCGGCCAGGTACGGGCTGCGCGGCGCCACCTTCAATGCCTACGGTGCGGCACAGCTCACCGGCGGTGCGCCGCAGCCCGGCTGCCAACTCACCAACTACCGCATGGCCGGCGATGTGGTGAGCGCGGCCAGCCCGCACGTTGGCAAGGTGGTATCGCTGGCCAGCCAGGACGACATCCAAAGCCTGCGTGCTGGCCGTTACCTGGATGCGCCGGCCGGCGCGCCGCCCCCGAACGTGCTGATCGCGATGCGCCTGGGCGATCACGGCGGCCAACAACACTTCGGCAGCCAGAGTCCGGGCAACATGCTGGAACCCACCCGCTTCGCAGAGGCGGTGCAGCGCTCTGCGGCGCATGAAGCGGCCATCGCGCAGTTCCAAAGCGATGTCACCCATCACCGCGGGGAACTGTCGCTGGCGCTGCGGCAGATGCAGGCAGGCGATGGCCAGCGCCTGCTGCCCCCCGGGGTCCAGCGGCAAGTGAACGAATACCTGACCTTGCATGCCGAGCAGCCCATTCGAGACGGGATCGAAGGCAACGGTGTCGTGCGGGGCGTGCAACATGGCCTGCAATCCGGCGCCGATGCCGTGCGCGCCGGCGGTCGCTACGTGCAAGCGCTGGACGAGCGCATAGCGATCGTGGCGCGGGAAGGCGGGCGCTTTACCGGACCCTTCATCCCCGTGGCGCCATTTGCCGGACATGTGGTGGGCGAAGCCGCCCGTCTGCACGGGCAGGGTACGGATGCGGCAGCACGTTGGGTGAGCGGCGGGCTCGAGTCGGCCAAAGGCGCCGTGGAGCGAGGCGCACACGCGGCGGCCGAAGCCGTGGTCGAGAAGATCCATGATCCTCGTGTACAGGCGCGCGTTGCCAACGTCGCCAATCACATCGTCGATGCCTACGATGGTGCGCGGGTCGCGGCGCAAACCGCCACGCAGACCTATCAGCTCGGCAAGCAAACGGTCTCCGATGGGATCGATCGCGCCGAACGTGCGGTGACGCAAACCTACGACGCGACCAAGCACGTGGTGACCGAAGGCGCGCAGCAGGTTGGTCGCGCCGCCACCCAGACCTACGACGCCGCGAAGCATGTGGTGACCGAAGGCGCGGAGCAGGTTGGGCGCGCGGCCACTCAAACCTACGGCGCGGCGAAGCATGTGGTCGCAAACGGTGTGGAGCATGTCGAGCGCACGGTCACGCAGACCTACGACGCGTCCAAACACGCAGTGACCGAAGGCGTGGAGCAAGCTGGACGTGCGGCCACCAGTGCCTATGATGCGGCGAAGCAAGCGGCCGACAGCGCCGCGCGGGTGGGTACGCAGGCGTACGAGACCGCAAGGCAGACCGCCACGCAGGGCATCGATGCGGCCAAGCACGCGGCGGGCCAGGCCTACGACACGCTGACCCATCCCGGGCAGTGGTTCCAGCGCAGCGCGCCGGCCAACGCGCCCGCGCAGCCGCACCCGCAGGCGCCTGCCGCGACGCATCCGCATGGCGCGGCGACGACGCCTGCTTCAGGAGCCCACTCGGCACCGTCGGCCGGCCATACGGCCGATCGTGCGCAGAACCTGGGCGCGCTGCCTGCGTCCGATCAGGCCATGTTCGCGCGCATCCGCAAGGACGTGCCGGCGCATATCGACGATGCGCACGTCGCGCAGGCGATGCTCGGCGCCAAGCAGGCCGGCATCGCCGGCGCGAACAAGATCGACCGGGTGCAGGTGGCCGGCGACAAGCTGTGGGTGTCCGGTACCACGCCGGGGTTTCGCGCCGCCACGGACGTGGCGCAGGCGGCGGCACCGATGCACGAGACGGTGCAGCAGACGCAGGCGTTCAACCAGCAGCGCGAGCAGCACTTGGCCATGGAAGCGCAGCAGCGGCTGCAGGACGCCCCTGGCGGCAGAGGCGCGCCGGCTCTCGGTTAACGCCGACACCGGTTGGCCGATCGGCGCTGCGTCAGGTCCGTTCGCGGCCGGCCGTTGCCGGTCGGCGCCGCCCATCGTGGCGCGCATGGGTAGAATCGCGGTTTTCCCGCAGGAGTCGCCATGCGCACGCTGTATCCCGAGATCGAGCCGTTCGACAGCGGCATGTTGCCGGTGGACGCACGGCATACCCTGTCCTACGAACAGTGCGGCAACCCGCACGGCAAGCCGGTGGTGCTGCTGCACGGTGGCCCGGGCGGCGGCTGCAACGCCAAGATGCGCCGCTTCCACGATCCGGCCAAGTACCGCATCGTACTGTTCGACCAGCGCGGCTCCGGCCGTTCCACGCCGCATGCCGACCTGGTCGACAACACCACCTGGGACCTGGTCGCCGACATCGAACGGCTGCGCACGCACCTGGGCATCGAGCGCTGGCAGGTGTTCGGCGGCAGTTGGGGCTCGACCCTGGCACTGGCCTACGCGCAGACGCATCCTGAGCGCGTCACCGAGCTGGTGCTGCGTGGCATCTTCATGCTGCGCCGCTGGGAACTGGAGTGGTTCTACCAGGAAGGCGCCAGCCGCCTGTTCCCCGATGCCTGGGAGCACTACATCGCGGCGATCCCGCCGGTGGAGCGCGCCGACCTGATCTCCGCCTTCCACCGACGCCTGACCAGCGACGACGAGGCCACCCGCCTGGCCGCGGCCAAGGCCTGGAGCGTGTGGGAAGGCGCGACCAGTTTCCTGCATGTGGATGCCGATTTCGTCGACAGCCACGAAGACCCGCATTTCGCGCTGGCCTTCGCCCGCATCGAGAACCACTACTTCGTCAACGGCGGTTTCTTCGAGGTCGAGGACCAGCTGTTGCGCGACGCGCACCGTATCGCCGACATCCCCGGGGTGATCGTGCACGGCCGCTACGATGTGGTCTGCCCGCTGGCCAACGCCTGGGACCTGGCCAAAGCCTGGCCGAAGGCGACGCTGCAGATCACGCCGGCCTCGGGCCATTCCGCGTTCGAGCCCGAGAACGTCGACGCACTGGTACGCGCTACCGACGGCTTCGCCTGACGCGGGAACGGCGTGCGCCGGCGCTGGCGCATGCCGTGCCCGGAGGATTCAGGCGCGCATCGTTGCGGGTTTCCGCCGTGCGGGCGCCGCCGTCGCCGGCCACGCCATGCAGCGCAAGCGCACTACAGCGGCAGGCCGGCGTCGTGCAGTGCCGTCGTGCCGGTGGCGCCTGTCGCGGCGGGGCGTGGGTCCAGGCGCGCCTGGTCGGTTTCCTCGGTCCACACCACGAACGATTCGAGGGTGTTGTCGCCGAAGGTGTTGCTGATCGCGACGTCGGCGGCGTCGCGGCCGCGCGCGATCAGCACCCGGCCGATGCGCGGCAGGTTGTGGCGCGCATCGAAGGTGTACCAATGCCCATCGAGGAACGCCTCGAACCAGCCGGAAAAGTCCATCGGCGCGTCCGAGGCGGGGACGCCGATGTCGCCCAGATAGCCGGTGCAATAACGCGCCGGGATGTTCATGCAGCGGCACAGCGCGATGGCCGCATGCGCGAAGTCGCGGCACACGCCGCGGCCTTCCTGCAGCGCCTGCGCGGCGCTCTTGGTCGAACGCGCGTGGGCGTAGCCGAATTCGATCTGCGCATGCACGTAGTCGCAGATCGCCTGCACCCGCGCCCAGCCGGTGGGCGCGCTGCCGAACAGGTCCCAGGCCATGCTGCTGAGCAGATCGGTCTCGCAGTAGCGGCTGCCGAGCAGGTACACCAGGGTGTCGTCCGGCAACTGTTCCACCGGCGTCTGCGGCGCGTCGTAGCGGTACTGGTCGGGCAGGCCGCTGTCGCGCACCACCGCGTCGGCGCGCAGCGTCAGTACGCCGGCCGGGGCCAGCATGCGTGTGCAACTGTTGCCGAACTGGTCGCGGTAGCCGCGCAGCGGGATCGCCGGTTCGGCCTGCAGCGCGGTGGCGACGACGATGTCGGTGCGACGGCTGTCGTGGATATCGAGCATGGCCAGCACCGGGGTCGGCTGCGGGAAGTGGTAACGGATCTCGTAGCCGAGACGAATGAGCATGGGCGGTCCGGTGCGTGGCGGGACGTCCGGATGTGGACGGCGTAGTCCGAGAGTGCGCAGCGCACGCTCAGGTGGGCGTGAAGGCGCCCCCTCGCCTGTTCGGCATCCTCGGCGGGCGTGGGTCCCGAGCTGTGGCGGCGATCGGCCTCTCGGCGGATCGCCAGCGCCAGTTGGGTCGGGCCGCACGCTGCGGCACCGCGATCGCATCGCGGCGCGGTCGGCGCCGGATGTGGTCGGCGGTGGCCAAGCCAGCGAGTGCCTGCCGTCGACCGGGCACCGCGCGTCCACGTGCGGTGCGTCGCCCGGGGGGGGACAGTGAATGGCCCGGTCTCGGCGCCTCGGCGCCAGGCATGCGCACGCCTGACGTAGACTGTGCTGCCGCGCGCTGCCTGCCCGACGACGCATGATTCCGCTGTTGACCTTGCGCCAGACGCTGGACGCCTTTGCCGCCTGCAACGACGACGCTCACGTGCACGAGGCGTTCGGCTGGGTGCATGCCAGCGGCGAGGAACCACTGCAGGCGCGCTTCTGGTTGCCGCCCGACGAAGCTACCGCGTTCGACGATGCTGGTGCAGCGCCGGCGGCGGCGCGCGCGCTGGGCCTGGCGCCGTACCTGGAGCCGGCAACGTTTGCCGACGTGCTGGACGTGCAGAAGCGGCAATGCCCGTTGTCGACCTTGCAGGACTACGCGCAGGCACTGGCCTACTACGCCGAGTACGACGCGTTCCTGCAGGTCGAGGGCGTGGACGAAGCCCTCGGCGAGGCGGACGAGGACGCATGGGAGGCAGCGCGTGCGGCTGGCGTCGGTGCAGGCATCTTTGCCTCGTTCGACCTGGTGCTTGCAAGCTGCCCGCCCGAACACGTGAAGCCGGTGGCGCAGCAGGTCGCGCGCCTGCTGGATTGGCCGATCGGGCAGGCGCTGGCCGCCTGTCGTGCCGGCTCGCTGACACTAGGCGAGGCACTGGATCGTCGCCGCGCCACGGCAATCGCGACCGACTTCGCCGCACTTGGCGCCCCCTTGCAGGCGCAAGGCTACAAGGCGTTTCCGTGGATGTCGGTGCCGACGCTGAAATAGACGACGGGTTGTGCGCCTGGCGTGCGCCGTCTCTGCCGCGCGTTGCCATGCCATCGGCGGTGGGCGGGCTTCACCAGCTCCCGGCCAGCAGCGCGTCCGTCAACACGTGCAGCTTGGCCGAGCGCTGCCGTGACGGTGGATAGATCAACGATAGCGTGCGGCTGCGGCCTTCGAACGGCTGCAGCACACGTTGCAGTCGTCCGTCGGCCAGTGCATCGGCCACAGCGAAATCCATCACCTGCACGATGCCGATGCCGGCAATGGCGCCTTCGACCAGTGGATCGCCGTGGTCGAACACCATCCGCGCCGGCGGCGCGAATCCGCAGCGTTGTCCGTCCTGCAGGAACTGCCAGTTCGCCAGGCGCCCGCTGCGCGGATTGCGGATGGCCAGGCAGGCGTGATCGCGCAGCGTCTCCAGGTCGGTAGGCGTGCCGTGTGCGGCCAGGTAGGCGGGACTGGCGACGGTCACCCAGCGCAGCGGCCGCAGCGGCCGTGCGACGATGCGCCTGTCGGCGATGGGGCCGGTGCGCAATGCGGCGTCGAAACCTTCCTCGACCAGGTCGACCAGGCGATCGCTGAGCACGGTCTCCACCCGTAGCTGCGGATGCCGCGCCAGCAATGGGGCCAGCAGCGGTACCAGCACCTTGCGGCCGAACATCGACGGCGCGCTGATCTTCAGCGTGCCGGACGGCGTGCAGGAGCGGTCCGCCAGTTGCCGCTCGGCCTCGTCCAGGCCGCTCAGCAACGGCGCCACCTGCTCGACGAACTGGCGTCCGTCCGGGGTCAGCCCGACGTTGCGGGTCGTGCGCTGCAACAGCTTGACGCCGAGCGCCGCCTCCAGCCTGCCGATCGCGCGGGACAGGCCCGATTGACTGGCCCCGAGCTGGCCAGCGGCGACGGTGAAACTGCGCGCCTCCGCCACCTGCACCAGCATGCGCACGGCGTTGAGATCCATCTGGCGCTGTACTTTCAGGACGGCTACGGCTGGAGCCCGCTGCAGGCCGGGATGGCGTTCCTGCCGCCGACCGTGGTCTGCGCCGTCGGCATCCGCATCGCCGAATGCTTGCTGCAGCGGCGTTCGCCGCGGCAGGTGCTGGCCTGGGGCTTTGGCGCAGGTGCGCTGGGCATCGCGGGAGCGACCGTCGCATTGCCGCACGGCGCGGGCTATTGGCCGCTGCTGCCGGGCATTGTCCTGCTCAGCGTGGGGCAGGGCATGAGTTGGACGGCGATGTGGGTGGTAGCCGGCCAGGGCGTGCCGGCACCGCAGCAGGGGGGGGGCCTCGGGCATGGCCGCCACCGCGCAGCAGATCGGTGGTGCGGTGGGCCTGGCAGTGCTGGTGATGGTGGCCAATGCGGCGCGCGGCGCGCAACCGGCCGCCAGTGCGGCGGCGCTGGATGGGTTGGCGCGGGCGCAGTACGGGGCTGCGCTGTTCGCGGTCCTGGGCATGGTCATCGCGTTGTGCCTGCGCTACCCGCGCGGCGCATGCGGTGCAGCGCCCTGCCTGTCGCGCGAGGCATGGGAGATCGCTGGGCTTGCGTCCGCCTCGGCTTACTCCAACGCCAGCAACTGCGGCTGCAAGGCGCTGAAGATCCGCGCCAGCCGCTGCGCCCAGGCCTGTTGGCCGACGGCGTCGGCGATCAGGTCCTGGCGGATTTCGAGTTCCACATGCGGCAGGCCGCGGCCTTCGCCGTGCACGGGCACCGCGTAGTCGCTGCTGTCGCTGACCGCGTACGGCGCGTTGTCGCCGACCAGCAGGTCGTCTTCCTCGCGTAGCGCCTGCAGCAGCGCGTGGGCGAAGCGGGTGTCGCGGTGGTAGAGCACGCCGGCATGCCAGGGCCGCGGCACGCCGTCCAGCGTCGGGGTGAAGCTGTGCATCATCACCAGCACGGTGGGTCGCGCGGCGGCACGGCGTGCGTCCAGCTCGGCGGCGATGCGCGCGTGGTAGGGCGCATGCACGGCGTCGATGCGCTGCTGCCGCTGCGCCGCCGTCAGTGCGGCGTTGCCCGGCACCGCGGTGCGGTCGCTGACGGACGGGATCAGCGTCGGCGAGGCGAGCGGGCGGTTGCAGTCGATCAGCAGCCGCGAATAGGTCTGTTCGATCGCCCAGGCGTCGAGCAACGCGGACAGTGCACGGGTGGTGCCGGCGATGCCGATGTCCCAACCGATGTGCCGGTCCAGTTCCGCCTGCGCCAGGCCGAGGCCGTGCAGCGCGCGGGGCACCGCCTGCCCGGCGTGGTCGGCCAGCAGCACGAACGGCGACGTGCCGTGCGGGCGGTGGACGCTGAATACCGCCGGGTCGTCGGCGCCCAGTAGCGCTGGCAGGGCGGACGCGTGCGGCTCAGACACGCGGCGTGCCGTCCAAGTGGTGTTCGATCATCCACAGCCCGGCCCACAGCTTCGCGTCCAGTTCGTAGCCTTCGCCCATCTTCTGCACCAGCCACGCGGCGGCGCGGGTGCGCGGCACCGAATGCACGGTGATGTCCTCGCTGGCGTCGCCACCGCCGTTGCCGACCTTGTGCAGGCCGCTGGCGCGGACGAAGGCGATCTTTTCGTTGCTGGCCCCGGACGAGGTCGGGCCGATCAGCAATACCTCGGCGTGGTCGGCGGTCCAGCCGGTTTCCTCTTCCAGTTCGCGCACTGCCGACACCTCGATCGATTCGCCGGCATCGATGTCGCCGACCAGCCCGGCCGGCATCTCGATGGTGCGCGCCTGCAGCGGCACGCGGAACTGTTCGACGAACAGCACCTCGTCGTCCGGCGTGACCGCCACGATGATCGCGGCCAGGCCGCCGGCATGCACGCGTTCGGAATACTCCCAGGTGCCGCGCACGACCATGCGCTGGTACTTGCCTTCGTAGACGACGCGGGGCGGAGAATCGTGGCGGGGCATGGGCAGCTCGCAGGTAGCGGAGGAAGAAGGCGCGGTCGCGCGCGGCGCGGTCCGGCGATGCGGTGCAGTGTAGAGCGTGCGCTGTCGTTTTGATGTGCGCACGCGGCCTGCGGTTGGCGGTTGGCGGTTGGCGGGTGCGACGCGGCGCCGGCGTCGCGTGGTTCGCCGGGGCGTAGCGGCCAAGGCCAGACCTTGCACAACGGGTGCATCTGACCTTGAAGGGCGCGCCGGCCTCGATTCGGCAGTGTTGTCGGGTCGCAGCGGCGAGGCCGTCGCTCAGCCGGCCGCAAACTCCAGGCCGGCCGCCTGCAGCAGGCGGCGCCGGGTCAGCGGCCCGAAGCGCAGCGCCTCGCACAGGCCCTGCAGCATGTCGGCATCGGCCACGCCACGGGCGAAACCCGGCGCGGCGATGTGCAGGGGCGCGTCCAGGGCGATGGTGGTCAGCTGCCGCCACAGCAGCGCGTGCTCGCGCTGTTCGCGCAGGCGCACGGCCATCTGCGCGGCGCCGCGCAGGCGCAGGAACGCCACTTCGTCGACCCGCGCCAGCAGTGTGTCGAGGTCGCCGAAATGCGCCAGCAGGATCGCCGCGGACTTGGCGCCGATGCCGGTAACGCCAGGAATGTTGTCGATCGCATCGCCGGTCAGCGCCAGGTAGTCGGCGATCTGGTGCGCATGCACGCCGTGGCGCGCCTTGACCCCGGCCGCGCCCCAGCGCTGGCCGCGGCCGTAGTCCCACTGTTCGTCGAACTCCAGCAGCAACTGCGACAGGTCCTTGTCGGCCGAGACGATCACGCCATGGAAGCCGTCGCCGCGTGCGCTGTGCAGGGCGCTGCCGATCAGGTCGTCGGCCTCGTAGTCGTGGTGCGCCAGCACGCCCAGGCCCAGGGCCGCGCACAGTGCCTTGCAGTGCGCGAACTGGCGGCGCAGCGCATCCGGCGCCGGCGCGCGGTTGGCCTTGTAGGCCGCGTACAGGCGATGCCGGAAGCAGCTGTCCAGCGCTTCGTCGAAGGCGATCACGATGTGCTGCGGGCGTTCGCGCTCGAGCAGGTCGAGCAGGAAGCGGGCGAAGCCGTGCACCGCGTTGGTCGGCCAGCCCTGCGCGTCCTGGAACTCGTCGGGAATCGAATGCCAGGCGCGGAACACGTACAGGCTGGCGTCGACCAGGTACAGCGGCCGCGACAGGGGCAGCCCTGCGTTCACGGCGTCCAGTCGCTGAGCAGCGCGCGCGGGTCCGGCCGCTCGCGCTCCGGTACGTCGAGGCGGGCGGTGCCGATGTGGATGAAGCCGGCGACGTGCTCGTGCTCGGCCAGGCCGAGCCGTGCGGTCACCGTTTCGTCATACGCCATCCAGCCGGTCAGCCATTGCGCGCCGAAGCCGTAGGCCTGTGCCGCCTGCAGCAACGCGAAGCACACCGAACCGGCGGTGAGCCACTGTTCGATTTCCGGCACCTTGTGCCCGCGTTGCAGGCAGGTGATCACCGCGATCACGACGGGCGCATGGGCGAAACGCTCGCGGTCCTTCTCCACCGCCGCCGGCGAGGCGCCGGGGTCGCGCTCCCGGGTGCGCTCGGCAAGGATGTCGCCCAGCGCCTGGCGCGCCGGGCCAGCGATGCGCAGGAAGCGGAACGGCACCAGCTTTCCGTGATCGGGGACACGGACCGCCGACCGCAACATGGCCAGCAGCGTGTCCGCGTCCGGCCCCGGCTCGCCGAGTTGCTTGGATGGTACTGAACGGCGCGCATCCAGCGCTTGCAGCGAATGAATTGTGCGCATAGTCTCGATTCCGTGGGGCAGGCGCGAAATTATAGTCGCGCGCTCGCAGGCGGCAGCGGATGCCGCGGTTACACGGACAATCACATTGTGTTGCTGATCTGCCGCTAGCTTCCGAATTGACGTCGGTCTCACTGCTGCCTGCGTATCACACTGCCATGACCCTTGCTGAATACGCTGAAGAGTTGTCGCCCAGCCGCAACGCGGATCTGCTCGAGCAGGTCCGGGATGTGGTGTCGGTGCCGCTCGCCGGCGCCTTCGGCGAGGTGCTGGACGTGCTGGCCGAAGCGCTGTTCCGCATGGCCGAGCGCGCCGGGCCGACCCAGAACGACTATTTCGAGGCGATCCAGTTGCTGCGCCAGCAGCGCGAGCCGATCGCCGCGCGTTTCCGCGCGCACCTGGCCCAGGCCTGGCAGGCGCTGGAGGCCGGCCGCCCGCTGTCGGTGGAACGCAGCCTGGCGCGCGAGCGGGGCGACCTCAGCCTGGTCTCGGAACAGGAGCTGGACGTGCGCCTGGCGGTGCGCAACCTGGCTGGCGCGATCCAGCACCGCTGGCGGCCGGAACTGATGCGGCTGAACCGGTTCCTCGGCTTCATCGCCGGCGGCCAGCGCATCGATGCCGACAACAACCCGTTCGGTCCCGAGCACGTGGGCGCGGCGGTGTACGCGGCGCTGCACGGGCTGGTGCTGGCGCCGCAGGTGCAACTGGCGATCGTCAAGATCTGCGAGGAGGAACTGCAGGAGCGCGTCGGCGAACTGTACGCGCAACTGGAGCAGCGCCTGAACGAGGTCGCGCGCGCCCGCGCGCTGCCCAGCGGGCGTCCACGCCGCCGCGCCATCCCGCGCCTGGGCGCCAGCGACAACGACAACGAGGCGGCGCCGGACTGGATCAGCCGCTTCTTCGAGAACTGGGACACCGCCGCACCGCTGACCGCCGCGCAGCGCCGCGCCGCGCGCGCGCTGGACGCGCATGCTCGCAACGAGCAGGAGGTGCTGCCGCCGGCGTTGCGCGCGCTGCTGCACGAGGCGCAGCCGGAGGCAGGCCCGGGCGAGGGTCGGCGCTGTCTGTCGCCGCGCGAACTGCTGTCGGTGCTGTCGTTGTTGCAGACCATGCCGTTGGCCGGATTCGCCGCCGTCTGCGAGCACGGCGGCCCGCTGGCGCAGGGCCTGCGCCGGCAGATCGCCGGCGTCGGCGCCTCGCTTGGCCTGGACCCGGCGGGCACCTGCCTGGATCCGGCCGATGCGGACACGCTGGATCTGGTCGGCCTGCTGTTCGACGTCATGCTCGAGGAATGCGTGCTGCAGCCGCCGCAGCGCGAACTGCTGGGGCAGATGCTGGTGCCCATGGCCAAGGTGGCCTTGATCGACGGGCGCCTGTTCGTGCGCGACGGGCATCCGGCCCGGCGCCTGCTCAACCTGCTGGCCGACGCCTGCGACGGCAATGCCGGCAGCACCGGCCCGGAGCAGGCGTTGCAGGCGCAGGCGCAGGCGGCGGTGGAACGGGTGGTGCGCGATTTCGACGAGCACCTGTCGGTGTTCCTGGCGCTGGAGGCCGAGTTCGGCAGCGCCTATGAGCAGTACCGACGCCGGGTGGAGATCGCCGAGCGCCGCGCAGCCGAACTGCAACGAGCGGAGGAACGCCGCGAGGTCGCCCGGCAGCGTGCCGCACAGGCCGTGCACGAGCTGTTGCAGCAAGCCGGCGACGACCTGACCCTGCCGCCGCCGATCGAGGCCTTCCTGCGCCAGTCCTGGTGCCAATACGTGCAGCAGTCGGCGCTGCGCGACGACGGCCAGGGCAGCGTGCTTGCCGCGGCGCTGGCGCTGGGCGATGCGGTGCTGGCGCAGTGTCGCCAGGCGCAGTCGGGCGCAGCGCCCGCGGGAGGCTGGCTACAGCCGCAGCGCGCCGAGTTGACCCGGCTGTGGACCAGCGTCGGCCTGGACGCGGCGGCGGCAGAGGCCGCTTGGCAGTCCCTGCACACGGCGCTGGACGACCTGGCGCACGCGCGGCCGCTGCAGGCCGCGTTGCCCGTGGCCAGCGTGGAGTTGCCGGAACCGCCCGCCGCCGAGCCGGTGCCGGCGTTGCCGGAGCCGGCCCAGCCCACCGATTTCGATCACATCACCGCCGATTACTTCCGCACCCTGCCGATGGGCACCTGGCTGGACTTCGTCGACCGCGAAGGCCGCGTACAACCCGGCAAGCTGACCTGGGTGAGCCCGATTTCGGCGCGGCTGCTGTTCGTCAACCGCCGCGGCGGGCGGCTGTGCGTCGCCTCGGCCGAGGCGCTGGCGGTGATGGCGCGGCTGGATCGGCTGCGCCTGCATCGCGACGACGACGCCTTCTACAGCGCCATGCAGGGCGTGGTCGAGCGCCTGGAACGGGTGGCGGTCGCGGCCTGAGCGGGTGCGGATTCAGGCCGCGCTGCACGCGGAGTTACGCCGTCAAGCACTACGATTCTGCTCGGGGTCACGTTCTGGAGCGAGAAATGCGTAGCCCATCACGGTCGATATTCAGCTACCTTGCCTACCATGCAGGAGCGGAAACAGGGGCCGCGTCTGTTCGTCCTCCACTACTCTTTCATCTGGCGCCGTCCATGGCGCGGAGCCGTTGCGCATGAGTTTCAGCCCCAGCCCGCACGCACACCCGGCGCGTGACCCGCGCCTGTTGACGCAGGCGCGCGAGGGCATGCTGCCGGTGCTGGGCCAGGCCTTCGCCGAGGCGCTGGCGCATTTCGATGACGTGCTGTTCGACCGCGCCGAGAGCGCCGGCGCGTCGCAGTTGCTGTTCCTGGACGGCATGCGCGAACTGCGCCGTCGCCGCGACGAGATCGCCGCGCGCTTCCGCGCGCAGCTGCACACCGCCTGGGAGGCGCTGGAGGCCGGCGCGCCGCTGTCGGCGGAAGTCGCGCTGGCCGGCTATGGGCAGGGCCTGAGCCTGATCTCCGAACACGAACTGGAATCGCGGCTGGCGGTGCGCAACCTGGCCAGCGTGCTGCTGCGCGAGTGGAAGCCGGTGCTGACCCGCATCGACCGGCGCCTGGGCTGGATCGCCGGCGGCCTGGAACTGGATGCGGACACCAATCCGATCGGCCCCGAACACATCGGCGTGGCCGTGCATGCCGCCTTCTCCACCAGCGACCTGGCCCCGGAAGTGCGGCTGGTGCTGATCAAGCTGTGCGAGCGCGACTTCACCGCCGGCGTCGGCAAGCTCTACCAGGACCTGGACGACAACCTCGCCCAGGCCGGGGTGATGCCGGAGATCTCGCGGCCGCGGCCGCCACCGCCGCCGCGGCGCGCCCCACCGCCGGAGCCGCGCCCGTCGCGCGAGGCCGGCGCGGCGGCCGATGCCGGCGTCGGTGCCGAGCTTGGCGACGACGAAGAACACTACGCACCGGCCTGGGCCAACCGTTTCGTCAACCGCTGGGCCGAGCGCCGCGGCGGCCTGCAGGCCGGCGAGCGCTACGACGACGGTGAGGCGCGCCTGCCCGGCGGCAGCCAGGGCGTGTTGCTGGAGGCGCTGCACGAGCTGCTGCAGCAGACCCGCAACGCGCGCGAAAGCGCCACCTCCGCGGCGACCGCGGCGGTCGGGCAGCAACGGCCGCTGAGCCAGCGCGAGATGATGTCGGTGCTGTCGCTGCTGCAGGCCACGCCCAGCGCCACGCTGCGTGCGGCGATCGGCGACGACAGCGAGTCGCTGGCGCAGCGGCTCAAGAGCGAGGTGCTGTCCAACGCCACCCAGTTCGGCGTGGACCCGGCGCATGCGCGGCTGGATCCGGTCGACGAAGACGCGATCGATCTGGTCGGCATGCTGTTCGACGTGATGCTCGACGAGCGCGACCTGGAGGGCCGCTCGCGCGAACTGATCGGCCGGCTGGTGGTGCCCTTCGTCAAGGTCGCGCTGCTGGACCGGCGCATGTTCGTGCAGAAGACCCATCCGGCGCGGCGCCTGCTCAACTCGTTGGCCGAGGCCTGCGAGGGCAACACCGGCGAGAGCCAGGCCGAGCGCGTGCTGATGGGCAAGGTCGAGGAGATCATCGACCGGCTGGTGGCCGATTTCAACGAGAACCTGGCGATCTTCCTGACCCTGGAAGAGGAGTTCCGCGATTTCCTGGTGCAGCACCGCCGCCGCATCGAGATCGCCGAGCGCCGTGCCGCCGAAACCCAGCGCGGCCAGGAGAAACTGGAACTGGCGCGGCAGCGCGCCGAGGCCGAACTGCAGGTGCGCCTGCAGGGCCGGCAACTACCGCAGGCGCTGCAGGATTTCCTGCGCCAGCCGTGGCAACACCATCTGACCATGGCGATGCTGCGCGAAGGCGAGGGCGGCCCCGGCGTGCGCGATGCGCTGGCGCTGGCCGACGGCCTGCTCGAGGAAGCCGCCGAGGCGCAGCGGCACATCGTCGGCAAGCCCTGGCTACAGGCCTGGCAGGGGGCGCTGCAGCGGGTCTTCGCCAGCGTTGGCCTGCATGCCGAAGCCGCGACGGCGGCGATCGATGCGCTGCACGACACGCTGCAGGCGGTGGCCGAACTGCGCCCGGAACTGGAGCGGCCGCTGCCGGAACTGCCGCAGGTGGCGCTGCCGCAGCCGCCGGTGCAGGAGGCGCAGCCGGTGGAGGTGGCGCCGCCGCAGACCATGGACGATTTCGACAATGCAGACGCCGACCGCTTCCGCGCGATGCCCATCGGCACCTGGCTGGATTTCGTCGACCGCGACGGCAAGATGCAGGCCGGCAAGCTGTCGTGGGTGAGCCCGATCTCGTCGCGGCTGCTGTTCGTCAACCGGCGCGGTGTGCGCTTCTGCGTGGCCTCGCCGGAAGAACTGGCGGTGATGGTGCGGCTGGGCCGGCTGCGCGCGCACGTCGACGACGGCGCCTTCGACAGCGCCATGCAGGGCGTGATCGACCGCCTGGATCCGCATAGCGCGACCTTGCACTGAGCGGGCCGTCGCGGGGGCGTGGATGAGCGCTGCCGTGGCGTCAAACGTGGTCACGCGTTGCTTGGCTTTTACCGATTGCGGCGCGTGGGTCCGCGCTATCGGGCGCGCGTCGCCAGCGTGCCTGGCCACGGATGCCCGCCTAGTGGGCGCTTCGCCTCCACCTGGCGTGCGGACCCTGTAGGATCGGCGCGGACGACGGGCAAGGCACGGGGAATCGCATGGCAGTGCAGGTGCTGGTGGTGAAGGAGTCGGCGCAGGGCGAACGCCGTGTGGCGGCCACGCCGGAGACGGTCAAGAAACTGGTCGCCCTGGGTGCGCAGGTGCGGGTCGAACCGCAGGCCGGCGTGTCGGCCGGCTTCGTCGATGCGGCCTATCTGGCTGCCGGCGCCAGCCTGGCCGATGCCGACAGCCCGGCGCAGGCGGATCTGGTGCTGTGCGTGCAGCCGCTTCCGGCGCTGGCGCTGGAGCAGTTCAAGGAGGGCGCCGGCGTGGTCGGCATCCTGCAGCCGCAGGCCGATCCGACGCGCGCGGCGGCGCTGCAGGCGCGGCAACTGATCGCCTTCCCGCTGGAACGGCTGCCGCGCACCACCCGCGCGCAGGCGATGGACGTACTCAGCTCGCAGGCCGGCATGGCCGGCTACAAGGCGACCCTGATCGCTGCGCAGCTGGCGCCACGTTTCTTCCCGATGCTGACCACCGCGGCCGGCACCATCCGCCCGTCCAAGGTGTTGATCGTCGGTGCCGGCGTGGCCGGCCTGCAGGCCATCGCCACCGCCAAGCGCCTGGGTGCGCAGGTGGAGGGCTTCGACGTGCGCCCGGAAACCCGCGAGCAGATCGAATCGCTGGGCGGCAAGTTCCTCGACCTCGGAGTCAGCGCCGCCGGCGAGGGCGGCTACGCGCGGCAACTCACCGACGACGAACGCGCCGAGCAGCAGCGGCGCCTCGCCGAGCACCTGAAAGGCATCGACGTGGTGGTATGCACCGCCGCGGTGCCGGGACGGCCGGCGCCGAAGATCCTCAGCGCGGCGATGGTCGCCGGCATGAAGCCTGGCAGCGTGGTGGTGGACCTGGCCGCCGAGACCGGCGGCAACTGCGAAGTGACCCGGCCGGGCGAGACCATCGAACACGCCGGCGTGACCATCGCCGGTCCGCTGGACCTGGCCAGCATGGGCGCGGTGCACGCCAGCGAGATGTACGCACGCAACGTCTACAACTTCGTCGCGCTGTTCCTGAAGGACGGCGCGATCGCCTACGACTGGAACGACGAACTGCTGGCGAAGACGCGCTGGACGGCGTGAGCTGGCGTTGTGGGTCGTTGAGCCGGTGAGAGGGGGGCTGAATTCCAGGCGCCGATATCCGCGTTACTACACCGGGCGAACTGGCAGGCGTCATTACAGGCCACTTGATCCAGCACCTCGCAGGCTGCTTTTCCTATGTAGGAGCGGCTTCAGCCGCGACGGGCGTTCCTGGGAACGCCGTCGCGGCTGAAGCCGCTCCTTGTATCTGGACCTGGCGCCCCTAAACAGGCGTCATGTCTTCCGACTGATCATCGGAGGAGGTGTGGGAAGTCCAGTCGCTCCTGAAGCTTAGAGCTTGCATCGTAGATCGGCTCCCCTCTCCACATGCTGGCCCTTGGGTGTCCGAACGGTATCCAGAGTCCGCCCCCGGCGTGAACTCGCATCGACAAGGCAGGACCGGGCACAGCGCCGATCATGACCCTGACACGATGGAGGAATCGCGTATGTCTCCCGTCATCGGCATCGACGTCGCCAAGCGCAGTTTCGATGTGGCCAGCGAGCTGACCAATGGCAAGCACCGTACCAAGGCCAAGTTGTCCAACGATGCCAAGGGCTTCCAGGCCCTGCAGGCATGGCTGCAGACCCATGCGCAGCCCGATAGCTGGATCGCCATGGAGGCCACTGGCACCTACCACCAGGCACTGGCCGAGTTCCTCCACGCACGAGGCTATCGGGTGTGCGTGCTCAACCCGGCGCAGACGGCCGCGTATGCACGCAGCCAGCTCAGCCGGGTCAAGACCGATCGCAGCGATGCCAAGCTGATCGCCAGCTATGCCCTGCGTCACCGCGAGCAGTTACGCCGTTGGCACCCTGATCCGCCGGCGCTCAAGCAACTCAAGGCACTGGTGCGCCGGCGCCAGGACTTGCAACAGATGCTGCAGATGGAGCGCAACCGGCTGGACGTCGCTCCGGCCCAGGTGAAGGACTCGATCCAGGTCCATCTGGCCGATCTGCAACATCACATCGCCCAGATCGAGCAGGCCATCGATGACCATATCGACCAGGATCCGACCTTGCGGGGGCAGCGCGAGTTACTGGTGAGCATCCAGGGCATCGCCGACACCAGTGCGGCCTTGATGCTGGCCGAGCTTGGCGATGTGAGGCGCTTTGCCGATGCCTCGGCGGTGACCGCCTTCGCCGGCCTGAATCCGTGCCTGCAGGAGTCGGGCGACCGCAAAGGCCATGTCTGCATCTCGCGCACCGGCTCGCCCCGCCTGCGCGCGGGCCTGTTCATGCCGGCCCTGGTGGCCATGACCCACAACCCGGTCATCCGGGCGCTGAAACAGCGGCTAAGCGAACGCGGCAAAGCCGGCAAGCAGATCGTGTGCGCCGCTATGCGCAAGCTCCTGCACCTCGCCTATGGCGTCCTCAAATCGGGCACCGCGTTCGACCCGAAAAGGAGCCTTGCCTGCTAGGGGGTAAGACGGTATCTACAGGTTGTCCTGCGACGGTCTCCCTGGAAGCCATCACCCAACACGTACCGCAAGGTACCGCGCGACGTGCGCATCAACCTCGACCGGCGCGGAGGGAAAGCGCCGTCCGCTTACCTGGCAGACTCCACCGGCGACATGCTGTCCGGGCCGGCATTGGCGCGGATCCAGGCAGCGCGTTGCGCCGGCGTCATCGCTTCCCAGCGGTCGCGCAGCGCCTTGCGCTGGTCCGGCGGCAGCGCGCGCATGCGGTCGAACAGCACCCGCGCCTCTTCGCGCTGCTGCGGGGTCATGTCCTCATAGCGGCGGGCGCCCTTGCGCGCGCGGTCGCGTTGCTCCGGGGTCATCGACTGCCAGCGCTGCGCGTGCTCGAACATGCGCCGGCGTTGCTGTGGGGCATCGTTCCAGCGCTGGCGCAGGGGGGCGATCAGCAGTTCGCGCTGCTGCGGGCTCAGATGCTCCCAGTCGGGCAGTGGTGGGCCGGCATCGTCGTCGCGATCGGCCGCGGACGGCGGTGGCGGCGGCCCCGGCGGGGGCGGGGCGGCGAACACGGCCGGGACGGCGCTGCCTGCCAGCAGCGCCAGCGCCAGGGAAAGACGGATCAGGCGAGTCATCGGGTTCATTCCATTGCCAGCGAAGTATCGGAGCCCAGCCACAGGTACAGGTCGGGATTTTCGTCCAGCATCGCGGTCGCGGCCTGGTCGGTGTCGGTGCCGGCGCCGGCGCGCGCCGACGTGGTCGCGGCCGCGGTGGTGTCGGTGGCCACGCTGGCGGTGCTGGTCGGCACCGAGGGTGCCGGGCGCAGCAGCAGGTGCACGCCCAGCGCCGCACCGAGCAGCGCCGGCACCGCTGCCAGCAGCCAGCCCCAGCGCCGGCCCGGCGCCGTGTGCGCCTGGCTGGCCTGCTGGCGTGCGGCGCGTAGCCGCGCCAGGGTCGGGGCGGGCAGGGCCTGCAAACCCGCCTGGTGGACGGCACGCAGGCGCGCATCGAAGTCCGCGGAGCGGGTGGGATCGGATGTCATCGGACGTCCTCCAGATGTTTCTGCAGCGCCTCGCGGGCGCGCGATAGATGGGTTTTCACCGAACCTTCCGAGCAGCCCATCGCGCGTGCGGTGGTGGCCACGTCCAGCTCTTCCAGCACGCGCAGGGTGAAGGCTTCGCGCTGCCGCGCCGGTAGCGCGCGCAGGGCGGTCACCAGGCGTGCATGGGTCTGGCGGCGCTCGTGCTGCTCGGACGGATTGGGGCCGTCGTCGGCCCAGTCCGGCGGGCTGTCCGAATCGCGCTCGCTGTTGGGTGCCCAGAAGCGCAGGCGGAAGTTGCGGCGGCGCTGCAGGTCGATGATGCGCCGGCGCAGGATGCTCCAGAACAGCGGCGTCCATTCCTGCGCCGGGCGCTCGCGATAGGCCAGCAGCTTGATCATCGCGTCCTGCACCGCGTCCAGCGCGTCCTCGCGCTGGCGCAGGCCGGCTTCGGCGAAGCGGAACGCGCGCGGCCCGATCTCGGCCAGGAACGCATCCAGCGACGCCGGCAACGGGCGCTGTTCGGGATCGGCATCGGTCGACGGCGGTGCGAGGGCGGGCGTGCTCACCAGCACAGCTTAGCTTCCTGGCAGGGGGATGCCGTGGTAAACGCGCCATGGCGGTCGCGGTTGACCGGCCGGCGCCGCGTGTCTTTGCGCCACCGCATGTCGGCATCGCACAGCGGTTCAGCAGGCGGTTATGATGCGGCGGACGGGCGCGGCGCCCGGGAGAACGGTGCGATGAGCGACGGGTTCGTGGCCTTGTACATCTTCATGCTGGCGGCCATCGCCGGGCATGTGATCATCTCGCGGGTGCCGGTGATCCTGCACACCCCGCTGATGTCCGGTTCCAACTTCATCCACGGCATCGTCCTGATCGGCGCGATGGTGGTACTGGGCCATGCCGACACCACCCTGGAAAAAGCCATCGGCTTCGTCGCGGTGCTGCTCGGCGCCGGCAACGCCGCCGGCGGCTACGTGGTGACGGAGCGCATGCTGGACATGTTCAAGTCCAGCAAGCCGGACGCCTCCAAGACCAAGGCGAAGGATTGAATGTGCGGCCCCTGCGCATCGTCGCGGCGCTGGTCGCCGTCGCCCTGCTCGTGCTGCTGCTCGGCATCGCGTCGGGCGTTCTCTCCCACTTGCTGCCGCTCGGGCAGATGTCCTTTTTCGGAGCACGCCTGCTGATGGAACTGTTGCCGATCCTGATCAAGAGCAGCTATCTGGTCGCCGCCACCCTGTTCCTGCTCGGCCTGCAGCGCATGGCCTCGCCGAGGACCGCGCGCAGCGGTATCCGCTGGGCCGGCTTCGGCATGCTGCTGGCGACCGCCGCCACCTTCCTGCTGCCGGGCCTGCACAACCTGCCGCTGATCGTGCTGGCGATCGCGCTCGGCACCGCCGCGGCGTGGATCTCGGCCAAGAAGGTGGCGATCACCGACATGCCGCAGATGGTGGCGCTGTACAACGGCATGGGCGGCGGCTCGGCGGCGGCGATCGGCGCGGTGGAACTGCTGCGCTTCTCGTTCCTGATGCGCCGCGATACCACCCACTGGAGCGAGGTCGCGATCGCCGCGCTGGCCGCACGCCAGCCGGATGCGACCACGCTTGCATTGGCGGTGATCGGTTCGGCGATCGGTGCGGTGTCGCTGTCCGGCTCGATCGTCGCCTGGGCCAAGCTCGACGGGCGCCTGGACAAGCGCGTTACCTTCCCCGGGCAACAGGCGTTCAACCTGCTGGTGTGCGTGGCGATGCTGGGCGTGGGCGCGTGGGCCGCGATCAGCCTGAGTCCGCTGGCGATCGTGCTGTTCTTCGTGCTGGCGCTGGCCCTGGGCGTGCTGATGACGCTGCCGATCGGCGGCGCCGACATGCCGGTGGTGATCTCGCTGTACAACGCCTTCACCGGCCTGGCGGTGGCGTTCGAGGGCTACGTGCTCGGCAACGAGGCGCTGATCATCGCCGGCATGATGGTCGGCGCGGCCGGCATCCTGCTGACCCGGCTGATGGCCAAGGCGATGAACCGGCCGATCCGCGGCGTGCTGTTCTCCAACTTCGGCGGCGGTGGTCAGGCGCAGGCGATCGCCGGCAGCCAGAAGCCGATCGAGGCCGGCGACGTGGCGGCGATGATGGCCTACGCCGAGCGCGTGGTGATCGTGCCGGGCTACGGCATGGCGGTGGCGCAGGCGCAGCACAAGATCTGGGAACTGGCGCAGCGGCTGATCGAACGCGGGGTCAAGGTCAAGTTCGCGATCCACCCGGTGGCCGGGCGCATGCCCGGGCACATGAACGTGCTGCTGGCCGAAGCCGGCGTGCCCTACGACCTGATCGCCGACATGGACGACATCAACCCCGAGTTCGCCAGCACCGACGTGTCGCTGGTGATCGGCGCCAACGACGTGGTCAACCCGGTGGCCAAGACCGATCCGGCCAGCCCGATCTACGGCATGCCGATCCTGGACGTGGTCAATTCCAGGAACGTCATCGTCATCAAGCGCGGCAAGGGCACCGGCTTCGCCGGCATCGAAAACGCGCTGTTCTATGCCGACAACACCCGCATGCTCTACGGCGACGGCGCCGAGGCGGCCGGCGCCCTGGTCAGCGAACTGAAGGCGCTGGACGGCGGCGGGCATTGAGCCGCGGGCACGACAGTGGGGCAGGGACGGCGCTCTGGGACCTCTCCTGCTGTCGCGTTCAAGGAAGTTTCGGACAGCGATCGCAGGTGCGCTCGCAGGAACCGTAGATACCGTCTTACCCCCTAGCAGGCAAGGCTCCTTTTCGGGTCGAACGCGGTGCCCGATTTGAGGACGCCATAGGCGAGGTGCAGGAGCTTGCGCATAGCGGCGCACACGATCTGCTTGCCGGCTTTGCCGCGTTCGCTTAGCCGCTGTTTCAGCGCCCGGATGACCGGGTTGTGGGTCATGGCCACCAGGGCCGGCATGAACAGGCCCGCGCGCAGGCGGGGCGAGCCGGTGCGCGAGATGCAGACATGGCCTTTGCGGTCGCCCGACTCCTGCAGGCACGGATTCAGGCCGGCGAAGGCGGTCACCGCCGAGGCATCGGCAAAGCGCCTCACATCGCCAAGCTCGGCCAGCATCAAGGCCGCACTGGTGTCGGCGATGCCCTGGATGCTCACCAGTAACTCGCGCTGCCCCCGCAAGGTCGGATCCTGGTCGATATGGTCATCGATGGCCTGCTCGATCTGGGCGATGTGATGTTGCAGATCGGCCAGATGGACCTGGATCGAGTCCTTCACCTGGGCCGGAGCGACGTCCAGCCGGTTGCGCTCCATCTGCAGCATCTGTTGCAAGTCCTGGCGCCGGCGCACCAGTGCCTTGAGTTGCTTGAGCGCCGGCGGATCAGGGTGCCAACGGCGTAACTGCTCGCGGTGACGCAGGGCATAGCTGGCGATCAGCTTGGCATCGCTGCGATCGGTCTTGACCCGGCTGAGCTGGCTGCGTGCGTACGCGGCCGTCTGCGCCGGGTTGAGCACGCACACCCGATAGCCTCGTGCGTGGAGGAACTCGGCCAGTGCCTGGTGGTAGGTGCCAGTGGCCTCCATGGCGATCCAGCTATCGGGCTGCGCATGCGTCTGCAGCCATGCCTGCAGGGCCTGGAAGCCCTTGGCATCGTTGGACAACTTGGCCTTGGTACGGTGCTTGCCATTGGTCAGTTCGATGGCCACATCGAAACTGCGCTTGGCGACGTCGATGCCGATGACGGGAGACATACGCGATTCCTCCATCGTGTCAGGGTCATGATCGGCGCTGTGCCCGGTCCTGCCTTGTCGATGCGAGTTCACGCCGGGGGCGGACTCTGGATACCGTTCGGACACCCAAGGGCCAGCATGTGGAGAGGGGAGCCGATCTACGATGCAAGCTCGAAGCTTCAGGAGCGACTGGACTTCCCACACCTCCTCCGATGATCAGTCGGAAGACATGACGCCTGTTTAGGGGCGCCAGGTCCAGATACAAGGAGCGGCTTTGGCCGCGAGGGGCGTTACCGGTAACGCCCCTCGCGGCCAAAGCCGCTCCTACAAATGCCAACGTCGTGCGTGGCGAAAACAGGGAGGATGAGAGAGGCCTGACGCCGCGGCCAGCCGGCTTGCCTCGCTCGTAGGCGCGGTGTCTACCGCGACCCGCCGCCTCAGCGCGCGCTGAAGTACGCGGTGACCACGCCGATGCCCAGCCACAGCAGATCGCTGGGGCTATTGGCCAGCATCGTCAGGGTCCAGGCGTACTGGGCGCCCATCTTCAGCGACGAATCCCACACGTTCAGGCCCAGCCCCGCGCCCATCTGCGCGGCGGCGATCCCCCAGTTGGCGGCGACGATCACCAGCACCGTGGCGAGCATCGCCACCGCGATGCGCAGCGGGCCGCGCGGCAGGTTGCCCAGGCGCAGCATCCAGGCGCTCTCCAGCGCCACCACCACGGCCATCCAGCCGGCCTGGCGACCCAGCGACAGCGCCACCAGCAACCAGGCGATCAGTGCGGTGAAACAGCCCATGGCGAGCAGCAGGGGCCACAGCCAGTGCGAGGGCCTGGCCGGCGTGGAGGAAGGCGGCATTCGATGTTCCCGGAGAAGGCGTACAGGATACTTCCGGCGCGCGCCCCGCGCACTCGGATAAACTGCACGACTTGCACCGGCGGGGCCCGTCCCCATATCGCCCCCATGTACTCACGCAGCAGTGAACCTGTCCAATTCGAACGCGATTGCGCGGCGGTGATGGTGCCGCAGGGCGACGTGGTGACCCTGCCGGCCGGCAGCTATGGCTATATCACCCAGGCCCTGGGCGGCAGCTACACGGTGTTCGTGGAGGGCAACCTGTTCCGCATCGCCGGCAAGGACGGCGACGCCATCGGCAAGGAGCCGCCGCCGGGGCTGGAACTGCCCGACGATGCCGGGGACGAGCAGGTCGAAGCGCTGATCTGGCAGCAGCTGCGCACCTGCTTCGACCCGGAAATCCCGTTCAACATCGTCGATTTGGGTCTGATCTACGACGTGACCATGCACGCGCGCGAGGACGGCCAGCGCACCGTCGAGGTCAAGATGACCCTGACCGCGCCGGGGTGCGGCATGGGCGAGATCCTGGTCGACGACGTGCGCAGCAAGCTGGAAATGATCCCGACCATCGCAGAGGCCGACGTCGAGCTGGTGTTCGATCCGCCATGGGGCCGGCATATGATGTCCGAGGCCGCGCGCCTGGAAACCGGCATGCTCTGACCCGCGCACGACGCCCCGCGCGTCGTGCCGGAGCCCGATCGGGCGCCGCCGCTGCGGTCGCCACGACGCGGCGGCCCTGGCCATCCCTCGACTACCACAGGAATTCCCGGTGTCCGCTACCGAGCCGTCCACGCAGTTCCGCCTGATCCCGTCCACCGCCGCGCGCAGCGCCGAGGCGCGCGCGCAGATCCTCGCCGCGCCGGGCTTCGGCAACTACTTCACCGACCACATGGTCGCCATCGAATGGAGCCGCGAGCAGGGCTGGCACGACGCGCAAGTGCGTGCCTATGGCCCGCTGGCGCTGGACCCGGCCGCCTCGGTGCTGCACTACGGCCAGGAGATCTTCGAAGGCATCAAGGCCTATCGCCATGCCGACGGCTCGATCTGGACCTTCCGCCCGGAGGCCAACGGCAAGCGCCTGCAGCGCTCGGCGCAGCGCCTGGCGCTGCCGGAGTTGCCGGTGGAGCTGTTCGTGGAATCGCTGCGGCAGCTGATCGCGGTCGATGCGGCCTGGGTGCCGTCGGCGCCGGAGACCAGCCTGTATTTCCGTCCGTTCATGATCGCCAACGAGGCGTTCCTGGGCGTGCGCGCGGCGCAGAAGGCAGGCTACTACGTCATCGCCAGCCCGGCGGGCGCCTATTTCGCCAAGGGCGTGGCGCCGGTGGCGATCTGGCTGTCCACCGACTACGCGCGCGCCGCCAAGGGCGGCACTGGCGCGGCCAAGTGCGGCGGCAACTACGCCGCCTCGCTGCTGCCGCAGCAGCAGGCGCAGGCACAGGGCTGCTCGCAGGTGCTGTTCCTCGACCCGGTCGAGGGCAAGTACATCGAGGAACTGGGCGGCATGAACGTGTTCCTGGTGATGCGCGACGGCAGCCTGGTCACCCCGGCGCTGTCGGGCAGCATCCTGGAAGGCATCACCCGCGACAGCATCCTGCAACTGGCCCGCGACCGCGGCATGCAGTTGGTGGAGCGCCAGGTGAGCATCGAAGAGTGGCGCGACGGCGTGGCCTCCGGCGAGATCGCCGAGGTGTTCGCCTGCGGCACCGCCGCGGTGGTGACCCCGATCGGCCAGCTCAAGGGCAAGGACTTCGCCGTCGGCGACCTGACCGCCCCGGCCGGCCCGGTGACGCTGTCGCTGCGCCAGGAACTGACCGACATCCAGTACGGCCGCGTGGCCGATCGCCACGGCTGGCTGGTGCGGCTGAGCTGAGCCCCGCCCCCCCGACGCCGGGGGGGGGGGGCCATCGGCCGCCCTGGCGTGCGGGTTTCGCGCCCCAGGCGCAGGGTGTCCGGCGATGGCGTCCACCATCGCGGGCGGCATCCGCGCTGGTGGCGCGGCGCCTGAGGCGTCGGTGCCCCGTCCATGCGCCCGACGCGCTCCTGTCCTCTCCAACGGAGGAGTCCGCGCGCTGGACATTTCGTGTCCATCCCGGTGCGGCGAGGTGTCCTGCCGACCCTCCCGGCCTGTCTGTATCTGTTGTCTCTTGTTCTTGCCGAGACGTCGCGCGAGTGCCAAAAGGCTGCCCTGAATTTGCCAAATTTGGCGTCTCGGCATGCTGCACTGCAGCAAAAATGAGGTAAGAATCACTTTATTACATCGAATCCCATTGCATTTCATGGTTTTGTACAACGGATTTCCGTCACAGCCCGCTCCATACGCACTTGTACTGAGCTAGGTTCGATGAATGGTCGGCAACACAGGGGTCGACCGGGCTCGCAATGCATGCCGGGTTCAGGTTAAGGCCGGGCCGGTGCAGCGCGGAACACCGCCGTCAGGCGGCTACTCAACCGAAAGGAAGTCCGAATGTCCGAAATGTCGCATCGTGGTTCGCGCCAGCGTCCGTGGCTGGTGGTGCTGGGCGCCTCTGCTCTCACCTCGCTGCTGCTGGCCACCCCAGCGTTTGCCGGTGACGTGAACCTCTCCGGCCTGTCTTCCGAACCGACCGTGCAACGCTTCATCGTCAAGACCCGCGACGCCGCGCCGGTCAGCATCTCCAGCGCCTCCGCGGCCGCTGCCGCGCCCTCGGCGGCGCTGCGCGCGACGCTGCAATCGGCCGCCGCCGCGCTGCCGGCCAAGAACGGCCGCGCGCTCGGCCTGACCAGCCTGCGCCGCCTGGCGGTGGGGCCGGAAGTGGTCAAGGCCAGCCGTCCGCTGGACCGCGCCGAGGCCGAGACGCTGATGCGGCAGATCGCCGCCGACCCGAACGTCGAGTACGTCGAGGTCGACCAGCGCATGACCATCGCCCTGACCCCGAACGATCCGCGCCTGGGCGACCAGTGGGCCTTCGGCACCAGCAATGCCGGCATCAACGTGCGCTCGGCCTGGGACAAGGCCACCGGCGACGGCGTGGTCGTGGCGGTCATCGACACCGGCATCACCAGCCACCCCGATCTCAACGCCAACGTCCTGCAGGGCTACGACTTCATCAGCGATGCGGATGCCGCACGCGACGGCAACGGCCGCGACAGCGACCCGTCCGACGAAGGCGACTGGGCCGCCGCCGGCGAGTGCTACTCCGGTTCGCCGGCCTCCAATTCCAGCTGGCACGGCACCCACGTCGCCGGCACCATCGCCGCGGTCACCAACAACGGCACCGGCGTGGCCGGCACCGCGTTCAAGGCCAAGATCCTGCCGGTGCGCGTGCTCGGCAAGTGCGGCGGCTACACCTCCGACATCGCCGATGCGATCACCTGGGCCTCCGGCGGCACCGTCAGCGGCGTGCCGGCCAACCAGAACCCGGCCGAAGTGATCAACATGTCGCTGGGCGGCAGCGGCACCTGCTCGAGCACCTACCAGAACGCCATCAACGGCGCGGTCGGCCGCGGCACCACGGTGGTGGTGGCGGCGGGCAACAGCTCGACCAACGTGTCCAGCTCGGTGCCGGCCAACTGCAACAACGTGATCGCGGTGGCGGCCACCACCTCGTCGCGGGCCAAGGCCAGCTACTCGAACTACGGCGCGGGCATCGACATCTCCGCGCCGGGCTCGAACATCCTGTCCACCCTCAACGACGGCACCACCACCCCGGGCAACCCGAGCTATGCCTCGTACAACGGCACCTCGATGGCGACCCCGCACGTGGCCGGCGTGGTTGCGCTGATGCAGTCGGTGGCGCCGACCGCGCTGACCCCGGCGCAGGTGGAAAGCACCATCAAGAACACCGCCGCCAGCTTCTCCTGCTCGCAGGGGTGCGGCGCCGGCCTGCTCGATGCCAACGCGGCGGTCACCGCGGCGCAGAACGGCGGCAGCAGCGGCGGCGGTGGCGGCAGCAGCAGCAACGAGCTGCAGGACGGCGTGGCGGTCACCAACCTCAGCGCCAACAGCGGCTCTTCGTTGAACTACACGGTCAAGGTGCCGTCCGGTGCCAGCAGCCTGGTGGTCACCACCTCCGGCGGCAGCGGCGATGCCGACCTGTACGTGCGCTTCGGCAGCGCGCCGACCGATTCGGCCTACGACTGCCGTCCGTACAAGAACGGCAACAACGAGAGCTGCACCTTCAACTCCCCGCAGGCCGGCACCTACTACGTGCGGGTGAAGGCGTACAGCACGTTCTCCGGGCTCAGCCTGAAGGCCGACTACTGAGGCATCCGTCGCGGCGGCCGCCATGGCCGCCGCGCACCTCCCGGTGCCGGATCGCAGCGCTCGGCAGGACGCCGATGCTGCCACTCTCGGTCGCCCCGCGCTTCGGCGCGGGGCTTTTTTATGGGCGCAGGGGCTCGCTGTCGCGTGGCGTGCCACCGCTCTACGCCATGTCAGCCATCGCAGCACTTGTCGTGCGGATCCGGCCGCTGGCACGACGGCGTGGGCTTCGGTGCGTGCCAATGCCACGGACAGGACGCTGCCCGGCACGGCGATCGGCGGGAGCACGCTCTACGCCATTCGCTCCTGCGTCGCCATCATTCGCACAGATCGCAGGCACGCGCCTGCAGCGCATCGAGGATCTGCGCGGCGTCCATCTCCAGCAGCAGGCCGCGCTGCCCGGCGTTGAACCACACGCTGCCCGCGCCCAATGCCGATTGCTCCACCAGCACCGGCGCCGGCCGCTGTTGGCCCAGCGGGCTGATGCCGCCGACCTTGTAGCCGGTGCGGCGCTCGGCCTCGGCCGCCTCCATCATCCGCGCCGCCTTGCCGCCCGCCGCCGCGGCCAGTTTCTTCAACTGCACCCGGCGATCGGACGGGACCACCACGCAGACCGCGCGCGTGTCGACCCAGGCCATCAGGCTCTTCAGCACCCGCTCCGGCGGCAGGCCCAGCGCCTGCGCGGCCTGCAGGCCCTTGGCGCCGGCTTCGGCGGCGTAGTCGTAGGGATGCAGCCGGTAGACGATGCCGGCCGCGTCCAACGCCTTGGTTGCGCGCGTCGCCTTGGAAATCGCGGTCGCTCAGGCGGCTTCGAAGCGGTTGGCCGCCACGTTCTTGCGTACCTTCTGCGGGTCCCAGATGCGCCCATTCATGGCGATGTAGACGCCGGCCGGCAGCGACTGCACCGCGCCGACCGCGCAACCGATGTTGAACTCGGCGTCGGAACCGCGGAAGCGCGCCGGGTTCAGCGCGCCGGTCATCACGATGGTCTTGCCCTCGATCGCCTGCAGCACCTTGCCGGTCTGCACCATCGAGTCGGTGCCGTGGGTGATCAGCACATGCCGCGCGGACTGCGCGGCGATGGTGGCGCGGATCAGCTCGCGGTCCTCGTCGGTGATGTGCAGCGAATCCTTGCGGATGATCGGGATCACGGTGAAGCGGAAGGTCACGCCCAGTTCCTTGAGGATCTGGCCGATCTGCGGGTCGCCGATCTGGTAGTCGGACTTGTCGTCGAAGTAGATCTTGTCGATCGTGCCGCCGGTGGTGACGATCAGGAGTTCTTCCATTGCCGTTCCTAGAAGCATGTCGGGACGCGGCCGTGGCCGCGCAGGCCGTCCATGATACCGGGCGCGGCGGGATGGCCGCTCAGTCGCGCCCGGCGGCGCCGCGGCGGCGAGCGAAGCGCGCGCGGATGCCCGGCGCGCTGGACAGGCCCACCACCAGCAGCGCCAGCAGCAGTTCGGCCCAGCCGTAGCCGCGCTGCGGCGGGTGGCTCCAGGCGGTCATCACCCCATGGCTGAACCACAGCAGCGCGCCCACGCCGCTCCAGAACCGCGCCAGCGCCGAGCCGCGCAGCACGCCCACGCCGAGCAGCAGCGGCGGCAGCGCGAACACCAGCAGGGCGGCGAGACGGTGGCGATCGTCGTGGAACCAGGCCGCGAACAGCGCCGCCAGCGCCAGCAGCGTCACCCCCAGCGCCACCCGCAGGCGCCCCCCGCTCATGGCGCCGCCAGCCGTTGCGCGATGTCGGCCAGGCGCCGGCCGAGCGCGCGCGCCAGTTGCGCTTCTTCCTCGCTGGGTTGCGGATCGTCGTCGGCGCCGGCGACGTGGCTGGCCCCGTACGGCGTGCCGCCGCTGCGGGTGCTGCTGAGCAGCGGTTCGGTGTAGGGAATGCCGACGATCAGGCAGCCGTGGTGCAGCAGCGGCAGATGCATCGACAGCAGGGTGGCTTCCTGGCCGCCGTGCAGCGACGCGGTCGAGGTGAACACCGCCGCCGGCTTGCCGGCGAGGGTGGCGCTGGCCCAGTCGGCGCCGAGCCCGTCGATGAAGTGCTTGACCGGCGCGGCCATGTTGCCGAAGCGGGTCGGGCTGCCCAGCGCCAGGCCCACGCAGTCGCGCAGGTCGCTGGCATCCACGTACGGCGCGCCGCTGTCGGGCACCGGCGGTGCGCTGGTCTGGGTGACAGCAGCCACCGGCGGCACGGTGCGCAGGCGCGCGGCCATGCCCGGCACCTCGCCGACGCCGCGCGCGATCTGCCGCGCCAGTCGCGCCACCGAGCCGCCGCGGCTGTAGTACAGGACCAGAATCTCGGCCATGCGGCCCTCTCGTGGATCGAAACGACCGCCAGTATCGACGATGCCGGCGTCCATGCGCATCGGGTACCCTTGCCCGATGCAGCCGCTGGACACCGTCAATCTCTGGGCCGATCGCCTGCGCGACCGCGCGCGCATGCGCAGCTTCGCCGGCTTCCTGTGGCGGCGCTTCATCGACGACCGGCTGTTCCAGGCCGCGGCCTCGCTGGCCTACACCACCATCTTCGCGCTGGTGCCGCTGGCGGTGGTGGTGTTCGGGGTGCTGTCGGCGTTCCCGGTGTTCGACAAATGGAGCGACCAGCTCAGCGACTACATCTTCTCCAACTTCGTGCCGGCCGCGGCGCGCTCGGTGGAGGCCTACCTGCGCCAGTTCTCGGCCAGCGCCGGGCAACTGACCACCGCCGGCGTGGTCGCGCTGGTGGTCTCGCTGCTGATCACCCTCAACAGCGTCGAGCAGACCTTCAACCAGATCTGGCGGGTGGTGTCGGCGCGGCCGCAGCTGACCCGCTTCCTGGTGTACTGGACCGTGCTGACCCTCGGCGCGCTGCTGGCCGCGGCATCGCTGGCGGTGTCGGCACGGTTCTTCGCGCTGCCGCTGTTCAAGACCAGCGAGGGCCGGCTGCTGGCGCAGGTGGTGCTGAGCGTGGCGCCGGTGCTGATCGAGTTCGTCTGCATCACCCTGGTGTACAGGGTGGTGCCGCACCACACGGTCAAGCTGCGCCACGCGGTGCCGGGCGCGCTGCTGGCGGTGCTGCTGCTGGAACTGGTGAAGTGGGGGTTGAGCCTGTACCTGGGCAGCTTCCAGTCGTACCAGCGCATCTACGGCACGGTCGCGTTCGTGCCGATCTTCCTGTTGTGGATCTACCTGAGCTGGATCGCGATCCTGCTCGGTGCCTCGGTGTCGTCCTCGATCGCCGCGTTCCGCTACCAGCCGGCCTCGATGCGCCTGCCGGCCGGCTACGAGATCTATGGCCTGCTGCGCCTGCTCGGGCGCTTCGCGCAGGCGCGCAAGCAGGGCTGCGGGCTGCAGGAGGACCAGATCCTGCAGTTGGAGCCGATGCTGACCGACTCGTTGATGCAGCAACTGCTGTGCGAGCTGGAACGCATCCGCCTGCTCCGCCGTACCGAGCAGGGCGACTGGTTGCTGGCCCGCGACCTGAGCGACCTGCCGGTGGCCGAGCTGTACGAGAATTGCCAGCTGCGCATCCCCGTCGTCGAGACCTATTTGCCGTGCCGCGACGACGCCCTGGGCCAGGCGGCGTGCCGCGCGCTGGACGAACTGCGCCTGCCGCTGCGCGACGTGCTCAAGCGTCGCGTCGGCGACCTCTATACCGAGATCGGAGACCTTGCATGACCGCCATGCGCCTGTTGTTCCCGCTGTTCGCCGCCGCCGCCTTGCTGGCCGGGTGCGACCGCCAGCCCACGCCCAAGCCGGCCGACGGCACCGCGACCACCGCGCCATCCTCCGCGCCCAAGCCGCCGCCCGCTCCGCCAGCGCCGGAGGCCCCCGCCGCCCCGGCAGCCGGACCGTCCGTGGTGCAGGAGACCCGCTCCGAGCCGACCCTGAAGATGAAGGCGGTGGACGGTCGCGAGTACGACCTGGCCGCGCATCGCGGGCAGTGGGTGGTGGTGAATTTCTGGGCCACCTGGTGCGCGCCGTGCCTGAAGGAGATGCCGGAGCTGTCGGCCCTGCACGTCATGCGCGACAACATCGAGGTGGTGGGCCTGGCCTACGAGGACATCGAGCCGGCGGAGATGCAGGCGTTCCTGAAGCAGCATCCGGTCGCCTATCCGATCGTCATCGTCGACACCTATGCGCCGCCGGCGGACTTCGCCACCCCGCGCGGGCTGCCGATGACTTACCTGATCGCGCCCGATGGCAAGGTCGCCAAGCAGTTCCTGGGGCCGGTCAACGCGAAGGACATCGAAAGCGCGATCGCCGCTGCCGGTGGCCCGGCACCCGGTCAGGGCAAGGGGAAGGCGGCGGGGTGAGGGTGTCGGTTGGCTGTGCGGCGTGGTCGTCGCCTGGGACTGGGCCTTCGGGATTGGGGACTGGGATGCGCGCTTGCGTGCGTGCGGAGGCGCCATCAGGTCGCCATCAGATCGCGGTCGAATCGCTGTAGGAGCGGCTTCAGCCGCGACCCGGAAGGCTGACCGATGGTGGTGACGCGGCTAAACCCGACCCCCTATCCGATGCGTCCGGAATGAAGCGCAGTCGTTGTGGGAGGGACTTCAGTCCCGACGCCTTGCGCGACGGGAGGATGGGATGGCTTCGCTCGTCGCGGCTGAAGCCGCTCCTACGATGGCCTCTGCTCGCACACCACTAAACAGGCGCCTGTCCCCCTTAAAAGCGGCTTCAGCCGCGACGCACTATCCCTGTGGGTGGGCGCGCCAAGCGAGGCGATGTCGGAAGGCCACGGCTGCGCGCCGCAGGCCTCGCTCAATCCCCATTCCCTAATCCCCACTCCCGGCCTCATACGACGGAATCGGCTGCAGCAGCCCGAACTTTTCCTTGTGCAGCTTGTGCTTCAGCGGCGGCAGGTCCAGGTCCGGTTCGTGCAGGCGGGTTTCCGGCAACTGATCGAGCAGGTGCCGGATCAGGGTCAGACGGCCGCGCTTCTGGTCGTTGAAGTCGACCAGGGTCCACGGCGCATAGTCGCGATGCGTGGCCTCCAGCATCGCTTCGCGGGCGCGGGTGTAGTCGGCGTACTGGCTGCGCGACTTCAGGTCCACCGGCGACAGCTTCCAGCCCTTCAGCGGGTCGTGCAGGCGCTCGGCGAAACGCTTTTCCTGCTGCGCCTGGTCCACGCACAGCCAGTACTTGAACAGGCGGATGCCATCGTCCACCAGCAGCCGCTCGAACAGCGGGGTCTGGCGCAGGAAGGCGTGGTACTCGGCATCGCTGCAGTAGCCCATGACCCGCTCCACGCCGGCGCGGTTGTACCAGCTGCGGTCCATCAGCACGATCTCGCCGGCGGCCGGCAGGTGCGCGATGTGGCGCTGGAAATACCACTGCGTGGCTTCGCGGTCGGTCGGCTTGGGCAGGGCTACTACCCGGCACTGGCGCGGGTTCAGGTGTTCGGCGATGGCCTGGATCGCACCGCCCTTGCCAGCGGTGTCGCGGCCTTCGAACAGCACCAGCACACGCTCGCCGCTGTGCTGCACGGCCTGCGCCATCGCCATCAGTTCCAGCTGCAGCGGTTGCATCAGGGCCTTGTACTGCTTGCGCTTCAGATGACTCATTTGCTGCTCCGCTTGCGGGTGCCGGTGCCGGCCATGCTGCGCGCCACTTCCAGCAGCGCGCCCTGCTGGCGGGTGTCGAGGGCGCGGTAGGCCTGCAGCAGGTCGTGTTCGCCGCGGGTGCGCGCCGGGTCCAGCTGGCTGGCCAGTTCGCCGAGCAGGGCGCCGGCGGGGACGCCGAAGGTGCGCGCCAGCGCAGTGAGCTGGGCGCGCCCGGGCAATTTCTCGCCGGCCATCCAGGCCTTGACCGTGGCCGCACCGGCGCGTGGGATGGCCGCGGCGATGTCCGCGGCGCTCATGCCGCTGGCTTTGGCCAGCAGGCGCAACGTGGTGTCCAGGGACATGCGGGAGTCCAGGTCATTCCTTCAGCCGCGGGCGCAGCGTGGCCAGATTGCAGGGGCGGGTGCGGGCATCCAGCTGCGCGACGATGATCCGTTCCCAGGCTGTGCGGCAGGCCGAGGTGGAGCCGGGCAGGCAGAACAGGAAGGTGGCATTGGCCAGGCCGGCGAAGGCGCGCGACTGCAGCGAGGAGGTGCCGATCTCCTCGACACTGATCGCGCGGAACAGCTCGCCGAACCCCGGCATCTGCTTGTCCAGCAACGGCAGCAGGGCCTCGGGCGTGGAATCGCGGCCGGTGAAGCCGGTGCCGCCGGTGACCAGGATGCCATCCACTTCGGGATCGGCGATCCAGGCCGAGACCGTGGCGCGCATCCGGTAGCGGTCGTCCGGCAGCAGCTCCCGCGCGTGCAGGCGATGGCCGACGCCGCTGAGGGCGGCGACCAAGTAGTCGCCGGAACTGTCCTGGTCGAGGCTGCGCGTGTCCGAGACGGTCAGCACGCACAGGTTCAAGGCAATGAAGTCGGCGTTTGCGCTCATGCCGGCAGCCTAGCCGCTCGCCCGGCCGGCGTATAGCCTGCCCGCGCCACCGCTTCAGCTACGGTGCTTCCAGGGCCATTGCTTGCTGGATGGAGGCCGGCCCGCGCCCAAGAGAGGCAGGCCGCGTGGCGTGTCGGCCTTGCTTGAGCCCGATCCCGGCGCCTAAGCGCGATCGAGCCGCTTCATGCGGAGGATCGGGTATTTCACGCCAGGGCCAGCGTGCGCGGCCGGAAGCGATGGACGCTGGCAGCACGATCGGCCGCCAGCGGCAGGCGCTCGGGCTCGCGCTGCAGCGCGCGTCGCTGCGCGTCGGCGCCGTGCCACTCGGTGCATTCGAGCAGGGTGCGGCCGTCGTCGGACAGGTACAGCTGCGCGGCGATCAATCCCCGCAGCGCATGCGCACCATCCTGCAGGGCGGCGAAGGCAGCGTCGGCGCGGCGCTGCGCCTGCGCCGCATCGCGTGTCGGGACGCGTGTGACCACCACGCAGGACGCTTCCCGGTGCGGATCGGACACGCCGCTGCGAATGCGCCGGTAGCGCCGCAGCGTCCGCCGCAGCGCCGGTAGCGCCGCAGCGTCCGCCGCAGCGCCGGCAGGCGTGCGCGCAACAGTTCATGCAGTTCGGGTGCCGCGTCGCAGCAGCAGCGTGCGTACAGCAGATCGGGGGCGTCGCCGAGGGATTCCATCCAGGTCAGGGCGTGCAGGCGGTGGTCGCACAGGCCGCGCACGCATTCGAGCAGCGCGGTCCGGTCGGGCATGGACGCCTCGGCGAGCAGCATGCTGCGTGTGGGCGCGGGGGAGGAGGGCGTGGACGTGGGGAACGACAGCGACATCGAGGGATCTGCACAGGGAGCGTGCGCGCAGTGTCGGACCTCAAGTTTGCTTGAGGTCAAGTGTTGTGGACGATCCGCTGACATGCACAGGCCGCACTCGCTGATTGTCTGTGACGCTTCGGTGCGATCTGCAGCGATGGATCGTCCTCATCGCGGGGTGCGTCGTGGCGTTGCGCGCGAGAGGAGACCGAATGATGCGATGCAAAGGTTCCATCAGCGACGCCGATGGCGACAAGTGATGCGCCGTCGCGCCTCACGCATATTTCATGCGCGCCGCGCGGCTGCCGCGCATCCCGATTAAATCAGGCCGACGCTGCGCCTTGCCAGCCGTGGCGTGCCGCAGTGTCGCGCAGCAGCGCGGCGAAGTCGGAGGCGAAACCTTGCATGTCGAACAGCCCGCTGTCCGCGCGCCGCGCGTGCAACCGCTCGCGCAGCGCCTGCAGTGCAGCAGGATCGCGCCCCAGGCGCACCGCGGTCGCGACGAACGCCGCGTCGTCGTCGGCGGCATTCATTTCGTCCAGGCCGAGATGATGGTTGAGGCTGCCGGCCACGCGCGCGGCAAAGGTGCTGCCGGGGCGGGTCAACACCGGGCAGCCGGCCCAGAGGGCATCGGAGGCGGTGGTGTGGGCGTTGTACGGATGGGTGTCCAGGAACAGGTCGGCGTGCCGGTAGCGCGCCAGATAGTCCGGATGCGCCAGCTTGGGCATGAAGCGCAGACGCGTCGGTTCCACGCCGGCCGCCGCAGCGGCCGCACGCAGTCGGTCATCGGCCTGGCCAGGGCCGGACAGCAGCCACAGCACGCTGTCCGGCACCTGTCGCAGCACCTCCAGCATCCGCGCCACGCTGCGCGGGCCGAGCTTGTAGCTGTTGTTGAAGCAGCAGAACACGGTGCCGTGCTCGGGCAGGCCGCAGTCGCGGCGCGCCGGTGGGGCGCCGACATGGCGGGTGTCGTCGGAGGGCTGGAAGGCGCGCGGCAGCCGCAGCACCCGCTCGCTGTAGTGCGCGGCCAGTGCCGGCGGCAACGCATAGGCATCGCCGACCACGTAGTCGATCCACGGCGCGCCGGAGGTGCCGGGGTAGGCCAGCCAGTTCAACTGCACCGGCGCCGGGCGCAGCGCCAGCACCTCGGGCGTGCCGCCGCCGCCCCAGCCGCGCAGATCGAACAGCAGGTCGATGCCGGCGTCGCGGATGTGCTGGGCGATCTGCCGATGCGGCTGCCCGGCCACGGCGTGCCAGGCATGCGCGGCCGCCTGCAGGCGCGCGCCGATCGCGCTGCGATCGTCGTGGTTGAGCGCGAACAGGTGCACCTGCAGGTCGCGGTGCGCGCGCAGGCGCTCGAACAGGGCGACGGTCAGCAGGCCGGTGGGATGTGCGCCGAAGCCGTTGGACAGGAACCCAATGCGCAGCGCGCCATCACTGCGCACCTGCGTGGCGGGCAGCGGCGCGAGGGCGCGCGCCAGCGCCTGGGCGCGGTTGCGCGCGCAGCGCAACTGCTCGTCCGCGCCCGCGTCCTCGTTGAGGAAGGCGAACGGTTCGATGGTCGGATGCCCCTGCCGCACCGCGCTGCGCACCTGTTGCGACAGCGCGTCCAGCCCGCGCCAGTCGCACAGCTTGCGGCGCCAGTTCAGCAGGTAGGCGGCGATCGACGGTTCCTGCGGCAGCAAGGCATGCGCGTGCGCATAGGCCTGCGCCGCGGCTTCGGCCTCGCCGTTGTCTTCCAGTGCGTGACCCAGCCAGACCGCGATGCCCGGGTGCTGCGGCGCCTGTTGCAGCGCTGCGCGCAGGGCCTGCGCGGCCTCGGCATGACGACCCTGGGTCCAGCGCACCCGGCCCAGCCGCGCCAGCGCCTCCGGATGCCCCGGACGCAGCTGCAGTGCGCGCACGGCAGCCTGTTCGCCCGCGGCAACCGCGCCGGCGCCGAGTTCGGCGTCGGCGAGCATCACCCAGGCCAGGAAATCCTGCGGATCGCGCCGCACCGCGGCCTGCAGGTGCAGGCGTTCGTCGGCGCCGCCGTTCATGCGGCCGTGATCGACCGCAGTCCGCGCACGCTCATGGCACCAACGCCTTGGCGTAGTGCTGCGCGCTCAGGTCCTGCTGCCAGCCGCAGGCGCGGTACAGGGCCTGCGCGGAGAGATTGTCCTGCGCCGTCTCCAGCACGATGCGCACCGCGCCATCGTCCGCGGCGTGGCCTTCGGCGGCGTGCAGCAGCGCCTGCGCCACGCCGTGGCGGCGGTGCGCAGGCGTGACGTACAGATCGTTGAGGATCCACAGCCGTGCCGCCCGCACCGAAGAGAAGGACGGATACAACTGCACGAAGCCGGCGGCCTGCGCATCGCGCTCGGCCAGCAGCACCACCGACTCGGCGCGGGCCAGGCGCGCAGCCAGGAAGGCGTGCGCGGTCGCCGCATCCGGGGCCTGCCCGTAGAACTGCCGGTAGGCATCGAACAGCGCTGCCAGCGCCGGCAGGTCGTGCGCATCGGCCTGGCGCACGCTCACGCTCACGGGCTGTCGCTCAGGCGCGCGAGTTCGTCGACCTGGTGCTCGTGGCTCAGGCGCCCGATCAGTGCATCGAGGTCGCCCTCGATCACGTTCGGCAGGTCGTACAGGGTCAGGCCCTCGACGCGGTGGTCGGTGATCCGGCCCTGCGGGAAGTTGTAGGTGCGGATGCGCTGGCTGCGGTCGCCACTGCCGACCTGCAGCTTGCGGTCCTGCGCCTCGGCCGCGGCCTGCTTGCTGCGCTCGGCCTCCAGCAACTGCGCCTTGAGCCGTTTCATCGCCTTGTCGCGGTTGGCGTGCTGGCTGCGCTCGGTCTGGCACTCGACCACCACGCCGCTGGGGACATGGGTGATGCGGATCGCCGACTCGGTCTTGTTGACGTGCTGGCCGCCGGCGCCGGAAGAGCGGAAGGTATCGATCTTCAGGTCGGCCGGGTTGATCGCGATCTCCTCCACGTCGTCGGCTTCGGGAATGATCGCCACCGTCGCCGCGGAGGTGTGGATGCGGCCCTGCGACTCGGTCGCCGGCACGCGCTGCACGCGGTGCGTGCCGGATTCGAATTTCAGCTTGGAGTAGGCGCCGCGGCCGACGATGCGCGCCACGATCTCCTTGTAGCCGCCGTGCTCGCCGGGGCTGTCCGATTCCACTTCCACCTTCCAGCCCTGGCGCTCGGCGTAGCGCGCGTACATGCGGAACAGGTCGCCGGCGAAGATCGCCGCCTCGTCGCCGCCGGTGCCGGCACGCACTTCCAGGAACAGGTTGCCGTCGTCGCGCGGATCCCGCGGCACCAGCAGCAGTGCCAGTTCCGCATCCAGTTCGGCCAGGCGCGCCTGCGCGGCGCCGATTTCCTCCTCGGCCAGCTCGCGCAGTTCCGGATCGGCGCGCATCGCCTCGGCCGAGGCCAGGTCGGCCTTGGCCGCGGCCTCGGCCGCCAGCGCGGCGGCGACCGGCTCCAGTTGCGCGAACTCGCGCGAATAGTCGCGGAAGCGCGTGTTGTCGCCTACCACTTCGGGGTCGGACAGCAGGCGTTCGAGTTCTTCGCGACGCTCGGCCAGCGCCTCCAGCTTACGGCGCAGGGTCGGTGTCATCGGTCTTCATGATCGGATGGTGGTAGCCCGGCTTCTCCGGGAACAGGCGCTCGGCGGCGCGGGCCAGGTCGGCGTCGCCGCGCAGCGCCGCCTCGCGCAGGGCCGCGGTGGGCGGATGCAGCAGGCGGTTGGTCAGGGTGTTGGCGAGGAACTCCAGCACCTCGTCGGCGGGCTTGCCGTGCGCCAGTTGTTGCCGCGCCTTGGCCAGCACGTCGTCGCGGGTGCTGTCGCCGTGCGCGCGCAGGCGCTTGAGCGGCGCCTGGCGGGTGCTGGCCTGCAGCGCTTCCATGTAGCGCACCACCTGCAGGTCGATGATCGCCTCGGCCGCCTCGGCGGCCTCGCGGCGGCCGCGTCGGTTGTCCTCGACCGCGCGCTCCAGGTCGTCGACGGTGTACAGGTAGGCGTCGGCCAAGTCGGCCACGCCGGCCTCGATGTCGCGCGGCACCGCCAGGTCGAACAGCAGCATCGGCTTGTGCTTGCGCGCGCGCAGCGCCTGCTCGACCTGCGCCCGGGTCACCACCGGCTCGCGCGCGGCGGTGGCCGAGAACACCACGTCGGCCTCGTGCAGGTGACGCTCCAGCTCGCTCAGCGGCAGCGCCACGCCGCCGTGGCGGCTGGCCAGTTCCTGTGCGTGGGCGAGGGTGCGGTTTGCGATCAGCAGGCGTCGCACGCGCCCCTCGCTGAGATGCTTGGCGGCCAGCTCGATGGTCTCGCCGGCGCCGACCAGCAGCACGGTGGATTCGCTGAGCCGGGCGAAGGAGCTTTGCGCCAGGCGCACCGCGGTGGAGGCGACCGAGACCGGATTGGCGCCGACCCGGGTGTCGGTGCGTGCGCGCTTGGCCACCGAGAAGGTCTGCTGGAACAGCCGGTCCAGGCGGCTGCCCATCGCCCCGTGCTCGCGTGCCAGCGACCAGGCGTCCTTCACCTGGCCGAGGATCTGCGGCTCGCCCAGCACCATCGAGTCCAGCCCGGTGGCGACCCGGAACAGGTGCCGCACCGCGTCCGCATCCTGGTGTTGGTACAGATAGCCGTGCAGGCCGGCGGCGTGCGAATCCAGCCAGTCGGCCAGGTGCTGTGCATCGCCGGCAATGGCGTACAGCTCGGTGCGATTGCACGTGGACAGCAGCGCCGCTTCGGTGACGTCGGGCAGCGCACGCAGCGATTGCAGCGCGCGCGGCAATGCGTCGCCGGCGAATGCCACCCGTTCGCGCAGGTCGACCGGCGCGGTCTGGTGGTTCAATCCGAGCACCCACAACGTCATCTGTTCAGTTGCTTGCGATAAGCTGCTGGCCATTCAGGGCCCCATTTTACGGCCCGGCCGCTTCCGATGCCCGCACTGATTCGCATCCGTACCTTTCTGCTGCTGTCCGCAATCGCCGCCGTGGCCGCACCGGCCGCGGCCAAGGCGCCGAGCCCCGCCCAGGACGTGATGACCCCGGTCCTGGCCGGCGAGTTCGCCCTGCAGGCCGGGCAACTGGCCGACGCCTCGCGCTGGTACCTGCAGGCCGCCAACGACAGCCCCGGCGACGCCGGTCTGGCCGAACGCGCCACCCGCATCGCGATGCTGGCCAACGACAGCGCCGCCGCCACCCAGGCCCTGGCGCTGTGGCGGCAGCGCGCGCCCGAGTCGCTGGCCATGCGCAGCTCCGAGGCTTCGCTGGCCCTGCGCAACGGCAATCTGCGCCAGGCGCGCAGCCTGCTGGTGGCCTTGCTGCGCGACAAGGATCCGCGCGGCTGGCGCTTCGCCCTGATTGCCCTGGTCAGCGGCAACCGCGATCCGGAGGTGGCGGCCAAGGCCCTGGACCAGTTGCTCGACGCCAACGCCATCCCCGACCAGCTCGAGGCCTGGCAGGAGTTCGGGCGGCTGGCGCTGCGCCTGGACCAGCCCAAGCTGGCCGAGCGCATCGTCGACCAACTGGTCAAGCGCTTCCCGCAGGAGCCGCGTGTGGCGCTGCTGCACGCCACGCAGCTGCAGCAGGCGGGCAAGACCGAGCAGGCGCGCGCGCTGCTGGAGGGTGTGGAGCCCAAGGTGTCGGGCGATCCGGAACTGCGCACCGCGCTGGCCTATGCCTACGACGCCATCGGCGACACCGCCGCCGCGGCGCGGGTGCTGGCGCTGGGGCCGCAGACCACCCAGAACTATGGCCTGCGCGCCTCGATGCTGGCCAAGCTGCAGGACAACGCCGCCTTGACCGCGCTGTACGACGAACTGCGCAAGGGCGCCGACCGGCCCGATCCGGAGCGACGCCTGCTGCTCGGCAAGATCGCCGAGTTCCTCAAGCGCAACCAGGAGGCGGTGGACTGGTATCGCGGCGTGCCGGGCGGCCCGCTGCGCAGCGAGGCGCGGCTGCGCGCGGCCGGCGCGTTGTACGCGCTGGGCCAGAAGGACGCGGCCTTCGCCGAGGCGCGCGCGCTGCAGGACGATGCCGAGGCCGACGATGCCGCGCGCCGCGACGCCTATGTGCTGGAGGCGGAATTGCGCCAGCGCAGCGGCGACGACGCCGGCGAGCTGCAGGTGTTCGAGCGTGGCCTGGCCGCATATCCGGACGACAACGCCCTGCTGTACGCGCGCGGCTTGTCCTGGGAGCGCCGCGACCGCATCGACCGCGCCGAGGCCGATCTGCGCAAGATCCTGGTCACCGACCCGGAGAACGTGGCGGCACTGAATGCGCTCGGCTATACCCTGGCCGACCGCACCAAGCGCTATCGCGAGGCGCTGCAGCTGATCGACCGCGCCCGCACCGCCGATCCGGACAATGCCGCGATCATCGACAGCTACGGCTGGGTGCTGTACCGGCTCGGCAAGACCCAGGAGGCGCTGGTGCAGCTGCGTCGCGCCTGGAGCCAGGTGAAGGATCCGGAGATCGCCGCGCACATCGGCCAGGTGCTGTGGGAGCAGGGCAAGCACGAGGAGGCCAACAAGTACTTCGACGAGGCGCGCAAGCTCGATCCTGACAATCGCGCGCTGCGCCGCGCCCTGGAACAGGTGAGCCCGTGAGGCCTGGCTTGCGCGCTGCGTGGGCGCTGGCCGCCGGGCTGCTGCTGGGCGGCTGCAGCGCGCTGCCGACCCGCACCCCGGCGCCGGTCGCCGTCGCCACGCCCGATGCCGCCGCGCAGCAGGCCGAGGCAGCGCGCGCGCAGTGGCTACAGGCGCATCCGGACTGGTCGTTCCAGGGACGGGTCGCGATCAGCAACGGCCGCAATGGCGGCAGCGGCCGCATCGACTGGAAGCAGCAGCATCGCCAGTACGAGGTGCAGCTCAGCGCGCCGGTGACCCGGCAGAGCTGGCGCCTGATCGGCGACAGCCACTCCGAGGCCGGGCGCCTGGAAGGCATGGAGGGCGGGCCGCGCGAAGGCGAAAACGCCGAACAGCTGCTGCTGGAAGCGACCGGCTGGGAAATCCCGGTCAATCTGCTGCCGCAGTGGGTGCGCGGGCAGGTGGCGTGGGATACCGAAGCGCCCGAACACGTGGACTACGATGCCCAGGGGCGGCCGCGCACCTTGCGGCAGATGGGCTGGGACATCGAGTTCCAGGAGTGGTACCCGCCCAGCGACGGCCAGCCGGCCCTGCCGCGGCGCATCGAGGCGCGCAACGGCGACGCCAAGGTGCGCTTGCTGGTGGACCACTGGGACATTCCGGCGCCATGAGCGCGCCCATCGACGGGGGCTGGTCGTCCTGGCCGGCCCCGGCGAAGCTGAACCTGTTTCTGCAGATTACCGGCCGCCGAGCGGACGGCTACCACCAGTTGCAGACCGTGTTCCGCCTGCTGGACTGGGGCGATACGGTGCACCTGCGGCCGCGCGCCGACGGGGTGGTGGCGCGGATCGGCCCCTCCGTGGCCGGGGTCGCGGAGGCCGACGACCTGCTGGTGCGTGCCGCGCGGCTTCTGCAAAAAGCAGCGAATGTCGTCCAAGGTGTGGATATCCGCGTCGAAAAGCGCATTCCGGCGGGCGGCGGCTTCGGCGGTGGCTCGTCCGATGCGGCGACCGCACTGGTGGCGCTGAACGCGCTGTGGGGCGCCGGGCTGGACGAGGACGCCCTGGCCGGCCTCGGCCTGTCGCTGGGGGCGGATGTGCCGGTGTTCGTGCGCGGGCGCGACGCCTGGGCCGAGGGGGTGGGCGAGCAATTGACAGCCCTGGCGCTGCCGCCGGCCTGGTATGTGCTCGCCGATCCGGGGGTGCACGTGCCCACCGCGGCGCTGTTCCAGTCCCCCGATTTGACGCGGGATGCTGCGCCCGCGAAAATAGCGGACTTCGTTTCAGGTTTCCTGCTCGGTAACGCGTTCGAGCCGGTCCTGCTTCGCCGCGAACCGGCCGTCCAGGCCACGTTCCAGGCGCTGGCGCGGATCGGTACGCCACGCCTGACCGGGTCGGGGAGCGGTTGTTTCGTCGAGTTTGCCGATCGCGCTGCCGCCGTGCGCGCGCTGGCGGACTTGCCGGACGGGATGCGCGCCTGGGTGGCAGGCGGCGTCCCGCGTTCGCCGCTGCTCGACGCGCTGGAGGCTTGACACAGGTTTATGCAGGGGCGTCGCCAAGAGGCCCAAGGCACCAGGTTTTGATCCTGGCATTCGTAGGTTCGAATCCTACCGCCCCTGCCATTTGGGTATGCAGATCCCTCTGCAAACGCCCGCACATCCATGTGCGGGGATTCAACGGGAAAGGCATCGCTTCTCCTCGCTTTTTCGATTCGTCCGGTTTTCGTCGCCACACGCTCTTTGCAGCCACCCGAGAGACCCTCATGCAAGACCAACGCAACCTGCTGGTGTTCTCCGGCAACGCCAACAAGCCCCTGGCCAAAAGCATCTGCCGCGAACTGGGCGTGCGCCCCGGCAAGGCGATGGTCTCCAGCTTCTCCGACGGTGAAGTGCAGGTGGAGATCGAGGAGAACGTGCGCCGGCAGGAAGTGTTCGTGATCCAGCCGACCTGCGCGCCCAGCGCAGAGAACCTGATGGAGTTGCTGGTGATCATCGACGCGCTCAAGCGCGCCAGCGCCGCCAGCGTCACCGCGGTGGTGCCGTACTTCGGCTACTCGCGGCAGGACCGGCGCATGCGCTCCTCGCGCGTGCCGATCACCGCCAAAGTCGCCGCCAAGATGTTCAGCGCGGTCAACGCCGACCGCGTGCTGACCGTGGACCTGCACGCCGACCAGATCCAGGGCTTCTTCGACATCCCGGTCGACAACGTTTACGCCTCGCCGCTGCTGCTGGCCGACATCTGGCGCGCCTACGGCACCGACAACCTGATCGTGGTGTCGCCGGACGTGGGTGGCGTGGTCCGCGCCCGTGCGGTGGCCAAGCGCCTGGACGATGCGGACCTGGCGATCATCGACAAGCGCCGCCCGCGCGCCAACGTGTCCACGGTGATGAACATCATCGGCGACGTCGAGGGCAAGACCTGCGTGCTGGTCGACGACATCGTCGACACCGCCGGCACCCTGTGCGCGGCCGCGGCCGCGCTGAAGGAGCGCGGCGCGCTGAAGGTCGCCGCGTACTGCACGCATCCGGTGCTGTCCGGCCCCGCGGTGAGCAACATCACCAATTCGCAGCTGGACGAGCTGGTCGTCACCGACACCATCCCGCTGTCGGAGGCTGCCCGCGCCTGCGGCAAGATCCGCCAGCTCAGCGTCGCCGAGCTGTTGGCCGAAACCATTCGCCGCATCGCCTTCGGCGAGTCGGTGAGCTCGTTGTACGTCGATTAAGGGCAGGGATTGGGGATTCGGGATTGGGGATTCGCAGAAGCGGCGCCGTTGCGAATCCCCAATCCCGAATCTCCAATCCCGGCTTCCCACAGACTCTTCTGGTCGCGGAAGAGTCATCAAAACCGCCGTGAGGCGGTTCATTCAACCAAGGTAGTAAACGCAAATGGCAACCACGCATGAAATCAAGGTTCAGCGCCGCGAAGTCGAGGGCAAGGGTGCGAGCCGCCGCCTCCGTCGCGACGGCCTGATCCCGGCGATCGTCTACGGTGGCGATCTGAAGCCGGTCAACATCCAGCTCGACCACAACGAAGTCTGGCTGGCCAGCCAGAACGACTGGTTCTATTCGTCCATCCTCAGCCTGAGCCTGAACGGCGACGTGCAGAAGGTGCTGCTGCGCGATATGCAGCGTCACCCGTTCAAGCAGCTGATCATGCACATCGACTTCCAGCGCGTGAACGACAACGAGGCGCTGCACGCGTCGGTGCCGCTGCACTTCCTCAACGAGGACGTGTCCCCGGCCGGCAAGTCGGCCGAGGTGGTCGTGACCCACGAGCTGAACGAAATCCAGGTCGTGTGCCTGCCGAAGGACCTGCCGGAGTTCGTCGAAGTCGACCTGTCGGCGCTGTCGGTCGGCGACGTGATCCACCTGTCCGACCTGAAGCTGCCGGCCGGCGTCGAGCTGCCGGAACTGAAGCTGGGCAAGGAGCACGACGTGGCGGTGGTCATCGCCAAGCACGGCCGTGTCGAGGAAGAGCCGGAAGCCACCGACGCGGCGGCTGCCGCTGCCGAGCCGGCCAAGAAGGACGGCAAGTAATCGCCTGCGCGGCGTCCGGGCTTCGGTCCGGACGCTGCGGCGATGCATTGCGCATGACTGGTCTGCGTCTGATCGTCGGCCTGGGCAATCCCGGTGCCGAACACGCGAACACCCGGCACAACGCCGGGTTTCGTTTTGTGGACGCGTTGGCCGAGCGGGCCGGCGCGCGCTGGAGCGTGGACGCCAAGCTGTTCGGCGAGACCGCCAAGATCGAGGTTGCGGGGCAGGCGGTGTGGCTGCTGAAGCCGGCCACCTTCATGAATCTCAGCGGCAAGTCGGTGACGGCCGCATTGCGCTTCTGGAAGATCGAACCGGCGCAGGCGCTGCTGGCACACGACGAACTGGACCTGGCGCCGGGCACCGCGCGGCTCAAGTTCGACGGCGGCCACGGCGGCCAGAACGGACTGCGCGATACCATTCGCCTGCTCGGGCATGCCGGCTTCCACCGCCTGCGCATCGGCATCGGCCATCCCGGCCACAAGGACAAGGTGGTGCCGTGGGTGCTGGGACGCGCCGGCAAGGACGACCAAGTCCTCATCGACCGCGCCATCGACGACGCCATCGACGTGCTGCCGCTGGCCGTGCAGGGCGACTTCAACGAGGCGATGAAGCGGTTGCATACGAACAGGGATGCGTGATTGGGGATTGGGGATTCGCGGCCGCGCGGCTGGGCGAATCTCCAATCCCGAATCCCAAATCCCGGAAACTGAAACATGGGCATCAAATGCGGCATCGTCGGCCTGCCCAACGTCGGCAAGTCGACCCTGTTCAATGCGCTGACCAAGGCGGGCATCGCCGCGGCCAATTTTCCGTTCTGCACCATCGAGCCGAACGTGGGCGTGGTGCCGGTGCCGGATCCGCGTCTGAACGCGCTGGCGGCGATCATCAATCCGCAGAAGGTCGTGCCGACCGCGGTCGAGTTCGTCGACATCGCCGGCCTGGTCGCCGGTGCGGCCAGTGGTGAGGGCCTGGGCAACAAGTTCCTGGCGCATATCCGCGAAGTCGATGCGATCACCCACGTGGTGCGCTGCTTCGAGCATGGCGACATCATCCACGTGAACAACAAGGTCGACCCGGTCTCCGACATCGAGACCATCGACACCGAGTTGGCCCTGGCCGACCTGGATAGCGTGGAGAAGGCGCTCAACCGTGCCGAGCGTTCGGCCAAGGGCGGCGACAAGGACGCGGCGGCGCGCAAGCCGGTGCTGGCCAAGCTGCAGGCCGCGCTGGCCGAGGGCAAGGCCGGGCGCAACGCCGGCCTGGACGAGGAAGAGAAGGCGCTGGTGCGCGATCTGTTCCTGCTCACCCTCAAGCCGGTGATGTACATCGCCAACGTGCTGGAAGACGGGTTCGAGAACAATCCGCACCTGGATGCGGTGCGTGCGCATGCCGCTGCCGAGGGCGCCGAGGTGGTGCCGGTGTCGGCGGCGATCGAGGAGGAGCTGTCGCAGCTGGACGACGCCGACCGCGATGCGTTCCTGGCCGATCTGGGTCTGAACGAGCCGGGCCTGAACCGGGTGATCCGCGCCGGCTACACCCTGCTGGGTCTGCAGACCTACTTCACCGCCGGAGTGAAGGAAGTGCGCGCCTGGACGGTCAAGGCCGGGTCGACCGCGCCGCAGGCTGCGGCGGTGATCCACACCGACTTCGAAAAGGGCTTCATCCGCGCCGAAACCATCGCCTACGACGACTTCATCAAGTACAAGGGCGAGGCCGGTGCCAAGGAGGCCGGGCGCCTGCGTCTGGAAGGCAAGGAATACCGCGTGCAGGAAGGCGATATCCTGCATTTCCGCTTCAACGTCTGATGCGCGCGCGCGTCCTGGCCGGGCGCGCGCGAGCAACGACGATTTCCTGCGACATCGCGTCAAAATACTGTTGACAAGGCGGGGATGTCAGGGAAGAATAGCGGGCTGTTTCACCCCTCTCTGATTTCGGCTTCGCAGCCGGGTTCGAGTGGGTAAGTTGGAGGGATACCCAAGCGGCCAACGGGGGCAGACTGTAAATCTGCTGGCTTACGCCTTCGGTGGTTCGAATCCACCTCCCTCCACCAGTTATTTTGTTGTGGCAGTGCGGCATCCCGTAGCGGGAGTAGTTCAACGGTAGAACCTCAGCCTTCCAAGCTGATGGTGCGGGTTCGATTCCCGTCTCCCGCTCCATTGAACGCGCTTGTGTCACAATAGAACAACGCTCACGTAGCTCAGTCGGTAGAGCACCTCCTTGGTAAGGAGGAGGTCGAAGGTTCGATTCCTTTCGTGAGCACCATATTCAGTCGTCAAATCTTTCTACGATCACCGAGAAGAAGCAGCCATGGCCAAGGGTAAGTTCGAGCGCACCAAGCCGCACGTCAACGTCGGCACCATCGGTCACGTCGACCACGGCAAGACCACGCTGACCGCGGCGCTGACCAAGATCGGCGCAGAGCGCTTCGGCGGCGAGTTCAAGGCGTACGACGCGATCGACGCGGCGCCGGAAGAGAAGGCGCGCGGCATCACGATCTCGACCGCCCACGTGGAATACGAATCCCCGACGCGCCACTACGCGCACGTGGATTGCCCGGGTCACGCGGACTACGTCAAGAACATGATCACCGGTGCGGCGCAGATGGACGGCGCGATCCTGGTGTGCTCGGCCGCTGACGGCCCGATGCCGCAGACCCGCGAGCACATCCTGCTGTCGCGTCAGGTCGGCGTGCCGCACATCGTGGTGTTCCTGAACAAGGCCGACATGGTCGACGACGCCGAGCTGCTCGAGCTGGTCGAGATGGAAGTGCGCGAGCTGCTGAGCAAGTACGACTTCCCGGGCGACGACACCCCGATCATCCACGGTTCGGCCCGCCTGGCGCTGGAAGGCGACCAGAGCGAGATCGGCGTGCCGGCGATCCTGAAGCTGGTGGACGCGCTGGACTCGTTCATCCCGGAGCCGCAGCGCGACGTGGACAAGCCGTTCCTGATGCCGGTGGAAGACGTGTTCTCGATCTCGGGCCGCGGCACCGTGGTGACCGGCCGTATCGAGCGCGGCATCATCAAGGTGGGCGACGAAATCGAAATCGTCGGCATCCGTGCGACGCAGAAGACCACCGTGACCGGCGTGGAAATGTTCCGCAAGCTGCTGGACCAGGGCCAGGCGGGCGACAACGCGGGCCTGCTGCTGCGCGGCACCAAGCGTGACGACGTGGAGCGCGGCCAGGTGCTGTGCAAGCCGGGTTCGATCAAGCCGCACACCGACTTCGAAGCCGAAGTGTACGTGCTGTCGAAGGACGAGGGCGGCCGTCACACCCCGTTCTTCAAGGGTTACCGTCCGCAGTTCTACTTCCGCACCACCGATATCACTGGCGCGTGCCAGCTGCCGGAAGGCGTGGAGATGGTGATGCCGGGCGACAACGTCAAGATGGTGGTGACGCTGATCAACCCGGTGGCGATGGACGAAGGCCTGCGTTTCGCGATCCGCGAAGGTGGCCGGACCGTCGGCGCCGGCGTGGTGGCCAAGATCATCAAGTAATGCCCTCCGGCGGCCTCGGCCGCCGGGCTCGACGGCAGGACGGCGGCTGTAGCCGCCGGAATCCGACGAGGTGCAGGCGGCTCCGGTCGCCGGGTTCAGCGAAGGGCGGGCCGGAACCTTCGGTCCGCCTTCGCCGTCTCAGGGAAGTGCAGTCGTTCTTACTACACGCCAGTAGCTCAATTGGCAGAGCAGCGGTCTCCAAAACCGCAGGTTGGGGGTTCGAGTCCCTCCTGGCGTGCCAATCTGCCGCTCCCTATCCAGTGACCTCGGTCGCATAGCAGCAAGAGTCGGATGAACAGCAAGATCGAGCATTCCAAAGGCCCCGCCGCGTCTTCTGGCGGCGATATCGTCAAGTACGTCATCGCAGCGCTGCTGGTGATCGCGGGCCTGTTCGTCTGGTTCTGGTTCGGTGAGCCGAGCCGTGCGGCACAACTGGGGAGCTGGTCCGGTCCGCTGCGCGCACTGGCGGTGATCGCGGGTCTGGCTGCGGGCGCGGCGGTATTCCTGATGACCGCCAAGGGTCGCGAAGGCCGCGAGTTCCTGTCCGAATCCCGTTTCGAACTGCGCAAAGTGGTGTGGCCGACCCGTCAGGAAGCCATTCGCACCACCTGGGTGGTGATCGTGGTGGTGATCATTCTGAGTCTGCTGCTGGGCGGGTTCGATTTCCTGATCCAGAAGCTGATGCAGTGGTTCGTGAGCCGTTGAGGAGAGTGCAGCAGTGAAGCGTTGGTATGTCGTTCACGCCTATTCAGGCTTCGAGAAGTCCGTGGCCCAAGCGCTGCGCGACCGTATTGTGCGTGACGAGATGCAGGAGCGCTTCGGCGACGTGCTGGTCCCCACCGAGGAAGTTATCGAGATGCGCTCCGGCCAGAAGCGCCGTTCCGAGCGCAAGTTCTTCCCGGGCTACGTGCTGGTGCAGATCGAGACCCACGAAGAGGGCGGCATTCCGCGCATCGACAACGAAAGCTGGCACCTGGTCAAGGAAACGCCGAAGGTGATGGGCTTCATCGGCGGCACCGCCGACCGTCCGTTGCCGATCCGCGACGAAGAGGCCGATGCGATCCTGCAGCGCGTTCAGGATGGCGTGGAGAAGCCGCGTCCGAAGGTGTTGTTCGAGCCGGGCCAGATGGTTCGGGTCACCGACGGCCCGTTCAACGACTTCAACGGCGTGGTCGAGGAAGTCAACTACGAGAAGAGCCGCCTGCGTGTTGCGGTGCTGATCTTCGGCCGTTCCACCCCGGTGGAACTGGAATTCGGCCAGGTCGAGAAGGCCTGAGCCCGCCCCGGCGCGGCTGCGCCGGGCGCCAAAATCTCTGCTATACTGCGCGGCTCCCTGTCCAGGCAAGCCGCCGGGCAGAACGGAAGCCGCCGCGAGGCGGCTTTCTGCGCACTTCAAAAACGTGATGGCGGGACACGTGATTTTCCCGTCGCGATGGGGAGCCTGCGGTTTAGGCGCTAGCACCCGGAGACACTAAAATGGCAAAGAAAGTCGTCGGTTACATCAAGCTGCAGGTGAAGGCCGGTCAGGCCAACCCCTCGCCGCCGGTCGGTCCTGCGCTGGGTCAGCGCGGCCTGAACATCATGGAATTCTGCAAGGCGTTCAATGCCGCCACGCAGAAGCTGGAGCCGGGCCTGCCGACTCCGGTCATCATCACGGCCTACTCGGACCGTACCTTCACCTTCGTCACCAAGAGCACCCCGGCCAGCGTGCTGCTGAAGAAGGCCGCGGGCGTCAGCTCCGGCTCCAAGCGCCCGAACACCGAGAAGGTGGGCAAGGTGACCCGCAAGCAGCTCGAAGAGATCGCCAAGGCGAAGGAAGCCGACCTGACGGCGGCCGAGCTGGAAGCGGCGGTACGCACGATTGCGGGTTCTGCCCGCAGCATGGGCCTGACGGTGGAGGGTTAAGCAATGGCACAGACCAAGCGACAGAAAGCGATCCGTGCTGCGGTGCAGCCGGGCAAGGCGTATTCGATCGACGAAGCGCTGAAGATCGTCAAGACCACCAGCAAGGCCAAGTTCGTCGAAGCCGTCGACGTGGCCGTGCGCCTGGGCGTGGACGCGAAGAAGTCCGACCAGCAGGTGCGCGGTTCCACCGTGCTGCCGGCCGGTACCGGCAAGAGCGTGCGCGTGGCGGTGTTCGCCCCCGCCGGCGCCAAGGCCGATGAGGCGCTGGCCGCCGGTGCCGAAGCCGTCGGCATGGACGACCTGGCCGAGAAGATGCAGGGTGGCGACCTGAACTACGACGTGGTCATCGCCACCCCGGACGCGATGCGCGTCGTCGGCAAGCTGGGCACCCTGCTGGGCCCGCGCGGCCTGATGCCGAACCCCAAGGTCGGCACCGTGTCCGCCAACCCGGCCGAAGCGGTCAAGAACGCCAAGTCGGGCCAGGTGCGCTACCGCACCGACAAGGCCGGCATCATCCACTGCACCATCGGCAAGGCCAGCTTCGAAGACGACGCGCTGAAGAGCAACCTGCAGGCGCTGCTGCTGGACCTGGTCAAGGCCAAGCCGGCGACCTCGAAGGGCACCTACCTGCAGAAGATCTCGGTGAGCTCGACCATGGGTCCGGGCGTCACCGTCGATCAGGCGTCGCTGTCCCTGAAGTAATCGCAACACGGCGCCGCCCGCGAGGTGCGGCGCCGGTTTCACCCTTTTGAAGGCGTCGCCAGGGGCAACCCGACGCGAAGCCGTCAAAGACCGCAGGCGCGGTCTGCGCACACCGACGACGGGCACGGAAGCTCGCAATGGCAAGGAGTCGCCGTCGGTACAGCGGGATCGCTTAATCCAGTCCCCTCGGGGATGTGCCGGCGTAGATGGTGCCGCCTTTCTGGAGTTTTTCTGGTGCAGGCCAACCCGGGGTTCCGGGCGCGCTCACTCCAGGTCTGGAACGGCCACCAACTGGGATGCCATGCGGCATCCCCGGCATCCAGGAAGGAGGCCGCCCAGGACCGCAAGCGGCAGGAGCCGCGAGCGGAGTAAGTTTGAAGCAGGGATTCGGGATTCGGGATTGGGGATTGGCAAGAGCGGCGGTATCGCTCCTGACGCATCCCAGGTCGCGCATTTCAACTCCCGGCTTTAACGGAGGAGTGCAATGGCTCTCAATCTGTCCCAGAAGCAAGAAGTCGTCGCCGAACTGGCCGACGTCGCCGCGAAGGCCCACTCCTTGGTTGCTGCCGAGTACGCCGGCATCACGGTCTCGCAAATGACCGCGATGCGCAAGAAGGCGCGCGAAACCGGTGTGTACTTGCGTGTTGTCAAGAACACCCTGGCCGCGCGTGCCGTTGCCGGTACCGAATACGAGTGCGTCCAGGACGCGCTGGTCGGTCCGCTGCTGTATGCGTTCTCGACGGAAGAACCCGGCGCTGCCGGTCGTCTGATCAAGGAATTCGCCAAGGGTAACGACAAGCTGCAGGCCAAGGTCGTGTCGCTGGGTGGTCAGCTGTATCCGGCCGCTCATCTCGAGGTGTTGGCGTCGCTGCCGACCCGCGAGCAGGCGCTGGCCATGCTGGCACGCGTCCTGGCCGAGCCGGCGAGCATGTTCGCCCGTGCGGTCAAGGCTGTGGGCGACAAGCAGGGTGGCGGCGACGCCGCTCCCGCCGACGCCGAAGCGGAAGCCCCAGCCGAAACGGCTTAAGTTCGCGACACCTGAAACGGTTCACTAGAACCTCATCCAGAAAAAATTCCAAAGGTAATCACAATGTCCCTGTCTAACGAGCAGATCGTCGACGCAATCGCCGAAAAGACCCTCATGGAAGTGATGGAGCTGGTCAAGGCCATCGAAGACAAGTTCGGCGTCTCCGCCGCCGCCCCGGTCGCCGCTGCCGGTCCGGCCGTGGCCGCCGCTCCGGTCGAAGAGCAGACCGAGTTCAACGTCATCCTGATCGACGCCGGCGCCAAGAAGGTCGACGTCATCAAGGCCGTCCGCGCCATCACCGGCCTGGGCCTGAAGGAAGCCAAGGACCTCACCGAGGCCGGCGGCGTGCTGAAGGAAGCCGTGTCCAAGGAAGACGCCGACAAGTTCAAGAAGGACCTGGAAGCCGCTGGCGCGAAGGTCGAAGTCAAGTAAGCAGTCCCTTGCATCGCCAGCCGTTCAAGGCGATGCACTGAAGGCTGGGGGCGAAAGCCCCCGGCCTTTGGCCGTTGTTGCAATGCCGGGATTGGATATTCGGCATCGGAGATTCGAGAGGCGGTCGTCGACCCATCCCGAATCCCCTCATCCCCAATCTCGTTCTCATCGAGTTGGTAGTTGGAAGTAGCGGGAGAAGGCGTGCTGGTGCCGGCAATACCAGCGACTTCCAACTGACAATTTATGTTCACTCAGGGCCGCGGACGCGTGGCCCGCATCAGCCAAGGTGATACCTCATGACGTCTTATTCGTTCACCGAAAAGAAGCGTATCCGCAAGGACTTCGGCAAGCAGCGCTCGATCCTCGAAGTGCCGTTCCTGCTCGCCATCCAGGTGGATTCCTACCGCGAGTTCCTGCAGGAGAACACCGACCCGAACAAGCGTTCGGACCACGGCCTGCACGCGGCCCTGAAATCGGTGTTCCCGATCTCCAGCTACAGCGGCAACGCGGCGCTGGAGTACGTCGGCTACAAGCTCGGCGAACCGGTGTTCGACGAGCGTGAATGCCGCCAGCGCGGCATGAGCTACGGCGCGCCGCTGCGCGTGACCGTGCGCCTGGTGATCTACGATCGCGAGTCCTCGACCAAGGCGATCAAGTACGTCAAGGAGCAGGAGGTCTACCTCGGCGAGATCCCGCTGATGACCGACAACGGCACCTTCATCGTCAACGGCACCGAGCGCGTCATCGTCTCGCAGCTGCACCGCTCGCCGGGCGTGTTCTTCGACCACGACCGCGGCAAGACCCACAGCTCGGGCAAGCTGCTGTACAGCGCCCGCATCATTCCGTACCGCGGCTCCTGGCTGGACTTCGAGTTCGACCCGAAGGACGCGCTGTTCACCCGTATCGACCGCCGCCGCAAGCTGCCGGTGTCGATCCTGCTGCGCGCGCTCGGCTACTCGAACGAGGAGATGCTGTCCGAGTTCTTCGAGATCAACACCTTCCACATCGACCCGAAGGAAGGCGTGCAGCTGGAGCTGGTGCCCGAGCGCCTGCGCGGCGAGACCCTGAACTTCGACCTGGCCGATGGCGACAAGGTCATCGTCGAAGCCGGCAAGCGCATCACCGCGCGCCACGTCAAGCAGCTCGAGGCCTCCGGCATCGCCGCGCTGGCCGTGCCCGACGAGTACCTGGTCGGCCGCATCCTGTCGCACGACGTGGTCGATGCCTCGACCGGCGAACTGCTGGCCAGCGCCAACGACGAGATCAGCGAAGATCAGCTGACCGCGTTCCGCAAGGCCGGCGTCGACGCCGTGGGCACGCTGTGGGTCAACGACCTGGATCGCGGTCCGTACCTGTCCAACACCCTGCGCATCGATCCGACCAAGACCCAGCTCGAGGCGCTGGTCGAGATCTACCGCATGATGCGCCCGGGCGAGCCGCCGACCAAGGACGCCGCGCAGAACCTGTTCCACAACCTGTTCTTCACCTTCGAGCGCTACGACCTGTCCACGGTCGGCCGCATGAAGTTCAACCGCCGTGTCGGCCGCAAGGAAGTCACCGGCGAGTCGGTGCTGTACGACAAGAAGTACTTCGGCGAGCGCAGCGACGAGGAGTCCAAGCGCCTGGTCGCCGAGCACGCCGACAGCTCCGACATCCTGGACGTGATCAAGGTCCTGACCGAGATCCGCAATGGCCGCGGCGTGGTCGACGACATCGACCACCTGGGCAACCGTCGCGTGCGTTCGGTCGGCGAAATGGCCGAGAACGTGTTCCGCGTGGGCCTGGTCCGCGTCGAGCGCGCGGTCAAGGAGCGTCTGTCGATGGCCGAGTCCGAAGGCCTGACCCCGCAGGAGCTGATCAACGCCAAGCCGGTGGCCGCCGCGATCAAGGAGTTCTTCGGCTCCTCGCAGCTGTCGCAGTTCATGGACCAGAACAACCCGCTGTCGGAAGTGACGCACAAGCGTCGCGTCTCCGCGCTGGGTCCGGGCGGTCTGACCCGCGAGCGCGCCGGCTTCGAAGTGCGCGACGTGCATCCGACCCACTACGGCCGCGTCTGCACCATCGAAACCCCGGAAGGCCCGAACATCGGCCTGATCAACTCGCTGGCGGTGTATGCCCGCACCAACCAGTACGGCTTCCTGGAGACGCCGTACCGTAAGGTCGTGGACGGCCAGATCACCGACGAGGTCGAATACCTGTCGGCGATCGAAGAGAACGAGTACGTCATCGCGCAGGCCAACGCGCTGCACGACGCCAAGAGCCGCCTGACCGAGCAGTTCGTGCCGTGCCGTTACCAGGGCGAGTCGCTGCTGAAGCCGCCGGCGGAAGTGCACTTCATGGACGTGTCGCCGATGCAGACCGTGTCGATCGCGGCCGCGCTGGTGCCGTTCCTGGAGCACGATGACGCCAACCGCGCGCTGATGGGCGCGAACATGCAGCGCCAGGCCGTGCCGACGCTGCGTGCGCAGAAGCCGCTGGTCGGCACCGGCATCGAGCGTGCGGTGGCGCGCGACTCGGGCGTGACCGTGAACGCCCGCCGTGGCGGCGTGATCGAGCAGATCGACGCCGGCCGCATCGTGGTCAAGGTCAACGAGGCCGAGATCGGCGGCGGCACCGACGCCGGCGTCGACATCTACAACCTGATCAAGTACACCCGCTCCAACCAGAACACCTGCATCAACCAGCGTCCGCTGGTGAACGTGGGCGACGTGATCGCGCGCGGCGACGTGCTGGCCGACGGTCCCTCGACCGACATCGGCGAGCTGGCCCTGGGCCAGAACATGCTGATCGCGTTCATGCCGTGGAACGGCTACAACTTCGAAGACTCCATCCTGCTCTCCGAGCGCGTGGTGGAAGAGGATCGCTACACCACGATCCACATCGAAGAGCTGACCTGCGTGGCGCGCGACACCAAGCTGGGGCCGGAGGAAATCTCCGCCGACATCCCCAACGTGTCCGAGCAGGCGCTGAACCGTCTGGACGAGAGCGGCGTGGTGTACATCGGTGCGGAAGTGCGCGCCGGCGACATCATGGTCGGCAAGGTCACGCCGAAGGGCGAGAGCCAGCTGACCCCGGAAGAGAAGCTGCTGCGCGCGATCTTCGGCGAGAAGGCCTCGGACGTGAAGGACAGCTCGCTGCGCGTGCCGCCGGGCATGGACGGCACCGTCATCGACGTGCAGGTGTTCACCCGCGACGGCATCGAGAAGGACAAGCGCGCCCGCCAGATCGAGGAAAACGAGATCAAGCGGGTCAAGAAGGACTTCGACGACCAGTTCCGTATCCTGGAAAGCGCGATCTATGCGCGTCTGCGTGGCCAGCTGATCGGCAAGGTCGCCAACGGCGGTCCGAACCTGAAGAAGGGCGACACCATCAGCGACGCCTACCTGGACGGCCTGAAGAAGTCCGACTGGTTCGCGCTGCGCATGAAGGACGAGGACGCCTCCGAGGCGATCGAACGCGCCCAGAAGCAGATCCAGGCGCACGAGAAGGAGTTCGAGCGTCGCTTCGCCGACAAGCGCGGCAAGATCACTGCCGGCGACGACCTCGCCCCGGGCGTGCTGAAGATGGTCAAGGTGTTCCTGGCGGTGAAGCGCCGCATCCAGCCCGGCGACAAGATGGCCGGTCGCCACGGCAACAAGGGTGTCGTGTCGATGATCCAGCCGATCGAGGACATGCCGTACATGGCCAACGGCGAGACCGTGGACATCGTGCTGAACCCGCTGGGCGTGCCGTCGCGTATGAACATCGGTCAGGTGCTGGAAGTGCACCTGGGCTGGGCTGCCAAGGGCCTGGGTCGCAAGATCCAGAACATGCTCGAGGCTCAGACCAAGGTCGCCGACCTGCGCAAGTTCCTGGCGCAGATCTACAACCACGACCAGAAGCTGGGCGAGGACCGCGTGGACCTGGACCAGTTCAGCGACGCGGAGCTGCTGTCGTTGTCGAAGAACCTGACCGACGGCGTGCCGATGGCCACCCCGGTGTTCGACGGTGCGACCGAGGCCGAGATCAAGCACATGCTCGAACTCGCCGACCTGCCGATCAGCGGCCAGACCCAGCTGTACGACGGCCGCACCGGCGAGGCGTTCGATCGCCACACCACGGTCGGCTACATGCACATGCTGAAGCTGAACCACCTGGTCGACGACAAGATGCACGCGCGCTCCACCGGCCCGTACTCGCTGGTCACCCAGCAGCCGCTGGGCGGCAAGGCGCAGTTCGGCGGCCAGCGCTTCGGCGAAATGGAAGTCTGGGCGCTGGAAGCCTACGGCGCGGCCTACACCCTGCAGGAAATGCTGACGGTGAAGTCCGACGACGTGCAGGGTCGTAACCAGATGTACAAGAACATCGTCGACGGTGAGCACGAGATGGTCGCCGGCATGCCGGAGTCCTTCAACGTGCTGGTGAAGGAAATCCGCTCGCTGGCGATCAACATGGAACTGGAAGACTGAGGGCAGGGAATGAGGAGTCGGGACTAGGAAACCGCCCGGGCGTGTGCCGACAGGCCGCCCGCGTTTCCTGTCCCGACTCTCCGCTTCCAACGATTCCCTATTCGCTATTCCCGATTCCCGGAGAAATCAAATGAAAGACCTGCTCAACCTCTTCAACCAGCAGCGCCAGACGCTGGACTTCGACGCGATCAAGATCGCGCTGGCCTCGCCGGACCTGATCCGTTCGTGGTCCTTCGGCGAAGTGAAGAAGCCGGAAACCATCAACTACCGGACCTTCAAGCCCGAGCGCGACGGCCTGTTCTGCGCCGCCATCTTCGGCCCGATCAAGGATTACGAGTGCCTGTGCGGCAAGTACAAGCGCATGAAGCACCGTGGCGTGGTCTGCGAGAAGTGCGGCACCGAAGTGACCCTGGCCAAGGTGCGCCGCGAGCGCATGGGCCACATCGACCTGGCTTCGCCGGTCGCGCACATCTGGTTCCTGAAGTCGCTGCCGTCGCGCATCGGCCTGATGCTGGACATGACCCTGCGTGACATCGAGCGCGTGCTGTACTTCGAAGCCTACGTGGTGACCGAGCCGGGCCTGACCGCCCTGGAGCGCCGCCAGCTGCTGACCGAAGAGCAGTACCTGACCGCGCGCCAGGAGCACGGCGACGACTTCGACGCCGCCATGGGCGCCGAGGCGGTGTACGAGCTGCTGCGCACCATCGACCTGCAGTCGGAAATGACCCGCCTGCGCGAAGAGATCGCCAGCACCGGTTCGGAAACCAAGCTCAAGCGCCTGACCAAGCGCATCAAGCTGATCGAGGCCTTCATCGAGTCCGGCAACCGTCCGGAGTGGATGGTGATGACCGTGCTGCCGGTGCTGCCGCCGGATCTGCGTCCGCTGGTGCCGCTGGACGGCGGCCGCTTCGCGACCTCCGATCTGAACGACCTGTACCGCCGCGTCATCAACCGCAACAACCGCCTGCGCCGCCTGCTCGAGCTGAACGCGCCGGACATCATCGTGCGCAACGAAAAGCGCATGCTGCAGGAATCGGTCGATGCGCTGCTGGACAACGGCCGCCGCGGCCGTGCCATCACCGGCACCAACAAGCGTCCGCTGAAGTCGCTGGCCGACATGATCAAGGGCAAGCAGGGCCGGTTCCGTCAGAACCTGCTCGGCAAGCGCGTGGACTACTCCGGCCGTTCGGTGATCGTGGTCGGCCCGACCCTGCGTCTGCACGAGTGCGGCCTGCCGAAGAAGATGGCGCTGGAGCTGTTCAAGCCGTTCGTGTTCGCCAAGCTGCAGCGTCGCGGCCTGGCCACCACCATCAAGGCCGCCAAGAAGCTGGTCGAGCGCGAAGAAGCCGAAGTCTGGGACATCCTGGAAGAGGTGATCCGCGAGCACCCGGTGCTGCTGAACCGTGCGCCGACCCTGCACCGTCTGGGCATCCAGGCGTTCGAGCCGGTGCTGATCGAAGGCAAGGCGATCCAGCTGCACCCGCTGGTCTGCACCGCGTTCAACGCCGACTTCGACGGTGACCAGATGGCCGTGCACGTGCCGCTGTCGCTGGAAGCGCAGCTGGAAGCGCGCGCGCTGATGATGTCCACCAACAACATCCTGTCGCCGGCCAACGGCGAGCCGATCATCGTGCCGTCGCAGGACGTGGTGCTGGGCCTGTATTACATGAGCCGCGCCCTGGAGAACAAGAAGGGCGAGGGCATGGTGTTCGCCAACATCGCCGAAGTGAAGCGCGCCTACGACAACCGTGCGGTCGAACTGCACGCCAAGGTCAAGGTCCGCATCACCGAGACGGTGATCGACGAGGAAGGCAACCGCAGCAAGAAGACCTCGATCGTGGACACCACGATCGGGCGCGCGCTGCTGGCCGAGATCCTGCCGGAAGGCCTGCCGTTCGCGCTGGCCAACACCGAGCTGACCAAGAAGAACATCAGCCGCCTGATCAACTCCAGCTACCGTCAGCTTGGTCTGAAGGACAGCGTCGTGTTCGCCGACAAGCTGATGTACACCGGCTTCGCCTACGCGACCCGCGCCGGCGTGTCGATCGGCATCGACGACATGCTGATCCCGTCGGAGAAGAAGGGCATCCTCGGCGAAGCCGAGCAGGAAGTGCTGGAAATCCAGGAGCAGTACCAGTCCGGTCTGGTCACCGCCGGCGAGCGCTACAACAAGGTCGTGGACATCTGGTCGCGCACCAACGAGCGCATCGCCAAGGCGATGATGGACACCATCGGCACCGAGAAGGTGGTCAACGCCAAGGGCGAGACCATCGACCAGAAGTCGATGAACTCGCTGTACATCATGGCCGACTCCGGCGCGCGTGGTTCGCAGGCGCAGATCCGTCAGCTGGCCGGCATGCGCGGCCTGATGGCCCGCCCGGACGGCTCGATCATCGAGACGCCGATCAAGGCGAACTTCCGCGAAGGCCTGAACGTGCAGGAGTACTTCAACTCCACCCACGGTGCCCGTAAGGGTCTGGCCGATACCGCGCTGAAGACCGCCAACTCCGGTTACCTGACCCGTCGCCTGGTCGACGTGGCGCAGGACGTGGTGATCACCGAGCCGGATTGCGGCACCACCGACGGCCTGACCATGACCCCGATCGTGGAAGGCGGCGACGTGGTCGAGCCGTTGCGCGACCGCGTGCTCGGCCGCGTGGTGGCCGAGGACGTGTTCCTGCCGGGCAACGACGAGGATCCGATCGTCACCCGCAACACCCTGCTCGACGAGCAGTGGGTGGCCAAGCTGGAAGAGGCCGGCGTGCAGTCGGTCAAGGTCCGCTCGACCATCACCTGCGAATCGGCGTTCGGCGTGTGCGCACGCTGCTACGGCCGCGACCTGGCCCGTGGCCACCTGGTCAACATCGGCGAAGCGGTGGGCGTCATCGCCGCGCAGTCGATCGGCGAGCCGGGTACCCAGCTGACCATGCGTACCTTCCACATCGGCGGCGCGGCTTCGCGTGCGGCGGCGGTGGACAACATCACGGTCAAGACCACCGGTTCGATCAAGTTCAACAACTTGAAGTCGGTCGAGCACGCCAACGGTTCGCTGGTGGCGGTGTCGCGTTCGGGCGAACTGTCGGTGCTCGACGGCCACGGCCGCGAGCGCGAGCGCTACAAGCTGCCGTACGGCGCCACCATCACCGCCAAGGACGGCGACGCCGTCAAGGCCGGCCAGTCGGTGGCGAACTGGGATCCGCATAACCACCCGATCGTGTCGGAAGTGGCCGGTTTCATCCGCTTCATCGACTTCATCGACGGCGTCACCGTCATCGAGAAGACCGACGAGCTGACCGGCCTGGCCTCGCGCGAAATCACCGATCCGAAGCGTCGCGGCACCCAGGCCAAGGACCTGCGCCCGATCGTGCGCATCGTCGATGCCAAGGGCAACGACCTGACCATCCCGGGCACCGATCTGCCGGCGCAGTACCTGCTGCCGCCGCGCTCGATCGTCAACCTGCAGGATGGCGCCGCGGTCGGCGTCGGCGACGTGGTCGCGAAGATCCCGCAGGAAGCGTCCAAGACCCGCGACATCACCGGTGGTCTGCCGCGCGTGGCGGATCTGTTCGAAGCGCGCAAGCCGAAGGATCCGGCGATCCTGGCCGAGCGCTCGGGCATCATCAGCTTCGGCAAGGACACCAAGGGCAAGCAGCGCCTGATCATCAAGGACACCGATGGGTCGGAGCACGAAGAGCTGATCCCGAAGTACCGCCAGATCATCGTGTTCGAAGGCGAACACGTGGCCAAGGGCGAAACCGTGGTGGACGGCGAGCCGAGCCCGCAGGACATCCTGCGTCTGCTGGGCGTCGAGCCGCTGGCCGCGTACCTGGTCAAGGAAATCCAGGACGTGTACCGCCTGCAGGGCGTGAAGATCAACGACAAGCACATCGAGGTCATCACCCGGCAGATGCTGCGCAAGGTCGAGATCACCGACCAGGGCAGCAGCAAGTTCCTCAATGGCGAGCAGGCCGAGCGCCAGCGCGTCATCGAGGAGAACGCCCGCCTGGCGGCCCGCAACGAACTGCCGGCCAAGTACGACCCGGTGCTGCTGGGCATCACCAAGGCCTCGCTGGCGACCGAGTCGTTCATCTCGGCCGCGTCGTTCCAGGAGACCACCCGCGTGCTCACCGAGGCGGCGGTCCGCGGCACCAGCGACACGCTGCGCGGTCTGAAGGAAAACGTGATCGTGGGCCGTCTGATCCCGGCCGGTACCGGCCTGGCGTACCACAGCCTGCGCCGTCGCAATGCCAGCGGCCTGACCGAGTCGGAAATGCAGACCCTGTCCGGCGGCAGCGCCGAGCCGGCGGTCGAAGCTCCCGCGCCGACGGCTGCCGGCAGCGAAGAGTAAACAGCAAGCCGGACCGGTCCCGTCCGCGGGACCGTCGTTCCAAGTGAAAGGGGGCGCAGCGGACGCGCCCCGTATTCCGGCCCCGGATGGGCCAGCAAGTAAAAATTCCGTTGTGTTGACGGCGCTTTGACTTGCCCGCTATACTTTCCTGTCTCGGCAGGCCGTCCTTCGGCCTGCCTTCGTTTTCACGCATCCAGGCCCGACGGCCTCAATCAGAAGAATCTACCTGATGGCGACGATCAACCAGCTGGTCCGCAAGCCGCGGCAGGCGACCACCTACAAGAGCGCCTCTCCGGCGCTGGACAAGTGCCCGCAGCGCCGTGGCGTCTGCACGCGCGTGTACACCACCACCCCGAAGAAGCCGAACTCGGCCCTGCGTAAGGTCGCCAAGGTGCGCCTGACCAACCAGGAAGAGGTCATCAGCTACATCGGCGGCGAAGGCCACAACCTGCAGGAGCACTCCGTGGTCCTGATCCGCGGCGGTCGCGTCAAGGATCTGCCGGGCGTGCGCTACCACACCGTGCGCGGTTCGCTCGATGCCGCCGGCGTCGCCAAGCGTCGCCAGGGTCGTTCCAAGTACGGCGCCAAGCGTCCGAAGAAGAGCTAAGGGAAGCACACATGTCACGTAAAGGTAATACGCCGCAGCGCGCCGTTCTCCCGGATCCCAAGCACGGGAGTGAAACCATCGCCCGCTTCATCAACATGGTGATGCTGAGCGGCAAGAAGTCGGTCGCCGAAAAGATCGTGTACGGCGCGATGGACGTCATCGGCGAGAAGAACCCCAATGCGGTCGAGCTGGTGCAGAAGGCGCTGGACAACGTCGCTCCGGCGGTCGAAGTCAAGTCGCGCCGCGTCGGCGGTGCCACCTATCAGGTGCCGGTCGAGGTGCGTTCCTCCCGTCGCATGGCGCTGGCGATGCGCTGGCTGATCGACTCGGCGCGCAAGCGTGGCGAGAACTCGATGCCGCGCAAGCTGGCGGCCGAGCTGGTCGACGCCTCGGAAAACCGTGGTGGCGCCATCAAGAAGCGTGAAGAGACTCACCGCATGGCGGAAGCGAACAAGGCGTTCGCGCACTACCGCTGGTGACCTTCCGGGCCTTGGAAACGGGGCCCGTCAGCACTATCTAGAAGTGCTGCTAGCTGCGCCGTCGCGCGCGGCACAAATCCGAAGGCCGCCGCAAGGCGGCGTTCGGCCATCCGAAATCCAAGAAATTTGAGAGGCTCCCTGTGGCCCGTACCACTCCCATCGAGCGTTACCGCAACTTCGGCATCATGGCCCACATCGATGCCGGCAAGACCACCACCTCCGAACGCATCCTGTTCTACACCGGCGTCAGCCACAAGATCGGCGAGGTGCATGACGGTGCCGCGACGATGGACTGGATGGAGCAGGAGCAGGAGCGTGGCATCACCATCACCTCCGCGGCCACCACGGCGTTCTGGAGCGGCATGGACAAGTCGCTGCCGCAGCACCGCTTCAACATCATCGATACCCCCGGGCACGTCGACTTCACCATCGAAGTCGAGCGTTCGCTGCGCGTGCTCGATGGCGCGGTGTTCGTGCTGTGTGCGGTCGGTGGCGTGCAGCCGCAGTCCGAGACCGTGTGGCGTCAGGCCAACAAGTACGCGGTGCCGCGCCTTGCGTTCGTCAACAAGATGGACCGCACCGGTGCCAACTTCGACAAGGTGGTCGAGCAGCTGAAGTCGCGCCTGGGTGCGTACCCGGTGCCGATGCAGGTGCCGATCGGCGCCGAAGACGGCTTCGAAGGCGTGGTCGACCTGATCAAGATGAAGGCGGTCCATTGGGATACCGCTTCGCAGGGCACCGTGTTCGAGTACCGTGAGATCCCCGCGCACCTGGCCGACAAGGCCACCGAAGCGCGTGCGTTCATGGTCGAGGCCGCCGCCGAAGCCAACGAAGACCTGATGGACAAGTACCTCAACGAGGGCGACCTGTCCGAGGCCGAGATCGTCAATGGCCTGCGCGAGCGCACCCTGAAGGTGGAAGTGGTGCCGGTGTACTGCGGTACCGCGTTCAAGAACAAGGGCGTGCAGGCGATGCTCGACGGCGTGATCCAGCTGCTGCCGTCGCCCAGCGATCGTCCGCCGGTCAAGGGTATCGACGAGGACGACAAGGAAGACAGCCGTCCGGCCACCGACACCGCGCCGTTCTCGGCGCTGGCGTTCAAGATCATGACCGACCCGTTCGTCGGCTCGCTGACCTTCTTCCGCGTCTACTCCGGCACGCTGAACTCGGGCGACCAGGTGTACAACCCGGTCAAGTCGAAGAAGGAGCGCGTGGGTCGCATCCTGCAGATGCACTCCAACAACCGCGAAGAGATCAAGGAAGTGCGCGCGGGCGACATCGCCGCGGCGGTGGGCCTGAAGGACGTCACCACCGGCGACACGCTGTGCGCGCAGGACAACATCATCATCCTGGAGCGCATGGTGTTCCCGGAGCCGGTGATCTCGATGGCGGTCGAGCCGAAGACCAAGTCGGACCAGGAAAAGATGGGCATCGCGCTGAGCCGTCTGGCGCAGGAAGATCCCTCGTTCCGCGTCAACACCGACGAGGAATCCGGCCAGACCATCATCCGCGGCATGGGCGAGTTGCACCTGGAAATCATGGTCGACCGCATGAAGCGCGAGTTCAACGTCGAAGCCAACGTCGGCAAGCCGCAGGTGGCCTACCGCGAGACCATCCGCAAGGCGGTCAAGCAGGAAGGCAAGTTCGTGCGTCAGTCCGGCGGTAAGGGCCAGTACGGTCATGTCGTGCTCGAGATCGAGCCGCAGGAGCGTGGCCTGGGCTACACCTTCGAGAACGCGATCGTCGGCGGCGTGGTGCCGAAGGAATACATCCCGGCGGTGGACAAGGGCATCCAGGAAGCGGTGGCCAACGGCGTGATGGCCGGCTACCCGATCGTGGACGTCAAGGTGCGCCTGATCGACGGTTCGTACCATGACGTCGACTCCTCGGAAATGGCGTTCAAGATCGCCGGCTCGATGGGCTTCAAGGAAGGCTTCAACAAGGCCAACCCGGTGCTGCTGGAGCCGATCATGAAGGTCGAGGTGGTGACGCCGGAAGACTACCTGGGCGATGTGATGGGCGACGTCAGCCGTCGTCGCGGCATCCTGCAGGGCCAGGACGACAGCCCGTCGGGCAAGGTGATCAACGCGATGGTGCCGCTGGGCGAAATGTTCGGCTACGCCACCACGCTGCGCTCGATGTCGCAGGGTCGCGCCACCTTCTCGATGGAGTTCGACCACTACGCTGAAGCGCCGGCCAACATCGCCGAAGCGGTCATCAAGAAGAGCTGAGATTAGAGCGACGGGATGCGTGCGGCGGACCAGGTCCGCGCCGCATCCCGCTCTCTGTTCCCCCAATACGAATCACGAGGTAGAGAGACATGGCAAAGGGTAAGTTCGAGCGCACCAAGCCGCACGTCAACGTCGGCACCATCGGTCACGTCGACCACGGCAAGACCACGCTGACCGCGGCGCTGACCAAGATCGGCGCAGAGCGCTTCGGCGGCGAGTTCAAGGCGTACGACGCGATCGACGCGGCGCCGGAAGAGAAGGCGCGCGGCATCACGATCTCGACCGCCCACGTGGAATACGAATCCCCGACGCGCCACTACGCGCACGTGGATTGCCCGGGTCACGCGGACTACGTCAAGAACATGATCACCGGTGCGGCGCAGATGGACGGCGCGATCCTGGTGTGCTCGGCCGCTGACGGCCCGATGCCGCAGACCCGCGAGCACATCCTGCTGTCGCGTCAGGTCGGCGTGCCGCACATCGTGGTGTTCCTGAACAAGGCCGACATGGTCGACGACGCCGAACTGCTCGAGCTGGTCGAGATGGAAGTGCGCGAGCTGCTGAGCAAGTACGACTTCCCGGGCGACGACACCCCGATCATCCACGGTTCGGCCCGCCTGGCGCTGGAAGGCGACCAGAGCGAGATCGGCGTGCCGGCGATCCTGAAGCTGGTGGACGCGCTGGACTCGTTCATCCCGGAGCCGCAGCGCGACGTGGACAAGCCGTTCCTGATGCCGGTGGAAGACGTGTTCTCGATCTCGGGCCGCGGCACCGTGGTGACCGGCCGTATCGAGCGCGGCATCATCAAGGTGGGCGACGAAATCGAAATCGTCGGCATCCGTGCGACGCAGAAGACCACCGTGACCGGCGTGGAAATGTTCCGTAAGCTGCTGGACCAGGGCCAGGCGGGCGACAACGCGGGCCTGCTGCTGCGCGGCACCAAGCGTGACGACGTGGAGCGCGGCCAGGTGCTGTGCAAGCCGGGTTCGATCAAGCCGCATACCGACTTCGAAGCCGAAGTGTACGTGCTGTCGAAGGACGAGGGCGGCCGTCACACCCCGTTCTTCAAGGGCTATCGCCCGCAGTTCTACTTCCGCACCACCGATATCACTGGCGCGTGCCAGCTGCCGGAAGGCGTGGAGATGGTGATGCCGGGCGACAACGTCAAGATGGTGGTGACGCTGATCAACCCGGTGGCGATGGACGAAGGCCTGCGCTTCGCGATCCGCGAAGGCGGCCGGACCGTCGGCGCCGGCGTGGTGGCCAAGATCATCAAGTAATGCCCTCCGGCGGCCAAGGCCGCCGGTTGGATTCGCCAGCGACTGCGGTCGTCGGCATCGCGAAGGGTCGGCGCAAGCCGGCCCTTCGTCGTTTCCGGGCATGCGAACGTTCTGGCGATTTGTTGCCGCGAGGTGTTGCGGAGGCGTGAAGTCGTCGCTATAATGCGCGGCTCGGCGTTCCTGGGTAGGGCGCCGGCAAGACAGCGAAAAGAGAGGCAGGACGCCGCTCGTGTTCGCAGGACCGGGAAGGTCGCGTCGCATGGAGCACTCAACAACCCCGAGTTGTTGACGCTGCTCTAGCTGCGCATTATACTTTTCCGTCTGGGCAGGCCGGGTCGACTGGTCTGCCCCAGTTTTTGGGGCGGAAGGAATGCCCCCGCCGAGCCGGATGCTCTGCGGTACGACTATCAGGAAACAACCGGGGCAGGTATCCCAGAGGCCTTGCCCGTCGCTCTTTTAACGAAGGAACCCACCGTCATGGCGGACCAAAAGATCCGGATTCGGCTGAAGGCGTTCGATCATCGTTTGATCGACCGTTCGGCCAGCGAGATCGTCGAGACGGCCAAGCGGACCGGCGCGCAAGTGCGTGGCCCGATCCCGCTGCCGACCAAGATCGAACGCTACACCATCCTCGTTTCCCCGCACGTCGACAAGGACGCGCGTGACCAGTACGAGACCCGCACGCACAAGCGCGTGCTCGACATCGTCGACCCCAACGACAAGACCGTGGACGCGCTGATGAAGCTCGAGCTCGCGGCTGGCGTCGATGTCCAGATCAAGTTGACCTGAGGACTACGACCATGACGAAGAAGTATTCGTTGGGCTTCGTGGGCCGCAAGGCCGGCATGAGCCGCGTCTTCACCGAAGACGGCCGCTCCATCCCGGTCACCCTGATCGAAGCGACCCCGAACCGCATCACCCAGCTCAAGACCGTCGAAGCCGACGGCTACAGCGCCGTGCAGATCACCGTGGGCGCCCGTCGCGCCGCGCTGGTCAACAAGCCGGCGTCCGGCCATTTCGCCAAGGCGAAGGTCGAAGCGGGTCGCGGCCTGTGGGAGTTCCGCGTCGAGGACGCGCAGCTGGGCGAGTTCGCCGTCGGCGGCGAAATCAAGGCGGACATCTTCGCCGTCGGCCAGAAGGTCGACGTCCAGGGCGTCACCAAGGGTAAGGGCTTCCAGGGCACCATCAAGCGGCACAACTTCCGCATGGGCGATGCCACCCACGGTAACTCGCTGTCGCATCGCGCGCCGGGTTCGCTGGGTCAGCGCCAGACCCCGGGTCGCGTTTTCCCGGGCAAGAAGATGTCCGGCCACATGGGCGCGGTGCAGCAGAGCACGCAGAATCTGGAAGTGGTCAAGGTCGACGTCGAGCGTGGCCTGATCGCCATTCGCGGCGCTGTGCCTGGCGCTGCCGGTGGCGACGTGATCGTGCGTCCGGCTAGCAAGGCATAAGGAGAGATGACGATGGAACTCGTTATCACGGGTAGCAACAACAAGGTCTCGGTCTCCGATGCCGTGTTCGGCCGCGATTTCAGCGAGGATCTGGTTCACCAGGTCGTCGTCGCTTATCGCAACGCCGGCCGCGCCGGCACCAAGGCGCAGAAGACGCGTTCGGAAGTCAACGGCACCACCAAGAAGTCGAAGAAGCAGAAGGGCGGTGGCGCTCGCCACGGCGCGCTGACCGCTCCGATCTTCGTCGGCGGTGGCGTGACCTTCGCGGCCAAGCCGCGCAGCTTCGAGCAGAAGGTCAACCGCAAGATGTACCGCGCGGCCATCTGCGCGATCCTCTCGGAACTGAACCGCCAGGGCCGCCTGATGGTCGTCGACGCGTTCGACGTCGAGGCCAGCAAGACCAAGGGCCTGATTGAGAAGCTGAAGGGTCTGGAAGTGGGCAAGCGCCCGCTGATCGTGACCGAAGAAGCGTCCGAGCATCTGTACCTGTCCGCCCGCAACCTTCCCTACGTGGAAGTGCGCGACGTGCAGGGCCTGGATCCGGTGTCGCTGGTCGGGGCCGATACGGTCGTGATCACCGCCGATGCGGTCAAGAAGGTCGAGGAGTGGCTGGCATGAGCAGCAACGAAAAAATCTTCAGCGTGCTGCGCGCTCCGCGTGTCTCCGAAAAGACCGCGCGCCTGCAGGAACTCTCCAATCAGTACGTCTTCGAGATTTCGAACGAAGCCACCAAGGCCGATGTCAAGGCCGCGGTCGAGCAGCTGTTCGACGTCAAGGTCGAGTCGGTCAACGTGTTGAACGTCAAGGGCAAGAACAAGTCCTTCCGTTCGCGCAGCGGTCGTCGCGGCGATTGGCGCAAGGCGTACGTGCGTCTGGCCGAAGGCCAGTCCATCGACGTAACGGCCAAGGCCTGAGGTACATCCCATGCCATTGATGAAATTCAAGCCCACCTCCGCAGGCCGTCGTTCGGCCGTGCGCGTGGTCACGCCCGATCTGCACAAGGGCGCCCCGCACGCTGCACTGGTGGAAAAGCAGAGCAAGTCCGGTGGTCGTAACCACCACGGCCGCATCACCACCCGCCACGTCGGCGGTGGCCACAAGCAGCACTACCGCGTCATCGACTTCAAGCGCAACAAGGAAGGTATCCCGGCGCGCGTGGAGCGGATCGAATACGATCCCAACCGCACCGCCCATATCGCCCTGCTGTGCTACGCCGACGGCGAGCGCCGCTACATCATCGCGCCGAAGGGCCTGAAGGCCGGCGACCAGGTGATCGCGGGTTCGGATGCGCCGATCAAGACCGGCAACACCCTGCCGCTGCGCAACATCCCGGTCGGTACCACCGTCCACGGGATCGAGCTGAAGCCGGGCAAGGGCGCGCAGATTGCGCGTGCCGCCGGCGCCGCGGTGCAGCTGGTCGCGCGTGAAGGCATCTACGCCACCCTGCGTCTGCGCTCCGGCGAAATGCGCAAGGTGCCGGCCGAGTGCCGCGCCACCATCGGCGAAGTCGGCAACGACGAGCACAACCTCGAGAAGCTGGGCAAGGCGGGCGCGAAGCGCTGGCGCGGCGTGCGTCCGACCGTTCGCGGTGCGGCCATGAACCCGGTCGACCACCCGCACGGTGGTGGTGAGGCGAAGGCCGGTCAGGGTAATCCGCATCCGGTCACCCCGTGGGGTGTCCCGACCAAGGGTTACAAGACGCGCCATAACAAGCGCACCGAACAATTCATCGTCCGCGATCGTAGGGGCTAATCGACCATGGCACGTTCACTCAAGAAGGGCCCGTTCGTCGATCACCACCTCGTCAAGAAGGTGGAGGCCGCGGCCGGCAGCAAGCGTCCGATCAAGACCTGGTCGCGACGTTCGATGATCCTGCCGGAGATGGTGGGTTTCACCATCGCCGTGCATAACGGCAAGAACCACGTTCCGGTGCTGGTCAACGAGAACATGGTCGGCCACAAGCTCGGCGAATTTGCCGTCACCCGGACCTTCAAGGGTCACGGTGGCGACAAGAAGTCGAGCCGGTAAGGAGAGATGACGATGGAAGCGAAAGCAATCCTGCGCACCGCGCGCATCTCCCCGCAGAAGGCCCGCCTGGTCGCTGACCAGGTGCGCGGTCTTTCCGCCGAGCGGGCGGTCAACCTGCTGAAGTTCTCGGACAAGAAGGCTGCCCACCTGATCAAGAAGGTGGTGGAGTCGGCGATCGCCAATGCCGAGAACAACCAGGGCGCGGATGTCGACGAGCTGAAGGTCAAGACCATCATGGTTGATGAAGGTCCGACCCTGAAGCGTTTCATGGCGCGGGCGAAAGGCCGCGGTACCCGCATCCTCAAGCGCACCAGCCACATCACTGTGGTTGTGGGCGCCGCCAAGTAAGCGGAAAGGAAAAGACGATGGGTCATAAAGTTCATCCGATCGGAATCCGCCTGGGTATCGCCAAGGACTGGAATTCCAAGTGGTACGCCAACAAGGGCGAGTTCGCCGGTTACCTGGCGGCCGACCTCAAGGTCCGCGAAATGCTGCGCAAGAAGCTGGCGCAGGCGGGCATCAGCAAGATCCTGATCGAGCGTCCGGCCAAGACCGCGCGCGTGACGATCCACACCGCCCGCCCGGGCGTGGTGATCGGCAAGCGCGGTGAGGACATCGAGAAGCTGCGGAAGGAAGTGAGCGAGATGATGGGCGTCCCCGCCCACATCAACGTCACCGAAGTGCGCAAGCCGGAGCTGGACGCGCAGCTGGTCGCCGAGTCGATCGCGCAGCAGCTGGAGCGTCGCATCATGTTCCGCCGCGCGATGAAGCGCTCGGTCGGCAACGCGATGCGCCTGGGTGCCTTGGGCATCAAGGTCAACGTCGCCGGCCGTCTGAACGGTGCGGAAATCGCCCGTTCCGAGTGGTACCGCGAAGGCCGCGTGCCGCTGCACACGCTGCGTGCCGACATCGACTACGGCTTCGCTGAAGCCAAGACGACCTACGGCATCATCGGCATCAAGGTCTGGATCTACAAGGGCGAGATCTTCGATTTCTCCCAGGTTGGCCAGGAAAAGCAGGACGATTCCCCGCGCAACGATCGTAATGATCGCGGCGACCGTGGCGACCGTCCGTCGCGTCCGGCCCGTGAAGCGAGGTAACGGCAATGTTGCAACCCAAGCGAACCAAATACCGCAAGATGCACAAGGGTCGTAACGACGGCCTGGCGTGGAGCGGAAACGCCGTCAGCTTCGGCGAGTACGGGCTGAAGGCCACGGCGCACGGTCAGCTGACCGCGCGCCAGATCGAAGCGGCGCGCCGCTCGATCAGCCGCTACGTCAAGCGCGGCGGCAAGATGTGGATCCGCGTGTTCCCGGACAAGCCGATCACCAAGAAGCCGATCGAAGTGCGAATGGGCTCCGGTAAGGGTAACGTCGAGTACTGGGTCGCGCAGATCCAGCCCGGTCGCATGATCTATGAAATCGAAGGTGTCGGCGAAGATGTCGCGCGCGAGGCGTTCCGCCTGGCCGCTGCCAAGCTTTCGGTGACCACCACCTTCGTGACCCGGACGGTACGCTGATGGACATCAAACAACTCCGCGAGAAGTCGGCCGACGATCTGAAGGCCCACCTGACCGATCTGCGCAAGGAGCAGTTCGCCCTGCGCATGCAGCAGGTCACCGGGCAGCTGCCGAAGACTCACGAAACCCGCCGGGTGCGCCGCGAGATCGCTCGCGTCAAGCACCTGCTCGGCAGCACGAAGTAAGGATGGCCGCGATGAGCGACAATAACGAAAGCAAGACGCTGCGCACGGTCGAAGGCCGTGTGGTCAGCAATAAGATGGACAAGACCGTCACCGTGCTGGTGGAGCGTCAGGTCAAGCATGCGCTGTACGGCAAGTACATCAAGCGCTCGACCAAGCTCCACGCCCACGATGCCGACAACGCCTGCAACGAAGGCGATGTCGTGCGCGTGACCGAGATTGCGCCGATGTCCAAGACCAAGAACTGGCGGGTGGTGGAAATCGTCACCCGCGCGGCCGAATAAGGGAGATCTGAATCATGATCCAGATGCAGAGCTACCTCGACGTCGCCGACAATTCCGGTGCCAAGGAAGTGATGTGCATCAAGGTGCTGGGCGGCTCCAAGCGCCGCTACGCGCACATTGGCGACATCATCAAGGTCACCGTCAAGGACGCGATCCCGCGCGGCAAGGTCAAGAAGGGCGAAGTCTACGACGCCGTCGTCGTGCGTACCCGCAAGGGTGTGCGTCGTCCGGACGGTTCGTTGATCCGCTTCGACGGCAACGCCGCGGTGTTGCTCAACAACAAGCAGGAGCCGATCGGCACGCGCATCTTCGGGCCTGTTACCCGCGAGCTGCGTTCCGAGAAGTTCATGAAGATCGTCTCGCTCGCTCCCGAAGTGCTGTGAGCGGAGGACATACACATGGCTAACCGTATCAAGAAGGGCGACCAGGTCGTCGTCACCACCGGCAAGGACAAGGGCAAGCAGGGCGAAGTCGTCCGCGTCGACGGCGACCGCGTGGTCGTCTCCAACGCGAACATCGTCAAGCGCCACACCAAGCCGAACCCGCAGGCGGGCGTCGCCGGCGGCGTGGTCGAGCGCGAAGCGTCGATCCATATTTCCAACGTGGCGATCGTCAACCCGGCGACGGGCAAGGGCGAGCGCGTTGGCTTCAAGGTGCTGGAGGATGGACGCAAACTGCGTGTGTTCCGCTCCAGCGGTGAGGCGCTCGACGCCTGAGGAATGACACAATGACTTCCCGTCTCGAAAAGATCTACAAGGAAGAAGTGGTACCGGCTCTGATGAAGAAGTTCGGTTACACCAATCCGATGGAAGTGCCGAAGCTGGTCAAGGTCACGCTGAACATGGGCGTGGGCGAGGCGGCGACGAACAAGAAGATCCTGGAAAACGCCGTCGCCGACATGGCCAAGGTCTCCGGTCAGAAGCCGGTGGTGACCAAGTCGCGCATCTCGGTGGCGTCGTTCAAGATCCGCGATGGCTGGCCGATCGGCTGCAAGACCACGCTGCGTCGCGCCAAGATGTACGAGTTCCTGGACCGCCTGATCAACATCTCGCTGCCGCGCGTGCGCGACTTCCGCGGTGTCTCGGGGCGTTCGTTCGACGGCCGCGGCAACTTCAACATGGGCGTGAAGGAGCAGATCATCTTCCCGGAAATCGACTTCGACGCCGTCGATGCGATCCGCGGTATGGATATCGCCATCACCACCACCGCCAAGACCGACGCCGAAGCCAAGGCGCTGCTCGAAGCGTTCAAGTTCCCGTTCCGTAACTGATTGACGCCGGGATTCGGGATTCGGGATTCGGGATGGAAGGGCGCATGCCCGCCACCCCGGGTTCCGCAAATCTCAAATCCCCAATCTCGAATCCCGAGGATTTACAGATGGCAAAGACCTCCATGGTCAACCGCGACATCAAGCGCAAGAAGCTGGCGAAGAAGTTCGCCGACAAGCGTGATGCGCTGAAGAAGATCATCGCCTCCGGCACCGCCTCGTACGACGAGAAGGCCGAGGCCGTGACCAAGCTGCAGAAGCTGCCGCGCGATTCGTCGCCGAGCCGCCAGCGTACCCGTTGCGAACTGTCCGGCCGCCCGCGTGGCGTGTACAGCAAGTTCGGCCTGGGCCGCAACATGCTGCGCAAGGCGACCATGAACGGCGACGTTCCGGGCCTGCGCAAGGCCAGCTGGTAATTCCAGCGGCGCCGGTCCCGTTCGCGGGGCCGGGCAGGGCGGTCTGACCGCCCACTTGTCGTTCAGACAACGAGTCCGACGCAAGTCGGACTTTTTGTCGTATACTCCCGCTCCTTGCCTCGCGGCAGGGACGGGTATGGCAGCCGCCGCGGGTTTCTCCGGCGGTTGCGCGCTTCACCCCCTGCGTCATTCCACCGCTCCACCACACAAGATTTTCGCGAAAGCGGATATCGGTGCACTCAAAGGTAGACACCATGAGCATGACTGATCCCATCGCCGACCTGCTGGTCCGCATCAAGAATGCGGCCGCGGTTGGCAAGCCGACGGTGAAAATGCCGTCCTCCAAGATCAAGGTTGCGATCGCGGAAGTGCTGAAGGCCGAAGGCTACATCAGCGATCTGCGCGTCAACGCGATCGAGAACAACAAGTCCGAACTGGAAATCGTGCTGAAGTATTTCGAGGGCCGCCCGGTCATCGATACGCTCAAGCGCGTTTCGCGTTCGGGTCTGCGCCAGTATCGCGGCAAGACCGAGCTGCCGAAGGTTCTCGGCGGTCTGGGCGTTGCCATCATTTCCACGTCCAAGGGCATCATGACCGATGCGCAGGCCCGTCAGGCCGGCGTCGGTGGCGAAGTCCTGTGCTTCGTGGCCTAAGGGAAGGAGCACTCACATGTCCCGCGTAGCCAAGAAGCCGATCTCCCTCCCGAAGGGCGTCGAACTCACCGTCCAGGCCGATCAGTTCAGCGTCAAGGGCCCGAAGGGCACCCTGTCGCTTGCCAAGCCGGCCGGTGTCGAAATCAAGCAGGAAAACGGTGTCGCCACGCTGTCGGCGAACGATCCGTCGCACATCGCGATCACCGGCACCGTCCGCGCCATCCTGGCGAACATGGTGCAGGGCGTGTCCGCGGGCTTCGAGCGCAAGCTCGAGCTGGTGGGCGTCGGCTACCGCGCCACGATGCAGGGCAAGGACCTGAGCCTGGCGCTCGGTTTCTCGCACCCGATCGTGTTCGTCGCGCCGGAGGGCATCACCCTGACCGCGCCGACGCAGACCGAGATCCTGGTGCAGGGCGCCGACAAGCAGCGCGTCGGCGAAGTCGCCGCCAAGATCCGCGGTTTCCGTCCGCCGGAGCCCTACAAGGGCAAGGGTGTGAAGTACGCCGGTGAAGCCATCATTCGCAAGGAAGCCAAGAAGGCCTAAGCCAGGTTCTTCCGCCAGGAGTCCGGCCTTGCGAGGCCGGGTTCCCCACGAACGCCTCGCTTCCTTCAGCTTCCGTAGGACACAGACATGACCATCAACAAGAACATCGCCCGCCTGCGTCGCGCCAAGTCGACCCGCGCTCACATCCGCGAGCTCGGCGTCGCCCGCCTGTCGGTGCTGCGCACCGGCCAGCACCTGTACGCGCAGGTCTTCACCGCCGACGGTTCCAAGGTGCTCGCTGCGGCGAACACCCTGCAGGCCGACGTCAAGGACGGCCTGAAGAACGGCAAGAACAGCGACGCCGCCGCCAAGGTCGGCAAGCTGATCGCCGAGCGCGCCAAGGCCGCGGGCGTCGAGAAGGTCGCCTTCGACCGCTCGGGCTACCGCTACCACGGCCGCATCAAGGCGCTGGCCGACGCCGCGCGCGAAGGCGGCCTGCAGTTCTGATCCTTGCGGGTGCGGCACTGCCGCGCCCGTCCCGTCGATGCGGGGTGCATCGGACCTTGGCGCGCCTTCTGCGCGCGCCCGGGGAACACGGCTCCAGACCACAACTCCAAGCGGCAACGAAGCCGTAAATCTTTTCCTCTATCAAGGGCATCACAATGGCTGAAGAACAGCGTGCACCGCGGGGTCGTGATCGCGACCGCAACCGCGAAGAGAAAGTCGACGACGGCATGATCGAGAAGCTGGTCGCGGTCAACCGCGTCAGCAAGACGGTCAAGGGCGGTCGCCAGTTCACCTTCACCGCGCTGACCGTGGTCGGCGACGGCAACGGCAAGATCGGCTTCGGTTACGGCAAGGCGCGCGAAGTGCCGGTCGCGATCCAGAAGTCGATGGAGTATGCGCGCAAGGGCATGCTCAACATCGATCTGAACAACGGCACCCTGTGGCACCCGGTGAAGTCCGGCCACGGCGCGGCGCGCGTGTTCATGATGCCGGCCTCGGAAGGTACCGGCGTGATCGCCGGCGGCGCGATGCGCGCCGTGCTGGAAGCGGTGGGCGTGAAGAACGTGCTGGCCAAGGCCGTCGGCTCGCGCAACCCGATCAACCTGGTGCGCGCGACTCTGCGCGGCCTGGAAGACATGCAGTCGCCGTCGCGCATCGCGGCCAAGCGCGGCAAGAAGGTGGAGGATCTGACCCATGGCTAATGAATCCACCAAGACGGTGAAGGTGCGCCTGGTGCGCGGCCTGCGTGGTACCCAGTCGCGTCACCGCCTGTCGGTGCGTGCCCTGGGCCTGAACAAGCTCAACGATGTGCGCGAACTGAAGGACAGCCCGCAAGTGCGCGGCCTGATCAACAAGGTTCAGTACCTCGTCCAGGTTGAGGAGTAATCGACCATGACTTTGCATCTGAATGATCTGAAGCCCGCGCCGGGCGCGCGCACCGAGCGCACCCGCGTCGGTCGCGGCATCGGTTCCGGCCTGGGCAAGACCGCCGGCCGCGGCCACAAGGGTTCGTTCGCGCGCAAGGGCGGCGGCAAGATCAAGGCTGGCTTCGAAGGCGGCCAGACCCCCATGCAGCGCCGTCTGCCGAAGATCGGCTTCCGTTCGAAGATGGCCAAGGACACTGCCGAAGTGCTGTCCTACCAGCTCGACAACCTGCCGGCCGGCGAGATCGATTTCGCTGCGCTGCGCGCCGCGAAGCTGGTCCCGAGCACCGCGAAGAAGGCCAAGGTGGTCCTGAAGGGCGAACTGACCAAGAAGTTCGTGCTGAAGGGTGTCGCCGCGACCGCCGGTGCCAAGGCGGCAATCGAAGCTGCCGGCGGCAGCGTGCAGGAGTAACACGCAGATGGCGCAGGCTGGCATGGGTAACCTCGGCGGCGGGCTCGGCAAGTTCACGGAACTTCGCCAGCGCCTGTTGTTCGTTCTCGGCGCATTGATCGTCTATCGCATCGGCTGCTACGTGCCGGTGCCGGGCGTCAATCCCGAAGCCATGCTTGCGCTGATGCAGGCGCAGGGCGGCGGCATCGTGGACATGTTCAACATGTTCTCGGGCGGCGCCCTGCACCGTTTCAGCATCTTCGCGCTGAACGTGATGCCGTACATCTCGGCATCGATCGTGATCCAGCTGGCCACGCACATCTTCCCGTCGCTGAAGGCGATGCAGAAGGAAGGCGAGTCGGGCCGACGCAAGATCACCCAGTATTCGCGCATCGGCGCGGTGCTGCTGGCGGTGGTGCAGGGCGGCAGTATCGCCCTGGCGCTGCAGAACCAGACCGCACCGGGCGGCGCGCCGGTGGTGTACGCCCCCGGCATGGGCTTCGTGCTCACCGCGGTGATCGCGCTGACCGCCGGCACCATCTTCCTGATGTGGGTCGGCGAGCAGGTGACCGAGCGCGGCATCGGCAACGGCGTCTCGCTGATCATCTTCGCCGGCATCGTCGCCGGCCTGCCGGCAGCGGCGATCCAGACCGTGGAGTCCTTCCGCGACGGCAACCTGAGCTTCATCGCGTTGCTGCTGATCGTGCTGACCATCCTCGCCTTCACCCTGTTCGTGGTGTTCGTCGAGCGCGGACAACGGCGGATCACGGTGAACTACGCGCGCCGCCAGGGCGGTCGCAACGCGTACATGAACCAGACCTCGTTCCTGCCGCTGAAGCTCAACATGGCCGGCGTGATCCCGCCGATCTTCGCCTCGAGCATCCTCGCCTTCCCGGCGACGCTGTCGATGTGGTCGGGCCAGGCCGCCTCCAACAGCACCTTCGGCAGCGTGCTGCAGCGCATCGCCAATGCGCTCGGTCCCGGCGAACCGGTGCACATGATCGTGTTCGCTGCGCTGATCATCGGCTTCGCGTTCTTCTACACGGCGCTGGTGTTCAACTCGCAGGAAACCGCGGACAACCTGAAGAAGTCCGGCGCGCTGATTCCGGGCATCCGTCCGGGCAAGGCCACCGCCGACTACGTCGACGGCGTGCTGACCCGCCTGACCGCGGCCGGCTCGGTGTACCTGGTGATCGTGTGTCTGCTGCCGGAAGTGATGCGCGCCCAGCTCGGCACCTCGTTCCACTTCGGCGGCACCTCGCTGCTGATCGCGGTCGTGGTGGTGATGGACTTCATCGCGCAGATCCAAGCGCACCTGATGTCGCACCAGTACGAAAGCCTGTTGAAGAAGGCCAACCTCAAGGGTGGCTCGCGCGGCGGCGGTTTTGCCCGGGGTTGATTGCTATACTGTTTGAATCCTTCCGCGAAGACGCCCCCGGTTCCCGGGCGCAGTCTTCCGACTTGAAGGGCGGCCCGTGCAGCGGTCTCGTGCGCGGGTGAGACGTGGTGGTCCTGCGCTGGAGTAGCGCGGGCGGCGGGGTGGAGGTTTCTCCCTGTCAACGACGTCCGGCGCCGGAGCATGGGCACACTCCCCATGCCGGGCTTGCGGAACCTCAGGTTCCGCAGGCTTCCATGTAACCCGAGACCTTGCTAGACTTACAAGTTCACTTTTTGATCCATCCTGCCGGATGGCGCCGTGGTGCGCCGTCGGGCCATCACTCAGTTGGAGAACCGCGTCATGGCGCGTATTGCAGGCGTCAACCTGCCAGCCCAGAAGCACGTCTGGGTCGGGTTGCAAAGCATCTACGGCATCGGCCGTACCCGTTCGAAGAAGGTCTGCGAAGCCGCAGGCGTGACCTCGACCACCAAGATCCGCGACCTGTCCGAGCCGGAAATCGAGCGCCTGCGTCTCGAAGTCGGCAAGTACATCGTCGAAGGCGACCTGCGTCGCGAAATCGGCATCGCCATCAAGCGACTGATGGACCTGGGCTGCTACCGCGGCCTGCGTCACCGTCGTGGCCTGCCCCTGCGCGGTCAGCGCACCCGTACCAACGCCCGCACCCGCAAGGGCCCGCGCAAGGCGATCAGGAAGTAAGGGACCGACATGGCTAAGCCCGCAGCAGCAAAGACCAAGAAGAAGATCAAGCGCGTCGTCACCGACGGCGTCGCCCACGTCCACGCTTCGTTCAACAACACCATCGTGACCATCACCGACCGTCAGGGCAATGCGTTGTCCTGGGCGACCTCCGGTGGCGCCGGTTTCCGCGGTTCGCGCAAGTCCACGCCGTTCGCGGCGCAGGTTGCCGCCGAGAAGGCCGGGCGCGCTGCGCTCGACTACGGCGTGAAGTCGCTGGAAGTGCGCATCAAGGGCCCGGGTCCGGGTCGCGAGTCCGCCGTCCGTTCGTTGAACAACGTCGGATACAAGATCACCAACATCATCGACGTGACGCCGATCCCGCACAACGGGTGCCGTCCGCCGAAGAAGCGTCGCGTCTAAAGGAGCGATAAGAAATGGCTCGTTATATCGGTCCTACCTGTAAGCTCGCGCGCCGCGAAGGCGCCGATCTTTCCCTCAAGAGCCCGGCGCGTGCGCTGGACTCCAAGTGCAAGCTGGAGCAGAAGCCCGGCCAGCACGGCGCGACTGCCCGCAAGGGCAAGCTGTCCGACTACGCCACCCAGCTGCGCGAAAAGCAGAAGGTCAAGCGTATCTACGGCCTGCTGGAGCGTCAGTTCCGCAACTACTACAAGAAGGCCTCGACCAAGAAGGGCAACACCGGCGAGAACCTGCTGCAGCTGCTGGAAACCCGCCTGGACAACGTCGTCTACCGCATGGGCTTCGCCGTCACCCGTCCGGCCGCGCGCCAGCTGGTGTCGCACCGTGGCGTGCTGGTCAACGGCAAGTCGGTGAACCTGGCCTCGTACCAGGTCAAGGCCGGCGACGCGATCGCCCTGTCGGAAAAGGCGCAGAAGCAGCTTCGCGTGCAGGAAGCGCTGACCGTTGCCGAAACGCACGACCTGAACCCGTCGTGGGTCGAGGTCGATTCGAAGAAGTTCAGCGGCATCTTCAAGGCCGTGCCGGACCGTGCGGACCTGCCTGCCGACATCAACGAAGCGCTGATCGTCGAGTTGTATTCGAAGTAATCACATCGGAGAGCCTCCGGTCCACGGAGGCTCGTCAGGAGAACCCGCAACATGACGGTTACCGCCAACCAGGTTCTGCGCCCCCGTGGGCCGCAGATCGAACGCCTTACCGACAACCGCGCCAAGGTCGTGATCGAGCCCTTGGAGCGCGGGTATGGGCATACGCTGGGCAATGCCCTGCGTCGCGTGCTGCTGTCCTCGATTCCCGGCTTCGCGATCACCGAAGTCGAGATCGACGGCGTGCTGCACGAGTACACCACGGTCGAAGGGCTGCAGGAGGACGTGCTGGAAGTCCTGCTGAACCTCAAGGACGTGGCCATCCGCATGCATACCGGTGACAGCGCCACGCTGTCGCTGTCCAAGCAGGGTCCGGGCACGGTCACTGCCGCCGACATCAAGACCGACCACAACGTCGAGATCCTCAACAACGAACACGTGATCTGCCACCTGACCAAGGACACGGCGATCAACATGCGTCTGAAGATCGAGCGTGGCTTCGGCTACCAGCCGGCCGCCGCGCGTCGCCGTCCGGACGAAGAGACCCGCACCATCGGTCGCCTGGTCCTGGACGCCTCGTTCTCGCCGGTGCGCCGCGTCGCCTACGCGGTCGAATCGGCCCGCGTCGAGCAGCGTACCGACCTGGACAAGCTGGTCCTGGACATCGAAACCAACGGCACGATCGATGCCGAGGAAGCCGTGCGCACCGCCGCCGACATCCTCAGCGACCAGCTGTCGGTGTTCGGCGACTTCACCCATCGCGACCGTGGCGCGGCCAAGCCGGCCAGCAATGGCGTGGATCCGGTGCTGCTGCGTCCGATCGACGATCTGGAACTGACCGTGCGTTCGGCCAACTGCCTGAAGGCCGAGAGCATCTACTACATCGGCGATCTGATCCAGAAGACCGAAGTCGAGCTGCTCAAGACCCCGAACCTGGGCAAGAAGTCGCTCACCGAGATCAAGGAAGTGCTGGCCCAGCGTGGCCTGTCGCTCGGCATGAAGCTGGAGAACTGGCCGCCGGCCGGCGTCGCCCAGCACGGCATGCTCGGCTGAGTTTGCGCATCCGGCCGGTGCCGCAAGGCATCGGCCGCATGTCGTTCGCTTCATCCGCACCACCACGTCGACGGGTCAAAGCCCGCGGCGTCGCCCGGTCAGGGACGGCCGGCAAGGACCATCCGCAGTCCACTTTCAACGCCACGACGGCGACAGCGATCTCCAACAGTCACACTCTTTCATAGGAATCCCAACCCATGCGTCACCAGAAATCCGGCCGCAAGTTCAGCCGCACCAGCGCGCACCGCGAAGCGATGTTCAAGAACATGGCGGCGTCGCTGATCAAGCACGAACTGATCAAGACCACCCTGCCGAAGGCCAAGGAACTGCGCCGCGTCGCCGAGCCGCTGATCACCCTGGCCAAGGTCGACAACGTCGCCAACCGCCGCCTGGCGTTCGCCCGCCTGCGCGACAAGGAAGCGGTCGGCACCCTGTTCACCACGCTGGGCCCGCGCTACCAGGCGCGCCCGGGCGGCTACCTGCGCATCCTCAAGTGCGGCTTCCGCGCCGGCGACAATGCGCCGATGGCGTACGTCGAACTGGTCGATCGCCCGGCCGTGGCCGAGGAAGTGGCCGAGTAATCGGTTCGCGTCTGCAGCAGCAAGAAGCCCGGCATGTCCGGGCTTTTTTGTTGTTGGGGCCGGGATTGGGGAGTCGCGATTGGGGATTGGGAGAGCATGCTCGCCGTGCGGGCGAGGGCGACCAACAGCGCCATGACACATGGTGATGGGGCGCACGATCGCGGATAATGCGCGGATCGTCGATGCGAGTTCGAGTCCGATGAATCCGTTACGCTGGGGTTTCCGCGCGCAGTTCCTGCTCGGCTTTCTGATCTGCGCCGGCTTGCTGGGCTATGCGATTTTCGTGCAATACCGGCTGGGCATCGAGCCGTGCCCGCTGTGCATCTTCCAGCGCATCGCGTTCGCGGCGCTGGGCGTGCTGTTCCTACTCGGCGCCCTGCACGGGCCGCGCAGCGCTGGCGGGCGCAAGCTCTACGGCGTCCTGGCGTTCCTGGCCGCGATGGTGGGCGCCGGCATCTCCACCAAGCACGTCTCGGTGCAGCTGTTCCCGGACCCGATGGCGTCCTGCGGCCCGCCGCTGAGCTTCCTGCGCGAGACCATGGGGCCGTTCGAGGTGCTGCGCCGGGTGCTGACCGGTACCGGCGACTGCGGCAACATCGACTGGCGCTTCCTGGGCCTGTCGATGCCGATGTGGTGCCTGATCTGCTTCGTGCTGCTGGCGGTGTTCGCGCTGTATGCGGGCTTCAAGAGCCGGCGACGCACGCTGATCTGACGGTTCCCCTGCTGTGCGCTGATCGCTCATCCTTATGGCGCCTGGCGTCAGAGCTGCTTGACGCCGAGATGGGCAGAGCGGACACACGCCGCCGCGCCACGACGTTGTCCATCCGATTGGGCAACATCCTGCTGTGTTGCCCGCGATTGGCGATCCGCTCTCTCGCCTGCCTGCCTCAATGCGCCGCGCTGGCCTGTGGCAGCGCCTGCGCGCTTGTAGCCTGCGGGATGACCTGGGCCAGGAACGCTGCCACCGGCCTGGCCCACACCGACGGATCGGCCTGGGCGAAGGTCTTGTGGCCATCGTCGCCGAAGGGCGGCAGATCGGCGAAGGTCACCGGCGGCGTCGAGCCGGCGCGGTAGGCCGCATACATGCGGTGCGCCAGTTCGCGCCGAAAGAAGTGATCGTTCGCGGCGTACAGCCAAAGCTGCGGCAGTGTGTTGGCCGCGCCGAGGGTCTTTTCTGCTTCGACCAGGCGGTCCTCGCCGGCGCAGATGACCTCCTTGCCATTGCTGCCGCGCCCGCCGGCGAAGCTGATGACGCCACGCACGCCCGGCGGCGGCGCATCGGCCAGGGCCACCGCGCCGAGGCCGCCGGCGGACTGGCCGACCACCACGATGCGCTGCGGGTCCACGCCGGGAAGGCGTGCGGCGGCGTCGACGATCGCCGTTTCGGCCGCGGCGATCTTGCGCCCGGCGACGACGAAATCGGCATCGTGGCAGTTGCCGGCGCCTTCCAGATAGGTGCCGCTTGAACTGCCGTAGCCAGGCCGTAAGGCGAGCACCACCATGTAGCCACGGGCGGCGAACCAGCGCGCGGCGCGGGCGAAACCGAGGCGGGTGTCGGCCAGCTTGCGCTTGTCCGCCGGAGTGCCGTGATGGATGATGATCAGCGGAAATGGGCCGGGGCCCGCGGGGCGATACACGCGGGCGGCGAGATCGTAGTCGACCCCTTGCACGACGACCGGCATTCGGAAGTCGGTGACGCTTTCGGCGTGTGCCGTCGACGGTGCGGCGATGGCGAGAATGGTGGCCGCGACGATGGTGGCGAACAGATGTTTGAGCATGCGCGAGACCTGCCTGGACGGGATGCATGGCAACGCGTCGTGGCGGCGGTCCGGAGCACGGGGGGGATGACGTGATGGGACGCCTCCCTCGGGCGGGGGCGAAGCCACGGCCACGACGCGGCGTGCGGCTTCGCTGTGGTGCCGGACGGGCCGCGGCAAAAGCCGGACCCGTCACGTCTTGCGGCGCGAGGCCTGCGGTGCGCCGGGTGGCACGCCGCAGGCGATCGCCGCGCCTGCTCAGAAGTCCTGCTGCAGGCTCAGGTAGACGCCACGGCGCGGCGCCCACTGCGGCGCGAACACGCCGATGCCGCCGCCGTCGCGCAACTGGTAGTGGCGGTCGAGCACGTTGAGCACGGCCAGCTGCGCGTGCAGCGGGTGGCTGCTGGCCAAGGCGAAGTCATGGCCGGCGCTGAGGTTGAGCTGGAAGTACGCCGGCAGCTCGCCGCCGTTGGGCACGCCGTTGGCGTCGGTGCGCAGGCCGCTGCCGAACAGGTAGTCGGCGCCGACGTGGCTGTCCTCGGCCAGGGCGTAGTTGATGCCGCCGGAGGAGGTCAGCTTCTGGTCGTGGTCCAGGTGGATCCAGTGATCGTTGGCGTAGGCCAGCGCATCCGGGTCGAAGTTGTACAGGCTGGTCATTACCTGCTTGCCCATGGCCTTGCTGTAGGCCGCGTTGAAGTAGGCGTTGATGGGGCCGTTGCTGTAGTCGGCGCTGAACTCTGCGCCGCGAATGCGGCCGTAGCGGTAGTTGAAGGTGGAGTAGACGTAGGCGGCGCCGAACTGGCCTTCGTCCTGCAGGCGGTCGGCCTTGCGGTAGTAGGTGTCCAGGCCGAGGGTCAGGTGGTCGCCGACCATCTGCGAGATGCCCAGGTCGTAGTAGTCGCTGCGCTCGCTCAGCGGCTTGGTCGGGCCGCCCGCCGCCGACTGCTGGTTGGTGGTGCCGTCGTACAGGGCGATGTCGCTGGTGGAGATCAGCTCGGTGGCCGGCGGGGTGAAGTAGCGCGCATAGCCGGCGTGCAGGGTGGTGCTGTCGCTGGCATGCCAGACCACGCCCAGGCGCGGGCTGAGCTGGCCCTCGGTGGTACCGAAGGCCTTGTAGCGATCGCCGCGCACGCCGTAGTTGATGGTCCAGGCATCGCTCGGCTGCCATTCGTCCTGCAGGTACACCGCGTAGGTGCTGGCGTGGAAGCGGCTGCCGTCGGGGATGAACAGCGGCACGTCGCTGCTCTGGCTGCCGTCGTCGTTGGCCGGGAACACGTAGGCGTTGTTGCTGGCGTTGGCGTGTTCGAAGTTGCCGTACACGCCGTAGCGCAAGGTGTGGGTGCTGCCCCACGGCGTGGAGAAGTCGGCCTGCAGGGTGCTGGCGCGGTTGGCGCGCTGCACCTGCGAAGCGACGCCGTTGAAGATCAGGTCGCCGGCGATGTCCGGGGAGAACGCGACGCTGCTGTAGCGCTGGCCGGCCGACAGCTGGTAGCTGGTGTCGCCGAGCGCGCCCTGCAGCACCAGGGTGCCGAAGCGGGTGTTCTCGCGCTGGTTCTCGTCGAGCTGCGCGGAATCGAAGCTGTTGTTGCCCAGATAGGTGAACGCCGGCGTCTGCCCCGGATTGTTGGGGATCTGGAAGCGGTTGTTGGCGTAGCCGACCAGCAGGCTGAGCCGGGTGTTCTCGTTCAGCAGGTAGCTGAGGTCGGCGAAGCCCTTGCCTTGGTGGGTCTTGTCGTGGATCGGGTTGTCGCTGTCGGTCGGGTTCTCCATGCCGATGCGGTTCTGCAGGTAGTTGCCGCTGGCGAACCAGCTGAAGCGGCCGTCGCTGCCCCACCACGAGGCGTTGGGATTGAGCGTGCCGTAGGAGCCGCCGGTGATGCCGACGCTGCCGCCGTTGCCCAGTTCCACGCCGTTCTTGGTGGTGATGTCGACCACCGCCGCGGTGCGGTCGCCGAACTGCGCCGGCAGCGCGCCGTCGAGCAGGCGGATGTTCTTGATCGTGCGCGGGTCCAGGGTCTGGCCGAAGCCGGAGATGGATTCGGGAATCATCACGCCGTTGATGCGGTACTGCAGATTGGCGTGGTCGCCGCGCACATGGATGCCGCCGTAGGAATCCTGGACCACGCCCGGCGCCTGCAGCAGCACCTGGTTGAGCGGGGTGGAGGCGCCCAGCGGCAGGCGGGCGATGTCCTCGGCGGTGATCGCGTACTGGCTGCTGCCGATGTCCGGCGACAGCGCGTTGCGCGCGGCTTCCAGCTTGGCGGTGACGGTGACCGGATCGAGATCGACGGTCGGTTCGGTGGCAGCGGTGTTGTCGGCGGCGGCGTCTGCGGCGAGGGCAAGGCCGGGGGCGACCAGCAGGACCAGGGCGATGGCGGAGGAGAGGGGGCGACGTGTCATGGCAAGGCGGACCAAAGGGAAAGGAATTGTTACTTAATAACAGTGTGCTTTCGCAAAAACGCCGGCGTAGGCCGGAAGTCATGGTGGCGTCGCGGTGTTGCTTGCCATTCATGTCGCGGCGCTGCCGACATGACCGGCGTGCGGCGCTATGCGGCGCGCCCCGGCTCTGCGAACATCGCACACTGCCAAGGAGTCCTTTCATGAATCTGTCCGCCGCCGCCGTGTCCGAATCCGCCTCGTCCTCCTGGTCGCCCGCCAGTTGGCGCGAGCGGCCGGCGCTGCAGATGCCGGTGTATCCGGATCCGCAGGCGCTGGAGACCACGCTGACGGAGTTGCGGCAGTTGCCGCCGCTGGTGACGTCCTGGGAGATCTTCGCGCTGAAGAAGCAGCTGGCCGAGGCACAGGAAGGCAAGCGCTTCCTGCTGCAGGGCGGCGATTGCGCGGAGAACTTCAGCGATTGCGAATCCGGCACCATTTCCAACCGGCTCAAGGTGCTGCTGCAGATGAGCCTGGTGCTGGTGCACGGCCTGCGCCTGCCGGTGGTACGGGTCGGCCGCTACGCCGGGCAGTACGCCAAGCCGCGCTCGGCCGATACCGAGACCCGCGACGGCGTGACCCTGCCCAGCTACCGCGGCGACGTGGTCAACGGCCCGGAGTTCACCGCGCAAGCACGGGTGCCGGATCCGCGGCGCATGATCACCGCGCATTCGCGCTCTGCGATGACCATGAACTTCGTGCGTGCGCTGATCGACGGCGGGTTCGCCGACCTGCATCATCCCGAGTACTGGAACCTGAGCTGGGTCGGTTGCTCGCCGCTGGCCGACGACTACCAGAAGATGGTGTCCTCGATCGGCGATGCGGTGCGTTTCATGGAGACCCTCTCCGGCGCGCAGTTGTACAACCTCAATCGCGTCGATTTCTACACCTCGCACGAGGCCTTGCTGCTGCCCTACGAGGAAGCGCTGACCCGCGAGGTGCCCCGGCAGTGGGGCTGGTTCAACCTCAGCACGCACTATCCGTGGATCGGCATGCGCACCGCGGCGCTGGACGGCGCGCACGTGGAGTATTTCCGCGGCATCCGCAATCCGATCGCGATCAAGGTCGGGCCGTCTGCGCAGCCGGACCAGTTGCTGCGGCTGATCGACGTGCTCAATCCGGAAGACGAGCCGGGCCGGCTGACCTTCATCCACCGCATGGGCGCGGCGCAGATCGCCGAGAAGCTGCCGCCGCTGCTGGACGCGGTGAAGCGCGACGGCCGCCGCGTGTTGTGGGTGTGCGATGCGATGCACGGCAACACCGAGAGCACCAGCAACGGCTACAAGACCCGGCGCTACCAGAACGTCCTGGGCGAGGTGGAGCAGTCGTTCGACATCCACGCCGCGGCCGGCACCCGCCTGGGCGGCGTGCATCTGGAACTGACCGGCGAGGACGTCACCGAGTGCACCGGCGGCGCGCGCGAACTGACCGAGCGCGACCTGGAGCGCGCCTACCGCTCCAGCGTCGATCCGCGGCTGAACTACGAGCAGTCGCTGGAGATCGCGATGGCGATCGTGCGCAAGCAGAACGGGCGCCACGTCGCCACGCCGCTCGCGTAGTCGTTGGCGTCATGCGCCGTCGCGCAGTATGCGCGTCGGTGCTGCGCTGGCGCTGGGCACGGACCTGTGCGGGGCCATTGCATCTGCATGCACTGCGCGTGGCGGCGTCTCGCTGCAACTGACAACCCGTTTCGCAGAATTGTGCGCACACGCGCCGACGCCTGCTGCGGCTGCCATTGCCCGGCGCCGCACCGTGCGTGCTCGACATCGCGCTAATCCCCGCACTGCCAGACTGTCGCGACTCCTCCCCCCAACAAAGGAGCGCAACTTGACCCTCGATCTTCACTGGGTGCCCTGGCGTGCCTACACGGTGCCGATCGGCGCCGCATTGATTCTCGGCTTCCTGGCCTGGTGGCTGCTGTTGCGCATCGCCCAGCGCATGCGCGGCCGCGACTACCGGCGTGCGCGCATCGTGCGCGTGGTCAGCGTGCCGGTCGCCTTCCTGCTGCCGATGCTGATGCTCAGCTTCGCGCTCGAATCCACGCCGCTGGACGAGAAGGCGCTGACCGACCTGCAGCACCTGCTGCACATCGGCATGATCGGTTGCGTGACCTGGTTGCTGGTGCGCGGCGTGGCGGCGCTGGAAACGGCGATCCTGCGCAGCCATCCGATCGAGGTGGCGGACAATCTCACCGCGCGCCGCGTGCAGACCCAGACGCGGGTGCTGGCGCGGGTGGTGATGGGCACGATCATCCTGTTGGGCACCTCGATCGTCCTGCTGACCTTCCCGGCGGTGCGGCAGATCGGCACCACCTTGCTGGCCTCGGCCGGCATCATCGGCCTGGTTGCCGGTATCGCCGCCAAGCCGGTGTTCGGCAACCTGATCGCCGGCCTGCAGATCGCGCTGACCCAGCCGATCCGGCTCGACGACGTGGTCATCGTCGAAGGCGAGTGGGGCCGCATCGAGGAGATCGGCAGTTCCTATGTGGTGGTGCGGATCTGGGACGAGCGGCGCATGGTGGTACCGCTGACCTGGTTCATCGAGAACCCGTTCCAGAACTGGACGCGCAGCAGCGCCGACCTGCTCGGGACCGCGTTCCTGTGGCTGGACTACCGCACGCCGATCGCGCAGGTGCGCGCCGAGCTGGAGCGGATCTGCAAGAGCGAGCCGCTATGGGACGGGCGGGTTTGCGTGACCCAGGTGACCGATACCAGCGAGCGCACGATCCAGGTGCGCCTGCTGGTCAGCGCGCGCAACTCCGGCGATGCCTTCGACCTGCGCTGCATCGTGCGCGAACGCATGCTGGACTTCCTGGTGCGCGAGCACCCTTACGCCTTGCCGCTGCTGCGCGCCGAAGTGGCGCCGGAGCCGGTGCGGCTGTCGCATCCGCCGATACGCGCCAGCGACTCCGATGCGATGCGTTCGCCCGGTGCGGAGGATGGGGCGGGTGCCAGCGCTTCTGCCGTTCAGCGCGGCGCTGGGTAAGCAGCACCGCGCGCACGTTCCCGGCAGAGCACGTCGCCGGGGACGTGCTCTGCCGGCGACGGCTTGGCCTATCCGGCGATCACGTCAGTTGGGTTGCACTTCCCAGAGCTGATTGACGTTGCCCAGGCATTCCCACATCTGCGCGATGGCGCCATTGCGGGTGCCGCCGGCCGAGTCGTCCAGGCATTTGCCGTTCAAGTCGCTGCGGATCTCGCCGCGGATCCGCCAAGCTTGCGCGCTCGTGCCGGTGCAGGCGGCCATGCGCACGACGGTACCGTTCTGGGCCAGGTTTACCGCTTCCAGGCAGTTGCCGCCATAGCCGACGATCGACCCGTTCTTGCCGAGCTGCCAGATCTGGTTCTTGGTGCCGGTGCAGTCCCAGATCTGTACGGGCGTCCCGGTAGTCACGCCGAATTCCGCCACGTCCAGGCAGCGCCCGGTCGAGACCCGGATTTCGCCGGTCGCGGGGATGTACGACCAACGCTGGTTGGCGCCGCCGAGGTTGTCCCAGAGCTGGAGTCGCGCGCCATTGCCGGACCCGGCAGACACGACGTCCAACACCTTGCCGCCGGTGGCGATGAGCGAGGAACTGGTGAAGTGCCAGCCCTGGTTCTCCGTGTTCAGCGATTGATAGAGCTGGATCGGTGCACCACTGGCGCGGCTCACGCCGCTGATGTCGAGGACCTTGTCGGTGCCTTCCCCGCGCAGGCTGCGGCTGCCGCGCTGGAACGACCACTTCTGCTGGCGGAACCCGTTGCAGCTCCAGACCTGGACGGCCGCGGCGTTGCCGGTCGCTCCACCCGCGACATCGAGGCATTTACCGGAGGGGCCCATGACCTGGCCGGGCGAACTGGAATCATCCAGCGGCACCACGGTCTGCCGGTACTGGACGACGTTGGGCACCGTGGTGAGGAAGGCACGGGCATTGTCGGCCTGGTCCGGCACGCCGCAGGCTTGCCCGTTGCAGGTGGTGATCGACGGCGACGAGTACACCAGAATCTCGCTTTGCCCGTTGATCGCGTAGGCCATCGTGGTGTGGAAGCTGCCCACGTCACTGCGATGGCCGAAATTGAAGCCCGGCTCCTGGCCGGTTTCGTGCTGGTGCCCGGAGCCGAGCAGATGGCCGAACTCGTGGGCGAGGGTGCCACGGGTGCAGTAGTAACCGCCGTCCACGCCGTCGGAGATCACCGCGTATCCCCAGCGCGAATCGGTGCCGCCGGATTGCCAGGCCACACCGCAGCTCTGCTGGGCACCATTGAAGCGTCGCACCAGGCCAACCATGTCGGCGCCAAGGCGATCGCGCGCGTCGTGCAGCGGCACCAGCGCCGCGGCGGTGGCCTGGCTGACCCCGGTGAGTTCGTCGAGGGTGTTGTCGTTCAACGTGTTGTCCGGGTAGCTGACCTGCACGGTCCCGACCAAGCGATAGCGCACATTGATGTTGGCGTTGGCGAAGGACAGGTTCGCCGTCTCCACCAGATTGGTGAGCACGGTGTCGATCGCCGTGATGCCGCCGCGGTAGTCCCGATAGCCGGGCGTATAGCCGAGCAACACGTCGATCGTGTTGGTCGAGGTGCTGCCCGCCTGCGCGTTGACCTGCGCCAGGCTGCTGTACCCGGCGATGTAGCCCTGTGCGGTGTCGCCGGCGGGCAGGTGGATGACCGCATCGGCCAGGCGCCGCCCGTCCGTGCGGCTTCCGGCGGAATGCAGGTCGGCGCTGGCCGCCGCCATGATGTAAGGCTTTCCTTCGATCGTGGTGAGCTGGTAGGTCATGCCATCGATGGTGCCCAGCGACCCGAACACCGCGTCCTTGCCGAAGCTGATGACCGTTTCGTTGCCCAGCGGTTGGCCGTCCGCCCGGCCGACCCAGGTCCAGATGCCGCCCTTGGCGTCGCGCCGGCTCAGGAAGCCGATCCGCAGGTTCTTTCCATCGGGCGTGGGCAACGTCATCGTGCCGTCGACGCTGGCCTTGATGGCATGCGCCTCGCTGACGGTGATCGGGTACAGGGCGAACGCGCCGTCGTGTCCGGTCGGGGTGCGGCTGGTATAGCGGATCAGCGCGCCGCTGTCTTTCGCGTCGAACAAGGCGGCGTGCTGTACGGCGGCCGCTGCCGTGGCGGCCGTGCCATTAGCCAGGGCCGTCGGCTGCTGCCTTGTCCGGTTGGACGCTGTGGTGCCCTTGTCGCCGATCGCACCGCCACAGGCACTCAAGCCCGCGCACAGCAGTGCGGCCACACTCCATCCCATCGCTTCTGCGAACCGCATCGGTGAATCCCCTATACCAGTCTCCGCCATCGGCCGGTTGGCCGCCATGGCACGCGTTCCGGACGCGCCCAAACTACGCCAAAACAGCATCGGCAGGTGCGGTCGATTCTGTAGACGAGTGAACGCTTTAGCGCAGCGAGAATCGCATTGCGTGAAATGCGTCCATGCACAACGTGATGGGAATTAGGGAATCGTGGCGGCTGGTCTGGTATCACGCAACACCCAGGCGCTGGGCGAATGACGGTGGCGATGCGCCGTGTCGAGCGACACGCTGCGGGAGCGGCGTCCCGCCTCTTGCATCGGGCAATGCAGCTCAGGCCCGAGGATGCCGCCGGCGCCGCACCAGATCGCGGGCCAGGATGCCGACCACGGCGAGGTTGATCGCCAGCACCGCCCAAGAGGCCCAGCCGGGGTGGCGCACGATCGCGTAGACGTCGAACGGCAGGTAGATGGCTGCGGAGATACAGCCCAGCAGCGAGGCCCAGGCCTTGGCGCGCCAGAGGCCCCAGGCCTCGATGATGTGCAACACGCCGTAGGCGAGCATGCCGGCGGCGGCCAGGTGCACCGCGCCGGGGCTGATCATGGTCAGCAGCGAGGGCAGGGCACCGTGGTCCGGATCCAGGCTGAAGCGCACGATCAGCTTGTCCACCCCCGCGCGCAGCGGGGCCGGACCCATCAGTTCCAGCCCCGTTGCCGCCAACACCGCGAGCAGGCCCTTGCCGGCCTCCAGCAGTGCGATCAGGTGCAGGCCCGGATGCGCATGCGGATCCGGGTTGTACGCCTTGTCGGCGGCCATAGGCGTGCGCTGCCGCTTAGCCCGCGCGACCGGCGCGCTTGCGCTCGTTTTCGGTCAGGTGCTTCTTGCGCAAGCGGATCTCCTTCGGGGTGACTTCGACCAGCTCGTCATCTTCGATGAAGTCCAGTGCCTGTTCCAGCGTGTACTTGATCGCCGGGGTCAGCTTGATCGCATCGTCCTTGCCCGAGGCGCGCATGTTGGTCAGCGGCTTGGTCTTGATCGCGTTGACGGTCAGGTCGTTGTCCTTGGAGTGGATGCCGACCAGCTGCCCTTCATACACGTTGTCGCCTTCGGCGGCAAACAGGCGGCCGCGCTCTTCCAGCGGGCCCAGCGCGTAGGCGGGGGTGGCGCCCGGCGCGTTGGCGATCATCACGCCGTTCTGGCGCTTGGCGATGGCGCCCTGTTCCTTCGGGCCGTAGTGGTCGAACACGTGGAACAGCAGGCCCGAGCCCTGGGTCAGGGTGCGGAACTCGTTCTGGAAGCCGATCAGGCCACGCGCCGGGATCATGTAGTCCAGGCGCACGCGACCCTTGCCGTCCGGCTCCATGTTCTTCAGCTGGCCCTTGCGGGTGCCCAGCTTTTCCATCACGCCGCCCTGGTGCTGTTCCTCGATGTCCACCACCAGCTGCTCGACGGGCTCCATCAGCTTGCCGTCGATCTCCTTGATGATGACTTCCGGGCGCGACACCGCCAGTTCGAAGCCCTCACGGCGCATGTTCTCGATCAGCACCGACAGGTGCAGCTCGCCGCGGCCGGAGACCAGGAACTTGTCGGCGTCTTCCAGCTGCTGCACCTTCAGCGCCACGTTGTGCACGGTCTCGCGCTCCAGCCGGTCCTTGAGCTGGCGGCTGGTCAGGAACTTGCCGCCGGACAGGTCCTTGTTGCCGGCGAACGGCGAGTTGTTGACCTGGAAGGTCATCGAGATGGTCGGCTCGTCCACGGTCAGCGGCGGCAGCGCCTCGGGGGCCTCCAGCGCACACACGGTGTCGGAGATGGTCAGCTCCTGGATGCCGGAGATGGCGACGATGTCGCCGGCCTGCGCGCTGTCCTGCTCGATGCGCTCCAGGCCCAGGAAGCCCAGCACCTGCAGCACTTTGCCCTGGCGCTTCTTGCCTTCGCGGTCGATCACCGCCACCGGCATGTTCTTCTTCAGCACGCCGCGCTGGATGCGGCCGATGCCGATCACGCCGACGAAGTTGTTGTAGTCCAGCTGGCTGATGCGCATCTGGAACGGGCCGTCCGGGTCCACGTCCGGCTTCGGCGCGTGCCGCATGATCGCTTCGTACAGCGGGGTCATGTCGCCGTCGCGCACGCTGTCGTCCAGCGAGGCGTAGCCGTTCAGCGCCGAGGTGTAGACGATCGGGAAGTCGAGCTGCTCGTTGGTGGCGCCGAGCTTGTCGAACAGGTCGAACACCTGGTCGATCACCCAGTCCGGGCGCGCGCCGGGACGGTCGATCTTGTTGACCACCACGATCGGCTTGAAGCCCATCGCGAACGCCTTCTGGGTCACGAAGCGGGTCTGCGGCATCGGGCCGTCCATCGCGTCGACCAGGATCAGCACGGTATCCACCATCGACAGCACGCGCTCCACCTCGCCGCCGAAGTCGGCGTGTCCGGGGGTGTCGACGATGTTGATGCGGTTGCCCTGCCAGGTGATGGCGGTGTTCTTGGCCAGGATGGTGATGCCGCGTTCCTTTTCCTGGTCGTTGCTGTCCATCACGCGCTCGGCCAGCACCGTGCGCTCGGACAGGGTGCCGGACTGCTTCAGCAGGCAGTCGACGAGGGTGGTCTTGCCGTGGTCGACGTGGGCGACGATGGCGATATTGCGAAGATTTTCGATGGACATGCGAAAGGGGGCCAGCCGGCGCCAGAAGGAAGGAAAGGAAGCCACCTAGTATACCCGGATCCCGTGGCGCCTGCCGGCGCCCGGCGGCGGCAGGCCGGGCAGGCCCGTTCAGGCGCCGGCGGCGGGCGCGGGCGAAGCCTGAACAAGGCGCCGTGTATCCTATGCGCCCCTCATGACGCCCCCGTTTCCAAGGAATCCCATGTCCCTGATCGCCCATTTCGACACCGCCCGCGGCCCGATCAAGATCGAGCTGTATCCCGACAAGGCCCCGCTGACCGTGGCCAACTTCGTGAACCTGGCCAAGCGCGGCTTCTACGACGGGCTGAACTTCCACCGCGTGATCGCCGACTTCATGATCCAGGGCGGTTGCCCGGAAGGCTCCGGCCGCGGCGGCCCGGGCTACCGCTTCGAGGACGAAACCAACAACGGCGTGCGCCACGACCGCGGCGTGCTGTCCATGGCCAATGCCGGCCCCAGCACCAACGGCAGCCAGTTCTTCATCACCCACACCGCCACCCCGTGGCTGGACGGCAAGCACACCGTGTTCGGCAAGGTGCTCGAGGGCCTGGACGTGGTCGATAGCGTCGCCCAGGGCGACGTGATCAACAAGATCACCATCGAAGGCGACGCCGACGCGGTGCTGGCGGCCAAGGCCGACCGCGTCGCTGAGTGGAACCGCACGCTCGACGCCTGATCCGGCGCTGTCCGCGCGTCCGGTCCTGCGGCCGGGCGCGCAGACCCTGCGTGCTACCATTTCCCGGTTGATTGCCGCACCCGACCGCCGATGACGATGCGCCCCCTTGTGTTGTGCCTGCTGCTGCTCGTGATCGGCGGCGGCGTGCACGCGTGGTGGCGCAGCGCGGCCTCGACACCGTCGGCCTCACTGGCTGCCGGCGACCCGCGCCTGCTGACCGGCGACGACGGCATCGTCATGCTCGCCGCCGACTGGTGCGGCTACTGCCGCCGGCAACAGGCCGATTTCGCCCGCGCCCAGGTCCGCTACACGGTCCTGGACGTGGAGCAGGAGGCCGGCCGCCAGGCCGCCGCCGCGCTGGGCCTGGAAGGCGTGCCGATCACCGTGATCGGCCAGCACGTGGTCGAAGGCTACGACACCGCCGCCCTGGACCTGCACCTGCAGCCGCTGGGCTATCGCGTCTACTGATCCACCCCACCCACTTTCTTAGCAGAGGAATCCCCCATGAAAGCACCCGTTCGTGTTGCCGTGACCGGCGCCGCCGGCCAGATCGGTTATGCCCTGCTGTTCCGTATCGCCTCCGGCGAAATGCTGGGCAAGGACCAGCCGGTGATCCTGCAGTTGCTGGAACTGCCGATGGAGAAGGCCCAGGCCGCGCTGAAGGGCGTGATGATGGAGCTGGAAGACTGCGCGTTCCCGCTGCTGGCCGGCATGGTCGGCACCGACGACGCCGAAGTCGCGTTCAAGGATGCCGACATCGCCCTGCTGGTCGGCGCGCGTCCGCGCGGCCCGGGCATGGAGCGCAAGGACCTGCTGCTGGAGAATGCCAAGATCTTCACCGCGCAGGGCGCGGCGCTGAACAAGGTGGCCAAGCGCGACGTCAAGGTGCTGGTGGTCGGCAACCCGGCCAACACCAACGCCTACATCGCCATGAAGTCGGCGCCGGACCTGAACCCGAAGAACTTCACCGCCATGCTGCGCCTGGACCACAACCGCGCGCTGAGCCAGCTCTCGCTCAAGCTCGGCAAGCCGGTCGGCGGCATCGAGAAGCTGGTGGTGTGGGGCAACCACAGCCCGACCATGTACCCGGACTACCGCTTCGCCACCGCCGACGGCGCCTCCATCGCCGATGCGATCAACGACCAGGAATGGAACGCCGGCACCTTCATCCCGACCGTGGGCAAGCGCGGCGCGGCGATCATCGAAGCGCGCGGCCTGTCCTCGGCCGCCTCGGCCGCCAACGCCGCCATCGACCACGTGCGCGACTGGGTGCTGGGCAGCAACGGCAAGTGGGTGACGATGGGCGTGCCGTCCGACGGCTCCTACGGCATCCCGGAAGGCGTGATCTTCGGTTTCCCGGTCACCACCGAGAACGGCAAGTACACCATCGTCAAGGATCTGCCGATCGACGACTTCAGCCAGAAGTACGTCGACAAGACCCTGGCCGAACTGGAAGAAGAGCGCAGCGGCGTGGCCCACCTGCTGGGCTGATCGCCACCGCGATCGCGTCGTCACGGAACGCCGGGCCCCGCCCGGCGTTTCGCGTTGTGGGAAGCCCAACATGATGAATCTGATCCACTGGCGGCTGTACGTCGCCGTCGTCGAGTGCGGCAGCATCAGTGCCGGCGCCGCGCGCTGCGGCATCACCCAGTCCGGCGCCAGCCAGGCCATCGCGCAGATGGAGCACGTGCTGGGCGCGGCGCTGCTGTTGCGCGAGCGCGGGCGGATCCAGCCGACGCCGTTCGGAGCGCGTGCGCTGGAGCATGCGCGGGCGATGCTGGCCGAGCTGGCGCACATGCAGGCGCTGGCCAGGGCGCAACGTGCGCCCGCCGCGCCGTCGCTGCGGGTGGCCGGGTTCGCCTCGTCGAGGCCCTGGCTGGCGCCGCGCCTGCGCGCGTTCGAGCGGGCGCATCCGGACACGGGCGTGGTCTGGCTGGAAGGCAGCGACGAAGAGGTCGAGGCCTGGCTGGCGGCCGGCAACGTCGACCTGGGCGTGGTGCTGGATCCGGCGCCGGAGCGCGATGCCACGGTGTTCGGCGAGGACGAGTGGCTGGCGGTACTGCCGCCGGCGCTGGCGCGTCCGCAGGCGCGCGACATCGCCCTGACGGAGCTGCTGGCGCTGCCGTTCGTACTGGCTACCGGCGGTTGCTGGTTGCATGCGCAGCGCCTGGCCGAGCGTGAGGGACTGGCGATCGCCGACCTGCGCCTGCAGGTGCGCGACTGGTCCAGCGCGTGGACCCTGGTGCGCGATGGCGCGGGCGCCAGCCTGCTGCCGGCGTCGGTGCTGCCGGCCGAGCGCGACGGCGTGCAGGTCCTGCCGTTGCAGCCGCGGCTGCAGCGCCGCTTCGCATTGGTCGCTGCTGCACACGTGGCACCGGCCGCGTTGCAACTGCGCGGGTTCCTGGACGAAGCCATTAGCAGCGCTACTGGCGCGCCCTGACATTCTTGTTTCTCGACAGGCCCCCGTGCCGCGCACACTGCGCGCGCCGACTGTCCGGTGTTCCTGCGAGACCGTTTCGATGCACCTCTATGCCGCTCCTGGCGCCTGTTCCCTGGCGCCGCACATCGTGCTGCGCGAACTGCAGTTGCCGTTCCGGCTGGTGCGGGTGGACAACCGCAGCAAGCGTACCGCCGAGGGCGAGGATTTCCGGGCGATCAATCCCAAGGGTTATGTGGCCGCGCTGCAACTGGACGACGGCCAGGTGCTGACCGAGGGGCCGGCGATCCTGCTGTACCTGGCCGACCGCTGTCCGCAGGCGGCATTGGTGCCACCGGCGGAGGCAGGCGCCTTGCCGCGCTATCGCCTGTACGAGTGGCTGGCCTTCATCAACAGCGAACTGCATGCCGGCAGCGTGCCGCTGTTCGATGCCGGGCTGGCGCCGGAGCGGCGCGCCGCGGTCGCCGCCCGCCTGCTGCAGCGCTATGGCCATGCCGAGACCGCGCTAAGCGCGCGGGCGTACCTGCTCGGCGAGCGCTTCGGCGTGGCCGATGCCTACCTGTTCACCGTACTCGGTTGGCTGCCGCGGTTCGGCTTGTCGCTGGACGCGCATCCGGCGTTGGCCGCCTACACGGCGCGCATCGCGCAGCGTCCCAGTGTGGTGGCGGCGCTGGCCGCCGAGCAGGCGCTGGCGCCGTCCTGAGCCGGGGCGGCGCGGTCCGGCCGGGCATGACCTTCGGCGCTCGGCCGCTGCGCGGCGGCCGTGCTACGTTGCCGACGCCATTCGAAAGGGGGTTTCGATCATGCTCATGCCGTTCCGCTGGGTCGGCGCGCTGGCGCTCGCCAGTGCGTTGCCTGTTGCCGCCCATGCCGCCACCGCCGACAGCGGTTACCGGCAACCGCCCGAGCCGCTGCTGGGCGTGATGCGCGCGCCGCTCAATCCGTCGCCGCGGCTGGACCCGACCGGGCGCACCCTGCTGCTGGTGGAGCGCCAGGCCTACCCGCCGATCGCGCGCGTCGCCGAGCCGTACCTGAAACTGGCCGGGGTGCGCGTGGAGCCGCGCACCCATGCGCGCCACGACATGTCCAACGGCTACGGCATCCGCGCCTGCCTGGATGGCTTCAGCCTGGTCGATGTGGCCAGCGGCAAGCAGACCCCAGTGACCCTGCCGGCCGGCGCCTGTCCGGCACAACCGGTGTGGTCGCCGGATGGCCGCCGCTTCGCCTTCAACAACACCGCGGCCGACCGCGTCGAACTGTGGCTGGGCGATGTCGCCACCGGCGCAGTGCGCCGCATCGACGGCGTGCAGCTCAACCCCGTGCTGGGCGGCGAGATCCAGTGGCTGGGCGGCAGCGACACGCTGCTGGTGCGCACGGTGCCGCAGGATCTGGGCGCGGCGCCGGTGAAGGCGGCGGTGCCGCCGGGGCCGGAGGTCAAGGAAGCGATCCGCGGCAAGGGCGAGAGCAGCACCTACGAGGCCCGCGACACCCTGTCCAGCCCCGAGGACGAGGCACAGTTCACCTACTACGCCACTTCGCAGCTGGTCACCGTGGATGCCGCCAGCGGCAAACTGCGCACGATCGGCAAGCCGGCGGTGTACTCGGTGGTCGACGGCGCGCCGGACGGCCGCCACGTGCGCGTGGAGCGCCTGCAGCGCCCGTATTCCTACGTCACCACCTACGGCCGCTTCGCCCACGACGTGGCGGTGCTGGACCTGGCCGACGGTAGCGAGCGCGTGCTGGCCAACCTGCCGGTGGCCGACCGGGTGCCGGTGCATGGCGTGCCGACCGGGCCGCGTGCCTACGGCTGGCGTTCCAACCAGCCGGCCACCCTGGTCTGGGCCGAGGCGCTGGACGGCGGCGACTGGAAGACGAGCGCTCCTGCCCGCGACAAGCTGCTGACCCTGTCGGCGCCGTTCACCGGCAAGCCGCGCGAACTGGCCAAGGTGCCCCAGCGTTACGCCGGCTTGAGCTGGTTCGCGCAGGGTGGGCAGGTGTTGCTGGACGAGTACGACGAGAACCGCCACTGGCGCCGCACCACGCTGTTGGACGCGGACCGCCCCGGCAGCGCCGGACGGGTGCTGTTCGACCTGTCCACCGACGACCTGTACGCCGATCCGGGCACGCCCGAGCTGCGTCGCTTGCCAAACGGCGAGTACGTGCTGCGCGAGGACAACGGCGCGCTGTTCTTGAGCGGACAGGGCGCCACCCCGGCCGGCGATCGGCCGTTCCTGGACCGCTACGACCTGGCGAGCGGCAAGACCCAGCGCCTGTTCCGCAGCGGCGCCGACGTCGACGAAGCCTTTGCCGGATTCGCCGGCGACGACACCAGCCGCCTGCTGACCTGGCGGCAGTCGCCGAGCGACCCGCCCAACGTGTACCTGCGCACGCTGGGCCAGGCGCAGCCGGCCGCGGCGGCCGGCGAGGCAGTGGTCGCCTCCACTCTGGCACCGGTGACCCGCTTCCCCGACCCGACCCCGGTGGTGCGGCAGATCAAGAAGCGCCTGGTGACCTACAAGCGCAAGGACGGCGTGGAACTGTCCTTCACCCTGTACACGCCGCCCGGCTACAAGGAAGGCACGCGCGTGCCGGCGATCCTCTACGCCTATCCGCTGGACTACGCCGATGCCTCCAAGGCCGGCCAGGTCAGCGGCGCCAACGACCGCGACTTCACCCGCCTGCATTCCTACCAACTGTTGCTGCTGGCCGGCTACGCGATCATCGACGATGCCGCGTTCCCGATCGTGGGCGACCCGAAGACCGCCTACGACACCTACCTGCAGCAACTGGTGGAGAACGCGCAGGCGGCGGTGGACAAGGCGGTGGCGCTGGGCGTGGTCGACCGCGACCGCATCGGCGTCACCGGCCACAGCCACGGCGCGCTGATGGCGGCCAACCTGCTGGCGCACACCGACCTGTTCCGCGCCGGCGTGGCCACCAGCGGCAGCTACAACAAGACCCTGACCCCGTTCGGCTTCCAGAACGAGCGGCGTTCGTTCTGGGCCGCGCCGGAGGTGTACGCGCAGGCCTCGGCGTTCTTCCACGCCGACAAGATCAACGAGCCGCTGTTGCTGGTGCACGGCATGGACGACGCCAACCCCGGCACCGAGACCACCCAGGCGCCGCGCATGTTCCAGGCCATCCGCGGCCTCGGCGGCACCGCGCGGCTGGTGCTGCTGCCGTTCGAACCGCACTGGTACACCGCGCGCGAGTCCAACGAGGACGTGGTGGCGGAAATGCTGGAGTGGTTCGACCGCTACGTGAAGCAGGCGCCGCCGCGTGCGGCGTCGGCGGCGAGCGCGGCGGTGCAGAAGCAGTAGCTGGGCGGTCCGGGAGCGTACGATGCGATCGATCCTGTTCCTGGCGCCGCTGTTCCTGGCGCTCACGGCATGCGATGCCGTCGACACGGTGAAGGATGCGTACGCGCATTCGCGGAAGGTGGCTGCCGACCTGGAAGCGTCGGTCGGCAGCAAGCCCCAGGTCGGCTTCAACTGGAAAAACGGCGCCCTGGACCAAGTCACGGTCAACTTCCAGGGCGTCCCGCACAAGCCGCTGGAGCAGATCGTACAACTCAGCAAGGCATCGGTGGTCGCGCGCTTCGAGCAGGCGCCGAAGAATGTGGTGGTGACGTTTACGGTGCCGGGGAAGTAGTGCCGCATCCGGCGATTCGTCCAGCCGACGCCGCGTTGCGGCGCGGCTCGATTCAGGCGTGAGGCAAGGCATGACCAGACCCTGCTATCCGGGTACAACGATTCCCGTCCGTCGTGGGGACCTGGTCAGGTGGCATGACGACGAACGCCCATCGCAAGTGCTCTTTGTCGTCAGCACTGGCGACTTTCCGCCGGAAGAAGACGTCGCCTCAAGAGAGTGGTTTCGGTCCGAGTTCGGCGAAGGCATCATGATCGACACGCCTGCCGCGGGTTGGGTACTTGAGTCGGAAGACTGTGTGAACATCGTCTTGCTGCGTGCGGTCGATGAGCGCGCCTGACGAAGCTCGTCCGGAGTCGATGGTATTTCGTAGTGTTGCTAGGTAACGGTGACGGAGCCATGCATGCATCGCGCCGATGACGTGGTTGAGATCGAGCGACTTGTGAAAGTGTTGGTCGCAGAGGGGTACTTTGCATATTGCAAGTGGGACGGCGCTGTGCCGATATTGTTTGCGCTCGGTCAGAAGAAGACTCACTCTGTCGACGTGCGACGTCGCGGTGGGCAAATTGCAGTGGAGTATTGGTTCGGGTATCCCGACGATGAACTGATGCGTGAAGAACTGTTCCAGAGCTTCGCCAAGACGGTCGCGCCGGTGCAGGCCTGGCTTGCCAAGGACGCCGCGAACTGACGCGCCGCTGCGGTAGTGTCGTGGCGCGCTCGGTCAACAGCTGCGATGGCATGCTTGCCATTGCATCGCGGCAGTTGATCCATGAACGGCATGCGTAGAGGAACGGGCGTGAGCAAAGCAGTGCGCAACAATTTCGATGCGCTGCGCTTGATCGGCGCGCTGCTCGTTCTGGTCAGCCATCAGTTTGCGCTTTCGGGGCGCGCGGAGCCGATGGTCGTCGGGGACCATTCGTTCGGCAACTTGGGTGTGCTCATTTTCTTCTCGATCAGCGGCTATCTGGTGACCTCCAGTTGGCTGAAGGATCCTCACGTTTTCCGGTTCTGTACGCGCCGTACGTTGCGGATGCTGCCTGCCCTGTGCGTGTCGATTCCGCTCACGGTGGCCGTGATCGCTGCGCTTGGGCTGACGGGATTCCCCGACAATCCCAGGCACCGGACGAACGGATCTCTGTGGACGATCAAGTACGAGGTCTGCTGTTACGCACTGCTTCTCTTGGCAGGTGTGGCCACCCGGCGCCCATCGCTGGTGTTGGCGATGGGGATCCTGTGCTATTTCGTGCTGTCGGGTGCACAGGGTGGGGAAAGCTTCCTGGCGGACTTCGGGCTGTTCTTCGCGGCAGGAAGTCTGCTGCGAGCGTATCCGCTGCTTCGCCAAGCGCTGCCGGGCCTGGTGTTCCTGCTGGTAGGCTGCGTTTTGATACGCCTCGACCAAACGACCCTGGGCCTTGCCTTCATCGTCCCGCCGCTGACGATGGCGATTGGCTTGCGCGCGTGGGCAGGCATGCGCGATGTCTCGCGATTCGGCGATCTTTCGTACGGCCTCTACATCTATGCGTGGCCGGTGCAGCAAATCGGCGTCGCGCTTCTGGGAAGACGGACGCCTTATCTCCACCTCCTATCCATCACCCTTGCTGCGACGTTCGCGCTGGCGGCCGCGTCCTGGCATCTGGTGGAAAAGAAGGCGTTGCGCCTCAAGCCCGATCGGCGGCCCGGGCGGTCGGCGGCACAGGGTGCAGAAGACGGCACAGACGCGTCGTAGGGTCCGTTACCCCGTTCAGGAGAGTGCTGGTGCTACGGCTGACCTAGGCGCTCTTGTCAGTTCCTTCGACCAAGGTCGGAACGACGCCCTCCCCGCCAAAGGACTATGCTCGGAGCCGGTGCACCGGCCTTGGGAGGGGCGGCATGGACTACGCGACGCTGTACCGACGTTCGATCGAGCAACCCGAGGAATTCTGGGCCGAGCAGGCCCAGGCGATCCACTGGGAGCGGCCGCCGCAGGCGATCCTGGAGTACGACACGCCGCCGTTCCGGCGCTGGTTCGTCGGCGGGCTGACCAACCTGTGCCACAACGCGGTGGACCGGCACCTGCCCGCGCGCGCCGCGCAGTTGGCGCTGGTCGCGGTGTCCAGCGAAACCGGGCAGACCCAGGAGATCACCTACGCGCAGCTGCACCGCGAGGTCAACGCCTTCGCCGCGGTGCTGCAGCGGCTGGACGTGCAGCGCGGCGACCGCGTGGTCATCTACATGCCGAACATGGCCGAGGCGGTGTACGCGATGCTGGCCTGCGCGCGCATTGGCGCGGTGCACTCGGTGGTGTTCGGCGGCTTCGCCGCGCACAACCTGGCGCTGCGCATCGACGATGCGAGGCCCAAGCTGTTGATCGCCGCCGATGCCGGCAGCCGCGGCGGCAAGCGCATCCCCTACAAGCCGCTGGTCGATGCCGCCTGCGCCGAAGCCAGTGCGCCGCCACCGACGGTGCTGATCGTCTCGCGTGGGCTGGATCCGGCGCAGCCGCGCGTACCCGGGCGCGACGTCGACTATGCCGCGCTGCGCGCCGAGGTCGGCGATACGCAGGTACCCGTGGTGTGGCTGGAATCCAACGAGCCCAGCTATCTGCTGTACACCTCCGGCACCACCGGCAAACCCAAGGGCGTGCAGCGCGACGTCGGCGGTCATGCGGTGGCGCTGGCACTGTCGATGCGCACGGTGTTCGACTGTGGACCCGGACAGACCATGTTCTCCACCTCCGATGTGGGCTGGGCGGTGGGGCACTCGTACAACGTGTACGGCCCGCTGATCGTCGGCGCGACCTCGCTGCTGTACGAAGGCCTGCCGGTGCAACCGGATCCGGGTGTGTGGTGGGCGCTGTGCGAGAAGTACCGCGTGCGCACCATGTTCTCTTCGCCGACCGCGATCCGTGTGCTCAAGAAGCACCCGGCGCGCTACCTGCGCGAGCGCGACCTGAGCGCGCTGCGCTATCTGTTCCTGGCCGGCGAGCCGCTGGACGAGCCGACCGCACTGTGGATCGGCGAAGCGCTGGGCAAGCCGGTGATCGACAACTACTGGCAGACCGAGACCGGCTGGCCGGTGCTGACCCTGTTGCCAGGTGTGGAACTGCGCTCGGTGAAACCGGGTTCGCCGGGCTTTCCCAATCTCGGTTACCGCACGCGCATCGTCGACGAGCATGGCGTGGAGGTGCCGGCCGGGCGCAAGGGCGTGCTGGTGATCGAACCGCCGTTGCCGCCGGGCTGCATGACCACGGTGTGGAACGACGATGCGCGCTTCCTGCGCAGCTACTTCAGCCACTTCGACACGCTGCTGTACAGCTCGCTGGACTGGGCGATCCGCGACGAGGACGGCTACACCTTCATCCTCGGCCGCACCGACGACGTGATCAACGTCGCCGGGCATCGCCTGGGCACGCGCGAGATCGAGGAAGCCATCGCCGGCCACGCCGACGTGGCCGAAGTCGCGGTGATCGGCATGCACGACGAATTGAAAGGGCAGGTGCCGGTGGTGTTCGCGACGCTGAAGCAGGTCGCGCCGGATGCTGCGGCGGTGGTCGAGGAACTGCGTCAGTGCGTGGTACAGCGGCTCGGTGCGGTGGCGCGGCCGGCGCAGGTGTATCTGGTGCAGGCACTGCCGAAGACGCGGTCGGGCAAGCTGTTGCGGCGTTCGCTGCAGGCACTGGCCGAGCAGCGCGATCCGGGCGATCTGTCGACGCTGGACGATCCCGGTGCGCTGGAGGAGATTCGCCGCGCCTTGCGCGGTTGACGCCGCATGACGACGCCGGCGCAGATGCGCCGGCGTTCGCGGCAACGCTTAGCTCAGGCCTTCGGCCTGCAGCGCGGCCTGCACCTGCGGATCGGCGGACATGCGTTCGAAATGCAGTTGCAGGTTGGCGCCGAGCGCGATCTGCTGCGCGCGCGCCCAGCGCAGGGTGACGAACAGGTAGGCGTCGGCGATGGAGCGGCGTGCGCCGCCCAGCCAGGTCTGCTGTTCCAGTGCGGCCTCCACGCGCGCATACAGCGTGCGCACACGCTCGCGTGCGTGTTCCTGGGTGCGCGCGATGACCGCGGCGTCGTCGAGATAGCGGGTGCTGCCGAACAGCGGATGAAACGCCGGATGCAGATCGGCATTGAGGAAGGCCAGCCAGCGCTGCACTTCGGCGCGGCTGCGCGGGCTGCCGTCGCCGACCAGGTGCGCGTCGGGCGCGAGATCGGCGATGTAGTTGAGGATCGCCGAATTCTGGGTGAGCACCCAGTCGTCCACCTGCAGCGCCGGCACCGCGCCGGCCGGATTGATCGCCAGATACGCCGGCGCCTTCATCGCGGCGGCATCGAGCAGCTTCAGTTCGAACGGCAATCCGGCCCAGCGCAGCGCGATGTGATCGGCCAGCGAACAGGCGCCGGGCTTGGAATAGAGTTTCATGGCAGGCGGCTCCGCATCATTCAGGACGCCAGAGCGTACCCGCTGCGCGGGGCGCTTGGCGATCACTGGCACGCCGTGCGTGGCGTGCGGGAGCCTGCGTCGGATGTGCCTGCGTGGCGAAGGATCAGGAGGCGTTGCGCGGGCGCAGCTTCTGCACGCGATAGAACGTGTGGTCGCCGATGGTCGCGACCTGATAGGCGTTGCGCCAGCTCGGGCTGGCGATGGCATGCGCGGCGAAGTGGCTGGCGCCGGGCACGATCTCCTTGCGCTGGCCCTGCGGCAGCGCCCAGTTGCGCTCGGCGGCGAAGGCGACCTTGACCGCGTCGGCCCAGGCGTCGTCGTTCTTCAGTTCGGTGCCCGGCTTCACCAGGCCCGGCGCGAACTGCTTGCGCGCGGTGACCACCTGGCACATCGAATCGCCCCACAGACCGCTGTCCAGACGCCGCAATGCGACTTCGGCGACGGCTTGCTGCCCGCGCAGCGTCTGGTCGCGCGCTTCCAAGTACACGGTGGTGCTGAGGCAAAGCGAATCGGCAGCGGGTTGCGGCAACAATTGCGATAGCCAGAGGATCCAGGCCAGTTTCATCGTACTCCTTGCTCCGTATGGGCCGTCGTCGAGGTGACGCGCCGGAGTGGCGCGGCAAGCGATGCGGCTTGGCGTCATGGGGAGGCGGCCTGTCACGGGCCGCCCGGGTGCCGGCAATCTGAAGTCCGGCGGGACCCGCCAAGATGGGCGGGTCGGAAGAGGGGCGCACAATAGGCGCCGCTTCCCGAATCGCAACTGAACCCCGAGTCTTGACAGGGTTCACATCTCGCACTGTGGCAACGCCGTCGTGCCTGGCCGCGCGACGGCATGGTGCAGCGCCGCGATGCGGCGCATCAGGCTCAGGGAAACTGCTTGCGCTGCATCAGCATCGCGTACACCTTGACCACCGGATCGGCATGTCCGCTCAGTTGCGCGAGGCGCTGTTCGCGATCGGGCCAACGTTGCGCTTGCTCGGCGAGCACGTGCAGATCGCCGAACCAGGTGTCGTGATCGCGCGCGTAGTACGGTCCGCTCAACAGCGTGGCGAGCAGGTTCATGCCGCGGTCGCGCGCGGTGCCGGCCGGCGCATACTCGAGATAGCGCAGCAGTTCGCGCAGGCGCGCGCGCTGCACGCGGCCGCTGTCGTCGCTGGCCGCGGTCTGTTGCAGCACGCCGTGGTCGAGTTGGTCGAGGAACTCCAGCGAGGCTTTTTCCGTAGCAAGGGCGTCGGCGCCAGCGTCAGGATCCAGCAACTGCGTGCGGATGTTGTAGCCGGCCTGGCGGATCAGCGAGATCGCGTCTTCGTCGACCGGCTGGGCCGTGACCGGTTGCGCGGGCAGGATGCGTTCGCTGGGCAGCTCGGCGACGAAGCGCTGCTCCAGCAGCCAGTGGTTGCCGAGCACGCTGGACGGACACCGCGTCTGCGCCAGGTGCGCGGCAACGTAGCCGCGGTAGGCACTGTGCAGCCGCTCGCGCAGCGCGGTGTCGGAGAGCTGTTGCAGCACCAGCGGCATGTCGCCGGCGACGCTCAGTTCGGTGGCGGTGAAGCCGGCATCGTCGCCGCGGATGCGCGCGAGCATGCGCGTCAGGCTGTCGGCGAGCTGTGCCTGTCCTGCGCTGTCCAGCGGCGCAGCGGCGAGTGCCATCTTCAGCGCCGGCGCGGTGTCGGTTTCGTGTTGCGCCGCGTCCACACGTGCGCTCACCGCGGTTGCGCGCGCCGTCGGTTGTGTCGGCTGCAGTGCAGTAGTCAACGCATAGAGCGGACTTGGATCGTCGAGGTAGGCCGCATCGCAACTGCCGGGTTGCGGTGTCGGCAGTGCCGCGAACAGCGCCTGCGCCTGTGCCGGCGTGGCACGCTGCGCGGCACGCGTCTGCAGTGTCAGCCGGTCCAGGCCTGCGGTGCGCAATGCGCGCAGTTCGTCGGGGTTCTCTTCGCTGACGTAGCCGACACGGGCCAGGCCGGGCATGCGCCGTTGCGCGCGCTCGGCCAATGCCACGGCCTGTTGCGTCAGCCGTTGCGCGGCAGTGGCACGGTCGCCATCGGCTTGCAGATCGGGGGAGGCGGCGAGGCGCAGCAGCACATCGGCCTGGAAGTCGGCGGGCAGCGCCTGCGCCGCGGCCAGCACCGCGCTTGCGGGCGGTCCGGGCATGGCATTGCGGTTCACCGACGGGACGTCGGTGTGCAGCGGGGTCTGTGCGCTCGCCGGGTCGGCAGGCGCGTGCGTTGCGAGAGAGGCGGGCGCTGCGGTTTGCGCGCCGTGAGCGGTGGCCGCGCGTTGCAGCAGCGGCACGCACGCGCCGGCGACCAGGAGCGCGAGAAGCAGATGGCGGGGACGTGGGGCGGAACGCATGGGAGCTCCTGAAGGCGGACGACGGACTGCACGGCGCAAGGGCGCCGTGCAGGACCGGGGAGCGCACTCCCCGGCGCGACCATCCAGTGGTCAGTTGTAGCGCGCGGTGTTGCGCGGGACGTTGGCGCGGATCACGCCGAGCGGATCGTCGGTGATGATGCTGGTGAAGCCGGCGGTGACCTGCGCGCGGAAGTTCGGACGATCGTCGGCGGTCTCGTTGCCGAAGTACTTGGTTTTCGTCAGGTAGTCGTCCAGCGATGCGCAGCAGGTGCCGTTGCTGCGCACGAAGTGCTGGCCGTCATGGCTGCTGAGGCGGTATTCGGGCACCGGCGAGAAGGCGCCGATCGCCTGCTTCTGCGCCTGGTTCGCGGCCAGCAGCTCGGCAGTCGGGTCGCCGCGGCGGGGCTGCTTGTTGCCGATTTCCAGCCAGGCGAAGCCGCTTTGCTTGCGCACTTCGGTGATCCACGCGCTGACCCGGCACTGCGGCGTATTGGGCGCGGTGAAGCCGCACAGGCCGACGTAGTTGTCGGCGATCCTGTCCATGTCGCCCGCATAGACGGTCGGTGCGAACGGCACGCCCTTGGTGAAGCGGGTGATGTCGCTGGGTGTCTTCGGCAGCAGCGAGGCGCTGAACTTCAGCACCACCTGGTTCTGCATCTTGAACGCATTGACCTGGTCGGCCGCGCGCGACACCGCGTCTAGCGACTTCAGATCCAGCACCACCACCATGTGGTTGGCATAGTGGCTCACCGCATCCAGTGCGATGCCCAGCGAGGCCGGATGGTCGTTGGTCTTGGCGAAGTTCTTGTCGCGCAGGTACATGTTGATCAGATCATGGCTGCTCAGGGTGCTGATGTCCGGATTCCAGCCCGACGGATTGGCGGCGGGCTGGAAGATGTTGAAGCCGGGGTTGTGGTCGATGACGCGGCCGGCGTTCTGGTCGTGGAACAGCCACAGGACGCCATCGGACGCCTGCTTGACGTCCAGTTCGATCGCTTCGATGTTCTCGTTGTAGGTATCGAGGATCGAGCAGGTGGAGTTCTCGGCGCAGCCGTTGCCGACCAGCCCGCGATGCGAGATCACCACGACGTCGGCGTGATTGCCCTGGTAGGGATTCTTCATCACGTTGAGGATGTGTTCCGGGTTCCAGTTGCTGGCGGCCGACGCCATGCCGGACAGCGCGCTCAGCGAGACGCAGGCCAGCGCCAGGGCGAGGGCCTTGGCGGGTTTCTTGGGCAGTTTCATGTGCTCTCTTCCGTTCGGGGTTGATGGAATGAAGTGAAGGAACGCAACGCAACGCGCCGCCGCCGCCGCCATGCCAGTGAGCGCGGTCGTCAGTGGTGCAGTGCTCGAAGCGACGGGCATCGTCCTGGCAGTGCATGCCGCCCGTCTGAAACTGGACTCCTGGCGACGCGGCGCGTGGCGATCGCGCCGCGTCGCCAGGATTGGGAACGAGACCGGCTACCGGGGCGTGTCCGTGCCGTGCAGGTAGCGTTGCAATGCCAACGGTTCGTCGGTTTGGATCATGCTCACGCCGTGCTTGCGCAGCCCGCCCCAGACCGCGGCCGGATCGCGCAGCGCGCGCTGGTCGGTGTAGTTGGCCGACAGCCGCATCGGCCTGCCGCTGGCGATGTCGTTGGTCATGGTGTTGACGAACAGCCGCGCGTGCGGCGCCAGTTCGCGTTGCGCGATGTCCAGCACCGCCGGGTCGTCGAACATCAACTGCACCACCGCCGGCCGCAGGCGCGCGGCGCGGCGCAAGGCCTGCTCGGGCGACAGCGCCGAGTCGCGCTGCAGGTACAGCGCCTGCACCGCGATATCGGCCTTGCGCGCGCGCTGCAGCACCGCCGCCGGTACGTCCAGTGGCACGTTGAGCAGTACGTCGCGTTGCGCGCCGGCGGCCTCCACCGCGTCGATCACCTGGTCCAGCGCCGCGGCCTTGATGTCCAGGTTCACCAGCACCTTGCCGCGCGCCACGGCCAGCGCCTGCGCCAGTGTCGGCGGATGCCGCGCGGTGAGCGTGCTGTCGCGCCCGCCGCCCTGGCTGCGCACGCGCAAGGCGGCGATCTGCGCCGCCGTCAGATCGGCCACCGCGCCGTGGCCGTCGGTGGTGCGGTCCACGGTCTCGTCGTGCATCAGCACCAGCCCACCGTCGCGGGTGGTGCGCACGTCGATCTCGACCATGTCCACGCCGCGTGCGATGCAGGCAGCAATGCCGTCCAGGGTGTTCTCGGACGCGAACTTCCAGCAGGCGCGGTGCGAGACCACCAGCGGCGGCCCGTGCGGGTCGCGCAGGCGGTCGGGCAGGCTCGGCGTGGCCGCCAGGGCCAGGATCGGCAGCGACAGCACTGCGCTCATCAACAGTCTCCGGCAGTGCATGCTCACCACCTCCAGGTCAGCGATGCGTTGTAGTTGCGGCCGAAGATCGGCCGCGCGTAGATCGCGTCGGCGGTGCCTTGCCCGGACAAGGTGTCCACCCGCGCATTGCCTTCGGTCAGGCCAAGCGCGTTGCTGACATTGGCCGCGTGCAGCTGCAGTTCCAGGTGCTCGCTCAGCCGCGCGAACAGGCCCAGGTCGTAGGTGGTGTAGGCGGGCAGGGCGGTGGCGTTGGTGTAATCGACGTAGCGCTGGCCCATGCGATAGGCGGTGGCCGACAGTTCCACCGGCCGGCCGTCGATGTCGAAGTACAGGGTCGGGCTGATCGACGCCATGAACTTGGGAATGCGCGAGATCTGCTTGCCGTCCAGGTCGCCGTAGCTGAGGCCGGTGGTCGCATTGCTCAGGCCGCGCGTCTGCGGATCCTGCAGCGTGGCCGAGCCGGTGATGCCGAACAGCGGCGACGGCCGCCAGGTGAACTCCGACTCCAGGCCCAGGGTGCGGGTCTTGCCGACCAGTGCCAGATTCTGCACAGCGCCGGTGTTGTCGAGCACGATGGCGCTGATCGATAGGTCGTTGAAGCGGCTCCAGAAACCGACCGTGGAGAACGAGAAGGTGTCGCCGAAGCTGCCGCGCAGGCCGGCTTCGGCCTGGTCGATGTCGGTGACGTCCGCGTTCTGGGTCTGGTAGACGTTCTGCAGCCGCGGCAGGCGCTGCGACTGGGTGTAGCGGGCGAAGGTCTGCAGTTGCGGGGTCAGCGCGAACTCGGCACCCAGCGTCCACTGCGTGGCATGGCGGTGATCGGTGCGCGGACTGAACGCACCGCTGAGGCCGCCGACGTTGTCGTCGGCCAGCGTGCTCGGATCGCCGAGATTGCGCGTGGTGTTGGCGTACACGCCGCCGTTGGCGTTGTAGCGGGTGTAGCGCACGCCGGCATCCAGGCCGAGGCGGCCGAAGCGCACCGAATCCCACAGGTACGGCGACAGGTAGGTGGCGTTGGCGAAGCCGCTGGTGACGCCGTTGCCGTAGCGCACGAAACCGTTCTGGGTGACCGAACCGACCACGTTGCCGGCGGCGTCGTAGGCCAGCACGTCCAGGCGCTGCGCGTTGTTCTGCAGCGTGGTGAGCACGGTGTTCTGCAGCCGGTCCTGGCGGAATTCGACGTGCTGCACGTTGAGGCCGGCGGTGAGCGTGTGCTTGCCCAGCGCGGTGTCGTCGAACGCCTTGCTCAGGCGCAGGTCGTCGGACAGCGTGCGCAGATGGGTGCGCGCATTCCACAGGCCGCTCTCCAGCACCAGGCCGTCGGCCGTGGCCGGATCGTAGGCGGCGCCGTCGCGGGTGGTGACGTAGCCGACCCGCGCCACGCGCGCGCCGAAGCCGCTGCGCGCGCGGCCGAGCTGCGTGTTGAGGTAGGCGCCGGCATCGTAGGGCGCGGCGCCGGAGAACAGCGCGGTGTAGTCCACTTCCGCATCGACGAAGCGCATGCGGTTGTTGAGGGTCAGGCCATCGCCCAGGTCCCATTCCAGGTGCGTGCCGAGTTGTTTGACCTTGTTGTGGATGCCGTCGGCCAGGTCCAGGTTGCGCGCCAGCGGACCATTGCCGTCGAAGGTGAGCGCGGTGGTGTGGCGCAGGTCGTTGGATAGCAGCGTGCCGTCCAGCGGGTCGATCAGCGCCGACAGCGACTGCGACGGGTTGCGCGGGTCGGCGAGCGGGATCGGGTTGTAGAAGGCGGTGCGGTCGTTGAGGTACTTGGCGTCGACGTCGAGGATCGCATCGCCCATCAGGAAGGTCAGGTTGCCGCGCAGCTGGCCGCCCTGGTCGGCGGTGTAGCCGGTACGGCGCAGGCCGTCGTCGCTGCGGTGATAACCGCCGATGCTGTACAGCACGTTCTCGCTGAGCGGGCCGGCGCTGTAGGCGTCCTCGCGGCGCAGGCCGTCGCTGCCGACGGTCATGCGCACCGCGCCCTCGGGCGTGGCGGTGCCGTGGCGGGTGATGGCATTGACCGTGCCGCCCGGCGCGTTGGTCGCGAACAGCGGCGAGGTGCCGCCGCGCACCACTTCCAGGCGCTCGGTCATCATGTCCAGCGCGAACAGGGTGTCGACGTTGAAGAAGCTTTCCTGCGGCTCGTCGAACAGGGTCAGGCCGTCTTCCTGGTACTGCACGTAGTACCAGCCGCCTGCGGGCAGGCCGCGCACGTAGATGTTCTGGCCACCGCCCTGGCCGCCGGAGGGTTCGGCGGAGAAGCCAGGGACCGCCCGCAGCATGTCCACGCTGCTGCTCGGGGTGCTGCGCTCCAGGCGTTCCTTGGACACCACGCTGATCGCGAACGGTGCGTCCTTCTGCGACTGGCCCTGCGGCGTGCCGGTGACCACGATCTGGTCCAGGGTGGTGGTGGCATCGGCCGGCGGTGCCGGCGCGTCCTCGGCATGGACGGCAGTGGCGCTGCCGAGGATGGACGCGAGCGCGAGCGCCAGCAGGCTCGGGTGCGGATGAACGGTACGCATGAAGACCCCCAGTAAAAGAATGTGGGGGTAATACTATTTACCATGTATGAAACTTCTGTGTCCACATGCTAGGTTGTTGCGGTTGTGCATCCATCACGCTTCTGTCCGCCTATGCCGCATCTCGATTTCCCGCCGCGCGTCAGTGCCGGCGGCCGCCAGTTGCTCGACCGTGTGTTCAAGACCGGGGTACAGACCCAGGCGGCGCTGAGCCGCGACCTGGATCTGTCGCAGCCCACCGTGGCGCGCCTGCTGCAGGGTTTCGTGCAGGACCGCATGGTCCAGCTCAGCGCCCGTGCCGCCGAGGGCCGCGGCAATCCCAGCGTCGACGTGCGGCTGGCGCCGGACTACGCCTACGCCTTCGGCATCGGCCTGATGGGCGACGTGGTGGCGCTGGCGCTGGTGGATTTCGCCGGCAACGTGCGTGGTCAGCGCCGCATCGGCCTGGCCGACATGCGCCGTGCGCCGGTGCTGGCGCAACTGCAGCGATTCCGTGCCGAGCTGCTGGCCGAGACCGGGGTGGACCCGGCGCAGGTGGTCGGCGTGGGCATGGCGATCTCGGCGTTCTTCACCGGGCAGGGCCGGCAGATGGCCGGGCCGCCGGCGCTGGAGGACTGGACCCAGGTGGACCTGGTGCCGATCCTGGAAGAGGCGCTGGGCTGTGCGGTGACGGTCGAGAACGACGGCGCGGCGGCGGCGGTGGCCGAGAGCCTGTATGGCGTCGGCCGCGAGTGTCGCGACTTCGTGTACCTGCACCTGACCAACGGTTTCGGCGGCGGCATCATCGCCGATGGCCGGCTGTTCCGCGGCTACCGCGGCAATGCCGGCGAGTTCGGCGGCATCTGGACCGTCGGCGGCATGGCCTATCCGAACCTGGATGCGTTGCTGTCCCTGGTGCGCGCCGCCGGCCAGGACTACGCCGGCGTCGAGCAGATGCTCGGCGCGATCGACGCGCACACCCCGGGCGTGGATGCCTGGCTGGAGATGGCCGAGGCGCCGTTCTCGCAGCTGTGCGCCTACCTGGCCTATGCGCTGGATCCGCAGGCGATCGTGATCGGCGGGCGCCTGCCGGCCACGATCGGCGCGCGCCTGATCGAGCGCATCCGCATCCCGCGCGCGCCCAACCGGCATGGCCTGGCGCCGCCGCTGCCGCAGTTGTGCATCGCCCGCACCGTCGGCGACGCGGTGACCCTGGGTGCGGCGTTGATGCCGTTGCAGCGCGCCTTCTTCGCCTAGCGCACGACTGGGCGCGCTGCGCCGCAGGGCCGATGCCGCCGCGTGGCGGGCGATCCTGCGTCAGATCCGTGGCCTTTCGGGGCCGCAGCGGCGTCGGCGTCGGCGCTGCCGCCGACCCTGTGCCAACGCCTCAACCGCCGTTGGCGGTCGCCGCCATGCCGGCGTCGGCAGCCAATGGCCGGCGACGCCCGGTGAGCAGCGCCAGCAGCAGGCACAGCGCCCCGCACAACAGCGGACCGGCCGCCATCGCCCAGCACAGCAGCAGGCAGTGCCCGTCGCGGTAGTCCAGCGCGTCCAGCAGCAGGCCGATCAGCACCACCCCGGCGGCCAGTGCCACCTGCGCGGCGGCGGTCAGCGCGGCGAAGCTCAGCGCGTGCTGGGCGACGGCGCGGGTGGCGGTGCGTTGTGCGTGCCAGGCCCACACCAGTTGTCCGCCGCTGCCGCCGATCGCACCGATGCAGGCCGCGGCGGCCAGGCTGAGCAACGGCTGCGCCGGCAGGGTTAGCGCGAACAGCGGCGCGCAGAGCAGCAGGCCGCTGCCGAGCCAGGCCAGCCGTTGCGCCGGCGTGCGCTGTCGGCCCCAGCGCGCGGCCAGTGGCTGCACCAGCACCGTGCCGAGCGCATAGGCGATCAGGACCGCACTGCCCCAGCCGGGCGAGAGCAGGCCGTAGGCGGCCACGTATGGGGCGAGCTTGGTGAACGCGGGCAGGGTCAGCGAGACCGCCGCGATCAGCGCCAGCGGCTGCCAGGGAATCGCGCGCCACGAGGGCGCCGTGTCGGTCGCGGCTGCGGCGATGGTGCCGGAGGGTGCAGGATGCGCAGCGGCATGACGGTGCAGCACCCGCTGCAACTGCCAGGCGCACAGCATCGCCACCGCCGCCAGCACCGCGCTGGCCTGCAGCGCCAGGCCGCCGCCATCGGCGCCGCGGGCCAGCACCGCACCGACCACGCTGCTGATCAGCAGCGCCGCGGCGCCGCTGCCGGCCAGGCGCAGCGCGCTGGCGCCGTCGTGGCCGCGCCACGGCCACTGCGCCAGGCTGAGCAAGGTGTTCTGGGCCACGTCGCAGGCCGCGTAGGCCAGCCGGAACAGCAGGCTCACCGCCAGCACGTAGCCCAGCCGCCACGGCGACGGCAGCAACGGCGTAGCGAACACCAGCAGCAGCGCCAGCGCGGCGGCGGCCAGGCCGTGCCATTGCAGGCGTCCGGCGTTGCGCACGTCGCGCAGGCGTCGGCGCAGGCCCCAGCCGGCGCCGAGGCCGATCGCGGCGCTGAGCAGCAGGCCCAGCGCCAGCACCAACCCGGCCGCGATCGCGCGCAGGCCGGCGTGTTCGGTCAGCGAATAGATCAGCAGCAGTTCGCCGGCGTACCACAGCAGGCTCTTGCCGAAATGCGCGCCGGCATACGCCGCCAGCGCCGCGTGCGGCAGGCGGGGCAGGGTAGGCAGGGGGGAGGCGCATGGCATGCCCAGGCTTATAGCCGCACGATGCGACAGCACCAAGTCCGCCGCGCCGGCTTGCTAGGATCGACAGCGCTGGTCCTGGTTGCCAAAGGAGTCCGCCGATGTCGCTGTCATCGTCATTGCCCCGGCTGCTGTGCCTGTGTCTTGCCGCCGGCAGCGCGCCTGCCGCCGCGTCCGTGGCCGCGCGTCCGGAGGCGGTGCATCAGCTGTCAGCTGGCGATCTGCTGCGATTGCTGCGCGGCGATGCGCAGGCCGTGGCGACGCCGCTCGTCGGCAGCGCCGAACAGCGCCGCGCGCAGGCCAGCGCGATGGCGCGGCTGTACATCGCCGGCGTCGCCGATGCCACCGAAGGCACGCAGTGGTGCGCCGGCGCGCAGGGCGTGCTGGCGCATGAACTGGTCGATCGCGTGTTCACCGCGCTGGCCGCGCTGCCGGCGGCGCAGTTGCGGCAGCGCGCGGCGGTTCCGGTGGGGCATGCGTTGCACGCGGCGTTCCCCTGCACGGCACGTTGAGGCTTGCAGGCCCGTAGTTGGTGGCGGACAGGCATGCCTGCTGCAGACGACGTCCGCCTTGCGCGCCGGTAGCGAGGACGATCACCGACTGCGCCCGGCCTAGCCCGCGTGCATCGGCGCGACATTGTCGGCGATGGTCGCCGACGGCCTGCCGGGTCAGCGCATGCCCTACAACTGCGCCGCCAGCCGGCTGCCCTGGGCGATGGCGCGCTTGGCGTCCAGTTCGGCGGCGACATCGGCGCCGCCGATCAGGTGCGCGCTGCGGCCGGCGGCCAGCAACGCCGCCTGCAGGTCGCGCCGCGGTTCCTGGCCGGCGCAGACCACCACCGTACCCACCGGCAACAGTTGCTCGGCGCCGTCCACGCGGATGCGCAAACCGGTGTCGTCCACGCCCAGGTATTCGACGCCGCCGAGCATGGTCACGCCCTTGGCCTTGAGCGTGGCGCGATGGATCCAGCCGGTGGTCTTGCCCAGCCGCGCGCCGGGCCGGCCCGGGCTGCGCTGCAGCAGCCACACGCTGCGCGCCGGCGGCTCCGGACGCGGCTTGCACAGCGCGCCGCGGCCTTCGAACTGCGGGTCCACGCCCCACTCGGCCATCCACCGCGCCGGGTCCAGCGCGGTCGACTCCCCGGCGTGCACCAGGAATTCGCCGACATCGAAGCCGATGCCGCCGGCGCCGATGATCGCCACCTTGTCCGCGGCCTGCACCCGGCCCTGCAGCACGTCCAGATAACTGACTACGTTGGGATGATCGGCACCGGGGAACTGCACCGTGCGCGGCACGATGCCGGTGGCGAGTACCACCTCGTCGAAGTCGGCCAGCAGCGCAGCATCGGCGGTGGTCTGCAAGCGCAGCTCCACGCCGGTGGCCTCGAGTTGATGGCGGAAGTAGCGCAGCGTCTCGTGGAATTCCTCCTTGCCGGGAATCCGCTTGGCCACGTTGAACTGACCGCCGATCTCGCTGGCGCTGTCGAACAGGGTGACGCGGTGGCCGCGTTGCGCGGCCACGGTCGCGCAGGCCAGTCCGGCCGGGCCGGCGCCGACCACGGCGATGCGCTTGGGCGCGCGCGTCGGCAGGTAGTTCAGTTCGGTCTCGGCGGCCGCGCGGGGATTGACCAGGCAACTGGCGGTCTTGTTCTCGAACACGTGGTCCAGGCAGGCCTGGTTGCAGGCGATGCAGGTGTTGATCGCCTGCGCCTGGCCGCGCTGCGCCTTGTTGGCCCATTCCGGATCGGCCAGCAGCGGCCGCGCCAGCGACACCATGTCGGCGCCGCCACCGGCGAGGATGCGCTCGGCCACGTCGGGCATGTTGATGCGGTTGGTGGCGATCAGCGGCAGCCGCACGTGCGGCTTGAGCTTGGCGGTGACCGCGGCGAAGGCGGCGCGCGGCACCGAGGTGGCGATGGTCGGCACGCGTGCCTCATGCCAGCCGATGCCGGAATTGATGATGGTCGCGCCGGCGGCCTGGATCGCCTGCGCCTGCATCACGATCTCCTGCCAGTCGCTGCCGTCCTCGACCAGGTCCACCAGCGACAGCCGGTAGACGATGATGAAGTCCGGCCCGCAAGCGGCGCGGATGCGGCGCACGATCTCCACCGCAAAGCGCATGCGCTTGGCCGCGTCGCCGCCCCAGGCATCGCTGCGGCGGTTGCTGCGCGGGGCGATGAACTCGTTGATCAGATAGCCTTCCGATCCCATCACTTCGACGCCGTCGTAGCCGGCCTCGCGGGCGAGCTTGGCGGCATGCGCGTAGGCATCGATCTGGCGTTCGACGCCGCGCGCCGACAGCGCGCGCGGGGTGAACGGGTTGATCGGCGCCTTCAGCTTCGACGGCGCCACCGACAAGGGGTGATAGGCGTAGCGCCCGGCGTGCAGCAGCTGCAGGCAGATCTTGGCGCCGTGCGCATGCACCGCGGCGGTCACCTGCCGGTGCGGGCGCACCTCCCACGGCCAGGACAGCTTGCCGCCGAACGGTTTCAGCCAGCCGACCACGTTCGGCGCGAAGCCGCCGGTCACGATCAGTCCGACGCCGCCGGCGGCGCGCTCGGCGAAGTACGCGGCCAGCTTGGGGAAGTCGCGGGCGCGGTCCTCCAGGCCGGTGTGCATGGAGCCCATCAGGATGCGGTTGCGCAACTGGGTGAAGCCCAGATCCAGCGGGGCGAACAGGTGCGGATAGGCGGCGGAGGCGGATTCGGGCTGGCCGGGGGCGGGCGACATGGCGTGGATACGCAGGCGTACGGAAGCGCGCAGGGTGCCGTGAAACTTGGGCTACGGCAAGAGGGACGTTGCCTTCGTGCCTTTACGCTGACTTTGAGGTTGCCTTGGCTATGGCGCGGGGATTCTGAAGCAGGAAGCTTTGAAGCAAAGGCAACAGCTTCCGCTGACGCGGGTCACTTTTCTTTGCTTGTGCAAAGAAAAGTAACCAAAAGAAACACACCCCGCAGCGCGCCCTCCGCGCTAGCGCGCTCCGGGTCCGCAGCCACGTCGGGCATTTTCCGACGGCACTTGTCCGCTACGCGGCCAAGCCCGGGGCAGGCGCCTCACGGCGCCTGCCCGTTCGCCGGGGCGAAGCAGTGCTTCGCCTTTGTCCGGCTCACCCATGTGCCGGCGGAAAACGACGCGCATCCTGCGCGTCGCCCTTCGGGTATTCGCCCGCCGCGTCTGCCGCGCCGAGGGGGCCCGGGTAGATCAAAAGCACAGCAAACGCAGAAGCAACATCAGCAGAAGCGGAAGCAACAGCAACAGCAACAGCAGTTACGGTCGGCGGGGCGATCGTGCGAATGTTCCGATCACTGCGCGGCCGCTCAGCCCCAGCCGACCAATGCCAGTTTGCCGATGGTGCTGCCCGACTCCAGGCGCCGGTGCGCTTCGCGCAGGGTGGTGGCGTTGATCGGGTTGAGCGTCTCGGTCAGGGTGGTGCGCAGTTCGCCCGCGTCCACCAGGCTGGCGGTGCGCGCCAGGATGCGGTGCTGCTCGATCATGTCCTCGGTGCGGAAACGGGCGCGCGCGAACATCATTTCCCAGTGGATGCCGATGCACTTGGCCTTGTACGGGTCGCCGATGTGCAGCGGACCGCTCGGCTCGACGATCAGCCCGACGTGGCCCTGCGGCGCCAGCAGCTCGCCCAGCGGCTGCCAGTAGCGGTCGGTGTCGGCCAGGTTCAGCGCCGCGTCCACCTGGTCGATGCCCAGCGCCTGCAGCTGCGGCGCCAGCGCCTGGCGATGGTCGATCACGTGGTGCGCGCCAAGTTGCAGGCACCAGTCGCGGGTCTGCGGCCGCGAGGCGGTGGCGATCACCTCGAAGCCGGCATGCCGCGCCAGCTGGATCGCGATCGAGCCGACCCCGCCGGCACCGCCGATCACCAGCAGGCGGCGGCCGCGGTTGCGCGCGTCGTCGAAGTCGAACGGCATGCGTTGGAACAGCAGCTCCCAGGCGGTGAGGGTGGTCAGTGGCAGCGCCGCGGCCTGGGCGAAGTCCAGGGTGGCCGGCTTGCGCGCGACGATGCGCGCGTCCACCAGTTGGTACTGGGCGTTGCTGCCGGCGCGGGTGATGTCGCCGGCGTAGTAGACCTCGTCGCCCGGCTCGAAGCCCTCGACCTCGGGCCCGACCGCCTCGACCACGCCGGCGGCGTCGTAGCCCAGCACCTTGGGCTGGGCGTCGCGCGATGCGTTGCCGCGGACCTTGGTGTCCACCGGATTGACCGACACCGCCTCCACCCGCACCAGCAGGTCGTGGCCGCCGGGCGCGGGCGGCGTCGGCAGGTCGAGGTCGTGCAGCGACTGCGGATCGTCGATCGGCAGGGGTTGGAGAGTGGCGACCGCTTTCATGGAGGCTCCTGGACGTGAGGGAAAGGAGGGCACGGCCGCGGCTCAGACCGGCCGCGGGTTGCGCTCGGCGAAGCCGCGCTGGTGCCAGTACGGATACACCGGTACCGCTGCGCTGGCCGCATCCAGCTGTTGCACGTGGGCGGCATCGAGGGTCCAGCCGACCGCCCCCAGATTCTGCCGCAACTGCTCCTCGGTCCGTGCGCCGATGATCACGCTGCTGACGGTCGGTCGTTGCAGCAGCCAGTTCAGCGCGATCTGCGGCACGCTGCGGCCGGTCTCGGCGGCGATGGCCTCCAGGGCGTCGATCACCCGGTACAGGCGCTCTTCCTGCACCGGCGGGCCGGCCTCGGTGACCGCCTTGTCGTGCAGGCGGCTGCTGTCCGGCAGCGGCTGGCCGCGGCGCAGCTTGCCGGTCAGCCGGCCCCAGCCCAGCGGGCTCCACACCAGCGCGCCCACGCCCTGGTCCAGGCCCAGCGGCATCAGCTCCTCTTCGTAGTCGCGCCCGATCAGCGAGTAATAGGCCTGGTGCGCGACATAGCGCGACCAACCGTGGCGATCGGCCACCGCCAGCGACTTCATCAGTTGCCAGCCGGAGAAGTTGGACACGCCCAGGTAGCGGATCTTGCCGGCACGCACCAGGTCGTCGAGCGTGGACAGGGTCTCCTCCACAGGCGTGCGCGCATCGAAGCCGTGCAGCTGGAACAGGTCGAGGTAGTCGGTGCCCAGGCGGGTCAGCGCCGCTTCCACCGCGCGCACCAGGTGGAAGCGCGAGGAGCCGACGCTGTTGGGCACCGCGCGGTCGAAGCGGAAGCCGGCCTTGGTCGACAGCAGCACCTGGTCGCGGCGGCCCTTGATCGCCGCGCCCAGCACCGATTCGGCGGCGCCGCCGGAATAGACGTCGGCGCTGTCGAACAGGGTGACGCCGGCCTCCAGGCAGATGTCGATCAGGCGCCGCGCCTGGTCCACGTCCGAATTGCCCCAAGTGGCGAAGAAGGGATCGGTGCCGGCGAAGGTGCCGGTGCCGAAGCTGAGCACGGGGACCTTGAAGCCGGACGCACCGAGATGACGGTATTCCATGGAGAACTCCTGATAGTGGGGAAGGGGATGGGAGAGACGGCGTCAGCGCGCCGCGGTGTCGGTGTCGACCGCGCCCGCAGTGGCGGGAGCAGGAGGGCGCGCGGGCGCGTTGGCGCCGAGCAATTGCGCGGCAGCCTGTGCCATGGCCGCGTAGCCGGCGTCGCCGGGATGCAGGTGATCGCCCGAGTCGACGTCCGCGCGCATCCGCGTGGGGTGCGCGGGGTCGCGCAGCAGCGCATCGAAATCCAGGATCGCGTCGAAGCCGTTGCCGGCGCGCAGCCAGGCATTGACCTGCTGGCGTACGGCCTCCTTCTGCGCGCTGTAGTAGCCGGGGATCGGCGCGTCCGGCAACGCGCCCTCGAACGGGGTGAGGGTGGCGCCGATCACCCGCAGGCCGCGTGCCTGCGCGCGCTGCAGCAGCTGCCGGTAGCCGGCGATCAGGTCCTCGGCCGACACCGGTGCATCGTCGGGTGCGAACGGCGTGGCATACCAACTGATGTCGTTGATGCCCATCAACAGGATCAGGGTGTGCACGCCGGGCTGCGCCAGTACGTCGCGGTCCAGCCGCGCCAGCGCGTTGCGGCCCATGCGGTCGCGCAGCACGCGGCCGCCGGAGATGCCGGCGTTGAGCACCGCCACCCGCTGTCCCGCCAGCCGCGTGGCCAACTGGTCCGGCCAGCGCCGATCCTGCCCCGGCGTCGAGGCGGCGCCGTCGGTGATCGAGTCGCCCAGCGCCACCACCGCGCCGGCGGCATCGGCGCGGCGCACCTGGATGCCACTGACGAACAGCCGCACCGGCAGCGCGGTGGCGTCGGCCAGCGTGGCGTCGGCAGTGCGTTCGCCCTCGGCCAGCCACGCGCTCTGCAGGCCTTCCCAGTGAAAGGTGGACGGCGCGGTCGGCTGCGGCAGATACAGGCTGATGCTGAGTCGGGCCAGGTCCGGCACGCTCAGCGCCACCGGATCGCTGAGCACCGGCGCGCCCGGTGGCACCATCACCTCGGTCTTGCCGCCGAAGCGCAGCGGCCGCTGCGAGCCGGGCAGGGTCGCAGCGCCGTCGCCGGCCAGCGCCAGCGACGCGGCGCCGATGTGCAGCGGCGTGTCGCCATAGGCGTTGCTCAGCTCCACCCGCACCTCGCTGCCACCCAGGCTGACCCGCGCCACCTGGCGCACGGTCTGCCGCCACAGGTGGAACGGCGTCTGTGTCGGGAACGGGAAGTCTGCGGCCCATAGCGGTTGCGGGCTGGCCTGCCAGGTTGCGATCCAGTCGCGCGGTGCCGCGCCGGCCGGCAGCGCCAGCGTGCCCAGCAGGGCCGTCGCCAGCGCGGCCCTTGCCATCGCCCGGCTCATGCCGCACCGCCGGCGGCGCAGCCGGCGCCGGTATCGGGCGCGGGCACGGCGGTGGCCGGCGACAGCCGCAGTGCACCCAGCGCCACCGCCAGTCCGGCCAGGGTCAGCAGTGCCGCCACCCACGGCAGTTGCGACAGGCTGCCGCCGTGGCCGAGTACCAGGCCGCCGAGCCACGCGCCCAGCGCATTGCCCAGGTTGAACGCGCCGATGTTCAGGCTCGAGGCCAGATGCCGGCCGGCCTCGCCGGCCTTGCCCAGCACCCACACCTGCAGCGGCGCCACCGTGGCGAACGCGGCCACGCCCAGCAGGCCGATGCCCAGCGCCATCGCCGGTGCCGACGGCAAGGCGAAGGTCAACGCCGCCAGCACCACGGCCAGCGCACCCAGGCTCAGCGGCAGCGCCTGCCGCGGTCGGCGGTCGGCCAGGCGTCCGCCGAGCACATTGCCGACGATCATGCCCACGCCGAACACCAGCAGCAGCGGCGACACCGCACTGTCGGCCACCCCGGTGACCTGGGTCAGCAGCGGCTGCACGTAGGTGTACACCGCGAACACGCCGGCATAGCCCAGCACCGTGGTCGCCAGACCCAGCAGCACTGGGGCGCGACCGACCGCGCGCAGTTCCTCGCGCAGCGGCGGCGCCGGCGGGGCGTCGCGGTCGGCCGGCACCAGTGCGGCGATCACCACGGTGGCCAGGGCGCCGATCGCCGCCACCGCCCAGAACGTGGCGCGCCATCCGTACTGCAGGCCCAGCCAGGCACCGGCCGGCACCCCGAGCAGGGTGGCGACGGTGAGGCCGGTGAACATGGTCGAGATCGCCGAGGCCTTGCGCTGCGGCGGCACCAGGGTGGTGGCGACCACCGCGCCGACGCCGAAGAAGGTGCCATGCGCCAGCGAGGTCACCACCCGCGCCGCCATCAGCGCCGCATAGGTCGGCGCCAGCGCGCAGGCCAGGTTGCCGGCGGTGAACACCAGCATCAGCGCCAGCAGCACGCGCTTGCGCGGCCAGCGCCGGCTGGCCACTGTCAGCAGCGGCGCGCCGAGGAACACGCCCAGCGCATAGCCGGAGATCAGCAGCCCCGCGGCGGGAACGCTGACCTGCAGGTCGGCGGCCACCTGCAACAGCAGGCCCATGATCACGAACTCGGTGGTGCCGATGCCGAAGGCGCCGGCGGTCAGTGCGAACAGCGCGATCGGTGTGCGCCCGGCAGCGGGCGGGTGGGGAGGTGGGGCGAGCGAGGCGGCCATGCGGCGGCTCCGAGAGTGGCGGGAGGACGGCAGCCTAGGCCTGCAGGTTCTCAGCAAAAACAGTAAAAATATTGAACGACTTTCAATGGAATCCACACAATGGACCGGATCGGCGATATCGCCCTGTTCCTGCGCGTGCTCGACCTCGGCTCGATCAGCGCCGCCGCGCGCAGCCTGGACATCTCGGTGGCGGTGGCCAGCCAGCGGCTGCAGCGGCTGGAACGCGCGCTCGGCGTGCGCCTGCTGCACCGGACCACGCGGCGCCTGCACCCGACCCCGGAAGGCCTGCAACTGGCCGAGCAGGGGCGGCCGCTGGTCGAGGACCTGGAATCGCTGGCCGGCGGCCTGCGCCAGGCCGGCGTCGCCGCCGCCGGCACCCTGCGGGTGACGATGTCGGCCGCGTTCGGGCGGCTCTACGTGTCGCCGCTGCTGCCGCGGTTCATGGCGCTGCACCCGCAGGTGCGGCTGAGCGTGCACCTGAGCGACAACGTCGTGGACCTGGTCAGCGAAGGCTTCGACCTGGCGATCCGCATCGGCAACCTGCGCGATTCCAGCCTGGTCGCGCGGCGCCTGGCCGGCAATCGGCGCATGCTCTGCGCCTCACCCGACTACCTGCGCCGCCATGGCACCCCGGCCACGCCGGCCGACCTGGCCGCGCACGCCTGCCTGCTGCTGACCGGCAGCGACGGAAGGCAGGACACCTGGCGGCTGCAGGGGCCCGACGGCGAGATCGCCGTGCGCGTGGCCGGACCGCTGGAGACCAACTTCGGCGAGGTGCTGCGCGACGCCGCGGTCAACGGCCAGGGCATCGCCCTGCATTCGGAATGGCATGTGGCCGAGGACCTGCGGCAGGGGCGGCTGCGCCAGGTGCTGGCCGACTATCCGCTGGCCGAGACCGGCATCCACGCGGTCATGCCGCAACGCCGGCTGGTGCCGCCGCGGGTCCGGGCCTTCGTCGAGTTCATGCAGGCCGAGTTGGCCGACCCGCCGCCCTGGGCGCGGCCGCGGTGAGAACTGGGTCGCCCTGTGGGCGCTTGTCTACGACCGCAAACGGTCATCTCCCCGCCGCATTGCGGGATTTCATCAACCTGTATAGGGTGTATCCACGGCCTTGCAGCGGCTGGCGTTGACTTTCACATGTTACGTGCCCGTTAACGCCATCTTCACTATGCCGCGCATAATGTGCGCGGCGATGGCGTGCGGAAACGGCCGTCTGGATGTGACGAGACATCTGTACTGAACCATGCCTCTACCGGTTTCTATCTCCCCGAAACAAGGAGTTGTATTAATGAACAAGAAAATTCTCACCGCCGCGTTGCTGGGCGGTCTGGCCGTCGCCCAGGCAGCGTCCGCGCAGGAATTCGACGACCGCTGGTACCTGACCGGTTCGGCTGGTTTCAACTTCCAGGACAAGGATCGCACCACCAACGATGCGCCCTTCGTCACCCTGGGCCTGGGCAAGTTCATCAACCCGAACTGGTCGCTGGACGGTGAGCTGAACTATCAGAACCCGAACTTCGACAAGAACCAGGACCTGAACTGGAGCCAGTACGGCATCTCGTTCGACCTGCGTCGCCACTTCATCCAGGAAGGCCGCGGCTGGAACCCGTACCTGCTGTTCGGCCTGGGCTACCAGCGCTCGGAAGAAGAGTTCGACACCGGCGGTCCGGTCTCCCCGGGCCAGCGCAAGGACGGCAACTTTGCCGCCAAGGCCGGCGTCGGTCTGCAGACCACCTTCGACAAGCGCGTTGCCGTGCGTGCCGAAGTGGCCTACCGCGCTGACTTCGACGACCAGAGCGTTGCCGCTCCGTCGCAGAACTGGTTCGGCGACGTGCTGGCTTCGGTCGGCGTCGTGATCCCGCTGGGCCCGCCGCCGGCTGCCCCGGTCGCCCCGCCGCCGCCGCCGGCCGCTGCGCCGAGCTGCGCCGACCTGGACGACGATGGTGACGGCGTCAACAACTGCGACGACAAGTGCCCGAACTCCCAGCCTGGCCAGACCATCGGTCCGGACGGCTGCCCGGTGCCGGTGTCGATCGACCTGAAGGGCGTCAACTTCGACTTCAACAAGGCGAACCTGCGTCCGGACGCCGTGGCGATCCTGGGTGAAGCGACCGAGATCCTGAAGCGTTACCCCGACCTGCGTGTCGAGGTTGCCGGTCACACCGACTCGAAGGGTACCGAAGCCTACAACCAGAAGCTGTCCGAGCGTCGCGCCCGCGTCGTGTACGACTACCTGACCAAGAACGGCGTGGACGCTTCGCGTCTGGTCGGTCCGATCGGCTACGGCGAGAGCCGTCCGATTGCGCCGAACACCAACCCGGATGGTTCGGACAATCCGGAAGGCCGTGCCAAGAACCGTCGTACCGAGCTGAACGTCCAGAACTAATCGGACGCTTCCAGTCTCAAGCAAAGCCCGGCCTCGTGCCGGGCTTTGTTTTTGTGGGGACGGCGAATGGATGCGGTGTTGCCGTAGGCGCGGCTTCAGCCGCGACGGGCCTTCCCAGGAACGCCTGTCGCGGCTGAAGCCGCTCCTGCATGAGCTGCATTGCCCGCCGGTCAAAGCTGAATTTTTTCAGCAATCCCAATTATTTAGCGCATGTAGTGCCGGTAACAGTTGAAAGCACGCCGGGCCCTGCCTACACTCGCTCGTCGACTCGCCTGAATGGAAAAAAACCGATGCTGCGTATCGTGACGGCCAGCCTGCTTGCGCTCGCCCTGATTCCTGCGGCCCACGCCGCACCGGATTGCTCCGGCGATCTGCTGCCCAAGCCGTTGGCGCTGCCGGCCACGGTCGCCGCGCCGGTCGCTTCGGAGTTGTTCAGCCGCAACGTGCAGCTGGGCATGCCCAGCGGCGTGCTGACCCAGTCCTACAGCAGCGACCAGTCGCTGGACCGCGTGCTGCTGCGGTTGCGCGCCGAAGGCTGCCAGAGCCTGGCCAACGCCACCCCGGGCGCGGTGAAGCCGAACGATCCGGCCGCGTACAAGCCGGCCACCGCCTTCGACAACACGCCCTGGCGGTTCGACATGAGCCAGAACGGCAAGCGCATGACCGCCGAGGAGTTCGACGCCTGGATGAAGGCGCGCGGCGTTCGCGTGGTCAAGGCACGTCCGGCACCGGTACCGGCCGCCGCCGCCGAGGCGCCGGCGCCGGCCGACGCCAACAAGCAGTAAGTCCGGCGCGCGGCCGCTTGCGGCCGCGCCCGTTCGCGCAGTGCGAGGGGCCAAGCCGCCGCGTTCCCGTCGTCCGGCGTCGTCCCCGGCGGTGCCCGCGCGTCCGCGCCCTTCCGCGCGCGGCGCCGCGCCAGCCACGCCGCGTCACGGCCTGGCCCGCACCCTGTCCAAGCTTGGCTTGTGCTCGCGCACCGAGGCCGCGCGCTGGATCGCCGCCGGCCGCGTCGCCGTCGACGGGCGCATCGTCACCGATCCCGAATTCCCGATCCTGCAGGGCCGCCACCGGCTGGCCGTGGACGGCGCGCCGCTGGCCGACACCGCGCGTCTGTACCTGATGCTCAACAAGCCGCGCGGGTTGGTCACCAGTGCGCAGGACGAACGCGGCCGCGACACCGTTTATCGCTGTTTCGACGGTGCCGGCCTGCCGTGGCTGGCACCGGTCGGGCGCCTGGACAAGGCCAGCGAGGGCCTGCTGTTGTTCAGCAACGACCCGCAATGGGCGGCGCGGGTGACCGATCCGGGCAGCGGCCCGGACAAGACCTATCACGTGCAGGTGGACGCGGTGCCCGACGCGGCGCTGCTGGCACGGATGTGTGCCGGCGTGGTCGACGATGGCGAACCGCTCCGCGCCAAGCAGGTGCGCCTGCTGCGCCAGGGCGAGCGCCATGCCTGGCTGGAAGTGGTGCTGGACGAGGGCCGCAACCGGCAGATCCGGCGGCTGCTCGCCGCGCTCGGCCTGGACGTGCTGCGGTTGGTGCGGGTGGCGATCGGCGAGCTGGCGCTGGGCGAGTTGGGCAAGGGTGCCTGGCGCGAACTCAGCGCCGCCGAAGTCACGGCGTTGGCGCCGGCGGCGGACGCCAGCGTGCCAACCGCGCGCTGAGCAACGTGGCGACGACGTCGCGGGCGCGCGCATCCTGCGGCCCGCGCGCATCGTGATGGCGACCCTTGGCGTGATTGCAGCCGGCACAGGCCAGCGCCAGGTTGCGTGCATCGTTGGCATCGTCGCCCACCTGGGCGCACAACGCTGCCGCAGCGCGGCGCCCGAACCAGGCCTGCGGCACCACATGTTCGAGCGAACAATGGCCCAGCGGCTCGCCGTCGCCGTGCAAGTCAAGGCGTCGCCGGCAATGCAGGCAGCGGCTATGCCAACCGCCGGCTGCAGGCTGCGCCTGCGCGTCGGTCTGCGCCGCCAGCAACAGCCGTTGGCGCAGCGCAGCGCGCATCTCAGGCGGTGATGACGCCCAGCTCGCGGCCGATGCGGGTGAACGCGTCGATCGCCCGGTCCAGGTGGTCGCGGGTGTGCGCGGCGCTGATCTGGGTGCGGATCCGCGCCTGCCCCTTGGGCACCACCGGGAAGAAGAAGCCGATCGCGTAGATGCCTTCCTCCAGCAGCCGTTCGGCGAAGCGCTGCGCCAGCGGCGCGTCGTACAGCATCACCGGGCAGATCGGATGGGTGCCGGGCTTGATGTCGAACCCGGCGGCGGCCATGCGCTCGCGGAAGTAGGCGGTGTTCTCGACCAGGCGCGCGCGCAGGTCGTCGGCGGCGTCGAGCATTGCGAAGGCCTTGATCCCGGCGGCGACCACGTGCGGCGGCAGCGAGTTGGAGAACAGGTAGGGCCGCGAGCGCTGGCGCAGCAGTTCGATCACCTCGCGGCGGCCGGTGGTGAAGCCGCCCAGCGCGCCGCCCATGGCCTTGCCCAGGGTGCCGGTGACGATGTCGATCTTGTCCAGCACGCCCTTGACCTCGGCCGAGCCGCGGCCGCTGGCGCCGAGGAAGCCGGTGGCATGGCATTCGTCGATGTGCACCAGCGCGTTGTATTTCTTCGCCAGCGCGGTGATCTCGTCCAGCGGGGCGATGAAGCCGTCCATCGAGAACACGCCGTCGCTGGTGATCAGCTTGGTCTTGCAGCCGGCGGCGTCGGCCGCCTGCAGCTGCGCTTCCAGGTCGGCCATGTCGCAGTTGGCGTAGCGGAAGCGCTTGGCCTTGCACAGGCGCACGCCGTCGATGATCGAGGCGTGGTTGAGCGCATCGGAGATGATCGCGTCGTGCTCGCCCAGCAGCGGTTCGAACAGGCCGCCGTTGGCGTCGAAGCAGGCGGCGTAGAGGATGGTGTCCTCGGTGCCGAAGAACGCGGCGATCTGCGCTTCCAGCTGCTTGTGCAGGTCCTGGGTGCCGCAGATGAAGCGCACCGAGGCCATGCCGAAGCCGTGCGTGTCCAGCGCGTCCTTGGCGGCCTGGATCAGCGCCGGATGATCGGCCAGGCCCAGGTAGTTGTTGGCGCAGAAGTTGAGCACGCGGCGGCCGTCGGCGAGGACGATTTCCGCCGCCTGTGGGCCGACGATGATGCGCTCGGACTTGAACAGGCCCTGGGCGCGGATCGCGTCCAGTTCCTCGGCGTAGTGCTGGGTGAGGCGGGAGTCGGTCATGACGGGCACGCGCGGCGGAAAGAGATGGCGATTTTACCGCGGCGCCCGCGAAGGCCGGGGCCGTCATGCGCAAATGGCATGAGCCGCTGCCGGGAAGTCATTTCACCCGCCGCCTGCCGCTGCGCAGCATGCGTCATGGTCCGCGGCGGGCATCGGCCGCGGCATCGGCCTGTGTGTTTTCGGAGAACCGTCCATGTCCAGCCTTCCGCCGCGCCGCTGGCGCCCGCTGCTCGCGCTCGCGCTGTGCGTGTTCGCCGGGGCCGCGGCCGCTGCCGAGACGCAATTGCTCAACGTGTCCTACGATCCCACCCGCGAGCTGTACCGGGACTACAACGCCGCCTTCGCCAAGCATTGGGCGCAGCTGCATCCCGGCGAGCAGGTCGCGGTGGAGACCTCCCATGGCGGCTCCGGCAAGCAGGCGCGCGCGGTGATCGACGGGGTCGAGGCGGATGTGGTGACGCTGGCATTGGCCTACGACGTCGATGCGATCGCCGCCAAGAGCAAGCTGATCGATGCGAACTGGGCCACGCGCCTGCCGGACAACAGCGCGCCGTACACCTCGACCATCGTGTTCCTGGTGCGCAAGGGCAATCCGAAGGGGATCAAGGACTGGCCCGATCTGCTGCGCAACGGCGTGTCGGTGATCACGCCCAATCCCAAGACCTCCGGCGGCGCGCGCTGGAACTACCTGGCCGCCTGGGCCTACGCCGACCACATCTTCAAGGGCGATCGCGAGCGCATCCTCACCTACATGCGCGCGCTGTTCCGCAATGTGCCGGTGCTGGACACCGGCGCGCGCGGCGCCACCACCACCTTCGTCCAGCGCGGCATCGGCGACGTGCTGCTGGCCTGGGAGAACGAGGCGTTCCTGGCGCAGCAGGAACTGGGCCAGGACAAGTTCGAGATCGTGGTGCCGAAGCTGTCGATCCTGGCCGAGCCGTCGGTGGCGCTGGTCGACAGGAACGTGGACAAGCACGGCACCCGCGCGGTCGCCGAGGAATACCTGAAGTACCTGTACTCGCCGGAAGGACAGAAGATCGCGGCCAAGCACTATTACCGGCCGCGCCATCCCGAGTACGCCGACCGCGCCGATCTGGCGCGGCTGCCGAAGGTGCGCCTGGTCACCATCGAGCAGGCATTCGGGTCCTGGGCCAAGGCGCAGGCCACGCACTTCGACGACGGCGGCCTGTTCGACCAGATCCAGGCGAGCAAGTGACGCGATGGCCGTGACCGCCGCCGCCGTTGCCCGTGCACCGCGCCAGCGCCGGGTGATGCCGGGCCTGGGGTTGAGCCTGGGCATCACCCTGACCTGGCTGGGACTGGTGGTGCTGATCCCCTTGCTCGCGGTGCTGCTCAAGACCAGCGGGCTGGGCTGGGACGGCGTGTGGCGGGTGTGGAGCGAGCCGCGGGTGCTGGCGGCGTTGCGCTTGAGCTTCGGCACTGCGCTGGCCGCGGCGGCGTTCAATGCGGTGATGGGCACCTGGGTGGCCTGGGTGTTCGTGCGCTATCGCTTTCCCGGCAAGCGCCTGTTCGACGCGATGATCGACCTGCCGTTCGCCCTGCCGACCGCGGTGGCCGGCATCGCCCTGACTGCGCTGTACGGCAGCAACGGCTGGATCGGACGCTGGCTGGAGCAGCCCGCGCAGGCGCTGGCGGCCAGCCTGCCGGCACTGGCCTGGTGGTGGCCGCGGCTGGCGTTGCTGCTGGCGCTGTCGGCCACCGGCTACGCGTTGTTGCGGCGCAGCCAGTCGCTGCTGCCAGCCCCATTGCGTGCGCTGCAGCGCCTGCTTGGCACGGTCGCCGTGCTCGGCCTGGCCGCGTTGGGCGTCGGCGGCCTGCTGATCGGCTATGCCGGGCTGATGCAGAGCAGCGGCGCCGGCGGGGTCAAGGTCGCCTACACGCCGCTGGGCATCGTGGTGGCGCTGGTGTTCGTGGGGCTGCCGTTCGTGGTGCGGATCGTGCAGCCGGTGCTGGCCGAGGCCGAGCGCGAGTTGGAGGAGGCGGCCGCGACGCTCGGTGCCGGGCGCTGGCAGACGGTGCGCCGGGTGCTGCTGCCGACGCTGTGGCCGGCGGTGCTGACCGGATTCGCGTTGGCCTTCGCGCGCGGCGTCGGCGAGTACGGTTCGGTGATCTTCATCGCCGGCAACCTGCCCAACGCCACCGAGATCGCGCCGTTGCTGATCACCATCCGCCTGGAAGAATTCGACTACGGTGGCGCCAGCGCGATCGCCGCGGCGATGCTGCTGTTGTCGCTGCTGTCGTTGCTGCTGGTCAATGCGGCACAGGCCTGGTTCGCGCGGCGCGGCAGGGCGGTGGCGTGATGGCGTCGGTCGTGTCCGCGCTGGCCGCGCACGTCCCGGGGCAGGCCGGCGCTGCCGCCGTCGCCGCGCACGCGCAGGCCTCGGTGGTCGACGAGCCGCGCTGGGTGCAGCGGCTGCTGATCGGCGGCGCGCTCGTCTTCCTGCTGGCGTTTCTGCTGCTGCCCTTGCTGCTGGTGTTCACCGAGGCGCTGCGCGGTGGCGCCGACGTGTTCTGGCGTGCGATCTCCGATCCGGACGCGCTGGCGGCGATCCGCCTGACCCTGCTGGTCGCAGCGATCGTGGTGCCGTTGAACCTGGTGTTCGGCGTGGCCGCGGCCTGGGCGGTCAGCAAGCACCGCTTCCCCGGCAAGCGCCTGCTGGTGAGCCTGATCGATCTGCCGTTCTCGGTGTCGCCGGTGGTCGCCGGGTTGCTGTTCATCCTGATCTTCGGCCGCAACGGCTGGGCCTGGCCGCTGATCGACGAGGGCGTGCGGCTGTCCCTGCCGCTGCTGGGCGAGGTGGTGCTGCGCTTGCCGCGGATCGTGTTCGCGCTGCCGGGCATCGTGCTGGCGACCACCTTCGTCACCTTCCCCTTCATCGCGCGCGAACTGATGCCGCTGATGGAGCAGCAGGGCGACGACGAGGAACTGGCGGCGCTGAGCCTGGGCGCCAGCGGTTGGCAGACCTTTCGCCGGGTGACCTTGCCGAACATCCGCTGGGGCCTGCTGTACGGCGTGCTGCTATGCAGTGCGCGGGCGATGGGCGAGTTCGGCGCGGTGTCGGTGGTGTCCGGGCACATCCGCGGGCGCACCAATACGCTGCCGCTGCATGTGGAGATCCTCTACAACGAATACGCCTACAGCGCCGCCTTCGCCTGCGCCAGCCTGCTGGCGCTGACCGCGCTGCTGACGCTCGCCGTGAAGTCCTGGCTGCACTGGCGCCACGGCGCGGCGCTGGCCGCCACTCACCGACATTGAGGTTGCGATGACCATCCGCCTACAGCACCTGGGCAAGCGCTTCGGCGATTTCGCCGCGCTCGACGACGTCAGCCTGGACATCCGCCAGGGCGAACTGCTGGCGCTGCTGGGGCCGTCCGGCTCCGGCAAGACCACGTTGCTGCGGGTGATCGCCGGGCTGGAACACGCCGATCGCGGCCGCGTGCTGATCCACGGCGAGGACGCCACCGCGCTGTCGGTGCAGGCGCGCCGGGTCGGCTTCGTGTTCCAGCACTACGCCTTGTTCAAGCACATGAGCGTGTACGAGAACATCGCCTTCGGCCTGCGCGTGCGCCGCGAGGCGCGCTGGAGCGAGTCGCGCATCCGTGCGCGGGTGCAGGAGTTGCTGGCGCTGGTGCAGTTGCACGACCTGGAGCGGCGCTACCCGGCGCAACTGTCCGGCGGCCAGCGCCAACGCGTGGCGCTGGCCCGCGCGCTGGCGATCGAGCCGCGCGTGTTGCTGCTCGACGAACCGTTCGGCGCGCTCGACGCGCAGGTCCGCCGCGACCTGCGGCGCTGGCTGCGCGAACTGCACGAACGCACCGGCCTGACCACGGTGTTCGTCACCCACGATCAGGAGGAGGCGCTGGAACTGGCCGACCGCGTGGCGATCCTCAACCGCGGCCGGATCGAGCAGATCGGCAGTCCCGCGCAGGTCTACGAGCAGCCGGCCTCGCCGTTCGTGTACGCCTTCGTGGGCGCGGTGAACCGGCTGCCGGCACGTCTGCACGACGGTGCGGTGCAGGTCGGCGGGCTGGCCTTGCCGGTGCCGTCGACGCCGCTGTCCAGCGGCCCGGTCGAACTGTATGTCCGGCCGGAAGACCTGGCGCCCGGCAGCGAGGGCTGGGCGGCGACGGTGCTGTCGATCCAGCGCAGCGGCCCGCGCCTGCGCCTGCGCGCCCAGCTGGCGCACGGCCACGACGAGGTGGAGGTGGAGCTGCCGGCGGGCGAGGGGGTGCCGGACTACGCGCCCGGCCAGCCGCTGCACCTGCGCGCGCGCCGCTTCGGGCTGTTCGCCCGACCCGACTGAGGCGCCATCGCGCCATGCCAATCGCCTACTGGCGCGGCTGCGCGCCGGTGCCGTCAGCGGCTGGCCCGGTCGGCCTCGACGTGACCGCCAGGTCGCTGGCCGGGTCCATGCCTGTCGAGTCCGAGGCCAACCCCGGCGCGCCGGCCGTGTCCGCACGTGACGCAAAAGTACAGGCCTGTGTCAGGCCATGGCATGCGCTGGGCGAAAAGTTGTTGCACTGCAAGATCAAAGCAGTTAAAAAAGCGTGAAAGCGCATGCGTCCCGCTGCTGCAACCCACCCTCGTCAACCCACAGGAGAATGACCGGTGAACAAGACCACTCTCGCCCTGGCCGTCGCACTGGCCGCTTCGCCGTTCACCGTCCTGGCCCAGGACGAACCGGCTTCGCCGATCACCGGCTCCTACGGCGTGGTCAGCGACTACGTGTTCCGCGGCGTCTCCCAGACCGACAAGGGCCCGGCGTTCCAGGCCGGCCTCACCTACACCTCGCCGTTCGGCCTGTACGTGGGCACCTGGGGCTCCAACGTCGACTTCGGCGCGGGCGATCCGGACTGGGAAGTGGACGGCTTCGTCGGCTACAACGTCGATTTCTCGCCGGACTGGAACTTCGACGTGATGGTCAACCGTTACGGCTACCCGGGCGCCGGCAAGTCGAACTACAACGAACTGATCACCAAGACCAAGTTCCTCAAGACCTACACCCTGACCGTGGCGTACACCGACAACGTGTACAACCTCGACCGCGACAGCTTCTACTACGCGCTGGACGGGAACTGGGCGCTGCCGCAGGGCTTCAGCGTCGGCGCGCACGTCGGCCGCACCACCTACGAAAGCGCGCTGACCGCGTACCAGGACTACACCGACTACAACGTCAGCGTGGGCAAGATGGTCGGCCCGCTGGCGCTGAGCGTGGGTTACTACGACACCGACAACAAGGGCCCGGAGAACTTCACCGAGCGCCTGGCCGGTCACCGTGTGGTGGTCTCGGGCACGATCGCGTTCTGATCGCATCGTCTCGTGAAACGACGAAGGGCGCCGCAAGGCGCCCTTCGTGTTTTTCCGGTATCGCCGCGTTGCCGCGGCGCGCGCCTTACCAGCTCAGCACGACCTTGCCGGCCTTGCCTTCTTCCATCAGGTCGAAGCCCTTCTGGAATTCGTCGATGGTCAGCTGGTGGGTCAGCACCTTGCCCAGCGGGAAGCCGGACAGCACCAGCTGGGTCATCTTGTACCAGGTCTCGTACATCTTGCGGCCGTAGATGCCCTGCACGGTCAGGCCCTTGAAGATGATCTTGTCCCAGTCGGCGCCGGCGCCGCGCGGCATGATGCCGAGCATGGCGATCTTGCCGCCGTGGTACATGCAGTCGAGCATGTCGTTGAAGGCGCGCGGATTGCCGCTCATCTCCAGGCCCACGTCGAAGCCTTCCATGTGCAGGTCGGCCATCACGTCCTTGAGCGAGGTGTTGGCGACGTTGACCACGCGGGTCGCGCCCATGTCCGCGGCCAGCTTCAGGCGGAAGTCGTTGACGTCGGTGACCACCACGTTGCGCGCGCCGATGTGCTTGCAGATGCCCGCGGCGATGATGCCGATCGGGCCGGCGCCGGTGATCAGCACGTCCTCGCCGATCACGTCGAACTCCAGCGCGCAGTGCGCGGCGTTGCCGTAGGGGTCGAAGAACGCGGCCAGTTCGGAGGGGATCTGGTCGGGGATCGGCCACAGGTTGGAGGCCGGCATCACCATGTACTCGGCGAAGGCGCCGTTGACGTTGACGCCGATGCCGACCGTGTTCGGGCACAGGTGCGGACGTCCGCCGCGGCAGTTGCGGCAGTGGCCGCAGACGATGTGGCCTTCGGCCGAGACGCGCTGGCCGACCTCGTAGCCGGTGACCGCCGAGCCGAGCTGGGCGATGCGGCCGACGAACTCGTGGCCGATGGTCAGGCCGGGCTTGATGGTGCGCTGGCTCCACTCGTCCCACAGGTAGATGTGCAGGTCGGTGCCGCAGATCGCGGTCTTTTCCAGCTTGATCAGCACCTCGTTGGGGCCGGGGACCGGCACCGGCACCTGTTCCAGCCAGATGCCCTTGGCGGCGTCGCGCTTGACCAGCGCCTTCATTGTTTGCGCCATGTCGGTGCAGATTCGATGGGAAGAGGGCGCGCAGTATAAGCGCCCGGCCGGCGCGCCCATGTTGCGGCGCGGTCAGGACGTGCCCGGGACTGGGCGACACGCCCCAGGGTGCCATTGGTCACGGTCCGGGCGCTTGATGACAGCCGTTACACTCTAACGTCTGTCATCAAGGAAGCTATTCGATGCGTTCGAATTCGTTGGCTGTCGCCATCGCCGCCGTGGCCGCCCTGTCCGGTGTCTCCACCGCCCAGGCCGGCGAGGGCATGTGGGTCCCGCAGCAGTTGCCGGATATCGCCGGGCCGCTGCAGCAGGCCGGCCTGAAGCTGTCGCCGCAGCAACTGTCCGACCTCACCGGCGACCCGATGGGCGCGGTGGTCTCGCTGGGCGGCTGCACCGCCAGCTTCGTCTCGCCGCAGGGCCTGGTCGTGACCAACCACCACTGCGCCTACGGCGCGATCCAGCTCAACTCGACCCCGCAGAAGAACCTGATCCGCGACGGCTTCAGCGCCGCCAGCCAGGGTGCGGAACTGAGTGCCGGCCCGAACGCGCGCATCTATGTGCTCGACCGCATCACCGACGTCACCGCGCAGGCCAAGGCGGCGATGGCCGCCGCCGGCAAGGACGCGCTCAAGCGCACGCAGGCGTTGGAGGATTTCGACAAGACCCAGGTCGCCGCGTGCGAAGCCGATGCCGGCTACCGCTGCGAGCTGTACAGCTTCTCCGGCGGCAACACCTACCGTCTGTTCCGCACCCTGGAAATCCGCGACGTGCGCCTGGCCTACGCGCCGCCGTCGGGCATCGGCAAGTTCGGCGGCGACGTCGACAACTGGATGTGGCCGCGCCACACCGGCGATTTCTCGTTCTACCGCGCCTACGTCGGCAAGGACGGCAAGCCGGCCGCCTATGCCAAGGACAACGTGCCGTACCAGCCCAAGCACTTCCTGAAGTTCGCCGACCAGCCGCTGGGCGCCGGCGATTTCGTCATGGTCGCCGGTTACCCGGGCCGCACCAACCGCTATGCGCTGGCCTCCGAATTCGACGCTACCGCCGACTGGGGCTATCCGACCGCGGCGCGCCAGTACCGCGACCTGATCGCGCTGGTCGAGCAGGCCGGCAAGCAGAATCCGGACATCCAGGTGAAGTACGCGGCGACCATGGCCAGCTGGAACAACGTCGCCAAGAACTACGAAGGCCAGTTGGAAGGCTTCAAGCGCATCGATGCGGCGGCCAAGAAGCACGCCGAGGAACGCGCGGTGCTGGACTGGCTCAAGCGCCAGGGCGGCGAGGGCAAGGCCGCGCTGCAGGCGCATGCGCAACTGCTGGCGCTGGGCGAGCAGGCCAAGGCGACGCGCGATCGCGACCTGGTGCTGCGGCAGATGCAGCGTACCGGCGCGCTCGGCAGTGCGGTGTCGCTGTACCGCCTGTCGATCGAGCGCGCCAAGCCGGACGCCGAACGCGAGCCGGGCTACCAGGAGCGCGACCTGCCCGAGATCGAGGGTGCGATGAAGCAGATGGAGCGCCGCTACGTCGCGTCCATGGACAGCCAGTTGCAGCGCTACTGGTTCGACCAGTACCTGAAGTTGCCGAAGGCGCAGCGCCTGCCGGCGCTGGACCAGTGGCTGGCCGGCGCCGATGCGCAGGCCGCCGCCGCGCGCCTGGCCGGTACCCAGTTGGGCAACACCGATGCGCGCCTGAAGTGGCTGCATGCCGACCGCGCCGCGTTCGAGGCCAGCGACGATCCGGCGCTGCGCTATGCGGTGGCGCTGATGCCGACCCTGCTGCAGATCGAGCAGGACCAGAAGCGCCGCGAGGGCGAGGAACTGCTGGCGCGTCCGCGCTACCTGCAGGCCGTGGCCGACTACAAGAAGAGCCAGGGCGAGTCCGTGTATCCGGACGCCAACTCTTCGCTGCGCATCACCTTCGGCAACGTCAAGGGCTACGTGCCCAAGGACGGCGTGGCCTACACCCCGTTCACCACGCTGGAAGGCGTGGTCGCCAAGGACACCGGCGTGGAGCCGTTCAATTCGCCCAAGGCGCTGCTGGATGCGGCTAAGGCCAAGCGTTACGGCGGGCTGGAAGACAAGCGGCTGGGCACGGTGCCGGTCAACTTCCTGTCCGACCTGGACATCACCGGCGGCAACTCCGGCTCGCCGGTGATGGACGCGCACGGCAAGCTGGTCGGCCTGGCCTTCGACGGCAATTGGGAGTCGGTGAGTTCGAACTGGGTGTTCGACCCGGCGATGACCCGGATGATCGCGGTCGACACGCGTTATCTGCACTGGATCATGCAGGAAGTGATGCCGGCGCCGCGGCTGTTGAAGGAGTTGAACCTGGCCAAGTGAGCCAGGCCCGACGGACGGCGGCCATGGCCGCCGTCCGCGTGTCCGCCCCGGCGCGCTGCGGCGGCGCGCGGGATGCGGCGCAGGGTTTCCGGCGACGGAGCGGGTATCATGCCGCTCCGTTTTCGTTTGCGAGACGGGCCCTTCCCCCAAGGAATCCAGCGCATGCGCATTCTGCTCGCCCGCCATGGCGAAACCCCGTGGAACGCCGAAGGCCGCTACCAGGGCCAGATCGACATCCCGCTGTCGCCGGTCGGCGACGCCCAGGCGCAGGCGCTGGGCGCACGCCTGCGCGAGGTGCCGCTGACCCGCGCCGTGGCCTCGCCGCTGGCACGCGCGCAACGCACCGCGCGCTTCGCCCTGGGCGCCGAGCGCGAGGCGCTGCTGCAGACCGATCCGGACCTGCAGGAGATCGCCCATGGCGAGTGGGAAGGTCTGCTGGCCAGCGAAATCAACGAGAAGGATCCTGCGCGCCTGCGCGCCTGGCGCGAGGAGCCGGATACGGTGCTGATGCCGGGCGGCGAGTCGCTGCGGCAGGTGCTGGAGCGCTCCTGGCGCGGCCTGGCCCGCGCCGCCGAGGGCCTGGGCGAATACGACACGCTGCTGGTGGTCGCCCACGATGCGGTCAACCGGGTGATCCTGTGCCGGGTGCTGGGCCTGCCGATCGCGCGGCTGTGGAGCTTCCGCCAGGCGCCGACCACGCTGAACCTGCTGGAAGGGCCGGACGTGGAGCATCTGGAAGTGGTGCGGCTGAACGATTGCGCGCATCACACGCCGTTCTTCGGCGAGGCGAAGCATCGGGCGTTGTAGGTTTTCCGGTCGTTGCGACGGTCTGCTGAGTTGATGCAAAGGCAAGATCAAATGCTTTCGCGCTTGGCGCGCGAGTCACTTTTCTTTGCTTGTGCAAAGAAAAGTAACCAAAAGAAAGCACACCCGGGCGGCATGCCCTCCGCGCTGCGCGCTCCGGGTGCGCAAGCAGGCCGGACATTTTTCGGCGGCACATCCATGTGCCGTCGAAAAACGGCGCGCGTCCTGCGCGCCGCCCCTGCGGGGTTTTCGTCCGGCCTGCTTGCCGTGCCTCACGGGATCCGGAACAGCTAAAGCAACATCAACCGCAAAAGCCAAAGCCAAGCCAAAGCCAAGCAACCGCCGACGCCTAACAACAGCAAAGTGCAGTGCGGCTTCGGTACGCGTGCTGTCGCCGCATCAGTCGAGTTCAATCGCCTCCATGAACACCCTCTCCGAATGGCTCGCCTACATCGAGCGCCAACATCCCCAGGACATCGCCATGGGCCTGGAGCGGGTGCGCGCGGTCGCCGCGCGCATGCGCCTGACCCGGCCGGCCAAGCACGTCATCACCGTCGGCGGCACCAACGGCAAGGGTTCGACCGTCGCCTTCATCGAGGCGATCGCGCGTGCCGCCGGCTGGCGCGTGGGCAGCTACACCTCGCCGCACCTGCTGCGCTACAACGAGCGCGTGCGCATCGAGGGCGAAGAGGCCAGCGATGCCGACCTGATGACTGCCTTTGCGGCAGTGGAGGCCGCGCGCGGCGAGACCGCGCTGACCTACTTCGAGTACGGCACGCTGGCGGCGCTGTGGCTGTTCCAGCAGGCCAAGCTGGGGTTGGCGGTGCTGGAGGTCGGCCTCGGCGGCCGGCTCGATGCGGTGAACCTGGTCGATGCCGACGTGGCGGTCATCACCACCGTGGACATCGACCACACCGACTGGCTCGGCAGCGACCGCGAAGCGATCGGCGCGGAGAAGGCCGGCATCGCGCGGCCGTGGAAGCCTCTAGTGCTGGGCGAGATCGATCCGCCCTCCAGCGTGCTGCGCCGCGCCTACGCGATCGGCGCCAACGCGATCCGCGCCGGCAGCGACTTCTTCCACGAGCAGATCGACGCCGAACGCTGGCGCTGGCGCGACGTCGGCACCGAACTGCAGTTGCCGTTGCCGCAGTTGCGCGCGCCGGTGCAGCGCGCCAACGCCGCCACCGCCATTGCCGCCCTGCGCGCGTTGCGCCGGTCGCTGCCGCGCAACGCCTATGCCGAGGGCATCGCCGCCGCCCGTCTGCGCGGACGGCTGCAGCCGTGCGTGCGCGATGGCGTGGAGGTGCTGGTCGATGTGGGCCACAACCCGCAGGCGGCGCGCGAGCTGGCCGCCGCGCTGCAGGCGCAGCCGGTCGCCGGCCGCACCTGCGCGGTGTTCGCGGCGCTGGCCGACAAGGACGCCGCCGGCGTGGTGGAGGCGCTGGCCGCGCAGGTCGATGCCTGGCACCTGGCCGGTTTGAGCGGCAGCCGCGGCCAGAGCAGTGCGCAGTTGCGCGCGCGGCTGGCGGGTACGGCCGCCGCCGAAGCCAGCGTTGCCGAGAGCGTGGCGCAGGCGCTGCAATCGGTGCTGGCACAGGCGCGGCCGGGCGACCGCGTGCTGGTGTTCGGCTCGTTCCATACCGCCGCCGAGGCCCTGCACTGGCTGCATTCAGCCGGCTGATCCCGCCCTCGCGCGGGCCGACCTTATAATCGACACGGCACTCCGCCACGCCGCCCCCTCACCCCTTCCGTGGATACCGTCCTGAAACAGCGATTGATTGGCGCCCTCGTCCTGGTAGCGCTCGCCGTGATCTTCCTGCCGATGCTGGTGAAGGGGCCTGCGCCCGACAGCGGCGTGGCCAATGTGCCGTTGAAGGCGCCCGAGGCGCCGGCCGACGGCCAGTTCCAGACCCGCGAGTTGCCGCTGGTGACCCCGGGCGATGCACCCAGCGGTGGGGCGGTGGGCATGGCCAAGTCCCCGGGTGCCACGCCCGCGGCCGCCGCCGCGCCGGCGCCGGTCCAGAACAACCCCGATGCCGCCGACCTGGCCGATCCGGCCGCCGGCAGCGCCGCGCAGCCGTTGCCGCCGAGCGTGGCCGCCGGCAACTACGCGGTGAACTTCGGCGCCTATGCCACCGCCGCCGACGCCGATGCGGTGATCGCACGGCTCAAGCAGGCGCAGCTGCCGGGCTTCCGCGAGCAGGCCACGATCGGCGGGCGCCAGGCCTGGCGCGTGCGGATCGGGCCGTATGCCGATCGCGCCCAGGCCGAATCCGTGCGTCTGCAGGCGGTCAAGGTCCGCAACGACGTCAACGCGCAGGTGGTGACCCTGGACGCGGCGCCGAGCAACGCGACCCCGACCAGCGCCACGCCGGCCGCCGGCAGCCATGTCGCCGCCGCCGCGCCCGCCGCCCCGGCCAAGACCGAGGCGCTGCCGCCGGAGCCGGCCAAGCCGGTCGCCACCGCCAAGCCGGCGACGCCGCCGGCGCCCAAGCCGGAACCGGCCAAGCCGGCCGTGACCAAGCCCGAACCCAGCAAGCCTGCGGCCACGCCGGCCACCACGGCGGCCGCCAAGCCAGCGCCGAGCGTGCCGGCTGCGCCTGCCGCTTCCGGTACCGGCTTCGCCGTGCAGCTGGGCGCGTTCGGCAAGGCCGAGGACGCCAATGCCCTGCGCGACAAGGTGCGCGCGGCCGGCTTCAGCGCCTTCGTCGAACAGGTGCGCACCGACAAGGGCGCGCTGAACCGGGTGCGGGTCGGGCCGGTCGCCAACCGCGCCGATGCAGAGCAGTTGCGCGCCCAGGTGGCGGCCAAGGTCGGTATCAGCGGTATGGTACGTCCACATCCTTGATCGGGCCCCGGCCCATGGAGTAGCACGATGGTCCAGGGAAGGCTGGCGCGACGCGCGATCGGCGCGATGCAGCGGCTCGGCCGCGGGAGGCGCGCATGATCGACATGGTGCTGTTGACGGTGATCCTGGTCTCGGCCCTGCTCGGGGCCCTGCGTGGGTTCGTCGGCATCGTGGTCGGCACGCTGTCCTGGTTCCTGGCCGGCTGGGCCACGTTCCAGTTCGGCGGCAACGCCGGGCAGTGGTTGGCCAACGGCTCACGGCCGAGCATGAGCTACTACCTGGGCGGCTACGCGCTGACCTTCGTGACGGTGATGGCGGTGGTCGGCATCACCGGCATGGTGATCCGCACCGCAGTGCGCTCGACCGCGCTGTCGGGCACCGACCGCGCGCTCGGCTTCGGCCTGGGCGCGGCGCGCGGCGGCTTCTTCGCCGCGGTGCTGGCGTTCCTGATGAGCTTCACGCCGCTGACCCGCGAGCCGGACTGGCGCCATTCGATGGTGCTGCCGGTGCTCAGCCCCGGCGTGGGCTGGATGCGCGCGCAGATGCCGGACTGGCGCATGCCGCAGATGCCGCAGTTGAACCTGTCGCAGATGCCGCAACTGAACGTGTCGCAGATGGATTTGGGCAACTTGCCCGCGGCAGGCGATAATGCCGCGCTGGGCAACGCCCTGCAGGCCAGTGGGCTGCAGGAAATGATGTCCAAGGCCCTGGGACGTCCCGGGGTGCGGTCCGCGCAGCCCGGGAGCGATCCGTCGCAACTGATGCCCGCGAACATCGATCCGGCGCAGGCGCGTCCGGCGCAATCCGACCCGGCACGGGTCGAACCCAACGGCCAGGCACGGCCACCTTCCCAATAGCGGCGTCCCCGCCGCGGAGAGCGTTGACATGTGTGGCATCGTCGGAATCGTCGGCACCCAGAACGTGGCCGGGCAACTCTATGACGGCCTGGCCGTGCTGCAGCATCGCGGTCAGGACGCGGCGGGCATCGCCACCGCCGACGGCACCCGCCTGCGCGTGCAGAAGGCCAACGGCCTGGTCCGCGACGTCTTCGACGAGAAGCGCATGGCGGTGCTGGAAGGCCGCGTCGGCATCGCCCACTGCCGTTATCCGACCGCCGGCTCGGAAGGCATGGACGAGGCGCAGCCGTTCTACGTGAATTCGCCGTACGGCATCGCACTGGCCCACAACGGCAATCTGGTCAATACCGAATCCTTGCGCCAGCAGGTGTTCGAGGCCGACCGCCGCAACATCAACACCGATTCGGACAGCGAAGTGCTGCTGAACGTGTTCGCCTACGAGCTGGACGCGCAGCGCATGCTGACCCCGGAAGCGGCGATCCGCGCCGTGGCCGGCGTGCACCGCCGCTGCAAGGGCGGCTACGCGGTGGTCAGCGTGGTGCTGGGCCTGGGCCTGGTCGCGTTCCGCGATCCGCACGGCATCCGCCCGCTGGTGCTGGGCAAGCGCGAGAGCGTGGAGGGCGACGAGTACATCGTCGCCTCCGAGTCCTCGGCGCTGGACATCCTCGGCTTCACCCGCGTGCGCGACGTGCGCCCCGGCGAAGCGCTGGTCATCACCGGCCGCGGCGAGCTGTTCTCCGAGGTCTGCGCCTCGCCGACCGACCACACCCCGTGCATCTTCGAGTACGTGTACTTCGCGCGCCCGGACTCGATGATCGACAACGTCTCGGTGCACAAGGCGCGCATGCGCATGGGCATGAAGCTGGGCGAGAAGATCCTGCGCCTGCGCCCGGACCACGACATCGACACCATCATCCCGATCCCGGACACCTCGCGCGACGCCGCCTTGGAGATGTCCAACGTGCTCGGGGTGAAGTACCGCGAGGGCTTCGTCAAGAACCGCTACATCGGCCGCACCTTCATCATGCCGGGGCAGGGCGAGCGGGTGAAGTCGGTGCGCCGCAAGCTCAACCCGATCCACCTGGAATTCCGCAACCGGGTGGTGCTGCTGGTCGACGATTCGATCGTGCGCGGCACCACCAGCCGGCAGATCGTGCAGATGGCGCGCGACGCCGGCGCGCGCAAGGTGTACCTGGCCAGCGCGGCGCCGCCGGTGCGCTATCCCAACATCTACGGCATCGACATGCCGGCCGCCGACGAACTGGTGGCGCATGGCCGCAGCGAGCAGGAGATCCAGGAATTCCTCGGCTGCGACTGGCTGATCTACCAGGACCTGGAAGACCTGGAGACCGCGGTGCGCGAGGGCAATCCGGAACTGAAGGCGTTCGACTCCTCGTGCTTCAATGGCCAGTACACCACCGGCATCGAGCCCGGCTATTTCGAGCGGATCATGCAGTTGCGCTCGGACGAGGCCAAGCGCAAGCGCCGTGCCTGAGTCCCGCGGCGGCCGCGCCCGGGCGCGGCGCATGCGCGCGCTGGCGGGCCTGGCCGTGCTGTGCGGCGGCTGTCGCGCGCCGCTGGTGACCGCGGCCGCGCAACTGCCGGCGGCGCCGTGAACGGCGACCTGTACCAGGCCGCGCGCGCCTGCCTGGACGCGGCCGACCCCGACGAGAAGGTCGCGCTGACCCAGCGCCATGCCGCGGCCTGGCGTCATGGCGACTTGGCGATGCCGACCGAGGCGCCGGCGCCCGAGCCGATCCGCATGCCCGGGCGGCCACCGCGACCGCTGTTGGTGCATCCGCGCGAGCTGCCGCGCCGCGGCCTCGGCAGCGCCGAAGGCCGCGCCGCCTTCATCCATGCCATCGCCCATATCGAACTCAACGCCATCGATCTGGCCTGGGACGCGGTCTACCGCTTCCGCGGCCTGCCGCCGGCGTTCTATGCCGACTGGGTGGCGGTGGCGGACGACGAGTCGCGCCATTTCGTGCTGCTGCGCGACCGCCTGCGCGCGCTGGGCAACGCCTACGGCGATTTCGCCGCGCACAACGGCCTGTGGGAGATGTGCGAGAAGACCGCCCACGACGGCCTGGCGCGGATGGCGCTGGTGCCGCGGGTGCTGGAGGCGCGCGGCCTGGACGTGACCCCGGGCATGATCGCCAAGCTGCGCGCGCTCGACGACGACGCCACCGCCGACATCCTGGAGATCATCCTGCGCGAGGAAGTGGCGCACGTGGCCGCCGGCTCGCGCTGGTACCGCTGGTATTGCGCACAGGCCGGGATCGAGCCGCGCGCCCGCTTCGCCGCGCTGCTGCGCGAATACGCCGGCGGCTACCTGCATGGTCCGTTCAACCTGCAGGCGCGCCTGCTGGCCGGGTTCGACGAGGACGAATTGCTGGCCCTGCAGCAGCAGGCCGGCTGAAGGCGCCGCCGCCCGACAGGGCGTGGCGTGTGCTGCAGCGAGGCGCCGACGTGGACGGCATTCCGGTGGCGTCGCGTGGATTTCGTGATGTCTATCTCCGACTGATGCCTGGACCGCATTTGTTGCTTGCGCTGAACGGTGGCTGAGCGGCTAATCGAACTCCCCCGCGCGGCCTCCCCCGTTCCGGCCGCGCGCGGGGCGACGTTCGTCCCTACTCACCACCCAGGAATCCGACATGAAGTCGATCTGCAGCCTTACCGCGATGCTTGCCCTGTGTGTCGCCGGTTCCGCCTCCGCGGCCGGAACGCCCCTGTTCCAGAGCAGCCAGTACGTGTCCAAGTCCATCGCCGGCGAGCCGGCGCTGAGCCGCCTGCTGGCCAATCCCGCCACCGGCGCGGTGCAGCGCGTCGGCGTGAACGCCGCCGCGGTCACCGCCGGACAGAAGCAACTCGAGCTGGACCTGCTGGGCCAGCGCATCACCGCCACGCAGTTGAAGACCGAGCAGTTGGAAGGCGGCAACAGCATCTGGTACGGCAACCTCGGCAATGCCGCGGTGGCCCGGACTCGCGCACCCTCCGGCCTGGATCCGCTGAACTCGGCGATCCTGGTGCGCAGCGGCGACACCATCACCGGCAGCATCCGCAGCAACGGCACGCTGTTCCACCTGCGTCCGATCGCCGGCGGCGGCCATGTGCTGGTGGAGGTCGACGAACGCCGCATGCCGGCCGAGCATCCGGCCGACTACGCCCTGCTGCCGACCGTGCAGATGCCGCAGTCGGTGATCGACGAGCGCATGACCGCCGCCGGCGCCTCGTCCGGTTCGCCCGCGACCATTCGCGTGCTGGTGGTGGCGACCAACAAGGCGGTGACCAGCTACGGCGGCAACATCCAGTCGCTGGTGCAACTGGCGGTGGCCGAGTCCAACCAGGGCTACACCAACAGCAACGTCGGCATCACCATGCAACTGGCCGGCTACGAGACCACCAACTACACCGAGTCCGGCGACTTCAACACCGACCTGACCCGCTTCCGCGGTACCAGCGACGGCTACATGGACAGTATCCATACCTCGCGCAACAGCACCGCGGCCGACGTCGGCGTGCTGATCATCGACAATTCCGCCTATTGCGGCCTCGCCTCGGGCATCGGTTCCACCGCCGCCACCGCGTTCGCGGCGGTGTACTGGGATTGCGCCACCGGCTACTACAGCTTCGCCCACGAGATCGGCCATCTGCAGAGCGCGCGCCACGATGTGGCCACCGACTCCAGCACCTCGCCGTACGCCTATGGCCACGGTTATCGCTACGGCAACAGCTGGCGAACGATCATGGCCTACAACTGCACCAGCAGTTGCCCGCGGCTGAACTACTGGTCCAACCCGAACGTGTCCTACAACGGCGTGCCGATGGGCAACGCCAGCACCGCCGACAACCAGCGTGTGCTGGTCAACACCAAGGCGACGGTGGCCGGGTTCCGCTGAGCCGGCGTGCGCGTGGCGCAGGCCGCACGCCTGCGCCACGCGTGACGGAGACGAGCGGAGCGGGCGCGGTGGCGTGCGCTTCCGCTATGCTGGGAAGTGGCGCCGGCGCGGTCGGTGCCGACTGACTTCCTGGGATCGACGATGTTCAAGCGCATGCGACTGCCGGCCACACTGCTGCTGGCGATGCTGAGCGCGGGCTGCGGCCCCGCCCCCGATCGGCAGGCCGATAGCCCGTCGCCGACGGCCAAGACCGACCCGCCGCGGGCGACCCCGCCGGCCGACACCTTCGACGAAAACCGCGCAATGGATCTGCTGCAGGCGCGCCTGGCGGCCGATCACGCCTATCCCGACCTGCCGTGCCTGGGCTATGCCATCGAGGACGAGCAGGACGAGGTGGCCTCCGCGACAGCCTCTGCACCGGCCGCACCCAAGGCCTCCGCGCCGGCGGCGATCGAGATCGCGGTGCGCGAGAAGCACGGCGACGGTTGCCCGGGCGATCCACAGACCGAGCCGGTCCGCGACCGTTTCCGCGTCGAGCGTTCCGGCGCGATCCGCTGGTACGACGTGGTCGATGGCGACTTCGTCGATTACGCGCAATGGCGGCAGCAGCAAACCGGTGGCGGCTTGCCCTGAGCGGCGGGTCTTGTGCGCGTCGCCGGGCTGCGCGCGGCCGCGCCGGACACGTGTACTAGAGCTGTTGCAGTCGGCAGCCCTGCGCATCCACGCGCAGCACCGAGCCCTGTTCGTACCAGTCGCCGAGCACGATGCGGGTGCAGGCACGCCCCTCCACGTCCAGCGCATGCACCGCCGGCCGATGGGTGTGGCCATGGATCATCCGCGCCACGCCATAGCGGGCGAAGGTGGCGGCGACCTCGGCCGGCGCCACGTCGGTGACGGTCTCGAACTGCGTGCGGTCGCCCTGTTTCAGGTCGGCCTGGCGCGCCTGGCTGGCGGCGCGCGCCTGCTGCGCGTAGGCGATGCGCGCGGCCAACGGCTGCGCCAGGAACTGCTGCTGGAACGCCGGGTCGCGGGTCTGCGCGCGGAACGCCTGGTAGGCGGTGTCGTCGGTGCACAGCAGGTCGCCGTGCAGCAGCAGGGTCGGCTCGCCGTACAGATCGATCACGCAGGGATCGGGCAGCAGGCGCAGGCCGGCGCGCTGCGCGTAGTCGGCACCGAGCAGGAAGTCGCGGTTGCCGTGCATGAAGAACACCGGTACCCCGGCCGCGTGCAGCGCGTGCAGCTCCAGCGCCACCGCATCGGCCGCCTCGGACGGCGTGTCGTCGCCGATCCAGGCCTCGAACAGGTCGCCGAGGATGTACAGCGCCTCGGCCCGGCGCGCCTCCCCGCGCAGGAAGTCGAGAAACAGCGCGGTGATCGCCGGCCGTGCCGGATCCAGATGCAGGTCGGAGATGAACAGCGTGGTCATTCGGCCATTGTACGGCCGGGATTGGGGAATCGGGATTGGGGATTGGATGAAGCCGCGAGCATTGGCGTCGTTGTGCCTGGCGTAGGAGCGGCTTCCGCCGCCGCCTTGGAACCGAAACCGCCCTGGTGGCTGGCGACCAGTGAGCGTGCACGTTGAACTACGGTTCCTCCTTCTACCGGGTCGCGGCCCGTTGCCGTCCTGTCGCTTTGTGCGGCGCTGCGATTCTGGTCGGTAGTGCAGGGCCTTCGTTTGCCGAGGTGAGCGCGGCCAAGGCACTGTTTGATACGCCGACGCATCTCACGCCATCAACATAGAAATGTTTGTTAGCGTGACCGCATTGCTGGCGCCATCGCGCGCTCCGGCCGTGAATCGTCTTTCAACGTTTGAAGGAGGTCGTCATGAGGACCGTACAGGGGGTCTACGCCGATCTGAGAGATTCCATCGGAATTGACGCCGGCACCACGGTGGTCCTGACGGGCCACGACCCGGTGACGCCATCGGTCCATCGTATTGGGGACGGTGCCGCCGCGGCCCTCGGCTTGCTGGGCGCGGGCATGAGCAGTCTCGGCGAGTTGAGGGGCGGGACACGACAGACCGTCACCGTCGACGTCGAGGATGCGATCGCGCAGCTGATGGCGGTGTTCCTGACGACCTTGAACGGCGTGCCTGCCGAACGACTCTTCGAGGATCCCTCCCTGTTCGCGGACAGCGACTTCTATCGTGCAGGCGACGGCCGTTACGTTTATCTGCTGCTGACCTATCCGCATCTGCGGATGCTGGCCTGCCAGGTGCTCGGTTGTCCTCCGTCACGTCGGCATTTTGCCGACGCGATCGCACGTTGGGACGCTTTCGCATTGGAGGACGCCATCAGCGGGGTAGGGGGCACATGCGTTGCCGTCCGGACGCGGGCGGAATGGCGCAGCCATCCCCAAGGGCTCTACCTTGCCGACCGACCGCTGATCGAGATCACCAGGATCGGCGATACCCCACCGGTGCCCCTGCCCGAGGGAAGGGCAGCGCTGCCGATGGATGGATTGCGCGTCCTCGACAACACCCATGTCATAGCAGGGCCGATCGCGGCGCGACTGATGGCTGAACATGGAGCGGAGGTCCTTCATCTTTCGACACCGCGTTATCCCGACCCGCAGGCGATGCAGGTCGAGACCAATATTGGAAAGCGAAGCGCCTGGTGCGACCTCAACGAGCCGGCGGGACGTGCGGCATTCGAACGGCTGTTGGGCGATGCCGACATCTATGTTGGAAGCTATCTTTCCCTCGATCGCAAGGGGTACGGGCCGCTCGCGCTTGCCGAGCGCCGGCCGGGGATTGTCGTGCTCGACTTCCATGGCTGGGGCAAGGCGGGGCCTTGGTCTCAGCGCGGCGGGTTCGATCAGCTCGCCTGCGCCGCCACGGGGTTTTCGGCGGAGGAGGGGGCGTTCGATGGCCCCCGCTTGCCGCCGACCTATCTGCTGAACGACTATCTGGCCGCGATCTTGGGAGCGGCCGGTGTGACCGAGGCCCTTCGGCGGCGCACAGTGGAAGGCGGCGCCTACCATGTCCATCTCGACCTGGCGCGGGTCTGCATGTGGATCCAGGATCTCGGCCTGCTGTCTCGTGCACAGGTGATCGGCTTGCCGCCGCCCGATCCCGCGCGGCTGAAGAATCGACGTGTGACGGTGCCGGGACCGTTCGGCGAAACGACGTACCTGCCAACCCAGATCAACTACTCGGACCTTCGCCCGTCTCTCGCCCGTGGCGCCGAGCCTCTTGGCGCGTCTCCATGCGCATGGGCAAGCGACTCGGCCAAGGCACGATGAAGCAGTCTTGAGAGCGTCAGGATGGAGAGAGAGCGCATAGGGCCGGACGGCGCCGGCTGTTCCCACTCCCTATTCCCGATTCCCCACTCCCAGCTTTAAACCAACCACAGCGACACGCCCGCCAGCAGCGCGCCAATGCCGGTGGCGGCGAGGACGTCGCTGGGGTAGTGCAGGCCCAGCACCACCCGCGACAGCGCCACGCAGGCGATGAACGGCACCAGCAGCGGCGCCAGCCACGGGTAGTAGGCGAGGGCGACGATGCCGAAGGACACCGCGTGCAGGGTGTGGCCGGAGGGGAAGCTGAATTCGTCCAGCGGCGCCACCCAGGCACGAATGCGCAGGTCGGCGGCATACGGGCGCGGACGCCGGGTCCAGCGCTTCAGGCCCTTGTACAGGCTCAGTGCGACCACGCCGGTGGCGGCCATGTGCGCGGAGGCGAACACGCCGTCCATGCCGTCGCACAGCACCAGCAGGGTCATCAGCGCATACCAGAACACGCCGTCGCCCAGTCGACTGATCACCGAGAAGAAGCGCCGCACCGAACGCCGCCGGCACCAGTGGTTGGCGCGCCGGCACCAGCGGGTCTCGTGCCCGCGCAGGATCTCAAGCCGCGTCGACATGCGTCCTCCGGGTCTGCGCCAGTTGGTTGAGCAGGGCATCGAAATCGGCCACCACCCGCTCCGGGCGCAGTTGCTGCATCGACGCGCAGGCGGCCGCGCCCAGGCGCCGGCGCAGCGCCTCGTCGCTGCCCAGGCGCAGGGCGGCGGCGATGAAGGCGTCGTCGTCGGCCACCGCTGCGCCGTTGCTGCCGTCGCGCAGGTACTCGCGCGCCGCGCCGTAGTCGAAGGCGACCGTGGCCAGGCCGCTGGCCATCGCCTCCAGGGTCACGTTGCCGAAGGTCTCGCTGCGGCTGGGGAACAGGAACAGGTCGCCGCTGGCGAAATGCCGCGCCAGCGCATCGCCGCGCTGCACGCCGCAGAAGATGAAGTCGGGATTCTCCTGCGCCAGGCGCTCGCGCAGCGGGCCGTCGCCGACCCAGACGAAGCGCGCGCGCGGGCGCAGCTGCTGCAACTGGCGGAACGCGCGCACCGCCAGCGGCAGGTTCTTCTCCGAGGCGATGCGGCCCACGTACAGCACCGCGCAATCGTCGTCCTGCAGCCCCCACTGCTGGCGCAACTGCGGATCGCGGCGCTGCGGCTCGAACTGCTTGCTGTCCACCGCGCGCGCCAGCAGGCGTACCCGCTCGAAGCCCTGGGTGGCCAGGAAGTCGCGCAGTTCGCGGGTCGGCACCAGGGTCGCCTGGGCCTGGTTGTGGAAGCGCCGCATCCAGCGCAGCGCGGTCGACTGCAGCCAGGCCGCGCCGTACTGCGGCAGGTATTCGTCGAAGCGGGTGTGGAAGCCGGTGGCGATCGGAATGCCCAGGCGCCGTGCGCTGCGCAGCGCCGACCAGCCCAGCGGGCCCTCGGTGGCGATGTACACCGCATCCGGCGGTGCCGCCTGCCACAGCCGGGTCAGGCGCCGTGGCGCGGGCAGGCCGAACTTCAATCCGGGGTAGCGCGGCAGCGCCGCACCGCGCACCAGCCGCAGATCCGCCGGGTCGGCATCGCCGGCCTGGCGCGGACGCACCACATCGACGCTATGGCCGCGCGCGCGCAGCCCCAGTTCCAGCCCCTGCACGGTCAGCGCCACGCCGTTGACCTCAGGGGGATACGTCTCGGTGACGATCGCGTAGCGCATGCGGGGGCTCCGGTTTGGCAAAGCCTCGCGCACGGCGGTGAAGCGAACATGTCCAGCGCATGTAGGAACGATGACGCCAGAAGCCGGGATTCGGGATTCGGGATTTTCGCAAGTTCGTCGCCGTGCCGCTTTTCTGTGGGAGAGGCTTCAGCCCCGACGCGGTATCGGTAAGGCGTCGGGGCTGAAGCCCCTCCCACAAAAAAGCCGCGGTGTCGCGGCTTCAGAGAGTGCGGCTTTTTCTTTCAAAAACCGGCACTTTTTTCATCAAATCGCTTGACCGCGATTTGACCGCGGACAGCATGCTGCCGTCCCGAGTCCCGAGTCCCGAGTCCCGAGTCCCGAGTCCCGAGTCCCGAGTCCCGAGTCCCGAGTCCCGAGTCCCGAGTCCCGAGTCCCGAGTCCCGAGTCCCGAGTCCCGAGTCCCGAGTCCCGAGTCCCGAGTCCCGAGTCCCGAGTCCCGAGTCCCGAGTCCCGAGTCCCGAGTCCCGAGTCCCGAGTCCCGAGTCCCGAGTCCCGAGTCCCGAGTCCCGAGTCCCGAGTCCCGAGTCCCGAATCCCGAATCCCGAATCCCGAATCCCGGCCCTCAAGCCACAAACGGCCGGAAATTGATCCCCAGCCCGGCCATGCCCTCGACTTCGCCGATCAGGTCGGCGCGCTGCAGCGGCCGCGATTCGATCCACGGCTGCGACAGGATCAGGTGCAGGTTGGCGCCGTCGGCCTTCAGTTCCAGCGCGGGGATCGGGTCGGCCTCGTGCGCGCGATGCAGCAGCACCGCCAGGCGCAGCAGCGCGGCCTTGCGCTTGGCGCTGAGCAGCAGGCGGTCGGGCAGTGCCTCGAACGCGGTCTTGGAGACGTTGCGGCGGTGCGTGCGCACCAGCGTGGCCAGCACCTGCTGCTCCTGCCGCGAGAAGCCGGCGATGTCCGAGTGCTCCAGCACGTAGGCACCGTGCACGTGGTACTGGCTGTGCGCGATGGCCTGGCCGAGTTCGTGCAGGCGCGCGGCCCAGCCGAGCATGCGCGCGTCGTCGGCATCCAGCGCCCAGTCGCCGGCAACCTGCTCGAACAGCGCCATCGCGGTGTGCTCCACGCGCGCGGCCTGCGCCTCGTCGATGCCGTAGCGCTGGGTGAGCGCGGCGATCGCGGTTTCGCGCGGATCGTTCTCGCCGCCGCGGCCGAGCATGTCGTAGAGAATGCCTTCGCGCATGGCCGCCTTGCTCACCATCAGCCGTTGCAGGCCCAGCGCCTGGAACGCCGCCTCCAGCACCAGCACGCCGCCGGCGATGATCGGCCGGCGGTCGGCGGACAGGCCCGGCAGGTCGATGTCCTCGATGCGCTTGGCCAGCAGCAGGCGGTCGCGCAGTTGCGGCAGCGCCTCGGCGGTGATCGCGCCCTTGGTCAGCTTCATCGCCGCGCAGATCTCGCCGATCGCCTTGTGCGTGCCCGACGAACCCAGCGCCTCGTGCCAGCCCAGCGCGCGGTACTGGCCCGCGAACTGCTGGAACTCGGCGCCGATCTCGGTCAGCGCGTCCTTCCACTTCTTCCTGGACAGCTTGCCGCCCGGGAAGAAGCGCCGCGTGCTGGCGATGCAGCCGGCCTGCAGGCTCTCGCGTTCCAGGGTCTGGAAGCCGCTGCCGATGATGAACTCGGTGGAGCCGCCGCCGATGTCGATGACCAGGCGGCGTTCGTCCGGCTTGGGCGGCTGCGCATGGGCCACGCCCAGGTAGATCAGGCGCGCTTCCTCGCGGCCGCTGACCACTTCGATCGGATGGCCGAGCGCGGTCTCGCCGGGAATCAGGAAGGTCTGCGGCGAGCGCAGCTGGCGCACGGTGTTGGTGGCCAGCGCGCGCACGCGCAGCGAAGGCAGGTCGCGGATGCGCTGGCCGAAGCGCGCCAGGCATTCCAGCGCGCGCTGTCGCGCGTCGGCGGACAGCCCGCCCTTGTTGTCCAAGCCGTCGGCCATGCGCACGGTCTCGCGCAGGCGGTCCACCACCCGCAGCTGCCCGAGCTGATAGCGGGCGATGACCATGTGGAAACTGTTGGAACCCAGGTCGATGGCGGCCAGTAGGTCGTCGTCGCGCAGCGGCGGATGAGTGGGGGAGGTGGCAGGCATGGCGGAATGGTAGCCGATGCGCGGCGCGCGCCGTTGGCGCGACGCCGCGCTGCGCTCAGAGCCCGTCGAGCAGGGCCAGCTGCGCCGAGTGCGGCGGCTGGTCCTGGCCCGGGGCCAGCTTGCGGTAGTTGCCGTCGGCGTCCAGTTCCCAGGCGTTGAGATTGTCGGCCAGGTAGTTCTGCAGCACCTCGCGGTGGATGCGCTTGACCAGGTCCGGATCGAGGATCGGGAAGCCGGTCTCCACGCGCCGCAGCAGGTTGCGTTCCAGCCAGTCGGCGCTGGCGCAGAACAGTTCCGGCGCGCCGTCGTTGCCGAACCAGTAGACCCGGCTGTGCTCGAGGAAGCGGCCGACGATCGAGCGCACCCGGATGTTGTCGGACACGCCTGGCACGCCGGGGCGCAGGGTGCAGGCGCCGCGCACGATCAGGTCGATCTTGACCCCGGCCTGCGAGGCGGCGTACAGCGCGCGGATCACCTGCGGCTCGTTGAGCGCGTTCATCTTGGCGATGATGCGGCCCGGGCGGCCGGCGTGCGCCAGCTTGGTCTCGCGTTCGATCCGGTGCAGCACGCCCGGGTGCAGGGTGAAGGGCGATTGCAGCAGGCGCTTGAGGCGGATCTTCGGCGCCAGGCCGGACAACTGCTGGAACAGCAGGTGCACGTCGTTGCCGATGTCCACGTCGGAGGTGATCAGGCTCAGGTCGGTGTAGGCGCGTGCGGTGCCGCTGTGGTAGTTGCCGGTGCCCAGGTGCACGTAGCGGCGCAGCTTGCGGCCCTCGCGGCGCACGATCAGCAGCATCTTGGCGTGGGTCTTGTAGCCGACCACGCCGTACACCACCTGCACGCCGGCTTCCTGCAGGCGGTCGGCCAGGCCCAGGTTGGCCTCTTCGTCGAAGCGCGCGCGCAGCTCCACCACCACGGTGACGTCCTTGCCGTTGCGCGCGGCCAGCACCAGCGCATCGACGATCGCCGAGTCCTTGCCGGTGCGGTACAGGGTCTGCTTGATCGCCAGCACGTTGGGGTCGATCGCGGCCTGCTTGATCAGGTCCAGCACCGCGGTGAAGGCGTCGAACGGGTGGTGCAGCAGCACGTCGCCGGCGGCGGCGATCTCGAAGATGCCTTCGCTGTCGCGCAGGGTGCGCGGGTTCATCGCCGGATACTTCAGGTCCGGGCGCTGCACCAGGTCGTAGACCTGGTTGACCCGGCTCAGGTTGACCGGGCCGTTGATGCGGTAGACCGCGTTCTCCGGCAATTCGAAGTTCTGCAGCAGGGTGCGCACGATCGACTTCGGGCAGTCCTCGGCAATCTCCAGCCGCACCGCCGGCCGGTAGCCGCGGTTGACCAGTTCGTCGCGCAGCGCCAGCGCCAGGTTCTCCACTTCCTCCTCGTCCACCACCAGTTCGGAGTTCCGGGTGACGCGGAACTGGTAGGAGCCCATCACCTCCATGCCCGGGAACAGTTCGTCGACGAAGGTGGACAGCACCGAGGACAGGAACACGAAACTCTGCCCGCCCTCGGACAGGCTTTCCGGCAACTGGATGATGCGCGGCAGCGAGCGCGGCGCGCGCACGATCGCCAGGTGGCCGACGCGGCCGAACGCGTCGGTGCCCTTGAGCACCACCACGATGTTCAGCGACTTGTTGAGGATCTTCGGGAACGGATGCGCCGGGTCCAGGCCCAGCGGCGACAGCACCGGCATGATCTCGTTGCGGAAGTAGGCGCGCAGCCAGCGCTTCTGCCGCGCGTTCCAGGAATGGCGGCCGAGCACGCCGATGCCGGCGTCCTTCAGTGCCGGGCGCAGCACCTCGTTCCAGCAGCGGTACTGCTGGTCGACCAGTTGCGCGGCGCGGTCGTGGATGGAGGTGAGGATGGCGCTGGGGCTCATCCCGTCCGGTGCCGGCGGCAGCCCGAACTCCTGCGCGTGGCGCACGGTGGCGGCGCGGATCTCGAAGAATTCGTCGAGGTTGGTGCAGGAGATGCACAGGAAGCGCAGCCGCTCCAGCAACGGCACCTGCGGGTCCTGCGCCTGCGCCAGTACCCGGAAATTGAAGTCCAGTTGCGACAGTTCGCGGTTGATGTACAGCGCGGGATCGCGCAGCGGGTCGCTGGGAATGTCCGGTGGCGGCGTGGGCGGCAGGGCAGGGGCGCGGCGGGGCATGGCGATACTCGTTAGACGGAGGTCAGGGTGGCATGGTCGTGCCGCGGATGCACGCGCCCGGCGCCGAAGTGGCAGGAGAAGGTGCTGCCCTTGCCGACTTCGCTCTCGATCTCCAGTCGCGCCTGATGCAGACCGAGCACGTGCTTGACGATCGACAGGCCCAGGCCGGTGCCGCCGCTCTCGCGCGAACGGCTGCTGGAGACGCGGTAGAAGCGCTCGGTGATCCGCGGCAGATGATGCGCGGGAATGCCGTAGCCGCTGTCGCGCACCGACAGCACCGCGCCGTCGCCTTCGCGGGCGAAGCGGATGCGGATGGTGCCGCCGGCCGCGGTGTAGCGCACCGCGTTGGTGACCAAGTTGGAGAAGGCGCTGTGCAGTTCCTTGTTGGAGCCGACCAGGTCGCAATCGGCCTCGTCGTGGACCTCGATGCGGTGCCGGCCCTGACTGTGCGCCTCGGCCTCGCGGCGCAGCGTGGCCAGCATCGGCGCCATCGCGATCGACTCCTCGTTGGCGTGCTCCTGCGATTCCAGCCGCGACAGGGTCAGCAGGTCCTCGACCAGCTGGGTCATGCGCTGCGACTGCTTGCGCATCTCGGCGATCATCGGCCCCGAGTCCGGGAAGTCCTCCGGATCGAGCATGTCCAGGTAGCCGTGGACCACGGTCAGCGGCGTGCGCAGCTCGTGCGAGACGTTGGCGACGAAATCGCGGCGCACCTGCTCCAGCTGCAGCAGCTTGCTGACGTCGCGCGCGACCAGCAGCCAGTGGTCGTCGGAATAGGGGATCAGGCGCAGGTTCAGGCGCAGGCGGTCGTCGACCGGCGAGGGCATGTCCAGCATCGGTTCGGCGTTGCGGCCGCCGCTGAGCCAGTGCGCCAGCGGCATCGGCTGCAAGCGCTCCACCACCGGCGCGCCGAGGTCGCCAGGGTGGCGCAGGCCGAGCAGGGTGCCGGCCGCCTCGTTGAACCACTGGATGCGCTGGCTGTTGCGGTCCACCACCACCACCGCGTCGGGCAGTGCCGCGGCGGCGGCGCGGTAGGCGCGCAGCATGTCCAGCAGGCGCCGCTTGCGCACGCGCATTTCCGCCTGGCTGCGGTACAGCAGCCGATCCAGCTCGTTCCATACGCCGGTGCCGGCCGGCGGCTCCCAGCGCTGGCGCGCGGTCAGTCGCCGCAGTACCCGCCGCAGCCGCCAGTAGTGCCAGCCCATCACCCCCAGCGACATCAGGGTCAGCGCCATCCACACATGGCCGCCGATCCAGCCGACCAGCAACGCCAGCAACAACATGCCGGCGAGCGTGCCGAGGGTCTTCAACCAGGCGGAGCGGATGTGGCGGGGCATCGGGAACGCACTCTGTCGCAAAGGATCGTGATCCGTCCGCCGTTATAACAGGCGAAGCCGGCGGTCAGATGGACGCAGAGAAGCGATAGCCGGAACCGCGGACGGTCTGCACCATGTTTTCCACCGCGAACGGTTCCAGCGTCTTGCGCAGGCGGCGGATGTGCACGTCGATGGTGCGCTCTTCCACGTAGACGCTGCCGCCCCAGACGTGGTCGAGCAGCTGCGCGCGGCTGTACACGCGCTCGGGATGGGTCATGAAGAAGTGCAGCAGGCGGTACTCGGTCGGGCCGATCGGCACCGGCGCCTCGCCGGCGAACACCCGGTGCGCCGCGCCGTCGATGCGCAGGCTGCCGACCGAGACGCTGCCGTCCTCGTCGTCCTCGCGGGTGCGGCGCATCACCGCGCGGATCCGCGCCAGCAGCTCGCGCGCGGAGAACGGCTTGACCACGTAGTCGTCGACGCCGGCCTCCAGGCCGCCGACGCGGTCGTTCTCCTCGCCGCGGGCGGTGAGCATGATGATCGGCACTTCGCGGGTCATCGCATCCTTGCGCCAGCGCCGGGCCAGTTCCAGGCCGCTGGTGCCGGGCAGCATCCAGTCCAGCAGGATCAGGTCCGGGACCCGGTCGGCGATCGAGGTCTGCGCCTCGCGGGCATCGCCGGCATGCACCGGCTCGAAGTCGCCCTTGCGCAGGGCGAACGCGACCATGTCGCGGATGGCCGGTTCGTCGTCGACGATCAGGATGCGTTTCTGCACAACGGCACCGTGGAACTGGGGAGGAAGGTCGCCAGTAGACTACGGTTTTATTACGGTTGAGTGACGCCTGACACGGGCGCGTTTCAGCGCCGTTGCATGTCCGGGTCCTGCACGCCCTGGCGGCGCAGTTCCAGCACCGTCGGGGTGATCGCAGCGATGCGCGCGTCGATACGCGCGCGCGCCACGTAGTCCAGGTCGCTGCGCTTCTTCAGGTTGCTGAGCTGGATCAGGGCCTGCTCCGGGTGCCCGTTCAGATAGGCGGCCTCGGCGTAGGCCTCGCCGGCGCGGGTGTCGTCGCCGGCCAGTTCGCAGGCGCGGGCGAAGGTGCGCTGGAACACCGGATCCTCCGCGGCCGCCCCCAGCAATGGCCGCAGCACGGCCTGGGCGCGCTGGCCGGCCTGGCGGCCGCCCTGTTCGTTGAGGGCGGTCGCATAGCTCAGGGCCACCGCGCGGTTGCTGGGCATGCGTTTGACCAGCGCCTCGAAGCGCTGGTCGGCGGCCTGGTTGCGGCCGGCCTTGGCCTCGGCCTCGGCCACCGCGACGGTCAGCCACCAGTTGTCCGGGTGCGCCTGCAGCAGGCTTTCCAGCGTCTGCGCGACGTCCTGCGCGCTGCCGCCGCCGCGCAGCCGCGCCAGCGCCAGGCCGTAGCGCTGGGCGTCGCTCAGGCCCTGCTTGCTGCCCTGGCGCAGGCCTTCGTACTCGCGGATCGCATCGGCCGGGGTGTTGGCGCTGAACACCCGCAGCCGCTCGCGCGCCCACTCGAACTGGCCGCTGGGGCCGCGCGCGTAGTTGGCGAAGGGCAACTGCAGGCCGCCCGGCAGCAGCGGGTTGCTGGGCGCGCCCAGCGGCTGGCTCAGCGACACGTCGTTCGGATCGACCCGCTCCTTCAGGGTGCCGCCGGGCACGCTGGTGGTCAGGGTCAGGGTGTTCTTCTTCATCTGCTCGGCGCGCTCACGCGCCTCGCCGATGCGGGTGGTGGTGACCGGGTGGGTCATCAGGAAGTCCGGGGTGCTGTAGCCGCCCTGGTTGCCGCGCATCGCCAGCGACATGCGCTCGAAGAAGCCGGCCATCGCATCGACGTCGTAGCCGCTGCGCGCCAGGGTGCGGATGCCCAGGCGGTCGGCCTCGGATTCGTTGGAGCGGGTGTAGTCGATCTGCCGCTGCTGCATCAGGCCCAGGCCGCTGGCGATCGCCGCCTGGGTGGCGTCGCCGCTGGAGCGCCCGCCGGCCTGCTGCGCCGCGACCACCGCGGCGAGCATGCCGAGCAGGATCGGGATCTGGTCGCGCTGCGCCCGCTCCACCCCGCGCAGCACGTGCTGCTGGGTGACGTGGGCGATTTCGTGCGATAGCACCGCGGCCACCTCGTCCTCGCGCTCGGCGGTCAGCACCAGGCCGGCGTTGACCGCCACGTAGCCGCCGAGGGTGGCGAAGGCGTTGATCTGGCGGTCGCGCAGCATGAAGAAGGTGAACTTCTGCTGCGGCTGATCGCTGTTGGCGCCGAGCCGAGTGCCCATGGTCTGCAGCCAGTCGTCGATCAGCGGGTCCTCGAGCACGTAGCCGTAGCTGCGCAGCTCGGCCAGCATCATCTTGCCGTACTCGGCCTGGCGCGCCGGGGTCAGCAGCTCGCCGGCCGAGGAGCCGATGTCCGGCAGCTTGTTCTCCTGGGCCGGCGCCACGGCGCAGGCGGTGGCCAGGGTGATCGCGAAGGCGAGCGGCAGCAGGCGCAAGACGGGCTCCAAGAGGGTAGGCGGACGCCGGGGGGCGCCCGGGACGACGGTGAATCCGGGATGATTCGCAGTGTTGCGGCAGCGGCCTCGAAAATCCACCCGGCCGCTACCATAGTGACTTGGACCTTCTACACCGCCCGGAGTTTCCCGTGGACAACCCAACTGCCGACACCGGCCAGGCCGGCGGCGCGCCGATCACCCTCTATTCCACCGCGATCTGCCCGTACTGCGTGGCGGCCAAGAACTTCCTCAAGAGCAAGGGCCGCACCTGGAACGAGGTACGGATCGACCTGGATCCGGCCGAGCGCGAGAAGATGGTCGCGCTGGCGCGGCGCACCAGCGTGCCGCAGATCTTCGTCGGCGACGTCCACGTCGGCGGCTACGACGACATGATGGCGCTGCACCGCGCCGGCAAGCTGGAGCCGCTGCTCGACGGCCGCGCCCCCGAGGCGCAGGCATGAGCGGCGCCGCGACGGGCGAGGGCGCCGCGGCAGGGGAGGACCGGGTACGCGAGTTCACTGAGTTCCGCCAGCGCATGAACCAGCGCATCCTGGCCGAGCCGAACCAGGTGGTGCGGCGCTTCTTCGCGCTGGACACCCAGACCTACCAGGCCGGCGCGCTGGACGTTAAGACCAAGGAACTGCTCGGCCTGGTCGCCTCGCTGGTGCTGCGCTGCGACGACTGCATCAGCTACCACGTGGCCCAGTGCAAGGAGGCTGGGGTCAGCCGCGAGGAGTTCTTCGAGACCTTTTCGGTCGGCCTGGTGGTCGGCGGGTCGATCGTGATCCCGCACCTGCGCCGCGCCGTGGACTTCCTCGACACGCTGGAGGCTGGCGCCGCGGCCCCGGCGCAGCACGCCCACGACTGAGCCCGCCTCGGGGTGCCCCCAAGCCCGCCGGCGCCCGCGCCGGAGGCCGCCCGGTTTTGGGCGCCTTCACCGGCTTCGGGCATAATTACCGCTGAAACCTCCTTGCGCCTGCAGCCCCGGTTCCCGGGCGGCGCTCCCCCCTCTTGTACGGAAACCGCAACCCTATGACGCAGACAATCACGGTCATCCGTGGCGATGGCATCGGCCCGGAGATCATGGACGCCACGCTGTTCGTGCTCGACGCGCTGAACGCCGGCCTCACCTACGAATACGCCGACGCGGGCCTGGTGGCGTTGGAGAAGCACGGCGACCTGCTGCCGGCCGCCACGCTGGAGTCGATCCGCAAGAACAAGGTGGCGCTGAAGAGCCCGCTGACCACGCCGGTGGGCGAGGGCTTCAGCTCGATCAACGTGGCCATGCGCCGCCAGTTCGACCTGTACGCCAACGTGCGTCCGGCCAAGTCGTTCCCGAACACCAAGTCGCGCTTCGGCGCCGGCGTGGACCTGATCACCGTGCGCGAGAACACCGAAGGCGCCTACCTGAGCGAAGGCCAGGAAGTGTCGGCCGACGGCGAGACCGCGCTGTCCATGGCCAAGGTGACCCGCAAGGGTTCCGAGCGCATCGTGCGCTACGCCTTCGACCTGGCCCGTGCGACCGGCCGCAAGAAGGTCACCGCGGTGCACAAGGCCAACATCATCAAGTCCACCTCGGGTCTGTTCCTGAAGGTGGCGCGCGAAGTGGCGGCGAACTACCCGGAGATCGAATTCCAGGAAATGATCGTCGACAACGCGTGCATGCAACTGGTGATGCGCCCGGAGCAGTTCGACATCATCGTCACCACCAACCTGTTCGGCGACATCCTGTCGGACCTGTGCGCCGGCCTGGTCGGTGGCCTGGGCCTGGCCCCGGGCGCCAACATCGGCGTGGACGCGGCGATCTTCGAAGCCGTGCACGGCTCGGCCCCGGACATCGCCGGGCAGGGCAAGGCCAACCCGTGCGCGCTGCTGCTGGGTGCGGCACAGCTGCTGGACCATGTCGGCCAGCCGCAGAACGCCGAGCGCCTGCGCAACGCCATCGTCGCCACGCTGGAAGCCAAGGACGGGCTGACCCCGGACCTGGGCGGCAGCGGCAATACCATGGGCTTCGCCAAGGCCATCGCCAGCCGCCTCTGAGCGCGCCGGAAGATCGCAAACAAGAAAGGGCGCCCCAGGGCGCCCTTTCTTTTGCTCGGAAGTTGTCCGAAACCACATCTGCAGATCGGTCAAGGGGAGTCGCTCTTACGATTCCCCAATCCCGATTCCCGACTCCCGGCTTCAATTCCGCGACTGCAGCTTCGACAGCAAGCGCAGGAACTCCACATACAGCCACACCAGCGTAACCATCAGGCCGAACGCGCCGTACCACTCCATGTACTTGGGCGCGCCCTGTTCGACGCCGCTCTCGATGAAGTCGAAGTCCAGTACCAGGTTCAGCGCCGCCACCACCACCACGAACAGGCTGAACAGGATGCCGACCGTGCCGGAGGCGTGGATGTAGGGAATCTGGATGTTGAAGAAGCCCAGCACCATGGTCGCCAGGTACACCAGGGCAATGCCGCCGGTGGCTGCGACCACGCCCAGCTTGAAGTTCTCGGTGGCTTTGATCATGCCGCTGCGGTAGGCGAACAACAGCGCGAACAAGGTGCCGAAGGTCAGCAGCACCGCCTGCAGCACGATGCCGTTGAAGCGGTGCTCGTAGACCGCCGAGATCGAGCCCAGGAAGAAGCCTTCCACCAGCGCGTACAGCGGCGCGGTGATCGGCGACCATTCCTTCTTGAAGATCGTGATCAGGGCCAGGATGAAGCCACCGATGGCGCCGCCCAGCGCGTAGCCGGCCACGCCCGGGGCGATCATCTCGTTGCCCGCGGCGTCGACCGAGAGCGACTGGCTCCAGGCGAACACGGCGGTGAGCACGGTCAGCATCAACAACACGCCGGTCTTGTTGGCGGTGCCGTTCAGGGTCATCGCGCCGCTGTCGTGTGCGACGACCGTGCCGCTGCCGGGCGAGACCACGTTGCCGCTGTGCAGATCGAGGAAGGTGGATTCCTTCAGGGCGGGATTACCGCTGCGAAGCATGCTGTTTTCTCCTTCAAAAAGTGGCGCTCGGCCGGTGCCGATGGCAAGGCGTGAGCATAGCGCAGGCGATGTTGCGTACATGCGACGTTGACAGCGGGCCTCAGGCTTCCCACAATAGCCGACCTTTCCGGCCTTGGCCGCGAGGGATGTTCCGCCGGGGTATAGCGCAGTCTGGTAGCGCGCCTGCTTTGGGAGCAGGATGTCGGGGGTTCGAATCCCTCTACCCCGACCAATCCGATGTCCAACGGCGGAAAGGAATGCGACAATCCAGCCAGGGCGCCCGTAGCTCAACTGGATAGAGCACCGGCCTTCTAAGCCGGCGGTTACAGGTTCGATTCCTGTCGGGCGCGCCACACCGGCGCCGGGCAGCAGATGCAAGGTTTCAATGGTGGCTGTAGCTCAGTTGGTTAGAGTACTGGATTGTGATTCCAGATGTCGGGGGTTCGAGTCCCCTCAGCCACCCCATTGATCGTGTGACCCGACGCTTCGCGGGTGTTGCAACGAAGCAAAAAAGCACATAGAATGTGCGACTCAGTTTCAGGGCCGTTAGCTCAGTTGGTAGAGCAGTTGACTCTTAATCAATAGGTCCAAGGTTCGAATCCTTGACGGCCCACCAAAACAGAAAGGCACCTGCTCCGGCAGGTGCCTTTTTCTTTGCCGGCCGGCCTGCAACAATGTGCCGGCAGGCGCCTTCCGGCCCTGCAATGCGAAAGTGGCGGAATTGGTAGACGCCCTGGTTTTAGGTACCAGTGCCGCAAGGCGTAGGGGTTCGAGTCCCCTCTTTCGCACCATTCCGATGCCCGTGGGCCGTGCTCGCGCGGCCACGTCCGGCGTCGCCGCTTCGGGCCTACCGGCCCTGCGCTGGCAGGCGCCGCGGGAATAGGCGAAACTATCCGGCTGCGGCGGCTGTCCCGTGCCCGCGCCAACCCGTACTTTTCTACATCGTGCCGAGAGCCGTGGGCTCCCGGTGGCAGGAGTCCACATGCAAGCTTCGATCGAAACCACCGGTACCCTGGAACGGCGTCTGACCTTCACCCTGCCGGAGGATCGCCTGGAAACCCATGTCGGCGGTCGCCTGCGCGAAGTCGCGCGTACCGCGCGGATCAAGGGCTTCCGTCCGGGCAAGATTCCGGCCAAGGTGATCGAGCAGCGCTTCGGGCCGCAGATCCGCGCCGAGGCGCTGGACGGCCTGCTGCGCGAGACCTTCGACTCGGCCGTGCGCGAGCACGCGCTGCGCCTGGCCGGCAATCCGCGCATCGACCGCGCCGGCGACAACGAACTGCAGTTCGTGGCCACCTTCGAAGTGGTGCCGGACTTCGGCGACATCGACGTGTCCAAGCTGCAGGTGATCCGCCACACCGCCGAGGTCACCGACGCCGACATCGAGCAGATGATCGAAAACCTGCGCCTGCAGCGCCGCACCTGGCAGCCGGTCGCGCGTCCGGCGCAGGACGGCGACCTGGTGACCCTGGAGACCTGGTCGCAGGTCGGCGACGAGCGCCTGCCGGCCGAGGGCGTGGAGAAGGGCAGCAGCGTGATCGGCTCGGGCGTCATGTTCCCGGCGATCGAGCAGGGCCTGGTCGGCCTGTCCAAGGACGAAGAGAAGACCCTGACCGTCGACTTCCCGGCCGACTGGCGTGTGCCGCAGTTCGCCGGCAAGCAGGTCCAGGTCCACGTGAAGGCGGTCGACGTGGCCGCGCCGGTGCTGCCGGACGTGGACAAGGAGTTCATCAAGAGCTTCGGCGTGAAGAGCGGTGATGCCGAGCAGTTCCGCAAGGACATCCGCATCAACCTGGAACGCGAGCTCAAGGGCGCGCTGATGAACCGCCTGCGCCGCGAAGTCGGCGAGCAGCTGATCGCCGCCTACGCCTCGGTCGAAATGCCGCCGCGCCTGGTCGAGAACGAAGCGCGCGCCATGCTGGCGCAGCAGGTCGAGCAACTGCGCCGTTCCGGCCGCGACCCGGGCCAGGTGCCTGACGATGCCCACCAGGGCTTCATGGACGCCGCGCGCAAGCGTGTGCTGGTCGGCCTGCTGGTCGGCGAGGTCGCCCGCCGCAACGAACTGCGCCTGGACCCGAAGCGGGTCTCGGAGACGCTGCGCCTGATCGCCTCGACCTACGAAGAGCCGGAACAGGTCATTGAGATGTACCGCAACGACCCCCAATTGATGGGAGGACTGCAGAGCCGCGTGATGGAAGAGCAGGTGATCGACTGGATCGCCGAGCGCGCCCAGCACACCGAGCAGGCGATGTCGTTCCAGGACGCGATCCGTCAATAAGACGACGCGTCGCCGCCGCGCGCATCCCGGCATGCGCGCGCCGAATCCCGTTTCACTCCCCGCGGCGGCGGGGCGCAACACGATGCGAAGCCCTGTACACCCCCGTGCAGGGACCGACCCCGAGCAGCAGGAGATCACCGCGTGGACAATGTGACCAAGGCCTTGAATCTGGTTCCGATGGTGGTCGAGCAGACCAGCCGCGGCGAGCGCGCCTACGACATCTATTCGCGCCTGTTGAAGGAGCGCCTGATCTTCCTGGTCGGCCCGATCGACGACCACATGGCCAATGTGATCGTGGCGCAGCTGCTGTTCCTGGAAGCGGACAATCCGGAGAAGGACATCAGCATCTACATCAACTCGCCGGGCGGCGTGGTCACCGCCGGCATGGCGATCTACGACACCATGCAGTACATCAAGCCGGACGTGAGCACCATCTGCGTCGGCCAGGCCGCCTCGATGGGCGCGCTGCTGCTGGCCTCGGGCGCGGCCGGCAAGCGCTATGCGCTGCCGAACTCGCGGGTGATGATCCACCAGCCGCTGGGCGGCTTCCAGGGCCAGGCCACCGACATCGACATCCACGCGCGCGAGATCCTGACCCTGCGCGCGCGGCTGAACGAAATCCTGGCCAAGCACACCGGCCAGTCGCTGGAGACCATCGCCCGCGACACCGAGCGCGACAACTTCAAGAGCGCCGTCGACGCGCAGGCCTACGGCCTCGTCGACCAGGTTCTGGAGCGTCGCCCGGATGAGTCCATCCAGCCGGCATAAGGCTTGCATGTACTGCTAAACGCAGCGTATTCCGCAGGGCCGGGGTCGGGCTAGCGTCCTCCCGGCCCTGTGCTATTCTCGAAATCGAACCACCGTTCATCGGGTGGGGTAACTGGGTAAGCGAAGCAATGAGCGAAGACCGGCAAGGCCGTTCCGGCGACAGCAACAAGATCCTGTACTGCTCGTTCTGCGGCAAGAGTCAACACGAGGTCCGTAAGCTGATCGCCGGGCCCAGCGTGTTCATCTGCGACGAATGCGTCGAGTTGTGCAACGACATCATCCGCGAGGAGCTCGAGGAGAAGGCGCAGTCGGCACGCAGCAGCCTGCCCAAGCCGCGCGAGATCCTGGAAGTGCTCGACCAGTACGTGATCGGCCAGCAGCGCGCCAAGCGCACGCTCGCCGTGGCCGTGTACAACCACTACAAGCGCATCGAGAGCCGGCAGAAGAACGACGAGGTCGAACTGGCCAAGTCGAACATCCTGCTGGTTGGTCCGACCGGTTCGGGCAAGACGCTGCTGGCCGAGACGCTGGCGCGCCTGCTCAACGTGCCGTTCACCATCGCCGATGCGACCACGCTGACCGAAGCCGGCTATGTCGGCGAGGACGTGGAGAACATCATCCAGAAGCTGCTGCAGAAGTGCGACTACGACGTCGACAAGGCGCAGCAGGGCATCGTCTACATCGACGAGATCGACAAGATCTCGCGCAAGAGCGAAAACCCGTCGATCACCCGCGACGTGTCCGGCGAAGGCGTGCAGCAGGCGCTGCTGAAGCTAATCGAAGGCACGGTTGCCTCGGTGCCGCCGCAGGGCGGGCGCAAGCATCCGCAGCAGGAATTCCTGCAGGTGGACACCAAGAACATCCTGTTCATCTGCGGCGGCGCGTTCGCCGGCCTGGACAAGGTGATCCAGCAGCGCTCCAACGATGCCGGCGGCATCGGCTTCGGCGCCAAGGTCAAGAGTTCCGAGCGCAAGCGCGAGGTCGGCAAGATCCTGGCCGAGGTCGAGCCGGAAGACCTGATCAAGTTCGGCCTGATCCCTGAGTTCGTCGGCCGCCTGCCGGTGGTCGCCACGCTTGAGGAGCTGGACGAGCCGGCGCTGATCAAGATCCTCACCGAGCCGAAGAACGCCATCACCAAGCAGTTCAAGAAGCTGTTCGAGATGGAAGGCGTGGAGTTGGAGTTCCGCCAGGACGCGCTGCTGGCCATCGCCAAGAAGGCGCTCAAGCGCAAGACCGGCGCACGCGGCCTGCGCACCATCGTCGAGTCGGTGCTGCTGGACACGATGTACGAGCTGCCGTCGCAGGAAAACGTCAGCAAGGTGGTGGTGGACGAGTCGGTGATCGAGCACAAGTCCGAGCCGTACCTGATCTACCAGACCCCGCCGGCGCCGCCCAAGGTCGCCTCCGCGGAGTGACCCCGGGCGGGGTGGGCGCGGCGACCTCGTCGCGGCCTCCCTGTGTCTCGGTAAGTTACTGAAAGTAAAAGGGGTTTCTTGCTCCCCTTGCATCGTCCAGCCGATGGCCCCATAACGGGGCCATCGGCGTTTTTATGGCCGCCCGCACCGCGTTCCCGCCTCCCAAATCGGAATCCTCATGGCCCAGTCCCAATCCGAAGTCCTCGACCTGCCGGTCCTGCCGTTGCGCGACGTCGTGGTCTTCCCGCACATGGTCATCCCGCTGTTCGTCGGTCGCGACAAATCCATGCGCGCGCTCGAGCACGCGATGGAGGCCGACAAGCGCATCCTGCTGGTCGCGCAGAAATCCGCTGAGACCGACGATCCGGCGGCGGCCGACCTGTACAACGTCGGCACGTTGGCGCAGGTGCTGCAACTGCTGAAGCTGCCCGATGGCACCATCAAGGTCCTGGTCGAAGGCCTGTCGCGGGTCAGCGTCGACAAGGTCGCCGAGCGCGACGGCGCGCTGCAGGGCGAAGGCCGCGAGATCGACGCCGCCGAATCGCGCGAGGAGCGCGAGGTCGAGGCGATCGCGCGCTCGCTGATGTCGCTGTTCGAGCAGTACGTCAAGACCAACCGCAAGCTGCCGCCGGAGTTGCTGCAGACGTTGTCCGGCATCGACGAGCCCGGCCGCCTGGCCGACACCATCGCCGCGCACATCGGTGTGCGCCTGGCCGACAAGCAGCGCCTGCTGGAAACGCTGGAAGTGGGCGAGCGCCTGGAGATGCTGGTCGGCCTGGTCGACGGCGAGATCGATGTGCAGCAGCTGGAGAAGCGCATCCGCGGCCGGGTCAAGTCGCAAATGGAGAAAAGCCAGCGCGAGTACTACCTCAACGAGCAGATGAAGGCGATCCAGAAGGAGCTGGGCGACCTCGACGATGCGCCGGGCGAACTGGAGGAACTGGCGCGCAAGATCGCCGAGGCCGGCATGCCCAAGCCGGTGGAGACCAAGGCCAAGGCCGAACTCAACAAGCTCAAGCAGATGTCGCCGATGTCCGCCGAAGCCGCGGTGGTGCGCAACTACCTCGACTGGCTGCTGGGCGTGCCGTGGAAGAAGCGCAGCAAGGTGCGCAAGGACCTCAAGGTCGCGCAGGAAACCCTCGACGCCGATCACTACGGCCTGGAGAAGGTCAAGGACCGCATCCTCGAGTATCTCGCGGTGCAGTCGCGGGTGAAGCAGATGAAGGGGCCGATCCTGTGCCTGGTCGGGCCGCCGGGCGTGGGCAAGACCTCGCTGGGCCAGTCCATCGCCAAGGCCACCAACCGCAAGTTCGTGCGCATGTCGCTGGGCGGCGTGCGCGACGAGGCGGAGATCCGTGGGCATCGCCGCACCTATGTCGGTTCGATGCCGGGCCGCATCGTGCAGAACCTCAACAAGGTCGGCAGCAAGAACCCGCTGTTCGTGCTCGACGAGATCGACAAGATGTCGATGGACTTCCGCGGCGATCCGTCGTCGGCGCTGCTGGAAGTGCTCGACCCCGAGCAGAACAACGCCTTCAACGACCACTACCTGGAAGTGGATCTGGACCTGTCCGAAGTGATGTTCGTGGCGACCTCCAATTCGCTGAACATCCCCGGCCCGTTGCTGGACCGCATGGAAGTGATCCGCATCCCCGGCTATACCGAGGATGAGAAGCTCAACATCGCCGCACGCTACCTGGTACCCAAGCAGCTCAAGGCCAATGGCCTGAAGCAGGACGAACTGGAGATCGGTGCCGACGCGATCCGCGACATCGTGCGCTACTACACGCGCGAATCCGGCGTGCGTAACCTCGAGCGCGAAGTGGCCAAGATCTGCCGCAAGGTGGTCAAGGAGATCGCCCTGGCCGGTCCGCAGACGGTGGTGCCGGCGAAGAAGGCTGCGGCCAAGAAGGGTGTCGCGCGCAAGGACAAGGCGCGCGTCAGCGTCGGCTCGAAGAACCTGGACAAGTACCTGGGCGTGCGCCGCTACGACTTCGGTCGCGCCGAGGAGCAGAACGAGATCGGCCTGGTGACCGGCCTGGCCTGGACCGAGGTTGGTGGCGATCTGTTGCAGATCGAATCGACCCTGGTCCCGGGCAAGGGCGCGGTGATCCTGACCGGCCAGCTCGGCGACGTGATGAAGGAATCGGCGTCGGCGGCGTTGTCGGTGGTGCGCTCGCGCGCCGAGCGGCTCGGCATCGAGGCGGACTTCCTGCAGAAGCACGACGTGCATCTGCACGTGCCCGATGGCGCCACGCCCAAGGACGGCCCCAGCGCCGGCATCGCGATGGTGACCTCGCTGGTGTCGATGCTGACCAAGGTGCCGGTCCGGTCGGAGGTGGCGATGACCGGCGAGATCACCTTGCGTGGCCGCGTCTCGGCGATCGGCGGACTCAAGGAAAAGCTGCTGGCGGCGCTGCGCGGCGGTATCCGCACCGTGCTGATCCCCGAGGAGAACCGCAAGGATCTGGCCGACATCCCGGAGAACGTCACCCGCGATCTGAAGATCGTGCCGGTGAAGTGGATCGACGAAGTGCTGGATCTGGCCCTGGAGCGTCCGCTTGCGCCCAAGCCCGCCGCCGATGCCGAGCAGGCGCCGTCGCGGCGCAAGCAGAAAGCATCCTCGAACCCGCGCGTCAAGCACTGACGCGCGCTGAACCGTCCCTGCGCATATGGCTCAAACCCGCGCCGTTGCTGGCTTTTCGGCTTGCGCGGGTATGGGCCCGCTGGTATAAATGCAGCGCTTGCGAGCACCGCGAACGGGCGTGCTTGGTAGTGCAAATCATCGATCGGGGTCTCGCCAACGCGAGACAGGCCACGCCGACACCCGATCCTCAATTCCGCGGTCTTCTGCCGCACATGGAGTCATCAAGAAATGAATAAAGCCGAACTGAACGACGCGATCGCCGCTGCCGCCGATATCTCCAAGGCCGAAGCCGGTCGTGCCATCGACGCCTTCGTGTCGGAAGTGACCAAGGCGCTGAAGAAGGGCGACAGCGTCACGCTCGTGGGCTTCGGCACCTTCCAGGTGCGCGACCGTGCCGAGCGCACCGGCCGCAACCCGAAGACCGGCGACTCCATCAAGATCGCGGCGTCGAAGAATCCGACGTTCAAGGCTGGTAAAGCGCTGAAGGATGCCGTAAACTAATCGACTCGCTAGGGTGCTTAGCTCAGCGGTAGAGCGTCTCCTTTACACGGAGAGGGTCGGGGGTTCGAAACCCTCAGCACCCACCAGAGCACCAAGCGACAAGTTTCAAAAGCGGAGTGGTAGTTCAGTCGGTTAGAATGCTGGCCTGTCACGCCGGAGGTCGCGGGTTCGAGTCCCGTCCACTCCGCCAGTTGTACCGAAGCCCCCGAGCGATCGGGGGTTTCGTTTCTCGCAGTCGCCGCCACGCGCCAGCGTCGGCCCGGCAGCTCCGGGAAAGCGGGCTTCGCGCCCGCCTCCGTTCAAACGCGGAGTGGTAGTTCAGTCGGTTAGAATGCTGGCCTGTCACGCCGGAGGTCGCGGGTTCGAGTCCCGTCCACTCCGCCATTTGCACGCGAAACCCCCGAGCAATCGGGGGTTTCTTTTTTTCCGCAGTGCGCTGGTTTCGCCCGGATTCGCCGCCGCGGCGCATGAGCGGCGCGGGCTGGCGGGCCGCCGGTTCTGCCGCAAGGCGTGAAGCGGGTTAAACTGCGCGGCTCGCCAATAGGCCGTCGGTTCCCAATGCTGCAGAAACTTCGCGAAAAGACCTCGGGCTGGATCGCCACCGCGATCATCGGCTTGTTGATGATTCCGTTCCTGTTCGTCATCGACAACAGCTACCTCGGTGGCGTCGGTGCCAACAATGTCGCCAAGGTGCAGGCGCCGCCGGCGTGGTGGTCGTCGGCGCCGACATGGTGGCCGGTGTCGCTGCTGTGGCAGCACCACGAAGTGAGCACGGAACAGTTCCGTACCCGCTTCGAGCAGGCGCGCATCCAGGCGCGCGAACAGCAGGGCGAGGATTTCGATCCGCGTGCGTTCGAAAGCATCGACAACAAGCGCAAGCTGCTCGATCAGCTGATCGACGAGCAGGTGGCGAAGCTGTCGGCCGAACGCGCCGGCGTGGTCATCGGCGATGCCGCGGTGCGCGATTACATCAGCTCCATGCCCGCCTTCCAGAACGACGGCAAGTTCGATCCGGAGCGCTACCGCCTGGCCCTGGCCTCGGGCACGCCGCCGCGCACGCCGACCATGTTCCAGCAGTTGGTGCGCGACGCGCTGCAGCAGTCGGTGATCCCTTCCGGCATCGCGGAATCGGCGTTCGCCACCAAGCAGGAGACCGAGCGCCTGCTGAAGATGCTGGGCGAAACGCGCGACGTGGAGATGGCGCTGTTGCCGGAAATGCCGACCGACACCGCACCGGTCAGCGACGCGCAGGTGCAGCAGTGGTACGACTCGCACAAGTCCGACTTCAAGCAGCCGGAAACCGTGACGATCGAGTACGTCGACCTCAATGCGGCCAACCTGCCGCCGGTCAAGCCGGCCGACGAGGCGACGCTGCGCAAGCGCTACGACGACGAGAAGGCGCGCTTCGTCGAGCCCGACCAGCGGCTGGCCTCGCACATCCTGATCAGCGCCGGCAAGGACGCGGCCTCGCAGAAGGCGGCCGAGGCCAAGGCGGCCAAGCTGGCGGCCGAGGCCAAGCAGCCCGGCGCCGATTTCGCCGCGCTGGCCCGCGCCAACTCCGACGACCCCGGTTCCAAGAACGCCGGCGGCGATCTGGGCTGGGTGGAGAAGGGCGTGATGGTCAAGCCGTTCGAGGATGCGCTGTTCGCGATGAAGCCCGGCGAGATCGTCGGTCCGGTGAAGAGTGAATTCGGCTATCACGTGATCCAGCTGCGCCAGGTCAAGGGCGGCGGCGGCAAGTCGTTCGAGCAGGTCCGCGATCAGCTCGCCAGCGAGCAACTGAAGGCCGACAGCGAGAAGGCCTTCAGCGAACTGAGCGGCAAGCTGGTGGACCTGGTCTACAAGAACCCGACCGCGCTGGCCTCGGCGGCGAAGGAAGTGGGCCTGCCGGTGCAGACGCTGGGGCCGTTCTCGCGCGCCAGCGCCAGCGGCATCGCCGCACAGCCGGCGGTGCTGCGCGCCGCGTTCTCCGACACCCTGGTGCAGGACGGCACGGTCAGCGACCCGATCAACCTGGGGCCGAACCACAGCGTGCTGATCCGCGTGACCCAGCACCAGCCGGAGCAGATCCAGCCGCTGGCCAAGGTGCACGAGCAGGTGGTGGCCGCGGTGCATGCCGACCGCACCGCCAAGGCCGCCGCCGCCAAGGCCGACGCGCTGCTGGCGCGCTTGCGCAAGGGCGAGACCCTGCAGGCGCTGGCTGGCCCGGAAAAGCTGCAGATCAACCCGATGCCGGGCTTGCCGCGCAACGTGCCGATGCCGAGCGCGCAGGCCAGCCAGGCGATCTTCAGCGCGCCGCAGCCGGCCGACGGCAAGCCGTCGGTGGGCAAGGTGGAACTGCCTGCAGCGCCGGGCACCGTGGGCAAGCGCTATGCGCTGTTCGCGGTGACCAAGGTGACGCCGGGCGACCTGAGCAAGGTGCCGGCCGAGCAGCGGACCATGTTCCAGCAGCAGCTGGCGCGGATCGAAGGCGAGGCCGATGCCAAGGCCTACGTCGATGCGATGCGCAAGCACTTCAAGATCAGCGTGCAGGAGTCGCAGCTGTAACAGCTGCGCGCCGTCGAAGCACGATGTCACGCAACAGGCCCGGCAATGCCGGGCCTGTTGCGTTTCAGGCGTCATCGAGGTGTGCGTGTCGCCGCGGGAGAGGTGCGCAGCCTTGGCGCGCAAGTGCATCGCGTGCGCCTGCCGATCGCCGGCAGGCTTGGCAGTGCCACGACTGGGCGGCAGGCGCGGTACGTCGCTACCTTCGCCTCGTGCGCGTGCTGAGCGCGCTGGGGCGATCGAGGCAGATATGCTGGCCGTGGGGCAGTGCGCGGTTGGCGTAGGCCCTGGACGCGGTGATGCGCCTGCCTTGCAGGCGCTTACGCTGGTCGCAGGTGCTCATTCGGGTTGGGAACGAGTGATCAGGTCATCCCGCGGCGTGGCTGCACGGCCGTCGGCGCTGCGGCACGTCGTGGACGTCGTCCCGCCGCGGCGGGAGCGCGTCAGTCCTCGTAGCTCAGCACCATGCCGGGACGCAGCACGCTGCGCGCGGACAGACCGTTCTTCATCATTAACGCCTGCACGGTGATGCCGTAGCGCTTGGCGATGTTCCAGGCGGTGTCGCCGTCGCGCACGGTGTGGGTGTGGCGGGAGCGTGCGCCGGCGCGCGTGGCGCGTTTCGGCGCGGGGCTGTCGTCGGTGCTGGCCACGGTGGCGACGACCGGCGCGTCGTCCTGCACCGGCGGCGCGGTGTCCTGGGCCAGCACGGGGCCGCCGAGGCTGCGCGGCGCCAGTACCGGCAGCGCACGCTTGGTGCTGCGGCCACTGCCTAGCGCCGGGTTCAGCCGTGCGAGTTGGTTGCCCTGCAGTGCCTGGCGCCGTGCCCATTCGTCCAGCGCCATGCCGGCGGGCAGGGTCTGTGCCTGCAGGATCGGCACGTCGCGGTCCAGCGAGGCCATCCATTCGTCGCGGGTCTGCGCCTGTTCCAGCACGCAGGCCAGCGCGTGCAGCTTCTCGACATAGGCGTAGGTGACCGAGGACAGGCCGGGCAGCTTGTCCGGCTGCGCGTTCTGCGCGTTCATGCCGGCGCGGCGCATCGACTGCAGCACGCGGTACTCGCCGGCGTTGTAGGCCATGATCGCCAGGCGCCAGTCGCCGCCGAACATGCCGTGCAGGGTCTTCAGGTAGCGCACCGCAGCGCGGGTGGAGTCCACCGCGGACAGGCGGCCGTCGTAGCCGCTCTCCACCGGGACATCGTGGTTGCGCGCGGTGCCGGGGATGAACTGCCACAGGCCGGCGGGGCCGCCGCTGTTGCGGGCGCCTGGGCGGTAGCCGCTCTCCACGAACGGGATCAGCGCGAACTCGGTCGGCAGGTTGGCCGCGCGCAGTTCGTCGACCACGTAGCCGAACAGCGGCAGCACGTCCTCGTCCTCGTCGGCCAGACGCGACGGCGCGCGCGAGAATTGCTGCTGCCAGCGCGCATCGGTGGCGCCGGCGTCGCAGCGCGCGTCGGCCAGGCCATCGCGGAAGCGGGCGAGGATGTCGTGCCCGTTACGGGTGGTCGGTGGTGGCAGTGCCGCCGCGTCCGTCGGCAGGCCGTTCAGGCCGGCCACGGTCTGTTCGAGTGCCGCCGCGAGCGGGGTCGAGGCCGCCGCAGGGGACGCCGCCGACGCCATCGCCAGCGTCAGCGCCGCCGTCAACGCCAGCGCCCTCATGCGCGGAAATCGTCTTTCCAGCGCCTCAATTCGGCGAAGACGTCCACCTCGTCGGACACCCCCCGGCCGAGCCGGGCGCCGATCGCCTGCTGGATCGCCGCAGAGGCGGTACGCAGGAACGGATTGGTCGCCAGTTCGCTGGCGAGGGTGACGGGAACGGTGGGGCGGGCAGCGTGACGCATGGCCTGGGCTTCCTGATGGCGCTGCCGCAGGGCAGCGTTGGTGGGATCGACCGTGACGGCGAATGCCGCATTGGCCAAGGTGTATTCGTGTCCGCAGCAGACCAGCGTCTGGCCCGGAAGGGCGGACAGGCGCTGCAGCGAACCCAACATCTGGGAGGGCGTACCTTCGAACATGCGCCCACAGCCCAGGCTGAACAGCGTATCGCCGCTGAACAGGTGGCCCTGGCCGACATAGGCCAGGTGCGAGTGGGTATGGCCGGGGACGGCCAGGGTATCGAACTGCCAGTCCAGCACCTTCACGACATCGCCGTCGCCGACCCGCTGGCACGCGAATCCGGCGATCCGCGGGTCGTCCGGCGCGTACACCGGGATGTCCGGCCAGCGTTCGCGCAAGGCGGCGACACCGCCGATGTGGTCGTCGTGGTGGTGGGTGAGCAGGATGGCGGCGGGCTGCAGCCCTTGCGCCGCGGCTTCCAGCACCGGCTCGCTCTGGCCGGGATCGACCAGCAATGCACGCCCGTCGTCCGTGGCGATCGCCCAGATGTAGTTATCCTGGAATGCGGGCAGGGCGATCAGTCGCATAGAATTGGCACCATGCCTGCCGTGTCGCTCCCTCGTCAAGCCAACGTCTCATCCTGGTTTGATACAGCCGGGGCGCAGGCGCTGCTGCAGGCCGAGCAGCCGCTGATCCTCGACGCCCTGCTCAAGCGCCCCGCGCAGCCTTGGCTGTGGCTGGCGCCGGTGCCGCTGCCGCCGCCATCGCGCGAGGTTCCGGGCAGGGGCGTGCGCCTGCATCGCAGCGCGCGCGGCTATGCCGGCGACCTAGTGTGCACGTTGCCGCTGCCGCTGCCGTCGGAGAGCGTCAACGCCATCGTCCTGCAGCACGTGCTCGGCGCCGATGCGGCGGCGCTGCTGGAGGAATGCGAGCGCATCCTGATGCCGGGCGGTCGGTTGTGGCTGTTCGCGCTCAACGCGATGAGCCCGTACCGGCTGCGCTGGCGCCGCCAGGGCCTGGTGGCGCGCCCGCCGGGCAGCTGGCGCGGCCTGCTCGAACAGGTCGGCCTGCCGTGCGTGGAGCAGTTGCGCTATCTCGGGCCGGTGTGGCCGACTCGCGGTGGTGTCGGCCCGGCCACGTCCACCGCACCGCTGCGCGCGGTCTGCCTGTTGCAGGCGGAGAAACGCACCGCCGCTGGCATCGGCCCCATCCCGTTGCGCGCGCCGGTCCGCTGGCGCGGCTCGGTCGCATCCATCTGAACACGGAGTTTCATGAAGACTGTCGACATCCATACCGATGGCGCCTGCCTCGGCAATCCCGGCCCCGGCGGCTGGGCCGCGCTGCTGCGCTACAAGGGACTGGAGCGCGAGGTGGCCGGCGCCGAGGCGCACACCACCAACAACCGCATGGAGCTGATGGCCGCGATCATGGCCCTGGAAACGCTCAACGAGCCGTGCCAGATCGTGCTGCACACCGACTCGCAGTACGTGCGCCAGGGCATCACCGAGTGGATGCCGGGCTGGGTGCGGCGGCAGTGGAAGACCGCTGGCGGCGATCCGGTCAAGAACCGCGACCTGTGGGAACGGCTGCACGCCGCGGCGCAGCGGCATACGATCGACTGGCGCTGGGTCAAGGGCCACAACGGCGATCCGGACAACGAGCGGGTCGACCAGTTGGCGCGCAACCAGGCCCTGCACGTGCGCGCCGGCGGCGCCGCGGTGGCGACCTGATCGTGTCTTCCTTTTCCGCTGCGAGTCCCATGCGCCAGATCATCCTCGATACCGAAACCACCGGCCTGGAATGGAAGAAGGGCAACCGCGTCGTCGAAATCGGCGCGGTGGAACTGCTCGAACGCCGCCCCAGCGGGCGCAACTTCCATCGTTATCTGCGCCCGGACTGCGATTTCGAGCCCGGCGCGCAGGAAGTCACCGGCCTGACCCTGGACTTCCTCGCCGACAAGCCGGAATTCCACGAGGTGGTCGACGAATTCCTGGAGTTCATCGACGGCGCCGAGCTGATCATCCACAACGCCTCGTTCGACCTGGGCTTTCTGGACTACGAACTGTCGCGGCTGGGCGAGTCCTACGGCCGCATCCTCGACCGCGCCACGGTGATCGACACCCTGCTGCTGGCGCGCGAGCGCTTCCCCGGCCAGCGCAATTCGCTGGACGCGCTGTGCAAGCGGCTGGGCGTGGACAACTCGCACCGGCAACTGCACGGCGCGCTGCTCGATGCGCAGATCCTCAGCGACGTGTACATCGCGCTGACCTCCGGTCAGGAGGAGATCGGTTTCGCCCTGGCCGAGGACGGCGCCGCGCGTACGGCAGCGCAGGGGCCGGCCTTCGACATGTCGATGCTGCTGCCGCGCCCGCGGGTGCTGCCGACGGCCTCGGAGCTTGAGGCGCACCAGGCGCGGCTGGAGAAGCTGCGCAAGAAGGCCGGTCGCGCGCTGTGGGACGACGCCGAGCCGGTCGCGGCGGAGGCAGTGGCCGGCTGAGGCCGCCTTGCGCGGGTGGCGCGTCTGCCACGCCGACCTGAGGATCTGGCTGGCTGCGCGCCAAACGTGTCATCGCTCAGGCGTGGACAGGCGGGCGGTTACTTCTTCGCGCTTCGATGTTAGAAGGCGTGCGCGGCAGGACGTCGTGCCCGGGACAGATGACGCGCCCTAGTGGCAGCGCACCAGGATCGCGGTGATGTTGTCCGAACCGCCTTCGTCGAGCGCGGCGGCGACCAGCATGTCCACGCATTCCTGCGCGCTGCAGTCGTCGTGGCCCAGCGCGTTGGCCAGTCCGGCATCGTCCACTTCCTCGGTCAGCCCGTCGCTGCACAGCAGCAGGCGCATGCCCGGGCGCAGCTCGCCGGTCATCGTGGCCACGTTCAAGTGCTGCGGATCGGTGACGCCCAGCGCCTGGGTGACGACGTTGCGGTGGGGATGCGCGCGGGCCTGCTCGGCGGTGAGTGCGCCCTGCGCGATCAGCTCCTGCACGTAGCTGTGGTCCTGGCTGAGCTGGGCCAGCTTGCCGTCGCGCCACAGGTAGGCGCGGCTGTCGCCGACCCAGGCCACCTCGAAGCGGTTGCCCTGCACCCGCGCGGCCACCACCGTGGTGCCCATCGGCAGGGTGTCGTTGCGGCGCTGCGAGGCGCGGATGATTTCCTCGTCGGCGATGCGGATGGCCTGCGCCAGCGCGGTGCCGCCGCGTACCTCGCGCACGATGGCCTCGCGCGCCAGGGCGCTGGCGACTTCGCCGCAGGCGTGGCCGCCCATGCCGTCGGCCACCAGCCACAGCCCCAGTTCGTGGTCGCCGTAATAGGTGTCCTCGTTGAGGTCGCGGCGCAGGCCGACGTGGGTGAGGTGTCCGAATTCGATCATTGCGCGCCTGCGGCCGGCCGGTGTTTTCTGGGGTCGAAGGGCATCATCGCGGTCGCGCGCGGATCAGGCAATCGCCGGGCGCGGCGCCACGCAGGCGGGATTCATCGCCCCGCGCCACGGGGGCGCTTGCGGGGCATCGGCGCCGGGCCGCTTGTCCGCGCGCGGCGGGAACCGTATGATGCACGCCCCCGGTCCGCCGGGGACCACCCGGGAAGGTGGCAGAGTGGTTGAATGTACCTGACTCGAAATCAGGCAGGCGTTTATAGCGCCTCGGGGGTTCGAATCCCCCCCTTCCCGCCAGTTTTCGCGTCTCGCGCTCCCGCGAGGTTGCGTCTCCAGGGGCATCAATATGCCCCGTGCCGGACCGGCAAACGTCGCTGGCGATTCCAGCCGCGCTGCAGGCGCTGTCCCGTTACCCCATCGCATCCCCGCGCCGCGACCGAGCCGTCCAGGGTCCTCGGGCGGCGGTCGACCGCATGTGGCCATCGATGGATCGCCACGTTCGTGCAGGTTCGATCGCAACAGGCCTTGCGCCTGGCGTGGACCCTGCACTCCACCTCCGGTTGGGCCTGATCCCGCCTCACCGCGGGTGAGGCCGGCCGCCAGGTCTGCCTGCGCAGGTGGACGCCCGCATCCCGCGGCGTCGCGCCTGCATCCGGCGCGTCGCAGGCGTTCCCGCCATGCGTTGGACAAGATCGTTCTCCCGGTTCATCCATCGTCCAGCGGTCGTGTTCGCATGCTGTCGCCCCCTGGTTTCGGCATTGGCGCAATGGACAGTCGGATTGGCTTCGAGCGTGCGAATCGACGTGCCGACGCGTGTCCCGGCGTCCCCAGGGTGGTGCCGCGCGCGCAGGCGATGAAAACGACGAACGCAGGTGGGCACCCAGGATCGCGTCGGTGCTTCTCCTCCATCGTGATGTGCATCCTGCTGTTTGCCGCGGTCGGCGCCACGGCCCAGCGCGGCGTTGCGGCGCCGATGCCGGACGCGCCGGAATCCGCGCGCGCGGCGCGGTTCGGACTCAGCGAACGCGCGGATGCCTATGTCGTCGACACCGGTGCGGGCTTGACCTTCGCCGTGCGGCGCATCGCCGGCCACAATGGGTTGCAGAGCGCGGGCGGTCTGTCCTCGCTGCGCTGGCATGGTGTCGAGTACCAGGATCCGGCCAAGGACAGCCACGTCAACTCGGGCTTCGCCGGCCTCTACGCGGACGCCGGGTCGGTCGCCGTCGAGGCGCGACAGCTCGATGCCGACACGATCCGGGTGACGGTGCGCTCGGGTGATCTGGTCCATTACTACCTGGCCCGGCGCGGCGAGCCGCGCATCTACATGGCCGACCGCTTCGGCAGCGAACCGAAGCCCGGGCTGCTGCGCTTCGTCGTGCGCGTGCCCTGGGCGCTGCTCCCGCATGGCCCCGAACCGGCGGACCTGCACGGCACCGATCGCACCATCGAGGCGCATGACGTGTTTGCCCGTCCGGACGGGCAGACCCGCTCGAAACACTATTCCAACATGCGGCTGCTCGACTGGCGTTTCTTCGGCGCGACCGGTGCGCATGTCGGGATGTGGATGGTGCGCGACGACAACGAAGGCGGCTCCGGCGGCCCGTTCTACCGCAGCCTGCTGGACCAGGGCACCGTCGACCAGGAGCTGACCTACATCGTCAATTACGGCGAAGGCCAGACCGAGCCGTTCCGGACCGGCATCCTCGATGCCTACACGCTGATCTTCACCGATGGCGCGCCGCCCGGGCCGGTCGATACCGCGTGGTTCGCCGGTGCGGGCCTGGACGGTTACGTCCCGCCGGCGGCACGCGGCGGGGTGGCCGGTACGGCGCGCGGCCTTGATCCTGCCTTTGCCTACACGGTGGGTTTCGCCTCGGCCCAGGCGCAGTACTGGACCGGCGTCGGCGCGGACGGGCGCTTCGAACGCAGCGGCATGCTGCCAGGCGTCTACCGGGTGACGCTCTACAAGAACGAACTGGCCGTCGCGCAGGGCGAGGCCGCTGTGGCGGCAGGCCGTACCGTGGCCGCCGGGACGCTGCGCGCCGACGATCCGGACGCCGTGCCGGCGTTGTGGCGGATCGGGCGCTGGGACGGCTCGCCGCGCGAGTTCTTGAACGGCGACAAGGTGACGACCATGCACCCGTCGGACGTGCGCATGGCGAGCTGGCGGACTGCGCCATTCACGGTCGGTGCGTCGTCAGCGGCGCAGGACTTTCCCGCGTATCAATGGCAGGACGTGAACAACGCGCTGCACGTGCGCTTCGTCCTCGCGCGCATGCCGGCCGCGCCGCCGACGCTGCGGATCGGCATCACCACCGCCGCCTTTCATGGGCGCCCCGTGCCCGCGATCGGCGATTGGCAGGCGGCGGTTCCCACGGCGTCGCAGCAACCGACCTCGCGCACGTTGACGGTCGGCACCTATCGCGGCAACAACACCGTCTATCGCTTCGTCATCCCGTTGTCCGCGTTGAAGGTCGGGAGCAACGAGCTGACGTTGAGCGTCGCCAGCGGTCAGCACGGGCAGGGTTTCCTCAGTCCGGGCGTTTCGTACGATGCGATCGATCTGGTCCAGGAGAACGTACCTGCGGGCGTCGCTGCGGCGCGCTGACGTCCGTGCTCCGTACCAGGCCGGTGCGCAACCGCGACGCAGCGCCGACGCCGCCTTAAGGCAGAGCCGTTACACTTGCGCGACTTCTGTTTGTGGTGTCTGCCATGTCCGAAATCCTGGTGCCCGTATCCTTTGGCGAATTGCTCGACAAGATCGCCATCCTGCAGATCAAGTCCGAGCGCATTGGCGATGCCGAAAAGCTGGCCAACGTGCGCGCCGAGTTGTCGGCGCTGGAAAAGACCTGGATGGCGCATCCGGCGGCCGGTGGCGACGTGGCGCGGTTGCGTGCGGAGTTGAAGGCGGTCAACGAGCGCCTGTGGGTCATCGAGGACGAGATCCGGATCAAGGAGAAGGCGCAGGCCTTCGACGAGGAGTTCATCAAGCTGGCGCGCAGCGTGTACTACGAAAACGACGAACGCGCGCGCCTCAAGAAGGAAATCAATCTGGCCCTGGGCTCCAGCTACGTGGAAGAGAAGTCCTACCAGGACTACCGCAACCCCTCGGCCTGAGGGCGGCGCCCGGGAGGCGTTGCCGTCTCCCGGATGCCGGCCACCGTCAGTCGCGCGCCACCACCAGGCCGGTCAGGCGCCGCACCAGCGGCAGCACCAGCAGCAAGGTGGGGAAGGCGACCAGCCAGGACAGCGCCCAGGCGCCGAGCCAGAGCGTGCCGACGCCGGGCGCCAGCCCGACGCTGCGCAAGGTGCTGATCATTGAGACGATGCAGGTCATCAGCACCGACAGCAGCAGCGGGGTCACCCAGGCGGCATGGCGCGGGGGCAGTTTGCGGGAAAACAGCGGGGAACGTGACATTGCGGACTCTCCGTAAGCCGGTCGATCGAAGGCGCCACCCGCCAACGGCCTGCCAGGCCTGGGCGGGAAACAGCCCCGGACGGATCCGGCGCAGTTGGCGCGTTGATTGACGTAAACGCTTACGGCGGCTCCTGCGGGCTGGGTCGGCGGCAGGACGCGCGGCGATAGTAGGGCGGCGCCGCGCGCGCCGCAATAGGACTCAGCGGCCGTGGTCGGCGCGGTAGCGCTCGAACGCGGCGATGGCGTCGTCCACCTCGATCAGTGCCATCACCCCGTCGAACTCGATCTTGCTGCCCCACTTCAGGCGCTCGGCCGGCTTGCCCAGGTACTTGCGCGCGGCCGCGTCGTACCTGTCCACGCAGTAGCGCAGGTCCGAATACGGGCCGCTGCGGCGCGGGTTGCTGGCCGCGTGCAGGCCCAGCACCTTGGCACCCATCGCGTTGGCGATGTGCATGGGGCCGGAGTCGGGGGTCAGTACCAGCGCCGCGCGCTGCAGCAGCGCCGGCAGTTGCTTGAGCGTGTCGCGGCCGACCAGGTCGAGCACCGGCGTGCGCGCTGCGGCGACGATGGCGTCGGCGGTGCTGCGTTCCAGATCGCTGCGGCCGCCGCACAACACCACGCGCCAGCCCTGTGTGGCCGCATGGTCGGCCACCGCGGCATAGCGCTCGGCATACCAGTTGCGGCGTTGGTGGCTGGAGCAGGGCGAGATCAGCAGTGCCGGGCGGCCGTCGTCGGGCCATTGCGCGCGCGCCCAGGCATGGGCGTCCTCGGGCACCGGCAGGTCCCAGCGCACCTCGGCCTGGCGCAGCCCCAGCGGCTCGCAGAAGCTGCCGATCGCATCCAGCACGTGGATGCCGGGGCGGTCCGGAATGCGTTCGTTGACGAACAGGCCATGCAGGTCCTTGGAGCGGCTGCGGTCGTAGCCGATGCGCCGGCGCGCCGGCACGAACGCCGACAGCACGTTGGCGCGCAACGCCACCTGCATCTGCAGCAGCGCGTCGAAGCCCTGCGCTGGCAGGTCACGGCGCAAGGCGCGCATGCCGGCCACGCCGCTGTGCTTGTCGTAGGTGTGGAACACCACGCCCGGCAAACCGTCCAGCAGCTTGTGCCCGGCCTTGTCGATGATCCAGTGCAGTGCCGGCGCCTGCGGCCAGGCGCGCTGCAAGGTCCGCACCAGCGGCACCACGTGGGTCACGTCCCCCAGCGCCGACAGGCGCAACAGGCACAACGAAGGGAGCGTTGCCGGCATGGTGTTGTTAGACTCGCTGGATGGTTGCATTCGACGCCACCGAAGCGCTGACGCCGTACCGCGAGGGCCGCGGTTACGGGGCCATTCTGTTCGACCGCGAGCGGCTGCGGCAAGCCGAACCGGCGCTGTTCTCCGCCGCCGCCTGGGCCGAACGTGCGCGCCCGGTGGATGCCGGCGGCCGTGGCGGCGCCTGGTTCGTCGATGCCCCGTTCGGCAGTTGTGTGCTGCGCCAGTACCGCCGCGGTGGGCTGGTCGCCAAGCTGGTCCGCGACCGCTACCTGTGGACCGGCGCCGACCGCACCCGCAGCTTCGCCGAGTTCCGGCTGATGCGCGCGCTGATCGCGCGCAAGCTGCCGGTGCCGCGACCGCTGGCGGCCTGCTATCTGCGCCAGGGGCTGCGCTACCGCGCGGCGATCCTGATGGAGCGGTTGGAGGGCGTGCGCTCGCTGGCCGACTGCGCGCGCATCGCCGGCCGCGGCGCGCCGTGGGAGGAGGCGGGGCGGCTGATCGCGCGCTTCCATCGCGCCGGCCTCGATCACGCCGACCTCAATGCCCAGAACATCCTGTTCGACGGCAACAACCGCGGCTGGTTGATCGATTTCGATCGCGGCGTGCTGCGCATTCCCAGCACCCGCTGGCGCGAGCGCAACCTCAAGCGGCTGCGTCGTTCGCTGCTGAAGCTGCGCGGCGAACGCAGCGTCGATGCGGTGGAGAAGGACTATGCGCGCCTGCGCCGCGCCTACGACCTGGCCTGGGAGCGCGGTTGCTGATGACCGACTGGGCGCTGCGTTTCCAGGGCGTGGGCAACGCGTCGGCGGTGTCGCTTGGCTCGCCGATGGCCACCATCGAGCGCGATGGCCGGCCGTGGCTGACCATCGATTGCGGCGGTGAGGGGCTGACCGCCTACCAGGCGCACTACGGCGCGATGCCGCAGGCGCTGTTCGTCACCCATGTGCATCTGGACCACGTCGCCGGCTTCGAGCGGCTGTTCGTGGACAGCTATTTCTCCGAGCGCCGCGGCAAGGTGCGCTTGTACGTGCCGGCGACGGTGGTGCCGCTGCTGCACCGCCGGGTGGCCGACTATCCGAACGTGCTGGCCGAGGGCGGCGCCAACTTCTGGGATGCGTTCCAGCTGATCGCGGTGGGCGATGCGTTCTGGCACGAGGGCATGCGCCTGGAGGTGTTCCCGGTGCGCCATCACTGGCCGGAGACCGCCTACGGCCTGCGCCTGCAGGGTGCGCTGGTGTGGAGCGGGGATACCCGGCCGATCCCGGAAATGCTGAACCGGTATGCCAACGACGGCGAACTGGTGGCCCACGACTGTGGTCTTCACGGCAACCCGTCGCATACTGGCGTGGACGATCTGGAGCGGGAGTATCCCGCCGAGCTGCTGCAACGGACCATGCTGTACCACTACGCCAGCACTGAGGATGCCGAAGCCCTGCGCAGGCGCGGGCACCGCGTGGCGCGCCCGGGCGAATGCGTGGCGCTGCCCGCGCCGCGCGCCGCGCAGGTGCCGCAGGTACCGTTGGGATGAACGCGCTGCCGCGCCTGCCGCTCGCGTCGGCGACGCCGGCGGACCGGCGCGGGCGACCGTTGCGCGACCTGCGCCTGTCGGTGATCGAGGCGTGCAACTTCCGCTGCGGCTACTGCATGCCGGCCGACAAGGTGCCGGACGATTACGGCTTCGACGCCGCATCGCGGCTGTCGTTCGCGCAACTCGAGACCCTGGCCCGCGCCTTCGTGCGCAACGGCGTCAACAAGTTGCGCCTGACCGGCGGCGAGCCGCTGCTGCGCCGCGATCTGCCCGAACTGGTGCGGCGGCTGGCGCGCATTCCCGGTGTGGACGACCTGGCCATGACCACCAACGGCGCGCTGCTGGCGCGGCACGCACAGGCCTTGCGCGAGGCCGGCCTGCGTCGGGTCACGGTCAGCCTGGACGCGATCGAGCCGGCGGTGTTCCGGAAGATGTCCGGCGACCGCGGCGAGATCGCGCAGGTGCTGGAGGGCATCGATGCGGCGGTCGCGGCCGGGTTCGGGCCGGTCAAGCTCAACTGCGTGGTCCAGCGCGGCATCAACGACGATCAGGTGCTGCCCTTGCTGGCGCATTTCCGCGGCAGCGGCCACGTGCTGCGCTTCATCGAATACATGGACGTGGGCACCTGCAACGCCTGGCGCCGCGAGCGGGTGGTGCCGGCCGCCGAACTGCGCGACCGCATCGCCGCGCGCTGGCCGCTGCAGGCGCTGGCGCCGCATTATCCCGGCGAGGTCGCCGCGCGCTATGGCTTCGCCGACGGCGGCGGCGAGATCGGCTTCGTGACCTCGGTCAGCACGCCGTTCTGCGGCGATTGCCACCGCGCCCGCGTGTCCGCCGATGGCCATCTCTACACCTGCCTGTTCGCGGGCGAAGGGACCGACCTGCGGCCGGCGCTGGCCGGCGGCGAGGAGGCGCTGGCCGAGCGCGTGCGCGCGCTGTGGGAGCGCCGCGAGGATCGCTACAGCGAACTGCGCGGTGCCGCGCAGGTCAGGCGCGGCAAGCACGTCGAAATGTTCCTGATCGGCGGTTGAGCGATGGACGCCGCGTTGCAACGCGCGCTGGTCGCGCTGGAGCTGGAATTGCTTGAGCCGGCGGTGCGGGCCTCGGCAGCGCGCGTGGCCGAACTGCTCGACGAGGCCTTCGTCGAGTTCGGCGCTTCCGGCCGCCGCTTCGACAAGCCGGTGGTGCTGCACACGCTGTCGGCCGAATCGGGCGACGTCCGCTACCGGGCCTTCGACATCGAGGTGCGGTCGCTGGCGCCGGATCTTGCGCAAGTGCGTTACCGCAGCGAGCGCAGCGGCGGCGGCGAGCCGCCGCGGCAGGCGCTGCGCAGTTCGCTGTGGCAGCGCCGTGACGGCCGATGGCGCATGCTGTTCCACCAAGGCACGCCGATTCCCGGCGGTGCCTGAAGATCGCGCCGTGGGAGCGGCAGCGCAGTCCATGACCAAGAAGACCACCGCCACGTCCGCGCGCGCCGCCGCGCCGGCACTGACCCACCTGGACCCGCAGGGGCTGCCGACCATGGTCGATGTCTCCACCAAGGCCGTCACCGCGCGCGTCGCCGTGGCCGAGGCGCAGGTGCGCTTTCCCGCCGCCGTGGCCGCGCAGTTGCGCGCCGATGCGTTGCGCAGCGCCAAGGGCGGCATCGTCGACACCGCGGTGATCGCCGGCACGATGGCGGTCAAGCGCACCCACGAACTGATTCCGTTCTGCCATCCGCTGCCGATCGACGGCTGCCGCTTCGCCATCGAATGGTGCTCGCCGCAGGTGCTGGGCATCGAGTGCACGGTGCGCACCGTGCACCGCACCGGCGTGGAGATGGAGGCGCTGACCGGCGCCAGCGTCGCCGCGCTGACTGTCTACGACATGTGCAAGGCGTTGACCCACGCGATGACCATCGGTCCGGTGCGGCTGGTCGGCAAGCGTGGCGGCAAGCGCGACGTCGGGAGCGTGGCATGAGCGCCTCGGTGACCGTGCTGTACTTCGCCAGCTTGCGGGAGGCCGCGGGCCTGGAGCGCGAACAGGTGCGCACCGATGCGCCGGACCTGCGCGGCCTATACGCCGAACTTGATGCCCGCCACGGCCTGCGCTGGCCGCTGGATCGGTTGCGGGTGGCGGTGGACGGCGCCTTCGTCGGCTGGGATGAAGCGGTGCGCGACGGCAGCGAAGTGGTGTTCATCCCGCCGGTCTCGGGAGGCTGAGCCATGGCCACCGAACCGCGTTTCCGGCTGGCCGACCAGCCGCTCGACATCGCCATGCTGCGCGCCCCGCTGGCGCACGCCCAGGCCGGCGCCTACGCCAGCTTCGAAGGCTGGGTGCGCGATCACAACGACGGCCGCGCGGTCGACGGCCTGCACTACGAGGCCTACGCCGCGCTGGCCGAGGCCGAGGGCCAGCGCATCGTCGACGAGGCGCTGGCCCGCTTCGCCGTCCTCGATCTGCGCTGCGTGCACCGCATCGGCGAACTGGCGATCGGCGATCTGGCGGTGTGGGTCGGCGTGGTCGCCGCGCACCGCGGTGCCGCGTTCGATGCCTGCCGCTACGTCATCGACGAGGTCAAGGCACGCGTGCCGATCTGGAAGCGCGAACGTTATCGCGACGGCGATGCCGGCTGGTTGCATCCGGAGACGCAGGCGCCGCAACGCGAATAGCGGCGCACGATCATGCGTTGATCGCTGTCTTCGTAGGGAGGGGTGGTAACCCCGCCTGCTGACCTCGGCGCCCGCGTCGATCGATACGCGCCGAAGTGGCGCCTCCGGTGTAGGGATGCGTGCGCCGTCGCCACGGCCGGTGCCAACGACTAGCCAGGGAGCCGAAGCGGACCCGAAGCGGGCGAAAGGCATGGCGTACCGCAAGGATGCTCATGTCTGGCAGGAGGCACCGCGCAGGCGATGTGTATCCATGCGGCAGGCAGCGTTACAGAAGAGGGGTGGTAACCCCGCCGGCTGACCTCGGCGCCCGCGTCGATCGATACCGTTGCTGCCTTCCGGCCCTGGCGGGGTTTTCGACCTAGCGTCGCGAGGGGCCGACGGGGCCACCATAGAGACGAAACCGCGCCAGTGGCGCGGTTATTCCTCTTTCGGATACCGCCACCGGGGTGGGGCACTCTGCGAGAGGACACGCATTCGAATCTGGCGGAGAGAGGGGGATCGACTGATCCCGATCCAACTTCCTGACTCTCCTACAGCACGCAAACCAGGGATGTGGCCTGACTTGTGAACCGGCATTGTAGCGGGTCAGGCGCTCTCGCCGCTAGCTTTAGGGGGCGACCCCATCGCTACCCAGGCAACCAGCTCACCGCCCGGGCCATCGCCGAGGCGCCGGACTAGGAGGACGAAGCATGAAAGGCGCGGTCCCCAACGTCCGGAAGGCCAAGGCAATCCACCAAAAGAAGCAGGCGGAGCGCAACGCGACGGCCAACAAGCTGGAGAAGCGCGCGGCGACCACTCGCGGAGCCTGCCGGGCGAGGGTCCGCGTTGGATTTTTCCTTGAAGGTGCCGACCGTTTAGCCCCCTTTGGCACCGTCTCATCCTGTGGACGGACGCATGGGAGCCTTTTCTGCCATTCAGCCTTTAAGATGCCGTCATGAGCCGTCCCATCGACCAACTTGCCGAGCCCCGGGTTCTGCGTCTCCATATGGAAGGCGTTGAAGAACTCGGCGGCGACGTTCGCTTGGGCGCATTTATCGACAAGCTCGCCGCTTTCAAAGCGGCGCTGGCAGAGACGGGAAATCTTGTTTCCCGTGAGGGCTCGCCTGCTGTTGACTTTGTAGTCTCTGAGTTGAGCCATAACAGCCCGGCGATGGTAGGTGTGCTGCCTATTTCGCTTGCCGACAGCGGCCAGCACGCGGGTCGCGTCGCGGATTCTTTTGTCACGTTCTTGGGTCAGGTCCGGAACCGGACCGCGCGCGTCGATTCCGATCGTGCCCGTCTTGTTGGTCACTTGCGAAAGCTGGTCGCCGGAGTCGGCGAGAGGTTCGAGCGGCTTTGGATCGACGGCCCTGGAATTGCCCCTATTCCACTCGATGATGCTGTCGCCAAAGCTCTCGATGATGCGCTGCCTGATGTGCGGCGAGAATTCGGAGCAGTCAAGGGCGTAGTCAAGCGTTACTCGGGCGTCGGGAAGCAGCCGTATTTCAAGATCGTGCCTCCGGTCGGAGGTGTGGAAATCAAATGTGTTTTCCCACTCGAACTGCTTACTCAAGCCGCCGCCTCTGTCGAGCACAACGCCACGGTCGAAGGGGAACTCAAATCGTATGAAGATGATTTTTGGCCATATGAGGTTCGCGTCCGGCACATTGAAATTCATCCACGCGATAGCGATCTGCCGACGCTGAGTGAACTTGCTGGAAGCGCGCCGGACTCCACCGGCGAGTTGAGTGCGGCGGAGTTCGTCCGGGAGCTGCGGAATGAGTGGTAAGGCCAATATCATCTATTGGGACAGCTCTGCGTTCATCGCGCTGCTCAAAGAGGAAAAGAACCATGGTGACGGAGTCTATAGCGCGCTCTTGTCGCAAGCCGGGGCATTTGACCGCAACCAAATCGTTCTTGCGATCTCGACGGTGGGCATTACAGAGGTCTTGTCGATGGAATTGGGCGATGAGGCGCGCGAGCGGTTCGAGTCCATGATTCGCCGTAGCAACTTCCAGACGATAGCCCTAAGCGATGGTATCGCCCGACAAGGAGCCCGCCTCCGACGCCACTGCTATGGCAAGGAGAAGAACGGAGCAGGCGAGCCATACATCCTGACTACTCCGGATTCCATCCACGTAGTCTCTGCAATGCTCATCAAAGCGGACGTACTGGTAACGCTAGACTCTGAGAACAAGCCGGTGAAGGTGGACCGGAAGGAAATGGCGATGACAAAGGTAGCAAGTCACTACCCGGTGCCCGACCTGCACCCTGTTGCCATATCCCGCCCAGGACTCGGACTTCCCGGAACCGGGTTGATTTAGGTGTACCCCTTCGCCGCCTGATGGGCCACGTCGCAGGCGGCATGAATCAGGCGGGTGGGGGTGTAGCCATTGACGGCCCGGTTGCGGTCAAGGGGGGGCGCAAAAGGGCAGGGATTCACGGGTCCCGACACGCCATTGCCTCAAAGCTGGGCGAGACAGGGGTGTCGGCTTCGGCGATTGGAGCGCTCACCGAGCATGGGAGTGTGCAGGCAGTCTTGGAGAAGCTCTACATCGACCGACGAAGCCTCCGGACCGGGTGGGCACGCTTGACAGATTTAGTCGTCCTGGCCTGTTTCTCGTTTACTGCCCTCGATAGTTTGAGGGAAATTGCTGTAGTTCGAAGTGTTTTTATAAAGGGAAGCGCTCAATGAGTCGAGCAGATTTGTGGGAAGATACAATAATCATTGCAATGCGTGATATGCAATGGTCGAATTTTATTGAGTCTAAAAAAGCAGAGGTGCTGCAGTATGCTGCGCCTGATTCGAGCCGAAATGAACTGCCTCAGCCATATCCCTCTGGTTTTGTTAAGTTCGATGGCAGGGCAGAGTCGAAGCTAAGTGACGTCGCAATAAGGGATGGAGAAAGGTTCTTTTTGTTTGAGGTAAAATCTAGTTTATCGAAAGTAAGAACTGAGTGGCGACAAAAGGGTGAGTATCTGCCAAAATTTCTCGTCGAGAGACTGTCTGAGCTTGTCGAATTAGCCGTGACCAACGAGTTGGCATCCGAAATGTTGATGTTGTCGTTGCGAGGCCACTTTTTAACCTATTGGTCTGCTGATGAATATCAAGGTTGGTTAAAGGGCGCCATCACGTGTTCACCCTATATCTTAGCCTGCGCTGCCGCGCGAAATTCAAAAGAAATCGCAAGACGGCGGGGTATTAGAAGGCCGGTTGGTATTCAGAAAAATGTATTAGTGGCTCTGCGCGAGAATAAGGCCAATAGTCCAGCTATTCCTCTATCGGATTTGATGAGAGAGAAATATTGTATGCAATTTTCTACCAGCGAGGAGCCGCTTTCTTTGGGGCTTGACCAAGGGGAGTTCCTTAAATACGTCGCGTTTCTTTGTGGAAGTGGCGAAGCGAAAAACGGATTCTCCCTTCCTACGGATAAATCTGCCGAGGCTCGAATGCATGAGCCAGTTCATCTTGTAGGCTTGTCTACCATGGGGTCACACTTAAAGGTCATGGGTTCAACGGCAGACTTGGCGGTCGTGCTGAAGGGCAAATTTGAGCCTAACCCCAGGGGTGAAATGAAGGCGAAGTTGTCGAGTCAAGGGTCGAAAGCCTCCGTTCCTAGAGGGTAGTTATGTACATACTGACACGTTTCCACGGGGGCTATTCTCCTAGAGCTCCAGCGTTTGTTACATGCCTTTAAGGCGCCATCAGCCTCCTGCAGCGCAGCCTCGTGATCCACTCTGTGAAGTGAAGCAAGATAGGCTTGCGTCCAGAACTCCTTTTGTGTCATTTCTGCGACTGGCTTAAGGTAAGGCATTTCCATTGATTTGCTCCATGAATTGCTCCGAATTTACATCCATGTGAGACTTTGTCAATTAGGTCTGCGAGCATTCTAAGGCGGTCAATTTTGGAGTGTTGGAGAGGTCTTAGTCGTGATTCCCACCGAGATGATCCATAAATCCGCCATGACGGTTAGTGGAATCATGGCCCAACACTACAGCCAAACCGTTGTCCTTAGCTCAAGCCGCATAGGCATCTCCAGGCTGGAGATGTTCCAAAGCCCCGCTTTGGTGAATTGGGGCGCCAACTACTGGCAGATGGCCCGGGTAGTCGCGAGAGGCGTGGGTTACTCATTTGGTGTGAACAGACCTAGCTCGTTGCCTTCTTCCGGTGCCTTCAGGCGCGACCGTTGTATTGATTGTGCAGAGTTTTTTAAAGATACGGTATTGTTGAGTCTTCATCGAGGATTGCTACACAATGAGTAAGAAAACGTTGGAATCGATCACCTCCGCCAAGGCCAAGATAGAAGAGGAGCTCCGCAAGCTTGAAGAGCAAGAAGCAGCGCTCCGCCAAGAACAGGTCGCCTTCGCTGTAACCGAAATCATCGGCCTATTGTCTCAATACAGCGAGCACTTCACCGCTAAGCAGAAGGCTGAGTTGGCAGTGGCCATTGGCGCCAGCAGCCCGGGCCGTGGCCGCAAGGCTGCCCCTCAGGCCAAGAAGGATGCCGCCCCTAAGTATTGGCTGCCGCATACCCAGGAGACCTGGAGCGGTCGGGGCCGTCCTCCGCGCGCCTTTACTGCCTGGCAAGGAACCGCTGCCTACAACCAATGGAAGGCCAGTCACCCAGACGAGAAGTTTCCGAAGTATCCCGGGTGAGAAAAAGCTTAAGCAACGCCACGCGGGGAAGTAAAAAGCTAAGGAATAATGCCCGTGCTCCATGAGAGCTTCAGATTCTGCGTAGGAGTTTTCTGATGCTGCGGTCAGCCTCCACCTGATCGCACGACGCCGATCTTGGTGGCAACCTATATCTGTCGTCCAGGCCACTTCACCCGCCATGGCGGGGGACGGAGCCCAGAACCTCCACTCAAAAGCGCCGACGACCAAAGGCCTCGCATGCGAGGCCTTTGCTTTGCGCATGGCGCTCCTTGGCCAAGCAGGCGCGGCACGGGGAGGGCTGCCGGCCGGAAGCATCTGTCTATCTTTGTAGACGTTTTGAGCAGCCCTCGTGCTGGTGCTTGCCCCCTCATCTGGCCAGCAGTAGCGTTTTCGCCACGCTTCACTCGTCAAGGAACGAACGATGAAAACCCTCTCAGGAACATTGCTTGGGTTGGCAGTTATGGCCGCTGGGTTGTCCCCGCTCGCCAAGGCGGCGGAGCCGGCGTTGAACCCGGCGGACGTCATCGAGGGCATGGGCGAGCGCATTCCCCCCGGCAAACAAAACGTCAGCCTGTCGCCGCTGTTTAAGGCATACGTCTTCGAAAAAGCCGGGTTGAAATTTGTCCAGATCAACTCGTTGAAGGACGAGGTCATCACTGTCATCGTCGTCACGCCTGGCGCCGAATCCCGCTTGCCGATTGGATCCGCTGCGGGCCAGCCGCTGCCAGTGCTCAAGGGCGACGCAGCCAGTTGATGAGACGTCCCGGATTGAGAGGGTTTCTGGTTGTAGCTATCCATCGCCAGCAAAGAGAAAGCCCCGGGGGGTGACCCAGGGCTTTCGAGGGAACGCGTTGCAAAGCCGGCGCGTGATCAGCTCAGGTCGCAGTTGCTCGGCAGCTTCCACGTCGTCGCCGGCAGCATGTTCTTCACCGCGGACGACGCGGTGATGCCAACGTTGCTGGCGCCGATGAGCTCTTCCAGGTCAGCGATCGACACGATGTAGTCGTCCAGGCTGCCCAGGCCGGTCTGGTTCGGGATGATCCAGCTGATGGCCTTCTCGGCCCCGGTGCTCGGGTCCGTGGTGATGATCGTCTTCCAGAAATACTCGGGCGTGCGAATGCCGTGGCTGGAGAGGAAGTAATCGTTGGACGTGTCGCCGAAGACCACCCCGCCGTAGACCTTCACCGGTCGGATATCGCGGTAGCACTCGGCGACATTTTCCGCGCTCACCCAAATGCCTTGGTTGAAGCCTGACACCTGCGGCACGATGTTGGACATCAGGTTGGCGCGCACGATGTAGGTCGAGTTGTAGTCCATGTGGTTGGACGTGACCAGGTGGCCGCGATCGTAGCCGGAGCGCACGCTCGCGTAGGACTTGGTCGAGGTCTGGCCGCCACAACCGCTCGGCAGCGTGGTGTCGAGCTTGAAGTCAGAGGGGCGAGCCGCGGAGCCGGTGTCCGCGTTGAGCGAGTATTCGTAGCGCGTGGCGGTGTGCTCGGTGCAGTCGTAGGTCAGGAGGAAGCCGCCCTTGTTGAGCGTAACGACCTGGGCCTGCGCTGCAGCGCTGGTGGTGGTGAGCAGGAAGACGGCGAGGAAGATCCGGAATCGCATAGTGCACTTCTCCATGTGTTTAGGCAGGCCGCACGAATCCAGCACGCACGGACAAGGGCCGTGCCTGTTGAGAGACGCGCTAGTTGAACAGAGGTGGAGCAGACAGCCGAGACCGGCTCGATGCCGGTGTGGTGGGAGAGACGACAACCGCGCCCCTTTGCCACGACGTGGCACGCGGTTGCGACATGTATCTAACAGCGAGCTGGGCGGGTCAACCGCGGATTGGCCAAGGTGTGACTTGGTCGGAAGACTTTGTCGCTGTAAAACGGCCTCCACAGCCATGCAATACGGACGAGGTATGGAGCAAAAAGAAAGCCCGGATTGCCCGGGCTTCTCTGATGCAAATGCTCTATCGGAATCAGCGGGCCAACTGCTCCCACATCACGAACAGAGCGATCGGCAACCACTTCAGCACGGCCATGGCCGCCATGCCCATGGTCGCGGCCAGCGGCGTCATCACCCACCACTGGGCCCAGGTGAAGCCCTGGTCGCGCTGCCGAGCCATGTAGGCGGCGCCCGGGTAGAGCCGCTCTGCTTTCCGCAGGCCGCGCCGAGCCATAAGTGGCCCGACGAGAAAGCCGAGCGGGCCCAGGAAGAGCAGGCTGAGCGAGAACCACCAGAAAAAGCGGTTGTGGGGCGTCAGCACTTTCTTGGGCTCAGCACGCGGCGCACCTTCGCCGGGAAGCGGGTTCACCACGCCCATCGACGCGGGGACGATCGAATCAGGGTGGGTCGTCATTTGGCGTAGGCCCTCCAGCTGCCGTCAGCTTTGGCATAGCGCAAGTTCTTGTTGACGGGGATGGGGACCTGCCTGCCGGCGATGTCCAGGACCACTTGACCGCGGGTATCGCAGCGGTAGCCGTCGGCATCCTCGGCCTTGGTGCAGCCGGTCAACTCGAAGTCGCGAATGTCGCTCACTCGGCCGGCGCCGCTCTGCTGGAGCAGGGCGGCCAGCGCCTGCTTGGCGTTGTCGCTCGACGGCTTCCCGCTGCAGGCGGTCAGGCCCAGGGCCATGGTCAACGCGACCAGGCCGATCCATGCGTTCTTCATGTCGTTCCTTTTGCTGAGGGATGGGGTGGGGAAGGCGGGCGAGGTCAGGGCCTACTGCTTGTCGCGGTTGCCGTCCGGCTTGAAGCCGGCGATCCACATCCGGGTGTCCTTGAAGGGCGTCAGCAGGCCGCTGGCTCCCGGATGGAGATCCGCGGTCTGGAGGAAGCCCGAGACCCAGGCCACGCGCAGGGCGACGTCGACGGCGCGATCGGCGACGCCGGGCCGGCTCACGTTGACCACGAAGGGCTGGGCCGGCGGGTTGGGGCCAGTGGAGCGCTGGGCACCGGTGTTCGGATTGCTGGGCGGCACCCGGACACCGTTGAGCGTGTCCCGTCCCTTCCAGAGAGCAGAGGTGTTGAGCTCGGCCTTCTCGCCAAGGTCATCGGTGTCGGTCAGCGGGGCGTCGGCGCAGGCGCGGAAGGTCTCGGTGGTCGAGGCAGAGGCGCTGGTCCAAATGCGTGCTTCCACCGTCCAGCAAGGCAGCTTCTGGCCCCACTCGGCGAACGTGAGCGCGACCCGCGGCCACTCCAGCTTCCCGAGCTGTGCTGCTTGGTGGTTGTCGCCCTTGAAGAGCCCGGGCAGCTTCCCGCCGCCGCTGAGGGGCGTGTAGAGGGCACCGGAGCCGCCGGCCTGCGCGGTGGACTTGCCCCCCGCGTTTGGCTTGATGCCGACCATCTGCTTGCCGGCGTCCTTGAGGCTCCCGCCGAGCTGACGGAAGAAGCCGGGCTTGGGGTCGGAGCCGTCCTGGGCGTGGGCAGCGATAGGAACGGCCAACATCAATGCCAGAGATGCTGCGAATGCCAGCTTTTCCTGAAGTGCCATAGACCCTCGCGACGTGTGTGAATGTATCTGCCATATTGGCAGATAAGTGCGTTAGGATGCTAGTCGGTGCAGACTTGGAGGTCAGCCCGAAGTCAGATCTCCATGCCCGCATCCCTGCCTCCGAATTCCGTCTTTGGCCGTCGCTTGCGCACGGCCCGGCGCGTGGCGGGCTTGTCGCAGGTCGAACTGGGAGCGCTGTTGGGGATGAACGAGAAGGCCGCCTCGTCACGCTTGTCCCGCTATGAGCGAGGAGAGCGCGAACCAGACCACGAAACGTTGGCAGCGCTCAGCGATGCGCTCGGGGTGCCGCCGGCGTATTTCCATGCCAGTTCAGACGTCTTGGCCGAGGTCATCTTGCTGGTTGCTCGATTGCCTGCAGAGCGTCAAAAGGGCGTTCTTGAACTCATCAAGAGCCACTTGGCTTGCCCGCCGGCTTAGCTTGCATCAGGACGGCGCTTTACCTCATCAGAGCTTCGGTAGGGCCTTTTTCAGGGACGCAACTGGGGAGTCCGTCTCAGCCTCTGCGGCTAATTAGCTGTTGGATAGCCCTGAGCGGCCGCTATATGCATGGGTGATACCATTGCTGCCTGAGCCAATAGGGGGTAAGGCAGTTATGGATAGACTGGTTTTCGCAGTAATTCACTCTCTCGAAAAAGAGGCTCAGTCCAACACTTCACGAGTCAGGCATGCGCCTGGGCCGTTGGACGTTTCGCTCAGCCAGGTTCAGGCTCTTGGAGAACAGTTGTCGCGTCTCGTCGGGCGAGACGGGAGCACCGTATTCTGGGGGCAGTTCGGAACGAACAATCGAGAGGGGCAGTTTCCAGGCGCGGTTGAAAACTTGACTATCAGTTCTGACCTGGCAACGTTCATGACGCTTACAGAGGTGGGCATGGCGGAGCTTGTGGCAGCTGCGAGAAAGGAGCTTCTTTCGACTGGCGGTTACGTGTTCTTTATGGTGTACGAGGTCAACGCGACGCCATTCCTTCTAGTGGCGATGATTAAAGAGCGCGGAGCATTGAGCTTGTCGGCGGATATGGTTCCGACTGACATTCGTGAACTCGACTTGTCGAAGCTGCACCAAGCTGCACGTATCAATCTTGCGAGGTATGCGCAGGCGTTGAGCGTTGGCTCTGCCGATGCCGGCGCTGACGAGGAAGAGAGAACCTACCTCTGCTTCGTTAACAAAGGTGTGCGCAATGAGGTCGCAAAGTATTTCATCGATGCACTGGGTTGTGAAAAGGGTGTTTCATCTAATCGAGCCACCAAGTCCGCAATCGATGCTGTTAGGAAGTTTGTGGCTTCAAAGAAGGAGATAAAGCTTCATGCTCGCAAGGTGAGGCGAGCCGTCATTGATCATATGGCTGCCTTGCCACAGGGAGCTGTGATGACAGTCGGAACCTTGGTGGCAGTTGTGCGTGTGGCGCTTGGGGATGAGCTGGTTGAGCACGTTGAGGGGTTGAGTGAATACCTCAACGGTGAGGATGGTCAGGTCCCAGAATCTTTTGTGGTCAGTGCCCAATACTTAAAGTCCGTTACTCGGATTACCGCGCAAGCGGATGGATGGCGCCTGTCGTTCGAAGACACAGAAATCAGCGAAACGGAGGGGCCTTTGATCTACAGTCGCGCTGATAAGTCACTCCGAATCCGGCGTCTGCCGGACGAAGCTGCAAAGAAGATTGAGGCAACCCTGGATCAGCGTGGCTAAGGACGAGTCGTGTTTGAGAGCGTAGTTCGCCTATACCGTGCCGCTGGGAGGCCTTCTATAGAGGAGGGCACATTCTCCTATGACGGGCCGGCGTATAACGTTGCGGGCGAGCTCAAAGAGTGTCAGAAGCTGGAGCGAAAGTTCGGGAGCTTCGAAGATGGCCCTCATGAAGAAGACGGACAAATTTCATTTACTTGGAGGCTGCCGTCAAATGAATTTGGGCGCTTCTACGCGAACGTTTACGACTTTGTTGATGGATCGGAAATTCTTAGCTCCGGCGGCGTCCCCGGGAACTACTACCTCATTCAGGAAGACATTCTTGGAGATGCAGAAGAGCCAACAGAAGAGCTGGTGGCTGCTCTGCATCTGGGAAGGTTGATAGGAGGCTTGCTCAAGCTCTCGTTGAACACCGTGTCCTTGACGGCTAGCACCAAGAAGCTCCTATTTGTCCTTCCCGCGACGGGCGATACAGGACCCAAGACTTTCGAGATTGATACTAGGATCACTCGCGCCTGCCTGCTGGCTCCGAAGCCGGACATTTCAGTCCTGGAAGCGCTTTTTTCTAATGAAGAAGGCCAGCTGCACATTAACGAGCATAAGCAGCTCTTCCGTGTGGCACTCACCAGCGTGCTGGCAAAGAGGCGCTCAGACGCTCCTGAGCCGGCGTTCCAATACTTGGTCTACTCATGGTCTGACGTTGTCATGGCCTACGAACTCAACGCCGAGTGTTACGTCCAAAAGTTCTCCTTTGAGAAGCTGCGCGGGGACGTGGCGCGAATCGAGCTTGACTACGCAACCCGTATGGCTGCGGTGCTCGGTGACAGTTCAGGCAAGATGCTGGCTCTGCCCCTGTCGATCGGCGGCCTCGCCGCAGTCTGGTTGGCAGATGACGTATGGAGCGCGTCTGGGCTTTGTTTGGGTATGTTGCTGGTTTCCCTTTTGCTGAGCGGAATCCTCCACAACCAGCGTCTTGCTTCAAAGAGAGTTGAGGCGGGGTTCAATCTCTCTATCGCGGACGTTCAAGGCGCTTCTAGTAAGCACCCTACTGCTCTGCAGGGTGCTATCAATAGTGCCAAGCTAGGATTTGCTGAGCAGTTGGCTTTCCTGCGCAAAGTTCATATGGTGATCCAACCCTTGGCTTGGTTTCCAACGCTCATCGCGCTGGGGATGGTGGTTCTAAGGTTTGGTGCGCATGCGCTGCCAAGCATTGTGCTTATTGTCCTTGTCGTTGTGGTTGTTGGAGCCTTCTTTAAGGCGCGAAAATCGGCTTGACTATGAGCATCTGGTGTTTCTACGAATGGCGGATTCAAGAACGCGTCCGCTCGTTGAATTCGCCATCTGAACTAAATGCATCACGGGTAGAACTTGCTCGGGTCCGACAGCTGAGCAGCGAACTGACCTCGCTGATACTTGGGCAGCTCTACGCTCGGCATGTAGCGCTTGATGGTGCGGATCTTCTTCTTTTGAGCCAGTGCCGGCTTCTTGTGGAAATAGGCCTCGTGCAGGACAGCGACTCGCTTGTGGGGTGAGTGACCCGTGATCAACGCAATGACTTCTTCCGGGATGTCCTGGTGATGGAGCTCCGTGGCGATCGTATGCCGGAACGCATGGAAACCGACCCCTTTCTTGAAGCCTAAGCGTTTCATGTAGGTGCTGAACTGGTTGAGCGGGGCTTGGCTGTAGCGAGCGTTCGAGTCGCCCGTCTCGCGGTTGACGCCGGCGGAGAGGTGGGGGAAGAGCCGCGGGTGTCCGCACTGGCGAATGTCTTCGACGTAGTCCAGGAAGCCGGCGTCGATGAGGGGCTGCGCGATCGGCACGTCGCGGATGGCCGACTTGCCTTTTAGGCGTTGCCGGCTCCTGCCTCGGCTTTTATGCGCCAGGTCAGGATCGATCGTGACCCGGATGCGAATCCACCAAGCCCCGGCCTCTTGGACGATGTCTGCAACCTTCAACTGGGCGACCTCGTTGATGCGCGCGCCGGTGTAGAGGCCGATCATGGGCATCCACCACCGATGGGGATGGGCCTTTGCCCAGGGAATGAAAGTCTCCGGGGCAAAGATCTTTTGCAGGTCGGCTTCGTCGAACAATCGCTCTGCGTTGTCCGCGTCTTCAGCGAGATCTTCCTTGAACTTCTTGAACCCTGCCATAGGCGAAGCAGGAATCGCGTTGGCCTCAACCAGCCCTTTGAAGAAGGTCCAGAGAAAGCGCCGATGCTTCTCAAGCGTCTTGGGCGCACGGGGCTGCACCCCGAGCTTCTTTCCCAGCGCGATCGCCTCGTCGTAGGTGTAGTCGCGATACCTGGGGTCTGAGAGAAGCGACGGAGGAGCCCACCGCAGCAGTTCCCACAGGCGATAGATATGGCTGTGGTCAACACGAGATACAGGAATATCGCCACAGGTCATCTTGAGCAACGTGAGCGTGCGGGAGGTGGATCCTGTCGTGTTCTTGGCCAAACCTCGGTGATCGCGAGACCGAACGTAATCGGCGATCTCGACCGATAGCAGGCGAGGAGCAGAAGCGATAGGGAGCGGGGCCGGATATTGTGTGCAGCCATTGGCCCGGCGGCTGCGCCGTTGGCGGTCGTCGGCCCGGTCAAGCATCTCCTGGGCGTGGATGGCGGCTTCTCGCCCGGTGATGTTCAACTCTTCGATACGAAGGTTGCCCATCTGGACACCCTTGAGCTGGAGCGTGCCGATCGGATGGAGGAGGTATTGGTGAAGGTGTTCTAGAGCGGGGGAGGGCATTGCTTGGCTTCCATCGAAACGATGGAAGTACCAATAAGATAGCTCACAAAATAGTCAATACAAAATCGCCGGCGAGTTGAATACAGTAAGCGTCGCGGCTCCCTATGGCCACCTCAACGAGTCGGTCGGTTTGTACTGCGCTGGGTTCAGTGCGACGTTTCAATGAAATCAATCGATTGCGCGTCTGCCGCTCAGGATTTTCTGGAGTCATTTTAGTACTGTTTAATCTAGATAAGCTAACTAAGTTGGTCAAATGGAGTGAATGAATATTAATAAAGTATAAATTTCAGATGTATTTTAGTTAGTTTATTTTGCTTATTTGATTCTGGGATGCCAAGGTCTGCCTTTTAACGACTGTAAAGGAGTATCAGCGTGGATCACTTCGAAGGCGTGGTGCTCGACTACCTGAGGGCGGACCGAGCGCTGTTCATCAACAGCCAGTGCTGCATCCAGCTCAACGAGGGCGCCAACCCGGACACCAGCGGCCCGCATTGGTATTGCGACGCGGTGGCTGTGAGCTTCAAGGAGCGGGCTGGCTATCTCTGCGAGATCACCTACGCGGCCCGGGCGCCTTCGCTCTTGGCTCGGTTGAAGTCGTGGAACGAGCATTGGCATGGAGTTAGGGCCGCCCTGGCTCGCGATAGCGGCGTCCCGCTGGATTGGATAGTCAGGCCCTGGCTCTTTGTCCCTGAGGCTCAAGCCGAGCGGCTGCGCGCCAGCCTGGCAGGGTTCGGCAACCTTCCAAGTCCCCGCATCACTTTCCTTGAAGACGTCGTGCCCTGGCGCTATCGCTCTTGGGATCGAGGTGCTTACCAAGACCCAGCCGAGCAATGAGGAGCCAGACATCTCCTGGGCCTAACGGCCGCCCTGAAATTTGAAGGTGAAGCGGGCGGCGGACGCGGCGGTCTCCCCACTAATGGGCACGGGCGTGGCGTCGACCAGCGTCAACATGCCATCGGCAACCGGGACCGGGACGCCCAGCGTGAGGTCCAACTCCTTGGACCAGCCGCCACCGAGCACGGTCGCCCTAACGACGAGCCGACCCGCCTGGATGCATTGAACGTCGGCAGGGCAACGGCTGTCTTCGATGACGCGATCGGGACGCACCCTGGGACCATCAACGGCCGCAATCTCTCCCAGGTGCACAGGGCCTTCAATGGGATGGCTCGCGACCGGATTACTTGCCGCGCACCCTGCAAGCGATATCGCCACCAGCGCCGTAAGTGCTTGCGCTCTCATCCAAAAGGCCAGAGAAGCTTTTCGTTGTTTGGTTCGCATGGTTGGACGCGTGTCGGAAGATGGTCCGAGTGTCCCATAGCTCTGCAATGCACTGCTGAGATGCGCGCCAGAGACTATCGAACTTGAATGCTGTGGGCATGAGCACTCTCAGTGAGCGGTCGCTCACGGCAGCAGCAAGCCAGCAGTCGCCAACGTGTGCAAGGACGGTGGGAAAAAGTTGCACGCACGCAGCACTCAAGTCCCCTTGGCTTTTCAATCGCGGGCAGGGGAGCCGCACATCATTGCTCTCCACCAGCGCTGGGCCTCTTGAAGGGAATCCTAGCTTCGCTATCCCGACCGCAAGGGCGAGCCTCCTCCTCGGCGCTGGTGCTCTGTTGCGGCCCTCCGCTGCGCGCCGCTGCCGCGGTGCTCACTCCCGGGTGCGGTCGAGCCTAACGCTTCGCCTGCAGGTTCCCACGAGGCGCACAACGCGCTGGTGGAGAAGAACCGATGAAGCGCACCACCCAGGATCGCACGGCCCAATACCAACTCCAGATGGACGAGGAGGGCATCTTGCTCGCCGCCGCCACCATTCTGGAGCAACGCCTCCAGCGGCTGGGCCGCATCGACAGCCCCGAGCAGGCCGGCAGCTACCTGGTCGCCCGCTGCGCCCACCTGCCGCACGAAGTCTTCGGCGTCGTCTTCCTCGACACCAAGCACCACATTCTGGCCACCGAGCACCTGTTCACCGGCACGACCGACGCTTGCGAAGTCCACAACCGAGTCGTCGCCAAGCGCGCCCTGGACCTCAACGCTGCCGCGGTCATCCTCTTCCACAACCACCCGAGCGGGAACCCGGAGCCTAGCCAAGCCGACCGCCAGGTCACGGAGCGCCTGAAGCAGGCGCTGGCGCTTCTCGACATCCGGGTGCTGGACCACTTGGTCATCGGTGGCCTGCAGCACGTCAGCCTGGCCAGCAGGGGGTGGGCTTAGCCCTCCCTCTCTTTGCCCCTTCCCGCTAAAGTGCCGGGTCCGTTGCGACCTGGCACTAAGTCCAGGGCAGTCTTGAAAGGAATTGGGTGTTGATGTCGTTTAGGCGTTCGGTGTGTTTGATGCTGGTTTTTGCTACATCCTCAGGCGCAGCCGCAGAGCTGGTCGGCCGCGCGACCGTCACGGACGGCGACACCCTCACCGTGGCGAAGCAGCGCATCCGCCTATGGGGCATCGATGCCCCGGAAAGCGCCCAGCAATGCACCAACAAGGACGGACGCTCCTGGCCCTGTGGCCGCCGGTCTGCCGCCGCGTTGGACGGCTACCTGTTGGACAAGACCGTTCGCTGCCAACCCAAGGACACAGACCGCTACGGTCGAGTGGTGGCCGAATGCTTCGTCCAGGGGCAATCCGTCAACCGGTGGATGGTGCGCTCAGGCTGGGCGGTCGCGTATCGCCAATACGCCACGGCATTCATCGCAGACGAAGCCAATGCGCGCCAGCAGCGGCGCAACCTCTGGCAAGGGCCTTTCCAGATGCCCGCCGACTACCGTCGAGGCAAGCGGGATCAGGCGGCTCGCCAGGCGCCAGTGGCCACGCCGACCGTGTCCAGCGGATGCCGCATCAAGGGCAACATCTCCCGTCAGGGCAAGAAGATCTACCACGTGCAGGGCCAGCGGGACTACGAGCGCACCAGTATCGACCTGAGCCGCGGCGAGCGCATGTTCTGCAGCCCTGAGGAGGCCATGCGGGCAGGGTGGGAGCCGGCAAAGCGCTGAGTCCCTGGGCACAGCACGGGTGGCGGTAGGCGTGTCACGACCCTTGCCGATTTGTCTGCCCAAGGTGCGGACGATAGCGCTAGACTCCGGTCACAGTAGTCGATGGACGTGAGCCTATGGACGGGGTGCAACGCATGGAAACCAAGATGACCAATCAGCCCAAGAAGGGAGAGTTTTTCGAGTTGCTGCCGGACGCCCGGCGTGGGGGAAAGGGCCACGGGGTGATCTTCGAAAATGAGCAGGCTTTGTTGACGCCGCCCCGGCTTATTTTGCAGCCGGACGAAGGTGGATTTCCTCCGTTGAGAGAGACGCCACGATTGATCTACGACCCAAAGGAAGGGGCGTTGCCTCAGGATCTTGAGGGTGGCTTCAGTGGCTATTGGCTGGTCTCCGAGCGACTCCGCAATGTGATGGAATCTGTGGATGCGGATGCCTTTGCTTTTGCTGATACCGACTATCGCTTGGCCGATGGTTCCAAGGGGCCGACTGTCTTTCTATGCGATGTTGTTCGCACGTTAGATGCTTTGGATGAGGAAGCCTCGGAACTCGATATCAAAATCGGCGACGATTACGAAGCTGGAAAGTATTACAGCCTTGCAGGCGGTAGCCGATTGGCTTTCAGGCGTGATGTGCTCGGAAATGCGCATGTATTTAAGCTTCCTTTCAATGATGGCGTATTTTGCGATCGGTTATTCAAGGAGGCGGTTGAGGCCGCCGGAATTGGCGTTGATGGGAATTCCGACGGGCTATGGTTCTACGACGTCGTGAATCGTTGATGCGCCGAATACGAGCAGGGAAGAGCTTAGTTTATGTCGAAATATCGGACGCTTTTTCAAGATCATCACGAGATCGAGCAGCAAACGCTTAAAAACAGTAAGTTGCTTGCGAAGCTGCAAGAGACCGGTCGGTTTGATATTCATGCGCAGGAAAACCGTATCTTCCTGCCGTCCGATCCGAAGTTCGCTCAATCTCTAGGTATTTCACCGCACAGCGGTGGCCCGCTTGGCGCCTATCAGTATGGCGTAATTAAGCAATTGGAAGAAATTCAGGCAACGCGAGATGGCCGAGCGGCTTTGCGAGGTGACCCGGAAGCGTTGAATCGCGTGGCCCAGCGTGTTGAGCAGTTGCGCGACACTCTTGCAGTTGGCCTGATTAACAATGACTTGAACACCAACACGCCACTTGGTCTTACCCCTGCTCAGGCCAACCTGAAAACTCAGAACTTTCTGCAAAACAACTCAGACTATCACCAAGCCCATACTCAACAGCTTGGTGTTCTTAAGGGGCTCACCGGGGTTGATCGTGGTTGGGCCGGTGTGACGAACTCTGAATCTCGCATCGTCACTACGCTCAGTCAGATTCAGGTCAGCAACACCGCCATCATTCGAGGCGGGGACATCGAACTTCAGCGCAGCGGGTTGTCGCTCGCGATCGCCAATGCCCACCACGATGGGCGCGTGGTCTTGTCTGAGCAGGGCATCCTCAAGGTCGAGCAGACCCTAGGTGAGGAAGCCGCACAGAATCTTCGCGTGCCCCGCGGCCAGCGTGGCGAAGTTGCCATGCAGTTGCTGATGGGTGAGGCGTCCGCGCGTGGCCTGACCCGTGCCGGCGGTCTCCTGGCCACGGGGGCGGATGCCGTCATGACTGCTCGCACTGCCTCGGCGCTGATGGAGCAGGGCAACACCACGGCCGCGCAGTCGGAAGTTCAGCACGCCATTGCCCGCAACGCGGGTGGCTGGGCCGGCGGTGCGGCCACCTCGGCCGCGCTGGGCAGCAGCAGCGGGTTTGTGCCTGCAGCGCTGGTGGTGGGCGATGCCGTCTTGATGAGCAAGGCCTTCGACAAGGCCGTTGACCTGAAAGAGAACCGAGACATCTTCCACCAGACCGACAAGGCCGGGGTGGACTGGCAGTTCAACGGCCGCAACTGGGAGCGCCAAGGCCAATTGCAAGAGGGGCAGGGCAAGGCCGTCGAGCAGGACGTGGTGGCCAGCTACGCGAAATCCCAGGAACTGGGCGCGATGGCCAATGCCAAGGCCGCTGAGTTTGCGCTGGGCAAAGCGCCCCCGCCGCAGGACCCGTTCAATTTGCCGGCCCAGCCCGGCGATCGGATTGGGTTGGACAACCAAAATTGGCATCGCAATCCGGACACGGAGAAGTGGGAGCGCCAGGTCAAAACCGGCGTGACGGGTGCGGATGATCGCGGTGTCTACGAGCCCCAGATCGCGAGCGCAGAGCAGACGCAGCGCCTGAACCAGGAGGCTCTGGCGCGCATCGAAAACAACATCGCCAACGGCCGCGAGGCCATCGCCCAGACTTACCTGGAGAGTCACGCTGCGCAGCGCGGGCAGGACTACGGCGTGGGCGTGCCTGCTGCCGTGGAAAGTGCTCGTGCCCAGCAGGACCGGGTGCAGGGCCACGATGGCCAGACCTACCAGCGCAACGAGGCCGGGCAGTGGCTCGGCAAGGACGGGGTGGCCGCCGGCAACCTGGCGGCGGAGCTGGAGCTCACGAACCAGATGCGCCAGCCATCGCTGGAGCGCGCTCAGGAGACGCTGGCGGCCATTGAGGCTCGCCCAGCGCCAACGGCGGCGCAGATGGAGCACAACGAGCTCCTGCATCGGTATCGAGCCGCTGGCGTCGACCTCAACGCGCAGAAGCACAACCTGCAGGCAGTGGAACTCGCCACGCAGCGGACAAAGGACGCTGAAGGCCTCACCGGTCCGACGATTCAGAAGTTGAAGCCCAACGAGCAGGGGCAATACGGCTACGACAGCCAGATCGCACACTACAAGGTCGGCCAGGACGGCGTGGCCCATCAAGTGGCGGTAACCACTTCCGAGGAACTGCGCCAAGCCAAAGCCGAGCTGGGCCAGCCGGCCATGGCACACGTGCCGACATTGGCGACGGTCTCGGTGACCGCGCCGAGCCGCAGCAAAGAGCCGGAGGCCGAACCGGCGCAGGAGAAGGACGCGAAGAGCCCGATCCTGGCCGACAACCCCGCGCATCCAGACCACTCGACCTACCAGACGATCCACTCCTGGGTCAGCGGCACGGGGAACTGGAACGAAGAGGAAAGCCGCAACGTCACGGCGGCGCTCTACAAGCAACAGGTTGAGGATCCGCTGGTGAAACGGGTGGACCGGGTGACCGGTGCGCTGGGCAAGGACGGAGCGGAGAACGTGCTGGCGGTCTACGCGCCGTTCGGTGACAAGCTGCCGATCTTCCATGCTCGGGTGGATGGGCGGGAGGCCGCCCAGCAGCCGGCGGAGCAGAACCTGCAGCAGGCGGAGGTCATCAAGCAGGATCAGGTGCGCCAGCAGGCACTTGAGCAAACCCAACGACAGACTCAGCAACAGGAGCAAGGGCCGAAGATGGCGCTCTAGGCTTTAGATGTTCCGAGGTCTTTTCAGCGCGACCAATGAGAGCACCAAGGGGCACGCCTTAAAGTAAGAAAAAACCAGGTGCTTTGACTAAGGCCTCAGTTTGGAGGACCGCAAGGAGGCAGGCCGCCAGAGGTAGGCAGTGCCTATGCCGTCATTGCAGGAAGGGCTTACGTTATGCGCTTAGCGTGATCTAGAGCTAAACCGCGGACGCCAAGGCAGAAATGCTGAACGGAGGATGTGGTGCTTACGTGGGGCAGGGAATTTAGGTTCCAAGCTTTTGGGGTAGGGATGGCGATGTACTTGGCGACGCGAGAGGTTTGGTTATTGCCAACTTCGTGCATAGAGACATGAGTAGAATCCACAAATGGATTCATATTTCGATGCGTATCAGATATTAATGATTCTCAAAGGATAGAGATGAAGACACTGCCGCAAGTAAAGGCTACTCCAGAACAGCTGCCCATCATAAGTGGCAATGATCTGGGGGTTGAAGTTATACGGGGGGCTGCAGGAAGTGGAAAAACGTCGACGGCGCTTTTGCGGCTGAGGTCTCTTCTTTATATGTTCGAAGCCCGAAAGAAGAGGCGGTCAGACACTTCTCCTGTAAGGGTCCTTGTGTTGACCTTCAATAAGACATTGAGCGGATATGTATCGGCGTTGGCAGATTCTCAGGTCGACGCTTCAAATGTTTTGCTGGAAATTAAAACATTTGCCAAATGGGCTGCTAACGTACTGAATGACGTTCGAATTATCGACAGGATTGCGGAGGTTCATCTCAGTAAGCTGATCGCGCAAGCCGAAATCGGCTCTCTATCGCAGGGGTATCTCAGAAAGGAAGTTGATTACATACTAGGTCGGTTTCATCCGTTAAATCTCGATGAATATATACGAACGGAACGAACCGGTCGAGGGACGCAACCTCGTGTTGAAAGAACCTTGAGGCGCCAAATTCTTGATGAAATCGTGATTCCCTATCTGGCGTGGCTTGAGACGCAAGGAGGAGTGGATTGGAACGGACTCGCTATAAGAATGGCAGAGACAGAAGGATCGATGAACTATGACGTTGTCATAGTCGATGAGAGTCAAGATTTTTCCGCCAATCAACTCCGGGCAATCGGCAGACATCTTGCGCCGGATCACGCGCTCACATTTGTTATTGACACTGCGCAAAGGATCTACGCGCGTGGCTTCACTTGGCTAGAGGCGGGATTTGAGATTCGTCGTGGTGGTTACCACACGCTACGAGCGAATCACCGAAATACTAAGCAGATAGCCGCATTTGCTCTCGGGTTGCTTAGTGGGCTAACTGTCGATAGCGATGGCGCGCTTCCTAATCTCAACTCCGCAGAGAGGGACGGGCCACTTCCCGTTGTCCTTCGCGGGCGTTACAGGAATCAACTTGCATGGGCAATTCAGTTCATTCGAAGCCAAGTGGATCTGACGAACGAGTCCGTAGCATTTCTCTATATCACCGGAGCTTGGCTGGACTATACTCGCGAGTCGCTAAGGAATTCAGGGCTGCAATTCGCTGAAATCACGAGAGAATCAGAATGGCCATCCGGATCGGAAAACATTGCTCTATGCACGTTTCATTCTTCAAAAGGTTTGGAGTTTGATTATGTGTTCATTTTGGGGTTAAGCTCTGAAAATACAGGATTCTCAGATCTGGATTCCGATGATGAGTTGCTGGTATTACGTAGACTTCTCGCTGTAGCTGTTGCGCGCGCGCGAAATCAGGTAGTCTTGGGTTATAAGCCGGGCGAAGAGTCTAGACTGGTGGACTTCTTTCAAAAGGGGGCATTTTCAGAGGAGTCTCTGCCATGACTATCGCTAGCCGGATTCAAGAGCGTGGCATTGTGGAGGTTGTTCACTTTACTACGAATCGAGGTTTTGTCGGGATGCTTGCTTCCCGCCGTCTCTACTCCAGGCATAGACTTCACTTTGACGAGTACCTTGAACATCAGTGGATGGCCAACTCGGTATCGAGGCCGGAAACCGCAGAGGGGTTTGATAAGAAGGAAAACTGGCTTGACTACGTCAATCTTTCAATATCAGAAATCAATAGTAGATTCTTGCTTGTTTCTAGTAGATGGCACCAGGATTCTGATTATTGGTGGATTATATTATCGTTTGACTCATCTATAATGTGTGATGATGGAGTTTACTTCGCTACCACCAACAACGGTTATGATCTGTGTTCTCGGAAGGGGGGCTTGGAGGGTTTTGATGCGCTTTTCGTGCCCGTAGTTGGGCGCAAGTTGCCATCGTGGCGGGCTTATAGGCTAGATAGGGAGCCTCGACTGCCTACTTGCGAGCAAGCTGAAGTATTGTATCCAGGATATGTTGATCTTCATGCACTACGCCGGGTGTATGTCAGAGAGGGCGAGCAGGCCGACAGGGTGGAGGGTTGGCTTCGCGAGTTCGAAATGACGTGGGTAGAGGTCATTGTAAATGAGCAGAAATTCGTCGGAAGGCCTAACTAGATGAGCAATAACTATAGTCAAGTTCACCGGTCAAGTTCAGCCGGGCAAGGGCCGGTCTCGATCGTCAGTTCCTCGCTCTGGGCTGCCTCTGCTGATGCATTGGGTTGGATCACTGAACTGGCTGACGCAGGCCTTGTTAAGCGACGTGTGGGTGCGCCGAGACTAAAGAAGCCTGTCCAGTGGAGAAGGAAGATTGGAGGCTGGTCGGGGGTTGAGGTTGACCTGCCTGCAGGAACGTATTCTGATGACACCCAGCTGCGGCTTGCTGTTTCCCGGGCTATCGGCAATGGTGGAGTGTTCGACGTTGAGGCCTTCGCCAAAATCGAGCTTCCAACTTGGCTTTCGTATGCATTGGGCGCTGGCCGGGGCAGCAAGGCTGCTGCATCTGGCCTGGCAAAAAAGGGCGTCAACTGGTTCTCGAACTTCTACAATGCTAAAAACCTGCGATACGTCGATGGCGGTGGTAACGGTGCTGCAATGCGGATTCAGCCCCATGTGTGGTGTGCTCCCGCGGATAGAAATGACAAGATGCTTTTGAATGTGTTACGTGATTCGCTAGTCACACACGGGCACCCCAACGGGTTCTGTGGGGCGATTTTTCATGCGATCAGTCTTTCAGATACTTTGCTTGAGGGTGCTGTCAGCGGGCCTGAGTCATGGGGGAAGTATCTTAGTGTGTTCAACGAAGTCCCAGAAATGGTTGACTCTGACCCTCAGCTTCGTGATTTTTGGTTGCCGTCCTGGGAGAAAAAGTCCGGCGTCAAGTTGAAGGATGCGCTGGCTAGAGTGCGCGCTGAGTGTCAGGATGATTTGAATAAGATTGAGAACTCCCTTAGTAGTGACAACCTTGAGTTTAGTTATTTTGACGTTCTGACTCAGCTTGATTTATTCAATGAGAAGTTGCGCGGTTCTGGTTTGAAGACATCTATTGCAGCCAACGCTCTTTCTTGGTTGTTTAGGAATGCTAATGTTGAAGATGCCGTGCTCTGTGCAGCTAATGCCTTGGGTAGCGACACAGACACTATCGGTACTATGGCGGGCGCTATGCTTGGCGCGCTGGCGCCGGCACCGCGCTGGCATGTCCAGGATAGAGAGTATCTCGTTGACCAGGCGCTTCGACTGGAGAAAATTCGAGATGGGTCTGTCGTCAGTTCTTTTGAATATCCTGACTTAATGCAATGGCGCGCCCCAGGAACTCAGGCCGACTCGGTAATGGTGCACGACGGAGGAATTGTCTTGGCTGGTTTGGGTAATGCTGAGCCAATCGGTGGCGACTATTCGTCCGGCGATGGTAGTGAGATCTGGCAGTGGATGCGCTTGGATTTTGGTCAGACCATTCTCGTCAAAAGGCGCAGAGATTTGGCGACAGCCTCGCCGATGCTTCTTCCAAGTAGTAGTGGTGGAGTACGGCAGCAGTCGGAGGAAGACATCGCGCTACAGCGTGCAGTTGATCGGCGTCGTGCTAGTCAGCAGAATTCTGCGCGGGCTAAGGAATCGTTTGTCAACGAGGAAGGGAAGCTGAGCTCTAGCGGCATTTTAGGCGAACGGCGCCATGCGGGCATGAGCTTGGACGAAATCAGTGAGGAGGTTTTTTCTTCTGGATTTTCCAATGAAGTCATCGGGCGGGTCATCAATAGATGCATAGACCAAAATCAGGATATAGAGTCTGCTGTTGCTCTTGTGGCCATAATCGCGAAGGCTAAGCTTGCAAGGCAGCGACGCTCTAAAGCTTAGCTTCTTAGATTCGATGGTTAGCTTTGAAGGTTTTTCGCTGCTTTAATTTTGGGTGCGGTACCATCGGCGTGATTAAATGGCGTTGGTGCCGCTTTATCAATTTCGGGAAGGTTTTCAGTAGATCTGGTACTGGAGAGGCAGGTCAGTGCCTGATTTGGCTGTCTTCTGTGTCTACCATTGACAGCCGCAAGAGCCCGCGGGAGCGTGCTTGGTCGCGGACATCATGGTCATTGCGGCTTTCCACATAGCTCAATAGTGTGCCGACCAACTCAGCAATTCCAGCGCTTCTGCACCGGCCAGGAACACTAGCTCTGCGACACGTGCGCGCCGCTTTGCTTCTTCGCGGCGTTGCATTTCCTTCGCTTTTACCGCTTGGCGCTGGCTTGCTAAAAGTTCGCGCGCTTGCAACTGCGCTAGCCGTTCTGTGGCTCCATGGATTCGATCGTGGTAGTGGTTTTCGCGCTCATCTTATTTCCCATCTGCTTGCCTACGAGTCAACCAGAGAAATGGCTCTCGTCAAGTTCGCGCCCACTTGAAAATTTGGACTCCCTCCAAATCGAAAAGATCTGAAAAACAAGGCTTAAAAGAAGGAAGCAAGAGCGCACTTAAGCATCCTGACGGATGCGTGCGCCAAGGGCTCCGCCCCTGGAACCCCAAGCCTCTGCGAGGCTTGCCAACGGCAAAAGCTGGTCCATAAAGAACCCTGTCTTCACAGGAGTTTTTATGGCCATCTTCCACACCTCAATCAAAATCTTCAGTCGCAGCCGCGGGCAGTCCGCTCTCGCTGCGGCCGCCTATCGAGGCGGCCTGCTGATCGCGGACTTGCTCACCGGGCAGCAGCACGACTACCGCCGCCGCAGCGGCGTCGTCCAAAGCTTCTGCCTTGCGCCGCCAGACGCTCCCGAGTGGGCCTTTGACCCCCAGGAGCTCTGGGCGATCGCGGAGGCCGCCGAGCGTCGGAAAGACTCGACCGTGGCCAGGGAGTTCGAAGTCTCCTTGCCCCACGAGCTCTCCGACGAACAGCGGGCACAGTTGGCGTTTGTCATCGCCGATGCGCTGGTCGACCGGTACGGCTTCGCTGTCCAGGCAAGCCTCCATTCCCCACGCACGCCGGATGGGCTCAACCACCATGTCCACATCCTGGCGACCACCCGCCGCATTGGGCCTGAAGGCTTTGGCGACAAAACCCGGGAGTTGGACGTTGGGCCGTCGGGCAAGGCCCAGGTGCAATGGATTCGGGAGATGATCGCAACGATGACGAACGCCCATCTGGAGGCAGCTGGTATTACTAGCACGATCGACCATCGCAGCTTGGCCGAACAGGCCAGATCGGCGATGGAGCGGGGAGACGATCTGGCGGCAGCAGCGCTTTCCCGCGAACCGACCCAGCATCTGGGTAAGTCGGCAGCCGCGCTGGCTAGAAAGGGCGTAGCGACCGATAGGGCGAGCAAGAACGAGCAGATAGCGGAAGACAACAAAGAACACTATGAATACCTGGTGCGCAAAGCCGGGTTAGCGGGCAAGCCCGCGCCAAGTCCAACTCAAGAAGAGGCGCCCGCGCGTGGTGGGCGGATCCTCAACAGCGATACGGCAGGGCTGCCCGCTGGTCTGGAGATGCGAGGCGTTTCTGGAGTCCGGTTGCAGCACCTGCTCCTTTCGTCTCATGGACTCCCGGAACAGCAGGCGCCCGTCAGCCTCGCCGAGAGGATTGTCGATGCCTTGCGCGACTTGGAGGAGATAGCCCGGGCGAGGGCCGATCTGGCCATGGAAAGGACTCGCGATGCGTTGAGTTGGGCGCAGCGGCAGCTTTCCTTGCAAGGGGAGACCATCGAGCTCCGGCAATGGATCACCAAGGCTGTAATTCAGGTCCGTGCTCTCAAGTGCCTCATCATTAACCGGGCTCGCAGGCTGCTGAACGTCAAGAGTGCGACCAAGTTGCATCACATCGCCGAACAGGAGTGGGAGCGGTTCAACTCCGACTATCCGCTGGATTCAACTGTCTACTCGCGCCCGGAATGGACCCAGCGCCGCGGCCGGCGGCTTTCGGTCCTTGAGAAGCGCACAGCTGAGTTGAAGTTGGCTCAGGAACGGGCAGCGGAACAAGAGTTGAGCTTGATCGACTCTGAGATCGCTAAGAAGGCAGAGCTCCTCAAGGCAATGCCTTATCCGCCGCAGGGGCAAGTTTTAAAGCCAGTGGCTCCTCAGTCCTTGGAATCCGATGCGTCGGCTCCTCGTCCGCGAGTTCCGCGTGGGCCGACCCTTCATTGATCCTATAAAGAACAAGCCCCGCGGACGCGGGGCTGTTTTTCAACGAAGGCCAGGTCCCCTTGGCAGCGTTCTGGTGGGGATTGGGTTCGCTGGTGGGAGGGCACGAGCTTCACGCCAAGCATCCAGGGAAGGGAAGCGGATCGGCACTTGGTCCCGGTCGACGACCGCGGCTCGCGATACAGTGCCTCTCGGAGGAGAGTAGGCGAGGGACTGACCTGCTTGGCTTCCAGGCGATGCGGCGAACCGACGCAACAGTATTTTTGCGACATCCAACGCATGTTGGACATCTACCTCGCGCTCACTGGCGTCTCGGGCGTTGTTTTGAGGCACCAGGGCTTGAAGAAGCTGGCTGGCGATGCGGAGTTCTACGTTTGCGGGCATGGGTAGGTCCTGTAGTGAAGGGTCTTCACATCGAACCACCGCCACCAAGAACTGCAAGTCTTGAGTTGTCGAGTATCTCACGGTTTCAGCATCCGGGTTGAATGCCTTTAGCGTCTGGAAACCCGAAGTATATTTTGGTTTGCACCCAAGCTTCAGAAGTGCGGAGCAATTGGGTGAGCTTCCACTGTTCGTTGGAGATGAGTGAAGGTAGGCTGCCATCGTTGGTCGGAATGTGCGTTTGACCTGGGAAAATTGGCCGGCGTTCAGCTCTTCACTTTTGCCTGTTTCGCTACTGGGGAAATGACCAGCCAAATCATGTCAAATGTATTTGCATAGTTGATCAAGTGCAAGCAATAGATCATTGCCCTCGCTTCTTCTTGCCCACGTGTCCTGAGTGCGTTTATTGCTTTGCGACGAGCCAAATACTTTTCTCGTCGGCGTGCGCCCATTGATTCAATCTCCTCCTTACTGGAGGCGTCTGCCGCGTTCCATAATCTTTTTAAAGCTTTCCCGGGCGACATCTCTTGGTGCTGCTGGTCGTCGCGCAGCATCGCTGATATGCGATCACGCAGGCCTGTTTCTTCGATGGGCTCTGGCTCGCTGTTAGCGACTCCTTTAGCACCAGGTTGCGAATAGTTCCATGCGTGATGTTTGCCTAATGCAAGTACGGGTGGAAAGGTGCTTTGATCAATGATGGTTCCTTTCAGCTGGGCGGTGTATAGTTTTAATGCCATGTGGAAGACTGGAGCGGCATAACAAACATAAGCTTTGTTTCCAGCAGCCTTTGCCAACTTCCGTAGTCTTCTGTGTTGAGGCTGGGATATCTTGAATCTCCAGCAGGGTGAGCCAAGTTTATGGGCCGCTAACTTTGCTTCGGCTTTCATTCTATGACTGCGGGGTCTCTTCGCTTGCACGAATAGATTTAGCGCAAATTGAGGGAGGGGGCGCTTTATTTTCTTGAAGGATGGGGCCTTTGGATTGAGGTTAACGCCCAGTTGCGGATTCTTGCCAACCGCATTCCAAAATTTAGGATTTTTAGTGTAGGTGGAGTAATCAAATGCCATGAAAGCCTCAAGAACCTGGCCGGGTGCCCAGAGGTGGCCGTTTGTTGAGCCTAGTTCTTGATACAACGCCGTCTCGTATTCCCTTTCCTCAATCTGGATCTTTGCCACGTCGCTCTCCTAGCTGGCTGGGTGAAATGTTGATGAACGGTGGTCTCTTAGAGCCGGGGCCTATGTTGGATGCTATCGACTTCGTCAGTGCGTCGAGTGGGTCTGGAATACCTCTGCGGTTAGTGCCTTGTTTTAAGGCGAGGACGCTTAGGCAAACTGCCATCAGGCAGCAGACTGGGATCTACCAGCGTGCGTAACCTTTGGAGGTTAAGCCCGTAGCTCAATATCCGAAGACCGGGCGAGTGAGCCCCCAGTCCTTCCAGCTTTTCTTTGGCGGTGAAGTCGCGGCTGTAAGTGGCATGGTGCTCGTCATCCAGTTCATGGCCGACCAACTGAGCCCTGAGTTCGGACACCACGCCGGCGCCCTGCAATTCTTGGATCAGGGTCTTGCGCAACGAGTGGAAGCCGCGCTTGGCGGTGGGCCAGTTCTTGCCCACCTCGGCCAGGTGCCGGCTAAACGCTTTGGAGATCCAGTTGCCCTGGCCGTTCTTGGCATCGGCTTTGGCCGCTGGGAACAAGCGTTCTTGTCCCTCGGCGCGCGCCTGCTCGACCCAATCCAGGAAGCCCAGGGCGAGGAGATCGGGATGGATCGGCACAGTCCTCAAGCTCACGTCCGTCTTGACCTTCTGATGCTCGCCCTCGTCCGAAATCTGGATACAGGGGAGGCCGCCGTCCTGTACTACGTCGGCGGTCAGCAGTTGGCCGACCTCCGAGGCGCGAGCGCCGGTATACAGACCAATGAGGGACGCCCACCGCGCGGCCAGGGGTAGGGATTCAAAGGCCGCAGGCGCGAACAGCGCTTGGACTTGGTGGGTGTCATAGGCCTTGAAGCCAAACTTACGCCGGGTCCGCTTCTCCCGAGTCGAGTAGCTCACATGGCCGGAGGCAGGGTTGTCGCCTTTCGGGTAGTGGCCCGAGGCCATGGCCCATTCGAAAAAGCCCCCTTTGCCGCCCACATAGCTTTGCTTGTTGGTCAAGGTCGGGGTCGATGCCTTGTTGTCGCGCATGTGCTGATACCACCGGGACAGGTCCGAGCGGGTGATGGTGTGCAGCTTGGTCTTTTCTCCGAGGAAGCGGGTCAGCAGGTCGATGGCGGTCCGCTTGATGGTCCAGGTCTTGGGGAGCGTGCTGGCCTTGATGCTATCCAGCCAAGCATCCCGGGCCTTGCCCAGGGTGATCGTCTCAATGGCGGGCTTCGTCGTTCGCCTCGGCGTCGGGAGGGGCGGCACGTGCTGATGAATCAGCTCCCCCAGCGCGCTGGACTGCGGGGCCGTGAGTTCCATGAGTTGCTGGTAGAGCGTGACGTCTTCTGGGGTGTCGATTTCCCATTGCTCGGTGATCGACCCATCCGCCGAGCGTGTCCGCTTCAGCGTCAGTTCCTGCGGGCGTTCGGCGCCGGTCAGACGCGCGAGGAGCGCATCCAAGTCGTCGTCTCGGGTCTGCATGCGTCGTTCCCTCAACACACGGAAGACTTGAGCATACCGGGCGGCCAGGGTCAGCGCGCGCAGCCGCGCTTCCCGCATGTCGTAGGTGTGCAGGGTGCGTTTGAAGGTCTGGCGACCCACGATGGGCTGTAAATCCACCGGGACACGCTGGCGATACGACCAGAGGCCGGAGGGAGCTCGAACGAGATGATGGGGAATGCGCATGGGCGTCGTGTGTCCCGTTTTGCGCGTCTGCAGCCCAGTTTTACGCCAACAAAAAACCCCTGATTTCTCAGGGGTTTGCGTAATCTGGCGGAGAGAGGGGGATTCGAACCCCCGAAGCGCGGTTTAGACGCTTACACACTTTCCAGGCGTGCTCCTTCAACCACTCGGACACCTCTCCGGGTCTTGCGCGGGCCATGCGGTCCGGGCAAGGGCGGGAATTCTAGCCGTCATGGCGGCCGTTCACAAGGCGAACCACCGCCGTTGCGTGAACTGCGCTCATCTTCGCCCTGTTCATCGTCGCAGGCAGCCTGCGCCGAAGGCCGGCGCGCGCGTGACGGCGGCTGACCGGGCGACTGAACGATCGTGGTGGCCCGGCGTGGCACAATGGCGGTTCAGATGAAGACGGTCGCCTGATGTCCTATCTCGTTCTCGCCCGCAAGTGGCGCCCCAAGCGTTTCGCCGAGTTGGTGGGGCAGGAGCATGTGGTCCGCGCGCTCACCAACGCGCTGGACAGCGGCCGGGTGCACCACGCATTCCTGTTCACCGGCACCCGCGGCGTCGGCAAGACCACCATCGCGCGCATCTTCGCCAAGTCGCTGAACTGCGAGCAGGGCACCAGCGCCGACCCGTGCGGCCAGTGCGCGGCCTGCCTGGACATCGATGCCGGCCGCTACATCGACCTGCTGGAGATCGACGCCGCGTCCAACACCGGCGTGGACGACGTGCGCGAGGTGATCGAGAACGCGCAGTACATGCCCTCGCGCGGCAAGTTCAAGGTCTACCTGATCGACGAAGTGCACATGCTCTCCAAGGCGGCGTTCAACGCGCTGCTGAAGACCCTGGAAGAGCCGCCGGAGCACGTGAAGTTCCTGCTCGCCACCACCGACCCGCAGAAGCTGCCGGTGACGGTGCTGTCGCGCTGCCTGCAGTTCAACCTCAAGCGCCTGGACGAGGAGCAGATCCAGGGGCAGATGACCAAGATCCTGGCCGCCGAGCAGATCGAGGTGGATGCCTCGGCGATCGTGCAACTGGCCAAGGCCGCCGACGGCAGCCTGCGCGACGGCCTGTCGCTGCTCGACCAGGCCATCGCCTACGCCGGCGGTGCGCTGCGCGACGATGTCGTGCGGACGATGCTGGGCACGGTCGACCGCACCCAGGTCGGGGCGATGCTGGACGCGCTGGCCGATGCCGACGGGCAGCGGCTGCTGCAGGTGGTGGCCGGCCTGGCCGAGTTCTCGCCCGACTGGGGTGGGGTGCTGGAGGCGCTGGCCGAGGCCTTGCACCGCATCCAGGTGCGGCAACTGGTGCCGGGGGCGGCCACGCCCGCGCTGGATGGCCTGGACCCGGCCCCGTTGGCCGAGCGCCTGCGGCCGGAGATCGTGCAGCTGTGGTACCAGATGGCGCTGAACGGGCGCCGCGACCTGTATCTGGCGCCGAGTCCGCGCGCCGGCTTCGAGATGGCGTTGCTGCGCATGCTGGCGTTCCGTCCGATGGGCGCCGCGGCGCTGCCGGCCGGCACCGCGACCGGTGCGGCGGCGCAGGGACATGGCAATGCCTCGGCAGCCGCGGCCAGCGCGCCTGCTGCGGCGATGGCGGCACCTGCTGCGCTGGCTGCCGCTGTCCGGGCGGCGCCCGTCGTCGCCGTGCCGGCACCGGTCCCCGCTGCGCCCGCGGCGGTTGCGCCCAGTGCGGCGGCGACCCCGCTGGATCCGCCGTGGGATCCGCCGGCGCCGCCGGTGGCACGCCCTGCGCCGTCCGCGCCAGCCACGGTACCGGCGCCAGCGGTCGCCCCGGCCGCGGCCGCCGAACCGGAAATGGCGATGGTGCCGCCGCTGGCGCAGACGCCGCGCACCCACGCCGCCGTGTCCGACACGCCGCGCGCGCTGCACAGCGCCGAGGACTGGCTGGAACTGGTTGCCGATTGCGGCCTGAATGGCCCCTCGCGGCAGCTCGCCGCCAATGCCGCCTTCGTCAGCCATGCCGAGGGCGTGCTGCGGCTGTCGCTATCGCCGGGCTTCGAGTACCTGCAGTCCGAGCGCTCGCTCGGCGAACTAGCCGCGGCCCTGGCCGACGCGCTGGGTCAGCGCCCGAAGATCGTCATCGAAAGCGGCATCGCGGTCGATGCCGAAACCCTGCACGAGCGCTCGCACCGGCAACGCGGCGAGCGCCAGAACGCGGCCGAAACCGCGTTCATGAACGACCCGGCGGTGCAGGCGCTGATCCAGCAGCAAGGCGCGCGGGTCGTTCCCGATTCCATCCGTCCCTACGATGAGTGAACCACGATGCGCGGCAATATCGCCCAACTGATGCAACAGGCGCAGAAGATGCAGGAAAACCTGCAGCGCGCCCAGGAAGAACTGGCCCAGCTCGAAGTCACCGGCAGCGCCGGCGGCGGCATGGTCACTGTGACCCTGACCGGCGCCAAGGAGTGCCGCAAGGTGCGGATCGATCCGAGCATCCTGGCCGACCAGGAAATGGCCGAGGATCTGATCGCCGCCGCCTTCAACGACGCCTCCAACAAGATCGATGCCGAGTCCAAGGCGCGCATGGGCGCGGCCACTGCCGGCATGCCGATCCCGCCGGGCATGAAGCTGCCTTTCTGAGGGCCCGGGATTCGGGAGTGGGGATTCGGGATTCGTGGTTTCTCGCGAGCGCGCCGCATCACCTGCTTCGGTGCACTCCCCGCGTAGGAGCGGCTTCAGCCGCGATGGGCATTGCGGGTAACGCCCTCCGCAGCTGAAGCCGCTGCTACGCAATGTCCCGTTTTCACCGGATCGCTTGACAGCCACTTGGTGGTGGATAGCCCGCTGCAATTCCCAATCCCCAATCCCCAATCCCGAATCCCCAACCGCAATGAGCTCGCCGCTGCTCGAACAACTGATCGATGCGTTCCGCGTGCTGCCTGGCGTCGGCCAGAAGACCGCGCAGCGCATGGCCTATCACGTGCTCGAGCGCGAGCGCGAAGGCGGGCAGCGCCTGGCCGAGCGGTTGCACGAGGCGATCGAACGCATCGGCCATTGCGCGCAGTGTCGCGATTTCAGCGAGACCGAACTCTGCGCGATCTGCGCCAGTCCCGCCCGCGACCGCCAGCAGCTGTGCGCGGTGGAATCGCCGGCCGACCGGCTGGCGATCGAGCACGCCACCGGTTACCGCGGCCTGTACTTCATCCTGCAGGGCCGGCTGTCGCCGCTGGACGGCATCGGGCCGCGCGAGCTGGGCCTGGATCGGCTGGCCGCGCGGCTGGCGCAGGGCGAGGTCGCCGAACTGATCATCGCCACCAACTCCACGGTCGAAGGCGAGGCCACCGCGCATTACCTGGCGCAACTGGCGCGCCAGCACGGCGTGCGGCCGAGCCGCCTGGCGCAGGGCCTGCCGCTGGGCGGGGAGCTGGAGTACGTGGATCGCGGCACGCTGTCGCATGCCTTCGGCAGCCGCAGCGAAGTGCCGCGCGCCGGCGCCGGCGAGTAACCGCCGCACGCGGCTGCGGCGCAACGCCGAATTGGGCTATAACGACGGCCCCTTCTTTCGTTCCGGGCGCGCTCCATGGACACCATCTTCGGCAAGATCATCCGTCGCGAAATTCCCGCCAGCATCGTCTACGAGGACGACGCCGTGCTCGGCTTCAAGGACATCGCGCCGCAGGCGCCGGTGCATGTGCTCTTCATCCCCAAGCAGGTGGAGATTCCGACCCTGGACGACCTGGCGCCGGAGCAGGCGACTCTGGTCGGCCGGCTGGTGCTGGCCGCGGCCAGCTATGCGCGCGAGCAGGGCCTGGCCCAGGACGGCTACCGGGTGGTGATCAACTGCCGCGAGCACGCCGGGCAGACCGTATTCCATCTGCACCTGCATCTGCTCGCCGGCGCGCCGCTGGGGCGCTTCGGCACGCCCTGAGTCGCGCGGCTGGCGCCAACCGGCAGGCATAAAAAAACGCCGCTGGATCAGCGGCGTTCTTCGTTGCGGTGAATGCGGCAGGCTTACCACCAGCCCCAGCGCGGACCCCACGGGCCCCAGCCCGGGCCCCACGGGCCGTACGGGTAGGCGGGCACCACTTCGACCTGGCGCACCACCGGCCACAGGTAGACCACGTCCGCGTCCATCTTCGGCAGGCGGTAGTCGTATTCGCCGATGCGGGTGTTGTCGTAGCCGGACACGTGGCCGATGAAGGTCACTTCGCGGCCGGGCTCGAACACCGCCGGGTCGTAGAAGCCGGCGCGGCAGGCGATGAAGCGGCCATCGCTGGCGTCGGCCGAACTGCTGTCCGGACGGCCGCTGGCATTGAGCGGGCGCGACAGCATCTGGAAGCAGGTCTGGCCCTGGCCGGGCGTGGTCTTGATGATCTTGCCGCCCCATCGCACCGGCGCGCCGGCCTGCTGGCCGGCGACCGAATCGCGCGGGCTGACCGGCGCGAACTGGCCTTGCAGTGGCTTGGGAGCGGTGGCGCAGGCGCCGAGCGCCAACGCAGCGATCACGGGGAACAGCAGGCGAATCTTCATCGGGATGCTCCAGTGGGCGGACGGTGCCTGCGCAGGTCGCGCAACAATGAAGCGCTGTCCGAATCAGCGCCAGCGTAGCGCGCATCGGCGAAACGCCGGCTGAGCGGAATCAGCGTCGCATCGCCGGTTTCCTGCTGCACGCGCGCGGCCCACGCCAATGCCGGTTCGTGCGGCGCGCGGCCCTGGCCGCGCTTGGCGTAGCGCCGACTCAGGCCGCGCCAGGCGCGCAGCAAAGGATCGCGCTCGCGCTCGCCGCGGGCCAGCCACCAGGCCATCGCACCCAGCAGCAGGGCCGCCAACCCGGCGAACAGCGCCACCAGCTGGCCGGGCTCCAACTTCGCCACGCCGAACTGGCTGAGCAGGCGCTGCTGGCGGTTGGCGTCGAAGGACAGCACCAGGTCGTTCCAGCCGCGCCGCGCCCAGTCGGCGAGGTCGCGCAAGCGCCAGTCGGCGTTGCCGCCCTGGGCGCCGGCGCCGTTGCCCAGCCGGTCCTCCAGGGTGTCGTAGATGCGTTCCGGCGCCACTGCCGCGGTCGGGTCCACGCGCACCCAGCCGCGTTGCGGCAGCCACACCTCGGCCCAGGCGTGCGCGTCCATGCGTCGTACCACCCAGTAGTCGCCGAACGGGTTGCGGGTGCCGCCGGCATAGCCGGTGACCACGCGCGCGGGAATGCCGGCGCCGCGCATCAGCACCACGAAGGCCGAGCTGAAGTGTTCGCAGAACCCGGCCTTCTGCCGGAACAGGAACTCGTCCACGCCGTCGCGGCCGGGCAGCGGCGTCTGCAGGGTGTAGGCGAAGTCGCGGCGGATCCATTGCAGGGCGCGGGCGACGATCGCCGCGTCGTCGCCGCCGGCCTGCTGCCGCCATTGCCGGGCCAGCGCCAGGGTGCGCGGGTTGTAGCCCGGCGGCAGCGCCAGTGCGCGTTGCCGCTGCGCCGGGTCGAGATCGGCCTCGACCCGTTGCGGCGGCGCCGAGCGCAGCCGCCAGCGGGTCAGCGCACTGAGCGGACGCTCGGTCTGCAGCACCGCGTCGGCGCTGAGCCGGGTGCCGGCCGGCGCCTGCAGAGGCAGGTCCAGCGCGACCAGTTGCCGGCGGTCGGTCGGCTCCACTTCGAGTTGGTAGTCCCAGCCGCCCGGCGCGAACTGCACCGCCGGTGCCGGCGCCCAGGCGTTGCCGCGTTGCGCGCGCCAGGTGCGGCCGTCGAAATCCCACAGCACCGGGCCGCGCCAGTAGCGCTGCGCCGGTGCCGGCACCGGGCCGAAGAACTGCACGCGCAGCGCCGGGGTGTCGTCGGCCATCAGGTCCAGCCATTGCCCCGGGCTCATCGTGTCCGACAGGCCGGGACGGCCCATGGCGCGCTCCGGAACGCCCCACAGCGGCGAGCCCAGTCGCGGGAACAGCCAGAACGCGGCCAGCGCCAGCGGCAGGCCCAGCGCCAGCAGACGGCCGACGCCGCGCAGTTGTCCGCGCAGCGGGCGGCGTGCGCTGTGTCCTTCCTGATCGGCCAGGCGCTGCATGCACAGCAGCGCCGCGATCACCGCGGCCAGCCCCAGCGCCATCGTCACCGGGCCCTGGTCGAGCAGGAAGGCGGCGAACGGCGCGAACAGGGCGAAGCCGAGCAGGCTGCGCGCATCGCGCAGGCTCTTCAGTTCCGAGGGCTTGATCGCCAGCATCGCCGCCAGCAGCGCGCAGCCGGTATCGCGGCCGAAGCGCAGGCCGACCTGCCAGTACAACGCTGCGAGCATCACCGCGACCAGGGCCAGGCGCAGCAGTGCCGGCATCGGCCGCCACGCCGAACTGGCGCCGATCAGCAGCGCCGACAGGGCGATCAGCCAGGCCAGCGTGCCGGGCAACTGCAGCAGCAGCGGCAGCAAGGCCAGCAGCGCCGCGCCCAGTGCCCAGGCGCGGCTGGCGGCGTGCAACGCGGGCGAGCGCGGCTCAGCCATGCGGCAGCAGCGCCAGCGCGCGCAGGCACAGATGCCGGTGCTGCGGGCCGCGGCCCGGCCCCAGCGCCGGCTGCCCCGGCAACAGCAGGCGGTAGCGGCGACCGTCGCGTTCGGAGTCCTCGACCCAGCGCGCCAGCCGCGCGATGCGGCGTTCGTGCGGCAAGGCCGGCAGCGTGCGCCAGTCCAGCACCACGTCCACCCCGATCGGGCGTTCGTACTCGCGCACCAGCAGGGTGTCGCGGCGCGCCGAGTGCTTCCAGGCGATCGCCCGCGGCGCGTCGCCGGCGCGGTAGGGACGCAACTGGTGCAATTCCTCGCCGAGCGCGTGCAGCCGGGTCTGGGTCGGGGTGCCGGCGCCGGCCGGCAGTGGCGGGCCATCGGCTTCCGGTTGCGGGTAGACCAGCAGCGGGGTGTCCGGCCAGAACCAGGCCCAGGCGCGCAGCAGGCCCAGCGGTTGGGTGGTGGAGACCTGGATGCGCTGCAGGTCGAGCCAGCCGCGGCGCTCGGTGGGCACCTCCAGGTCGGCCTCGTTGCGGTCGTCGCGGTGCAGGTCCAGATAGGTGTGCGCGGTGCCGTGGCGCACGCGCAGGCCGCGCCGGCGGCGGCCGTCGGCGGTGGCCAGCGCCAGCCGCAGGCGCAATGGCTGACCGGCGGCGACCGGCTCGGCCGACAGCGCCTCCAGGCGCAGCCCGGACAACTGCAGGTGGGCGACGATGGCGCTGGCCATCGCCGCTGCGCCGAGCAGCATCGCCAGCAGCAGCGCCGGGTTGTTGTTGTAGTTCAGCGCGCCGAGCAACATCGCCGCCAGCAGCAGCGCCATGAAGCCGCCGAACGGCGTCGGCAGGATGTAGATGCGGCGCCGGTCCAACTGCATCGGCAGGGCTTCCGGCGCGCGCGGCGCGGCCAACTGCGCCAGTCGCTGCCGCCAGTCGCGCCGCCCGCCCGGCATCGGCGTCAGTCCACCGCGACGCTGTGCAGGATCGCCTTGGCCAGGGCCTGGCCGGAGGCCGATTCCTGCTCGGCGACCAGGCGGTGTTCGGCGACCGCGACGAACAGTGCCTGCACGTCGTCGGGCAGCACGTGGCCGCGCCCGAGCAGCAACGCATGCGCCTTGGCCGCGCGCAGCAGGGCGATGCCGGCGCGCGGCGACAGGCCCACGCGCACACCGGGGTGCTGGCGGCTGCGCGCCAGCAGCGCCTGCACGTAGCCGACCAGCGCCTCGCTGGCATGGATCTGCTCCACGCCCTGGCGCAGGGTGGCCATGTCGGCCTCGCCGAGCAGCGGCTGCGTCTGCGCGATCAGGTCGCGGCGGTCGCTGCCGCTGAGCAGCGCGCGTTCGGCCTCGGCGTTGGGATAGCCCAGGGCCAGGCGCAGCAGGAAACGGTCCAGTTGCGAGTCGGGCAGAGGAAAGGTGCCGGACAGGTCCACCGGGTTTTGCGTGGCGATGACGAAGAACGGCGACGGCAGCGGATGGGTGGTGCCGTCGAGGGTGACCTGCTGTTCGGCCATCGCTTCCAGCAGCGCGCTCTGGGTGCGCGGCGGCGCGCGGTTGATCTCGTCGGCGAGCAGCACGTGGGTGAACACCGGCCCCGGGTGGAACTGGAACTGGCGCGACTGGGCGTCGTACACCGACACGCCGAGCACATCGGCCGGCAACAGGTCGGAGGTGAATTGCACGCGCTGGAAGCCCAGCCCCAGGCTCGCCGCCAGCGCATGCGCCAGCGTGGTCTTGCCCAGGCCGGGCAGGTCCTCGATCAGCAGATGTCCGCCGGACAGCAGGGCGACAAAGGCCATGCGCACCTGCTGCGGCTTGCCCAGGACCAGCGAATTGACCTGCTGCTGGGCGCGTGTGAGCGCCTCGCGCAACGTATCGGTTAGCATTTCCGGCAAGCGGAGCGGAGTAGGCATCGCAGTCTCGCAACGGTTTCAGGGAGTGTACGGGCAATGCAAGGGGAACAACGTGCACGCAGCGTCTTCATCGTGCTGTGGACGCTCGTCACCGCCGCCAAACTGCTGGTCGCCGCGCGCCTGCCGTTGTTCGTCGACGAGGCGTTCTACTGGCAGGAAGGCCAGCATCTGGCGCTGGCCTATTCGGATCTGCCCGGGCTGACCGCGTGGTTGGCGCGGCTGGGCGTGGCGCTCGGCGGCGATCACCTGCTGGTGCTGCGCGCGCCGTTCCTGCTGCTGGGCGCGGCCCTGCCATGGCTGATCGCGCGCATCGCCACGCGCTGGTTCGGCGCGGTCGCGGGCTGGCGCGCCGGCAGCCTGGCCTTGCTGATGCCGCTGTCCGGCACCCTGGGCATCCTGGCGCTGCCGGACGTGCCGATGGCGCTGGCGACGATCCTGTGCCTCGACGCCACGGCGCGGCTGCTGCGCCAGTCCGAGGCGATGAGCGCGGTGGAGCTGGCGCTGGGCCTGAGCATCGGCGCGCTGAGCCATTACCGCTTCGTCGGCGTGATCGGCGTCGGCGCGATCGCGCTGCTGCTGATCCCGCAGGGCCGGCGCATGCTGCGCGATCCGCAGGTGTGGGTGGCGTTGGCGCTGGGCATGGTCGCCTGGCTGCCGCTGCTGGCATGGAATGCGGACAACGGCGAGGCCGGTCTCAAGTTTCAGTTGGTCGATCGCCATCCCTGGAGCTTCCAGCCGGCCGGCATCGCCTTCCTGCTGATCCAGTTGCTGCTGGTCACGCCACTGCTGGCGGTGGCGATGACCAAGGTGGCGCTGATGGCAACGCGCGGCGGCAGCAGCGGCACGCGCGTGCAGTGGCGCTACTTCGGCCTGCTCGGCGGGGTGTCCACCCTGGGCATCTTCCTGCTCGGCTTCTTCACCGATGCCGAGCGGGTCAGCTTCCACTGGCCGCTGCCGGGCTATCTGGCGCTGCTGATCGCCACGCCGGTGATCCTCAACGGCTGGAGCAAGCCGCTGCGCCGCGCCACCTGGCTGCTGGCCGGGCTGGGCCTGGTCGGCGCGTTCGGCTACTACCTGGCGGTGTCGACGCCGGCGGTGCGCGAGCACGCCGCCGGCGACAAGTACTACCCGCGCAACTTCGCCGGCTGGCGACCGCTGGCCAGCGCGGTGCGTCGCGAACTGGCGAGCATGCCGCCCGGCACCCAGGTGCTGGCGGACAACTTCAAGGTCGGCGCCGAACTCGGCTTCGAGCTGCGCGACCCGAACATCCAGGTGCTGCCGCATCCGTTGAACGACAAGCACGGGCGCAGCGCGCAACTGCAGCAGTGGGGGCTGCTCAGCGACGGCCACCGCGACGGTCCGCGGTTGCTGGTGCTCTCGCCCAGCGACATGAAGTACCGGCTGCTGCTGCAGCGCTACCACGCGGTCTGCGACCTGGTCGGTCCGCTGCCGCCGCCGCGCGTGGTGTCCAGCGACCACGGCAGCCAGCGCTTCCTGCTGTTCGCGCTGCCGGCGCAGCGCGCGGCCGGTCCCTGCACCACGCCGGCGATGGCCTGGTTCAACACCCCCGACGTGGATGCCACGGTCGGTCGCCGCTTCGACGTCTCCGGCTGGGCGTTCAAGGACGGAGTGGGGCTCGACCGGATCGAGGTGCTGCTCGACGGCAAGGTCGCGGCGCAGGCGCACTACGGCACGTTCTACGACGTCACCAAGTTCTGGAAGATCTCCACCGATCCCGGCCATCCGAACATCGGCTTCAGCGCCACCGTCGATGCCAGCGGCCTGGCGCCGGGCACGCACTGGCTGGGCCTGCGCCTGCACGGCCGCGACGGCAGCGTCGAGGACTGGTGGGAACAACCGATCGTGCTGCGCCCGCGCTGAGCTGGGGCGTCTCGTCGCCCCCGAGGATGCCGTGCTTGGTTTGGCGGCGCGCCTGCCATGCCAAACCCGAATGCCGGGGTTGCGCGCCCGTGGCCGCGCCATCGTTCGGCCCTGGGCTGACGTCTACGTCCTCCTGCGTCTCGCCATAGGCAGGCGCAACCGCGGCGCGACGTGCTCGGGGAGTGGTGATCCGCCCTAGAATGACGCGCCTTTCCACGCCGTCGCGCAGGACCGCACGCCGCCCATGTCCAGTTCCCCCTCCGACCGCCCCGCGGCCGCGCCGCGGATCGCGGTGCTGGTGCCGTGCCACAACGAAGCGGCCACCATCGGCCAGGTCGTGGCCGATTTCGCCACGCATCTGCCCGGCGCGCGCATCCACGTGTTCGACAACAATTCCAGCGACGCCACCATCGCCCGGGCGCGTGCGGCCGGCGCGGTGGTGCGCGAGGTCGCGCTGCAGGGCAAGGGCAACGTGGTGCGGCGCCTGTTCGCCGACATCGAGGCCGACGTGTACGTGCTGGTCGACGGCGATGCGACCTACGATGCGGCGATGGCGCCGGCGCTGGTCGAGCGCCTGCTGCGCGACGGGCTGGACATGGTGGTCGGCGCGCGCCGCAGCGACGCGGCGGCGGCCTACCGCGCCGGCCATCGCACCGGCAACGTGCTGCTGACCCGCTGCGTGGGCTTCCTGTTCGGCCGCAGCTTCGACGACATGCTGTCCGGCTACCGGGTGTTCTCGCGGCGCTACGTGAAGTCGTTCCCCGCGCACGCCGCCGGCTTCGAGACCGAGACCGAACTGGCGGTGCACGCACTGCAGCTGCGCATGCCGGTGGCGGAAGTGGACACCGCCTATGGCGCGCGTCCGGAAGGATCGCAGAGCAAGCTGCGCACCTGGCACGACGGTACCCGCATCCTGTTGACCATCCTGCGCCTGTTCAAGGCCGAGCGGCCGCTGTTGTTCTTCTCGCTGGGCTTCGGGGCCTGCGTGCTGCTGGCGCTGGGGCTGGCGGTGCCGTTGCTGCAGACCTATTGGCAGACCGGCCTGGTGCCGCGCTTCCCCACCGCGATCCTGTGCTCGGCGCTGGTGTTGCTCGGCGTGCTGCTGCTGGCCTGCGGGCTGATCCTGGACACGGTCACGCGCGGCCGCATCGAGGCCAAGCGCCTGGCCTACCTGGCGATCCCGGCCTGGCCGGCGGCAGACGTGCAGGGTACGCAGCGGGGTGGCGGCGCATGAGCGTGGCCATGGCTGCTGCGGCGGAAGTGCCGCGCCCGACGCGCCGCCAGCGCCTGCTGGCCGCGCTGGATCGCCGCTTCGCCTTCCACAGCCGCGGCAACGTGATCGCGGCGGGCGTGGCGGTGGCGCTGCTCGGCGGACTGTTGTCGCTGTGGCTGGGCCAGGACGCCAACTGGGACCTGCGCAACTACCACCTGTACAACGGCTACGCCGCACTGCACGGCCGCCTCGGCATCGACCTGGCGCCGGCGCAGATGCAGAGCTACTTCAATCCGCTGCTGGACGTGTTGCATTACGCGCTGTTCGTCGCCTTGCCTGCGCCGCTGGCCGGGTTCGCGATGGGCGTGCTGCATGCGCTGGCGTTCCTGCTGCTGGCCGGCATCGTCTGGCAGGTGCTGGACCCGCGGCTGGATCGCGCGCGGCTGGTGCCGTGGCTGGCGTTGGCCGGCCTGTGCAGCGCCGCGTTCCTGTCCGAGTTCGCCGGCACCATGGCCGACAACACCAGCGCCCTGCCGGTGCTGGGCGCGCTGCTCGCCGCACTGCACGCGCAACGCCGCCAGCAGGCCGCGGGGCAGGGCGTGGCGCTGGGCTGGTGGACGCTGGCCGGCGCCCTGCTCGGGCTGGCGATGGCCTGCAAACTGACCAATGCCCTGTTCGCGCTGGCCCTGGGCGTGGCAGCGCTGGTCGCCGGCGGGCGCCCGCGGCAGCGCCTCGGTGGTGCCGCGGTGCTGACCGCGGTGACGCTGCTCAGCTTCGCGCTGCTGGCCGGGCCGTGGCTGCTGCGGGTCTGGCAGACCTTCGGCAATCCGCTGTTCCCGCAGTTCAACAGCCACTTCCTGGCGCCACTGGCGCAGCCGGTGGCGGTCAGCGACACGCGTTGGTTGCCGAAGACGCTGTGGGAATGGCTGACCTGGCCGCTGCAGTTCTCGCTGGCGCCGAACCGGGTCAGCGAGGTGCGCCTGCGGCAACTGGTGTGGCCGCTGCTGTATCTGCTGGGCCTGGTCGCGTTGCTGCGCTGGGCGCTGCGGCGTCCGCGCGCCTCCGCGCCGACGGAGGTGGTCGCGCCGGCCTGGCGTGCGGTGCTGGTGTTCGTTGTGGTGGCCTTCCTCGCCTGGCAGGCGGCCTTCAGCATCCAGCGCTATCTGGTGGTGCCGGAGCTGCTGGCGCCGCTGCTGCTGTGGGTGGGGCTGCGGCGGTTGCTGCCGGCGCGCATCGCCGCCCCGGCGGCACGCTGGACCCTGATCGCCTGTGCGGCCTTTGCGCTGTATGGCTGGGGCGAGTGGGGCCACGAGCGCTGGGTGCGGCAGGCGTTCCGGGTGCAGGCGCCGCCCATGCCGCAGCCCGAGCGAAGCCTGGTGCTGCTGGTCGGCGATGCGCCGGAGTCCTGGCGCATTCCGTTCCTGCCGGAGCAGGCGGCGTATGCCTCGGTCGCCTCCAATTTTCCGGAAACGCCGGCCTACGCCGCGCGGGTACGGGCGATGCTGGCGGCGCGCGGGCAGGGCTATGCGCTGTTGCCGGCCGAGGTGGATCGCAATGTCGAGCGCCTGCGGCGGCTCAATGCCGTGGCCGCGCGCCTGGGCCTGGATCGCGGCCCCGACTGCGCGCTGATGCGGCGCCTGGCGCACCGCCCGGTGCGTGCCGGCGTGGCCGTGGACGCCGGCCGCTGCCGCTGGGTGCTGCTGCCGGAACGGGCTGTGGATGTCGCCGCCGCGGACCGGCAGACCCAGGCGCTGGCCGAGCAGCAACTGGCGCGCTACGGCCTGGCGCTGCAGCCGGGGTCCTGCCGGATCTACCCGTCCTGGGTCGGGCAGGCGCGCTTCCCGTATCAGTGGTGCCGGTTGCAGTGAGCTAGGGCAGGGTGTAACCGGCCTCGCGCAGCAGCTCGGACAGCGCGATCAACGGCAGGCCGATCAGCGCGGTCGGGTCCTGGCTGTGGATCGCGCGGAACAGGCTGATGCCCAGGCCTTCGCACTTGAAGCTGCCGGCGCAGTCCAGCGGCCGTTCGGCGGCGACGTAGCGGGCGATGGCCTCGGCCTGCAGGTCGCGGAACTGCACTTCAGTGAGGTCGCAGGCCTGCAGCGTGCGTCCACCGCGCTGCAGGCACACGGCGGTGTGGAAGCGCACGCTGCGCCCGGACATGGCCGCCAGCTGTGCGTGCGCCGCGGCCACGTCGCCGGGCTTGCCCAGCGGTTGGCCGTCCAGTTCGGCGACCTGGTCCGAGCCGATCACCCAGGCCTCCCCGGCGGTGGCCGCGACCGCCGCGGCCTTGGCCGCCGCCAGCCGCTGCGCCAGCGCCAGCGGCGTCTCGCCGGGCAGCGGAGTCTCGTCGACCTGCGGGCGGGCGCAGTCGAAGGGCAGGCGCAGCCGCTGCAGCAGCTCGCGGCGGTAGGTGGAAGTGGAAGCCAGGATCAGCGGTGGCATCGGCGGTGGGCAGGCAGCGGTGGGCCGGGGCCGGCAGTCTGCGGCGGCCGGCGCGGACCGGCAAGGCGATGCAGGGACGGGTCCGGGACGGTTTGACAGCGGCCCCGGCAGTCCTTAACATTCTGCGGCTTATGTCCGCGAACGTGCCCGAACTGTTGGATGCCTGGCGGATGGTCGCAGCGCGCAGGGTCTTCGAAGACCGCCTGCCGCTCTCGGCGATGACCCGTCTGCAAGGCAGCCTGGCCGACACCGAAGGCGAATGCCGCTACACGCTGGAATTCGGCCGCGACGCTGTACTGCAAGTGTCCTATGTCGAACTGAAGATCGAAACCGAGCTGCCGCTGATCTGTCAGCGCAGCCTGCAGCGCTTCCTGCTGCCGGTGTCGAGCGTACAGCGGCTGGGGCTGATCCGCAGCGAGGAAGAAGAAGCCGCGCTGCCGCCGGATCACGAGGCCTTGCTGGTGCCGGAAGACGGCATGCTGCGGCCGGCCGATCTGGTCGAGGACGAGTTGGTGCTGGCGGTACCGCTGGTGCCGGTGGCGCCCGGAAGCGAGGCGGTCGATCGCGACTGGCCGGCGACCGAGGAAGAAACGAGCAAGGTCAACCCGTTCGCGGCGTTGGCGGCGCTGAAGAAACAGTAGCGGTCGGTCCGCCTGCCGCTGCCTGAGGTTGTTGCCGGACGCGCGCGTCCTGCGCGACGTAATGACGACAGATGTAAACGAACCGAGTTTGGAGCAATCCCATGGCTGTGCAGAAATCCCGTGTCACCCCGTCCCGCCGCGGCCAGCGCCGTTCGCACGACGCCCTCAGCGCCAAGCAGCTGTCGACCGATCCGACCAGCGGCGAGATCCACCTGCGCCACCACGTCACCGCCGACGGTTACTACCGTGGCAAGAAGGTGATCGCCACCAAGACCGCGCAGGTCGAAGAAGATTGATCCGTGCCCGTCCACCGCGCTGCGGCGGACGGAGTCACCCATCTTCACAGGCCGCGCCGCACCGGTGCGGCCTGCGTAACAGGCAACAGGAACCAGCATGAGCAAGCGGATCTATTCCAGGATCGCGGGCACCGGCAGCTATTTGCCTGAAAAAGTGTTGACCAACGACGATCTGTCGCAGATGGTCGACACCAGCGACGAATGGATCCGCAGCCGTACCGGCATCCGCGAGCGGCACATCGCCGCCCCCGGCCAGACCGCCGGCGACCTGGGCTACGAGGCCGCGCTGAAGGCGATCGAAGCCGCCGGCATCGATGTCGCCGAACTCGACATGATCGTGGTCGGCACCACCACCCCGGACCTGATCTTCCCGTCCACCGCCTGCCTGATCCAGGCCCGCCTCGGCGTGGTCGGCTGCCCGGCGCTGGACGTCAATGCCGCCTGTTCGGGCTTCGTCTACGCGCTCAGCGTGGCCGACAAGTTCATCCGCAGCGGCGACGCCAAGACCGTGCTGGTGATCGGCACCGAAACCCTCAGCCGCATCGTCGACTGGACCGAGCGCACCACCTGCGTGCTGTTCGGCGACGGCGCCGGCGCGGTGGTCCTGCGTGCCGATAACGACACGGGCATCCTCAGCACCCATCTGCATGCCGACGGCAGCAAGAAGGAACTGCTGTGGAATCCGGTCGGCATCGCCACCGGGCTGGGCGATGGCACCGGCGATCCGGCCGCCGGCGGCATCCAGATGAAGGGCAGCGAGGTGTTCAAGTACGCGGTCAAGGCACTGGACGCGGTGGTCGACGAGACCCTGGGCGCCAACGGCCTGGACAAGCACGACCTGGACTGGCTGATCCCGCACCAGGCCAACCTGCGCATCATCGAAGCCACCGCCAAGCGCCTCGATCTGCCGATGGAGCAGGTGGTGGTGACCGTGGACATCCACGGCAACACCTCGTCCGCCTCGGTGCCGATGGCGCTGGACGTGGCGGTGCGCTCGGGCCGCGTGCAGCGCGGCCAACTGCTGCTGCTGGAAGCCTTCGGCGGCGGTTTCACCTGGGGCTCGGCGCTGCTGCGCTACTGAGCCTGCCCCGTGCCCGGCGCCATCGGCGCCGCGGTGCGCCAGCGGCGATGCCGAACGCCGTGCGTCGTCTCCACGACGCACGGCGATACGCTCGCCGAACCCATCCCATCGACGCCAGCGCGTCAGGCGCGCCGTGCACAGCCGCCGCGCCCGGAGGCGCGATGGGTGTCTGAGCGCGCTGTCCGCTGCTGCATTGCGTCGGGGCCTTATCGAAGCTCCTGCAGGAGCGGCTTCAGCCGCGACAGGCATTCCCGGTCAAGCCCGTCGCAGCGGAAGCCGCTCGTACGCAGGTGACGAGGCGTCCCTGCTGAGCGGCGGCAGAGCGCATTGTTGCGGCGCCCTGAACCGGTCGGCCGAGGCGCGGATCGACTCGTGCGCCCGCCAGGGCGTGCGCGCCCATCGCGCCATCGCTCGGCCGTCCAGGCTATGCCCGATTCGACCCATGCCCATCGCGCCTTACTGCTGTCGGCATGCGCTGCCGTTGCCTTGCCTGACGCGCCCGGTCGCAGCGGTTTCCGCCCGCATGCGTCGCGGCCGCCACGCGCGCTGTCGGCATGACGCCCGGCACGGCGGAGCGTCGCGCCGCTGGCGCCGCGCGGTGGATCGGCTGCCACTCACATACGCCCGAGTACAGACGTCCGGCCGGTTTCGCCCGTATCATCGCCGCTCGATTTTCGCAGGGCCAACCGCGTGACCGATTCCACACTCGCCTTCGTCTTCCCCGGCCAGGGTTCGCAATCGCTGGGCATGCTGGCCGAACTGGCCGAATTGCATCCGCAGCTGCGCGACAGTTTCGCCGAAGCCTCCGATGGCGCCGGCGTGGATCTGTGGGCGCTGAGCCAGGGCGGCCCGGAAGAGATGCTCAACCGCACCGAGTACACCCAGCCGGCGTTGCTGGCCGCGAGCGTGGCGCTGTGGCGGCTGTGGCTGGCCGAGGGTGGGGCGCGTCCGGCGCAGCTGGCCGGGCACAGCCTGGGCGAGTACAGCGCACTGGTCGCTGCTGGCGCCTTGTCGCTGCACGACGGCGCGCACCTGGTGCGGCTGCGCGGGCAACTGATGCAGGACGCCGCGCCGGCCGGCGTGGGCGCGATGGCCGCCGTGCTCGGCGCCGAGGACGCGCTGGTCGAGGAGGTCTGCGCGCAGGCCGCGGGCAGCCAGGTGGTGGTGCCTGCCAACTACAACTCGCCGGGGCAGGTGGTGATCGGCGGCGATGCCGCCGCGGTCGACCGCGCGCTGGCGTTGCTGGCCGAGCGCGGCGTGCGCAAGGCGGTGAAGCTGGCGGTCAGCGTGCCCTCGCACACCCCGCTGATGCGCGAGGCGGCCAACCGCCTGGCCGAGGCGATGCGCGGGCTGGCCTGGCAGGCGCCGCAGCTGCCGGTGGTGCAGAACGCCGATGCGCAGGTGCACGAAGGCGTCGAGGCGATCCGCCAGGCACTGGTCGAGCAGCTGTACCTGCCAGTGCGCTGGACCGGCTGCGTGCAGGCGCTGGCCGCCGGCGGCGCCACCCGCCTGGCCGAGTGCGGCCCGGGCAAGGTGCTGACCGGCTTGGTCAAGCGCATCGACAAGTCGCTCGATGGGCGCGCGCTGGGTACGCCTGCCGATTTCGCCGGTGCGCGCGAGGCCTGGGCCTCCTGATCGCCGGCCGCCGCGCGGTGCGTGTCTTGCCCGCGCCGGCCTCCTTCCTTCCCCACGGCGCCATGCGCCGTCCGTCTTCAAGGAAACGCAGATGAGCAAGCCATTGCAGGGCGAGATCGCCCTGGTCACCGGCGCCAGCCGCGGCATCGGCGCGGCCATCGCCGACACCCTGGCCGCGCAGGGCGCCACCGTCGTCGGCACCGCGACCTCCGATTCCGGCGCGCAGGCGATCGGCGCGCGTCTGGCCGCCCACGGCGGCCATGGCCGCGCGCTGGACGTCACCGACGGTGCCGCGGTCGATGCGCTGATCGAGGCGATCGCCAAGGAATTCGGCCCGGTCTCGATCCTGGTCAACAACGCCGGCATCACCCGCGACAACCTGCTGATGCGGATGAAGGACGACGACTGGCAGGCGATCATCGACACCAACCTGACCAGCGTGTTCCGCACTTCCAAGGCGGTGCTGCGCGGCATGATGAAGGCGCGCAAGGGCCGCATCGTCAACATCGCCTCGGTGGTCGGCGTGACCGGCAATCCGGGCCAGGCCAACTACGCGGCGGCAAAGGCCGGCATCATCGCCTTCTCCAAGTCGATGGCCAAGGAAATCGGCTCGCGCGGCATCACCGTCAACGTGGTCGCGCCGGGCTTCATCGACACCGACATGACCAAGGCGCTGCCGGAGGCGCAACGCACCGCGCTGCTGGAGCAGATCGCGCTCGGTCAGCTCGGGCAGCCGTCGGACATCGCCAACGCGGTGGCGTTCCTGGCCGGCCCCAATGCCGGCTACATCACCGGCGAAACCCTGCACGTGAACGGCGGGATGTACATGCCGTAAGCCTGCGGCGCAGCGGACGCGCCTAAGTGGCTGATCGGCCGGCAATTGTGCAGCGATGCAAGGGCCAGCCGGTTTCCACTACACTATCCAACGCGGCCATCGCAGCCCGATGGCGTTTTGTGAGTCCCTCACAGGAGCACCGCACATCCGTGTGCGGGGGTCCTAAACTCGAACCACCACTACTCCATCTGGAGCGATATCCCAATGAGCACCATCGAAGAACGCGTCAAGAAAATCGTCGTCGAACAGCTCGGCGTCAAGGAAGAAGAAGTCACCAACAACGCATCGTTCGTCGATGACCTGGGTGCCGACTCGCTGGACACCGTCGAGCTGGTGATGGCCCTGGAAGAAGAGTTCGAGTGCGAAATTCCGGACGAAGAAGCCGAGAAGATCACCTCGGTGCAGCAGGCCATCGATTACGTGAAGTCGCACGTCAAGAGCTGATGCGGCGTTCTCGATCGCCATCGGCGCCTGCGTGGGCCCGATGCGCGTGACAATCCCATGGGGCCGCGCATGCGGCCCTGTGTTTTTACAGGGTCAAGGCCGCGCGCATCGCGGTGAGGAGATTTCGCAATGAGCCGTCGTGTCGTCGTAACCGGCATGGGCCTGGTGTCGCCGTTGGGCAATGACCTGGCCAGCAGTTGGGAAGGGATCGTCAACGGACGCTCCGGCATCGGCCCGATCACCCAGATCGATGCGTCTCAATTCACCACCAAGATCGCCGGCGAGATCAAGGATTTCGATCCGACCAAGTTCATCTCGTCCAAGGACGCGCGCAAGATGGATTCGTTCATCCATTACGGCGTCGGTGCCTCGTTCATGGCGCTGGACGATTCCGGCCTGGAGATCACCGAGGCCAATGCCGAACGCATCGGCGCGATCCTCGGCTCCGGCATCGGTGGGCTGCTCGGCATCGAGGAGCAGACCGTCAAATTCCACGAGGGCGGCGCGCGCAAGATCTCGCCGTTCTACGTCCCCAGCACCATCATCAACATGCTGCCGGGCCAGGTGAGCCTGATCAAAGGGCTGAAGGGGCCGACCTTCTCCGCGGTCTCGGCCTGCGCGACCTCCAACCATTCCATCGGCACCGCGATGCGCATGATCCAGCACGGCGACGCCGACGTGATGCTGGCCGGCGGCGCCGAGCGCGGCTCCTCGCCGACCTCGGTGGGCGGCTTCTGCTCGATGAAGGCGATGTCCACCCGCAACGACGATCCCGCCGCGGCCTCGCGGCCGTGGGACAAGGAGCGCGACGGCTTCGTGCTCGGCGACGGCGCGGGTGTGCTGGTGCTGGAAGAGTACGAACACGCCAAGGCGCGCGGTGCGCGCATCTACGCCGAGCTGGTCGGGTTCGGCGCCAGCTCCGACGCCTTCCACATGACCGCCCCGAGCGAGGATGGCGAAGGCGCCGCGCGCAGCATGGTGGCGGCGATGAAGGACGCCAAGCTCAATCCGGACCAGGTCGACTACCTCAACGCGCACGGCACCTCCACGCCGCTGGGCGACCTGGCCGAGACCCTGGCGATGAAGCGCGCGCTGGGCGATCACGCCTACAAGACCATGGTCAGCTCGACCAAGTCGATGACCGGCCACCTGCTCGGCGCCGCCGGCGGTGCCGAGGCGATCTTCTCGGTGATGGCGATCCACGCCGGCATCATCCCGCCGACCATCAACCTGCACGAGCCGGGCGAAGGCTGCGATCTGGACTACGTGCCGAACGTGGCGCGCGAGAAGAAGATCGACGTGGCGATGTCCAATGGGTTCGGCTTCGGCGGGACCAATGGCACGCTGCTGTTCAAGCGGGTGTGAGGGGGCGTAGCCCCCTCGGGATTCGGGAGTAGGGATTCGGGATTGGGAGAAGCCGGCGCCGTGATGGTGCCGCGCTGGTCCGCCTGACACGGGTGCGCGGCATGTCCGCGCCGAGATTCTCCGGCGCCGCATTGCCCGGCGGCGCCTGCACCGCCTCACGTTTTCATTCTTCCAGCGGATCTTCGATGCTGCGTACCGTTCCCTTGCCGGCCGACGTCGATCTGCTGGCGCTGCATCGCCTGGCGCCGCAGCGGTATCCGGTGCTGCTGGAATCGGCGGCGTCGGGGACGGCGCAGGGGCGCTGGGACATGTTGCTGGTCGCCGACGGGCAGGGCCTGCGCCTGGATCGCGATGGCGTCACCCGCGAGCTGGATGGTGCGGCGGTCGCCGGCGATTTCCTGAGCGCGCTGGACGCGCGCTGGCAGGCCGAACGCTGCGAACGCGACGAACCGCGCTGGCCGTTCCGCGGCGGCTGGGCGCTGCTGCTGGATTACGAACTGGCCGCGCAGGTGGAGCCGGTGCTGCAACTGCCGCAGTCCGCCGCGATCACGCCTGCGGCGCTGGCCTTGCGCTGCCCCGCCGCGCTGCTGCGCGACCACGTGAGCGGCGACTGCGTGGTGCTGGCCGAACCCACGCATGCGGCATTGCTGGAGGCCGTGCTCGCCGATCTGCAGTCGCTGCCCGCGGCGGCGCCGGCGCCGGCCTGGCAGGCGCCGCTGGCGATCGAGGAAGATCCGCCGCAGCGCTTCGTCGACGGCGTGCGCCGCATCCTCGACTACCTGCGCGCCGGCGACGTGTTCCAGGTCAACCTGTCGCGGCGCTGGTCGGCGCGCTTCGCCGCGCCGCTGGCGCCGGCGGCGCTGTACGCGCAACTGCGCCGCGCCAACCCGGCGCCGTTCGCCGGCCTGTTCGTCGGCCACGGCCGCGCCGTGGTCAGTTCCTCGCCGGAGCGGTTGGTGTCGGTGCGCGGCGACGTGGTCGAGACCCGGCCGATCGCCGGCACCCGCGCGCGCGCGCCGGGCGACGACGAGGCCGCGCGCATCCGCGAACTGGTGGGCCATCCCAAGGAGCGCGCCGAGCACGTGATGCTGATCGACCTGGAGCGCAACGACCTGGGGCGAATCTGCGCGCCGGGCAGCGTCGAGGTCGACGAACTGATGAGCGTGGAGAGCTACGCCCACGTGCACCACATCGTCAGCAACGTGCGCGGCCGGCTGCGCGCGGGCACCACGCCGGGCGAGACGATCCGCGCCACCTTCCCCGGCGGCACCATCACCGGCTGCCCCAAGGTGCGCTGCATGCAGATCATCGCCGAGCTGGAGCAGACCCCGCGCGGCGCCTACACCGGCGCGTTCGGCTGGCTCAACCGCGACGGCGACATGGACCTGAACATCCTCATCCGCACCGCCGAGGTGGACGGCGCGCAGGTGCAGTTCCGCACCGGCGCCGGCATCGTGTTCGATTCCGACCCGGAGCGCGAACTCGACGAGACCCGGGCCAAGGCGCGCGGCCTGCTGCGCGCGCTGGAGCCGTGAGCGGGGCGACGCGATACCGGGCAACGCCGGCCGCGCGGTATCCTGCACGTCATTGACGTCGTTTCGAGGTGGCCGTGGCTTGGGCTAAACGCGGGTGTCTGACCCTGCTGGGGACATTGCTGGTGCTGGCACTGCTGTTGGCCGCGGCCGGCGCTTGGTGGTGGCACAGTTATCGCGCCTTCGCCGAGCAGCCGCTGCAGGCGACCCAGCCCAGCGTGGAGGTGGCGCGCGGCGCCTCGCTCAATGGCGTGCTGCGCAACCTGCGCGCCGCCGGCGTGACCCAGGGCAGCGACCTGCAATGGCAACTGCTGGCGCGCGAGCTGGGCGTGGCCGGCAAGCTCCGCTTCGGCGAGTACGCGCTGCAGCCGGCGCTGAGCCCGCGCGAGCTGCTGCTGCGCATGCGCAAGGGCCAGGTGATCCAGTACCGCTTCACCATTGTCGAAGGCTGGAACGTGCGCCAGCTGCGCAGCGCCTTGAACGCGGCCACACCGCTGGTGCACACCACCACCGACCTCAGCGACAGCGAACTGATGGCCAAGCTCGGCCAGCCCGGCCAGCACCCGGAAGGCCGCTTCCTGCCCGAGACCTACCTCTACCAGCGCGGCGACACCGACCTGCAACTGCTGCGCCGCGCGCATGCGGCGATGGACAAGGCCCTGGCCGCGGCCTGGGACGCGCGCGCCAAGGACCTGTCGTTGCAGTCGCCGGAGCAGGCGCTGATCCTGGCCTCGATCGTGGAGAAGGAAACCGGCCTGGCCGCCGAGCGCCCGCAGATCGCGGGCGTGTTCGTGCGCCGCCTGCAACTGGGCATGAAGCTGCAGACCGACCCGACCGTGATCTACGGCATCGGCAGCGCCTACGACGGCAACATCCGCAAGCGCGACCTGGAGACCGATACGCCGTACAACACCTACACCCGCACCGGCCTGACCCCGACCCCGATCGCCATGCCCGGGCGCGAGGCGCTGCGTGCCGCCACCAATCCGGCGCCGGGCGACAGCCTGTACTTCGTGGCCATCGGCGACGGCAGCGGCGCGCATGCGTTCTCCTCCAGCTATGCCGAGCACAATGCGGCGGTGGCGCGCTACCTGCAGCGCCTGCGCCAGGCGCGCAACGGCGCGGCGGTGACGCCATGAGCGAGGCCGTGCTGCGCCACCATCGCTTCGTCAGCCTGGAAGGCGGCGAGGGCGCCGGCAAGACCACCGCGATCAATGCGATCCGCGACGGGCTGCAGGCGCAGGGCCACGAGGTGGTGCTGACCCGCGAGCCGGGCGGCACGCCGCTGGCCGAACGCATCCGCGCGCTGCTGCTGGACAAGACGCCCGGCGAGGTCGCCGAACCGTTGGCCGCCGAGACCGAGCTGCTGCTGGTGTTCGCCGCGCGCGCGCAGCACGTGCGCGAGGTGATCCGCCCGGCGCTGCAGCGTGGCGCCTACGTGGTCAGCGACCGCTTCACCGATTCCAGCTACGCCTACCAGGGCGAGGGCCGCGGCCTGGACCGCGCCTGGATCGCCGACCTGGAACGTCGTGCGGTCGGCCTGCAGCCGGGGCTGACCCTGCTGCTGGACCTGGACGTGCAGATCGGCCGCGCCCGCACCAGCGGCCGCGACCTGTGGCCGGACCGGATCGAGAGCGAGCAGGACGATTTCTTCCAGCGCGTGCGTGCCGGCTTCCGCCAGCGCGCCGCGCAGGACCCGCAACGCTTCCGCGTCATCGACGCCAGCCAGCCGCCGCAGGCGGTGGCGCAGGCGGTCACCGCCGCGCTGGCGGCGTGGGTGCGCGAGCAACAGGAGCCGATGCCATGAGCGATCTGCCGTTTTCGCCGTGGCAGCAGCGTGCCTACGACCAGACCGTGGCCGCGCTCGATGCCGGCCGCCTCGGCCATGGCCTGCTGATCTGCGGGCCGGAAGGCCTGGGCAAGCGCGCGGTGGCGCTGAAACTGGCCGCGCACGTGCTGGGCCAGGGCGAACCGGCCGCCAACCTGCGCAGTGCGCAGCTGATCGCCGCCGGCACCCATCCGGACCTGCAACTGATCTCGTTCATCCCCAACCGCACCGGCGACAAGCTGCGCACCGAGATCGTCATCGAACAGGTGCGCGAGATCTCGCAGAAGCTGTCGCTGACCCCGCAATACGGCGTGGCCCAGGTGGTGGTGGTGGACCCGGCCGACGCGATCAACCGCGCCGCCTGCAACGCCTTGCTGAAGACCTTGGAAGAGCCGCAGCCCGGCCGCTACCTGTGGCTGATCAGCGCGCAGCCGGCGCGCCTGCCGGCGACCATTCGCAGCCGCTGCCAGCGCCTGGAATTCAAGCTGCCGCCGGCCGACGAAGCGATCGCCTGGTTGCTGGCGCAGGACTTTCCCGAGAAGACCGCACGCGAAGCGCTGGATGCCGCGCGCGGCCATCCCGGCCTGGCCGCGCAGTGGCTGCGCGAAGACGGTTTGAAGCTGCGCCGGCAGGTGGCCGCGGACCTGGAGCAGGTCGCCGCCGGCAAGCTCGGCACGCTGGAGGCCGCGCAGCGCTGGAGCGGCGACGCGCTGGCCGAGCAGCGCCTGGGCCATGCCGCCGACCTGGCGCTGGCGCAGGCGTCGCAGGCCGGCTTGACCGACCCGGCGCGATTGCACAAGCTGGCCGCGTGGTTCGACGCCGCCAATCGCACCCGCGACCTGCTGCGGACCACCGTGCGCGCCGACCTGGCGATCGCGGAACTGTTGCTGGCCTGGCGCGATGGCGATCGCCCGGCCCGGAGAGGGGCACAACGATGAGCGCGATGAGCGGACGCCAGGGCATCCTGTCGCTGGCGGTGAAGGACAAGGCGGCGCTGTACAACGCCTACATGCCGTTCGTGAAGAACGGCGGCATCTTCGTGCCCACCCCCAAGCGCTACTTCCTCGGCGACGAAGTGTTCCTGCTGCTGACCCTGCCCGATTCCAGCGAGCGCCTGCCGGTGGCCGGCAAGGTGATCTGGGTGACCCCGGTCGGCGCCCAGGGCAACCGCGCCGCCGGCATCGGCGTGCAGCTGCCGGACAACAGCGAAGGCGAGACCATCCGCACCAAGATCGAGACCCAGCTGGCCGGCACCCTCAACGCCGACAAGCCCACCCAGACCATGTAGCGGCCGCGTGGCGACACCGCGCCGCGGGCCTCGACAGGACCCATTGACGCCACGCGCCACAGCCCTATAATGTGCGGCTCGCGACACGGGCGGTTAGCTCAGCGGTAGAGCATTGCCTTCACACGGCAAGGGTCGCAGGTTCGAACCCTGCACCGCCCACCACGAAATCAAGAATTACGAGAAGCCGGCCTAGTGCCGGCTTTTTCGTATCTGCACGTTAACAGCGATTGCGAGTGCGGAATGACGGTATCGATGTGCGTGTTGAATGATGCAGCCGTGTCGGAATCCTGATACCGCCGCGCCGACCTGATGGCGATCCTCGCCATGCCGGACGCGGGCCACTGGCCGTTCGTCCCGCGGGCCTTGAGCAGGCCTCGTCGAATTCGGAACACGCTGCCGTTGGCGGCCCGAGGAGCTGTCGCGAAGAAGACACAAACGTAGATTGCTGAAGCGTTAAACGTTTCACAGGCTGCCGTGTCCAAGTTCGAGGACCGCGGAGCTGACTGCGACGGCTAACGGGATTGCGCTTGCAAGTAGGCGCCCTGCAGTGGTGGTTGGAATCCGTATCGCCGGATCTGTTCGGTGCGAATGCGCTGCGACTGGATCCAGCGGGCCTTTGCGTTTTCTGCGCGATGCGCAGGGACGTCTGATGGGCTTCGAGCTCGATGGCGAGTGGTATTTGACACAGTTGTAAGCGTGGCCGGAACAAGACAGAAGCAACGGCCAGCACGGGCGCGAGCGCCAGGCCAGGTCACCCTGCCGGGCCAGCCCACCTGTTCGCAGCGCGCGTCGGCCATTTCGTCGGCCTTATCCTCGTTTTGTCCGAAGGCACCCGCCCAGGTATTGGTCCGGCTCCATACTCGCGGCCGTTCCATCATGCCGGGGTACATCGTGCGAAACCTCTTCAGTTCCGTTACTTATCGCTTGCTTGTCGGTGTGCTTGTCTTTCTCTGCGCGGCGATGCCGCTGCGGGCGCAGTCGCAGGCGACGCCACTCGAAGACTTCATCGCTACCTATGCCGCGCAACACGGCTTCAGCGGTACTGTCTTGGTCCAGCAGGACGGAAAGCGGCGATACCAGCGCAGTTTCGGCCTTTCCAGTGTCCAGTACGGCGTCGCCAACGGCGACCAGACCCGGTACTGGATCGCTTCCATCACCAAACTGTTCACCGCCACCCTGGTGCTGCAACTGCATGAAGAAGGAAAGTTGGATCTGCAGGCGAACGTGGCCAGCTACCTGCCCGATTACGCCATCGCCGGTGCCGACCGTATCACCTTGCATCAGCTTCTCAACCACACGTCCGGACTGCGGAACTTCGACCAGGTGAAAAGCTTGGAGCAGGCATTGACCAGGGGCTTGCCGACCTACCAGTCGCCCTATACCAGCGATCAGTTGATAAGAAAATTCTGCAGTGGACCGCTACTGCATGCCCCAGGCACGACTTTCGACTACAACAACGGCGATTACCTGATCCTGGGCAAGGTCATCGAACGCGTCACGGGCAAAACCTACGAGCAGGTGCTGAAGGAACGGATTCTAAAGCCGCTGGGGCTGCACCATACCGGCATGCTGCGCCATGAAAGCATCGTCGAAGGCTTGGCCTCCACCTACTCGTATCGCGAAGATCTCAAGTCCCTGTCCAACGACTTCCCGGTCTATCCGGAGAACTGGTACTCCGCTGGCGCGATGTACTCCACGGCCGAAGATGTGCTCAGGTTCTCGGACGCGCTGTTCGGGTCAGGCCTGTTGCGCAAGGAAAGCATCGCCCGGCTGACCACGCCAGGGCTCGACGACTACGGTTATGGCCTGTGGGTTTACGAGACGCGGATAGGCGCTGCCAAGCACCGTGTCGCCAAACGTCCAGGTCGGATCATGGGCGCGCAGGCGCAGCTGTATCGTTTCCTCGACCGCGACCTGACCATCGTCATTCTCGCCAATACCGCCAACACCGACCTGGACGAATTCGTTTTGCGGATAGGCGAGGCCGCGGTCGGTCCAAAATAGTGTGTGCGATGACTGTTCGCGCGGCCCGAGCCGCCTCTGTTCGTGATATCTACGAAGATGATGCGGTCGAAATTTCTTGAAAAGATGCGTTGATTCCCATGCGTGCGGATATTGATACGCTTTCGATCGACGGCTATCGCCTGTTGCCACGTGCATATGAAATGCGGGGGCTGCTGACATCACGCGGACCGCACGCATCCGGATCCATGAAGGCCTGGATCCCCCTTTGGCGGATCTGGTGTTCGGTGTGGTTGTCGGTGAAGAACGTTTCGGGCGCGAGCTGGTGGACATCCAGCAGCAGCTCGATGCGGCTCATGCCTGCCACTGCGCGGCGTGGCTGTCATCAGCATGTTCGGTCCCGCTCGCTGCAGGCCGAGTACGCGGCTGAACTGGAGCGGGCGGCCCCGGGTCGTTGGCATCGATCATCCGATTCCAACCCATATCCCAGCGCCGACTGACCAGCACTGGCTCCCGTTCGGCTCACGAATCGCTCACGGCCGCTATCGATACTTTGGCCATGCCTGAAGGTCCTTCTATCGTCATCCTGAAAGAAGAAGCTGCCGCCTTCGCCGGGCGCAAGGTGTTGCGAGTGTCCGGCAACAGCAAGCTGGACCTGGAGCGGATGCGCAACCGCAAGATCCTGTCGCTGCGCAGTTGGGGCAAGCATTTCCTGATCGAGTTCGATGCGTTCAGTGTGCGCATCCACTTTCTGCTGTTCGGTAGCTACCGGATCAATGCGCGCAAGGACGCGTCGGCCCGCTTGAGCCTGGGCTTCGCAAAGGGCGAGGAGCTGAACTTCTACGCATGTTCGATCAAGTTCATCGACGGTCCGCTGGATGCGGCCTACGACTGGACCGCGGACGTGATGAATCCCGACTGGGATGCGGCGCAGGCGCGGCGCAAGCTGCGCCTGCGCCCGCGGACGCTCGCTGCCGATGCCTTGCTGGATCAGGACGTGTTCGCCGGGGTCGGCAACATCATCAAGAACGAGGTGCTGCACCGCATCCGGGTGCATCCCGAGAGCGAGATCGGTGCATTGTCGCCGCGCAAGCTGGGCGAACTGGTGACGCAGGCGCGCGAGTACAGTTTCGATTTCTATCGCTGGAAGAAAGCCTACGAACTGAAGAAGCACTACCAAGTGCACACCAAGACGGTCTGTCCGCGCGACGGGCATCTGCTCACCTATCGCAAGCAACTCGGCAAGGCGCAGCGGCGCGTGTTCTTCTGCGAGCATTGCCAGCGGCGGTATGCGCTGGATGATGGGTTGCAGACTGATATGTTCAAGTAATCCCGCTGCCGTCAGCAAAGTGCTGATCGTGTTGGCAGCTAAAGAGGCATGTACCTTGGCTGCAGTGTCCGCTTTGGATGCGGTGGCTGAGACCGCGTAGTCGTTGCCGGTGGCCGGCGCGCATGCGTCAGTCAGGGCAATGGGGCGTCGCCGTCTACCACGCGCGCTGATCGCCCTTCGTCAGGAGGGCAGCGCCACGGCCCCGTCTTCGAACCGCCGAATGCCCAGTTCGGTGAGCAGGCCGGCCCAGCCGAGATCGGTGACCACCAACGCGCGGGAACCGTCTGCACGGCGTAGCCAGTGTCTGGCGCAGAACTGATCGAGCAGGGCGGCGCCCAGGGAGCCGGCGAGGTGATGGCGGCGTTCGGTCCAGTCCAGGCAGCGCCGGGCCATGGCGCGGCGGCCCTGGGCGAGATGCGGCAGATCCAGGCCCATGCGCGCGAACCACGCCCCGCCTTCGCTGGAGACGGCGTAGCGGGTGGCGTCGTCGTGGGTGGTCAGCCAGGCACGCTGTTCCAGTGCCTCGGCGACCGCCACGCCGAGACGCCCGGCAAGATGGTCGTAGCAGCAGCGCGCCAGGCGTAGCGTCTGCGTGTCGCGATGCGGGCGGCGGCAGCGCGACGCCTGCGGCGGCGCGAGGGTGGCCAGGGTCTCGAGCACGGCGGCGACGTGCGCGCTGGCCAGGCGGTAGTAGCGGTGGCGGCCCTGGATCTCGACCGCCAGCAGGCCGCCCTCCAGCAGCTTTGCCAGGTGTGCGCTCGCGGTCTGCGGGGTGACGCCGCCGGCGAAGGCCAGTTCGCCGGCCGGCAGTGCGCGCCCGTCGATCAGGGCCATCAGCATGGCGGCGCGGGCCGGGTCCGCGATCAGGAACGCGGTCGCCGCCAGCTTGGGTCGTTCCAGATGCATCGCCGCGCTCCCGATGGACGCGGCCATCATAGGGCCGGTCGCGCCGCGACGTTTCGATGCGCATCGAAACGATGTCGCCGGCGGATTCCTAGACTGCGCGCACTTCAACCGGAGCCTGCCGATGCAGACGAACGAAGCGCCGTCGAACCCCGCCGAGCGCGATGCACACTTGGTGTTCGAACACTGGCATCGGCATGTGGTCGCGCGCGATCTGTCGGCGTTGATGGCGCTGTATGCGCCGGACGCACAATTGGAGTCGCCGTTGGCCTATGTGGCGTCGGCGACGCGTCAGGACGGGCGGCTGCAGGGCCGCGAGGCCATCGCGGCGTTCTTTGCCGCGTCCTTCGCCCAGCCCGAGAACGGCCTGGGACGCTGGTATCGCAGCGGCCACTGCCATGTCGCGGGGCGGCAATTGGTCTGGGAGTACCCGCGCGAAACGCCGCAGGGCGATCAGGTCGATCTGGTGGAAGTGATGGACCTGGACGCCGCGGGATTGATCGCCTGCCATCGCGTGTATTGGGGCTGGAAAGGCGTGCAGACATTGCTGGCTGCGCTGGGCAGATAGCCTTGGGACAGGGGCCGGCCTCGGCGGCCCGGACACGGCATGACAACGACGATCGCGGGCTCGCGCCGGAAGGCATGGCGCGGTGGCCTTGCGTGGCTGCGCGAGGAGCGGCCGTCGGCAGCATTGCCGCCTGACTTGGATCCGCCGATCCGGCGTTCGATCCGCCGTCGCCGGGTTTCGTCGCAATCCTCCTGGCGCCGGCGTTTGCGCTGGCTATCTTGCCTCGGCGCTGTCCGCAATGGGTGGATGGCGATACGTGCGGCCAGATGCCGCTGTGGCCTGTTTGCCGTTGTTGGCGGTGGTGCGCGTGGCGATGCCGGACGCGCGCCGCCGTGCCGTGCGGCGACGTCCTGCAGCGCTTCCGCTCTGCACGGCCGCATGGGGATGGCGGTTCTCCGTCTCCGCTTGGGAGCAGTGATGAACAACGGACTCGCAGCGCTTGGTTTTTCGTATTTGCTGATGGTGTGCGCACCGCTGCAGGCGGCACCGGTGGAGTGCGACAGCATGGCCGCGACGGCCAGGCTCGTGGCCAGATATCGTCAGTTGGGTGGGCCGTTGTCGGATATCGCCAGCCATGGTGCGATCGGATCGAGCAAGGCCAGGCGCGAATTGGCCGCCACCATCTATCGTGAACGCCTCAGCGAAGCGGAGGCGGTGCAACGGGCGATGCAGGCGTGCGGCCATGCCGCGGAGGTGCCATCGCACTAACGGCGGCCTGCCCGCTCGCTCGCTGCGCAAGGCATACAACGCTGCGCTTGCGTCAGTGGAAGTCGCGGCTGCGGATGTCCAGCCCCAGCAGCAGGGGCGTCAGGTCTTCGAGATGGGCGGCGATCAGGTGACGGACCTTGCCTTCGGTCTCGACGCGACCGCGCACCAGCAGCAGCCGCGATTCGATCAGGGCCTGGCGCTGGCGTTCGGCCAGGCGCCGCCACACCACCACGTTGACCAGACCGTGCTCGTCTTCGAGGGTGACGAAGGTGACGCCGCTGGCGGTCTGCGGGCGTTGGCGCATGGTGACCAAACCGGCGATGGCGACCGCGCTGGCGTGCGGCAGGTCGCGTAGTTCACCGGAATGGCGGTAGCGGCGCGCACGCAGCTGCGCGCGCAGCAGGGTCAGCGGGTGCTTGCCCAGGGTGGTGCCGATCGTCGCGTAGTCGGCGCGGATGTCCTCGCCCTGGCTGGGCAGCGGCAGCGGGACCTGTTGCTCGGGCGTGGCCGCGAGCGCTTCGAACAGCGGCCGCTGCGCCTCGACGCCTGCCACGGCCCAACGCGCGCGATGGCGATGGCCGGCCAGCGCTTTCAGCGCGCCGGCGTCGGCGAGCGCGGCGCGGGCCTTGTCGTCGAGGGCGGCGCGGTGGCACAGGTCGGCCAGGTCGTGGAACGGCGCCTGCGCGCGCGCCTGCTGCAGGCGCAGCGCGGCGTCCTCGGCCAGGCCGCGGACCAGGCGCAGGCCCAGGCGGATCGCCGGTTGCACGTCGGGATCGGGGCTATACGCTTCCAGGCTGCAGTCCCAGTCGCTGTAGCGCACGTCCACCGGCCGCACCTGCAGGCCGTGGCGGCGCGCGTCCTGCAGCAACTGGTCGGGGCTGTAGAAGCCCATCGGCCAACTGTTGATCAGGGCGCAGGTAAACGCCGCCGGTTCGTGGCACTTGAGCCAGCAACTGGCGTAGGTGAGCAGGGCGAAGCTGGCGGCGTGGCTTTCGGGGAAACCGTAGCTGCCGAAGCCCTTGATCTGCTCGAAGATGCGTCCGGCGAATTCGGCGGTGTAGCCTCTCTCGAGCATGCCTTCCAGCAGCTTGTCGCGATGCGGTTCCAGCCCGCCGTGGCGTTTCCAGGCCGCCATCGAGCGGCGCAATTGGTCGGCCTGGCCCGGCGTGTAGCCAGCAGCGTTGACCGCAAGTTGCATCACCTGTTCCTGGAACAAGGGGACGCCGAGAGTGCGCTTGAACACCTCGCGCAGTTCCTCGGGCAAGTCGTCGGGCTCCTCCTCGCCACTGCGCCGGCGCAGATACGGGTGCACCATGCCGCCCTGGATCGGCCCGGGGCGCACGATCGCCACCTGGATGACCAAGTCGTAGAACCGTTCCGGCAGCAGCCGCGGCAGCATCGCCATCTGCGCGCGCGATTCGATCTGGAACACGCCGATGGTATCGGCGCGCTGGATCATCGCGTAGGTCTGCGGGTCTTCGGCAGGAATGGTGGCGAGGGTGTAGTCGCGGCCGCGGTGCGCGCGCAGCAGGTCCAGGGTGCGCCGCAGCGCACTGAGCATGCCCAGCGCGAGCACGTCGACCTTCATCAGCCCGACCAGTTCCAGGTCGTCCTTGTCCCACTGGATCACCGTGCGATTGGCCATGGTCGCGTTCTCCACCGGCACCAGGGTGTGCAGCGCATGCTCGGAGATGACGAAACCGCCGGGGTGCTGCGACAGATGCCGCGGGAAGCCGATGAGTTGGCCGGCGAGCACCAGCAGCCGGCGCATCACCGGCGTGTCCGGTTCGAAGCCGCGCTCGCGCAGCAGTTCCTGCGCCGACTCCACCGGGTCGCGCTGGCCCAGCGCGGAGGACAGCGCATCGACGGTGTCGCTGGGCAGGCCCAGCGCGCGTGCCACGTCGCGTACCGCGCTGCGCGTGTGGTAGCTGATCGCCACCGCCGCCAGTGCGGCGCGCTCGCGCCCGTAGTGGTTGAAGATGTACTGGATCACTTCCTCGCGGCGGTCGTGCTCGAAATCGATGTCGATGTCCGGCCGCTCCTTGCGCTCCTCGGAGATAAAGCGTTCGAACAGCATGCCGATGCGGTCCGGATCGATTGCGGTGATGCCGAGCGCGTAACACACCGCCGAGTTCGCCGCCGAGCCGCGGCCCTGGCACAGGATGTCCTTCGAGCGCGCGAAGCGCACCAGGTCGTAGACAGTGAGGAAGTAGGACTCGTACTTCAGCCGCTCGATCACGCCGAGTTCGTGTTCGATCAGGCGCCGCGCCTTGTCCGGCACGCCGTGCGGCCAGCGCTCGGCCGCGCCGCGTTCGGTGAGGATGCGCAGCCATTGCGTGGGCGTGTGCCCGGGCGGCACCAGTTCGTGCGGGTACTCATACTGCAGTTGCTCGAGATTGAAACTGCAGCGCCGCGCGATGCGCACCGTTTCGGCCAGCAGTGCCGGCGGATACAGCGTCGCCAGCGTGGCACGCGGGCGCAAGTGGCGTTCGCCATTGGGATACAGGTGGGCGCCGGCTTCGTGCAGCGGCAGGCGCTGGCGGATCGCGGTCAGTGTGTCCTGCAGCGTGCGACGGCCGCGCGCATGCATGTGCACGTCGCCGCTGGCGACGGCGGGCAGCCGCAGGCGCTGCGCCAGGTCCAGTCGCGCCTGCAGCAGCGCGGCATCGTCGGGGCCGCGCAGCAGTTCCACGGCCAGCCACAGCCGCTGCGGGAAGCGCGCCTGCAGCCAAGCGCCGTCCTTTGCGTCGTCGCCGTCACCGCGTGGCAGCCACAGGCACAGCAGGCCGGCGCCGTCGTCCGCGCTGGTCAGATCCTCGCGCAACGCACGATAGGTGCCCTTGTCGGCGCGGCGTCGGGCCAGGGTAATCAGCCGGCACAGCCGCTGGTAGCCATGCAGGGTCTCGGCCAGCAGCACCAGCTTGGGGCCGTGCTCGAACTGGATCTCGCTGCCGACGATGAGGTGCAGGCCCATGTCCCGGGCCGCCTGCCACGCACGCACGATGCCGGCCAGGCTGCATTCGTCGGTGATCGCCAGGGCGCGGTAGCCGTGGTGCAGCGCGCGTTCGCACAGTTCCCAGGGGTGCGAGGCGCCACGCTGGAAGCTGAAGTTGGACAGGCAATGCAGTTCGGCGTAGTCGGGCAGCGTGGGGTCCGCTGGCGCGCGCGGCACGTTGGCGGCGGGTGCGCTGGCCGGCGCAGACGTTGGCGTCGGCAGCAGCCGCAGGCGCGGCGGCATGCGGGGGTGCGGCGGGGTGTGGCTCATGCGAACCAGCCGTGCAGCATCAGCACATCCGGCGCATCGGCCGGGGAGAAGGCCCAGGCGCGCTGGCCCTGGCGGGTACGCACGATGTAGTAGTCGCGGCGTACGTCGCCGTCGTCCCACCAGCCGCTCTCGATGCGTTCCGGCCCGGCCAGGCGGTCGGGCGCGCGTTCGCGCAGCGGCACCGGTCGCGGCAGCAGCCAGCCGGGGCGTGGCGGTGCGGTGGCGGGCGCCGCCGTGCCGCGGGCGGCGGCGGACTCGGCGCGCCAGGCCAGTTCCGGGCGATGGTCGGCGTGCGCGCGCAGGCCGTGCACGGCGTCGTCGCCCAGGCGCGCGCGCAGGCGTTCGCGCAGTTGCTCCCACGGCAGCGCCTGTTGCGCGCGCTCGTCGAACAGTTCGCGCGCGGCCGGCACGAACGGCGGCAGTTCGTCGGCGCACAGGCGCAGCGCCTGCACCGGCGCCGGCACGCTGGCCTGCTGCAGGCGCCCGCGCGCCAGTTCGAACAGCATCGCCGCATCGCGCTCGGCGGCGAGCAATCCCACCGGCACCACGCTGGGCTCCAGGTCCTCGTGTTCAAGCAGCAGGCGGAAGCGCTGCACGCCGCCGTCGCGTCCGGCCAGGAACGCGGCCAGGTCCTGGGTCAGGCGACGCAGCGGGAACAGCAGCGCCTGGTTGGATTCGGTGGCATAGCCCAGTTCCAGGCGCGCATCGAAGCGGTCCGGCGGCAGGTAGTACTGCAGCGGCAGCGGCGCTTGCCCGCGCAGCGCATCCAGGTGCTGCAGCAGGGCCGGCGGATAGCGCCGTGCCAGCGCGGTGCGCGGTAGCGCGAACAGCTGCTGCAGGCGGCGCAGGCCCATCCGCGCGAAGCCGTCGGCCAGGGTCGGCGACAGCCCGGCGCGGGCGATCGGCAGCTGCCCCAGCGCGCGCTGCAGCGCGGCGTTGTCGAGCAGGGCGATGCCGTCGTGCGCATTGACCAGCGCACGCGCGGCCAATGGATGCGGTGCGACCACGATGCGGTGGCGAAAGCCCAGTGCGGTCAGCTCTTCGCGCAGCCGTGCCTCGAAGCGCGGCCAGGGCCCGAACAGACCGAGACTGGCCTCGATCTCCAGCAGCAGCGCGCCGGGATAGTCGGTGCTGACCAGCGAACTGAAGCGATACGCCCAGGCGGCCAGGAACTGCTGGCTGCGGCGGCTTTCTTCGGCATCGTGCAGGGCGGTGGCGAAGCGGTCGCACAGCGCTTGCGCGGTGACCAGCGATTGCCCGGGGCGCAGGCCGCGGGCGCGCGCGGCGGCGTTGACCGCCTTCAGCGTGCGCCGCTGCGGCGGGCCGTCGAGCAAGGCCAGCGGTTCGTCCGGCGACGGCCAGCGGCGCAGGACGGTGTCCAGCGCCAGTTGCGGCAACAGGATGCAAGCCCAGCGCATGCCTGCGGCCTCACCCGGTCGCCAGAGCGGACAGGGCGATCGGCTGCGCCGGCGGCAGGCCGCCGCGGCACTTGAGCACGCGCAGTTGTGCCGGCGCGGCGTCGATGGCGATGCGCAGCGCGGCCGGCGATGGATTGGCGGCCGCCTTCAGCGGCCGGTAGGCGAAGCCCAGGGTGCGCCCGGTCTCGGCAGCCACCTGCAGCCGGCGCAGGGTCTTGTCGCCGGCCAGCCCCGGCCAGCACAGCACCGCCGCGCAACTGCCCGAACGCAGGCATTGTTCGGCAGCCCAGGCCGCGTCGGCGCCGGCGCGGACGATCTGCAGCTGCGCCAGCGCCACGCCGGCCTGCGCCCAGGCGGCGGGGTAGGGCAGGTACGGCGGATCGACCAGCACGATGCGGCCGCCGCCCTGGGACAGCCGCGCCAGCGTCGGCCACAGCAGCTGCAGCTCGCCGATGCCGTCGGCGGCGTGCAGCAACTCGGTCAGCGCCATCTCCGGCCAGCCGCGCGCGGGCAGCACCGCGTCCAGCGCGGCGTGCCCGGTGGGCTGCGCGCTGGGCGGCAGCGCCGTCGGCTGGCCGCGCCAGACGCGGCGCTCGGCCAGCAGGCGGTCGAGGGCGACGACGGCGGCCATCAGCCGGGCCGGATCAGGCCGCAGTAATGCCCTTCGATGGCGAAGTCCTGCCCGCGGCCGACCACGATCGGCGCATAGGCGGGATTGCGCGGCAGTAGCGCGATGCCGGCGCCATCGGCGCGATAGCGCTTGATGGTGAGTTCGCCATCCAGCCGCGCCACCACGATCTGGCCGTTGCGCGCGTCGGCGGCGCGACGCACCCCGACCAGGTCGCCGTCGAGGATGCCGTCGTCGATCATCGAGTCGCCCTGCACCCGCAGCAGGTAGTCCGGGCGCAGCGCGAACACCGCGCGGTCCAGGCGCAACTGCTGGTCCAGGCCGATGTCGGCACCGATCGGCGCACCGGCGGCGACCCGGCCCAGCACCGGCAACTGCAGCAGTTCGCTGCGGTTGCCGGCCTGCGCCGGGCGCAGGCTGCGCGCCTGCTGCGGCACCTGCGCCAGCAGCCCGGCCTCGACCAGTGCCTGCACGTGCTTGCGCGCGGCATTGCGCGAGGCGAAACCGAAGCGTTCGGCGATCTCGGCCAGGCTCGGCGGACGTCCGTCCTGCTCGATGCAGGCATGGACGTAGGTGAGGATGGCGGCGCGCTGCGGGGACAGGGTGGTCATGGTGTACATTTGTACACCGAGGGCGCCGCCTTGGCGAGATGGGGCGGCTGAACGCGTTCGGAGGCACGCCCGCTCCGATGCGCTGGCGCCATCCGCCGGTCAGGCTGGCTCGTCCAGCCGTGGTATTGGAAGGGCGTTGACCGCGCTCAGCTGCCGATGCCGGCCGAGTTCTTGGTCTTCGCCGTTGGCGGTTTGCCGACGGGCCTGCCCGATTGCGCGGCGACCAGGTCGATCTGGATTCGGTAGCCCAGCGCCGTGGCGGCGCGGCTCAGCGTGTCCAGGGTGAGACTGGTGTCGGTGGCGTCCAGCACGCGGTCCAGTTGCGACCGGCTGGTGTTCATGCGCCGGGCCAGCGCGCTCTTGGTGAGCTTGGCGGACTTCATCGCTTCGGCGACCTGCCAGGCGATCACGCGCTTGGCGGCGAGCGCGGCGGTGTCTTCGAGGATGCCTTCCTCGGCCAGGAAGCTGTCGAAGCTGGATCCGATATGGACATTGCGGCTCATCGCATCACCTCGTCTCTGCGGCGTTTGGCGGTGGCGAGATCGGCGCTCGGGGTCTTGCCCGATTTCTTGACGATGCCATGCAGCAACACCATGTCCGATCCAACGGTGGTGAAAAAATCCGCGCAATGCCTTCGGGAATCGCACTGCGCACTTCCCACAGGTGCTGGTCCAGCTTGCGCACCAAGGGCATGCCGAGCGGCCATCCCAACTGCACCGTCTTGATGTCGCCGCCGATGGCGCGCCTGGCATCGACGGACACGTCTTCCCTGAGCCAGACCCGCACCGGCTCGACGCCCGATGCGGCACGGTAGAAGCGCACGTCCGGTGTGGTCTCCATGGCGGCATGGTGTACCAATCTTGGTGCACACGCAAGGTGCGCTCGCCGTCCTTTCAGCCCGGCACGGCACCATCCTCCGGCATCGCCCCGGCGTAGCGGGCGCGGGGCCGGATCAGCTTGCCCAGGGCCTGCTGCTCCAGGGCGTGCGCCAGCCAGCCGGCCTGGCGGGCGGCGGCGAACAGCACCAGGGCGTGCGCCGCGGGCAGGTCGTGGACGAAGCAGAGCGCGGCCAGCAGGCAGTCGATGTTCGGGCGCTGGCCGCTGCAGTCCTGGGCGGCGGCGATCACCACTTCCACGTGCTGCATGCGCGCGCTGCCGCCGCTGCGTTCGCGCAGCTGGCGCAGCACTTCGGCCGCGCGCGGATCGCCGTCGGGATACAGGGCGTGGTGGAAGCCGGGCAGGTCGTCGCCGCGCTGCCAGCGTTCGGCGATCAGGGCGGCGGCGCTGGGCGCGTCCTGGGCGTCGCGCAGCAGGGCGTGGGCGCGGGCGGTGGCGCCGCCGTGGCGCGGGCCGGACAGCGCGGCCAGGCCGGCGCTGACGGTGGCGTGCAGCGGTGCGCCGGTGGAGGCGACCACGCGGGCGGCGAAGGCGGAGACGTTGAGTTCGTGGTCGGCGCACAGCAGCAGCGCGGCGCGCACCAGCTCGGCGAAGTCGTCGTCGCCGGGACGCCAGTGGTCGGCGATCAGCCGATGCAGCGGGCGCGCATCCGGGGCGGTGCCGACCAGCAGCGCGGCGTTCTGCCGCAGCAGGGTGGCGGCGATTTCGCGGCGCACGCCGGGAGCGGCGTTGAGCGACTGGCGCAGGTCCAGGGCCAGCAGCGGGATGCAGGCCATGGCGCGTTCCAGCGGCGGCAGCGCGGCATGTCCGGCCAGTGGCGCCACCACCGCCGGCCATGGCGCGACCGGGGCGCTGGCGAACGGGTCTTCGCCGTCGGGGCAGTCCCACAGCAGCCGCGCGACGTCCTCCAGGCTGGCGCCGGCGCGCACCATGGCCACCGCCGAGCGTCCGCGGTAGTAGGGGCCGTCGGGGCGGATCAGCGAGATCCGCGTCTCCAGCACCGGCAGGCCGCGGTCCAGGCTCTGCGCGGCGCCACGTGCGGCGCCGCGGCCGGCGCGCTTGCGCTGCGCCAGCCGCTCCACTTCGGCGCGCAGGTAGGCGCGGCTGCGGTGGTCGGCGCCGGCGCGCGAACTGAGCAGGCCACGGCTGACGTAGGCGTACAGGGTGGCGCTGCTGATGCCGAGCAGGGCGCAGGCCTGGGCGGCGGAGATCAGGTTGCGGTCGGTGGCGTCGGACATGAAGGGACGATAGGTTGATTCATTGAATCAAGATTGATCCGTGCCTGCGAGAGTGCCAGATTGGCGCCCATCGCGGAACGCCCGGTGGGGCGCCGCCGCCTCTTCGTCAGGAGTCGCCCATGTCCCTCGTTTCCCCCGGCGCCGGTTTCCGCGCCGCCCTGGCCGCCGAAGCGCCGTTGCAGGTGATCGGCGCGATCAACGCCAACCATGCGCTGCTGGCGCAGCGCGCCGGCTACAAGGCGATCTACCTGTCCGGCGGCGGCGTCGCCGCCGGCTCGCTGGGCCTGCCGGACCTGGGCATCAACACCCTGGACGACGTGCTGATCGACGTGCGCCGCATCACCGACGTGTGCCCGCTGCCGCTGCTGGTGGACATCGACACCGGCTTCGGGCCGAGCGCGTTCAACATCGAGCGCACCATCAAGGCGCTGATCAAGGCCGGCGCGGCCGCCTGCCACATCGAGGACCAGGTCGGCGCCAAGCGTTGCGGCCATCGCCCGGGCAAGGAGATCGTCAGCCAGGGCGAGATGGTCGACCGGGTCAAGGCCGCGGCCGACGCCAAGACCGATCCGGACTTCTTCCTGATCGCGCGCACCGACGCGATCCAGGCCGAGGGCGTGGACGCGGCGATCGAACGCGCCATCGCCTGCGTGGAGGCCGGCGCCGACGGCATCTTCGCCGAGGCCGCCTACGACCTGGACACCTATCGCCGTTTCGTCGACGCGGTGAAGGTGCCGGTGCTGGCCAACATCACCGAATTCGGCAAGACCCCGCTGTTCACCCGCGACGAACTGGCTTCGGCCGGCGTGGCGATCCAGTTGTTCCCGCTGTCGGCGTTCCGCGCCGCCAACAAGGCCGCCGAGGACGTGTACACCGCGATCCGCCGCGACGGCCACCAGCAGGCGGTGCTCGAGCGCATGCAGACCCGCGAGGAACTGTACGAGCGCATCGGCTACCACGCCTTCGAGCAGCGCCTGGATGCGCTGTTCGCCGGCAAGGGCGCATGATCGGCGGCGATTTTCCTGCCCGAGTCCGTCCATGAATACCCAAGCCAGCGCTGCATCGTTCCTGCGCAGCCGCATCGATCGCCGCCAGACCGCGCGGCACCTGCTGCAGACCGAACTGGACAAGCTGTCCGAGGCCGAGCGCGAGGTGGTGGAGCGCTTCATCGCCAAGCGCCATGTGGCCCGCGACATCGTCAAGCAGGCCGACAGCGATCGCTCGCTGGGCGAGCGCATCGCCGACCGCGTCGCCGCGATCGGCGGCAGTTGGAGCTTCATCATCGGCTTCGGCCTGGTGCTGCTGGGCTGGATCGCGCTCAACAGCCTGCTGCTGGCGCACGCCTTCGATCCGTATCCCTACATCCTGCTCAACCTGTGCCTGTCGTGCCTGGCCGCGATCCAGGCGCCGGTGATCATGATGAGCCAGAACCGCCAGGCGGCGGTGGACCGCCTGCACGCGCAGAACGACTACGAAGTGAACATCAAGGCCGAGCTGGAAATCCTGCAGGTGCACGAGAAGCTCAACCAGCTGCGCGAGCAGGACTGGGCGACGCTGGTGGATCTGCAGAACCGCCAGATCCTCATGCTGCAGCAACTGCTCGAGCGCGGCGGGATCTCGCCGCCGCCGCAGGCGTCCTGATCTACTGCACCCATCCGACCGCAACACCCGGGAGATTCGCCATGAACGACAGCACCGCTCCGCAGACCGCCCCCGGCTTCAAGCCGAAGAAATCGGTGGCCCTGTCCGGCACCGCCGCCGGCAACACCGCGCTGTGTACGGTGGGCCGCAGCGGCAACGACCTGCACTACCGCGGCTACGACATCCTGGACCTGGCGCGCAGCAGCCAGTTCGAGGAGATCGCCTACCTGCTGGTGCACGGCAAGCTGCCCAGCAACAGCGAGCTGCGCGGCTACAAGGCCAAGCTGCGCTCGCTGCGCGGCATCCCGGCCGCGGTCAAGGCCGCGCTGGAGCAGTTGCCGCCGTCGGCGCATCCGATGGACGTGATGCGCACCGGCGTGTCGGTGCTGGGCTGCGTGCAGCCGGAGAAGGACGACCACAATCATCCCGGCGCACGCGACATCGCCGACAAGCTGATGGCCAGCCTCGGCTCGATGCTGCTGTACTGGTACCACTACAGCCACAACGGCCGGCGCATCGAGGTGGAGACCGACGACGATTCGATCGGCGGACACTTCCTGCGCCTGCTGCACGGCTTCAAGCCGCACGAGGAATGGGTGCAGGCGATGCACACCAGCCTGATCCTGTACGCCGAGCACGAGTTCAACGCCTCCACCTTCGCCTGCCGGGTCATCGCCGGCACCGGCAGCGACATGTACAGCGCCATCGCCGGCGGCATCGGCGCGCTGCGCGGGCCCAAGCATGGCGGTGCCAACGAGGTCGCCTTCGAGGTGCAGAAGCGCTACGACACCCCGGACGAGGCCGAGGCAGATATCCGCGCGCGGGTCGAGCGCAAGGAAGTCATCATCGGCTTCGGCCACCCGGTGTACACGGTGTCCGATCCGCGCAACCAGGTCATCAAGGACGTGGCGCGCGAACTGTCCGAGGCGCAGGGCAGCCGCAAGATGTACGACATCGCCGAGCGCCTGGAGACGGTGATGTGGGACATCAAGAAGATGTTCCCGAACCTGGATTGGTTCAGCGCGGTCAGCTACCACATGATGGGCGTGCCGACGGCGATGTTCACCCCGCTGTTCGTGATCGCCCGCACCGCCGGCTGGAGCGCGCACATCATCGAGCAGCGCATCGACGGCAAGATCATCCGCCCCAGCGCGAACTACGTGGGGCCGGAGGATCAGGCGTTCGTGCCGATCGATCAGCGCAAGTGATGCCACCCAAAATCGTCTACCCCGAGTGACACTCCCCTCTCCCGTCGGGAGAGGGGCCGGGGGTGAGGGTACGGCGGCCAGGGACGTCTGCGATGGAAGTCCTTTCCTCCAGGCACCTCCATAGCGCCCGTACCCTCATCCGCCCCTCATGAGAAATCGGATTGCACCAGGCTTCGCCCGTACCCTCATCCGCCCTCATGAGAAATCGGATTGCACCAGGCTTCGCCCGTACCCTCATCCGCCCCTTCGGGGCACCTTCTCCCGGTGGGAGAAGGAGTCCTGTCTTCGCTTTTTTCTACTGTAGCCAGCCATGAACAGCCACTACCGTAAATCCCTTCCGGGTACCTCGCTGGACTACTTCGACGCGCAGGCCGCAGTCGATGCGATCAGTCCAGGCGCCTATGCCGGCCTGCCCTACGTCTCGCGGGTGTTCGCCGAGAACCTGGTGCGTCGCTGCGATCCGGACCTGCTGCACGACGCCCTGCTGCAGCTGATCGAGCGCCGTCGCGACCTGGATTTCCCGTGGTTTCCGGCGCGGGTGGTGTGCCACGACATCCTCGGCCAGACCGCGCTGGTGGACCTGGCCGGGCTGCGCGATGCCATCGCCGAGCAGGGCGGCGATCCGGCCAAGGTCAATCCGGTGGTGCCGGTGCAACTGATCGTCGACCACTCGCTGGCGGTGGAGTGCGGCGGCGACGATCCGCAGGCGTTCGCCAAGAACCGCGCGATCGAGGATCGCCGCAACGAGGACCGCTTCCACTTCATCGACTGGAGCAAGCGCGCGTTCCGCAACGTGGACGTGATCCCGCCGGGCAACGGCATCATGCACCAGATCAATCTGGAGAAGATGTCGCCGGTGATCTACGTGCACGACGGCGTCGCCTTCCCCGATACCTGCGTGGGCACCGACAGCCACACCCCGCACGTGGACGCGCTGGGCGTGATCGCGATCGGCGTGGGCGGGCTGGAAGCGGAGAGCGTGATGCTCGGCCGCGCCTCGTGGATGCGCCTGCCGGACATCGTCGGCGTCGAACTGAGCGGCCGGCCGCAACCTGGCATCACCGCCACCGACGTGGTGCTGGCGCTGACCGAGTTCCTGCGCCAGGAGCGCGTGGTCGGCGCGTATCTGGAATTCTTCGGCGAAGGCGCCGCCGCGCTGACCATCGGCGACCGCGCCACCATCTCCAACATGTGCCCGGAATACGGCGCCACCGCGGCGATGTTCTACATCGACCAGCAGACCCTGGACTATCTGCGCCTGACCGGGCGCGAGGAAGCGCAGGTGGCGCTGGTGGAGCAGTACGCGCGCACCACCGGGCTGTGGGCCGATGCGCTGGCCACCGCGCAGTACGAGCGCGTGCTGCGCTTCGACCTGTCGCAGGTAGTGCGCAACATGGCCGGCCCCAGCAACCCGCACAAGCGCGTGGCGACCACCGAACTGGCCGCGCGCGGCATTGCCGACGCCACCAAGCTGGCCGCCGGCCAGGCCGAGCAGGCGCAGGGGCGCATGCCCGACGGTGCGGTGATCATCGCCGCCATCACCAGTTGCACCAACACCTCCAACCCGCGCAACGTGATCGCCGCCGGCCTGCTGGCGCGCAATGCACGTGCGCGCGGCTTGTCCCGCAAGCCATGGGTGAAGACTTCGCTGGCGCCCGGATCCAAGGCGGTGCAGCTGTACCTGGAAGAGGCCGGCCTGCTGCCGGACCTGGAGGCGCTGGGTTTCGGCATCGTCGCCTTCGCCTGCACCACCTGCAACGGCATGAGCGGCGCGCTGGAGCCGCGCATCCAGCAGGAGATCGTGGAGCGTGACCTGTACGCCACTGCGGTGCTGTCGGGCAACCGCAACTTCGACGGCCGCATCCATCCCTACGCCAAGCAGGCGTTCCTGGCCTCGCCGCCGCTGGTGATCGCCTACGCCATCGCCGGCACGGTGCGCTTCGACATCGAGAAGGACGTGCTGGGCACCGATGCCGACGGGCGCGAGGTGCGGCTGAAGGACATCTGGCCCAGCGACGCCGAGATCGATGCGGCGGTGCGGGCGGCGGTGAAGCCGGAGCAGTTCCGTCAGGTGTACGCACCGATGTTCAACGTGCGCGTGGAGCAGGGCGCGCCGGTGGCGCCGCTGTACGCATGGCGCCCGCGCAGCACCTACATCCGCCGCCCGCCGTACTGGGAAGGCGCGTTGGCCGGCGAGCGCACGCTGCGCGGCATGCGCGCGCTGGCGGTGCTTGGCGACAACATCACCACCGACCACCTGTCGCCGTCCAACGCGATCCTGGCCGACAGCGCCGCCGGCGAATACCTGGCGCACATGGGCGTGCCGGAGGAGGACTTCAATTCCTACGCCACCCATCGCGGCGACCACCTCACCGCGCAGCGCGCCACCTTCGCCAACCCGAAGCTCATCAACGAAATGGCGGTGGTCGACGGCAAGGTGCAGCAGGGCTCGCTGACCCGGCTGGAGCCGGATGGGCAGGTGCTGCGCATGTGGGAGGCGATCGAGACCTACATGGCGCGCAAGCAGCCGCTGATCGTGATCGCCGGCGCCGACTACGGCCAGGGGTCCTCGCGCGACTGGGCGGCCAAGGGCGTGCGCCTGGCCGGGGTCGAGGCCATCGTCGCCGAGGGCTTCGAGCGCATCCACCGCACCAACCTGATCGGCATGGGCGTGCTGCCGCTGCAGTTCCTGCCCGGCACCACGCGCACCACCCTGGGCATCGACGGCAGCGAGACCTTCGACGTGGTCGGCACGCGCACCCCGGGCGCCACGCTGACGCTGCGCATCGTGCGCCGCAACGGCGACGTCGCGGACGTGCCGGTGCTGTGCCGCCTGGACAGCAACGAGGAGGTGTCCATCTACGAGGCCGGCGGCGTGCTGCAGCGCTTCGCCCAGGACTTCCTGGAGGACGCCCGCAGCGCCTGAGCCGACTGCCGCTGTCATCGGGCGCGTGCCATGCTGGCCGCGCCCGCCACCGCCGAGGAGACCGCCATGAGCACGTCCGCTGCCACCACCGGTACCGTCCACTTGCATCGCGTGTTGCGCGCGCCGGCCGAGCGCATCTACCGCGCCTTCCTGGAACCGGCGGCGCTGGTCAAATGGCTGCCGCCGCACGGCTTCGTCGCCACCGTGCATGCGCTGGACGCGCGCGTGGGCGGCAGCTACCGGATGAGCTTCACCAACCTCGGTACCGGCACCAGCAGCGCCTTCGGCGGCACCTACCTGGAATTGGTGCCCGGCCAATTGATCCGCCATACCGACCGCTTCGACAACCCGGACTTGCCCGGCGAGATGATCGTGACCGTGCGGCTGCGGCCGGTGGCCTGCGGCACCGCGCTGGAGATACTGCAGGAGGGCATCCCGCCGCAGATCCCGGTGGAGTTCTGCCACCTCGGCTGGCAGGAGTCGCTGAGCCTGCTGACGCAGCTGGTCGAGCCCGAGATTCCCGATTCGCCCTGATCCGCCGTTTCTTCTTTTCGCACGCAACCGGAACCGCCATGGCCCACGCTCCGCAACTCCGCATCCCCGCCACCTACATGCGCGGCGGCACCTCCAAGGGCGTGTTCTTCCGCCTGCAGGACCTGCCCGCGGCGGCGCAGACGCCGGGCCCGGCGCGCGATGCGCTGCTGCAGCGGGTGATCGGCAGTCCCGATCCCTACGCCAAGCAGATCGACGGCATGGGCGGGGCCACTTCCAGCACCAGCAAGACCGTGATCGTGGCGCCGAGCACGCGTCCCGGTCACGACGTGGACTACCTGTTCGGCCAGGTCGCGATCGAGCGCGCATTCGTGGACTGGAGCGGCAACTGCGGCAATCTGTCGGCCGCCGTGGGGCCGTTCGCGATCGCCGCCGGGCTGGTCGATCCGGCGCGGATTCCGCGCGACGGCGTCGCCACGGTGCGGATCTGGCAGGCCAACATCGGCAAGACCATCGTCGCGCAGGTGCCGATGACCGACGGCGCGGTGCAGGAGACCGGCGACTTCGAGCTGGACGGGGTGACCTTCCCGGCGGCGGAGATCGCGCTGGAATTCCTCGACCCGGCCGCCGACGAGGACGGCGCCGGCGGCGCCATGTTCCCCACCGGCAACCTGGTCGACACGCTGGAGGTGCCGGGCGTCGGCAGCTTCCAGGCGACCCTGATCAATGCCGGCATTCCCACCATCTTCCTCGAGGCGCAGGCGCTGGGTTACCGCGGTACCGAGCTGCAGGACGCGATCAACGGCGATGCGCAGGCGCTGCAGCGCTTCGAAACCATCCGCGCGTACGGCGCGCTGCGCATGGGCCTGATTGCCACGCTGGACGACGCGGTGACGCGCCAGCACACGCCCAAGGTCGCCTTCGTCGCGCCGCCGGCCGACTACATCGCCTCCAGCGGCAAGCCGGTGGCGGCCGCCGACATCGACCTGCTGGTGCGGGCGATGTCGATGGGCAAGCTGCACCACGCGATGATGGGCACCGCGGCGGTGGCGATCGGCACCGCCGCGGCGATCCCCGGCACCCTGGTCAACCGCGCCGCCGGCGGCGGCGAACGCACGGCGGTGCGCTTCGGCCACCCCTCGGGCACCTTGCGGGTCGGCGCCGAAGCGCGCCAGGCGGACGGCCAGTGGACCGTCACCAAGGCCTTGATGAGCCGCAGCGCGCGCGTGCTGATGGAAGGCTGGGTGCGGGTGCCGGAGACAGCGGCTGGTTGAGGCGCCGGCCGGCTGAGCCGGTGGCAGCGAGTGCGGCCCCGAGCGTCTCGGAGGCCGGAGAAGTTGCCGCTTCGCTCGTCGCGGCTGAAGCCGCTCCTACAGGCGGGTACAGGTGGGGCACCTCGCCAGCCTGATACGTCCACAGGGGAGGGCAGCCCTGTGGGAGGGACTTCAGTCCCGACGCGACGAAAGGCGACTACCGCAATCCGGGAGGTCGGCCCGGGCCCTCAGGCCCAGCTCCAGCGCCAGCCCCGCTGTTGCCAATCCCAACTCCCCAATCCCAAATCCCGGCCCCACCAGGTGACGCCGGCCGCCGCAGGTTGTATATTTTGTGTTAATTATGCTGCGGCGCGGCAAGGACTCGGCGCGCTCCCGATTACGCCCACCCATCCCGGAGTTCCCATGTCTGCCAGTTGGTCGCTGCGCGCCAGTGCGCTTGCCGTTGCCGTCGTTTCCGCGCTTTCGTTCCCCGCCGCCGCCCAGCAGGCGGACAGCACCGACGGGGTCGCCCGTCTGGACACGATCAAGGTCACCGCCGAGCGCCGCGCCGAGGACTCCAAGGACGTGCCGGTGTCGGCCAGCGTGCTGCGCCCGGAATACCTGGACGCCATCGCCACCAGCGGCTCGGACGTGCGCGTGCTTGCGGGCAAGGCGCCCAGCCTCAATGTCGAGTCGTCCAACGGCCGGGTGTTCCCGCGCTTCTACATCCGCGGCTACGGCAACACCGACTTCAACACCTACGCCTCGCAGCCGGTGTCGCTGATCTATGACGACGTGGTCGCCGAGAACGCGTTCCTGAAGGGCTTCCCGATCTTCGACCTGCAGAGCCTGGAAGTGCTGCGCGGTCCGCAGGGCACGCTGTTCGGCCGCAACACCCCCGCCGGCGTGGTCAAGTTCAACTCGGTCAAGCCGACCATCGGCGCCAACGACGGCTACGCCAGCCTGTCCTACGGCACCTACGGCACCATGACCATGGAAACCGGCCTGAGCGTGGCCATGGGCGACAAGTGGGCCGCGCGCCTGTCGGCGCTGGGCCAGCGCCGCGGCGACTGGGTCGACAACACCGTCGACAACCGCTCCTTCGAAGGCTACATGGACTCGGCAGTGCGCCTGCAGGTGCTGTTCCAGCCGGGCGAGGACTTCAGCGCGCTGTTCAACGCGCACGCGCGCCACCTCTACGGCACCGCGCGGCTGTTCCGCGCCAACATCTTCCAGCCGGGCACCAACCAGCTGGTCGCCGGCTTCGACCCGGACAAGGTGTCCATCGACGGCAAGAACACCCAGGAACTGCAGACCTACGGCGGCAGCGCCAACCTGACCTGGGACCTGGGCGACATCGTGCTGCACTCGATCACCGGCTACGAGGGCATCGGCAAGTACTACAGCCGCGGCGACATCGACGGCGGCTACGGCGCGGTGTTCGCGCCGCCGTCCGGCCCCGGGGTGATCCCGTTCCCGGTGGAGACCGCCGGCGGCATCAAGAACCTGGACCAGTATTCGCAGGAGCTGCGCGCCGAGTCGCAGTACGCCGGTCCGCTGAACTGGCAGGCCGGTCTGTACTACTTCCACGATTCGGTGGAGGGCGAAAACTACACCTACAACACCCTGGCCGGCGGCACCCTGTCCAGCTACCAGCTGACCCGCCAGCGCAACACCTCGTGGGCGGCGTTCGGCTCGCTGAACTACGCGGCCACCGAGCGCCTGAACCTGCGCGCCGGCATCCGCTACACCTACGACAAGAAGATCTTCGACGTCCTCCAACTGGACCGCGTGACCCTGCAGCAGCCCTCCAGCGGCAGCACCGACAACTCCAAGGTCACCGGCGACCTCAGCGCCACCTACACGATCAATGACAACGTCAACGTCTATGCGCGCGCCGCCCGCGGCTTCCGCGGCGCCAGCTTCGGCGTGCCGTCGGCCACCGCACCGCTGACCGTGGCCGCGCCGGAGACCGTGGACTCGTTCGAGGTCGGCATCAAGTCCGACCTGTTCGACAAGCGCGCGCGGTTGAGCTTCGACGTCTACGACTTCCGGGTGAAGAACCAGCAGTTGACCGCGGTCGGCGGCGCTTCCAACGACGTGCGCCTGCTCAACGCCGATACCTCCAAGGCGCGCGGTGCCGAGTTCGACTTCGAAGCGCTGCTGACCCAGAACCTGCGCGTGACCCTGGGCGGTGCCTACAACTGGACCCGCATCGAGGACCCGACCCTGTCGGTGGGCGTGTGCCGCACCTGCACCGTGACCGATCCGATCAATGCCTCCGGCCGCGCGCTGATCGACGGCAACGTGCTGCCGCAGGCGGCCAAGTGGATGGGCAACGCGACCCTGCGTTACGGCATCCCGGTCGGCGACGACGCCGAGTTCTTCTTCTTCACCGACTGGTCCTACCGCAGCGAGATCAACTTCTTCCTGTACGACTCGCGCGAGTTCGTCGGTCAGCCGCTGCTCGAGGGCGGTGCCAAGATCGGCTACAACTGGGGCGCCGGTGCATACGAGGTCTCGGTGTTCTGCCGCAACTGCACCAACCAGATCCGCGCCACCGGTGCGATCGACTTCAACAACCTCACCGGCTTCATCAACGATCCGCGCATCGTCGGCGCGCAGTTCCGCGCCAACTTCTGATCCGCGGCCTCGCCGTTGCAAGACCGACCGCCGGCTATCATGCCGGCGGTTCTTTTTTGGGAGAGGTGCATGCGCAATCTGATCCGATGGGGGGCATTGGCGCTGCTGGCCACCGCGTCCGCGGCTGCCGCAGGGGCGGTGCGCCCCGCGGCCGTCGCGCCGCCGCAGGACGCGGGCGCATCCGCTACGCCCGTGCAGAAAGTGATCGTCTCCACCGACATCGGCGACGACATCGACGATGCGTTCGCGCTGGCGCTGCTGTTGCGCAGCCCGGAGCTGCAGGTGCTGGGCATCGCCTCGGCCTGGGGCGACACCGGCCTGCGCGCGCAATTGCTGCAACGGCTGCTGCAGCAGGCCGGCCGCAGCGACATCCCGCTGGCGATCGGCCAGCGCACCACCAGCAGCATTCCCTTCAGCCAGGCGCGCTGGGCGGCGAAGGGCCGCCTGCCTGCGGCGGCGCCGGACGCGGCCGCTTTCATCCTGGCGCAGGCGCGGCGCCATCCCGGCGAGGTCACCCTGCTGGTGCTCGGCCCGCTGACCGACGCGGCGCGCGCGCAGCAGCGCGACCCGGCCGGCTTCGCCCAGCTCAAGCAGGTGGTGCTGATGGGCGGCTCGGTGCGTGTGGGCTACGGCAAGTCGCGCTACCGCCCGCCCAATCCGCCGGCGGCCGAGTACAACATCGCGGCCGACATCGCCGCCGCGCAGCGCGTGTTCGCCGCCGGCGTGCCGATCGTGATGCTGCCGCTGGATGCCACCCAAGTGACCTTGGAGGAGCCGGAACGGGTGGCGCTGTTCGCCCATGGCGAGCCGCTGACCGACGCGCTGGCACAGCTCTACTATCAGTGGCGCGACACCGACCAGCCCTGGGCCAGCGCCACCCCGACCCTGTTCGACGTGGTGCCGGTGGCGCAGTTGCTCGACCCCAGCCTGTGCCCCACCGTGCCGCTGCGCATCGTGGTCGACGACAAGGGCTACACCCGCGAAGCGCCGGCGGCGGGCGCGCCGGGCGCTGCGGCCAATGCCCAGGTGTGCCTGGCGCTGGATCGGCCGCGGCTGATCGCGCTGTACATGCAGCGGCTGCTGCGCTGAGGTTAGGGCGCCGACACCTGGCGGTGTAAGGATTGCTTTGCCATGAGGCCATGGTTGGAGCGACGTTGGGTCGCGACGGGCGGAGCCATTGGCCATTCGTTCAGGGGGTAGGAGCGGCTTCAGCCGCGACGGGCTTTCCCGGGAATGCCTGTCGCGGCTGAAGCCGCTCCTACGGGGGCTCCACGGGGATCGTCGGCATGGTTGCCGGGCGTGTTTCCGCGCCGACGGTAGCTTGCCGCGCACACGCCGATGGATGGTGCACCTTCGCCCCTCCAGCCGTCGCGCCGGCGCTTTATACTCGCGCCACATTCACGGAGCGAACGCATGCACACGGATTCGAAGCGGCGCTGGGCGGGCCTGCGCGCAGGGTTGATGGGGACTTTCTTGTTGCTGGGTCTGGCGCTTGCGCTGGGCGGCTGCAAGCGCAACGAATCCGGGCAGTTGCCCGAGGCCAGCGGCGAGCCGGTGAAGGGGCAGAAGGAAGCGATGAAGGGCTTCGGCCTGGTCCGCGCCTATCCTGACCAGAAGGGCGACGGGCTGTCGCTGGCGCTGGAGTTCTCGCGGCCGCTGGTCGGCACCCAGGATTTCGACAAGCTGCTGCGCTTTGAGGAGAAGGTCGGCACCGACGAGAGCGCCTGGTCGCTGTCCGACGACGGCAAGACCCTGCGCTACCCCTACGTGGAGGCGGCCAAGGATTACACGGTGGTGATCTCGGCCGACCTGCTGGCGGCCGACGGCAGCCGCCTGGGCAAGCCGCTCAAGCAGAAGGTCTATACCGGCGAGTTGACGCCGGCCGTCGGCTTCGCCTCGCAGGGCAGTGTGCTGCCGGCGCGCGAGAGCCGCGGCCTGCCGGTGGTCTCGCTCAACGTGCCGGAAGTGGACGTGGAGTTCATGCGGGTCAAGGACAGCGCGCTGCCGGCGTTCTTCGCCCAGTACCAGCGCGGCGGCCGCCGCGGCACCTGGGAGCTGGACAGCGACTACGGCGACCACACCCCGATCTCGCAACTGGCCGATTCGGTCTATACCAACCGCTTCGTGCTCGGCGGCGACAAGAACGAGCGCGCGCTGACCTACCTGCCGATCCAGGAGATCAAGGAACTGCAGGCGCCGGGCCTGTACTTCGCGGTGCTGCGCCGCCCCGGCAAGTTCGACAACGAGTACGACACTGCCTTCTTCACGGTCAGCGACATCGGCCTGCATGCGCGCGCCTACAAGGACAAGCTGTTCGTCCACACCGCCTCGCTGCAGAGCGGCGAGCCGTTGAAGAAGGTGGAGTTGCGCGTGCTCAACGCCGACGGCGAGCTGTTCCTGAAGGGCCAGACCGACGACAACGGCAACGCGCTGTTGAACTACACGCTCGACGCCGGCCAGGTGTTGGTGGCGCGCAGCGGCACCGACCTGTCGATGCTGCCGTTCAACCAGCCGGCGTTGGACCTGAGCGAGTTCGCGGTGGCCGGGCGCGAGAACGCCTGGTTCGACGTGTTCGCCTGGTCCGGCCGCGACCTGTACCGCCCCGGCGAGACCGTGCGGGTGTCGGCGCTGCTGCGCGACAACGACGGCAAGCCGGTGCCGACCACCGGCAAGGGCGCGCAGCCGGTGTTCCTGCGGCTGAAGCAGCCCGACGGCAAGATCTTCCGCGAGACCCGGCTGCAGCCGGGCGACCAGGGCTATTTCAGCTTCGAGCAACTGATCCCCGCCGACGCCCCGACCGGGCGCTGGCAGGTGGAGTTCCGCACCGACCCGACCAGCAAGGAAGCGGTGCAGGGCATGACCCTGCGCATCGAGGAATTCCTGCCCGAGCGCATGAAGCTGGACCTGGACAGCGCGCAGAAGACGCTCAAGCCGGGCGAGCCGTTCAAGCTGCAGGCCACCGCCGCCTACCTGTACGGCGCGCCGGCCGCGGGCAACCGCTTCACCGCCAAGCTGGCGGTGGCGGTCGAGCAGCATCCGGTGGAGGCGTTGCCGGGCTACTTCTTCGGCGACCCGACCCTGCAGTTGCCGCGCGAAGCCAAGGACATCGTCGATACCGAGTTCGGCGCCGACGGCAAGCTCAGCGAGGACCTGGCGCTGCCCGACGAGGCCAAGCCGACCAGCACCATCGCCGCGCTGGTCTCGGCCAGTGTGTACGAGACCGGCGGCCGCACCGTCACCCGCACCCTCAAGCGCGTGCTGTGGCCAGCACCGGCGCTGGTCGGCGTACGCCCGCTGTTCGACGACAAGGACGGCGCCGACGCCAACGCCAACGCGCGCTTCGAACTGATGCGGGTGGATGCGCAGGGCAAGCCGCAGCCGGCCAAGGGCCTGAAGGTGACCCTGGTGCGCGAGCTGCGCGACTACCACTGGGCGTTCACCGACAACCGCTGGGACTACGATTTCACCCGCCGCTTCGAGAACAAGCAGACGCTCACCGTCGATGCCGGTGCCAGCGCCGCCAAGTTTGATTTCCCGGTGGAGTGGGGCGAGTACCGGGTGGACGTGTTCGACCCGGCCACCGGCCTGACCACGCGCTATCCGTTCCATGCCGGCTGGAGTTGGAACGACGACAACCGCGGCCTCGATGCGCGTCCGGACAAGGTCAAGCTGGCGCTGGACAAGACCGGCTACAAGGCGGGCGACACGCTCAAGGTCACCCTGACCCCGCCGCACGCCGGCCCCGGCGTGTTGATGGTCGAGAGCGACCGCATGCTGTACGTGCAGGACATCGACGTGAAGCCGGGCAGCAGTTTCGAGATCCCGGTGACCAAGGACTGGGAGCGCCACGACGTCTACGTCACCGCACTGGTGTTCCGCGGCGGCTCGGCGCCGAGCAAGATCACCCCGGCGCGCGCGGTCGGCGTAGCCTACGTGCCGATGGACCGCAAGGCCCGGCGCGTGGCGGTGGGCTTGGTCGCACCCAAGCAGATGCGCCCGGAGCAGCCGCTGCCGGTGACGGTGAGCGTGCCGGAACTGGCCGGCAAGCAGGCGCACGTGACCATCTCCGCGGTGGACGTGGGCATCCTCAACATCACCCGCTTCCCGGTGCCGGACGCCAACGCGCAGTTCTTCGCGCAGCGGGGCCTGGGCGTGGATGCCTACGACATCTATGGCCGGGTCATCGAGAGCTTCGAGGGCGGCACCGGCAAGCTGCGCTTCGGCGGCGACATGGCGCTGGCGGCGTTGCCGCAGGCCAAGCGCCCGACCGCGCGGGTGCAGACCGTGGACCTGTTCTCCGGCCCGGTGCAGCTCGACGCCAAGGGCAACGCCCGCGTGCAGCTGCCGGTACCGGACTTCAACGGCACCCTGCGCGTGTCGGCGTTGGTCTATTCGGACGAGCGCTACGGCAACCGCGACGTGGAGACGCTGGTGCGCGCGCCGATCGTGGCCGAGGCCAGCATGCCGCGGGTGATGGCGCCGGGCGACCGCAGCACGGTGACCCTGGACGTGCAGAACTTCACCGGCCAGCCGGGCGAGTTCAAGGTGCGGGTGGATGGCGAAGGTCCGCTGGCGATCGCCGACAACGCGCGCAGCGCCAAGCTGGGCAAGGACGGCAAGGCCACCCTGAGCTTCCCGCTGGTGGCGCAGGAGGGCTATACGGTGGCCAAGGTGCGGGTGCGCGTGGAAGGCAATGGTTTTGCCGCCGACCGCCGCTACGACCTGCCGGTGCGTGCGGCGTGGCCGTCGGTGCTGCGCACGCAGACCCGCGTGCTCGACCCGTTGGCGCCGGTGACCCTGGGCGCCAGCGATGCCGAAGGCCTGATGGCCGGCTCGGTCAACGCGCGCATGCTGGTCAGCGCCTTGCCGCCGATCCCGTTCGCCAGTGCCCTGCAGGGCGCGCTGCAGTACCCCTACGGCTGCGCCGAGCAGACCACCAGCAAGGGCTACGCCGCGCTGCTGCTCGACGACGCCACCGCGCGCCTGCTCGGGGTCAAGGGCCTGGATGCGGCCACGCGCCGCGCGCGCATGGAAGGCGCGTTCGGACGGCTGGCCTCGATGCAGGTCTCCAGCGGTCACTTCTCGATGTGGGGCGACGACGGCTACGTCAATCCGGGGCTGACCCCGTACATCGCCGAGTTCCTGCTCGACGCCAAGGACGCCGGCTTCGCGGTGCCCGACAACGTGCTGCAGAAGGCGTTGAACCGGCTCAGCGAGGACCTGCTGTCCGGCGGCAACAACTTCTACGGCCAGGACCGCCGCGAGAACCTGAAGTTCGCCAACCAGGCCTGGTCCGGCTACGTGCTGGCGCGGGTCAACCGTGCGCCGCTGGGCACGCTGCGCGCGCTGTACGACAACGACCGCAGCAAGGCGCTGACCGGTCTGTCGCTGGTGCACCTGGGCGTGGCGCTGTCGCTGCAGGGCGACAAGAAGCGCGGCGAGGCGGCGATCGCCGCCGGTTTCGCCAAGGACAGCGCCGACCGGCCGCGCTACTTCGGCGACTACGGCAGCGTGGTCCGCGACGATGCGCTGATGATCGCGCTGCTGCACGAGCGTGGCCTGGCCAAGCCCGAGTACGACGCGCGGGTGATGGCGCTGGGGCGCGAGATCGACGCGCGCCGCCGTGGCGGCTGGCTGTGGCTGAGCACGCAGGAGCAGGTGGCGCTGGCGCGCATGGGCAAGGCCTTGCTCAACAGCCAGACGGCGCAGGTCTCCGGGCAGTTGAATGTCGGCGACAGCAGCGAAACGATCGCCCCGGCCAAGGCCTTCGGCCGTCAGTTCGACGAGGCCGAGCTGGCGCGCGGCGTGCACTTCGTGCCGCAGGGCCAGCCGCCGCTGTACGCCAGCCTGGAAATCGCCGGCGTGCCGCGCACGCCGCCGGCGGCCGACGACAGCACGCTGAAGGTGGAGCGCAGCTTCTACGGCACCGACGGCAAGCCGTGGACGCCGCAGCCGCTGAAGGAGGGCGAGGCGCTGATCGTGCGTGTCACCATCACCTCCGACACCAGCATGCCCGACGCACTGCTGACCGACCTGCTACCGGCCGGCCTGGAGATCGAGAACTTCAACCTGGGCGACGCCAAGCAGTGGGCCGACGTGGTGGTGGATGGCATCGAGATCAGCGACCGTTCCAACGCCGCCGACGTCAAGCACGAGGAGTTCCGCGACGACCGCTACGTGGCCGCGCTGAGCCTGTCGGCGGGCAGCAAGGCGCAGGTGTTCTACCTGGTGCGCGCGGTGACCCCGGGCACCTACACGGTGCCGCCGTCGCTGGTCGAGGACATGTACCGCCCCGACCTGCGCGGCGTGGGGCGCAGCAACCCCGGCACGATCAACGTCGTGCAGCCTTGATCCAACGCCCCTCTCCCTGCGGGAGAGGGGCCGGGGGTGAGGGTACGACCGCCAGGACGCCCAACAGCGACGCCGCACCAAACTCCCCTCTCCCTGCGGGAGAGGGGCTGGGGTGAGGGTACGACCGCCAGGATGCCCAACAGCGACGCCGCACCAAACTCCCCTCTCCCCCCGGGAGAGGGGCTGGGGGTGAGGGTACGCCGGCCAGAGATGTCAGCCGGAAGGGACGGCTACCATGAGCGCCGCACCGATCGCGCTGCAGCCGCCGTCGCCATCGGCCTGCCGCCAGCAGTGGCCGCGGTGGCGGCGCTGCTGCCGGCCGCCGCCAATGCGCGCCTGCTCCGCCGCTGCGTTCCCCTTCCGTTCCCTGGAGCCCGTCATGCCCGCGTCCCCCCCGTCCGCCGCGTCCCACCTCGACACGGTGGTGTTCGATCTCGGCGGCGTCCTGATCGACTGGAACCCGCGCCATCTGTACCGCCGCCTGTTCGACGACGAAACCGCGATGGAAACCTTCCTGCGCGAGGTGTGCAGCCCGCAGTGGAACGAGCGCCAGGATGCCGGGCGACCGTGGCACGAGGCGGTGGCCGAACTGAGCGCGCAGCATCCGGCGCATGCGCCGCTGATCGCGGCCTACCACGCGCGCTGGCCAGAGATGCTGGGCGGCGCGCTGGACGCCACCGTGGCGGTGCTGGACGAACTGCGCGGGCAGGGGGTGCGGCTGTACGCGTTGACCAACTGGTCGCACGAGACCTTCCCGATCGCGCGCGAACGCTATCCGTTCCTGCAGTGGTTCGAGGGCGTGCTGGTGTCGGGCGAAGAACGCCTGCTCAAGCCGGACCCGGCGATCTTCGCGCTGCTGTGCGAACGCTTCGCGATCGACCCGGCGCGGGCGGTGTTCATCGACGATGCGCCGCGCAATGTCCAGGCCGCGGCTGCCACCGGCATGCATGCGCTGCAGTTTCGCGATGCCGCGGCGTTGCGCGAGGAGCTGGTCGCGCTGGACCTGCTGCCGCCGCGCGCCGGCGCCGCGGCGCCCTGAGCGGCGAGCGCGACACGCTGCCGCAGGAGCGGTTGCAGGCGATCCTGCAGCGCCTGCGCGAGCACGGCCGAGTGGTGGCGGCGGAACTGACGGAGCGCTTCGCCGTGGCCGAGGAGTCGATCCGCCGCGACCTGCGCGAACTCGCCGCGCAGGGCTGTGCCGGCGGGTCTACGGTGGGGCGCTGCCGCCAACGCCGGCGTCCGCGCCGCTGCCGCAGCGCCAGGCCGAGCATGCCGAGCGCAAGCGCGCGCTACCTTCGCCACGCAGGCGGCGCAAGTGCACCGCGCTGCGGCCGCGGCCACGGTCTGGGCCGGGCCGTCATCCGGCGGCTTCTGCGTTTCGGGCAACCGCTGCGGGAACGGCAGGTGCCGATCGCCCGCCAATCGTGCCTGCCGCATCGCACCACATTGCAGGCGGCCGCCGGCCGCGCCGGCGGGCAGAGACGGCTGTGTCTTCACGCCTTCCACACAACGCCATCGTTTCGTCATATCCCTGGGATTAAATAACAAACTTTAAGTTACTTAATTCAGTCAACCAGGGGACATCGCAATGCAACCACTCACTTATCGGCGCCGCGCGCTGATCGTCTGCGCGCTCGCCGCCAGCTGCCAGGCCGCGCTGGCGCAGGACGCCGCGTCCACCACGGCGACGGTCGCCGCCGACGCCAGCGCCGTCGCTGCCTCCACCGCTACCGCGCCGGCCGTCGGCGACACCACGCCCGACACCCCGCCCAACGATGCTTCCAACGGCGACGGCACCACCACGCTGTCCAGCGTGCAGGTCACCGGCGTGCGCAAGGCCAATGCCGCGGCGATCGAGAGCAAGCGCGCGGCCACCAACATCACCGACGTGGTCAGCTCCACCGACGTGCGCGCGCTGCCGGACACCACCATCGTCGAGGCGCTGCGCCGCATTCCGGGCCTGTCCGTCCTGCCGGCCACCGACAACGAGCATCCGCGCGACGAAGCCGCCACCCCGGTGCTGCGCGGCCTCGGCCCGTCCTACAACAACGTCACCATCGACGGCCTGACCGTGGCCTCGCCGGGCACGCCCAACGGCACGCTCGGCTCGATCACCCGCGGCGTGCGCCTGGACATCCTGCCGGCCTCGATGGTCAGCGAACTGCAGGTCATCAAGACCTTCACCCCCGACCTGGATCCGAACGCCACCGGCGGCGCGATCAACCTCAAGACCCGCAGCGCGTTCGAGAACGGCGGCAAGCCGTTCTTCACCGCCGAGGCGTCGCTGGGCCATGCCAACGACGTCGGCAAGCCGCGCGACCAGGACGACCCGGGCTACCGCGTGCTTGCCACCGGCAGCCGTACCTTCGGCAGCGAAGGCCAGTACGGCCTGACCCTGTCCGGCAACTACCAGACGCTGAGCAGCTACACCGAAACCCACATGACCACCGACACGGTGCACTACGGGTTCTACGACAGTACCGGCGCGCTGCAGAGCGGCACCAACCTGGGCAACGGCTGGGCGGTGCCGCAGCAGGACAAGTACTGGTACGTGATGGACAAGCGCGACCGCTACGGCCTCACCGGCAAGTTCGAGGCGCGGCTGAGCGAGTCGCTGCAGGCCTACGCCACGGCCGGCTACTACTACTTCCGCGACAACATGGAACGCAACGAGATCATCCTCGATCCGCGCAACCGCAATCGCGTCTACAACCAGACCGCCACCAGCGGCAGCTACCCGGTCGGCGACGTGGAAGTGGGCTATTCCAACCAGATCACCACCACCCGCACCAAGCTCGGCCAGACCGGCTTCGAGTGGCGCCCGGACGACCGGCAGGTGCTGTCCGCACGCGCGTCCTGGTCCGATGCCACCTATGCCGAACCGATCAAGATGATCAAGTACGTCACCGGCGCGCAGCGCCCGGCGGCGGTGCCCACCGGACAGACCGGACCCGGCGTCACCGTGGTGCCGACGGCGGCCTATGGCTTCAACTACGACACCTCCGCGCTCAATCAGCGTTTCCCGATGTCGGCGCAGTCGTACTACGACTACGACAACTACAGCCTGCTGTACTGGCGCCCGGACTACCAGCGCAATGCGCGCGACAAGGTGCTCACCGGACGCCTGGACTACGCCTTCAATCGCGGCGAGATGGACCGCGGCTTCGGCTTCGGCAGCGGCCTGAGCTACACCCGCGACGAGCCCGGTTTCGACATCTACCGCGTGGAGTACCAGCCCAACCGCAGCGCGCCGCCGCTGAAGATCGGCGACGTGCTGGCGCCGTCCAACGCGCCGATGCGCTACCTGGGCCTGAACCTGATCGCGATCGATCCGGACAAGGCCAACCAGGTGCTGAGCGCCACCCCGCTGAGCGCGTTCAACCGCACCGACCAGAGCGCCTTCAGCAACCAGGACAACTTCAGCCACCGCGAGGAGATCTTCGGCGCCTACGGCCTGCTCGGCTACCGCAGCGACGATGTCGACGTGGTAGCCGGCCTGCACTACGACCATACCGACCAATCCACGGTCGGCCGCCAGCGGCAACTGGACGCGGCCAGCGGCAACTACGTCTACGTCGATGCGCCCACCGATTCGCGCTACGCCAAGGTGCTGCCCTCGGCGGTGATGACCTACCACGTCAACGATCGCCTGGACCTGCGCGCCGGCGCCAGCCGCACGCTTGGCCGTCCGCCCTACGACGCCTATGCCGCGCGCACCTCGATCAGCTTCGTCAACAGCAGCGACATGGGCAATCCCAATGCGCAGGGCGTGACCGTCACCATCGGCAATCCCGACATCAAGCCGCGCGTGTCCACCAACCTGGACCTGTCGCTGGAATGGCGCCTGCCCGACGACTTCGACGGCATGCTCGCCGCGGCGCTGTTCGACAAGCGCATCCAGGACGAGATCTTCACCCTCTCGCGCACCGACCAGTTCGGCTTCAACGGCACCACCTATTCCAACGTGCTGATCAGCACCCCGGCCAACGCCGCCAAGGCGCACGTGCGCGGCCTGGAACTGAGCGCGGTGTTCAACACCTTGTTCCCGGGCGTGCCGGCGCTGTCCGGCCTGGGCGCCAGCGCCAACCTGGCCCTGCTCGACGGCGGCATGGACGTGCCGTTCACCAGCGGCAGCGCGCCCAACGTGGTGCAGAGCCAGCGCACTGTCGATCGCCTTGTCGGGCAGCCCGACTACACCGCCAACGCCTCGCTGTTCTACACCGTCGGCGGCGTCGAACTGCGTGCGGCCTACAACCGCCAGGGCAAGGCGCTGCGCGCCATCGTCAGCAACATCGCCTGGCAGGACCTGTACTGGGCGCCGCGCTCGCAGCTGGATCTGTCGGCGACCTGGGCGGTGAGCAAGCAGCTCAGCGTGGTCGGCCAGATCAGCAATGTCACCCACAGCCGCCTCACCAGCCTGACCGGCCCCGGCGAGAACCTGCTGAAGGACAGTTATTCGATGCCGACCACCTACTGGCTCGGCCTGCGCTTCACCCCGTCGCTGTGACCGTTGCCGGAGACCAACCATGAACCTGCTTTTCTCGCGCGGCGCGGTCATTGCCGCACTGCTGACCGCGACGGCTCCGGCCGTCGCCGCCATCGCCCCGATCCAGGCGCGCCTGGCCGCACCGGACGGCGGCATCTTCGTCGTCGCCCATCGCGGCTGCCACAACCCCGCGCCCGCGCACGGCTTCGCCGGGCACGCGCCGGAGAACTCGCTGCTGGGCCTGGAGCGCTGCGTGACGCTGGGCGTGGACATGCTCGAAACCGACATCCGCCGCGCCGGCGACGGCACCCTGGTGATGTTCCACGACGCCACCGTCGACCGCACCACCGACGGCACCGGCAAGGTCGCCGAACTCACCTGGCCGCAACTGGCGCGGCTGCGCCTGCGCGACGACGAGGGCGGTCCCGACGCGGCGCTTACCGACCAGCATCCAGTGACCCTGGCGCAGATGTTGGCCGCGGCCAAGGGCCGGATCATGCTCAACCTGGACGTCAAAGCGCCGATCTACGCCGAGGTGGTCGATGCGGTGCGCCGCGCCGGCATGGAGCGGCAGGTGGTGGTCAAGACCGAGGTCGGCGTCGCCAGCCAGGACCTGGCGTCGATGCCGCCGTTCGACCAGGTCAACTTCACCCCGGTGCTGCTGAATCCGCCGGGCACCGACGACCTGGTGCAGACCGTGCGCACCCAGACGGAAGGCAAGGTGCGGCCGGTGGCGATCGAACTGCCGCGGATGCGCCTGGCCCAGTTGCCGGCGGTGGCGGCCCTGGCCAAGCAGCGGCACGTGCGGCTGCTGGTCAACACGCTGTGGGACGGCTTCGTCGCCGACGTCGGCGGCGATGCCGATGCGGTGCGCGATCCGGAAGCGGTGTGGGGGCGGCTGTATCGCGCCGGCATCGGCGCCTTCCAGACCGACGAACCGGAAGCGCTGCTGCGCTATCGCGCGTCGCTGGAAAAGCCCTGACCCGCACCTGCTCGCGCCACTGTCCGTAATCGGTCGGTGCACGACCGCTTGCGGACGCGGCGACCGCGCGTGTCGCGGTCGTAGTGCAAACGATTCAATGGGTTAGTGCGGTTCGCCGATTGGCACGCAGCCTGCTGCACAGCAGGCATGGATATCGCGAAATCACCGAACCGTTCGTTCTGGCGCCACCGCCGCCGCTGGCTGGTGGTGGCCGCTGCCGTTGCGGTATTGCTTGGCGTGGCACTGCTCGGCAGCGGCCGCGCGGCGCCGCGCGTGGCGCGCAGCGAGTTGTGGATCGATGCGGCCACGCGCGGCGAGATGCGCCGCGAGGTCCGCGCCAGTGGCGTGCTGGTGCCGCGGCAGATCCGCTGGATCACCGCCGGGGCCCCGGCCACCGTGCAACAGCAACGGGTCGAGGCCGGCGCGCGCGTGCAGGCCGACACACCCATCCTGCAACTGGTCAATCCGGAACTGGACGCCGGCCTGGATCGCGCGCGCGCCGCGTTGGCTGGCGCAGACGCCGACCTGGCCGCACTGCACGCCGCACTGGCGTCGCAATTGCTGGACCAGCAGGCGCTGCAGGCGCAGGCCGAGTCCGAACTGCAGATCGCGCAGATCAAGGCCAAGGCCTACCGGCGCGGCCACGATGGCGGGGCGATCTCGGACATCGACCTGACCCAGAGCCAGATCGTCGAGGCGCAGCAGCGCGGCCGCGCCGACATCGAGACCAAGCGCGTGGCCGCGTTCCGGCAGAACATGGCCGCGCAGTTGCGCGCGGCACAGGCGCGGCGCGCGCAGGCCGCCAGCACCCTGGCCATCGCCGCGCAACAAGCCGACGCGCTGCAGGTGCGCGCCGGCAGCGACGGCATCCTGCAGCAGGTGGACGTGGAGCCCGGCCAGCGTGTCGAGGCCGGCGCCAAGTTGGCGCGGGTCGCGCGCCCGGACGACCTGCTGGCGCGGCTGCAGGTGCCCGAGGTCCTGGCCAAGGACGTGATCGAAGGCCTGCCGGTCGCGGTGGACACGCACAACGGCGTCGTCAGCGGGCAGGTGGCGCGGATCGATCCAGCGGTGCGCAGCGGCAGCGTGGTGGTCGACGTGCGGCTGACGCCGCCGCTGCCGTCCGGCGTGCGCCCGGACCTGTCGGTGGACGGGCGCATCGTGCTCGGCACGCTGCGCGACGTGGTCAGCATCCCGCGCCCGGCGCTGGCCGTGCCCAACGCCGCCGGTAGCCTGTTCGTGCTGCGCGACGGCGGCCAGACCGCGCAGCGCATTCGCGTGCGTTTCGGCGCCGCTTCCAGCGACCGCATCCAAGTCCGTGCCGGCCTGCGCGCCGGCGACCGCGTCGTGCTGTCCGACACCAGCCAATGGAATGCCGACGCCACCTTGCGCTTACGCTAGCCAGACCAGGAGAGACCCCGCATGACCGCAATTCCCGCACCATCCGCCGCGCCGTTGATCCACCTGGACGGGCTCGGCAAGGTGTTCCACACCGAGGAAGTGGAGACGCACGCCCTGGCCGAGATCGCGCTGGAGGTGGCGCCCGGCGATTTCGTCGCCATCACCGGACCGTCCGGCTGCGGCAAGTCGACCCTGCTGTCGATCCTGGGCTTGCTCGATGCGCCCAGTGGCGGCACCTACCGGCTCAACGGCCGCAACGTCGCCGAACTGGACACGGTCGGCCGCGCGCGCATCCGCAATGCCGAGATCGGCTTCATCTTCCAGGCCTTCAACCTGATCGCCGACCTCACCGTGGAAGAGAACGTGGCGCTGCCGCTGACCTACCGCTCCGGCGCCCAGCGCAGCCAGATCCGCCAGCGCGTGCGCGAGGTGCTGGAACTGGTCGGCATGCACCATCGCCACAAGCACTATCCGGGGCAGTTGTCCGGCGGTCAGCAGCAGCGCGTGGCGGTGGCGCGCGCGCTGGCGGGCAACCCGGCGATCCTGCTTGCCGACGAGCCCACCGGCAATCTGGACAGCCGCAACGGCGAGGCGGTGATGCAGTTGCTGGAACAACTGCACGACAACGGCACCACCTTGTGCATGGTCACCCATGACCCGGCGTTCGCGCGGCGCGCGCAGCGCATCGTGCACATGCTCGACGGCCGCATCGTCGACGAGGACACCTTCGAGCGGCTGCGCCACGAGCAGGATGTGGCGTTGCCGGTGCGCGCCGCGGAGCAGGCGCGATGAGCGCCGCCCTGCATTGGGCGGAGATGCGGCAATCCTGGCGCGCGCTGGCGCGCAAACCCGGCTATCTGCTGCTGGCGGTGTTGACCCTGGCGCTGGGCGTGGCCACCACCACGACAGTGTTCGCGCTGCTCGACCAGGCCTTGCTCAAGCCATTGCCGTTCCCGCAGCCGGAGCGGCTGGTCACGCTCGGCCTATCCAGCGATCCCGGCCGCAATGTCGCCGCGCCCGGCTACTACCCGGTGTTGCGGCGCATGTCGAGCCTGCAGTCGATCGGCATCCTGCGCACGTTCCCGGTGCCGGCCAACATCGCCCGCGGCGATGCCAACGAGGTGGTCGCATCGATCAGTGCCGATGCCGGCGTCCTGCGCACGCTCGGCCTGCCGATGGCGGCGGGGCGCAACTTCAGCGACGAGGAAAGCCGGCCCGGCGGGCCGCAGGCGGTGATCCTCAGCCATCGCTTCTGGCAGCGCTACTTCGGCGGCGATCCGGCGGCGGTGGGGCGCATGCTGCAGGTCGAAGGCAAGCCGGTGCAGATCGTCGGCGTGCTGCCGGCGGACTTTCCCTGGGCCGACCCCTTCGACCTGATCCGCAATATGCAGCCGGATCTGGCCGAGACCAACCTGTCCACCAACGAGATCGTGGTGGCGCGGTTGCGCCCCGGAGTCAGCGTGGCCGCGGCTTCCGCGCAGACCGCGGCCACGCTCAAGGCCTTTTTGCGCAACAGCCCGCACATGGACGCATCGTGGTGGGGCTCGTTGCAGCGGCGGCCGCCCAATGCGCTGCCGTTGCAGGACAGCCTGTACGCCGCCAATAGCGGCAATACGCTGTGGCTGTTCTTCGCCGCGGCCGCCTGCGTGCTGTTGATCGCCGCGATCAACCTGACCAGCCTGATGCTGCTGCGCGCGCTCGGACGCAGCCACGACAGCGCGGTGCGTGCCGCACTGGGCGCATCGTGGCTGCGGCTGAGCCTGCCGGCGCTGGCCGAAGGCGTGCTGATCGGCGTACTCGGCAGCCTGGCCGGGCTGGCGCTGGCCTGGCTTGGGCTGCGCCTGCTCGGCGACTGGGTACCGCTGATGTGGATGCGCGGCGAAGCGGCGCACCTGACCGGCGCCAGCGCGCTGTTCGCGCTGCTCGCCGGCGGTGCCACCGCGCTGCTGGCCGCCGTGTTGGGCATCGTGCGCGGCCGTCGCCGCAATCTGGTCGCCGAACTGGCTGGCGGTGGGCGTGGCGGCTGGAGTCTGCAGGCCGGGCGCCTCGGTCGCGTCCTGGTGATCGCACAGGTGGCCATCGCCGTGGTGCTGCTGATCGGCGCGGCCTTGTTCACCCGCACCTTGCAGAAACTGGCGGAGGTGCCGATGGGTTTCGAGAGCCGGTCGGCGGTGGTGTTCTCCTTGGCCCCGGTGAAGGAACGCTACGTCACCGCGGCCGATGCGGTGGAGCAGACCCGGCGCATCGTCGCGCGGCTGCAGCAGGTGCCTGGCATCGACCGCGTGGGAGTGTCGACCAATCCGCCGACGGCGACGCGGCTGAGCTGGAGCGTGGAGATCAACGGTGCGCCCTCCGTCGATGCCCAGTACCGGCTGGCCACGCCGCAATTCCTCGACGTGTTCCGCATCCCCTTGCTGGCCGGGCGCGGGATCGCCGACAGCGACGTGGCTGGGGCCGAGCGGGTCTGCGTGGTGAGCGCCAGCTTCGCCGCGCGCTACCTGCACGGGCAGGCGCTGGGCAAGAGCATCACCGTGCCCGATGACGGCGGCAACCAGCGCTTGGCGATGCGCGTGGTCGGCGTGGTCGGCGACGTGCGTCATACCAGCCCGGCCGAGCCGCCGGAGCCGACGGTGTACCAGCCGCTGGCGCAGATGAGCGAGCCGATGTGGCAGATCATTCGCGGTTTCGGCGCGCTGACCTATGCGGTGCATCTGCGCGCCGGCGCGCTGGGCGCCGACGAGCGCGCGCTGCGTGCGGCGATCGACGAAGTGGCGCCGCAGCAGCCGATCGCCGACCTGCGGCCGATGCAGGCGCTGGTCGCCACCACCACCAGCGAGCAGAAGCTCAACCTGCTGCTGGTCGGCCTGTTCGCCGCCCTGGCATTGCTGCTGGCCGCGGTCGGCCTGTACGCGGTGATGGCGGTGGCGGTGGCCGCACGCCAGCACGAGTTCGGCGTGCGCGCCGCGCTCGGCGCGCCGCCGGCACGGCTGCGGCGGCAGGTGCTGGGCGAGGCCGGCATGCAGATCGGAGTGGGCCTGCTGCTGGGCCTGGGCGTGGCGATGGCGGTGTCGCGGCTGCTGCAGCGCTTCCTGTTCGAGGTGCGTGTGGCCGACCCGTTGGCGATCGGCGCGGTGCTGCTGGTGCTGGTCGCGGCCGGCCTGCTCGCCGCGCTGGCGCCGGCGCAGCGGGCGGCGCGGGTGCCGCCGATGCAGGCCTTGCGCGCCGAATGATCCGCTTCGCCTCTCGATGCGGGTATGCCACGGCGGCGGCCGTGGCGCCTGCCCACCGCGCCCGGCCGCTAGACTCTGCGCCATGAACGACGCCCGCACACCGCCCTTGCCGCGCATCCTCGTCGTCGACGACCAGGCCGACGTGCGCGAAGCCCTGCGCATGCTGCTCAAGAGCGCCGGCTACGGCATGGTCGGCGCCGAATCGCCGGAACTGGCGCTGGCCTGCCTGCGTGGCGACGAATTCGCCGCGGTGCTGGTGGACATGAACTACGCCCGCGACACCACTTCCGGCGCCGAAGGCCTGGCCTTGATCGCGCAGATCGCCGCGCAATGGCCGGGGCTGCCGGTGATCGCGATGACCGCCTGGGCCAGCATCGAAGTGGCGGTGGCGGCGATGCGCGAGGGTGCCGTCGATTTCATCGAGAAGCCCTGGCAGAACGCACGGGTGCTGGCGGTGCTGGACAGCCGCATCGCGCTGGATCGTAGCCGGCGCACCGCGCAGCGGCTCGGCGAGGCGCAGGCGCTGTTGCTGCAGGAGGGCGCGGCCGATTTCGTCGCCGAATCGGCACCGATGCAGCGGCTGGTCGGGGATCTGCTGCGCATCGCCGGCAGCGGCGCTAACGTGTTATTGCTGGGCGAGAACGGCACCGGCAAGAGCCTGCTGGCGCAGTTGCTGCACCAGTGGTCGCCGCGTCGCGCGCAGGCCTTCGTCAAGGTCAACATCGGCGGGCTGGCGCCGACCCTGTTCGAGGCCGAACTGTTCGGCCACGTGCGCGGCGCCTACACCGACGCGCGCCAGGACCGTGCCGGCCGCTTCGAACTGGCCGATGGCGGCACCCTGTTCCTGGACGAGATCGGCAACCTGCCGCTGCAGCAGCAACCCAAGTTGCTGCGCGCGATCGAGGATGGCGAGTTCGAGCGGCTCGGCTCCTCGCGCACGCAGCGGGTCGACGTGCGCATCGTCGCCGCGACCAATGCCGACCTGGAGGCGGAAGTGGCGGCCGGCCGCTTCCGCCAGGATCTGCTGTACCGGCTCAACACCTTCCAGGTGCGGGTGCCACCGCTGCGTGAACGCGGCGCCGACATCCTGCCGCTGGCGCGGCATTACCTGGCTGCCGCCTGCACGCGGTATCGGCGGCCGCTGCCGACGCTGGCGCGCGATGCCGAGCGCGCGCTGCTGGGCTACGCCTGGCCCGGCAACGTGCGCGAGCTGGCGCACGCGATGGAGCGTGCGGCGCTGCTGGCCGACGGCAGCATCCTGGGCAGCGACGACCTGCGCCTGCAGCCGGCGGCGAGCGTTGCGCCCGCGCTGTCGACACAGCTGACCCTGGAAGAAGCCGAGGCGCTGCTGCTGAAGCAGGCGCTGGCGCAGCAGCAGGGCAACCTGCAGCGCACCGCCGACCAGCTTGGCATCACCCGGCAGAGCCTGTACCGGCGCCTGGGCAAGCACGGCCTGCGCAGCGATGACGGCGGCTGAGCGGCAGCGTTGGCGGCCGCTGTGGCTGGCGGCGCCGGCCTTGCTGGCCTTGCTCCTCGTGCTTGCCGCTGGCGCGCCGCGGCTGCCCGAGGCGGTGCTCTTGCTGCTGTGCGTGCTGCTGCTGACCGCGGCGCTGTGGCGCCGGCAGCAGCGCGATGCCGGGCAACGCCTGCGTACCCTCGGCGGCCTGCTGGACGCGCTGCGCGAGGGCGACTACAGCGTGCGTGCCGCGCAGGACGCGCGCGATGCCGACGGCCTGCTGGCACGGTTCAACGCCCTGGCGCAACGCCTGCAGGACGAACAGCGCGATTCGCACGAAAGCCTGCAACTGCTGAGCAAGACCCTGGCGGCACTGGACGGGGCAGTGTTCGCCTTCGAACAGGATCAGCGCTTGCGCCTGGTCAACCCGGCCGGCGAGCGTTTGCTGGGTGTCGCCGCCCAGCAGGCGATCGGGCAATCCGCGCAGGCGCTGGGACTGGCCGGCCTGTTCGACGTGCCGTCGGGCAGCATCCAGGCGCATGCGTTTCCTCGGCAGCAGGGGCGCTGGCAGATCGGCCACGCCGCCTTGCGCAGTCGCAGCCAGGCCGGGCGCCTGTTGCTGGTGCAGCCGATGGAGCGCGCGCTGCGCGAGGAGGAGGCGCAAGCCTTCCGCCGCCTGCTGCGCGTGCTCAGCCACGAGATCAACAATTCGCTGGCGCCGATCGCCTCGATCGCCGACACCCTCGCGCGGCTGCTGGCGGCCGCGCCGCAGGCGCTCGACGCCGAATTGCAGGCCGATCTGCACAACGGCCTGGGTGTGATCGAACAGCGCAGCGCCGCCCTGCAGCGTTTCCTGGGCGGCTACGCCCGGCTGGCCAGGCTGCCCGCGCCGGTCCCGGTGCCGGTGGCGCTGGCGCCGCTGTGCGCGCGCGTGCAGCGACTGCTGGACGACGCCCGGGTGCAGCTCGCGATCGCACCGGCGCTGCACGCGCGCGCCGATGCCGACCAGCTCGAGCAGGTGCTGATCAACCTGCTGCGCAACGCGCTGGAAGCCGGCGGCAGCGCGCCGGTGACGCTGCGCGCGCGCGGCGACGGCGCCAGTGTGCTGATCGAGGTGCTCGACGGCGGCGCCGGCTTGCCGCCCAGCGACAACCTGTTCGTGCCGTTCTTTACCACCAAGCCCGGTGGCTCGGGGATCGGCCTGGTGCTGTCGCGGCAGATCGTGGAGGCGCAGGGCGGCAGCCTGAGCCTGGAGGCGCGCACGGATGCGCCCGGCAGCGTGGCGACGCTGCGGCTGCCACTGGCGTAGGGTGGGGGGCGTTCGGCGGGATCTAGCCTGTGCACTACGTGCTGGCATTGAGCGTCTCCAGGAGCCTCAATGCCGTTGTAGGAGCGGCGCGTCCAATCGCGTCGCGGCAACCGCGAACTGTTGGCGGTGTTCCGAGCCGCGCATCGCCGACGACGTCGCACGCGCAGGAGCATTCCCACTCCCGCCTCGCCGCCGCAACAGGCAAAATGGCCGCTTCCATCGGGAGCACGCATGCCACTGGACGACACCGCCGCTCCGCACGCCGCGCGGCGCCCCTGGCGCTGGACGCGCCTGCTGCCGTGGCTGCGCTGGGGAACGGTGGCGCTGCTGTCGACCTTGCTGTTGCTGGATCTCGCGTTCCCGCTGCCGCTGCCGAAGTCGCGCGACACCTCGACCCTGGTGGTGGCGGCCGACGGCACCCCGCTGCGCGCCTTCGCCGATGGCAATGGCGTCTGGCGCTATCCGGCCACGCCGGACAGCGTCTCGCCGCTGTACCTGCAGGCGCTGCTGAACTACGAAGACCGCTGGTTCTGGGTCCACCCCGGGATCAATCCCTGGGCGCTGCTGCGTGCGGCCAAGCAGTGGCTGTTCTCGCGTCACATCGTCTCCGGCGGCTCCACCCTGACCATGCAGGTGGCGCGCATCCTGATGCCGCCCGAGGTCAGCACGCGCACGCCCTGGGGCAAGGCGCAGCAGGCGCTGCGTGCGCTGCAGTTGGAAGCGCACCTGAGCAAGCGGCAGATCCTGCAGCTGTACCTGGAGCGCGCGCCCTACGGTGGCACGATCGAAGGCGTGGACGCGGCGAGCTGGGCCTACCTGGGCAAACCGGCCGCGCGCCTGTCGCAGGCCGAGGCAGCGCTGTTGGCGGTGCTGCCGCAGGCGCCGAGCCGGCTGCGTCCGGACCGGCATCCGGAAGCGGCGCGCGTGGCGCGCGACAAGGTGCTCGAACGCATGGTCGCGCTGCGCGTGTGGCCGCGCGCGCAGGTCGACGATGCGCGCATCGAACCGGTGGTGGCGCGCTCGCTGCAGACGCCGCTGCACGCCGCGCTGCTGGCCGAACGCCTGCGCCAGCAACACCCGCACGCCGCGCACATCGTCTCCACCCTCGACGCCGACCTGCAGCGCACCCTCGAAGACCGGGTCAGCGCCTACTTCTCGCAACTGCCCGAGCGCACCTCCGCCGCCTTGCTGGTGGTGGACAACCAAGACCTGCAGGCGCGCGCCTACATCGGCTCGGTGCAGTTCGGCGACCGCCGCCGGCTCGGCGACGTGGACATGGTGCAGGCGTGGCGCTCGCCCGGCTCCACGCTCAAGCCGTTCCTGTACGGCATGGCCCTGGACGACGGCCTGATCCATTCCGAAAGCCTGCTGGTCGACGTGCCGCAGAGTTTCGGCGACTACCGCCCTGGCAATTTCGACGAAGCCTTCAACGGCCCGATCGGCGCCGCCAGCGCCCTGCGCCTGTCGCTCAACGTGCCGGCGGTGGACCTGCTCGACCGGGTCGGGCCGGCGCGCTTCGCCGCGCGGTTGAGCAACGCCGGCATCGGCCTGAAGTTCCCACGCGGCAGCACGCCCAACCTGGCGCTGATCCTCGGCGGCACCGGTGCGAAACTGGAGGAACTGGTCGGCGCCTTCGCCGCGCTCAACCGCGACGGCATCGCCGGCCACGTGCGCTACAGCGCGTCCGACAAGCGCATCGAGCGGCGGCTGATGTCGCCCGGCGCGGCCTGGATCGTACGCGAGATGCTTGAGGCCAATCCGCGTCCCGGCTACGGCATCGGCACCTTCGACGTCGGCACGCGCCCGCGCGTAGCCTGGAAGACCGGCACCAGCTACGGCTACCGCGACGCCTGGGCGATCGGCAGTACCCGCCGCTACACCGTCGGCGTGTGGGTGGGCCGCCCCGACGGCACACCGCTGCCCGGCCAGTACGGCGCGGTGACCGCCTTGCCGCTGATGTTCGAGACGATCGACAGCCTGCCACGCCTGCGTGGCGACACCGCAGCGCGGCCGATGCCCGCCAACGTGCAGCAGGTGGACGTGTGCTGGCCGCTGGGCATCGCCGCCGAGCAGACGCCGCCGGCGCTGTGCCAGCGCCGTTTCTCTGCCTACGCGCTGGACGGCGCGGTGCCGCCGACCTTCGCCGAGCGCGATGCACGGCTGTGGAGCGCCGGCCGCGAGACCGTGCAGGTGGACGCGCACAGCGGCCTGCGCCTGTCGCCGGACTGCGCGCAGCCGCACGAGACGGTCACCCGCGACCTGGCGCACTGGCCGGCGCTGCTGACGCCGTGGCTGCACGCCAGCGAGCGCCAGGCCGGGCAACTGCCGGCGCTGGCGCCGGACTGCCGCGACGACGGCCGCGGCCGCAGCGACGTGCTGCGCATCGAAGGCCTCAACGACCGCGCCACCTTGGCGCGTGCGCCGGGCAGCGCCACGGTGCGTCTGCAGGTGCGCGCGCTGGGCACGAGCATGCCGGTGGACTGGCTGCTGGACGGCCGCTGGATCGCCCGCACCGAGGGCGCACGCACCTTCCAGCGCGACTTCGCCGATGCCGGCGACCACACCCTGACCGCGCTGGCCAGCAACGGCGCCTGGACCCAGGTCCGGTTCCGCGTGTTGCGCTGAGCATCGGGTGGTGCGCGCTCGTAGAAGCCAACAGTCATGCAACCACGACGACCAGAGTAGGCGGACGATCTGACCTCGGAAGCACTAGGGACTGAAGTCCCTCCCACATCGCTCCCGGACACCGATAACCGCGAGTCCCTGTGGGGGCGGTCGCTTGGCTTTGGCTTTGGCTGCTGCTGTCGCTCTTGCTTTTGACTTGCCGGGTTCCCTTCCGAAGCGGCGGCCATCGCGGGGAAACACCCGAAGGGCGGCGCACATGGATGTGCGCCGTCCGCGGCAGGGCAGGGCTCGCCGGAAAAGGCGAAGCACTGCTTCGCCCCGGCGGGCGGGCTGGCGCCGTGAGGCGACTGCCCCGGACTTGGCTGCGAAGCAGCCAAGCCCCTTCCGCGGATCCCCGGGATGGACGCGGACCCGGAGCGCGTCAGCGCGGAGGGCGCGAAGGCAGGGCGCGCTTTCTTTTGGTTACCTTTTCTTTGCGCTAGCAAAGAAAAGTAACTCGCCCGTAAGGGCGAAAGCCTTTGCTTTCGCTTGAGATTTGTGTATCGCGAAGAGAAAAAACGTAGGAGCGGCTGCAGCCGCAACAGAATCCATCGGGAACGCCTGTCGCGGCTGAAGCCGCTCCTACGAGAGAGCATAAAGCCTGAGCCGGCTTACTTGCCGATCCAGCCTTCCAGCATGTCCGAGAACTCGTCGGCGTGCTCTTCTTCCTGGGCCAGGATCTCTTCCAGGATGCGCTTGGTGGTGGTGTCCTTGTCGCCGACGAAGTTGATCATCTCGCGGTAGCTGTCGATGGCGATGCGCTCGGCGATCAGGTTTTCCTTGACCATGTCGCGCAGGTCCTCGCCTTCCTTGTACTCGGCGTGCGAGCGCGCGGTCAGCGTGTCCGGGTTGAGGTCCGGCTCGCCGCCCAGCTGCACGATGCGCTCGGCGAGCTTGTGCGCGTGCGCCTGTTCCTGCTGCGCGTGCTCCAGGAACTCGGACTTGACCGCGTCGGCGAGCATGCCGGCGGCCATGAAGTAGTGGCGGTAGTAGCGCAGCACGCACACGTACTCGGTGGCGAGCGCGTCGTTGAGCATCTTGATCACCGCCTCGCGGTCGGCGCTGTAGCTCTTGGTGATCGCGCCGTCCTCGATGCTCTGGCGGGCGTTGGCGCGCAGGGTGGCGGTGTCGGTGAGGCCGGCGGTGTGCTGCAGCGGCTTGGCGTCGGTGTTCGGGGTGGCTGGCTTGTTGGACATGGCTGGCCGTTTCCTGTGGTGGGTGAGGGGATCAGTCGGGAAGATGCTGCAGCACGTAGTCGGCGGCGGAGACCTTGAATTCGCCCGGCGCCTCGACGAACAACGCACGTACCACGCCGTCGTCGGCGTATAGCGCGAAGCGGCGCGCCCGCACGCCCATGCCGTAGCTGCTGGCGTCGAGTTCCAGACCCAGTGCCTTGGCGAAGTCGCCATTGCCGTCGGACAGCATCTGCAGGCCGTCCGGCACCAGCTGGCTCTTGCCCCAGGCCTGCATCACGAACGGGTCGTTGACTGCCATGCAGTACACCTCGATGCCGCGCTTGCGGAACTCCTCGAAGTGCTCCACATAGCCGGGCAGGTGCTTCTCCGAACAGGTCGGGGTGAAGGCGCCGGGCACCGCGAACAAGAGCACGCGACGGCCGTCGAACAGGCTGCGCGTGTCCACGGCTTCCACGCCGTCGCGGATGTGCTGCAGCACCACTTCGGGAATACGTTCGCCGATCTGGATGGGCATGTCGGGCTCCTTGGATGAACCGAGTCTAGAAACGGAAATGGGAAGGTGGCGTCAACGCCTTGAAAAGCGCGGCGGCAGGCCTATCTGACGGGCATGGACGGCGGGCCGGTCCCGCCGCCGCGAACCGTCCCCTCCGGGGTGTACCTCATTCACGTTTCAGGAGACCACGATGAGCATCGTCCGTTATCGCCAGTGGCCGGCCCAGGCCGCATTCCAGAACGAGATCAAGCAGGTGTTCGACCGCTTCTTCGACCCCAACGGCGGCACCGACGAATCGGCCGTCGTCACCGCGCAGTGGGTGCCGCGCGTGGACATCAAGGAGGAGCCGGAGCGCTTCGTGTTGTACGCCGACCTGCCGGGCATCGATCCGTCGGAGATCGAGGTGTCGATGGACAAGGGCATCCTCTCGATCAAGGGCGAGCGCAAGAGCGAATCGGCCGCCGATACCGAGCGCTTCTCGCGCATCGAGCGCCGCTACGGCAGCTTCCATCGCCGCTTCGCGCTGCCCGACAGCGCCGACCCGGACGGCATTTCCGCCACCGGCTACCATGGCGTGCTGGAAGTGCGCATCCCCAAGCGACCGGCGAGCACGCCGCGCCGCATCCAGGTCGATACCGGGGCCACGATCGTGCAGTAAGCGCCCGCTCGCAGCGGCGTCGCCATCGCGACGCCGCGCCTTCGCGGCCGGCCGTAGAATGGCCGGGCGATGGCGCAATGCATGCCACCGGCCCGTTGCCGCAAGGCGGCGGGCCGACTCTTTTTGAGGTGATGGATGGAATTCAAGGATTACTACGCGACCCTGGGCGTGGAACCCAGCGCCGGCGATGCCGAGATCAAGACCGCGTACCGGCGGCTGGCGCGCAAGTACCATCCCGACGTCAGCAAGGAGCCTGGGGCCGAAGAGAAGTTCAAGGCGATCAACGAGGCCTACGAGGCCTTGCGCGACCCGCCCAAGCGCGCCGCCTACGACCAGTTGCGCGCGCAGGGTTACCGCCCGGGCGAGGAGTTCCACGCGCCGCCGAACTACGGCGGTGCGCAGGGCTTCGACTTCGAGGAAGTGTTCGGCAACGGTGGCGCCGGCGGCGGCTTCAGCGATTTCTTCGAGAGCCTGTTCGCCCGCCAGCAGCGCGCCCGCCAGGGCGGCGCCGGCCCCGGTCCGGGACCCGGTGCACCGCGCGGCGATACCCGCGCCAAGCTGGCGGTGCCGCTGGAGGCGGTGTACGCCGGCGACAGCGTGCGCATCACCATCAACGGCAAACAGTTGGACGTGCGCGTGCCCAAGGGCGTGCGCCCCGGCCAGGTGATCCGGCTGAGCGGGCAGGGCAACGGCGGCAGCAACCTGCTGCTGGAGATCGAGTACGCCGCGCATCCGCAGTTCGAGGTGGACGGCCGCAACATCCTCTACACCCTGCAGGTGACGCCGTGGCAGGCAGCGCTGGGCACCAGCATCAGCGTGCCGACCCTGGGCGGGGCGGTGGAACTGAAGATCCCGCCGGAGTCCGACGCCGGCCGCAAGCTGCGCCTGCGCGGCCGCGGCCTGCCCGGCACCCCGCCGGGCGACCAGATCGTCGAACTGGAAGTACTGGCGCCGGCGCCGGAAACCGAAGCACAGCGCAAGGCGTATCGCGGGTTGGCCAAGGCCTTTGGCGAGGCCGTGTGAGTGGTGCCGGGATTGGGGAGTCGGGAGTGGGGATTCGCAAAAGCGGGCTCCCCTCGCTCTGTGGCGTCGTAGGAGTGGCTTCAGCCGCGATGCGGTCCCGATAAACCGGCCATCGCGGCTTGCGCGAGGCGGCCCTGCACACGTATCTGCGCAATGCGGCGCGGCGCCAGCGAAACCGCATGGCCTGCGTAGGAGCGGCTTCAGCCGCGACAGGCGTTACCGGTAGCGCCTGTCGCGGCTGAAGCCGCTCCTACAAGGGGCGCCGATTGCAATGCGGCCTTACGCTGCGTGCTCAAACGCCGCCCGGAACCCGCCCTTACGAATCCCCAATCCCCAATCCCCAATCCCGATTCCCGGCTTCTACGGCGCATCCTCGCCGCTGAACACGCGCTCGATCACCTCGTACAGCTCGTCCTCGGAGAACGGCTTGGTGATGTAGGCGCGGGCGCCCTGGCGCATGCCCCACATGCGGTCGGTGTCTTGGTCCTTGGTGGTGACCAGGATCACCGGGATGTTCTGCGTGGTCGGCTCGCGGCGCAGGGTGCGGGTGGCCTGGAAGCCGTTGAGGTTGGGCATCACCACGTCCATCAGCACCAGGTCCGGCAAGGCCGCCTTGGCCGCTTCCACGCCGGCGGCGCCGTCGGTGGCGGTGATCGTTTCGTGCCCCAGTTTTTCCACGATGCGCTGGATGCCCAGCAACTGCGACGGCGAATCGTCGACGATCAGAATGCGTGCCATGTGCTTCCCCCTAGGAAGCTCGGAGTGTAGTGGCAGCGGCGCGAGGGCGGAAAGCGTTGCGTGTCACAAAGCGTCGGCGTGGCTACGCGCCCGGATCCAGCCGCACCACGGTGCGCCCGAACGACTGCCCGGCCAGCATTGTCGCGAACACCTCCGGCAGGCCGGCGAGGTCGACTTCGCGGGTGCAGATCGTGTCCAGATGGCGCGGCTTCCAGTCGCTGCCCAGGTGCTGCCAGATGCGGTCGCGCAGGTCGCGGGCGGTGCCGGCCGAGCCGATGCCCAGCAGCGACACCCCGCGCAGGATGAAGGGCATCACCGTCATGTCCAGCTCCGCGGTTGCGGCCAGGCCGGCACTGGCGACGCTGCCGTACGGTGCCGTCTGCGCCAGCAGGCTGGTCAGCATCGCCCCGCCCACGTTGTCCAGGCCGCCGCCGAAGCGCACCGACTCCAGCGGCCGCTTGGTCTGCAAGGCTTCGCGACCGAGCACCTGGGTGGCGCCCCAGGCCTTGAGCTGCTCGGCGCGGTCGGCCTTGCCGCTGACCGCATGCACCTCGAAGCCGGCGCGGCTGAAGATGTCGATCGCCAGCGAGCCGACCCCGCCGGTGGCGCCGGTCACGCACAGTGGACCGTGCGCCGGAGTCTGGCGGTTGTCGAGCAGGCGCAGCAACGCCAGCGCCGCGGTGAAACCGGCGGTGCCCAGCACCATGCTCTCGCGCAGGCTCAGCCCGGCCGGCAGCGACACCACCCACTTGGACTCCAGGCGCACGTACTCGCTGTAGCCGCCGTCGCGGGTCTCGCTGAGGCCGCAGCCGGTGACCAGCACCGTATCGCCTTCCTTGAACGCCGGGTCGCTGGAGGCGACCACGTGCCCGGCCACGTCGATGCCGCCGACCAGCGGGAAGCGGCGCAGGATCTTGCCCTGGCCGGTCCCGGCCAGCGCGTCCTTGAAGTTCACCGACGACCAGGCCGCCCGGATCACCACCTCGCCGTCGTTGAGCTGGTCCAGGGACAGCGGGACGAGGCCGGCGTGGTAGCCGCTCGCGTCCTGGTGGATGCGGAAGGCGGAGAACTGGGCGGGAACGGACATGGAACACCTTGGTCGGCACGCAGGAATGCACCAAGATACCCTTTCGAAACGGCGGGTCTGCCCCATCTAGTAGAATCGGCGACTCATTATCCGGTGAGCGGCGCGTGACCGACGCGTCGCCACCTTCCTTCTTGGAGCATGCATGGCCTGGAATACACCTGGCGGCAAGGGCGGAGACGGCCCCGACAATCACGGGCGCGGTCCCTGGGCGCCTCGTGGCGGCAATGGGGGAGGAAAATGGGGCGGGTTGCCCGGTCCGTTGAAGGACCTGTTCGGCGACGGCGGCGGCATCGGCCGCTGGATCCTGGGCGCGGTGGTGCTGGTGCTGCTGTTCAGCAGCTTCCAGTTGATCGGCGAGCAGCAGCGCGGCGTGGTGCTGCGCTTCGGCCAGTTCTCGCGGATCCTGCAGCCGGGCCCGAACTTCAAGCTGCCGTGGCCGATCGAGACCGTGCGCAAGGTCGATGCCACCCGCATCAAGACCTTCGACAGCCAGTTGCCGGTGCTGACCGGCGACGAGAACATCGTCAACGTTTCGCTCAACGTGCAGTACCGGGTCGAAGACCCGCGCACCTACGTGTTCGGCGCGCGCAACGCCGACCTGGTGCTGGAGCAGGCCGCGCAGAGCGCGGTGCGCGAACAGATCGGCCGCTCGGATCTCAATACGGTGCTCAACAACCGCGGGCCGATGGCGGTGGCCGCGCGCGAGCGCCTGCAGGCCGCGCTGAAGGCCTATCACACCGGTCTGATCGTGACCGGCCTGACCCTGCCCGACGCGCGTCCGCCGGAAGAAGTGAAGTCGGCCTTCGACGAGGTCAACGGTGCCCAACAGGTCAAGGAGCGGCTGATCAACGAGGCCCAGGCCTACGCCGCCAAGGTGGTGCCGGAGGCGCGCGGCCAGGCGGCACGCACCCGCACCGTCGCCGAAGGCTACAAGGAAGCGGCGATCGCCCGCGCGCAGGGCGACGCCGAGCGCTTCACTTTGCTGCAGCAGCAGTACCAGAACGCGCCGGAGGTCACCCGCAAGCGGCTGTGGCTGGAGACGATCCAGCAGGTGCTGGCGCAGAACCGCAAGGTCATCGGCGGCGACGGCCGCCAGCTGATCTATGTGCCGATGCCGGCCGAGGGCAAGGCGCCCGCCACGTCGACCCCGCCGACCTCGCCGACCACCGGCGGATCGCTGCCGACGGTGCCGACGCTGCCGCAGGAGGTGTTGATGCCGTCCTTGAACAGCAGTTCGGCCGAGAGTGTCCGCAACCCGGAGCGCACGCCGCGCCCGACCGGCCGTGAGGAGATCCAGCGATGAAATTGTCATTGTGGGCGGGCATTGCCGTCGTCGCGCTGTTCGCGCTGCTCAGCTCGGTATTCGTGGTGCCCGAGGACAAGGCGGCGATGGTGCTGAACCTGGGCCGCGTGGTGCGTGCCGACCTCAAGCCGGGCCTGCACTTCAAGGTGCCGCTGGTGGAGTCGGTGCGCATGTTCGACCGCCGCTTTCAGGTGATCGACACCACCCCGGCGCGCTACTTCACCGCCGAGCAGAAGGACGTCAGCGTCAGCTTCTTCGCCATCGGCTACATCTCCGACGTCCGTGCCTTCTACCGCGCCACCCAGGGCGGCGACGAGAAGGTGGCCAACAGCCTGCTGGCGCCGATCATCACCGATTCGCTGCGCAACCAGATCAACTCGCGCACCCTGCAGCAGCTGGTGTCCGGCGACCGCAGCGAACTGATCGCCAAGCAGCTGGTGGCGATCAACGCGGCGAGCAAGACCCTGGGCATGCAGATCGTCGACCTGCGCATCAAGCAGATCGACCTGCCGACCGACAGCCAGGTGATCACCGACGTGTACGAGCGCATGCGCGCGCAGCGCAAGCAGGAAGCGGCCAAGCTCCGCGCCGAGGGCGAGGAGCAGGCGCTGACCATCCGTGCCCAGGCCGACCGCGAGAGCACGGTGCTGGTCGCCGAGGCCGAGCGCGATGCACAGAAGCTGCGCGGCGAAGGCGATGCCGAGGCGGCCAGCGTCTACGGCAAGGCCGGCTCCGCCGACCCGTCGTTCTACGCCTTCTACCGCAGCCTGGAGGCCTATCGCGGCGCCATGGCCGACGGCAACGGCGTGATCGTGCTCGACAAGAACGATCCGTTCCTGCAGTACCTCAAGAGCGATCGCTGAGGGGCGGGGATTGGGGAGTTGGGATTGGGGATTCGTAAGAGCGGGTTCCCGGTCCCGTTATCGGTTGGCCGCAGCCGCCTTCCTTTGTAGGAGCGGCTTCAGCCGCGACAGGGTTCGCGGAACGCCTGCCGCGTCCGGACTTTTCTGGGAGACCCTGTCGCGGCTGAAGCCGCATCCTACAGGATGCGGGCTCTCCAGCTGACGCGCACACGCCATCTCCTTCTGCCTGTGAGACTCCATGCACGATCTGATCGCCGCGGTGTGCCTGGTCGTCGTCTTCGAAGGCCTGATCCTGCTGGTGGCGCCGGAGGCCTGGAAGCGGATGGTGCAGCAGATGTTGGCCATGCCGACCACACAATTGCGGATCGCTGGCGGGGTGGCCCTGGCGGTGGGGTTGATCGCCTTGCTATGGGTTCGCGGCTGACCCCGCATCCCGAGTGCTGCCGTCGGGCAGGTCGCTGAACGCGGCGGGGGAAGGGGTGGTGACCGCCACCCAAAACCCGGATAATGCACAAAAGCCGGCCGGGCCCGCTCCACGCGAGCGTCTCGACCGGCTTTTTCCGTGTATGGGTCTTGCCGCCGCCTGGACGCTCCCCGATGGAGCAACCGCGCTGGTGTCGGTCGGACCCCGCACGGCCACCACATCCGCGTGGCCCCGACGGTCGCGCAGCAAACCAGGAGTTACCCAGCCATGGGTCAGTCAGTTGTCGTGCTCGGCGCCCAGTGGGGCGATGAAGGCAAAGGCAAGATCGTCGATCTGCTCACCGAGGAAATCGGTGCCGTCGTGCGTTTCCAGGGCGGCCACAATGCCGGCCACACCCTCGTCATCAACGGCAAGAAGACCGTCCTGCACCTGATCCCGTCCGGCATCCTGCGCGACGACGCGCTGTGCCTGATCGGCAACGGCGTGGTGATCTCCCCGGCCGCGCTGCGCAAGGAGATCGAGGAGCTGGAGACCTCCGGCGTGGAAGTGCGTTCGCGCCTGAAGATCTCGCCGGCCGCGCCGCTGATCATGCCGTATCACATCGCCCTGGATCAGGCCCGCGAGAAGGCCGCCGGCGGCAAGGCCATCGGCACCACCGGCCGCGGCATCGGCCCGGCCTACGAAGACAAGGTGGCGCGCCGCGGCATCCGCGTCGCCGACCTGCATTACCCGCCGCAGCTGGAAGAGCTGCTGCGCACCGCGCTGGACTACCACAACTTCGTGCTGACCAAGTACCTGGGCGTGGAAGCGGTCGACTTCCAGAAGACCTTCGACGAAGCGCTGGCCTTCGGCGAGTATGTGCAGCCGATGAAGTTCGACGTCGCCGGCATCCTTCACGACCTGCGCAAGCAGGGCAAGCGCGTGCTGTTCGAAGGCGCGCAGGGTGCGCTGCTGGACATCGACCACGGCACCTATCCCTACGTCACCAGCTCCAACACCACCGTTGGTGGCGCGCTGGCCGGCACCGGCGTGGGCGCGCAGGACATCGACTACGTGCTGGGCATCGCCAAGGCCTACGCCACGCGCGTCGGCGGCGGCCCGTTCCCGACCGAACTGGACGACGAAATCGGCCAGGGCATCCGCGACCGCGGCGCCGAGTACGGCGCCTCTACCGGCCGCCCACGCCGCTGCGGCTGGATGGACATCGTCGCGCTCAAGCGGGCGGTGGCCATCAACGGCATCTCCGGCCTGTGCATCACCAAGCTCGACGTGCTCGACGGCATGGAGAAGCTGAAGGTGTGCATCGCCTACGAATACCGCGGCAAGCGCACCGAGTACGCGCCGCTGGACGCGCAGGGTTGGGAAGAGTGTACTCCCGTGTACCTGGAGTTCCCGGGCTGGAGCGAGAACACCCACGGCATCACCGAGTGGGACAAGCTGCCCGCTGCCGCCCGCGCCTACCTGCGCGCGCTGGAAGAACTGGCCGGCTGCCCGATCTCCATCGTCTCCACCGGCCCGGACCGCGACCACACCATGGTGCTGCAGGATCCGTTCGCCTGATCCTGGCGCGCGCTGCGGCGTTCACGAAAGCCCCGCCTCGGCGGGGCTTTTTTGCGAGAGGATGGCGGGCCCGCAGCCACCCGCGCCATGCGCCTGCGACGGCGCGTTGTGCGCACCCGACTCCAAGGAAGACCGCCGATGTTCAATGGCCTGTTCGACACGCTGTTCAACCGCAAGCCGCCTGGCCCGGATGCGTTCGCGCGCTTGTTCCTGGAGACGCTGCAGGCGCGCGGCTATGCCGAACCCCTGACGTACCAGCCGGACGCGTTCCGCCTGGTCGGCCAGAACGGCCGCACCATCCACCTGCACAATGCCTACCACGCCTATACCCACGCCGATCGGCGTCGGCGCGACGAGGCGCTGCACAGCTATGTCGCCGCCTTCCTCAACGAGCAGGAGGAGAGCCGCCAGCAGCGTAGCTTCGAGGAACTGCGCGCCACGCTGATGCCGGTGATCCGCAACCGCGGCATGTTCGAGGACCTGCGCCTGGAGCAGCGGTGCGAGAAGGGCATGGACGTGCCGTTCCCCTATGCCTGCCGCGACATCGGCGAGGATTGCGTCGAGCTGCTGGCGCTGGACCTGCCCGATTCGACGTCCACCCTGATCGCCGGGCCGCGGCCGGAGTGGGGCATCTCCCTGGACGAGGGCCTGGCCATCGCCCGCGACAACCTGCGCGACGCCACCGAGGACCGTTTCGCCGAAGTCGCTCCCGGCGTGTTCCGCGGCGCCTGGTACGACGCCTACGACACCAGCCGCGCCTTGCTGCCGGACGTGCTGCATCGCGCGCCGGTGGCGGGGCGCCCGGTGTTCATGCTGCCCACGCGCGATTGCCTGCTGGTGGTCGGCGAGCGCGACAACGTGGCCATGGCCCTCATGCTGGAACTGAGCCTGCAAGCGGCCGAGCATGGCCGCTGCATCTCCTGGCTGGCCTTCACCTACGACGACGCGCGCCGCATCGTGCCGTTCGCGCTGACTGCGCCCGAGCACCGGCAGCGCCAGGCCGACCTGCGGCGGATGCTGGATACGCCCGCCTACGCCGGCCAGAAGGCGCTGCTCGACAAGCTGCACGAGGCCAACGACGTGGATGTGTTCGTGGCCTCGTTCAACGTCTACCAGGACCGTCACGACGGCACGCGGCAGGTGTCGGTCGGCACCTGGACCGAGGGCGTGGACACCTTGCTGCCCAGGACCGACCACATCGCCTTCGTCGTCCCGCGCGAGGACGGCGAAGCGGATGTGACGGTTGCGGAGTGGGAGCCGGCATTCGCCTTGCTCGGTGCGCTGATGGAGCGTCAGCCGACCCTGTATCCGCCGCGCTATCGCGTGCGCAGCTTCCCCAGCGCCGAGCAACTGCGGCAATTGCCCCCGGTTTAGGTACAAGGCGCGGGTCTTCGTCTTCGCGTCGGTGTTGTCGCGACGGATGCGTGAGCGGGCATGCGGAATTGGACATGGCGCGTTTTCGCCGCATGCGTAGCACATGTGGGAAGGCAGACCGCCGCCGATGTTTGGCGGGTGAGGGTGGACGAGCGGGGCTCAAGAAATCGCCAGTGCAGCCGATAGCAGCGCACGGATCGGCGTCGCTGCACATCGACAGCGACACGCGGGGAACCAGATTGCGCCGGCAGCCGCCGCGCCCAGGACTCCGGCGTGGGCCGTGGCATCTTGGGGGAGAATGCAGTGCGCAGTCGCTTGGTTTGGCAGTCGCTCGGAGCGCTGCTGTGGTGGGTTGTGCTCGCGCCGAACGCGTCGGCACAGACGGTGGTAACGCCCGCCTGTGCGCCAGCGCAGGCCTTGCCGGCCTGCGTAGAGGCCGTGCGCGCCGAAGACCCGGCGGCCGCGCTACGCATGGGTATGCCGGCGTGGGAGGCTGCGGCCGACAAGCGGGGCTTGATTCCCCTCGGCCTGGAACTGGTGGACGCGGCGTCCGCCGCCGGCAAGCCGGAGACGGTGGTCACCCTCGGCTCGGCCCTGCGCACACAGCCGTTGTCGCCGCAGCAGCGGGTGCGTCTGTTCAAAAAGCTCAACGGCGCCATCTGGCAGCCGCGCAACGCCGCGCGCATTGCCGAACTCGAAGCCGAGATGCGGCGGCTGGAGAAGGAACTACCGGACGAGCCGCAGATCGCCGAATTGTGGCGGCAGCTGGCCGCGTCCTACTACCGGATGGGCGCGCAGGACGACGCCTTGCGCGTGGCCCGCATCGCCCTGTCCAAGGTGCGCAAGCATCCCGACCTGGTGGAATACAACGCCAACCAGATTGTGTTCGTGGTGACCTCGCAGCAGGGTCGCATGCCCGACGCCATCGCCGCCCTGCTCGAGGTGGAGCGGGTGGGCAAGGCGCTGGGCAAACCGGACGACGCCGCCATGCTGCACAACGCCACCGCGGTGTTCATCTACGCGCACGAATGGGAGAAGGCGATCGCCTACGGCCAGCGTGCGCTGGCCGCCTATGACGCTAAGCCCCGCAAGGGGCTACCGCGCGCAGCCGTACTTGGCAATCTGGGCGCGGCCTACGAAGGCGCCAGCGAGCTGCAGCACGCCGAGGCCATCTACCGGCAGGCGCTGGTGGCGGCGCGCGCCGACGGCAACGCTTCGCTGATCGGTCCGCTCAACAACCTCGCCAATGTGCTGTCCAGCCAGCATCGCCCACAGGAGGCCTTGCCTTTGCTGCGCGAAGCCGCCGCAGCGCTGGAGAACGCCGCGCACAACGGCGATCACGGCGACAACGGCGAAGGGGCTATCGTCTACTCCACCCTCGGCGCCACCCTGGCCGACCTCGGCCAGCGCGACGCCGCGGCCGCCGCGTTCGAGCGTTCGCGGCAACTGTTCGCGCAGTCGGACAACGTGACGCGGCGGCTGGAACTGTATCCACGCATGATCGACAACCTCGACGCGCTCGGCCGCGACCGTGAAGCGCTGGCGCTGATGCGCGAGTACAAGGCGGTCAACGACGAAGCGGTGAACGTCGAATCCAAGACCCGCATCGCGCAGCTCGAGTCGGCGGTGGACCTAGCGCGCAAGAAGAGCGAACTGGCTGCGCTCGGCCGCACCCGCGCCGCCGAACAGGCCGCCTACGCGCAACTGCAGGCGCGCGAACAGCGCCAGCGCAGCGTGCTCTACGGCCTGCTGGCCGCACTGCTGGCGCTGGCCGGCTTCTTCCTGCTGAAGGTGCGCGAAGGCCGCATACGCCGGCGCGTCAACGCCGAGCTGGCGCGCAAGAACGACGAGATCCACACCCAGCACCGCGAACTGGAACAGCTCACCGCCACCATCCGCCGCCAGAGCGAAGAGGACGCGCTCACCGGACTGCGCAACCGACGCTACGTCACCGCCTGGCTGCAGGCGCGCGAGGCGGCCGCGACGCCAGAACGTACGCAGGAACCGCTGCTGATCGCCCTGCTGGACATCGACCACTTCAAGCGCGTCAACGACCTGCACGGCCACGAAGGCGGCGACCACGCGCTGATGCACCTGGGCGACCTGCTGCGCGAGTGCGCGCGCAACTCCGACGTCATCGCCCGCTGGGGCGGCGAAGAGTTCCTGTGGATCTGCCCCGGCGGCACCCTGGCCGACGCCCCGCGCCTGTTCCGCCGCCTACGCGAACGCCTGCAGGTCGACCCTCTGATGCGCCCAGCCGGACGCATCGCCCTCACCGTGTCGATGGGCGTGAGCCTGTTCCCCGCCCACCCCGGCGGCGACTGGCCGCTGAGCCTGCGCATCGCCGACGCCGCCCTGTACCGCGCCAAGCATGCCGGCCGCGATCGCTGGGTGGGGTTGACGTTGGAAGGTGGGGCGACTGATCTCGGCGCCGATGTGTCGCTGGAGGCGCTGGAGGCAGAGGGGCGGTTGCTGCAGAGTGGGGGTGGGGGCGATGGGGTGGTGTTTGTGGCGGGGCAAGGTGTGGCTTGAGCAATTCTCTCAAACATGTTTTGTATTTTGAATCTTGAGATGCTACCGCTTTAAAGATTGGCTACACGAAGTCCTTTACGTTGCGATTGGTCAGGGATCGCATCAGCCATTGGCGCTGTCAGTGCTGTGAGAGCAGCGCATTCCGGCTTGCTGATGGCAGGTACTCGGATGCCTTGCTGATCTAGAATGGTTACCTTCTAAGGAACTGTTCTTCAGGATCGGGGGCTTTGTGGCGATACCGGACTTCCAAACCATCATGCTGCCGTTGTTACGGCTTATCGCAGATCGCAAAGAGCACCGGCTTCGCGATGTTGTCGAGACGTTGGCTGAGGTGTTCAAGCTCACCGAAGAAGAGCGCAATGAACTACTGCCTAGTGGTACAGCGCCACTCTTCAACAACCGAGTGGGATGGGCGAACACTTACCTGAAGCAGGCAGGGCTTGTTCAAGCGCCAAAGCGTGGCTATCTGACGATCACAGCGGAAGGGCTACAACTACTGGCCTCCAATCCGGCATCAGTTGGATTGGAAACACTGCTGCGATACGAGGCGTTCAAAGAGTTTCGTAGCCGGCGGCGTGAGAATGTCGGGGATCAGGACCCAGTCAAGGCCGGCGCCGTTGAGGAATCTTCCGACTTGGTGACGCTACAAACGCCAGAGGATCAGATGGCATCGGCCTATCGCGCGCTGCGGGAGCGGCTTGAACTCGAGTTGCTTGATCAAGTCAAATCGGCATCGCCAGCTTTTTTCGAGAGGCTGGTTGTGCAGTTGCTGGTCGCCATGGGCTATGGCGGTTCGCTCGACGATGCAGGTCGCGCGATCGGAAAAAGCGGCGACGGCGGCATCGATGGCATCATCAAAGAAGATCGTTTGGGGCTGGATGCGATCTACATCCAGGCTAAGCGCTGGGAGGGAACGGTGGGGCGGCCCGATATCCAGCAATTCGCTGGAGCGCTCCAAGGACAGCGCGCGGTCAAAGGCGTTTTTATCACCACATCGACTTACAGTCGTGATGCGCGGGACTACGTGAAGTCGATCAACACCAAGATCATCTTGATCGACGGCACAGAACTGACTGGGTTAATGGTTGACTACGGTGTGGGCGTCAGCCGGGTAGGTGTCTATGAGTTGAAGCGCATTGATTCGGATTTCTTTGAGGAGAGCGGTGCCTGACCGGTAGTGACTATTTGGCTGCTTTCTGCGGTCAGTTCCGCATGGCAATGTCTGCCATTCCATCAAGCCGTGGTTGAAGGCTCTCCAGTTCGATAGGTGCGCGTTTACTCGCCGCTGGAAAAGTTTGCTTGGTCTACGTGTTGATAGGACGTCGAGGAGCGCGGAGCAAGCTGCGTGCTCGTGAGCAGGCGCTGATGTCAACGCTTCGGCACGTGCCTCGCCTTAGCTATCGCTGGAGGTCTGGCCGCCAGCGGTACTTTGGATGGGTTCTATGCGTGGTTTCCCATCAACGGAGTGCCTCGCCGATCCAGCGCCGACTGCTCACGATAGCGCAAGGCTTCGGTGCGTTCGCGGTCCAGCATGCAACTGGCGAGGCCTGGTGCTAGCCGACCATAAAATGCCGGCACCGGCACGTCCATCAGTTCGCCGAAAGTTCGGTAGGCGGCATTGCTGTTGATGGTCTTGCCGAAGAGCTTGATGCCGTACCTCGGATAGTCGAGGTCCATCGCGTTGAGCTCGGCGATTGCCTGCACGGCAGCGTTCCATCGCGCCAGAATATGGTCCTTGTCGCCAGTCACGACGATGCGCGACGGTTGGTCGTCGCGGAGGAAACTGGTCGAGTCGATCTGGGCGCCGATGGACTGGGCGTACTCATGGGTGTGCGGGTAATGCCAGGCGCGCAGAGAGTGTCGGGCTTCGTCGGTACCGATCGGGATGGCATGGCCGGTCGCACGGTCGGTGGCCAGACCGTGCAGTTCCGCCAATGCGTTGCCTTGTTCGTCGCGCAGCACCCAGAAGTTGTGACTGGCGATGCCGACGACGCAGAACGAGCGGGCTTCGATAGCGTAGGTGGGCATCCGATGGTTAGGCGATTAAGTTGACTGCATTGCGTAAGGCGGCCTCAGCGTAGGTGATACAGCGGTCCACCGATGTCCCCGTAACTCCTCCATCGCCCGCTTCACGCCTAGATCGACGAAATAGGCACCAACACCTTTCAACGTAAGCGTCGCCTAATCGGTTCCTGGCGGGCGCTCCAAGCGCAGGCGAAAGCCCTGCGGTTCGTTTCGGGGAAGACGCCCGCTTTCAGGGTGCCCTTAGCCGGGTTTTCGCGGGTGACCTTGGGCCAGGAGCTGCTGGTCTCGAAAAGGCACATGATACGGAACGCCTGGTGCTGTTGCGCGGTCAGCGCCTTGCGCGCCGCCAGGCGATCAGGGCCACGGCGGCCAGGGCGGCGACGGTGCCGACCGCGGCGACCTGCGCCGCGCGCTTGGCGCGTTGTTCGCGCAGGCGCAGCGCGTCATTGCCGGCGTCATCGGCGGACAGCGGCGAGCGGTACACGCTGTGCGCGGCGGCGCGGCCGGAAATGGCGGCACGGCGGGCCGGCGGGATCGGGGCGCTGTCGGTGGCGGTGTCGTCCACGGCGTGGGCGGTGTCGGTGATCATGGTCGGTTGCATCCTCGGCGCTGCGTTCATGCGTGTGTATCGAGTGGGCGGTAGGTTAGGCAAGACCATCCTATCTTTCCAAGCGCCACGTTAACGCGGTGCGGGGGAAAAGTAATGTGCAGGCGCTGCGGGACGCAGGGACCCTGCCTGGTATCTCTTACCAGCAACCGGTTGCCTAAGGCGAGGGCTTCTTGCGTGCGCTGCAGCTGTGTTGTGCTTACAGGCCGCCTTTCAGTGCCAGGTCGGGCACGTCAGCCGGGGCGTGGCGATCGAGCGGTCTGCGATGCAGCGCCGGGGCAGGGCAGCTTGAACGGCCGCCGTGCCCGCGCTCGCCTGCACGCGCCTACGCGGGCAAGTTTGGCGATAATGCCGACCTGTTCCGTCAGGATCGCCGCATGACTGCTCTCACCGAACGCTACGCGCGCGCTGTGGACTACGCGCGCATCGCCCACGCCGGCCAGTTCCGCAAGGGCGGCACGGTGCCGTATCTGAGTCACGTGCTGGGTGTGTCGACGCTGGTGCTGGAGGCCGGCGGCGACGAGGACCAGGCGATCGCAGCGCTGCTGCACGACGTGGTCGAGGATTGCGGCGCCGGCCACGAGGCGGTGATCCGTGCGCAGTTCGGCGAGGCAGTGGCCGACATGGTGATGGCCTGCACCGACGCCACCGCCGAGCGCAAGGCGGCGCCCGCGGACGTGCCGGCCAAGCGCCGCGACTGGCGCATCCGCAAGCAGGCGTATCTGGCGCATCTGGCCGATGCCCCGGACGCGGTGCTGCTGGTGTCGGCCTGCGACAAGCTCTACAACGCGCGCAGCATCGTCGCCGACCTGGAAGACCCAGAGGTCGGGGCGGCAGTGTTCGAGCGCTTCACCGCCGGCCGTGAGGGCACGCTGTGGTACTACCAGGCGCTGCATGCGATCTACGCCGAGCGCGGCGTGGCGGTGCTGCGCGCCTTCGCCAGTGCGGTGACGCGGATGCAGGCGTTGGCCGCGCGCGACGCGGACGCCGACACGCTGGCGGCGCCCGCGTTGGGTTGAGACCTGCGTCACGGGCGACTGCGTGCCGTTCTGCGCCGATGAGAGACCGGGCGCGTCGCAGCACAGTCGCCACGACACGCCCATGGCGGCCGAGCGGCTAAGCTTGCGTGCTCCTTCGCGTTGCCGGTCCCGCCCATGTCCACGCCTTCCGCTTTCGCCGCTTCCGGCTTCGTGCGCGTCCGTGGTGCGCGCGAGCACAACCTCAAGGACGTGGACGTGGAGCTGCCGCGCGACGCGCTGGTGGTGTTCACCGGCGTGTCCGGCTCGGGCAAGTCGTCGCTGGCGTTCGGCACGCTGTTCGCCGAGGCGCAGCGGCGCTACCTGGATTCGATCTCGCCGTATGCGCGGCGTCTGATCGACCAGGCCGGCGTCGCCGACGTGGACGCCATCGACGGCCTGCCGCCGGCGGTGGCGCTGCAGCAGCATCGCGGCGCGCCGAGCACGCGCTCGTCGGTGGGCAGCGTCACCACCATCTCCAACTCGCTGCGCATGCTGTATTCGCGCGCCGGCACGTATCCACCGGGGCAGGGCATCATCCATGCCGACGGCTTCTCGCCGAACACGCCGGCCGGCGCCTGTCCCACCTGCCACGGCCTGGGGCGCATCTACGACGCCACCGAGGCATCGATGGTGCCGGATCGTTCGCTGAGCATCCGCGAGCGGGCGGTGGCGGCGTGGCCGCCGGCCTGGCACGGGCAGAACCTGCGCGACATCCTCACCACGCTCGGCCACGACGTCGACGTGCCGTGGGCGAAGCTGCCGAAGAAGACCCGCGACTGGATCCTGTACACCGACGAGCAGCCGACCGTGCCGGTGTATCCCGGCTTCACCCTGGCCGAGACCCAGCGCGCGCTCAAGCGCAAGCAGGAGCCGGCGTACATGGGCACCTTCAGCAGCGCGCGCCGCTACGTGCTGCACACCTTCGCCAGCACGCAGAGTGCGTTGATCAAGAAGCGCGTGGCGCAGTACCTGATCAGCACCGCGTGCCCCAGCTGCGACGGCACGCGGTTGCGCCGCGAGGCGCTGTCGGTGACTTTCGCCGGGCTGGATATCGGCGCACTGTCGCAGCGCCCGCTCGGCGAGGTCGCCGACCTGTTGCGGCCCGCGGCGGAAGGCCGCATGCAGGGCCGTTCGCGGCATCCGGAACAGGCGCTGGCCGCGCAGCGCATCGCCCAGGACCTGCTGGCGCGGATCCAGGTGGTGGAGGCTCTGGGGCTGGGCTATCTGACGCTGGAACGCAGCACGCCGACGCTGTCGCCCGGCGAACTGCAGCGGCTGCGCCTGGCCACGCAGATCCGCTCGCAACTGTTCGGCGTGGTCTACGTGATGGACGAACCGTCGGCGGGCCTGCATCCGGCCGACACGCAGGCGCTGCTGGGCGCGCTGGATCAGCTCAAGGGCGCGGGCAACTCGCTGTTCGTGGTCGAACACGAGATCGACGTGATCCGTCATGCCGACTGGATCGTCGATGTCGGCCCTGGTGCCGGCGAGCACGGCGGGCAGGTGCTGTACAGCGGTCCGCCGGCGGGACTGGCGCAGGTGCAGGCCTCGTCCACGCGCCGCTACCTGTTCGCCGAGCCGCGGGCCGCGACGCATGCGCCGCGCACGCCGGAGGGCTGGCTGCAGTTGCGCGAGGTCAGCCGCAACAATGTGGTCGCGCTGGACGTGGACATCCCGCTGGGCGTGTTCACCACCGTCACCGGCGTGTCCGGCTCGGGCAAGTCCTCGCTGGTCAGCCAGGCGCTGGTGGAATTGCTGGGCACGCAACTGGGTCAGGCACCGGCCGAGGCGGAGGAGGAACTGGATCCGCTGGAGCGAGGCGCGCGCGTCGCCACCGATGGCTACATCGCCGACGGTTTGCAGCACGTGCGGCGGCTGGTGCAGGTGGACCAGGCGCCGATCGGGCGCACGCCGCGTTCCAATCTGGCCACCTACACCGGCCTGTTCGACCATGTGCGCAAGCGCTTCGCGGCCACGCCGGCGGCGCGCAAGCGCAAGTACGATGCCGGGCGTTTTTCGTTCAACGTGGCCAAGGGCCGCTGCGAGACGTGCGAAGGCGAGGGCGCGGTGAGCGTGGAACTGCTGTTCATGCCCAGCGTGTATGCGCCGTGCCCGACCTGCCATGGCGCGCGCTACAACGCCAAGACGCTGGAGATCGAACTGCGCGGCCACACCATCGCGCAGGTGTTGCGCATGACCGTGGCGCAGGCGCTGGCGTTCTTCGCCGACGATACGGCGATCGCGCGGCCGCTGCAGGTGCTGGTGGACGTGGGCCTGGGCTATCTGCGGCTGGGCCAGCCGGCGACCGAGCTGTCCGGCGGCGAGGCGCAGCGCATCAAGCTGGCCAGCGAGCTGCAACGCGCGCAGCGCCGCGGCACCGTGTACGTGCTGGACGAGCCCACCACCGGATTGCACCCGGCCGACGTGGACACGCTGCTGCGGCAGTTGCACGGGCTGGTGGAGGTGGGCAACACCGTGGTGGCGGTGGAGCACGACATGCGCGTGGCCGCGGCCAGCGACTGGATCATCGACATGGGGCCGGGTGCGGGTGGGGCGGGCGGCAAGGTCGTGGCGGCGGGTGTGCCAGGCGTGGTGGCGCGGCAGGCCGACAGTCGAACCGCGCAGTTTCTGGCGGCGGAGTTGGCGGAGTAGCCGGTGACCGTGCGTCGCTTGGTGTAAATCCACGTCGGAGCGGCCGACGGGCAACCCACGTCGCCGCGCCCGCCCACGCTGCCGGTGGTGAAGCCGGTTTCCTGCGAGACGAGCATTGTCAGCCCGGCAGTTCGACGCTGGCCGACAATCCCCGCGCCTGCGAAGGCGCCACCCGCAGGCCGAACCGGCCGGGTTCGCCCCTTTGCGTGCTCAGCCCGCTACCACTCCAGCGTTTCCAGAAAGCGCGTGGCCTCGAGAGTGCTGCCCAAATAGGCGGCCAGGGACGTGGCGACCGCGGTGCGTGCCGTGCCGAGCAGTTCGTCGCTGTCGTCGAACGCATCGTCGCCGAGTTCGGCCATGGTGTTGGCCATGGTTGCCAGGCCGCCGAACGCAGTTTCCAGCGTGGCCGCCAGCCGATGGGGTCGCCACGCGCAGGCACCGTGGAACGCGAACAGGACGTCGCCGCTGGCGGTGTCCAGGATGAACGGATCCGCGCCCTGGTCCGCGATCACCAGCCAGTGCTCCGGCCAGTCCGCCAGTCGCTTGCCGTCGACCGCGTTCCAGCGATAGCCGGCCTGCAGTGGCCACAGCTTGTGCAAGGGCGGAATGTCGACCGGGTTGCCGCCGATCTCCAGCGACAGGCCGGTCGGACCGATCTGCGCGTGGCGGGTTTCGCCCCATGGCCCCACCTGCGCATAGAAGTCGGCGAGCGCCTGCGGCAGCGGCAACGTGCCCTGCCAGTCGGATGCGGGTTGCGGACGCAGTTCGCCCCAGGGGGCGAGCAGCGTGTGGAGGGTGGCGTAGGACATCGGGCGTGTTTGGGCAGTCGACCTGAGGCGCAGTATGCCCGGTGCGTGTCGCGCGCCGTGTGTGTGACGACGCGCCGGGAGAGCCTGCTCGCGTGCGGCGCTGCGGCCGACGGCGGCTACTGGTCGTCCAGCCCGACGTTCCGCGCCGCGCTGGCCGGCGGGACGTAGACCCGCTCGTGTGGGACCTGCAGCGCCGGCTCGCCGTGCCGCAGGTTCGCCGCCTGCGCGTGCACGAAATCGGTGATGTCGGTGATCGAGATGGCCTGCCGTTCGCCGTACTGGCGCAGCGCCTGGCCGCGCAGCCCCAGTTGCAGTGCGCGACGCGGCAGCGCGCTGCCGTCGGGCGCGTGGTCCGGGTCCCACTGCAGGCGCACGTCGGACTGCTGGACCGCGTCCTTCCACGCGGCATGACTGGCGAAGCGCACCGGATCGAACGTCGACGGGACCGCGGCCCGCAGCAGGTCGTCGAAGAAGACGCGCGGCAGCCGGATCGCCAGGATCCGCTCCTGCCCTTGCTTCTGCGCCCAACCGGCGCGATACATCATCCACAGGAAGTTCGGCTTGATCCAGCTCATCCGCTCGTAGCTGAACTCGCCGCCGAAGCGTTGATGGGCCACCGCGAACTGCGCGATTGCGGGGCGGTAGGCCTGGTAGACATCGATCGCGTCGGCGTCGAAGCGCGCCAGGATGTGACGGCCCTGGCGGGGCCAAGTGGGCTGCAAGGCAGCGTAGGAAACGGAATGCATCCGTGCGCAGTCTACGTCGTCGCAACACCGTCGTCGATCTGCTGCCGCGTCTCCCCCGTGTCGGTTGGCTGCGTTCGCGCGCGCCGCACTGAACCACTCAGCCTGCGCTCGCCTCCAGGCTCGCGCGCTGAGACCGGCACTGGCTACCCTGGTGCGTCCCTCTCCCCGGAGCCCCCATGAGCCGACGTTCCGGCAGCGCCGATCTGCCCCTGCACGGCGGCCGCGTGCCGCATTGGTTGGGCGCGCGCATGACCCGGCTCGGCGCGGTGATGTGCCAGGCCATCGTGCACAGCTATGGCCGCGACGAATTGCTGCGGCGCCTGGCGCATCCGTTCTGGTTCCAGTCGCTGGGCGCGGTGATGGGCATGGACTGGCATTCCTCCGGCATCACCACCAGTGTGCTCGGCGCGCTCAAGCGCGGCCTGGCGCCGCTGTCCGGCGAACTGGGCATCCATGTGTGCGGCGGCCGTGGGCGGCATTCGCGGGCCACGCCGGACGAACTGCAGGCGGTGGGCGAGCGGACCGGCCTGGACGGTGCGGAACTGGCGCGCGTCAGCCGCCTGGTGGCCAAGGTCGACAGCGCCGCGGTGCAGGACGGCTTCGACCTGTACCTGCATGGCTTCATCGTCAGCGACGACGGGCGCTGGGTGGTGGTGCAGCAGGGCATGCACGGCGCGCGCAAGCAGGCGCGCCGCTATCACTGGCTGTCGGAAGGCCTGATCAGCTTCGTCGATGCGCCGCATGCGGCGATCGATGGCCCGCGCCAGGGCCGCATCGTCAATCTCGCCGATCATCGCGCCGCCGCCGCGCGTGCGGCGCAGGTGGACCTGCTGCAGACGCTGGCTCCGGAGCGCATCGCCCGCGAATACGCCACGCTGGAGGCGGCGCAAACGTCGGCGCCAGTTGCCGCAGTGCCGGCGCGCGCCGCGCAGCGACGGTCCGACACTGCGCTGCCGGCCGATGCGCTGTTCGCCAAGACCGGCGACCTGTTCGCTCCAGCAGCGGCGACGGCGCCCGAGCGCCGGCCGGCCGACCTGCCGCATCTGTCGCTGCCCGACCACCACGATGTGCGCGGCAGCGACGTCGTGGTGCGGCGACTGCACGGCGCACTGGCTGCTGCCGCCGAATGTGGGCCGCGCGATTTCGCCGATCTGCTGCAGGTGCCGGGCGTGGGCGCACGCACGGTGCGCGCGCTGGCTCTGGTGGCCGAGGTGCTGCACGGCACGCCGTGCCGCTTCAGCGATCCGGCGCGGTTCTCACTGGCCCATGGCGGCAAGGACCGGCATCCGTTTCCGGTGCCCACGCGGGTCTACGACCACACCATCGGCGTGCTCAAGACCGCGGTGGCGCAGGCCAAGCTGGGGCGCGAGGAAAAGCTGGAGGCGATCCGTCGCCTGGACGTGCAGGCCCGCCTGCTCGAGCCGACCGCGCGTGGTCCGTCGGTGGAGGACTACATCGCCGAGGAGCGTGCGCAATCGCACGCCTACGGTGGGCGCAGCGTGTTCGGCTGGGAGCCGGCGCCGCACGATGTCGCGGAGCGGCGCGCCGCACACGCGAGCTGAGGGGCGCGTGCGGCGGGTGGCTTGCGCCGCACGCTAACGGATCCAGGGTGCCGTGCAGCAGCGGCGACAGGGCGCCTCTGATGATGGCGGGACGTGTTCTGTAGGAGCGGCTTCAGCCGCGATGGGCGTTCCCGGTAAAGCCCGTCGCGGCTGAAGCCGCTCCTACGCGGGGCTCAGGGACCGCCGGCACGCGCAGGGCGGCGGCTGGATCAGTGGCCGCGCTTGTGCCTCCGTCGTGCGCTGCGCACCACGATCCTCCGGTTCCAGCGATCGCCCGTATCATGGCGGCCACGGCGCGCTGCGTCGGTGGCCCCAACGACGCGTACGCCGAAGGACGTTTTCCCCAGTATGTGGTCTGCCATCAGCAATTTCGGCGACGCAGCGATGACGCTGCCGCTGGCGCTCGTCTGCGCCCTGTGGCTGGCGCTGGGCAGCGGCGGTTGGCGCGCCGCCGGCACATGGCTGGGCCTGGTGGCGACCGCCGCGGCCCTGGTGGGGGCGACCAAGATTCTCTATGCCGGCTGCGGCGTGGAGCTGCGCGCGCTGCAGTTCCGGGTGATCAGTGGGCACACCATGCTCGCCGCCTGCGTGTGGCCGATGGCCTGCATGCTGTGCCTGCGCGCCCGCCCGCGGCCGCGCCTCGCGGTGGCCTGCGGATTCGCCATCGCCAGCGTGATCGCCATTGCCCGCGTCTACGCACGGGCGCATAGCCTGTCCGAGGTCGCGGCCGGCGTGGTCGTTGGTGCCGCGACGACGGCCTGCTACCTGCGGTGGCGCGGCGCGCCGCAGTTGCCTGCTCGCCTGCGCATGTATGCGATCTTGTCTGTCGCCCTGGTCGGCGTGCTGATGTACGGACGCCACGCGCCGATCCAGCACGCTATCCAGACCTATTCGCCGGCGCTGTGCGGTCGCGACGGCTGATCGCACGACGGCTGATCGCACGTTCGTCCGCGTGCACGTACATGCACGCGCGCTTCGCCTGTCGTATGCCTGCTCTTTACCTGTGCGTTGCTACACCCGAAGCCGATGGCCGCCGTGGCCGCTTTCAGGAGACGTCTCGATGCCGGAGCAATCCACCACCACCCGCGCGCGTCGCGCCAAGCGCGAAGGCAAGGCGGGCACCACCCAGGCCGGCGAATTCGTGCGCGAGGAAATCGATCGCGTGCGCGCCGGCAAGACCCAGGTGAAGTCGACCAAGCAGGCGATCGCCATCGGCCTGTCCAAGGCGCGCCGTGCCGGGGTCAAGACCGGCGCGTCGAAGACCGCGTCGAAAGACACCAAGAACAAGGTGGCACAGGAAGAGGCCAAGGGCGGCAAGCAGGGCAAGCCCTCGCCGGCGCGCTCGCGCGGTGCCAAGAAGGCGCTCAAGACCGCCAGCAAGGGCACGACCGCGCGCAAGACCGTAGGCAGCGAGGCGCTGTCGACGCAGACCAAACGCGCGGCGAAGAAGCGCAGTGCCAGCAGCCGCTCGGCCGCCGCGAAGAAGGCGGCGCAGACCAAGGGCGCGACGGTGCGCAAGACCGCCGCCAAGAAGGCCGCGCAAACCCGGGCCAAACAAGCCGGTACGCACACCTCCGCCACGAAGAAGGGTACGGCGAAGACCGCCTCGGCCAGGAAGACGACGGCCAGGAAGACGGCGAGCAAGAAGGCGGCGAGCAAGACTGCTTCGGCAAAGAAGGCTGCGACGAAGAAGACGGCATCCAAGAAGACAGCGTCGAAAAAGTCGACGGCAAAAACGTCGGCTGTCAGGAAGACGCCAGCGAAGAAGAGCGCCGCCAGCAAGCGCACGACGAGCAAGCGCGCAAACAAGACCTCGTCGGCGCGCAAGCGCAGTTCGCGCTCGGGCAGCTAGCAGTCCCATGACGCGGTGGCGCATGCCGGCGCCGCGCGTCTGGTGCCTCCGCGATCCGCGCGGCTAGCTGTGTGTCTTATAGCTCGGTGTACTTTGTGATGCGGCCCTTGGCACGCTCCACCGGATACTTGGCGGCGTTGACCAGCATCTTGTGCTGCGCAGCCTCGATCGGGTCGATGTCCAGCTTGTCGCACAACTGCACCAGGTACAGCAGCACGTCGGCGATCTCGCTGCCGACCTGTTGCTTTTTTTCTGCAGACAGTTGCTTGCTCTGCGCATCGTCCAGCCATTGGAAATGTTCCAGCAATTCCGCCGCTTCCACCGACAGCGCCGCGGCGAGATTGCGCGGACTGTGGAACTGACCCCAGTCGCGGGCGTCGGCGAAGGCGCGCTGGGCGGCCTGCAGGTCGTGGAGGCTGTCGGGCATGGCATCGGCTCGCAGTGGGGATGGCGCATGGTAAAGCAGCCGCCGTACATGCATGCGCGGCGGTCGCGACGTCGGACTCACGGCATGGTCACCGACGATGCACGGCCTCGGCAGCGACACTGCGGGACGTGTTCGCAGACGAAAGGAAATGCCCATGCAAGCTCTGACCTATCACGGCACCCGGGATGTGCGCGTGGAAACCGTTCCCGACCCGGTGCTGGTGGAGACCGACGACATCATTTTGCGCGTCACCGCCACCGCGATCTGCGGCTCGGACCTGCATCTGTACCGCGGCAAGATCCCCGACCTGCACACCGGCGACGTGCTCGGGCACGAGTTCATGGGCGTGGTCGAGGAGGTCGGCCCGGACGTGCAGCGGGTGAAGAAGGGGGACCGCGTGGTGATCCCGTTCGTGATCGCCTGCGGCGAGTGCTTCCATTGCCGGCTCACCGAGTACGCCGCTTGCGAGACGACCAACACCGGCAAGGGCGCGGCGCTGAACCAGAAAGGCATCCGGCCGCCGGCCGCGCTGTTCGGCTATAGCCATCTGTACGGCGGCGTCGCCGGCGGCCAGGCCGAGTACGTGCGCGTGCCCAAGGCCAATGTCGGCCCGCTGGTGGTGCCGGACGTGCTGCACGACGAGCAGGTGCTGTTCCTTTCCGACATCCTGCCCACCGGCTACCAGGCCGCAGTCAATGCGGGCGTGCGCCAGGGCAGCACGGTGGCGATCTTCGGCGCCGGCCCGGTCGGGCTGATGACCGCGGCCTGCTGCCGCATGCTCGGCGCCGAGCGCATCTTCATGGTCGATCGCTATCCGTACCGGCTGGACTTCGCCCAGCGCACCTACGGCGTGATCCCGCTGAACTTCGAGGAAGTGGACGATCCGGCCGACATCATCGTCGGCCAGACCGACGGCCGCGGCGTGGATGCCAGCATCGACGCGGTGGGCTTCGAGGCCAAGGGCAGCACGGTGGAGACGGTGATGGCCACGCTGAAGCTGGAAGGCAGCAGCGGCACCGCGCTGCGCCAATGCATCGCCGCCACCCGCCGTGGCGGCACCGTCAGCGTACCCGGCGTGTACGCCGGCTTCATCCACGGCTTCCTGTTCGGCGACGCCTTCGACAAGGGGCTGAGCTTCAAGATGGGCCAGACCCACGTGCAGCGCTTCATGCCGGAACTGCTGGAACACATCGGCGAGGGCCGGCTGCGCCCGAACGAGATCATCACCCATCGCCTCAGCCTGGCCGAGGCGGCGCAGGGCTATTCCATCTTCGACAAGAAGGAGCAGGACTGCCGCAAGGTGATCCTGACGCCGTAGGCCCGCGCAGCGCCATCGCCTCCGCGCATCGCTGGGGGCGATGGCACCGTGCTGTGGTGAACGCTTCATGCGTGTGCACGCCGCCGCGCGGTGAACACACGCTGGCTGCGCAGGCGGTCTGCTGTGATTGCACGCGGCTTCATCTCGGGCGCTTTGCGCTGCGGCCACCGCCGACGCTGCGTGGCGCCTTCGTACAGAGGATTCGCTTGACCGAACTGCTTTCCCCCACTGCCCTCGGTGACGCCGACGACCTGCGCGGCGCTGCCTTGCACGTCCTCGCGCGCCATCCACACTTGCCGCTGCCTGGCGCGGGCGACACCTTGGACCGCTGGCGCACCCTCGCCGAGATCGCCGCGGCCGACGTGTGCCTGGCCAAGGTGCTGGAAGCGCATTACGACGCGCTCGCGATCCTGGCCGAACTCGGCGCGCCGGCGCCGCCGTCCGGACAATTGTTTGCCGTGTGGGCCGCGGAAGCGCCGGACGCGCGTCTGGCGTACCGCGGCGACGCGCGACGCGGCGAGGTCCTTGGCCGCAAGGCGTGGTGTTCCGGTGCCGGCATCGTCGATCAGGCGTTGCTCACCGCGCATGACGCAGAACGGCAGCAGTTGGTGCAGGTGCAGTTGCGCCAGCCCGGCATCGCCATCGACACGCAGGCCTGGGCTGCCGTCGGCATGGCCCGTGTGGTCAGCGGCCCGGTGACGTTTGATGCGGTGCCGGCGGTCGCGGTCGGCGCGCCAGGTCAGTACCTGCAGCGTCCCGGGTTCTGGCATGGCGGTGCCGGCATCGCCGCCTGCTGGTACGGTGCCGCGTGCGCGATAGCCGAGCGCCTGCGCGCGCATTCCAAACTGCAGCGCGATGCGCATGCGGCGATGCACCTGGGCGTGATCGACCAGCACCTCGGCGCGGCGCGCGCGCTGTTGCGCGAACTGGCTGCCGCCATCGACGCCGCGCCCGACCAGGCGCATCGGCATGCGGTGATCCGGCTGCGTTCGTTCGTGGAGCGTGCCGCCACCGAGGTGCTCGATCGCGTCGGCCGCGCGCTTGGCCCGGGTCCGCTGTGCAGCGACCGCGAACATGCGATGCGCTGCGCCGACCTTGCGGTGTTCGTGCGGCAGAGCCATGCCGAGCATGATTGGGCCGCATTGGGCCAGGCATTGGGCGAGCAGGTGCAGCCATGGCGGCTGTGAGCGCCGCACGGCCGCAGATCCATGGCGATGGCACGCCGGAATCGGCGTGGCAGCGCTCGCCCTGGCTGGCCGCGTTGCCGCAGCGTCCGATCGAAGCGCTGATCGCGGGAGCCGCGCGGCTGGTGGTGGTGTCGCCGCATCCGGACGACGAAGCGCTGGGCTGCGGCGGCGCGATCGCCTGCGCGCGCCGCATGGGGATGCCAGTGCACCTGGTGGCGGTGACCGACGGCGAGGCCTGCTATCCGCACCACCCCTACTGGACGCCGCAGCGCCTGCGCACGGTGCGCCGCGCCGAGCTGGCCGCGGCCGCGCATTGCCTGGGCGTCGATCCCGCCGCGATCCACCATCTGGGCCTGGCCGACGGCGAGGTCGGCCAGGGTGAGGCGGTATTGAGCGAACGCTTGCAGGCGCACCTGCAGGCGGACGATCTGGTGCTGACCACCTGGCGCCACGATGGCCATCCCGACCACGAGGCCAGCGCGCGCGCTGTGCGGCATGCGGTCGCCGCCAGCGCGGCGCGCACGGTCGAGTTCCCGGTGTGGGCCTGGCACTGGCTGCAGGCCGACGCTGCTGTGCCGCAGGCCTTGCGCGGTGCGGTCCGCTACGCCCTGCGCGATGCCGACTGGCAGGCCAAGCAACGGGCGCTGCACTGCTTCGCCTCGCAACTGGGCACCGCACACCCGCCGGTGCCGGCGCCGATCCTGCCGCCGCAGGTCCTGCAACGTTTCGCTCGCCGCTTCGAGGTGTTTGTCGCATGAGCTCGGTCCCGGTCCAGGAATATTTCGGTGCCCTCTACCGCGACGAGGATCCGTTCGGCTATCGCGAGCGCTGGTACGAAGCGCGCAAGCGCGCCCTGTTGCTGGCCAGCCTGCCGCGCGCGCGCTTCGCGCGTGCCTGGGAACTGGGGTGCTCCAATGGCGAGTTGACCGCGGCCCTGGCGCCGCGCTGCGATGCGTTGCTGGCCACCGACCTGTCCGAGCGCGCGGTGGCCCTGGCCAGCCAGCGCAACGCCAGTGCGGCGCATGTGCAGGTGCGCCAGGCCGAGCATCCGCGTAGTTGGCCAGCGGGCCGTTTCGACCTGATCGTGTTCAGCGAGGTCGGTTACTACCTGCCGTTGCCGCGGTTGCAGGAGTGCGCCCGGCGCTTGGCCGCTTCGCTGAGCGAGCAGGGCGTGCTGGTCGCCTGTCACTGGCTGCATGCGTTTGACCAGGCCTGCATGGATGGCCGTGCCGTGCATGCCTGCCTGGCCCAGACGCTTGGGTTGCCGCGGCTGTTGCGCTACGAGGACGACGACGTGCTGCTCGAGGCCTGGAGCGCCACGCCATACTCGGTGGCCGCAGCGGAGCAGTTGCGATGATCGCGGTGCTGATTCCGGCGCACGACGAGGAACAACTGATCGGGGCGTGCCTGCGCTCGGTGGCGCTCGCGGCGCAATGCGCGGGTCTGCGCGGCGAGGCGGTGCAGGTGTTCGTCGCCCTGGACCGCTGCAGCGATGGCACCGCCGATATCGTCGCCGCGCATGGGGCGCACGCCATTGCGCTGCAGACCGGCAACGTCGGCAGCGCCCGCGCGGCGGCGGCGCAGGCGGCGCTGGCCGCCGGCGCGCGCTGGCTGGCCTGCACCGACGCCGACTCCGTGGTGCCGGCGAACTGGCTGTCGGCGCAGTTGGAGTGCGCCAGCGACGCGTTCTGCGGCATCGTCACGGTCATCGACTGGGATGATTACGGCACGCGCTTGCGCGATGCCTACCTGGCCGGCGAATGCCGTCACGACGACCATCCGCACGTGCATGGCGCCAACCTCGGCCTCAGCGCCGAGCTGTATCGGCGATGCGGTGGCTTCCTGCCGCTGGCGGCGCACGAGGACGTGGCATTGGTGGAGGCGATGGTACGCGTGCAGGCGCGGATCGCGCGGCGCGCGCAACCGGTGGTGACCACCAGCGCGCGCCGCGTGGCGCGCGCATGCGGCGGCTTCAGCGACTACCTCAAACAGATGGAGCGCCGTTTGGCCGAGTCCTTGCTGCCCGTGGTCGACGGCGACGCCCTGGCCTGAGCGTTGGAACGCCGCGTCGGGCGCCTGTGCCATCTGGGCGCTTGCAAAGGCCCCGGCGACTCCAGCTCGGCAAGGGCTGACCCGCTGCCTGAGCGTGGCGCAGTGCAGCATGCACAGCCCGATGCTGCCGGTCGGAAAGCCGCGCCAGGCACGGTCACAGAGGGCTCTCGCCGGCGGCGCCAACCGTCCGTCGCGAACGGGTGAAGTTTTCACGTCTCCTTCACCTTGCGTCTTTGTAGACACGTCGCCTCGAGGTTCGGGATAAGTTTTCTTCGGGCCTGGCGCCGGCAGGCTGTGCTGGAGTGGTTTGCCAGCTTCTTGTCAAGTCTTCGACAGGCTTTTTGACCAGCAATCAATAACTTAGTTGTTCTGGTCGGGTGAGGGCGCCATCGGCCCCTTGTCCACAGGGGGTGTGGATGACTTCTGCATAAGGTTGTGGATAAGGCCGATGCCGGCCCGTGACACAACAGTGTCAAGAGGGGTGGCGAAAAATTGACCAGGCTATGTTCGGGCGGCCGTTGAGCCGACCCGGGAGCCGGTTCGGACCTCTCGTGGGTGCATCGGGGACCCCTATCGGGTGCAGTGACGCGACTCCAAGTTCGGGATCTTTGTCGTCGTCGTGCCGGTCGCCTGTGCGGCATGGCACGCGTAGCCGAGGCGGGTGGTTAGCCGGAACGCGTGCCCCCAGGTCGACCGCGGCCATCCCAGCGCACTGGATCACGGGCTGGCAAGTGGGGCCGTGACTCCGGCTGGCTCACCGATATCGCCATGGCGCCACGCCGTGCGGCGCCATGGCGGACACTGCCGCGTTTGTTCAGGCCAGCAGGCGCAGCTTCGGCTCGCGGCTCCACTGCCGGGTCTTGGCGGCGTTGATGAAGCCCTTGCTGTCGCTGGCCTCCACCACCCCGGCATCCTTCTGCACATTGCCGGCCTTCAGTAGCGGCTGCGCGCCAGCGTCGGCGGCGATCGCCTTGAGGTGGGCGAAGGCATTGCTGACGAAGTCGATGGCCGCCGATTCCTTGCTCAGCCGCTTGCCGGCCTCGGCCGACAGCACCACCGCCACCGCGTCGAACACGAACGAGGGCGTGCCGGCGAGCTGGCCGTCGGCGGTCAGGCGCTTGCCGTCGCTGAGCACGGCGCCGCCCAGCTTGGGCGCGACGATCTTGACCGCCGCACCGGCGTCGGTGGCGGCCTTGCGCAACTCGTGCACGGCCTTCGCATCGGATCCCTCGTCGATCAGGATGCCGATCGCGCGACCCTGCAGGGTGGGCTTCATTCGCCCGATCAACTGCAGCGCCGGCGACAGCGGCAGGTCCTGCGGTGCGACCGCGGCCGGCGGTGCCGGCGGCAACCCATCCATGCCCAGGCCGTCGGCCACGCGCTGCGCCAGCTTGGGATCGACATGGCGCAGATGCCCGACCACCGCCGCACGCACGTGCGCGGTGTCGACCTTGGACAGCTCGAACACCAGCGCCGAGGCCACGTGCGCCTGTTCCGGCGGCGTCTGGCTGCGGTAGAACATCCGTGCCTGGCTGTAGTGATCGGCGAAGCTCTCGGCGCGAATGCGGCCCTTGGCGGCGTCCTCGGCCGGCGTGCGATGGCTGACGAAGCCGCGCGCCGTCTCGCGCGGGCTGTCGGCCTGCAGCGAGCTCGGTTCGTAGGCGACGCGGCCCTTGGGCACGCCCATCTGCATGTGGCCGTCGCGCTGCATGTTGGCGAACGGACACTTCGGCGCGTTGATCGGCAACTGGTGGAAGTTCGGCCCGCCCAGGCGACTGAGCTGGGTGTCCAGGTAAGAAAACAGGCGGCCCTGCAGCAGCGGGTCGTTGGAGAAGTCGATGCCGGGCACGATGTTGGCCGGGCAGTACGCCACCTGCTCGGTCTCGGCGAAGAAGTTGTCCGGCCAGCGGTCCAGCACCATGCGCCCGACGATCTGCAACGGCACCAGTTCTTCCGGGATCAGCTTGGTGGCGTCCAGGTGGTCGAACGGGAAACCGTCGGCCTGTTCCTGGGTGAACAGTTGTACGCCCAGTTCCCATTCCGGGAAGTCGCCGCGCTGGATCGCCTCGAACAGGTCGCGGCGGTGGAAGTCCGAATCGGCGCCGGCCAGCTTCACCGCCTCGTCCCAGATCGTGGACTGCAGGCCGAGCTTGGGCCGCCAGTGGAACTTGACGAAGGTGCTGCGGCCTTCCGCATCGAGCAGGCGGAAGCTGTGGATGCCGAAGCCTTCCATCATGCGCAGCGAACGCGGGATGGTGCGGTCGCTCATCGCCCACATGATCATGTGCAGCGATTCGGGCATCAGCGAGACGAAGTCCCAGAACGTGTCGTGCGCGCTGGCGGCCTGCGGGAAGCCGCGGTCCGGTTCCATCTTCACCGCATGGATCAGGTCGGGGAACTTCAGCGCATCCTGGATGAAGAACACCGGGATGTTGTTGCCCACCAGGTCCCAGTTGCCTTCCTTGGTGTAGAACTTGACCGCGAAACCGCGCACGTCGCGCGGCGTGTCCACCGAGCCGGCACCGCCGGCGACGGTGGAGAAGCGGGTGAACACCGGTGTTTTCACTCCGACCTCGGTGAGCAGCGCTGCGGTGGTGTACTTGGCCAGCGATTTGGTCAGTTCGAAATAGCCGTGCGCGGCGCTGCCGCGCGCGTGCACGATGCGCTCGGGAATGCGCTCGTGGTCGAAGTGGGTGATCTTTTCGCGCAGGATGAAGTCTTCCAGCAGCGTCGGCCCGCGCGGGGTGGCGCGCAGCGAGTTCTGGTTGTCGGCGACCGGAATGCCCTGGTTGGTGGTGAGCCGCGGATGCGTGCCGCCGGCCTGCTGGTGCAGTTCGTCGCCATGGCCGCGCTGGTCGGCGGGCGCGGCGGTGGAGGCGAGGGCGGTGGACGATGCGGGGTCGCTGGGCGTGCGTTTGCGGCTGGCCATGGGGGGTGCTCCGGTGCGTGGCGAGAAGAGGCGTCGCAGTGGTGTGCCCGGTGCGTGAAGATACGGGCGCGGCGGAAGTCCCGATCCTGGGCGGCGCGGCGTGAACGAGCCGTGCAACGCCCCGCATCGGCACGCACTTGTCTACTGCAGTGCGCGCGATGCGCGCACACATAAAAAAACCCAGCCTCGCGCGCGAGGCTGGGTCTTGGATGCAACGTCGAACGACGACGCGACTCAGACCACCGCGTCTTCCTTGTACGCATCCACCGGGATGCACGCACACATCACGTTCTTGTCGCCGTACACGTTGTCCACGCGCGCCACCGGCGGCCAGTACTTCTGCTGCTTCAGCGTCGGCAGCGGGAACGCGGCCAGTTCGCGCGGGTAGGCGTGGGTCCACTCGCTGGCGGTCACCTGCGCAGCGGTGTGTGGGGCGTGCTTGAGCGGATTGTCCTCGCGGTCCAGGCGGCCGTCCTCGATCGCGGCGATTTCCTCGCGGATCTGGATCATCGCGTCGATGAAGCGATCCAGCTCATGCTGCGATTCGCTCTCGGTCGGCTCCACCATCAGCGTGCCGGCGACCGGGAAACTCAGCGTCGGCGCGTGGAAGCCGAAGTCGATCAGGCGCTTGGCGATGTCCTCGGCGCCGATGCCGCTGGTCTTCTCCAGCGGGCGCATGTCGAGGATGCACTCGTGCGCGACCAGGCCGTTGCGGCCGGTGTACAGCGTCTTGTAGTACGGCGCCAGGCGCTTGGCGATGTAGTTGGCGTTGAGCAGCGCGACCTGGGTGGCCTTGCGCAGCCCGGTGTTGCCCATCATGGTGATGTACATCCAGCTGATCGGCAGGATCGAGGCCGAGCCGAAGCTGGCCGCCGAGACCATGCCGACGTCGCCGTCGCCGCCGAGCGTGCGCGGCAGGTACGGCGCCAGATGCGCCTTCACCGCGCACGGGCCGACGCCGGGGCCGCCGCCGCCGTGCGGGATGCAGAAGGTCTTGTGCAGGTTCAGATGCGACACGTCCGAGCCCCACTTGCCGGGCTTGGCCAGGCCGACCAGGGCGTTCATGTTGGCGCCGTCGGTGTAGACCTGGCCGCCGTGCGCGTGCACCGCCTCGCAGATCGCCACCACGTCTTCCTCGAACACGCCGTGGGTGGACGGGTAGGTGATCATCAGCGCGGCCAGGCGCTCGGAATACTTCTCGGCCTTGGCGCGGATGTCGGCGACGTCGACGTTGCCGTTGCCGTCGCACTTGGTCACCACCACGGTCATGCCGCACATCTGCGCCGAGGCCGGGTTGGTACCGTGCGCCGATTCGGGGATCAGGCAGATGTCGCGATGGCCTTCGCCGCGCGCGCGGTGGTAGGCGCGGATCGCCAGCAGGCCGGCGTACTCGCCCTGCGCGCCGGAGTTCGGCTGCAGGCTGACCGCGTCGTAGCCGGTGCACTCCACCAGCATCGCTTCCAGTTCGTCGATCAGCTGCTTGTAGCCCACGCTCTGCTCGGCCGGGGCCAGCGGATGGATCGCGCCGAACTGCGGCCAGGTCACCGGAATCATCTCGGCGGTGGCGTTGAGCTTCATGGTGCAGCTGCCCAGCGGGATCATGGTGCGATCCATCGCCAGGTCCTTGTCGGCCAGCGCGCGCATGTAGCGCAGCAGTTCGTGCTCGCTGTGGTGGGTGTTGAACACCGGGTGCTGCAGGAACGTGCTGTGGCGCAGCAGCTGCGGCGGCAGCGCGTCGGCGGTGGCTGCATCGAGCGCGTCCACGTCGGCCTGCGCGCCGAACAGCTGCGCCAGCGCGACCACGTCGGCGCGGGTGGCGGTCTCGTCCAGGCTGATGCCCAGCGCGGTGCTGTCGATCGCGCGCAGGTTGATGCCGGCCGCGCGCGCCTTGGCGTGGATGGCCTCGGCGTCGACGCCGGTGACGTGCAGGGTGTCGAAGAAGCGCTCGCCGACGGCGACGCCGGCACCACGCAGCGCCGCGGCCAGGATCGCGGCCAGGCGGTGGGTACGGCGGGCGATGCGCACCAGGCCCTCGGGGCCGTGGTACACCGCGTACATCGAGGCCATCACCGCCAGCAGCACCTGCGCGGTGCAGATGTTGGAAGTGGCCTTCTCGCGGCGGATGTGCTGCTCGCGGGTCTGCAGGGTGAGGCGGTAGGCGGGGTTGCCGGCGGCGTCGATCGACACGCCGATCAGGCGGCCCGGCATCGAGCGCTTGTAGGCGTCGCGGCAGGCCATGAACGCGGCATGCGGGCCGCCGAAGCCGAACGGCACGCCGAAGCGCTGCGAGTTGCCGACGACGATGTCCGCGCCCCATTCGCCGGGCGCGGCGATCAGGGTCAGCGCGAGCAGGTCGGTGGCGACCGCGACCAGGCCGCCTTGCGCGTGCACGGCGTCGGCCAAGGCCTTGTGATCACCGATGTGGCCGAAGCTGTCCGGATACTGCAGCAGCACGCCGAAGCATTCGGCCTGCAGCGCTTCCTCCGGCGTGCCCACGCGCAGCACGATGCCCAGCGGCTCGGCGCGGGTGCGCAACAGTTCCAGGGTCTGCGGATGCACCGCGTCGTGCACGAAGAAGGTGTCGGACCTGGACTTGGCCGAACGCTTGGCCAGGGTCATCGCCTCGGCCGCGGCGGTGGCTTCGTCCAGCAGCGAGGCGTTGGCGATCTCCATGCCGGTGAGGTCGGCGCACATGGTCTGGAAGTTGATCAGCGCTTCCATGCGGCCCTGCGAGATCTCCGCCTGGTACGGGGTGTAGGCGGTGTACCAGGCCGGGTTCTCGAGGATGTTGCGCAGGATCACCTTCGGCGTGTGGGTGCCGTAGTAGCCCTGGCCGATGAAGCTGCGCAATACCGTGTTCTTGTCGGCGATGGCGCGGATCTTGGCCAGCGCCTCCTCCTCGGTGATGGCGTCGGGCAGCGCCAGCGCGGCCGCCGACTTGATGTTGCCCGGCACGATGGCGTCGGTCATCGCCTCCAGCGAGTCGTGGCCGACGGTGCGCAGCATGTGCGCGATCTCGGCGTCGTTCGGGCCGATGTGGCGCTCGATGAAAGCCGAGTGGTGTTCGAGGTCGCGCAGCGAAGAGGTGTGAGACATGGCAGTCGTCCGGCTGAGGAAGGCACGAGGAGGCGGGGACGCGCGCAAGGCCGTCGTCGGGCCGCTGTGGCGGGCACGACCGACGGGAAGCGCGCGTCCTCCCAATGCCCCTCTGTCCTTTTGCCTGAGAGTTTGGAAGCGGCGGCTGGCGCTGCGCTTCGTGCCCCTTCGGCGCCGGGTTTGACCGGTCTCTCCAGAGTCTTGGTGCGGGTGGTATCGGGCCTGAGCGATTACGGGCGTTTGCGCCTTCGGCAGCGGGTCGCCCCGCTTCTCCCACCATGCTGCGCGGCGATTATAGCGTGGCCGGCGCCCCCCACGACGGGCCGCGCGCGCCCACACCAGCCTGAATGGGCACGCCGCGGCGGATGCGCGCATGCGGCCGCAGCGCGTATCATGGCCGCACTCCCTTTTCTCGCGCCCGTCCATGCCGGACGGCGCTGTCGCGTGTGCGCCCGCCCTGTGGCCGCCGCGGCCGGCTCTCAGGATGATGTCCCCATGACGCTCCCGTCCGTGTCCACGCGCCGCATGGCCCTGTTGCTGGCCGGGCTGGCGATGTTCGGCCCGTTCTCCATCGACACCATCTTCCCGGCGTTCCCGCAGCTGGCGCAGCGCCTGCACGCCGATCCGGTGGCGATCCAGCAGACGGTGAGCGTGTACCTGTTCGCCTATGCGGTGATGGGCCTGGCGCACGGACCGTTGTCCGACGCGTTGGGGCGGCGGCGGGTGATCGTCGCCGGCCTGATCGTGTTCATCCTCGCCTCGGCCGGCTGCGCGCTGTCGCGCGACCTGCCGACGCTGCTGACGTTCCGCGCGCTGCAGGGCGTCTCGGCCGGCGTCGGCATGATCGTTGGCCGCGCGGTGATCCGCGATCTGTTCCACGGCGACGACGCGCAGCGGCTGATGAGCCAGGTGTCGATGATCTTCGGCATCGCCCCGGCGATCGCGCCGATCATCGGCGGCTGGATCCTGGGCAGCGGCCGCGGCTGGCCGACGATCTTCTGGTTCCTGGTCGGCTTCTCCTCGCTGCTGCTGGTCGCCACCCTGCGCTGGATGCCGGAGACGCATCCGCCGCAGGCGCGCACGCCGCTGGCGCCGCGCACGCTGCTGCGCGACTACATCGGCATCGCGCTGAATCCGCGCTTCCAGCGCCTGGCCGCGGCCGGTGCGTTCAATTTCGGCGGGGTGTTCCTGTACATCGCCTCGGCGCCGGTGTTCATGATCGAGCTGCTGGGCAAGACCGAGCGCGATTTCGCCTGGCTGTTCATCCCCACCATCGGCGGCATGACCCTGGGCGCGTTCCTGTCCGGGCGCATGGCCGGGCGGTTGGGGCCGATGCGCCAAGTGCGCTTCGGCTTCGTCTGCTGCGGCGTGTCGATGATCGGCAACATCGCCTACACCGCACTGGCGCCGGCCATCGCGCTGCCGTGGGCGGTGCTGCCGATCTTCTTCGCGGGCCTGGGCACCGCGCTGATCTTCCCGATCCTGGCGCTGGCGGTGCTGGACATGTATCCGCGCCAGCGCGGGCTGGCCTCGTCGCTGCAGGCCTTCACCCAGTTGATGGTGACCGTGCTGGTGGCCGGCGTGCTGTCGCCGCTGCTCAGCGGCCACGCCCTGCACCTGGCGCTGGGCTCGGGCGCGTTCTTCCTGCTCGGCTGGGGCTTCTGGCGCTGGGAGCGGCGCAGCGGCAAGCGCCTGCCGCGGCCGGATGCGCAGGTACCGCGCCTCGAACCGGCCGACCCGCTGTGAGCATGGCCGCAGTTGGGCTATCGTCGTCGGGTCATCGCTGAGGAAACCGCATGTCCATCGAGTCCAAGCAGCGCCGCGATCTGCGCAAGAAGCTGGCCGAGCGCCTGCGCCACCGCGCCGAGGGCGCCGCGCCGGCCGCGCCCATCGAACCGCACGCGGAGCTGCGCGACCAGCAGCGCACGCTGCTGGCCGGCATCGTGCGCCGCGACGGCGAGTGGGTGCTGGGCATGGACGGGCGCATCGCCGGGCAGAGCGAGAGCGCCGCGCAGGTGCTGTCGCTGATCATGCAGGCGGCAGAATTGCACGAGCGTGCCGGCACGCCGGTGCGGCTGATGTACTCGGACGCGCTGAAGGACGCCGCGCAGGCCGATGCGCAGGCGCAGGGCCTGAGTTTCGACGAGTTCAAGTCGCGGCACGCCCAGGTCATGGGCCGCGACGACGGCGGCGCGGCGGCCCCGGCCTGAGCCCATGGGCCAGAGTGCCGGCCAGGCTGCGCAGGAGGCCGTGTCGCTGGCGCGGGTGCGGCGCCGTGACGGCATCGCGCTGGTCCAGGCGCACCGCGCCAGCGTCGCCCTGCATCACCCGTGGAGCTATCCGTTCACCGACGTGCCCGGCTTCGAGGCCTGGTACGCGCAGACCCTGGACGGCAGCAACATCGCGCTGCTGGCGCGCGAACGCAGCAGCGGCGCGCTCGCCGGCCTGTTCACCTTCAGCCAGGTGATGGGCGGCTGCTTCCAGAGCGCCTATCTCGGCTACCACGCCATGGCCGGCTGCGAAGGCCGCGGACTGATGACGCATGCGCTGCGCCTGTGCGTGGCCTACGCGTTCGGCGAGCTGGGGCTGCACCGGGTGGAGGCCAACATCCAGCCGGACAATGCCCGCTCGCTGGCCCTGGCCAAGCGCGCCGGCTTCCGCCACGAGGGCTATTCGCCGCGCTACCTGCGCATCGGCGGGATATGGCGCGACCACGAGCGCTGGGCGCGGCTGGCCGACGACTGAGCTGATGGCGGCGCCTGCGCTGGCAGTGCTCAGCGCCGAGGTGCTGGCGTCGTCGGGGCGGGCGTGGGAGAAGCAGGCGTGGGAGAAGCGGGGGCGGTGGTTTGTGTCGGCCTCTGCGCCGACGCTTCCCACCCGCACATCCGCCCCTGATTCTGCTGCTTGAGCCACTCCTGCATCGGCGCGAAGTATTCCAGCAGCGGGCCGGCGTCGATGCGTTCGCTGCCGGTCAGTTCCTTGAGCGTGGCCTGCCATGGCTGGCTGCCGCCACGCTGCAGCATCGACCAGAACTTCTGCCCGGCTTCCTTGTTGCCGTAGAAGGTGCACTCGTACAGCGGGCCCTTGTAGCCGGCGGCGTCGCACAGGCTCTTGTAGAACTGGAACTGCAGGATATGCGAGAGGAAGTAACGCGTGTACGGCGTGTTGGCCGGCACGTGGTATTTGGCGCCAGGGTCGAAGAAGTCCTCGCCGCGCGGTGTCGCCGGCGCCACGCCCTGGTACTTGGCCTTCAGCTCCCACCAGGCCTGGTTGTAGCGGTCCGGGGCGATCGAGCCGTCGAACACGCCCCAGCGCCAGCGGTCGATCATCAGCCCGAACGGCAGGAACGCGACCTTGCTCAGGGCCATGCGCATCTGTGCGTTGATCAGCGCTTCGCGGCCGACCTGCGGCGCGTCGACCAGGCCGATCGAATGCAGGTACTGCGGGGTCATCGCCAGCACCACGGTGTCGCCGATGGCTTCGTGGAAGCCGTCGTTGGCGCCGCCCTGGAACAGCGGCGGCAGCGGGTTGTAGGCCAGGTCGTAATAGAGGTGGCCGAGTTCGTGGTAGATGGTGGTGAAGTCCTCTTCGTTCGGCTTGACGCACATCTTGGTGCGCACGTCGCCGGCCATGTCCATGTCCCAGGCGCTGGCATGGCAGACCACGTCGCGGTCCAGCGGCTTGATGAACTGGCTGCGCGTCCAGTAGCTGTCGGGCAGCTTGGGCATCGCCAGCGAGGTGTAGAAATCCTGCGCGCGCTCGGTCATCTGCTGCGCGCTGAGCAACTGCGCCTCGCGCTGGGCCATGAATCGCGCCTCCGCCGAGGTGTCGCCGTTGCGCCGCGCCAGTGCCGCGCTCAAATTGCCCTGGTACTGCCGCTCCAGCGCGTCGGTGATGTCCAGGCTGCCGGCGCCGGGATAGGGCTGCAGCAGGTCCCACAGGTTGCTCCAGTCCTGCTGCCACATGTTGCCGAGCAGGTGCGCCGGCAGCAGGCCGCCGGCGAGTTCGCCCTTGTCCTTGCCGTATTCGGCGTCGAGCTTGCCGCGCGCGTAGCAGTGCAGCTGTTCGTACAGCGGCTTGACCTGGGTCCAGAGCCGGTCGGTCTCGGCGGCGAGCTGAGCCGGCGGCATGTCGTAGCCGCTGCGCCACAGCGCGCCGGTGTCGGCGTAGCCCATGTCGCGCGCGCCTTCGTTGACCAGCTCGACGAAGCGCTGGTAGTCCTTGCGCATCGGCTGCACGGCGGCGTGCCAGCCTTGCCAGGCATCCAGTTGCTGGTCGTAGTCGCGGCTGCGACGCAGCACGTCTTCCAGTTCGCCCAACTGCCGGCAGCGGCGCGCATCGCCCTCGCCGGTGCAGTAGGAGGCGGCACCGTAAGCGCCTTCCATCTTCGTCGCCAGTGCGGCCAGCTCGGCCAGCCGCGCCGGATCGCGCGGCGCCGGCATCGCGGTCATCTGCTGCAGCAGGCGCAGTGCGCGGGCGCTGTCGGCCGACATCGGCTTGCCGTCGTAGCGCCGTGCCTGCGCGATCCAGCCGTTGAGCGTGGTCAGCCAGCGCGCGTTGGCCTTGGCCGCCAGCCGCTCGCTGTCGCCGTTGATGTAGGTGGCCGACAGCCACTGCGCTGCGGTGAGTTCCGGCAGCAGCGCGCGGTACTCCTCGTTGATGCGGGCGACGAACTGGTCGGCGCTCTCGCCCTCGGCCTGGGTCGTGGCGGGGGCGGCGGTCTCGGCCGCGGGTTCCTTGCGGCAGGCGGACAGCATCAGCAGGCTCGCGCCGAGACACAGCGCGAGCAGCGGAGAGCGGTGGTTCACGGCGAATCCTTGCAGGGCGATTGCCCGGAAGGCTAGTGGCCCGCCCGCAACGCCGCAAGTTCGGGCGGCGCGCTCTTGGCCGCGCCGCCGTGTCCCGTCAGACCATGACCGCCCGTGAGCGGGCAGTCACTGCGGCTTGGCGCATTGCGCGAACAGGTCGCGCGCGTGGTCGTAGACGCCGGTCTTGACCTGCATCAGGCCCAGCACCGACGGGAACAGGTTGTCCTGGTCGGCGTACTTGCGCGAGCGCGCCTGCAGGCAGGCCAGGTCCAGGCCGCGCGCGCTGGCGAAGCCCGGCGAGAACCACATCACCATCGGCACGTGGGTCTGCTCCTGCGGCGCGATCGCGTAGGGCACGCCGTGCAGGTACAGGCCCTTCTCGCCCAGCGACTCGCCGTGGTCGGAGAGGTAGATCATCGCCGTGTCGTAGTCGGGCATCGCCTGCAGCGTGTCGATGGTGCGCGCCAGCAGGTGGTCGGTGTACAGCAGCGAGTTGTCGTAGGCGTTGGTGATCAGCTCGCGGCTGCAGTTGCCCAGGTCGGCGGTGTCGCAGGTCGGGGTGAAGCGGCGGAACCCGGCCGGGTAGCGCTCGAAATAGCTGGGCCCGTGGCTGCCGAGCTGGTGCAGCACCACCACGCGGTCGCCGGGCTTGGCGCGCACCTGCGCGGCCAGGTCCTGCAGCAGGATCTCGTCCATGCAGCGCCCGTCCTTGCACAGTTGCGGATCCTTGGCATCGTCCAGGTGCTGGATCTGCAGGCCGTCGCACACGCCCTTGCAGCCGGACTGGTTGTCGCGCCACAGCGTGGCGATGCCGGCGTGCTCGAGCACGTGCAGCAGCGACTGGTGCTTGCGGATGTTGCTCTCGTTGTAGTCGTGGCGGCCGAACGGCGAGAACATGCACGGTACCGAGACCTCGGTGCTGGTGCCGCAGGAGTGCATGTCGGGGAAGTTGATCACGTCGCGCTTGGCCAGCTCCGGCGTGGTTTGCCGCGCGTAGCCGTTGAGGCCCCAGTTCTGCGCGCGGGCGGTCTCGCCCAGCACCACCACCAGCAGCCGCGGCTTGCTGCCCGGCGCGCGCGCGGTGGCCTTGGCGTCATGTTCCAGCGGCAGCTTCGGCGCCTTGCGCGTGGGGCTGTCGGACTTGAAGTTCTGCCGCAGCGCGACCAGGTAGTTGATCGGCGTGGCCAGGTAGCGGATCTCGCGATGGTTGCGCATCATCGCCGACAGGTCCTGGAACGACAGCATCGCGGCGACGCCGCCCAGCGCCAGCATGCCGACCAGGAAGCCGAGGCGGATCGCCAGCGCCTTCAGCGGCGAACGCCGGATCAGCCGCACCCGCCACAGCACCAGGATCGGCAGCACCGCGTAGAACAGCAGTGGCGCGATCAGCGCCGTGGTCATCAGTTCGCGCGATTCCTTGTGGTCGGTGGCCAGCACGTTGCGCAGCATGTCCGCGTCCAGGTAGACGCTGTAGCTGTTCATGTAGTGCGCGGCGAACGCGGTGGTGATCAGCAGCACCGTCAGCACCGGCTTGGCGATGCCGCGCCACAGCAACAGGCCTAGCAGCAGGCCGTGCACCGACAGCAGCAGCAGGAACAGCGACAGCGCCAGCTTGATGTCGCCGGCATGGCCGCTCATCGCGCTGCGCCAGAACATGCCGTTGCAGGCCAGGGCGAAGAACGCGCTGGCCGCCAGCGCCAGCATCTCGTTGCTCAACTGCGGACGCCAGGCCCACCAGCGGGCGCGGGACAGGGTGGACGGCGAGGGCGGGGCGGCGGAACGGCTCATGCGGCGGCATCGTTGGTGGTGGAAAGGCGTCGGTCGGCCTGCGGCATCGCGCCCGGCCACAGCATCGCCCGGTACAGGCCCAGTGCCACGCCCCAGCACAGGGCCAGCGTCCACAGGTCGTGCGACATGAAATGCGCGCCGCGCAGCTGTTGGCCGAGACCGAACAGCAGGCCTCCCCCGAGGCCGATCGCCAGCGCTAGCCAGCGCCAGGCCGGCTTGAGCGCCAGCGCAACGAAGTACAGCCCCACCCAGGCATAGCCGGCACTGGAATGACCGGCGGGGAAGCATACCCCGCGCGGCATGCCCACCGGGCGGGTCTCGAACAGGCCCACGAAGATCCGATTGCCGCCGTAGCGGAGCAGGTCCCAGGGGCAGTCCATGTCGGTCACCGACTTCAGCAGCGACACCACGCCGGTGCTCAGCGCCACCGCCAGCAGCAGGTACAACAGCGGCTGCCGGTAGCGGCGTCCATCGGGACGGCGCCAGGCCCACACCGCCAGGCCCGCGGTCACCGCCCAGGCCGCGGCGCTCAGCAGCTTGCCGTCGTGGTGGATCAGGCTACGGGTCAGCGCCGCATCCTTCAGCGCCCACTGCCCGCCTTCCCAGCGGTACAGCAGGTCGGCGATCCAGAAATCGCCGCCCAGGCCCATCAGCACGGTGCTGGCCAGCAGCACCAGGGCCAGCGGCACCCACAGATGGGAGAGATAGAAGTGCCGGCGTGCGCCGCTGTAGGGCGCCGCCGCAGCGGACAATCGCAGGGGCGTACTGAGCATGGTCGACGAAGGCGGCCAGGGACGGCGGGAAAGTGGGGGCATGGTCGGGTTGCAGGTGTCGGATAGCTGTCGGAACTGCGGGATGAGAGGGCCAGGCTTCAGCAAAGCTTGCGCACCGTCGCCGTCATGCAAGCGCCGGGCCACCGGCCTCGGCGACATGGGAACGTGGCGGGGAAACGGCGCGGTCGGGCCTCTGCGGCGGTGTGCGGGGAGGGCAGCCTGACGTCCCCGTGTTGGGATCCTTTCCAGGTTTTATTGAGATTCGATCAAGACGCGACGCCGTTCTGACGGCGTTCCGACATGCTTCCGCTAGCATGGGCGGGTCCGTCCCCCGAATTCGAGCGCCCCCATGCGGCTGCTGGTCATAGAAGACAACCGGAACCTGGTCGCCAACCTGTTCGACTATTTCGAGGTGCGCGGCCACACGCTGGACGCGGCGCCGGACGGCGTCACCGGGCTGCACCTGGCCACCACCCAGCGCTACGACGCGCTGATCCTGGACTGGATGCTGCCGCGGCTGGACGGGCAGCAGGTGCTGCGCGCGCTGCGCGAGGAGCACCATGCCGACGTGCCGGTGATCATGCTGACCGCGCGCGACGAACTGCCGGACAAGATCGCCGGCTTCCGCGCCGGCGCCGACGATTACCTGACCAAGCCGTTCGCGCTGCCGGAGCTGGAAGTGCGGCTGGAGGCGTTGCTGGTGCGCGCCAGCGGCCGCGGCCGCAGCAAGCTGCTGCGCGTGGGCGACCTGCAGATGGACCTGTCCACGCTGGAAGTGACCCGCGGCGGGCGTGCCCTGCATCTGTACCCGGCCTGCCGCAAGCTGCTGGAGGTGCTGATGCAGGCCAGCCCGGCCGCGGTCACCCGCGACCGCCTGGAGCAGGCGCTGTGGGGCGACGAGCCGCCGGACGGCGACATGCTGCGTTCGCACATCTACGACCTGCGCCGCAGCGTCGACGGTCCGTTCGCGGCCAAGCTGATCCACACCCTGCCACGCATCGGCTACCGCCTGGCGGTGGTCGGCCCCCACGAGGGCGAGCATGCCGACTAGGGCCGGCCTGCGGCAGCGGCTGACCCTGTGGCTGGTGGGCTACGCGGCGCTGCTGTCGCTGGCGGTGTTCGTGCATGGCTACATCGTCAACGACCAGGCCGAGCAGCTCACCTGGCGTTCGCTGCTGACTTCCGAACTGGACCACTTCCTGGCGCGCAGCGCGGCCGATCCGGACTACCGCTGGATCGACACCCGCACGGTGAGCCTGTACGGCGACGAGGGCGGGGCGCCGCTGCCGCCGGCAGTGGCGGCACTGGGCCCCGGCCTGCACGACGAAGTACAGCTGGAAGGCAGCGAGAAGGTGGTGCTGGTGCAGGACGTGCGCGGCCGCCGCCTGGCGCTGACGCTGGACATCACCGAACTGCACGACCACGAGGACAACCTGGCGCTGTGGATGTTGGTGTCCAACGCGGTGGCGGTGCTGCTGCTCGGCGCGCTGGTGGCCTGGGGCATGGGCCGGGTGGTGCAGCCGCTGACCGACATGGCCCAGCGCATCGGCAGCCTGCGCCCGGACCGGCCTGGGCAGCGCATCGAGGTGCATCCGCGCGCCAGCGCCGAGCAGGTGGTGATCGCCGAGGCGTTGAACGATTACCTGGCGCGCAACGACCTGTTCGTGGAGCGCGAGCGCGCCTTCATCGACAGCACCAGCCACGAACTGCGCACGCCGGTGGCGGTGATCGGCGGCGCCGCCGAGTTGGCGCTGGAGCAGCACGACGTGCCGCCCAGCGTGCGCAACCAGTTGCTGCGCATCCGCCGTACCGCCAGCGGCGTCGGCCAGTTGATCTCGCTGCTGCTGGTGCTGGCCAAGGACCCGGCGCGGCTGGCGCGCGGCAACGACCTGGTGCGGCTGGACCAGCTGCTGCCGGAGATCGTCGAGGACCATCGTCACCTGTGCGCGGACAAGCGCCTGGAACTGGTGCTGGCACCGCTGCCGCCGTGCGAGGTGCTCACCCCGCTGGCGATCGTGCAGGTGGCGATCGGCAACCTGCTGCGCAACGCCATCGAGAACAGCGACAAGGGCCGGATCGAGATCACCATGCCGGCGCCGGGCGTGGTCTGCATCGACGACCCAGGCCACGGCATGAGCCCGGAAGAGATCAGCGCGATCTACATGCGCATGGCGCGCGGCGGCGGCAGCCGCGAGGGCAGCGGCATCGGCCTGGACCTGATCGCGCGGCTGTGCGAGCACCTGGGCTGGGCGCTGCACCTGGATTCGCCGGCCGGCAGCGGCACCCGCGCGACCCTGGATTTGAGCAGCGCGCTGAAGCGCTCCGGGATGTCGCCGCCGTCGTCTGCGCCGGAGTGACGGGCTAGCGCCTGTCACCAAATCCCAAGCGTGCGCAAAGGGGCGGCCTTTTGGGTTGGCGCGGCAAGGCCATCATCGTCGCGCCACGCGACGCAAACCTGACGGCCTTGGAGGGCCAACGCGGCCTGCCCGGAATGGTGACTAAGCCTGCGCCGGCAGCAGCCCGCGTTGCGCCAGCCAGGCGCGCGCGTCGTCGGCGTCCTGTTCGAACCAGGCGCGGGTGGAGCCCAGTCGGTAGGTGTAGCCCCAGGCGTCCATGTCCGCCATCAGCCGCGCGCGGCCCACGCCGGGCAGGGCGTCGGCCAGCACGATCTGCAGGTAGCAGGTGGCGTCTTCCTCTTCCACCGAGTCGGTGGCGTCGGTATGCACCTGCGCGCGCCGCTGCGGCGGCAGCACGATCAGGTGGCAGGCCTCGTGCAGCAGCGAATGCACCGGCGTGTCGTCGCGCACGTAGACGTCGCTGGCGATCACCCCGGCTTCCGGCTCGCCCCAGTAGCTGCCGGGAATGGCGGCGCCGTCGGCGACGCGGTGCAGGGCCAGCCCGTAGCCGGCCAGCAGCGCGCGCGGCGCGTCCAGGCCGATCGCGCCCACGGTCAGCACCTGGGCGGCGTCAGCGGCAGGGGCGGTATCGGTCTGCATCGGGTGGACTTCGTTGGGACGGAAAGGGCGCGGCGGGCGCGCCCGATCACGGCGGGCACCGCGCCGGCGCGACCGGTGCGTCAGCCGCGGCGCCTGCCGCGGCCGACGCACGGCCTCAGGGCGTCGGGCCTTCCGGCAGGGCCACGGAGATGTCGAGCACGTCGTGCTCGCCGTCCTTGACCAGGTCCACCTTGACCGCGTCGGCGTCGATGTTGACGTACTTCTTGATCACTTCCAGCAGCTCGCGCTGCAGCAGCGGCAGGTAGTCCGGGCCGCCGCGGTGGTTGCGCTCCTGCGCGATGATGATCTGCAGGCGGTTCTTCGCGGTTTCGGCGGTGTTCTTCTTGGTCTTGAGGAAATCGAATAGTCCCATGCTCACCCTCCGAACAACTTGGTGAAGAAGCCCTTCTTCTCCACGGAGATGAAACGCATCGGACGTTCCTCGCCGAGAATGCGCGCCACGGCGTCATCGTAGGCCTGGCCGGCCGGGGATTCGCCGTCCAGGATCACCGGCTCGCCCTTGTTGGAGGCGTTGAGCACGTCGCCGGATTCGGGGATCACGCCGATCGCCTTCAGGCCGAGCACCTCCTCCACGTCGGTGATGCTGAGCATCTCGCCGGTTTCCACGCGCGCCGGGCTGTAGCGGGTCAGCAGCAGGAACGCGGGCAGGCTCTTGCCGTTCTCGGCCTTGTGGGTCTTGGAGTCGAGCAGGCCGAGGATGCGGTCGGAGTCGCGCACCGAGGACACTTCCGGATTGACCACCACCACCGCGCGGTCGGCGAAGTACATCGCCAGGAACGCGCCCTTCTCGATGCCGGCCGGCGAATCGCAGACGATGTAGTCGAAGCCGTCGGCGGCCAGGTCCTTGAGCACCTTCTCCACGCCTTCCTGGGTCAGCGCGTCCTTGTCGCGGGTCTGCGAGGCGGCCAGCACGAACAGGTTGTCGAAGCGCTTGTCCTTGATCAGCGCCTGCTTCAGCGTGGCTTCGTTGTGCACCACGTTGACGAAGTCGTACACCACGCGGCGCTCGCAGCCCATGATCAGGTCGAGGTTGCGCAGGCCCACGTCGAAGTCGATCACCGCGACCTTCTTGCCGCGTCGCGCCAACCCGCAGGCCAGGCTCGCGCTGGTGGTGGTCTTGCCGACGCCGCCCTTGCCGGAGGTGACAACGATAATTTCAGCCAAAGGACTATCTCCTGATACGTTCGTGGTTGGGCCGCGTCAGTCTTGCGCGGCGATCATGATCTGGTCCTGCTCCAGCCAGACCTGGACGGCCTTGCCACGCAGTTCCTTGGGAATATCGTCCAGCACCTTGTAGTGGCCGGCAATGGCGACCAGTTCGGCGTGGAAGTCGCGGCAGAAGATCCGCGCCTCGGTGTTGCCCTGCGCGCCGGCCAGGGCGCGGCCGCGCAGGCTGCCGTAGATGTGGATGCTGCCGTCGGAGATCACCTCGGCGCCGGCGCCGACGGTGGCCACCACGGTCAGGTCGCAATTCTCCGCATACAGCTGTTGCCCGGAGCGCACCGCACTCTTCTGCATGCGCCCGGGTTGCGGCCGTGCCGTGGGAGCGGGTGGCGGCGGAGGCGGGGGCGGCGGCGAGACCGGAGCCGGCGCCGCAGCGGGCGCGCCGCCATCGAACCGCTCGTACTGCGCGCGGAACTTGGCCAGCAGCGGCAGGCCCAGCGCCACCGACAGCTCCTCGATCTCGCGGGTGCCGTAGGCCAGCGCCACCGGCAGTACACCGGCGTCGCGCAGGCCGTCCAGCAGCGCCTGCGCGGTGGCCGTGTCCGGGGTCTGCGCCAGGCCGCCGAAATCGATGATCACCGCGGCACGGCCGAACAGCTTGGGCGCACGTTGTACCCGCTCGCGCATCTCCTGGCTCAGCCGCGCCACGTCCAGCGTGCGCACGCGCAGGTTGGCGATGCCGACCTGACCGATCTTCAGTTCGCCGGCCTGCTCGAAATCCAGATTCACCGACGACACGCTCAGGTCCCGGTCGGGCGCTGCGCCCGCTGCAGACGATGGGCGTGGCCGGCCCAGGGCAGGTCGGGCAGGGTGTCGCCGTAGGTTTCGCGCACCCACGCGTAACTGCACAGATCCTTCAACAGCATGCTCGCACGCACCTCCACTTCGTTCATCGTGTTCTGGCCCACTTCGCGGAAGCCGAAGCTGCCATGGAACAGCAGCGCCGCATCGGCACCGTGATCCAGAAAAACCTCGCACGCCAGTTGCGGGTAGCGCAACTCGGCGTAGCTCTGCACGTCGGCATAGAACGCCCGGCCGACGCCACCACCGCGGCGGCGGCTGGCCACCACGATGCGGTCGATATAGAAAAACTGCGGGTAGCGCTCGCGAAACCAGGCGAAATTGCTGCTGTCGTGGGCGCTGTCGCTACCGAACCCGACCAGGAAGCCGGCCAGGTTGCCGTCGCGCTCGGCGACGCGGAAGTACTCTGCGGTTTCGTAGAAGCGGTGCAGCTTGGCCGAATCCAGCGGCAGGATCGCCAGTCCGGCGTTGTTGTTCAGGGCCAGGACCGAATCGAGCTCGTGCTCGCGCACGTCGCGGATGACGATCGACATTGAGACTCCATTGCTGATGCGCGCGCGGCCCCGTGCGGGCCGCCGGGCCGGATTATCGCACGCGCGACCCGGGCCGGCGAGCCGCGGCGGCATGACTTCCGTGGGAGTGCAATGCGCGCCGTTCATCCTAAGATGGCTGCATGTTGGGATATCTCAGCCACACCCGCGTTCTGCGCTATGCCGGCCTGTTCACCTGGGCGGTCATCTGCATGCCGTTGCTGTACCTGTACTGGGAACCGGTCGAGGAATCGGGACGGATGCCCAGCGGCGAGGTGTGGCTGCTGCTGACCAGCTACCTGGGCTTCGGCGTGGTCTATTTCCTGCTGACCCGGCGCCTGCACAGCGGCGACGGCGTGCGCTGGTACGACCGCGGCATGCTGGTGCTGCTGACCATCTGCGCGCTGGCGGTCGGCTACCTGCACCGCTCCGGCCTGGGCAGCATCCTGATGATGGTGGCGGCCGGGGTGATCCCCTGGCTGCTGCCGGTGCGCGCCGGCGTGGCCTGGCTGCTGCTGAGCCAGCTGGCGGTGCTGCCGGTGTACCTGACCATCGGCTTCCCGCCGTTCGAGGCGCTGATGCAGTCGTTGCTGTACGGCGGCTTCTCCATGTTCATCTTCGTCACCAGCCTGGTCGCGCGGCAGCAGACCCAGGCGCGGGAGGAGCAGCGCCAGCTCAACGCCGAGCTGCGCGCCACCCGCGCGCTGCTGGCCGAGAGCGCCCGGGTCAACGAGCGCACCCGCATCTCGCGCGAACTGCACGACCTGCTCGGCCACCACCTGACCGCGCTGAGCCTGAACCTGGAAGTGGCCGGCCACATCACCGAGGGTCGCGCCCAGGAGCACGTGCAGCAGGCGCATACCCTGGCCAAGCTGCTGCTGACCGACGTGCGCGAGGCGGTGAGCCAACTGCGCGACAGCGGTGCGATCGACCTGGCGGCGGCGCTGCGGCCGTTGGCCGAGCGGGTGCCGTCGCTGCAGATCCACCTGCAGGTGGAGGAGCCGCTGACCGTGGAGGATCCCGAGCGTGCGCACGTGTTGCTGCGCTGCACCCAGGAGATCATCACCAACGCGGTGCGCCACGCCCAGGCCGACAATCTGTGGATCGAGGTGCGCCGCGACGGTCCGCAGGTGGTGATCCAGGCGCGCGACGACGGCCGCGGTTGCGAGACCCTGGCCCCCGGCAACGGCCTGCGCGGCATGCGCGAGCGCCTGAGTCAGTATGGCGGCAGCCTGGACGTGGCCGCCGCCCCCGGCGCCGGCTTCCGCCTGCGCGCCGTCGTTCCCGGCGCCGCCACCCTGCTGCCGCCCGCCGTTCCCCAAGGAGTGTTGTGATGATCCGTGTCTGCCTGGTCGACGATCAAACCCTGGTGCGGCAGGGCATCCGCTCGCTGCTGGCGCTGGACGGCGGCATCGAGGTGGTGGCCGAGGCCAACGATGGCCGCCAGGCGGTGGAGCTGATCCCGCAGGTGCTCCCCGACGTGGTGCTGATGGACATGCGCATGCCGTCGATGTCCGGGCTGGAGGCGCTGCAGACGCTGTCGCGCGCCGCGGCGCTGCCGCCGACCATCATCCTGACCACCTTCGACGACGACCAACTGGTGCTGGCCGGGCTCAAGGCCGGGGCCAAGGGCTATCTGCTCAAGGACGTGTCGCTGGAGCAACTGGTCGGCGCGATCCGCACCGTGGCCGCCGGCGGCTCGCTGGTGCAGCCGGCGGTGACCCAGCGCCTGCTGTCGGGCCTGGAGCACATGCGCAACGACTTCGTCAGCCTGGACCGGCCCGACCCGCTGACCGACCGCGAGACCGAGATCCTGCGGCTGATGGCCAGCGGCTTCTCCAACAAGGAGATCGCCAATTCGCTGGGCGTGGCCGAGGGCACGATCAAGAACCACGTCTCCAACATCCTGTCCAAGCTCGGCGTGCGCGACCGCACGCGGGCGGTGCTGAAGGCGTTCGAGCTGCAACTGGTCTGACGGGGCGGGGGGCGGCCCAGCCTGGCGTCGCGTTTGGTTCGGCCGCGCGCTGCAGTCGGTCTGAACACGACAGGAGGGCGGCCCGCGAAGGCGGATATCGCGCACGCCGGGCCGGTCCAGCGTGACCGGGCGCTGGGGAAGCGTGCCGGTACGTGGCGGCCGCGCCTGTGCCGCTCGGGGCAGTGGTCTGGCCCGAGTCCGGCCTGCATGCGTCACGCCTGCAGGCCTTGGGGCGCCGCCGTTGCTCGCTTCGATGCAGTCCATGGCCGGGCACGCATGTCTGTCCGATGCCACTGCCAGGACAATGGTCTGGTCGCCCTCAGTGCCGCATGCACGGCGATTGCCGGCATCGCGCGAGGCCGTTGCCGCGCAGGGCGAAGCGGCATTCCGTGATGTGCTGACCACGGACAGCGAAGCCTGCTAGGATGGGCGCTTCGCTTCATCAACCCGGCCGTGGGATCGGCCCCGGAGACCTCCTGAATGACCCGTATTATCGAGTTCCTGATCGCCCTGGGGATCGTGGCTGGCCTGTTCGTCATTGTCGGCGTGGTGCTGCCCTCGGAGCGTCACATGTCCGAAAGCGTCGAGACCAATCGGCGCATGACCATCGTCTATGACACGGTCAACAGCCTGCGTCGGTTCAAGGACTGGAATCCTCTGGTGCTGCGCGACCCGCGCATCGAGCTGAAGCTCTCCGGCCCGGAATCCGGCGTCGGCGCGCGCCTGGACTACAGCTCCAAGGAGGGCTACATCGGCAAGGGTAGCTGGACCATCACCTCGACCGAGAAGAACAAGGACGTGGTCATCGCCATCGAGGACGAGACCAAGGGCAAGGACAAGACCACCAGCTTCAAGCTCGAGCCGACCGGCAAGAACGGCCGCAACGTGAAGATCACCCAGGACTACACCGTCAAGTACGGTTGGGACCTGCTGGGTCGTTACGCCGGCCTGTACGTCAGCCGCCATGTCGGCGACGACATCAAGCTGGGCCTGTCGCGCCTGAGCAACGTGCTGGCCACCGTGCCGAACGTGGACTACCGCTCCGACGACACCCCGTTGAAGGACCTGAAGGTCGTCGACGTCCCGGCCGAGGACCTGCTGGTGGTCAACGCCGGCAACATCGACCGCGACAACGACTCCATCAAGAAGTCCATCAAGGACAACCAGGAGTGGATCAAGCGGGTGATGGACGCCAACGGCCTGGAAGCGGCCGGTCCGGTGCGTATCGTCACCACCGACTTCGGTTCGGACAAGTACGCGTTCGACGTCGCCCAGCCGGTGCGCAAGCGTGCCGGTGGCGCGCCGAAGGACGACGCCAAGAAGGATGAGAAGAAGGACGACAAGAAGGACGACGCGGCTGCCGCGCCGGTCGATGCCACCCCGGTTGCCGCCTCTGGCGAGCCGCTGAAGGTGACCATCCCGCAGGGCGCCCCGGTGACCTACCTGCGCACCGAAGCGCACCGTTCCGCCTTCGCCAGCTACACCGGCCACATGGCGGGCCTGGATGCGGCGCGCAATGCGCTGCGTGCCTGGGCCGCGACCAGCGGCTACGACGTGACCGACCGTCCGTACGAAGCCTGGAAGGGCGGAGTGGACAAGGCGTTCACGCCGGAAGGCACCTACGACATCTACTGGGCGATCAAGTAAGTCCTGCCCTGGTGGACGAGTGAACCGGAACGCGCCGCATCTTGCGGCGCGTTCTGTTTATGGGGGGCGGCAAACGCTGCCGCGCTCCCGGAGGGAACGCACATGCTGACGTTCGATCGCCGTACGCGCGGGCCGTTCTGGCTGTGCAGCGCCGGCGCGCTGCTTGCGGCCGTGGCCATCGGCCTGTCCGCCTATGCCTCGCACGGCGTTGCCGAGCCCCTGGCGCAATCGCACCTGCAGACCGCGGCGCTGTATGCCTTCGGCCACGGCGTGGCGCTGGCGGCGCTGGGCCGCCGCAGCGAACGCCTGCTCGCCCGCAGTGCGCTGTGCCTGCTGCTGCTCGGCACCGTGCTGTTCTCCGGCAGCCTGGCCGGCAACGCGCTGGCGCAGTGGCCGACCCGGCTGGCGCCGATCGGCGGCACCACGCTGATGCTGGGCTGGCTGCTGTGGGCGGTGGATGCGCTGCGGCGCTGAGCCGGAGTCACTTCGGCACAGGGGCGAAGCATGCCAAGCGCAGCAGCGGTAAGTGCGCAAAGGCGTGCTTGAAAACCGTGCAGGAGCGAAGCTGCAGCGGTGCGGCGCGATGCCGTCGCCGCGGCGACTCAGGGTGTGGGCGCTACACGCGCGCTAGCGGTCTTGTCCGCGCTGGGCGGCTCGTGGGTTGGGCCGCGCGCCGCGCTCAGCGGTCGCCGACCAGTTCCACCTGCGTCTTCAACCGCACCCACGCGTCCTGGCTGGGGTCGTTGACCGTGACCTGCACGGTGTAGGTGCCGAGCGGGTCGCTGTCCTCGAAGCGCAGTTGCACCGACAGCGGCGCCAGTTCCAGCAGGCCGGCGGCGGCCGGTGGGCCACCCATGCCCAGTGGTCGCATCGGATCCTGCAGGGTCGTGCTGCCATCGGGGCCGAGCACGCGCAGGCTCATCTGCGCATCGCAGGCGCCGTCGTTGTTGGGGCTGGGCGCGCAGCCGGAGTACAGCAGCGCCACGCGCAGCAACTGGCCGCGCTGCACGCGCGCGATCGTACGCAACTGCGGCGCGTGCGCGGCGTCGGTCTGCCCCCACTCCTGTGCGAACGCGGCGAAGTCGGCGTCGTCGGCGATCTGCAGCGCGGCAGCGAAGGCCTTGTCGTGCCCGCGCTCGGCGCTGTCGGGCAAGGCCTGGCCCTGCCGGTCGTGCCATTGCGCGGCGGCGCAGGTGGGCAGCGCCAGGGCCAGGAGGGCCAATGCCCGCCAGGCGGCGGTGCCGGCGCGCGGCCGGCGTGTGTCGGAACGGGTCATGCGCAAGCGGCCTCCTGCCAGCACCAGTGCCAGGGTTCGTAGACGATGCCATGCGGGTTGTCGCGCGGATAGCTCATCCGGTAGCCGAAGGCGCCGGCATGTTCGCGCAGCCAGGCGAAGGCCGGCGTGCGCTCGAAGCTTTCCTCGGCCGGCGGCTCGTCGGGCATGCCGATGTCCAGGGCGTGCCCGCTGTGGTGCTCGCTGAAGCCCGGCGCGGCATTGACCGCGAGGATCTGCTCCAGGGTCTGCCCGCGGGCGAACTTGCGCGCGAAGATGCCCAGTTGATAGGCGTGGCTGCGATAGCCGGAGATCACCTCCAGCACCACGCCATCGCGCGCGGCGGCATGGCGCAGCGCGTGCCAGGCGCGTGCGGCGCCCGCGCTCAGCCACAACGGGCGTCGGTAGCGGTCGTCGCCGGCCGCGTGCAGGGTGGCCGGTTCCGGCTGCAGCGGCAGGCCGGTGCGCTGCGCGTAGGCATCGGCGGCCAGGCCCAACTGGTCCAGCCGCTCCTGCAGCGCGTGCAGCGGCAACCAGGCCTCGTCCGCGGTTATCGCGCCGCGTGCGGGCAGCGCGTCGAGTCGATCCAGTGCCGCCTCGATGCCGGGTTCGTGCATCAGCCGCGGCACCAGCGCGTGCAGCCCGTGTGCGTTCGCGGTCGCCAGGTAGCGCCCGTCGTGCTTGCGCCGCAGCAGCCAGGTCGCCTGCGCGAGCTGCCGCGCGTCGGCGTTGCTGCGGGCGCGCAATCGCGTGGCCGGCAGCAGTTCGATGGTCTCGGTGTTGAGCAGCAGGCTGGGAACGGTGCGCATCGGCACAGGGTAGAGCCAAGCACCGCGGGCGGCCAGTCGCCGGGGAGTCCAGCCGCGCCCGTGTGGCCGCGCCGCACACTGCGCGGCGCGGCGAGGATGTTCAGAAGAACTCGTCGAGCAACTGGTGGAACTGCAGCCGCGTGAGGTCCGGCGTGGCGATGCCGTACGCGGCGAAGAAGCGGCCGGCGAGCTCCGGGCCGAATTCGTCCAGGCGGTTGGCCAGGATCGCCAAATCCTGGTACGGATCGGCGACCCCGGCGCGGCCGAGATCGATCACGCCGACGACGTGGTCCGGCGCGTCGAGCAGGATGTTGTCCAGCGAATAGTCGCCGTGGCACAGCACGCGCTCGCTGGCCAGCGGCAGCAGCGCGGTCATCGCCTGCCACACCGCGTCCGCCGACCAGCCGGCACGCGCCTCGTCGAAGTCTTCGGTGTCGACCAGACCCGCCTGCAGCCGGCGCTGCGCGATGGCCAGGCGCAGCAGGTGGCTGGTGTCGAACGGACAGGTGGCGATCGGCGTGGCGTGAAAGCCGCGCAGGAACTCGGCCAGCGCCTGCACGATACGCTGGGCCTGTGCGGGTGCTTCCAGCAGCCACTGGTAGGCGGTCTTGCCCGGCAGGGCTTCGCTCAGCAGCCAGGCGCCGGCGGCGTCGGCCTCGAAATGCAGCACGCGCGGCACGCAGCCCATTGCGCGCAGCCAGTGCAGGCGGGCGAACTCGTCCACCACCTCGTCGTGCGCCTCGCCGATGCCGCGCTTGAGGTACAGGTCCGGCGTGCCGGCGCCAGCGAGCCGATAGACCTGGGCGCCGGCTTCGCCGACGAGATTGCGGTGCCAGTGCAGGCCATGCAGCCGCGCGGACAGCGTCGGCGGCAGCGCCGGTGCGGTGGCGGGAATCTCGTGTGGCGCTAAGTCGTCCATCGGGCCGATCCTGGAGGCGTCATGTGGAGGGCGAAGCCGTCGCCGTCGTCGTTACGCACGCGGCTGGCGACGAGGACGAGCGTGGCTGGTGTTCCAGCATATCGCCTCGCATACGCCAGAACGCCCGACTTTGCGTCCTCGACGTATTGGACGCGTGCGAACCGCGAGAACGTGCCGCACCGCGTGCAGCACGTCGTTGCCCTGTGCGGTCGGTCGCGGCAGCGCCCGACGTGGCGACGCGTGTCGGACTCAGGCCAGGCGGCGGGCCGCGCGGCGTGTCTCTTCGCCGCCGGGAGCCTGCGTCGCGAGCGTCTGCCACTCCTGCAGCACCTGCCTGGGGTGTTCGACGCTGAGCAGCAGCCAGCCGCCATCGTGCAGGGGAACGGCCAGCACGCGGTCGCTGGTGATCAGGCAGAACGCCTTGTGCCCGTCGCGGGTCCGGAAGTGGCCGGCGTGGAAACCGGGGTAGCCGAAACCGAACAGCTTCAATGCCGGCTTGAAACCGGTGTGCTCGGACAGCGCGACCACGCGCGCGGCCTGCAGGCGCAGCGTGGTCAGCGGCACGCGCTTGGTCAGGAAGGTCGCGCGTATTTCCACCAGACCGTCGTGCAGCAGCACACGCTGTCGCGCGAAGGTGGCGGTACCGGCCACGCCGATCAGCGCCAGCAGCCCGAAATGCCACCAAAGCGCGCCGGGCTGCGCCGCGTGCAGCGCGAAGCCGCCGATCACCGCGGCCACCAGCAGCAACGGCAACCACAGCCACAACGCCAGACCCAGCCGATGCGCCGGCGCCACCGGATACTGCCGTGCCGGCGAGGGCGAGGTGGATCGCAGCCGGCTCATGGCGCGGCGCCGTGGCTGGCGGGCAGGGCGCGCACCCAGGCGGCGACATCGGCGATCAAGGCCGGGTCGACGTGGCCTGGCGTCGCGTACTCGCCCGGCCCGGGCGCGCCGGTGCCGGCGATGCCCAGGTGATTGAGTTGCGCGTAGCGGTGCATGGTCGCGCGCGGGTCGTCGGCCAGCGCCTGTTGCCACCGCTGCCAGTCCGGCGCGGTGACCTGGAAATCGCGCTCGCCCTGCAGCCACAGCACCGGCTGCCCGAGCGCGCGGACGTCGGCGACCGGGTCGACCTGGTCGAACGCACGCCAGTAGGTGGCGGGTACGTCCAACGGCGAATCGCTGCGCGCGACCTCGCCACTGCCGCGGACCTTGGCCACGCGGCGCTCGATCTCGGCCAGCGCCGCCTGCCGCTGCGGCGACGGCGGATGTTCCTGGCTCAACAGGTAGCGGTTCTGCTCGATCAGCAGGTCCAGCAACGGCCGCGCCGGCGCCGCCCACAGCACGATGCCGGCGGTCTTGCCGGAGCGGTGTGCGATGCGGGCGGCGAGCATGCCGCCCTGGCTGTGGCCCATCACCACGATCCGCGCAGGGTCGATGCCGGGCGTGCGCGCCAGCGCCGCCACCGCGGCGACGGCGTCGTCGGTGGTCTCGTCGTCCATGGTGAACCCCGCGTTGATGCGCCCGGCAAAGCTCTCCGGCAAGGCGAAGGTCCGCTTGTCGTAGCGCAACACCGCGATGCCCTGCGCGGCGAGCCCGCGGGCGACGTCGAGGAACGGACGGTTCGGGCCGATGGTCTCGTCGCGGTCCTGCGGGCCCGAGCCGTGCACCAAGACCACTGCCGGGAACGGGCCCTTGCCCGCCGGCAGCGCAAGCGTGCCCGGCAGTGGACCGACCGCAAACGCCTGTTCGCTGAAGCCGGCGTCGGCTGCGGGCGGCGGAGGCGCCGGCGGCGGTGCGGGCGTGAACAGCAGGCCGGCGATCTTGCCGTCCGCGTCGATCGACACATGCGCCAGCAGTGCGCCGCGCTCGAACTGCAGGCGCTGTTCGATCACGCGCAGCCCGTGCTGCTCGCGTTCGCTGGCCGGGCCGCGCTGCTGCAGCGCACCCAGTTGTGTGGACAGCGTGCGCCAGGCCTGGGCCAGCTTGTCGGGTGGCACCGCCTTGGCCATCGCCGGGGTGAACTCGGCTTCGACCGCGGCCAGGTCGCCGGCCTGCAGGCGATCCAGCAGGGCGCTGGCGGTCTGTTGCGGCGGCGCCGCCAGCGTCGTGAGCGGCGCCAGCAGCGCCGCCAGTGCAGGCGCGAGGAGCCGAGGCCGGCGCATGTCAGGCCTCCCGCTTGAACATCAGCAGCGGCTTGGTGCCTGGCAGCGTGAGCACGCTGACCAGTTCCCAGCCGAGCTTGCCGTGCTTGTTCAGGTCGGCCTGCAGCTCGTCCAGTTTCAGGCCCAGCATCAGGTTGGTCTTGGCCTCGACGGTGAGGTATTCCCAGCGCTTGCTCATGATCCGCGTTCCTTGTCGTCGCCGGGCTTGGGCAGCCGGCCCGCCTTGCGCAGCGCGTCGCGCAGCACGTATTCGATCTGCGCGTTGAGACTGCGCAGCTCGTCGTCGGCCCAGCGCTGCGCCGCCGCCAGCACGTCGGCGTTGATGCGCAGCGGATAGGCCTTCTTCTCGCTCATGACCGCTCCCGCCGCGCGGCGTCGCTGCGCCGCAGGTGCAGCAGCATCGACACGATCAGCGCGTTCACTGTCAGCAGCAGCACGATCGCCACCGCATAGACGCCGGCGCGCTGGCCGCCGGTCCAGTACAGCGCCGCTGCGCCGAGCAGGATCGCCAGGCCGATCAGCGCCCAGCGCAGGCCCAGCCCGCGCGCGCGGTCGTCGTCCTTGCCGCCGACCCAGGCGGCGATGACCAGGGCCGGCAGGCCGGAGAGGGCGAGCGCCAGCGGCGCGATGGCGGCGTGCATCAACATCGACACCTCAGTACAGCGAGCCGGCGTTGACGATCGGCTGGGTGCCGCGGTCCGAGCACAGCACGGTCAGCAGGTTGCTGACCATGTGCGCCTTGCGCTCCTCGTCCAGCTCGACCACACCGTTCTTCTGCAGTTCGGCCAGGGCCATCTCGACCATGCCCACCGCGCCGGCGACGATGCGCGTGCGCGCGGCGATCACCGCGTTGGCCTGCTGCCGCTGCAGCATCGCCTGGGCGATTTCCGGGGCGTAGGCGAGGTGGCTGATGCGCGCCTCGATCACGTCCACGCCGGCCTGGGTCAGGCGTTCGTCGAGGTGACGCTTGAGCTGTTCGCTGATCTCGTTGGGATGGCTGCGCAGCGAGATCTGCCCGTCCTCGTGCTGGTCGTAGGGATAGCTGGTGGCCATCGCACGCAGCGCCGCCTCGGACTGGATGTGCACGAAGCTCTCGTAGTCGTCGACGTTGTAGACCGCCTCGGACGCATCCATCACCTGCCACACGATCACCGCGGCGATCTCGATCGGGCTGCCGTCCAGTTCGTTGACCTTGAGCCGGCCGCTCTCGAAGTTGCGCACGCGCTGGCTGACCTTGCGCTTGCTGAAGAAAGGGTTGTTCCAGCGCAGGCCCGGGTCCTTGACCGTGCCCACATAGCGGCCGAACAGGCTCAGTACCGCCGCCTGGTTCGGTTCCAGCGAATACAGGCCGACCACCAGGAACAGCGCGACGGCCAGCACCGGGATCGCGACCAGCAGGGTCCACGGCATCGACAACGGCTGCAGCACGCCGGTGGCGATGATCGCCCCGGCGCCCGCCACGAACACCAGGACCAGGCCCACGATCATCGGAATGCCGGGCAGGGAGGAACGGGGCTGCTCTTTCATGGTGGCGCGTCCTTGGGTGGTTGGGCGAAACGATATCAAATTGATATCAGTTTGCAAGGGGCCGGGATTGGGGAGTCGGGAATGGGGAATGGTTGAGAGGCCGGGATTCGGGATTCGGGAGTGGGGATTGGTAAAAGCGAGCATGCGGACGGACCGAGGGGGACGCCTGTGCGCATCCAGCCGGATCGCCGATCTGGCGGTTTCAATGGAACGTCGCTGCGACAGCGAGCAGGCGCGCCCTGGCCGCATTCGCCGAGTGCATGCTGGAAGCACTTGTCCCCAGCCGGCCGAGGGTCGCCGGCACGGCGTCAGACTGACTGCGATCCGCTCTTGCGAATCCCCAATCCCCACTGCCGAATCCCGGCCTTTCGGCGAATCCCCAATCCCGATTCCCGAATCCCGGCCTCTCCGCGACTCCCGCCTCCCCATCCCGGCCGTCGTCGCAGGCAGCCACTCAACCGTTGAGGATCAGCACCGGGCTGCGGAACCCGCTGAGATGGTGAGTGCCGGTGGCGATGTCGCTGCGGTAGCGGCCGGGGACTTCGACCTGGCAGCGTTTGCCGATGCGCACGCCCGGGCCGATGTCCACCTGCCGGCCGAGCGTGGCCTGGGCGCCGACCTGCGCTTCCGCGCCGATCGTCACGCCGGCCTCGATCCACGCCGAGGCGCCGACCTTGACCGCCGATTCCAGCACCGCCGCCGCGCCGATCCAGGTGTTGAAGCCGATGTCGCAGTGCGCATCGACGATGGCGCCGACGCCGATCGCGCAGTTCTCGCCGACGCGCGCGCTGGCGGCGACCTGCGCGCCGCGGCAGAGCAGCGGCGGCATCTTGAAGCCGCGCGCCTTGAGTTCGCCCATCAGCTCCTGGCGGCGGAAGTTGAGGAACTGCGCGTCCCAGGCGACGAAGGCAGTGGCGCCGGTGTCGGCCAGCGCCTGCAGCGCATCCAGATCGAAGCGGTAGTCCTTGCCCTGTGCCACGTCCACCGGGTGCAGCACGCAGTCCGGCGCCGCCTCGGCCCAGGCGGCGAGCGCCCAGCGCAGCCGTGCACCGCTGCCGATCACGTACTTGTCAGAGGACATGGCGGCCCTCCATGACGTCCATGTACCAGCGTTCGATCTGCATGTTGGCGTGCTCGTAATCGCCCAGCACCGCGCGCGGGGCGCCGGCGCGCAGTCCCGACTGCACCTGTTCCATGATCTCGATGTCCTCGCGCAGCACCTTCTCGGCGCCATGCAGGTGCCCCAGCAGCACCGCGTCCGAACCCGGATAGCGATGCTTCTTGCGCGCGGTGACGTAGTAGACCAGCAGGTCGGTGCGCTGCGCCGACACCGGCTGGTGGTGCTCGATGATGAAGGAATAGCCGCCCGAGCCCGAGGCGATGTGCAGGTTCGGGTACAGCAGCCAGTTCAGATACCAGTCGTCGTTGCCGAAGCGGTCGACGTGGGCGTGCCAGGGGTAGTGCGCCATCGCCACCAACGGCTCGTTGAGGCCACCGCTGCTGAACGCGCGCAGGCGCGCCAGATGCGCCTCGCGCGACGCGCTGCCCTCGGCGTGATAACGGCGTGCCTCGGCAATGCCGGCGTCGTCCATCTGCACCTGGAACTTCACCTGCTGCGCCAGGGTGCGTGCATGCACGAAACGCGGGTGCAGCGCATCGCGCAGGTTTTCGTAGGCCAGCTTCCAGTTGAAGTCGGCCTCGAAGGTCGCCACCAGCACTTCGTCGTCGAACTGCTCGGAGGCGGCGCGCAGCATCTCCAACGCTTCCAGCGAGAACTGCGTCTCCAGCGGCATCGGCTCGGCCGACAGGTTCACGAACACCAGCTTGCCGAGGCAGGCCACGGCGAAGCGGCGCAGCCGCAGGCAGGCGCGTGCCTCCGGAGCCAGGCGGTAGGCATCGTCCTGGAAGGGAATGTTCTCCACGCTGCCGTCGGCGCCGTAGCGCCAGCCGTGGTAGCTGCAGACCAGCGGGCGCACGCCTTGCGGTTGCTGCTGCAGCGGGTTCTGCCGGTGCAGGCACAGGTTGTCGAAGGCACGCAGTTCGCCGTCGATGTTCTGCACCACCACGTCCACGCCGCAGATCGAGCGGCGCACGAAGGCGTTGGGCTTGTCCAGCAGCATGCGCGGCGCCACGAACTGCCACAGCGGCAGCATCAGCTGCGTGCGCTCGCGGGCGAACCAGGCCTCGTCGATGTAGGCCTCGGCCGGCATCAGCGACTGCATGGGCGCTCCCCGGCGGTGCGGCAGGGCGTGCCGTGGCGGTTTCCGGCGCTGCGTGCGTGCATGGCGACATCCCCAGTGACGCTGCAGAAGATAGCACCTCGCTGCGCGCAGGCGCCTCCGCGCCATTGCTATGGGCATTGCAGAATTGCCGGTACGGCCGCCGCTACGGCAGCAACACGATGGCACCCGTGCTCGCGCGCGATTCCAGCAATCGGTGCGCATCGGCCGCGCGTTCCAGCGGCAGCCGCGCGCCGATCTCGACCCGCAGCCCGTCCGCCAGCCGTTGCAGCGTGGCCTGCGCCGCCGCGCGATAGCCGTCCAGGTCGCGGGCGATGAAGCCCAGCACGCTCGGCCGCGCCAGCGCGATCGAGCGCGCCGGGCCGAGGTCGTCGAGGTCCACGCAATGCCGTGCGCCGACCGCGGCGACCTGGCCGATGCTCGCGACCAGGCCGAACGGGCGCACGGCGCCGAGCGTGCGGGTCAGGACCTCGCCGCCGATGCCGTCGATGGCGTAGTCGACGCCGTCGCCACCGCCGAACGCGCGCGCGGCGGCGACGAAATCCTCCTGCCGGTACTCCACCACCGCCTCGGCGCCATGGCGGCGGGCCAGCTCGGCCTTGGCGGCAGAGCCGACCGTGCCGATCACGCGTGCGCCGAGTGCGCGCGCCCACTGCGTCGCCAGCAGGCCGAGCCCGCCGGCCGCGGCGTGCACCAGTAATGTGTCGCCGGCCGCGACCTGGCGAACGCGATGCAGCAGCATGTGCACGGTGATGCCTTTCAATAGCCCGGCAGCGGCCACCTCGTCGCTCAGCGCGTCGGGGAGGGGCAGCACGCGCGCGGCCGGCAGCGTGCGCAGGCTGGCGTAGCTGCCATTGGGCAGGCCCGCATAGGCGACCCGTTGGCCGGGCGTCAGCGTGCGCACGTCGGGACCCACCGCGTCGACCACTCCGGCCGCCTCGATGCCGAGCGCTTCCGGCAGGTGCGGCAAGGCATGCGCGCCGCTGCGGAAATAGATGTCGACGAAGTTCACGCCGATGGCGGTCTGGCGGACGCGGACCTCGCCAGGGCCGGGCGCGGCGACCGGCGCATCGAGTCGGCGCAGCACGTCGGCATCGCCATAGCGGTCGATGCCGATGCGCAGGGCAGTACGGGAAGGGGACATGGCGGTTTCTCGGGGTGGGGAGGAGGTCACCATCATCCGGCTGTGCATAATTCGGCGGAATTCCCTTCTTTCGCTCAGGCGCTGTGCAAAATTCGACCGACACCAGCCCGCTCCCGGCCGCATCTCCCGCGATGAGCTGGGACGATGTCCGCTACTTCCTGGCCGTCCTGCGCGACGGCAGCCTGTCCTCGGCGGCGCGGACCTTGCGGGTCCAGCACTCGACGGTGGCGCGGCGCATCGACGCGCTGGAGGCGACACTGGGCCTGCGCCTGTTCGACCGCCTGCCGCGCGGCTGGCTGCCGACCGCCGAAGCGCTGCAGTTGGCCGAGCACGGCAGGCGTCTGGAAGCGGAGGCGCATGCCTTCGGCCGTGCCGCGCAGGGCGCCACGACGTTGGAAGGCGTCGTGCGGGTCTCGGCCTCGCCGGTGTTCGCCAGCCACTTCCTGGCGCCGCGCCTGGCCCGCGCCCAGCGTGCCTGGCCGGCGCTGCGCATCGATCTGCTGGGCGAGGCGCAGGCGGCCAACCTGTACGCGCGCGATGCCGATCTGGCGGTGCGGCTGTCGCGGCCGCAGGCGCCGGGACTGGTGGCGCGGCGCATCGGCAGCATGCGCTTCGCGTTGTGCGCGAGCCCGGAGTGGGCCCGCGCGGCGCCTGCCAGCTGGTCATTTGTCGGCTATGACGATGCGCTTGCGCACACTCCGCAGCAGCAATGGCTGCAGCGCTTCGCGGGCGGGCGCCGGTTCGCTTTCGTCGCCAACGATCTGGCCGCGCAACTGCATGCCTGCGTGGCCGGGGCCGGCGTGGCGCTGCTGCCGCGGTTCCTGCTGGAGGCGACCGCGGCGAGCGCCGGCGGGGCGCTGGTCGAACTGCCCGAGGCGCCACGCTGCGACGTGGAGCGTGAGATCTGGCTGGTCGTGCATCCGGACGTGCGTCGTGCGCCGCGCGTGCAGCGGGTCGCCGAGGCCATCGCCGACGCGGTGCAGGCGGCGGACGGGCGGCTTTAGAATAGCCACCCCCTCTTCGCGCAGGCGCCGCCGCCATGGTCACTCTGGGAACCCCGCTGTCCGCTTCCGCCACCCGTGTGCTGCTGCTCGGCTCCGGCGAACTGGGCAAGGAAGTGGCGATCGAACTGCAGCGCTTCGGCGTGGAGGTGATCGCGGTGGACCGCTATGCCGACGCGCCGGCGATGCAGGTCGCGCACCGCAGCCACGTGGTCGACATGCTCGATGCGATGGCGCTGCGGGAGTTGATCGCGCGCGAGCAGCCGCACCTGATCGTGCCGGAGATCGAGGCGATCCATACCGAAACGCTGGTGGCGCTGGAGCGCGACCTCGGCCAGCGGGTGATTCCCACCGCGCGCGCGGCGCGGCTGACCATGGACCGCGAAGGCATCCGCCGCCTGGCCGCCGAGACCCTGGGCCTGCCGACCTCGCCGTACCGTTTCGTCGACACGCCCGAGCAGTACCGCGAGGCGATCGCCGCGGTCGGTTTGCCGTGCGTGGTCAAGCCGGTGATGTCGTCCTCCGGCAAGGGCCAGAGCACGCTGCGCAGCGCCTCCGACATCAACGCGGCCTGGGAATACGCGCAGACCGGCGGCCGCGCCGGCGCCGGCCGCTGCATCGTCGAGGGCTTCATCGACTTCGACTACGAGATCACCCTGCTGACCGTGCGCCATGCCGGCGGCACCGCGTTCTGCGATCCGATCGGGCACTGGCAGAAGGATGGCGACTACCGCGAGAGCTGGCAGCCGCAGCCGATGTCGGCGCTGGCGTTGCAGCGCGCGCAGGACATCGCCCGCGCGGTCACCGACGATCTCGGTGGCTGGGGCCTGTTCGGCGTGGAGCTGTTCGTCAAGGGCGACGAGGTGTGGTTCAGCGAGGTGTCGCCGCGGCCGCACGACACCGGCCTGGTCACCCTGGTGTCGCAGGAACTGAGCGAGTTCGCCCTGCATGCGCGCGCGATCCTCGGCCTGCCGATCCCGGCGATCCGCCAGAGCGGCCCGTCGGCCTCGTGCGCGCTGCTGGCGCACGGCGAGGGCGTGCCGCGCTTCGGCAACGTCGGCGCCGCGCTGCAGGCGCCCGACACCGCCCTGCGCCTGTTCGGCAAGCCCAGCGTGCACGGCCACCGCCGCGTCGGCGTGACCCTGGCCCGCGGCGCCGATATCGAGCAGGCGCGCCAGACCGCCCGCGACGCCGCCGCTGCCCTCACCATCGACCTCGACGCCTGAAGATTCGGGCACAGGAAAGCGGGCCGCAAGGCGAGCCCGCTTTCATCCCCACTCCCGGCCCCTCAAGCCGGCGGCGCAAACCGTGCCGCCGCCAGGCGAATGCTCCACACCAGTTCCACCATCGCCAGGTTGTTGAGCAGCGCCTCGCCGCCCAGCACCAGCCAGTAGCCGGCGCCGTCGACCCAGAACGGCACGAACGACCAATCCGGCAGCAACAACTGCGGCTCGCTGTAGAACGCCACGTAGCGGTGCGCGCCGTGCCAGCCGCGCGCGCGCTGGCGCTGGGCGAAGCTTGCGAAGTCGGCCGCGGCCGCGCTCAGTGTCTCGGCCTGTTCCTGGTCCAGCCCGACATGACCGAGGCAGAAGCCGCTGTCGGAGGCCAGCACCGCGCGGCGTTCGGCCGATAGCGGGGCGATCACGTGCTGGGCGAAATCGTCCAGGCGGATTTCCGGGCCGGGCACCGCACGTCGCAGCAACTGCACCCATTGCTGTTCGCGCGCGTCCTGCAGCAGGCGCTGCGCGTCGCCACCCACGCGCTGGCGCCATTCCTGCAGCGACAGCGCGCCGTGCGCGCCGAGCAGCAGTTGCAGCGCGCGCTGCATGCGGTCGGGCGTGGCGCTGGCGAAGCCGTGCAGCACGCCGTGCGGAGTCGGCATCAGCCAGGTCGGTTCGAGGCTGGTCGGTTCGGGGGTGGTCATCGCGGCGCACTCGCGCTGGAAAAGGACAGGGCGTCGACGCTGCGGCCGCCCAGCGGTTCGCGCTGCTGCAGCCAGCGCGCGGTGCTGTCCCAGCGGTCGCCCAGGGCCAGCGCATGGCGGCGCAGTTCGCGGGTGGCGAGCATGAAGGCGAGCTTGTCCTGGCAACTGATGCAGTAATCCAGGAACTCGCGTTCGCAGCGCGCCGCGGCGATCGGTGCGCCATCGCACAGCGCGTCCACCACCTCGCGCACCATCCGCCGCGAATGGTCCGGGCTGGCCCGGCGCACCCGCGCCGGCACGTCGGCGGACGGCCGCGCCAGCACGCTCCAGCGCGTGGCCAGGGCGTTGATCGGCAGCAGCGCGTGGCCCTGGCTATGGCGCTGGAATGCCTCGGCCACGTGCGGCGCCAGATGCGCCGCGGCCATCTGCAGCGCCAGCTGGCGCAGGGCGACGTCGTGCCGCGGCAGGGCGACGAACAGGTCGGCGAGCACGCCCTGGGTCGGTTCGTTGTCGTGCAGTTGCAGCGCGGCGTGCAGTCGCGCCAGGTGCGCGGCGGCATCGCGCGGGTCGCGCAGCAGGGCGCGGGCGTGGGTGCGCATCACCAGGCGTGCGGGATCGCGGGCGGAAGGCGTGGGCATGGGCGCCTCAGTCCAGCAAGGTGTCGATCAGGTCGATCATGAATTCCGCGTCCTCCGCAGCCATCGCCTCGAAGCCGCGCTCCAGGCCCAGCGCGTCCAGCATCGCCTGGTCGTCGCGGTGCGCGGCATCGCCCAGCGCAAGCAGGGCATCGCGCAGCACCGGTAGTTGCTGGCCCAGGCGCGGATGCGCCAGCAGCACGTGGCCGATGTCGCACAGCGCGCTTTCCACCAGCGGACGCAGCCGCGCGCGGGTCAGCCGCGACAGGCCGTGGTAGGCGGTGGCCAGGAACAGGCCGGCATCGGCTTCGCCCTCCAGCAGCAGTCGCGCCACCGCGGCATAGCTGCTGGCCGGGCGCCAGGCGATGCGCTCCGGCTCCAGGTCGGCCGGTTCCAGCAGGCGCAGGCCGATCAGGCGCACGTCCTGGTTGGCGGTCAGCGCGATACGGCAGCCGTAGGGCAGGTCTTCCACGCACCGCGCGGGCGCTTCGGCCGCGGTCGCGATCACCACCTCGTCGGCGTGGCCGCGCGGCCGCGCCAGCGGCAGGTAGCCGCGTTCGCGGATCAAGGCGCTGGCGTCGAAGGGGCTGGCGTACACCAGGTCGACGACGCTGTCGTCCAGCAACTGCCGCTGTTCGGCGGCATCGGCCGGCATCAGCAGGCGCAGGCCGATGCCGGCGCGGCGTTGCAGTACCGTGCTGAGCAGGTACCAGCCACCGAAGTATTCGGGGGCGAAGTCCGGCGCGACCAGGAACGTGCAGCTCATGCCGGCGCCTGCGCGCGTTCGTCCTGCAGCCATTGCGCGTACAGCGGTTGCAGTGCGTCGATGCGCCGCCGCGAAGGCTTGCGCCGTACCGAAGTGAAGCCGACCACGCGACCGTCGCGCACGTTCGGCAATGCGGTGGCGTAGACCCAGTAGCAGGCGCCGTCGCGGCGCAGGTTCTTGACGTAGCCGTGCCACTTCTCGCCGGCCAGCACGGTGTCCCACAACGCGCGGAACGCGCGACGCGGCATCTCCGGGTGGCGCAGGATGCAGTGCGGCGCACCGATCAGCACCTCGCGCGGCCAGCCGCTGAGTTCGACGAAGGCATCGTTGGCGTGAGTGATGACGCCGTCCAGGTCGGTGCGCGAGACGATCAAGCGCCCGTCCGGATAGGCCACCTCGTGTTCGCTCCAGTACACCGTGCGGCGGCTGCCATCGTGGTAGCGCAGCTCGGCGCTGCGGTGCGGTTCGTGCGGCGCTTGCATCGGCGGCAGCGGCATGGCGGCCCCCTACAGGATCTGCTGCAGCGCCTGTGCGGCGCGCTTGATGTCCAGGAATACCAGGCCCAGCCTGGCACTGGGCTTGGCCAGCACGGTGAGCACCGCCTCGCGGCCGGCCGCACTCATGATCACGTAGCCCGACTCGCCCTGGATCAGCACCCGCTCCAGCGCGCCGCGCGCCAGTTCGCGCGCGCTGCGCTCGCCCAGCGCGAGCAGCGCCGCGGACATCGCGCCGACGCGGTCCTCGTCCATGCCCTGCGGCATCGCCGAGGCGATCATCAGCCCGTCCAGGGAGATCAGCGCCGAAGCCTCGATATCGGCGGTGGCGCCGTTGAGCCCCTCCAGCGCCTGTTGCAACTGTTGCGTTCGCATGCTCGCCTTCCGCTTGCGCATCCCGACCGGGTGCGGGAGGCATTGGACCGCGTCGGCGCGGTGTTGCCCTTGATCTGGATCAAGGCCGATGGTGGTGCTCGGCGCGGCAGTCGGGCGAACGACGCGGGCTGGCCGTGGAAAGGCGTCGCTGCCGAAGGTGGTGGAGGCACGCGTGGCGGGCTGAAGCCCCTCCCACAACGGTGCTGGCCGCTGCGACGACTGTCGCGTGCTGCGCGGCCGGCGATCCACGCGCAACGCGGGCAATGGTCTGCCAGAAAAACGCGGCGGCCCATGGAGCCGCCGGTGGTGTGCTGCACGGGCCGCGTCGCGACCTGCGCTGTGTTCTTCGTCCGCGCTTACGGTCCTGCGGCGACGTCGACCCAGACCAGATGGTGGTCGCTGCCGTCGGCGATGGCCGCGGAGGGATCATTGGATGCCGGCCAGAACACGCCGCTGTCCAGGTAGCGGAAGTTGCGCGACGGCAGCACGTAATCCAGGCGCATGGTGCCGGCCTTGGGGCCGAAATCGCCGGTGACCTGCTGCGGCGGACCGCGATGGGCGATGCCGGTGGCCGCATACGCGCGCGTGGTCTCTTCGCCGCCGGCGCTGTGCGGGGTGGGATACTGCAGCACGCGCGGATGCGTCACCAGGGCGCGGATCGCGTCGTGGCGGCCGTCGCCGTCGATTACGTCGTTGTTGAGGTCGCCGAGCATCACGAACTGCGCGTCGGCGGCCAGTCCGCCGCAGCGGCCGGCGTCGTCGCACAGCCAGCGCGCCTTGCCGCTGCCGGCATCGTCCAGGTACTCGCGCCACAGCCGCAGTTCGTCGTGGTTGCGTGCGGCGTTGCGCTTCTCGGCGCCGTCGAACACCGGCGGGGTCGGATGCGACACCAGCGCATGCAGCACGCCCAGCGGGGTGCGCACCGGCACGTCCCAATGCGACTTCGACGACAGCCGCAGCTGCGCCCACACCGCGTCGCTATGGAAGAAGCGGCCGGTGGCCGGATCGACCGGGCGCAGCGCGTCGGGCATCGCGCTCCACTTCAGCAGGCGGAAGCTGCGCACCGCCTTGCTGTCGATCGGGTATCGGGACAGCAGCAGCATGCCGTACTGGCCGGGATGCAGGCCGTAGCCCCAGGCATCGTTGCCGAACGCACGCCCTTGGCCGCCGACGTGGCCGTCGTTGTCCAGGTCCAGGCCGCTGGGCACGCCGGTATTGACCGGCGCCAGGTAGCGGTAGGGATAGCGCAGCGCCGCGCCGCCGTGCGGCTGCGGCACCGCCAGGTAGCGCTGCTCGAACAGGTCGGCGGCGCGATGCGCGTCGTCGTAGTCGAACTCGTTGAGCAGCACCACGTCCGGGCGTACCTGCTGCAGCACCGCGGCGATCTTGCGTGCCTGCGCGCTGTCGCCCTGCAGTGCGGCGATCAGCCCGCCGGCTTCGTCGGCATTGAGCGAGGTGTTGTAGGTGGCCAACCGCAGCGTTTTGGCGGCAGGCGCGGCGGCGTCGGTCATCGGGGTGGAAGTGGGGGCGGTGTGCGCGCAGGCGCCGCACAGCAGGATCAGGGCGAGCAGGAGGAGGCGTGATGTCATGCGCCAAGTTTCGCATGCGCTGCATGTCCGCACGATGGCGCGACGACGCGCGGCGGCACGGTTCGGCAACGCGATGCCAGTCGCTCCGGTCAGCCGCCGAGCTGGCGCAGGTAGTCGTCGAAGTCGCGCCAGTGGCGACCGTCGTAAGCCTGCAGCGGCCGGAAGCGGCGCTTGTAGTCCATCTTCTGGTGGCCGCGGATCCAGTAGCCCAGGTACAGATGGCCCAGGCCTTCGCGTCGCGCCCAGGCGATCTGCTGCAGGATCGCCAGCGTGCCCAGGCCGCGCGCGCCGGCGTCCGGGTCGTAGAAGGTGTAGACCGCCGACAGCGCCTGCGCGGCGATGTCGGTGACCGCCACCGCCAGCAGCGGCCCGCGCCGTCCATCGGGCATCTTCTGCCGCAGCTCCAGGAAGCGCCCATGCGACCAGTGGCCGATCAGGAACTGGTCGAACTCGTGCGCGCCGTGATCGTCCATGCCGCCGCCGGGATGGCGATGGCGCAGGTAGCGTTGATACAGCGCCAGCTGTTCCTCGCTGCGCTCGGCGGCGACGATGCGCACCTCGACATCGGCATTGCGCGCCAGGCAGCGGCGCTGGCTGCGATCGGGCACGAAGTCCTGGATCGGGATGCGCACCGCCACGCAAGCGCGGCAGTGATCGCAGTGTGGGCGATAGACCAGATCGCCGGAGCGGCGGAAGCCCCAGCTCAACGCCAGCGGATACAGCGCGCCCAGACGCGGATCGTGCGGATCCAGCACCAGGTCGCGGGCCTGCCGCTCGGGCCAGTAACCGCACGCGTGCTGGCCGGTCTGGAACAGCCGCAGGTCGTCGCTGGCGTCGGAATGGATGGCCATGCGTCGAGCATAGCGCTTCGCCATCGCAGGGGCCGCGACTGTCCCGTCCATGAATACGCCCGGCGGCGGGTCAACCGCGGCGGCGACGGGGCGTTGTCAGCAGGGAAGGCACCGCGGTGCCGGCCCGTGCTGCGGGCCGCTTGCGGCGCCGGACGCCTGCCGCCCCGGCAGGTGCCTCATCATCCTCAGGGAGTGACCCATGAAGTCTCGCAACCCGCTGCTCGCCCTGGCCGTGCTGGCCGTCCTGTCCGGTGCCGCCTACGCCGTTCCGCCGCCGCCGGCCGATCCTGCTGCGCCCGCCGATGCCGGCGGCATCGCCGCGCTCGACAAGAACGGCGACGGCGTCATCGACCGCAGCGAGGCCGCCGCCGATCCGCGCCTGGCCGAACATTTCGACGCGATGGACAAGAACCACGACGGCAAGCTCAGCCGCGACGAGTGGCCGCGGCACGGCCGCCATGGCGGCCCGGGTGGACGCGGCGTGCCCGGCGCGATGATGGCCAAGCTGGACACCAACAAGGACGGCCGCATCAGCCGCGCCGAGGCGCAAGCCGATCCGAAGCTCGCCGCGCGTTTCGACAAGATGGACGTGAACAAGGACGGCTACATCGACCGGGCCGACTTCGAGCTGCGCGCCAAGCAGCATCGCGATGCCTGGTTCACCGCGGCCGATACCAACAAGGACGGCATGCTCAGCCGCGCCGAGTTCGACGCGGCGCAGGCCAAGCGCTGGGCGCATCGCCCGGGTGGGCAGCGCGGTGGCGACGCGCCGGCGCCGATGCCGACGCCGGACAGCAACTGAGTCATCCGCCGCGGCCGTGGCCGCGGCGTCATTGCACCAAGGCGCCGATCGACAGCGCCCCTGCGCCTTTCGCGCAGGGGCGTTTTTGTTTTCTATGAGGACGAAACCTGCTGTGGTGTGCTGGGCGGTGCGGCGGCAGGTACAGCGCGGGACGTGCGTGGTCGTGCGGCGTTCGTCGATATGGTCGCGGCCGGTTGCGATGTCCGGCATCCGCTACGGCGAGCACCGCGTGCAGGCTGCGATCGCGGTACCGATGGGCACGGTGCCGATCGGATTGCCGTCGCCGCGCCTGGTGCCGCACCGTCGCGCAAGGACGATGGTCGGCAGGACGTCATCGCTGCGGACGATGTCCACCGCATGCGCGGCCGCTCGCTCCGCCAGGCTCAGTTGCCGCGCGGCGCCGGCTGCACGCGCACGCGTACTTCGTCGCTGCCGATGTCCTGTGCCGGGGGCGTGGCCGGCTGCGTCGCGGGGGCCTGCGCCGGCGCGGCGGTCGGCGCGCGGTTGTCGCGATGGCGCAGCACCGTGATCAGGGCCACTGCACCGATCGCCAGCAGCAGGGCGATGCGGATACGCCAGGCCCAGCGCTTGCCGGTATCCGCGTCCACCTGCGAGCGGAACTCGCTCAGATAGGGCGCACGGCCCTGTTCCGGGTCGCGGCGGGTACTGTCGAGCAGGCCGGCGTCGCGCAGCAGTTCGCGTGCGCGCGGCTGGTCGTCGGCATGCACCACCCATACCGTGGGCTGGGCCTGCGCCGCCACCGGATCCAGATAGCTGAACTGGCCGCTGCGGCGAGTCCGGTAGGAGCGGCCGTTGCTCAGGCGCACGTCGATGCCGGCATCGCGCAGCAGGGCGGCGACGCCTTCTGCGGTTTCCACGCGTTGGCTGCTGAAGATCTGACGCATGTTCGTGTCCTCAGCGCTTTGCCGGCACTTGCGCCGCGGCGTCGGCGTCGGGGACCACGCGGATCAGGCCTTCCTGCGCGGTGCTGGCCACCAGGATGCCGTCGCGGGTGAAGAACTGCCCGCGCGCCAGGCCGCGCGCACCCTGCGCGCTGGGGCTGTCCAGCGAATACAGCAGCCAGTCGTCGGCGCGGAACGGGCGGTGGAACCACAGCGCGTGGTCGAGCGAGGCCATCTGCACGTTCGGCGTGTAGTAGCTGATGCCGTGCGGGAACGTGGCGGTGCCGAGCAGGTGGAAGTCGGAGGCGTAGGCGAGCAGCGCCTGGTGCAGCTCCGGCGCATCGCCGACCGGCTCGCTCAGGCGCAGCCACATCTGCTGGAACGGCGGACGCTTGGGCGGATTCAGTTCGTCGCGCGGATACACGTGGCGGAACTCGAACGGGCCGCCGCGCGAGAGCCAGCGCTGCACCTTGGTCGGCAGCGTCGCCAGCACTTCCGGGCGTGCCGCCGGGGTCGGTTCGATGTCTTCCGGCTGCGGCACTTCCGGCATCTTCAACTGGTGCGTGGCGCCGTCCTCCTGTTCCTGGAACGAGGCCGCGCAGAAGAAGATCACCTTGCCGTGCTGGATCGCGGTGACCCGGCGCACCGAGAAGCTGCCGCCGTCGCGGGTGCGGTCCACGTCGTAGACGATGGGGTGCTCGATGTCGCCGGCGCGCAGGAAGTAGGCGTGCAGCGAATGCACGCGGCGCGCGTTCTCCACCGTGGCCTGCGCCGCCGACAGCGCCTGGCCCAGCACCTGGCCGCCGAACACGTACTTGGTGCCGATGTCGCGGCTCTGGCCACGGAACAGGTTGTCCTCCAGCCGCTCCAGCGACAGCAGCTCGATCAGTTCGGAGACGACGGGGGCGGGCTTGGCGGACAAGAGGCGGTGCCTGGCGACGGACGTGCGCCGATTATAGCGGGCCGTCCGCGCCCGCCCGCGCGCCGGCGCCGCTCAGCCCTTGCCCAGCCGCGCCGCCAGCGCGCGCAGCGCGGCCTGGGTGTCCGGCGCCTGCCAGTCGTCGATCAGTCGCTCCAGCCCGATGTGCTCGTCGGCCAACGCCACGCGCAGGTCGGCGCGGGCGATGGCGCGGGTCTGCAGCATCGGCTGGCGCGGCCGCTTCAGCAATTCCAGCAGCCAGGCCAGCGCACGTGCCACCACCAGGTCGGCGTCGACCAGTTCGTCGACCAGGCCGATCTCCAGCGCGCGCTCGGCACTGACCAGGTCGCCGCCCACAATCAGGCGCTCGGCGCGATGCGCGCCGACCACCCGCCGCAGCAGGCGCTGGATGCCTTCGGGGGCGACCAGGCCGACCTGAGTCTCGTTCAGGCCGATCTGCAGCGGATGCGCCGCATCGGGGCTGCGCGCCATCACCCGGTAGTCGCAGCACAGCGCCAGCACGCAGCCGCCGGCCGGGGCGTGGCCGGTCAGCGCCGCCACCACCGGGATCGGGCTGGCGGCCAAGGCACGCGCTGCGCCGAAGAACTGCTGCCAGCTGCCGAGCAGCTTGGCGCGGTCGTCGCCGTGGCTGAGCAGGTGCGGCACGTCCATGCCGGCGGAGAACAGGCGTTCGTTGCCCGACAGCACGATGCCGTGCGCGCCGTCGGCACCGGCCTGCTCGATCGCCTGGATCAGGTGCCGGCACAGCTCGGTGTCCAGCGCATTGACCGGCGGCCGCGCCAGGCGCAGTTCGCGGATGGGGCCGTGGTTGATCACGTCGATGAGCGTCGTCATGCTGCGGTCTGCTTTCGAAGAAGGAACCTCGGCGATGATAACCAAACCATTCGCTGGCGTATTGTTCGTGCTGTGCGTGGCCGCCGCCTCGGCGTCGGCCGCGGAACCGGCCTGCCTCACCCTGGAGCAGGGCTGGGTGCGGTTGCCGCCGAATCCGGCGATGCCGATGACCGCCGGCTACGGCGTGCTCCACAACGGCTGCGGCAAGCCGGTCACGGTCACCGGCGCCAGCAGTTCGAGCTTCGGCGATGTGTCGCTGCACGAGACCACGGTCGTCGCCGGCGTCAGCCGGATGCGCGCGGTCGAGCGGGTGCCGCTGGCGCCCGGCGCGCGCGTCGAACTCAAGCCCGGCGGCATGCACCTGATGCTGATGCAGGGCAAGGGCGCGCTGAGCGAAGGCCAGGCCGTGCCGCTGCAGTTGCAACTGGAAGATGGCGGCAAGGCCGATGCGACGCTGACGGTGCGCAAGCAGGCGATGTAAGAACGAGTTTCCTTGGTACTTCGTAGGAGCGGCTTCAGCCGCGACAGGCATTCACTGCAACGCGTGTCGCGGCTGAAGCCGCTCCTACAAGAGCTGGAGCGCTGTAAAAAGCGGGCGATTGGAGTTGCCTGTAATGCGTGCGTGCATCGCGCGCAGGTGCTTGACTAGGTACGTGCCGCCGGGCGGTCGCGCGCTGCGCCGGCGAATTCAAACGCGAACGCCGCCGGTATTGCGATGGTTTGCCTTGCGCCGGGCCGTGCCCGGCGCAAGCGCAGGCGTCAGCTCGTCGCCTTGCGTACGGCGTCCGGGAGTGGTGCGCTCTTGCCGGTCTGGGTGTCCATCCACACCACTACCACGTTGCCGTCGGAGTACAGCCGGCTCTCGTCCTGCTGGTCGACGATCCGGTGGCCGATGGTCACGCTGCTGGTGCCCAGGCGTTCGACGAACAACTCGACCAGGATGTCGTTGGGCCACACGATCGGCGCGCGGTAGTTGACGTTGGTCGCCGCCACCACCGGGGCGATGCGGTCGCTCATGGACACGCCTTCCACGCCCAGCATCCAGCGCACGCGCGCTTCTTCCAGGTAGGAGATGTACTTGGCGTTGTTGACGTGGCCCATGCTGTCCATGTCGCGCCAGCGCACGCTGATCGGAATGCGCGCCAGGATCTTGTGTTCGCTGCTCATCAAACGTCCTTCTTCTTCTTGGTACCGGTACTGGTGGTGCTCTTGCTGGCCTTGTCGCTCTTGGCGGCCACGGCCTTCTTCGCCGGCTTTTCCGGCTTGACCTTGCGCGGCGGGCGCGCATCGGGCTTGTTGGCCATCGCCGCCGGCTGCTCCGGGCGCGCGCTGGTGGACGGCAGCATCCGCGCCAGGAACTGGCCGGTGTACGACTGCGGGCAGGCCGCGACGTCTTCCGGCGTGCCGGTGACCAGGATGGTGCCGCCGCGGTGGCCGCCTTCCGGGCCGAGGTCGACGATCCAGTCCGCGGTCTTGATCACGTCCAGGTTGTGTTCGATCACCACTACGGTGTTGCCTTCGTCGCGCAGCTTGTGCAGCACGCCCAGCAGCGCCTCGATGTCGTGGAAGTGCAGGCCGGTGGTCGGCTCGTCGAGGATGTACAGGGTGCGGCCGGTGTCGCGCCGCGACAGTTCCTTGGACAGCTTCACGCGCTGCGCCTCGCCGCCGGACAGGGTGGTCGCGCTCTGTCCGAGCTTGATGTAGCTCAGGCCCACGTCGACCAGGGTCTCCAGCTTGCGCGCGATCGACGGCACCGGCTCGAACAGCTTCAGCGCATCCTCGACGGTCATTTCCAGCACGTCGTTGATGTTGAAGCCCTTGTACAGGATCTCCAGCGTCTCTCGGTTGTAGCGCTTGCCGTGGCAGACGTCGCAGGGTACGTACACGTCCGGCAGGAAGTGCATCTCCACCTTGATCAGGCCGTCGCCCTGGCAGGCCTCGCAGCGGCCGCCGCGCACGTTGAAGCTGAAGCGGCCCGGCGAGTAGCCGCGCGAGCGCGCTTCCGGCACCTGCGCGAACAGTTCGCGCAGCGGCGTGAACAGGCCGGTGTAGGTCGCCGGGTTGGAGCGCGGGGTGCGCCCGATCGGCGACTGGTCGATGTCCACGACCTTGTCGAACAGGTCCAGGTGCTCGATCTCGCGGTACGGCGCCACGCTGTGCGAGGCGCCGTTGATCTCGTTCGCCGCCAGGGTGAACAGGGTGTCGTTGATCAGCGTCGACTTGCCCGAGCCGGACACGCCGGTGATGCAGGTCAGCAGGCCGGCCGGGATATCCAGGTCGACGTTCTTGAGGTTGTTGCCGGTGGCCCCGCGCAGGTGCAGGGTCATCTTCGGATTGGCCTTGTGGCGCTTGGCCGGGATCTCGATGCGGCGCTTGCCCGACAGGTATTGCCCGGTCAGCGAGCGTGGCGCCTTGAGCAGGTCCTGCACGCTGCCGTGGCCGACCACCTCGCCGCCGTGCACGCCGGCGCCGGGGCCGATGTCCAGCACGTAGTCGGCCAGGCGGATCGCGTCCTCGTCGTGCTCGACCACGATCACCGTGTTGCCGAGGTCGCGCAGGCGGGTGAGGGTGCCGAGCAGGCGTTCGTTGTCGCGCTGGTGCAGGCCGATCGACGGTTCGTCGAGCACGTACATCACGCCGACCAGGCCGGCGCCGATCTGGCTGGCCAGGCGGATGCGCTGCGCCTCGCCGCCGGACAGGGTGTCGGCCTTGCGTTCGAGGGTGAGGTAATCCAGGCCGACGTCGACCAGGAAGCCGAGCCGCTCGGCGATTTCCTTGACGATCTTGCTGGCGATCTCGCCGCGCCAGCCGGGCAGGTCGAGCTGGCGGAAGAAGGTCAGCGCGTCGTCGATCGGCAGCACCACCAGGTCCGGCAGCGGACGGTCGGCGACGAACACGTTGCGCGCGGCCTTGTTCAGGCGCGCGCCCTTGCAGTCCGGGCACGGTCGCTCGCTGATGTACTTGGCCAGTTCCTCGCGCACCGCCGGCGATTCGGTCTCGCGGTAGCGGCGTTCCAGGTTGGGGATGATGCCTTCGAAGCGATGCTTGCGCTGGGTGCGGCCGCCGGCGTCGGTGAAGTAGGTGAAGGTGATGGTCTCATCGCCGCCGCCGTACAGCACGGCCTGGCGCACGCTCGCCGGCAGCGACTGCCAGGGCGCGTCGACGTCGAACTTGTAGTGCTTGGCCAGCGAGGCGATCAGCTGGAAGTAGTACGCGTTGCGCCGGTCCCAGCCGCGCACCGCGCCGGCCGACAGCGACAGCTCCGGATGCACCACCACCCGATCGGGATCGAAGAACTCGGCCACGCCCAGGCCATCGCAGCTCGGGCAGGCGCCCATCGGCGCGTTGAACGAGAACAGGCGCGGTTCCAGCTCCGGCAGCGAGTAGTCGCAGACCGGGCAGCTGTACTTGGAGGAGAATAGGTGCGGCGCAGCCGCGGTGTCGTCCAGCGACTGCACCGAGACCATGCCGTCGGCCAGCTTCAGCGCGGTCTCGAAGCTCTCGGCCAGACGCTGCTTGATGTCCTCGCGCGGACGGAAGCGGTCGATCACCGCCTCGATGGTGTGCTTCTGGCGCAGCGCCAGCGCCGGCACCGCGTCGATCTCGTACAGCTCGCCGTCCACGCGCACGCGCACGAAGCCCTGCGCGCGCAACTGCTCGAACACCTGCGCATGCTCGCCCTTGCGCTCGCGGATCACCGGCGCCAGCAGCATGTAGCGCTGTTCCGGGTCCAGGGTCAGCACATGGTCGACCATCTGGCTGACCGTCTGTGCTTCCAGCGGATAGCCATGGTCGGGGCAGCGCGGCTGGCCGACGCGTGCGTACAGCAGGCGCAGGTAGTCGTAGATCTCGGTGATGGTGCCGACGGTGGAGCGCGGGTTGTGCGAGGTCGACTTCTGCTCGATTGCGATCGCCGGCGACAGGCCCTCGATGTGATCGATGTCGGGCTTCTCCATCACGCTGAGGAACTGCCGGGCGTACGCCGACAGCGACTCCACGTAGCGGCGCTGGCCTTCGGCGTAGATGGTGTCGAACGCCAACGAGGACTTGCCGGACCCGGACAGGCCGGTGATCACGATCAGCTTGTCGCGCGGCAGGTCGAGGTCGAGATTCTTGAGGTTGTGCGTCCGCGCGCCGCGGATGCGGATGTAATCCATCGCCATGAAGAGATTCCGGAGTGTGCCGGCCGCGGCGGTGCCACTGGCCAGTGTGGGGGCGGAAAGGGGACGGCAATCGATCAGCGTACCCAGCTTGTCAGGTGGGGGCAATTGCCGCAGATCCCAGCACTGCCGGGCGCCGGCGGCTGGCTGGTTCAGGCAGCCGTGCCGGCCCGCGGGGCTTGACAGTCCGGGCCTGGGTGGGCTTGACCCTGTCGCGCGCGGCGGATTACAATTCCGCTCCTGTCTGCCCGAAACGGCACGACGGGAACGACCACAATAACTACAGAGGAAGTCTGGTCATGTACGCAGTACTGGTCACCGGCGGTAAGCAATACCGCGTCGCGCAGGGCGAAACGCTCCGCGTGGAAAAGCTCGAAGTCGAAGCCGGCAACGAGATCACGTTCGACAACATCCTGATGCTGGGCGACAGCGACGGCATCAAGATCGGCGACGCGCTGAAGGGCGCCGCCGTCACCGCCAAGGTCGTGGCCCACGGCCGCGCCGACAAGGTGCGCATCATCAAGTTCCGCCGCCGCAAGCACCACATGAAGCGTCAGGGTCATCGGCAGCACTACACCGAAATCGAGATCACCGGCATCGCCGGTGGCGACAAGAAGTAAGGAGCAGCAGTCATGGCACACAAAAAAGGCGTAGGTTCCTCGCGCAACGGCCGCGACTCCAACCCGAAGTACCTGGGCGTGAAGATGTTCGGCGGCCAGGCCATCGAAGCCGGCAACATCATCGTGCGTCAGCGCGGCACCCAGTTCCACCCGGGCGCCGGCGTCGGCCTGGGTCGCGACCACACCCTGTTCGCGCTGGTCGACGGCAAGGTCGAGTTCTCGGTGAAGGGCGCCAAGAAGCGCCGCACCGTGAGCGTGGTCACCGAGGCGTAAGTCGCCGGTGTCCAGGGCCTGCGCCATGGCGCAGGCTTGCTGACGAAAGCCCCGCTTCGGCGGGGTTTTTCGTTGGTGGCGGGGATGTCGGGATTGGGGATTGGGGATTCGCAACGGCGGATTCCATTGGCTCCTTCGATCCCTTGCTCCGTTCCTTTGCCGGGGCCGCTAAACTGCGGCGTCCGGTGGTTTTTCCAATCCCGAATCGCGAATCCCGAATCCCATGAAGTTGGTAGACGAAGCGGAAATCCAGGTCACGGCCGGCAATGGCGGCAATGGCTGCATCGGCTTTCGCCGCGAGAAGTTCATCCCGCTGGGTGGGCCTGACGGCGGCGATGGCGGCAACGGCGGCAGTGTGTGGCTGGTCGCCGACGAGAACCTCAACACCCTGGTCGACTTCCGCCACCAGCGCGCGTTCCGTGCGCAGCGCGGCGAGAACGGCATGGGCCGGCAGATGTACGGCAAGGCTGGCGAAGACCTGACCATCACCGTGCCGGTCGGTACCGTGGTGATCAACGTCGAGACCGACGAGGTCATCGGCGACCTGGTCGCGCACGGCGACCGCTTGCTGGTCGCGCAGGGCGGCAAGGGCGGCCTGGGCAACATGCACTTCAAGAGCTCGGTGACCCGCGCGCCGCGCAAGGCCACGCCGGGCGAGGAGGGCGAGGAGCGTACGCTCAAGCTGGAGCTGAAGCTGCTGGCCGACGTCGGTCTGCTGGGCTTCCCCAATGCCGGCAAGAGCACCTTCATCCGTGCGGTCTCCGCGGCCACGCCGAAGGTCGCCGACTATCCGTTCACCACGCTGTACCCGAACCTGGGCGTGGTCAGCGTCGAGGCCTACCGCAGCTTCGTGATCGCCGACATTCCCGGGCTGATCGAGGGTGCCGCCGATGGCGCCGGCCTCGGCGCGCAGTTCCTGCGCCACCTGCAGCGCACCCGCCTGCTGCTGCACCTGGTGGATCTGGCGCCCATGGAGGGCGGCGTGGACGGCGTGTCGCCGACCGAGCAGGTGCGGGCGATCGAGCGCGAGCTGCAGAAGCACGATCCGGAACTGCTGGCCAAGCCGCGCTGGCTGGTGCTGAACAAGGCCGACCTGATGTTCGAGGACGAGGCGCGTGCGCTGGCTGAACAGGTCGTTGCCGAACTGGGCTGGACCCAGCCCTGGTACCTGGTGTCGGCGTTGGGTCGCGAAGGCACCTGGCCGATCATGAAGGACGTGATGGCGTTCTTCGACCGCCAGCGCGAGGAGGCGCTGGAGGCGGCCGCCAATGCCTCCTGAGCGCCGCACCGTGCGGCGGCGCACAGAGCGGGGTGGCGCTCACACGAAAAACCCGGCCAAGGCCGGGCTTTTTCGTGGTGCTGCCGGAAGCGCGGGCGCTTCCGGCGTCGACTGCAGCCGATCAGGCGGCGGTCTTGATCGCCTTGATGCGGGCGCTCAGGCGGCTCTTGTGGCGGGCAGCCTTGTTCTTGTGGATCAGGCCACGCGAGCTGAAACGGTCGAGGATCGGTTGGGCGATGGCGAAAGCGGCTTCGGCGCCGGCTGCGTCGTTGGCGTCCAGGGCCTTGATGACCTTCTTGACGGCGGTGCGCAGCATCGAACGCTGAGCCGTGTTGCGCGCGTTGCGCACGACGGTCTGCTTGGCGCGCTTCTTGGCGGACTTGATATTGGCCACGGTGGTGGTTTCCTGGAAAGCTGTGTGGTGGATAAAAACAAGCGGGAGAGTATGAAGCGTCCGAATATTCGCGTCAAGTCAATTGTCAAGAGGGCCGCCGCATGAGCACGCCGCGCATGTTTCGCGGGCTGCTCTCCTTCAGCAGCATGACCATGGTCTCGCGCGTGCTGGGGCTGGTGCGCGACCAGGCCATCACCATTTCCTTCGGCGCCAACGCCACCACCGACGCGTTCTGGGTGGCGTTCCGCATTCCCAACTTCCTGCGCCGGCTGTTCGCCGAAGGCTCGTTCGCCACGGCCTTCGTGCCGGTGTTCACCGAAGTGAAGGAAACTCGCCCGCACGCCGACCTGCGCGCGCTGATGTCGCGGGTGTCCGGCACCCTGGGCGGCGTGTTGCTGCTGGTCACCGCGCTGGGGCTGATCTTCACCCCGCAGGTGGCGATGCTGTTCAATCCCGGCGCCAGCGACGACCCGGCCAAGTTCGGGCTGATCGTCGACCTGCTGCGGCTGACCTTTCCGTTCCTGCTGTTCGTGTCGCTGACCGCGCTGGCCGGCGGTGCGCTCAACAGCTTCCATCGCTTCGGCCTGCCGGCGCTGACCCCGGTGATCCTCAATCTGTGCATGATCGCCGGCGCGCTATGGCTGGCGCCGCGGCTGCAGGTGCCGATCCTGGCGATGGGCTGGGCGGTGCTGGTGGCCGGCGTGCTGCAGTTGCTGTTCCAGTTGCCGGCCCTGCGCGGCATCGACCTGCTGACCCTGCCGCGCTGGGGCTGGCAGCACCCGGACGTGCGCCGGGTGCTGACCTTGATGGTGCCGACCCTGTTCGGCTCCTCGATCGCGCAGATCAACCTGCTGCTGGACACGGTGATCGCCTCGTTCCTGTACGCCGGCTCGCAGAGCTGGCTGTCGCAGGCCGACCGCTTCCTGGAGCTGCCGCTCGGCGTGTTCGGCGTGGCCCTGGGCACGGTGATCCTGCCGGCGCTGTCGCGGCATCACGTCAAGACCGACCGCGCCGGGTTCTCCAGCGCGCTGGACTGGGGCTTGCGCACCACCTTGCTGATCGCGGTGCCGGCGATGCTGGGGCTGATGCTGCTGAGCCAGCCGCTGGTGGCGACCCTGTTCCAGTACGGCAAGTTCACCGCCTTCGACACGCGCATGGCGGCGATGTCGGTGTTCGGCCTGAGCTTCGGCCTGCCGGCCTTCGCCCTGCTCAAGGTGCTGCTGCCGGCGTTCTATTCGCGCCAGGACACGCGCACGCCGGTGCGCGCCGGCGTCGCCGCGCTGGTCGCCAACATGGTGCTGAACCTGTTTTTCCTGGCGATCCTGTACCAGCTGTGGGTGCCGGCGGAGCTGCGCGCGCAGGGCGTGCGCGCAGCGCTGGAGGCAGTGCCGGGCCTGCACCTGGCACTGGGCCTGGCCAGTGCGGTTGCCAGCTACCTCAACCTGTCGCTGCTGTGGCGCTGGCTGCGTCGCGACCAGGTCTACCAGCCCAAGCCGGGCTGGAGCGGCTATCTGCTGCGGCTGGGCGTGGCCTGCGCAGCGATGGTCGCGGTGCTGGTGTTCGGCCTGCACTGGCTGCCGGCGTTCACCACCATGGACAAGTGGCACCGCATCGGCAGCCTGCTGCTGCTGGTGGGCGGCGGTGGCGCGGTGTATCTGGTTGCCTTGTTGGCGCTGGGGTTCCGGCCGCGGGATTTGCGGGAGCAGTAGTGGGGCTGGGAGTGGGGATTCGGGATTGGGGATTCGCAGGAGCGGCTTCAGCCGCGACCGGGGGTGGCATACCGGTGAAATTCCCGGTCGCGGCTGAAGCCGCTCCTACGACGGGAGGCCGCGCCCGGTCATGCCCCCACCCGCTATACTCGACGGTTACGCATCATCGACCGGCGCCTCCTGCGCCGGCGCTTCGGACCGAGGAATGAGCAGGCTGTTTAGAGACGTCGAGGGCGGGACCCTGTTCCCGCAGGGAAGCGTGGTCTGCATCGGCGCCTTCGATGGCCTGCACCTGGGCCACCGCGCGCTGGTGCGGCAGGCGATCGCGCGCGCGCGCGCGGCGGACGTGCCGGCGGTGGCGCTGAGCTTCGAGCCGCTGCCGCGGGAGTTCTTCGCCCCGGCCGCGCCGCCGCCGCGGCTGACCCTGGCCCGGGCCAAGGTGCAGGGCCTGCACCGGCTCGGCATCGACAGCGTCGGCCTGCTGCGCTTCGACCGGCGCATGGCGTCGATGAGCGCCGAGGACTTCGTGCAGCGCGTGCTGGTCGAGCGCCTGCGCGCGCGCGAGGTCTGGATCGGCCCGGCGTTCCGCTTCGGCCACAAGCGCGGCGGCGACATCGCGCTGCTGCGCGCGCTGGGCGCCCAGCACGGCTTCGCCGCCGACGAGATCGCGCCGGTGCACCTGCGCGAGGAGCGCATCTCCAGCACCCGCATCCGCGAGTTGCTGGTGGCCGGCGAGTTCGCCCATGCCGCCGAGCTGCTCGGTCGCCCGTATGCGATCGGCGGCCGCGTGGTGCGCGGCAAGCAGCTCGGGCGCACGCTCGGCTATCCCACCGCCAACCTGCGCTTCGCCCGCACCCCGGCGCTGTCCGGCATCTACGCCACCTGGGTGCACGGGGTGGCGGCACAGCCGTGGCCGTCGGTGTCCAGCTTCGGCACCCGCCCGACCGTGCAGGGCGTGGAGCCGCTGCTGGAAGCGCACCTGTTCGATTTCCAGGGCGACCTGTACGGTCGCCACATCGAGGTGGAGTTCGTCGCCAAGCTGCGCGACGAGGAAACCTTCGCCGATCTGCCGGCGCTGACCGCGCAGATGCACCGCGACGCCGCGCTGGCGCGGCAACTGCTCGCCGCGCCGGCCGCCACGGGCCTGCCTCCCGTGTCCGCCGCCCCGCGCGCGGACCTCCCCCTGAAGACCACCGACCGGTAACTGCCCGTGACCCAGGACTACAAAGCCACCCTCCACCTGCCGGCGACCGAGTTCCCGATGCGCGGCGACCTGCCCAAGCGCGAGCCGGACATCCTGGCGCGCTGGGAGAGCGAGGGCCTGTACACGCGGCTGCGCGACAACGCCCAGGGCCGGCCGCTGTTCGTGCTGCACGACGGCCCGCCGTACGCCAACGGCGCGATCCACCTCGGGCATGCGGTCAACAAGATCCTCAAGGACATCATCGTCAAGTCCAAGTACCTGTCCGGCTTCGATGCGCCGTACATCCCGGGCTGGGACTGCCACGGCCTGCCGATCGAGATCGCGATCGAGAAGAAGTTCGGCAAGGTCGGGGTCAAGCTGGATGCGGTGGAGTTCCGGCAGAAGTGCCGCGAATACGCCAACGAGCAGATCGACCTGCAGCGCCGCGACTTCAAGCGCCTGGGCGTGATCGGCGACTGGGACAACCCCTACCGCACGCTGGACTTCCATTTCGAGGCCAACGAGATCCGCGCGCTGGCCCGGATCGTCGAGAACGGCCACCTGACCCGCGGCGTGAAGCCGGTGCACTGGTGCTTCGACTGCGGCTCGGCGCTGGCCGAGGCCGAGATCGAGTACGCCGACAAGCAGTCGCCGACGGTGGACGTGGCCTATCCTGCCCGCGACGGCGCGGCGCTGGCCGCCGCGTTCGGCGCGACCCTGCCGGAAGGCGCCGAGGTCGCGGTGCCGATCTGGACCACCACGCCGTGGACGCTGCCGGCCTCGCTGGCCGTGTCGCTGGGGCCGGAGCTGGTCTATGCGCTGGTCGAAGGCCCGGCCCGCGACGGTCGCCGCCGCTGGCTGGTGCTGGCCGATGCGCTGGCCGAGCGCGCGCTGCAGCGCTACGGGGTGGATGAGGTGGTGGTGCACGGCCGCGTCGCCGGCGCGGCGCTGGAACACCAGGTGCTGGCGCATCCGTTCTATGACGAGCGCGACGTCCCGGTGATCCTCGGTACCCACGTGTCCGACACCGACGGCACCGGTGCGGTGCACACCGCGCCCGGCCACGGCCAGGAGGACTACGCGGCGGTCAAGCCGTACGGGCTGCTGGAGCGCTACGGCGCCGCGCAGATCAACCCGGTGGACGCACGCGGCGTGTACCTCCCGTCGACCCCCGCGGCCGATGGCACGGAACTGGCCGGGCTGCACATCTGGAAGGCCAGCGACGTCATCGCCGACCTGCTGGCCGCGCGCGGGCTGCTGCTGGCGCGCGCCAGCATGGTCCACAGCTATCCGCATTGCTGGCGGCACAAGACCCCGATCGCGTTCCGCGCCACGCCGCAGTGGTTCATCTCGATGGAGCAGGCCAACCTGCGCGCCGACGCGCTCAAGGCGATCGAGGGCGTGCACTGGTACCCGACCTGGGGCCAGGCGCGCATCGCCGGCATGGTCGCCGGGCGCCCGGACTGGACGATCTCGCGCCAGCGCACCTGGGGCGTGCCGATCGCGCTGTTCGTGCATCGCGAGACCGGCGAGCCGCATCCGCGCAGCACCGAACTGATGCGCCAGGTCGCCGACCGGGTCGAGGAGGGCGGGGTGGACGTGTGGTACACGCTCGACGCCGCCGACCTGCTGGGCGAGGAGGCCGCCGACTACGACAAGATCACCGACATCCTCGACGTCTGGTTCGACTCCGGCGTCACCCACGAGGCGGTGCTGACCGAGCGCGGCCTGCCCAAGCCGGCCGACCTGTACCTGGAAGGTTCCGACCAGCACCGCGGCTGGTTCCAGTCCTCGCTGCTGACCGGCGTGGCGCTGGACCACGCGGCGCCGTACCGGCAGTGCCTGACCCACGGCTTCACCGTGGACGAGCATGGCCGCAAGATGTCCAAGTCGCTGGGCAACGGCATCGAGCCGCAGGACATCATGAAGACCCTGGGCGCGGACATCCTGCGCCTGTGGATCGCCTCGGCCGACTACAGCAACGAGATGTCGCTGTCGCAGGAGATCCTCAAGCGCAATGCCGACGCCTACCGGCGCCTGCGCAACACCGCGCGCTTCCTGCTCGGCAACCTGCATGGCTTCAATCCCGCCGTGCACCTGCGGCCGCTGCCGGAGCTGGTGGCGCTGGACCGCTGGATCGTGCACCGCGCCAACGAGGTGCAGGAGCAGATCAAGGCGGCCTACGCGCGCTACGACTTCGCCGCCATCGTGCAGGCGCTGCTGAACTTCTGCAGCGTGGACCTGGGCTCGCTGTACCTGGACGTGACCAAGGACCGGCTGTACACGATGGCCGAGGACTCGCTCGGCCGGCGTTCGGCGCAGACCGCGATGTTCCATGTGGCCGAGGCCTTCGTGCGCTGGATCGCGCCGATCCTGAGCTTCACCGCCGACGAGCTGTGGGGCTACCTGCCGGGCGCGCACCTGGGCAACGTGCTGTTCGCGACCTGGTACGAAGGCCTGGCGCCGTTGCCGGAGGACGCGGCGCTGAGCGCGGCCGACTTCGAGCAGCTGCTGGCGCTGCGCGAGCAGGTGGCCAAGGTGCTGGAGCCGATGCGCGGCAACGGCGTGATCGGCGCGGCGCTGGAGGCGGAGATCACCGTCGCCGCTGACGCCGCCACCGCGGCGAAGCTGCAGCCGCTGCAGGACGAACTGCGCTTCCTGTTCATCAGCGGCGACGTGGTGGTGCGCGAGGCCACGACCGACGAGATCTTCGTCAGCGCCCAGGCCACCGAGAAGCCCAAGTGCGTGCGCTGCTGGCACTACCGCGCCGACGTCGGCGCCGACCCGGCGCACCCGGAACTGTGCGGCCGCTGCGTCAGCAACATCGAAGGGCCGGGCGAGGAGCGCCACTGGTTCTGAGTCCCGTCCCCGGCCACGCGTCTTGCGCGCTGCCGGGGTCAGCGGCGGCGCCGTTGCGGCGCCGGCCGTCCTTCCTTTCCTCATTCGCCCAAGGCGGACTTGCCGCATGACCGCACGACCCAACCCCTCCGCCCTGATCTGGCTGCTGCTGTCGGCCGTGGTGATCGGCCTGGACCAGTGGAGCAAGGCCTGGGTGCTGTCCAGCCTGCCCGAGTTCACCGCGGTGCCGGTGATTCCCGGCTTCTGGAACTGGTATCGGACCTACAACACCGGTGCGGCGTTCAGTTTCCTGAGCCAGGCCGGCGGCTGGCAGCTGTGGTTCTTCACCGCGCTGGCGGTGGGCATCAGCGCCCTGCTGGCCTGGTGGTTGGCGCGCACCCCGCGCGGCGAGTGGCGCAGCGCGCTGCCGTACGCGCTGGTGATCGGTGGCGCGATCGGCAACGTGATCGACCGGCTGATGCACGGCCACGTGGTCGATTTCATCCAGTGGTACGTGGGCGAGCACTACTGGCCCTCGTTCAACATCGCCGACTCGGCGATCGTCGCCGGCGCCATCGGTATCGCCCTGTTCGGCGTGTTCGACGGCAAGGCGAAGCGAAAAGCGGGATAATCGGTGCCACTCTCCCTGTCGAAGCGCCTGGCCCCCTGCGGCCGGCGGATCTAGCTATGGATGTCCTGCTCGCCAACCCCCGCGGCTTCTGCGCCGGCGTCGATCGCGCGATCGAGATCGTCAAGCGGGCCATCGAAACCCTGGGCGCGCCGATCTACGTGCGCCACGAGGTGGTGCACAACCGCTTCGTGGTCGACGACCTCAAGCAGCGCGGCGCGATCTTCGTCGAGGAACTGGACGAGGTGCCCGACGGCAACACGGTGATCTTCAGCGCTCACGGCGTGGCCCAGGCGGTGCGCCAGGAAGCCGAGCGGCGCGGGTTGAAGGTGTTCGACGCGACCTGCCCGCTGGTCACCAAGGTGCATTTCGAGGTGGCACGGCACTGCCGCGCCGGCCGCGACGTGGTGCTGATCGGCCATGCTGGCCATCCGGAGGTGGAAGGCACGATGGGGCAGTGGGACCGCGAATGCGGCACCGGCCGCATCTATCTGGTCGAGGACATCGAGCAGGTCGCCACGCTGGACGTGCAGCAGCCGGAGAACCTGGCCTACACCACCCAGACCACGCTGTCGGTGGACGACACCCGCGGCATCATCGAGGCGCTGCGCGCGCGCTACCCGGCGATGCAGGGGCCGAAGAACGACGACATCTGCTACGCCACCCAGAACCGCCAGGACGCGGTGCGCGACCTGGCCAAGGAGTGCGACCTGGTGCTGGTGGTCGGCTCGCCGAACAGCTCCAATTCCAACCGGCTCAGCGAGCTGGCGCGGCGCGACGGGGTGGAGTCCTACCTGATCGACGGTGCCGACGAGATCGATCCGGCCTGGATCGCCGGCAAGCGCCGCGTCGGCCTGACCGCCGGCGCCTCGGCGCCGCAGGTGCTGGTGGACGGGGTGATCGCGCGGCTGCGCGAACTCGGCGCCGACGGCGTGTCCGAACTGGCCGGCGAACCGGAATCGATGGTATTCGCCCTGCCCAAGGAACTGCGGCTGCGTTTGGTCGACTAGCGGGCGCGTCTAGTTACGCGTTCTTGCAATGATTTGCTGGACTTTTCGTTGCGATCGTAAAAGCGGCTTCAGCCGCGACGGGCATTTCCGGTAAAGCCTGTCGCGGCTGAAGCCGCTCTTACGACAGTGCAATGCGCAGCAACCGCAGCGTGGTGGGGTGCCCTGAAGCCGCCTCGACACGTGAGCCCAAGGCGTCCTGGCGGCGATGCCGGCATCGCACATGCTGCGCCCAGCGCTTGGCTGCGCCGCAGGTGCCGCGGCTCACTGGCGCTGCATGCCGTGCGGCCGCCCCTGCGCATCGAAGAGGATGCCCATGGTGACGCGATCGCCTTGCACGCCATCCGGCATCCAGCGCAGGCGCCCGCGCCGGCCGATCAGCACGTAGACGTGATCCACTTTCTCCGGCTCGGCCTGCAGCGCCTCGCCCTGTTCCTTCAGGGCGGTGGCCACCCGATACGCACCCTCGAAATCGATGTCCTGCAGGGCGGCGTTGTCGGTGGCCGGCTTGAGGAACGGTCCGAACATGCCGGGATTGACCGGTTCTTCCTTGTGCCAGCGCTCGTTGTCGAAGCTGTATTCGTCCACGTGGCTCGGCTGCGTGGGGTCTAGCAGCTCGAGCCCGATGCGGTTGTCGTAGAAATGCACCGCATGGAACACGCGCAGGTCGTGGCCCTGCAGCTCGGGCAGGTCCGCCAGCGCCTGCCGCGCCGCGCGTAGCCGCTCCGGATCGAACAGCAGGTTGCCGCGCGGTGCCGGCGGCGGCTCCGGTTCGGGGGGCGTATCGGCAGGGGCGGCCGGGGTTACCGCGAGCGACTGTGGCTTCGAGGCGGTCTGCATGGCGGTCGCCTGCAGGCGCGGTCCCGCCCGCAGGGTGGCGCGGATGGTGTCCCAGGCGCCGCCGGCGAAGGCAATGCCGCCGAGCAGCAGCACCACGCCGGCGAGGACCACTGGGGTGGACGGCGTCTTCATGGCAGCTCCAGGTCGGCGCGGGCGGGGTGTTGCGGGTCGTACAGCACCGACACGGTGTTGCGCGGCAGCTGTCCGATGTCGATCAGCGACACGAACCGCCGCAGCGTCGCCTCGTGCTTGTTGCCCGACGCGTCCTCGAACGCCACGCGGAACTCCACCTGTGGCTGCTCGTTGAGGGTGGTGCCGGTCTGGCGCACGTCCAGCACCCGCGCACGGGCGCGCAGGCCGCGGTACTTCAGGGTCTCGTCGGTGGCGTTGCTGCGGATCACGCGCAGGATCACGCGCAGCGCCAGCACGTAGCCGTTGAGCACCAGCGCACTCATCAGCAGCGGATGGTTGAAGGACAGGAAGGTCCAGCCCAGCCCGCGGCTCTGCAGGCGCCAGGCCACGACGTAGGCCGCGCCGACCAGGGCCACCAGCAGCACGGCACCGGCCGCGCGTCGCCACAGGCTGGCGCGGTCCAGGGCCGGCTCGGCGTCCTCCAGTACGAGGTTCGGAGTGGCGCCCGGCGTCGTGCTCAGCCGCAGCGGCACCGTCCGCCCGGTCTCGAAGCGGCGTTGTGCCGGCTTGCGGTCCACGATCACCTGGGTGTCTTGGATGGGGGTGCCGGACAGGTTGTCGAAGGCCAGGGTCAGCGACAGCTGCGGCCATCCCTTGACCTCGACGCCCGTCGGTGCGGCGCGTTCGATCAGCGCCTCGCGGCGCACGCCGTGGGTGAGGATGTGGCGCACGCGTTGCAGTGCACGTCCGGGCAGTAGCAGCAGCGTGTCCAGATAGGCGTAGAGCAGGTGCAGCCACAGGCCCAGCGACAGCGCCAGCAGGGTCAGCGCCCACGCGGGCGAACTGGGCTGGGCCAGCACGCGTGGCCAGTCGCTGGCGAAGTAGAGGATGCAGGGGAAGGGGATGGCGAAGAACAGCAGAAATGCGAGCCAGAACCAGGCGAACAACTTCACGATGAGTGGTGGATGCGTACGACGGGGGCGGGAGGGTAACCCATCGGTCGCTGCGCTCGCGCGAAGGCCCGGGCAGCGATTGACCCCGGCCCGGGCCGGCGCCTAGAATTGCCAGTTCCGCCGGAATAGCTCAGTCGGTAGAGCGGCGCATTCGTAATGCGTAGGTCGCAGGTTCGACTCCTGTTTCCGGCACCAGTTGCACCCAGAAGGCAGCCGCGAGGCTGCCTTCCTGGTTTCTGCGATGGCTGTTTCTGCGACGTAGGTCCGTGCGCGCGACCGCCTGCGACGTCGTGTCGCAGCCGGGTGCGGCAATGTGTCGCACATAAAAACGCGGCCTGGCGCCCGCCTGGGCTTGTCAATGACTTCCGGAGTTGCGGCACGGCAGCATAAAATGCGTCGTTGATCGCGCATGCCGGCCTGGATGCCGCGGCGGATGCGGGACAGCCCCTTCTACGGCGCCCCGTTTCCCGCTCCCGCGCGGTTCGCATCCCCTACGCAATTGGATCGTTCGATGATTCCGTTGAAACAACTCCGGCGCTCGCTGCGCTCCGGTCTGTTGCTGCTGGCCGCGCTGCTGCTGGCCGGCTGCAACTCGGCCATCCTCAACCCCAAGGGTCAGATCGGCCACGACGAGAAGACGCTGCTGATCACCTCGGTGGTGCTGATGCTGCTGGTGGTGATCCCGGTCATCGTGATGACCCTGGCCTTCGCCTGGCGCTACCGCGCGTCCAACACCAAGGCCCGCTACGAGCCGAACTGGTCGCACTCCACCGCGATCGAGGTGGTGGTGTGGTCGATCCCGTGCATGATCATCCTGGTCCTGGCGGTGCTGACCTGGCGCTCCTCGCATGCGCTGGATCCGTACAAGCCGCTGGATTCCAAGGTCAAGCCGATCACCATCGAGGCGGTGGCGCTGGACTGGAAGTGGATGTTCATCTACCCGGAGCAGGGCATCGCCACGGTCAACGAGATCGCGTTCCCGGTCGATACGCCGCTGAACTTCAAGATCACCTCCGACACGGTGATGAACTCGTTCTTCATCCCGCACCTGGGCACGCAGATCTACGCGATGGCCGGCATGGAGACCAAGCTGCACCTGATCGCCAACGAGCCGGGCGAGATGTTCGGCCTGTCGGCGAACTACAGCGGCCACGGCTTCTCGAAGATGGGCTTCGCCGCGCATGCCACCGACCGCGCCGGCTTCGACGCGTGGGTGGCCAAGGTCAAGGCGTCGCAGAAGACCCTGGACCAGGCCGAGTTCCAGGTGCTGGCGGCCAACCGCAACGACAAGGCCGCCTACCCGGTGACCTACTACGCCTCGGTGCAGGACGGTTTGTTCAAGTCGTTGATCGACAAATACATGATGGGCAAGGGCCACAAGATGGAAGGCCACGACGCTCATCCGGCATCGGCTGCTGAGCCGGTCGCCATGTGCACTTCTGGAGACAAGTGATGCTAGGCAAACTCACGCTCGAGGCGGTTCCGTACCACGAGCCGATCATCATGGCGGCGCTCGGCGGCGCCGGCCTGCTCGGCCTGCTGGTGGTGGCGGCCGTCACCAAGTACAAGCTGTGGGGCTATCTCTGGAAGGAGTGGTTCACCTCGGTCGACCACAAGCGCATCGGCGTCATGTACATCGTGGTGGCGTTGGTCATGCTGCTGCGCGGCTTCGCCGACGCGGCGATGATGCGCACCCAGCAGGCGATCGCGCACGGCGGTAACGAGGGCATCTTCCCGCCGCACCACTACGATCAGATCTTCACCGCGCACGGCGTGATCATGATCTTCTTCATGGCCATGCCGTTCATGACCGGCCTGTTGAACCTGATCGTGCCGCTGCAGATCGGCGCGCGCGACGTGGCGTTCCCGTTCCTGAACTCGCTGAGCTTCTGGCTGTTCGTGGCCGGCGCGGCGCTGGTCAACATCTCCCTGGGCGTGGGCGAGTTCGCGCAGACCGGCTGGCTGGCCTACCCGCCGCTGTCCGGGCTGGAATACAGTCCAGGCGTCGGTGTCGACTACTACATCTGGGCGTTGCAGATCTCGGGCCTGGGCACATTGCTCACCGGCATCAACTTCTTCGTGACGATCATGCGCATGCGCGCGCCGGGCATGACCCTGATGCGCATGCCGATCTTCACCTGGACCGCGCTGATCACCAACATCCTGATCATCGCCGCGTTCCCGATCCTGACCGTGGCGCTGGCGCTGCTGGGTGCGGACCGCTACCTGGGCACGCACTTCTTCACCAACGACGGTGGCGGCAACGCCATGATGTACGTCAACCTGATCTGGATCTGGGGCCACCCGGAGGTCTACATCCTGATCCTGCCGGCGTTCGGCATCTTCTCCGAGCTGATCGCCACCTTCAGCCGCAAGCGCCTGTTCGGCTACACCTCGATGGTGTACGCGACCTCGTGCATCGGCGTGCTGTCGTTCATCGTGTGGCTGCACCACTTCTTCACCATGGGCTCGGGCGCCAACGTCAATGCCTTCTTCGGCATCACGACGATGATCATCTCGATCCCCACCGGCGTGAAGATCTTCAACTGGCTGTTCACCATGTTCCGCGGCCGCGTGCACATGACCGCGCCGGTGCTGTGGACCATCGGCTTCATGATCACCTTCACCATCGGCGGCATGACCGGCGTGATGCTGGCGATCCCGGCGGTGGACTTCGTGCTGCACAACAGCCTGTTCCTGATCGCGCACTTCCATAACGTGATCATCGGCGGCGTGGTGTTCGGCTACCTGGCGGGCCTGACCTACTGGTTCCCGAAGGCGTTCGGCTTCAAGCTCAACGAAAAGCTAGGCAAGGCTTCGTTCTGGTGCTGGATCATCGGCTTCTTCGTCGCCTTCATGCCGCTGTACGTGCTCGGCTTCATGGGCATGACCCGGCGCATGAACAGCTACAATCACCCGGAGTGGGCGCCGTGGCTGATGGTGGCCGCGGCGGGTGCGGCGATCATCGGCATCGGCATCTTCCTGAACCTGGTGCAGATCGGCTACAGCATCTGGAAGCGCAAGGAGAACCTGGACCTGACCGGCGACCCGTGGGACGGCCGGACCCTGGAGTGGGCGACCTCCTCGCCGCCGCCGTTCTACAACTTCGCGGTGCTGCCGCACATCGACGACCGCGACCAGTTCTGGGAAGACAAGCTCAAGGGCAAGGGCTGGACGCGTCCGGCCAAGTACGAACCGATCCACATGCCGCGCAACACCGCGGCGGGCTTCTGGATCGGCGCCTTCAGCATCGTCCTGGGCTTCGGTCTGACTTGGCACATCTGGTGGATGGCGGTGATCGGCCTGGTCGGCATGATCGGCAGCTTCATCGCGCGCACCTTCGATGACGACATCGATTACTGGGTCCCGGCGGAGGAAGTGGAACGCATCGAGAACGCGCGTTTCGCCCTGCTGGAACAGCAACACGCGGCCAACGCCGCAAAGGCGGTCTGAACCATGGCTTCCACGACGCTCGATCCCCACGCCGCCCACGCGGGCGGCCACGACCACGACCACGAACATCACGACGCGGGCGGCAACACCGTCTTCGGGTTCTGGGTCTACCTGATGAGCGACTGCCTCATCTTCGCCGGCCTGTTCGCCACCTACGCGGTGCTGGCCGGCGCGACGGTGGACGGCCCGACCGCCAAGGAACTGTTCGACCTGAAGTTCGTGCTGGTGGAAACCTTCCTGCTGTTGTTCAGCAGCCTGAGTTTCGGCTTCGCGATGATCTCGGCGAACAAGCGCAGCATGGGCGGCCTGTACGGCTGGCTGGCGGTCACCGCGGCGCTGGGCCTGGGCTTCCTGGGCATGGAGTTGTACGAGTTCCACCACCTGATCCAGGAGGGCGCCGGCCCCGGCCGTAGCGCGTTCCTGTCGGCGTTCTTCACTCTGGTCGGCACCCACGGTCTGCACGTGACCTCGGGCCTGCTGTGGATGGCCGTGCTGGTGATCCAGATCGCCAGGAACGGCCTGACCCCGCGCAATATGACCCGCCTGGCGTGCCTGAGCCTGTTCTGGCACTTCCTGGACGTGATCTGGATCGGCGTGTTCACCATCGTCTACCTGCTGGGAGCGCTGTAATGGCCAACCACCACTCTTCCTCCGACGCGCACGCCGAGCACGGCCATGGCGGCGGCCTGAAGTCCTACCTGGTCGGCTTCGTGCTGGCGGTGATCCTGACCGTGATCCCGTTCGGCATGGTGATGAGCGGGGCGTTCCCGCGCGGCGTCACCGTCATCGTCATCGCGGTGCTGGCCGCGGTGCAGATGCTGGTGCACCTGATCTACTTCCTGCACATGGACCGTTCGGCCGAACAGCGCTCCAACGTGCACGTGGGCCTGTTCTCGCTGCTGATCATCGGCATCGTGGTGGTCGGCTCGCTGTGGGTCATGCACAACCTCAACGTCAACATGATGCACTGAGCGCGCACCGCAGTTGCGTCGCGAAGGCCGCCTCCGGGCGGCCTTTTGCGTTGCGGGGCATAGGCGGGTGCGGCCTTTCTGGATGGGCAGGCGGCCGGTGGACGCGAAAGCGGCGCGCTCGTCCCAGCGTCTTGCCGCACCCTGATCGGCGCACCACGCGTGCGCTCCAACGCCGCTCGCAGTGCGACTCGCGGAAGCGCACTGCGGCGCGTGACCGTTGTCAGCTCCGGCCGAGCCTGCCGGAAAGCTGCAGCAGCACGTTCGCCTCCTCGGCGCTGAGGCGATCCAGCAGCCAGGTTCTGACCGCGGCCGCATGGATCGGCCGCGCCGCGGCGATCTTCTCCTGGCCCAAGGCGGTGATGGCGACGGTCACCACGCGCGGTTCGGCGTCGCTGCGGCGAACGAGGCCGCGTGCCTGCATGCGCGTGAGCTGGTGCGATAGCCGACTCTTGTGCCATCCCATGGAATCGGCGAGCGCCTGTTGGCGCAGTTCGCCCTTGCCCAGATCCATCAGTCGCGACAGCACGCCGAAGTCGCTGCCGGTCAGGCCTGTGTGGTCGGTCAGCTCCTTTTCGACCGCCGCCATCACCGCCTGGCTCATCTGCTTGAAGGCGTGCCAGATCGCTAGTTCGCGGGTGGAAAGGCGTGCTTGGTTCATCGCGGCACCTTAGGTGGATGCGGTTGACGTAGCAACCACGCGGGCGTACTTTTGGTTGACATGACAACCAGGATCTGACGGTTGCGGCGCTGTACGAGCCCGCGACTCAGTCCCGATCTTCCGAAGGCGACCGCGATGACAGCAACGACGTTCGAAGGCGTGGATGTGGTGATCACTGGTGGAAGCGATGGCATCGGCTTCGGCCTTGCCCGGCGCTTCCTGGCGGCAGGCAGCCGGGTGCTGGTCACCGGTCGCGACTCAGGCAAGCTCGAACGTGCCGCGTCGGCGGCGCCCGGCCTGCACACGCTGGTCAACGACATCGGGGTGGCCGAGGAGCGCGAGCGACTCGCGCAGTATCTGCAGGCGCAGTGCCCGGGGTTGCGCGTGGTGGTCAACAACGCAGGTATCCAACGACGGGTGTCGCTCGCCGACGACCAGGCGCCTTGGGTGGAGCGCCAGCGCGAAATAGAGATCCTGTTTTCTGCCGTCGTGCATCTGAATCATCTGCTGATCCCGCTGTTGCTCAAGCAGGGAGAGCCATGCCTTATCGCCAATGTATCGTCCGGCGGCGCCTTGATCCCGCAACCATTCGCACCGGTCTACAGCGCCTGCAAGGCCGCGATCCGTAGCTACACCGCCAACCTCAGGTTCGCGCTGTCGGCGACGCCGGTTCGCGTCGTGGAAATCATCCCGCCCGCCGTCCGCACCGGCCTGGCGGGCACGGGCGTGGCGCATGGCGCGGACCTGGAGGTGTTCTGCGACGCGATCTTCGCCGGGCTCGAGGCAGGGCAGGCCGATGAACTCGGCTTCGGGATGACCGACTCGGCGGAGCTTCGGCAGCGTCTGGCCGTCGACCGCGCCTTGTTCGACGGTTTTTCCGGGCGTTTTCCGGTGCGCACGTATTGAGGCGTGGCATGCGCCGTTGCGACCAGGCCTTCAGGCCTGCCTCGCGCACGCAGCTTCCGTGCGTCGCGCTGTGCCGCGGGCATGACCTATGGCATGGCACGTCGCGGCGCCGCAGGCATAGCATGGGGGTTTGCCTGTTCGCCGCCGTTCCTGCCTGGAGATCCCATGAACAAGTCCACCGCCTGGATGGCGCCGTTGCTGCTGGCCGCCACTGTCGCGTTCCAGGCCTCGGCGCAGACCGCACCGCCGCGCGACGTGCCGTTCGCCGGCACGTTGAAGATCGATGTCGACGCCACCGATCTGGCGCACCGCATTTTCCGCGTGCGCAGCACCATTCCGGCCACGCCGGGGCCGATGACCCTGCTGTATCCGCAGTGGATCCCCGGCAACCATTCCCCGACCGGCCCGATCGACAAGGTGGCCGGGCTGGTGATCAAGGCCAACGGCAAGGTGCTGCCGTGGACGCGCGACCAGTACGACGTCTATGCGTTCAAGATCGACGTGCCCGCCGGCGTCAGCGAGATCGTCGCCGAGTACCAGTTCCTGTCCTCGCAGGGCGACGGCCAGGGCCGGGTGATGATGACCCCGGAGATGCTCAACCTGCAGTGGAACACCACCGCGCTGTATCCGGCCGGGGTGTACGCGCGCAACATCAAGGCGCAGGCCAGCGTGACCCTGCCGGCCGGCTGGAGCTACGCCACCGCGCTGGAGACCGCCGGGCGGACCGGCGACACGGTGACGTTCAAGCCGATCGATTTCGACGACCTGGTCGATTCGCCGATGTTCGCCGGCAAGTACTACAAGCGCATCGTGCTGGACAGCAAGGACAAGGCGCCGGTGGCGCTGAACGTGTTCGCCGACAAGCCCAAGTCGCTGGAGGCCAAGCCCGAGCAGGTGAAGGCGCACGTGGCCCTGGTGCAGCAGATGGACAAGCTGTACGGCGCGCGCCACTTCGACCACTACGAGTTCCTGCTGGCGCTGACCGACAAGCTCGGCGGCATCGGCCTGGAGCACCACCGCTCCAGCGAGAACAGCGGGCCGCTCGACTACTTCACCGAGTGGGACAAGAGCTGGGAGATGCGCGACCTGCTCGCGCACGAGTTCAACCACTCCTGGAACGGCAAGTACCGCCGCGGCGCCGACCTGGCCACGCCCAACTTCAACGTGCCGATGGGCGACAGCCTGCTGTGGCTGTATGAGGGTCAGACCCAGTTCTGGGGCGAGGTGATCGCCGCGCGCGCGGGGCTGTGGACGCAGGATCAGGCCCGCGACATGCTGGCCAACGTCGCCGCGGTCTACCAGCGCGGCCGTCCCGGCCTGGCCTGGCGCGCGCTGCAGGACACCACCAACGACCCGACCATGTCGATGCGCCGGCCGCGCGCCTACCGCAGCTACCAACTGAGCGAGGACTACTACTCCGGCGGGCAGATGCTGTGGCTGGAGGTCAACGCCAAGCTGCGCGAGCTCAGCGGCGGCAAGCGCTCGCTGGACGATTTCGCCAAGGCGTTCTTCGGCATGCACGACGGCGCCTGGGACGTGAACCCCTACACCTTCGACGACATCGTCGCCACGCTCAATGGGATCGCCAAGTACGACTGGGCGACCCTGCTGCGCAGCCGCCTCGACGCGCATGGTTCGCTGGTCGGCGGGATCGAGGCCAGCGGCTGGAGGCTGGTCTATACCGATCAGCCGAACGCGGCCAGCAAGACGTCCGAGTCGCGTAGCAAGAGCCTGGACCTGAGCTATTCGCTGGGCCTGAGCCTGGACCAACAGGGCCAGGTGCAGGCCGTGCTGTGGGACAGCCCGGCGTTCAATGCCGGCCTTATCGCCGGCAACCGCGTGGTCGCGGTCGGCGGCCGCGAGTACAGCGCCGAGGCGCTCAAGGACGCGGTCACCGCGGCCAAGGGCGGCAGCACTCCGCTCGAGCTGCTGGTCAAGCGCGGCGACCGCTACGACACCTTGCGCATCGCCTACTACGGTGGCCTGCAGTATCCGCACCTGGAGCGTATCGCCGGCACGCCGGATCGCCTGAGCGAGTTGTACAAGGCGCGTTGAGAGCGGCGAGCACGATCGCCCGCCCGTGCTTCGGTGCGCCGGGCGGTGCCGGTGCGCGGCGATGGCGTCATCGCGCTGGCGCGCGTCGCTGGAGGGCGATTGAGACGCCGGGTGGTTTGTGTTCGCTGCTTGGTTTCCACCGATGGCGCAGGCCACGCGAAGCCGTTCCTACAGCGAGCACAGCGCGGTGCGGGAGCGGCCGAGGTGGCTGATCTTCTTCCGCGAGGACGAGGTTTAGGCGGTGAAAATCAATGTCGTCGGCACCAGCGCAAGCGGGAAAAGCACGCTCGCCAGGCGGATCGCCAAGGAGCTTGCGATTCCCTATGTCGAAATGGACAGGCTCTACTGGCGCGCGGACTGGCAGGGGACACCGGACGATGCATTCCTGGAAAAACTGGAGCGTGCATTAGCTGCTTCTGCGGACTGGGTGCTGGATGGCAACTACGACCGGACGCGGCCCGTGAAATGGCGCGATGTGGACCTGGTGGTGTGGGTGGACTATGGGTTTGCCCGCACGCTATGCCAGGCTGTCGCCAGAGCGTTCAAACGGGCCTGGCACAAACAGGAATTGTGGCCAGGGACGGGAAATCGCGAGAGTTTTCGCCGCACATTCCTTAGTCGGGAGTCTATCATCGTCTGGATGCTCAAGACCTGGCGCAGCAACCGCGCGCGCTACGAGGCCGATCTGGACAACCCGCAGTACGCGCATATTCGCTTTGTGCGCATTACGCGACGTGATCAGGTGCAACACCTCCTTGTTGCCTTGAAGGCGCGCTGACGACCATCCCCGTCGCGACAAGCAAAGAGGACATCTTCCTGGGCGGCATCCGTCGGACCTGACTTCCCTCCCACACGATGCCTCCGGCTCCCGGCTCCCGGCTCCCGGCGGCCGTGCGCGGCGGCTTGGGCCACCAGTCGGGGCGAAACGCAGCAGCGCGCCGCCGCGCATCGCCGCCGCTGGCGAGTGCGCGATGCTTTCCCGGCACCGCTTCACCCGGTAGGGGAGCGAGTGCGATGCGCCGCAGGCACCGCGTCGCGGACCTTGAGACCGCCAGCCACTATGCTGATGCATTGTCTGAGCGGACCAACACCAGATGGCGAAAGCGAAAACGGCCTATGTCTGCGGCGAGTGCGGCGCCGAGTACAGCAAGTGGCAGGGCCAGTGCGTCGAATGCGGCGCCTGGAACACGCTGAGCGAGATCGTGCTGGAGAGCGCGGCCACGGCCAAGGCGCCGGCCGCGGCGCGGCGCAGCGGCTGGGCCGGCAAGGCCGAGGCGCCGAAGATCACCGCGCTCAAGGACGTGGAGCATCGCGACCAGGCGCGCGTGTCCACCGGCATCGGCGAGTTCGACCGGGTGCTCGGTGGCGGCCTGGTCGAGGGCGCGGTGGTCCTGATCGGTGGCGATCCGGGCATCGGCAAGTCGACCCTGCTGCTGCAGGCGCTGGCGAAGATGGCCGGCACCTTGCCGGTGCTGTACGTGACCGGCGAGGAATCGCTGGGCCAGGTCGCCGGGCGCGCGGTGCGCCTGGACCTGCCGCTGGACGGCCTCAACGCGCTGGCCGAGACCGGCATCGAGCACATCCTGCAGCATGCCAGCGCGGCGCGGCCCAAGCTGATCGTCGCCGACTCGGTGCAGACCCTGTGGACCGAGGCGCTGACCGCCGCGCCCGGTTCGGTCAGCCAGGTGCGCGAGAGCGCGGCACGGCTGGTGCGCTATGCCAAGGAGACCGGCACCGCGGTGTTCCTGGTCGGCCACGTCACCAAGGAAGGCGGCATCGCCGGCCCGCGCGTACTCGAGCACATGGTCGATGCGGTGCTGTACTTCGAGGGCGAGAGCGGCAGCCGCTTCCGCCTGTTGCGCGCGTTCAAGAACCGCTTCGGCGCGGTCAACGAACTGGGCGTGTTCGCGATGGGCGAGAAGGGGCTGAAGGAAGTCTCCAACCCGTCGGCGATCTTCCTCTCCGGCGGCAGCGCGCACCAGCCCGGCAGTTGCGTGATGGTCACCCGCGAGGGCACGCGGCCGCTGATGGTGGAGGTGCAGGCGCTGGTCGATGCCTCGCCGCTGTCCAATCCGCGGCGCGTGGCGGTGGGACTGGAGCAGAACCGGCTGGCGATGCTGCTGGCGGTGCTGCACCGCCACGGCGGCATCGTGGTCGGCGACCAGGACGTGTTCGTCAACGTGGTCGGCGGCATCCGTGTGCAGGAGACCGCGGCCGACCTGCCGGTGCTGCTGGCGGTGCTGTCGTCGCTGCGCGACCGGCCGCTGGCGGAGAAGACCATCGCCTTCGGCGAGGTCGGCCTGTCCGGTGAGATCCGCCCGGTGCCCAACGGCGAGGACCGGCTGCGCGAGGCGGCCACGCACGGCTTCAAGCGCGCCATCGTGCCCAAGGCCAATGCGCCCAAGACCGGCACGGTCAAGGGCATGGAGGTGATCGCGGTGGAGCGCCTGGCGCAAGCGTTGGAGGCGGCGAGCGAGTAGTTGCCAGCGTTTCCCCTTGGCGGCGTTTATGCCACCATGCCGCCCGCTGCAGTGAGGCAGCGGTTCGAAAAAAAGGAAAACACAATGGAATGGATGTTGATGCCGCTCAAGCGTTACGCGGATTTTTCCGGGCGTTCGCGGCGCAAGGAATACTGGATGTTCACGCTGTTGAACATCGTCGTGATCACGGTGCTGATGGTGTTGATGGGAATCGGTGGCGGCGTCGGCGGCCAGAATGGCACCAGCATGCTGTCGCTGGTGGCGGTGGTGCTGCTGGGCCTGTACTCGCTGGCCGTGGTGGTGCCGTCGATCGCGGTGCAGGTGCGCCGGTTCCACGATCAGGGCAAGTCCGGCTGGTACGTGCTGCTGGGTCTGATTCCCTGGGTGGGCGGCTTCGTGATCCTGGTCTTCATGTTCCTGGAAGGGGTCAAGGGCGCCAACGCCTACGGTCCTGATCCGAAGCAGGCCTGATCTGCGGTTGGATCCGCCGCGTCGGGTCCGCGACGCGGCTGCTGCCGATGTCGTGGCGTGCAGCGCCGTGCGGCGAGGGTCGCCTCGGCGTTGAAACCGCGGCACGCCGATCCGGGGAATCGCGATTGGAGGATGTGCGCGACGACGCAGCGGCGTTCGCCGGCATGCTTGCCGCAGGTCGAGCGCACCGACACTCCGCGTCGCTGAAAACGGCGCTCGCTTTTGCGAGCGCCGTTCTCGTTTATGCGCGAACGCAGGCGCGAGCGTCCGGCATGATGCGTCAGTCCTTCCGGTACACCACGCCGAGCTTGTCGATCTCGTCGCCGTCGCGGCCGGTGAAGCCGGCGATGTGCCAGCCGCTGGGCGCGGTGAGCGTGTAGGTCTCGCTGGTCGGCGTGCCGGCGCTCAGGCTGCGGCCCTGGTTGGTGCGCAGGCTCAGCGAGAACAGCCGGGTGTGGCCGTTGTACTGGCCCACGCTCAACGTGGCCGAGGTCAGCCGCTCGTTGGCAGCCAGGCGCAGCGTGACCGGATCGCCGCCGCTGCCGCCGTGGGCCAGGGTGCTGCCGTTGTCCAGGCCCAGCGCGATGCCGTCCAGGCGCGAGGCGCCACGCAGAGTCACGCTGGCGATGGTGCGTTGCTCGGCGCCCTTGGCGATGTCGTTGAACGGGGTGCCGTGCGGGCCGCCGTACTGGTCGCTGGTGCGCACGGTGGCACCGACCGCCCAGCCGAACTGCGCGGCCAGCGGATAGTGGTCGGACAGTGGCTTGCCTTCGCTATCGTAGAAGTGGCCGTCGTCGAGCTTGTAGCGGTTGGCGACCAGGGTCAGCTGCGGCGCGTCGCGGTACAGGATCTTGTCCACCACTTCGCAGTCATTGGTCGGCGGAGTGCCGCACAGCAGCGGCGCGGCGCCGGCGGCCGGCGCGCTGCCCTTGACCAGTTCCACCCACGTATCGGTCAGGCCGTTGCCGGCGATCAGCGTGCGGATGTTGTCGTCGGCACGGGTGTAGCGGGTGTTGGAGTCCATCATCACCAGCACCGCGTTGCCGGCCGACCAGGTCTGGATGAACTGCGAGAGCTGGCTGATGTTTGCGCGCCGCGCGGCCAGGTCGGCGCTCTCGGTGCCGGCGTTGGGATGGGCGTTGTACACGTCCAGCAGCACGCCGTCGTCCAGGCGCACGCGCATGTAGCTGAAGCCCTTGGGGGTGAGGCAGTCGGTGCCGTTGCACTTGTCCCACTTGACGCGGGTGAAGTCGTCGAAGGGATAGTTGCTCAGCGTGTTGAGGCCGTCGCCGATCGCCGCGCCGCCGCTGGTGGGGGTGCGGTAGGGGTGCTTGTCGCCCGCGTACAACGTGGCGTGATAGTTGAAATCTTCCTGCACGTTGATCAGGCCGTAGGGTGCCAGCTTCGGTGCGATCTGCGCGGTGTTGGCGGCCGGGTTGCTGCTGGAGATGCCCTGCGGCAGGCCGGCGACGTTGTAGGTGAGCACGTCGAGCACGCCGACGTCCGATTGCGCGTGGACCACGCCGGCGCAGGCCAGGCTCAATCCGATGCCGTAGCTCACGAGGGTGCGTAGATGCTGGATCATGAATCGCCTCTTGCGGGTTGGGAGGAACAGCGGGTGGCGCGAGCGCCAGGGGGCGGTGCCGGAAAGCACCGATGCCGCCGCGCGACCGGCCGGGGCCGGCGCACGTGGCGTCATGGGGTCAGGAACTGCGGATCGAGCGCGGCTTCGACCGCGGCGGCGAAGGCCGGCAGCGGGCAGTCGTACGTGGCATTGGCGCGGCTGCACTGCGGGATGAACACCGCCGATGCCAACGGCGGCGCCTGCACGGTCAGCGCGCGGCGTTCGCGCAGTTGCGCCAGGCTCTGCGCGGTGTAGCGCAGGCGGATCACGCGTTCGCCGTCGGCGCGGCGCCAGCGCTCGAACACCAGCGCGCCGCCGGGCACGGTCTGGTCGGGCTGGTAGCCGGGCAGTTGCCAGTGCAGGTCGAGCATGCCGGCCAGCAGGGTCAGGGTGCCGTCGTGGCCGGACAGCACTACCAGCCGCGCCGCGCCGCCGATCGGCGCGGCGTGCGTGGCCTGGCCGCTGCCTTCCAGCAGCGTCGCCAGCAGCCGCGCCGCCAGCGGCGAGGCGGCCATCCGCGCGACGGCGGGCGCACGCAGGCGCAGCGCGAACTCTGCCTGGTGCGGGGCGAAGGCGCGCAACAGGCTGGCTTCGTCGATACCGCGCCAGCCCAGCGCGGCGAAGTCCTGGCCGTCCGCCCAGGCCATTAGCAGGCTTTCGCTGAGGCCGGAGGCGGCCGCGGCCGGGCCTTCGATGCCGGGGATGGATTCGCCGGCGTCGGCCAGCCGCGCCGGTACCGCATCCAGGCGCTGCTTGCCGTTGCCGGCGTCGGCCGGGCAGGGCCGTTGCGCGCACTGCAGCAGCAGTTGCTGCAGGCTGTCGATGGCGTCGGCCTGGGCCGCGTTCCAGGCCTGCGCATCGCCGCCGATGCGGCCGGCGATGGCCGCGCGCATCTGCGCCACCGCGGCGGGATCGCGCAGGGCGGGCGCGCCATCGAACAGCGGATCGGAGGCGCCGTCGGCGACGCTGTGCACCGGGTTGGCGCAGCCCGGGGTCAGCGTGCTGGCCAGCGCCTGCGCCGAGGCGAGGGTGCGCTGGGTGCGGTTGGCCCAGTAGTACGCGGCCACGCAGCCGTCGCCGGCGAACAGCCTCAGCGATGCGTAATGCGCGCGGTAGTAGGTGCCGAACAGCCGTTCCAGTGCCGCGCCGTTCGCGGTGAGATGCCCGGCGGGGACGTCGAAGCGCGGCCACGGGCGCGCCGAGTAGCGCTCCAGTTGTTCCGCGCTGGACATCGCCGCGCGCACGCCGTGGCGCTTGAGGATGACGACTTTTTCCAGCGTCTCTGTCGCGGTCGGTTGCGCGGGTGCCGCGGCGCAGGCCAGCGGCGCGAGCAAGAACAGGGCGAGGGCGGCGAGGTGCGACAGCGATGGCATCGGCAAGCTCCAGGCAGAGGCGGTGCGTCGCGCGGCGGTGCGCGGCGGTGGCCGCGCCCGCGGCCATGCAGGCAGCGGGCGCCGGCTGGCTGCCGCGCGCGGGCGGCAGCGCGACGGATCAGAAACGTGCGCGCAGGCCGACCGACCAGGTGCGGCCGTAATCGGTGTAGCCGCCGAACAGGCGGTCGCCGACGTACTGGCGCTGCACGGCGCCGGTGAGATTGATCGCGTTGACGAACACCGAGAGGGTGTCGTTGACCTTCCAGGCCACGTTCGCATCGAGGCTGCCGAACCTGTCGCTGTTGAGCGTGGCGACGTTGGCGGTGCCGACCGCGTTGACGATGTCGTCGCTCCAGCCGTAGCTCACCCGCGCCATCAGCGGCCCCTTCTCGTAGAACAGCACCGCGTTGTAGGTGTTCTTGGCCACGCCTTCGAGGCTGTCGGTGAAGCTGCGGCTGCCGTCGCGATAGGTGGCCTCGCTGTCGGTCCAGGTGTAGTTGAGCTGCATGCCCAGCCCGTCCAGCGGCGTCGGCAGGCCGGCGAAGACCTGCTGGTAGGCCACTTCCACGCCCTTGACGCTGGCCTGACTGCCGTTGGTCTTGGACGAGAGCAGGTAGGTCTGGCCCTGGTACTGCAGGTTCGACAGCTGGGTCTGGATGAAGCGCGAGATGTCCTTGTAGAACACGCCGCCGGTCAGCGCCGAGGTGCCGTCGATGTACCACTCGAAGGTCAGGTCGTACTGCCAGGCCTCGAACGGGCGCAACGACGGATTGCCGCCGCTGGCGGTGAGGATTTCGCCGCTGGAGTTGAAGGTGAGCTTGGACGACAGGTCGGTGAGGTCCGGGCGGGTGATGACCTTGGCCGCGGAGCTGCGCAGCACCATGTCGTCGCGCACGTCCCAGGCGGCATTGAACGAGGGCAGCGCGTTGCTGTAGCTGCGCGCGAAGTGCACCGGTTGCGCGCTGCCGTCGACGTCGGCGTGGCCGTCGGTGGTCTGCTCGGTGCGCACCAGGCGCACGCCGAGGTTGCCGCGCAGTTCGCGTCCGGCCAGTTGGCTGCCGAAGTCGGCCATCGCGTAGGCCGAGCCGATCTTTTCCTTCACCTCGTAGGAGTTTTGCAGGTCGGCGCTGTTGGGCGTGTTGACCAGATCCGCGGCGGTCGGCCAGGTGCCGAAGAAGGTCGATTCGATCGGCGCCAGCCAGTGCCGCGGCAGGTTGCCGTTGGCGTCGGCGAGCATGTCGTCCACCGGCAGCGCGGTGAAGTTGCCGGCCGGGAAGCGCACGCCGGCGATGCTGGTCAGCAGCAGGTCGGCGCGATCGTAGGTGCGCGAGCGCTGCCGGTACTTGGCGCCGACCTTGAGCTCGCGGAAGAAACCGTCGCCGAGCGCGCGCTTGGCGTCGAACTGCAGCGCGTCCTCCTTGTCGCGCGCGTCGATCTCGCGCCATTCCAGGCGTCGGCCGGCCACGCTGGCCGGGTTGGTCGGATCGAAGCCGTTGGTGAAGCGCCAATCGGGTACGTCATCACCATCGGCCTGCGGCATGTCCACGCGCATCGACAGGTTGGTGCCGCTGCGCAGGCGCGTGCGCCGGATCGGATCGGAGTCGTAACTATGCGCTTGCGAGTGGAACGCCACCGCACCCAGCGTCCACGCATCGCCGCTCCAGGTGCTGGACAGGCGCGCGCTGCGGTTGTCGTCGGTGATGCCGGAGGTCTCGCGCGAGATCTGCACCTGGCCGTTGCGGTAGTCGAAGCCGGCGACGCCGCCGTGCGCCACGCGCAGGTTGCTGAGCTTGGCCAAGCTGTCGAAGCCCACTCCCAGGCTGTATTCGTCGTAGTGCACGGTCTGCTTGGCGTAGAGCAGGTCCAGGTTGGTTTCCCAGGCCGCGCTCGGCTTCCATTGCAGCGAGGCGGCGATGCCGGTGCGCTCGCGCTGCTCCAGTTCCAGCGTCGGACGCAGGCCGGTGGCCACATAGTTGGCGCCGGGCACGCCCGGCACGCCGTCGCGGTAGTAGTCCCAGCTCACTTCGTTGACCCGGTCCTGGCGCAGGCTGCGCTGCGCGTAGGCGCCGGAAAGCAGCAGGCCGAAGGTGCCGTCGGCATTGACCCAGTTGAACAGTCCGGATACGCGCGGATCGTTGGCGTGGGTGCGCTGCGCCTGACTCGATTCCAGCGACACGTTGGTCAGGGGTTTGCCCAGTTCCAGCGGGCGAAAAGTGCGCACGTTGACGATGCCGCCGATCGCGCCTTCGTCCAGGTCGGCGGTGGGGCTCTTGATCACCTCCAGGCCGGCGACCAGTTCCGCCGGCAGGGTGTCGTAGCGGAACTGGCGTCCGGTCTGGCCGGAGGTGCGCACGTTTTCGTTGACCGCCATGGTCTGGCCGTTGAGCGTGGTCACCTGGAAGTTGGGGCCGAGGCCGCGCACGCGCACGTACACGCCTTCGCCGCGGTCGCGCACGATCGACACGCCGGGCACGCGCTGCAGCGCTTCGGCCACGTTCTGCGCCGGCAGCTTGCCGATGTCCTCGGCGGCGATCACGTCGACCACGCTGTCGGCGTAGCGCTTCTCGCGCAGCGCGGCGCTGAGGCTGCCGGCGTAGCTGCCGAGCACCTGGATGCCGTCCAGTTGCTTGACCGGTGCATCCGCAGGCGTTGTCGGTGCCGGCGCTGGGACGGCGGTCATCGTCGCCGGTACGGTAGCGGCGGTTTCGGCCGGCGCGCTCGCTGCCTCGATCGTCACCGTGGTCGGCGTCAGGAAGCGGTAGCGCAGGCCGGTGCCGTCGAGCAGTTGCTGCAGCGCCTGCTCCGGCGCCACGCCGGCGCTGCTGCCATGCGTCTGCGGGTTGCCGGTGCTGCCGGCGGCATAGACGAACTGCAGGCCGGTCTGCCGCGACAGGGCATTGAGCGCACGCGCCAGCGGTTGCGCGGGAATCGCATCGACCGCGACGGGTGCGGTCTGCGCGCCAGCGGCACCGGCATGCAGGGCGAGGGCGATGGAAAGGAACAGGGTGCGGCGCATCGTCGGGTCCTGTGAGAGCGGGGGGAGTGGTGCGCGCGGCATCGCCAGTGGGCGGTTGCCTGCGCTGTCCCTGGACTACGAGGTACGACGGCGAAGATCGGGCACCGTTTTTCGATGAATTTTCTGTGACACGTGCGGGGAGTGCTGGCGTCGCGTGCGCGCACGAATGCGTGCGTGCACGCTGCGTGTGACGCGTTGATGGCACGCGACTGCGCGCCGGCCGTCTGGTCTGGACGATGCGTGCGCTGCGCAGTGCGCGCCACGCACCTGCCGCGCTACTCCAGGCGTGCTTGCGTTTGGGTACGGCTGCGCACGTGGATACCGTTGGCGCTGGTGCGTACCTGCAAGGTCGGCTGCGCATCCAGGAACGCGCGCAATGCGGCGACGTCGTCGCCACGCAGATTGCCGGTCAGCCGCATCGCCCCGGCATCGGTGTCGTCGATCAGCAGGCGGGTGCGGTTGAGTCGGTTGAAGTCCTCGGCGACGTTGGCCAGCGGTTCGTCGCGGAACACGATGCGGCGTTGCCACCAGGCATGCATGGCCGCGACGTCCTCGTTGCCCAGTTCGACCCGGCCATCGGCGGTGTCGATGCGCGCGCTCTGGCCGGCGCCGAGGTCGGCCAGCATCGGCTGCTGCGGCTGGTCCTGCCGCCACACGTGCACGCGGCCGGCCGAGACCTCGATGCGCGCCTGATCCTGGTGCAGGGCGATGTCGAAGGTGGTGCCGATGTCTTCCACGCGCAGGCCGCCGGCCTGCACCTGCAGCGGGCGCCGGTCGGCGGCGACCACGAAACTGGCCTGGCCCTGCAGCAACTGCAGCGTCCGGCTCCACGGCGTCAGCGTGGCGCGCACCTGGGTCTGCGCGTTGAGCCGCACCGTGCTGCCGTCGGCCAGTTGCACGCTGCGTTGTTCGCCGAGCGCGGTGCGGTAGGTCTGACTGGTCGGCCAGTTCCAGCCGACCAGCACCGCGACCGCGCACACCGCGGCGGCTGCGGCCAGGCGCCAGCGCGGCGCGGCACGGGTGCGCGCGTCGCGCGCTGGTGTCGCTGTCGCTGTCACGCGCCGCGGCACGGGCAGGGCGATCACGTTGCCGGTTGCGGCGGCGGCGTCGTCGCTGGCGAGCAAGGCGTCCACGTCCAGGTCCATGCCGCGCAGCGCCTCGCCGAGTTCGCCGGCCACACGCTGCATCGCCAGATACTCGCGCAGGTGCTGCGGCGAGGCGGTCAACCAGTCCAGCAACTGCTGTTCCTGTTTCGCATCCAGCGGCTGCATGCGCTGCACCGCATGCCAGTGCGCGGCCTCGGCGATGGCGCTGCGCGACGAGAAGGCGCTGTCGTTCACCAGCGGTCCCCGCTGTCGGCCAGCGCGCGGCGGCAGGCCGACAGGCCGCGCACCACGTGCTTCTTGACCATGTGCGGCGACACGCCCATGCGTTCGGCGATCTGCTTGTAGCTCAGCCCGTCGCGGTACTGCATCACCAGCACCGCACGGGTGCGCGCGGGCAGGTCGGCGAGCAGGGCCTGCAGGTGCTGCTGGCGCTGCCGCTGATGTGCGCTGTCTTCCACGTCGTCTCCCGCTGCCAGCAATTGCGAGAACTGCTCCATCTCGTCGATGCGCAGCGGCGCCTGGCGGCGGCGCGCGGCCTGTTCGCGCGCCAGGTTCTGCGCGACGGTGTACAGATAGGCTTCGGGATTGGCGATGGCCTCGCCCTGCTGCCGATGCGCGCGCAGCAGCCGCAGATAGGTCTCCTGCACCATGTCCTCGGCGTCTTCGCGCGCGCCACGGCGCACGAAGAAGCCGCGCAGCACCGGGCCGTGTTCGGCGAACATGCGCGCCCATGCGCGTTTGGGGTGAGCCGCCACCGAGCCTGCCTTGTTCCTTGGGTGCGGCGCAGGCTAGAAGCTGCAGATGACGGTTCGGTGACGTGGGGGGCGATGCGCGTGGAAGAAGGCGGCCTGCTTCGCGACGCGTGCGGGTGACGTCGCGCGGCTTCCAATCTTCAGAAAAGCGGCATCTGTAGGAGCGGCTTCAGCCGCGACCACGCGTTACCGGTGGCGCCTGTCGCGGCTGAAGCCGCTCCTACGACATCACGGTGATGCGTGGCGAATGCGGCGGTTGGAAGTGGCCTGCAGTCGCGACGTGGGCTATCGGGAACGCCTGTCGCGGCTGAAGCCGCTCCTACGAAAGTCGTGGAAGCATCTCGCTGCGGGCGCTAATGCGAATCGCGCGCCACCGCATCGCCGCTGCTGCCGACCAGGAAGTCCAGGTCCGCGCCCAGGTGCGCCTGCTGCACGTGCTCGACGTAGAGCTTGCTCCAGCCGCGCGTCGGTGCCGGCGGCGGCGTCCATTCGCTGCGCCGGCGCAGCAGTTCCTCGTCGCTGACTTCCAGGTGCAGCGCGCGGCCAGGGACGTCGAGCTCGATGATGTCGCCGTCGCGCACCAGTGCCAGGGTGCCGCCGGCGGCGGCCTCGGGCGAGGCGTGCAGCACCACGGTGCCGTAGGCGGTGCCGCTCATGCGCGCGTCGGAGATGCGCACCATGTCGGTGATGCCGGCACGCAGCAGCTTCGGCGGCAGCGGCATGTTGCCGACCTCGGCCATGCCGGGGTAGCCGCGCGGGCCGCAGTGCTTCAGCACCATGATGCAGTCGGCGTCGATGTCCAGCGCCTCGTCGTCGATGCGCGCCTTGAAATCCTCGATGCTCTCGAACACCACCGCGCGCCCGCGGTGCCGCAGCAGGTGCGGGGACGCGGCCGAGGGCTTGATCACCGCGCCGTCAGGCGCCAGGTTGCCGCGCAGCACGGCGATGCCGGCCTCTGCGCGGACCGGTGCGTCCAGCGGATGGATCACCTCGCGGTTCCAGCACGGCGCCTGCGCCACGTTCTCGCCCACGGTGCGGCCGTTGACGGTGCGTGCGTCCAGCGCCAGTTCGCTGCCGAGCTCGCGCATCACCGCCGGCAGTCCGCCGGCATAGTAGAAGTCTTCCATCAGGTACTGGCCGGACGGTTTGAGGTTCACCAGGCACGGCAGCCGCGAGCCGAGCCGGTCCCAGTCGTCCAGCTGCAGCGGCACGCCCACGCGGCCGGCCAGGGCGAGCAGGTGCAGTACCGCATTGGTGGAGCCGCCGATCGCCGCATTGACCTTGATCGCGTTGGCGAACGCATCGGCGGTCAGCACCTGCGACATGCGCAGGTCCTCTTCCACCATCTGCACGATGCGCCGCCCGCTGAGCCGGGCCAGCCGCGCGCGGCGCGCGTCCACGGCCGGGATCGCCGCGTTCTCCGGCAGCGACATGCCCAGCGCCTCGACCATGCTGGCCATGGTCGACGCGGTACCCATGGTCATGCAACTGCCCTTGGAGCGCTGCATGCAGGCCTCGGCCTCGACGAAGTCGTCCTGGCTCAGGGTGCCGGCGCGGACCATCTCCGACATCTCGATCACGCCGGTGCCCGAGCCCAGCGGTTGCCCGCGCCAGTTGCCCGACAGCGACGGCCCGCCGGACACGCCGATGGTCGGCAGGTCCACGCTGGCCGCGCCCATCAACAAGGACGGGGTGGTCTTGTCGCAGCCCATCAGCAGCACCACGCCATCCAGCGGATTGGCGCGGATCGATTCCTCCACGTCCATGCTGGCGAGGTTGCGGAACAGCATCGCGGTGGGGCGCATCTGCGTTTCGCCCAGCGACATCACCGGGAATTCCAGCGGGAATCCGCCGGCCTCGTACACGCCTTTTTTGACGTGTTCGGCCAGTTCGCGCAGGTGGCCGTTGCACGGGGTCAGTTCCGACCAGGTGTTGCAGATGCCGATCACCGGGCGGCCATCGAACATGTCGTGCGGATGGCCGGCGCTCTTGAGCCAGCTGCGGTAGTAGAAGCCCTGCTTGCCTTCGCGCCCGAACCACGCCTGGCTGCGGCGCGGCGGTTTGCTGGGTGAGCCCATGTCGGCGGATTCCTCGAGTCCAGGACGCCGGGATCCGCCTGCGCGCAAGCCACCCCCGGATGCTTTACGTCGGCGATGCTAGCGGGCATATTGATACGTGAAAAATAGCAAATATCTTCGAATGGATATTTGTTTTCATATATCGAAATCCTATCCACCTAGAGCGAAACGGCATGGACAACTCGGCAAGCGCGGCGCCTTCCTCCCTCGACAACGCAACCTACGGCAGCCTGCGCGGCCGCCGCGTCTTCATCACCGGCGGCGGCTCCGGCATCGGCGCCGCGCTGGTGGAGGCCTTCGCTGCGCAGGGCGCGCAGGTGGCCTTCGTCGATGTCGCGGCCGAGGCCAGCGCCGCGCTGGCCGAGCGGCTAGCCGCGGGCGGCCTGACCGCGCCCTGGTGGCGCCGCTGCGACGTCACCGACGTGGCCGCGCTGCAGGCGGCGATCGGCGCGGCGGCGGCCGAGCTGGGCGACTTCCACGTGCTGCTCAACAACGTCGGCAGCGACGACCGCCATGCGCTGGAGGCGGTGACGCCGGAGTACTGGGAGCGCTGCGTGTCGATCAACCAGCGTGCGGCGTTCTTCGCGATCCAGGCGGTGGTGCCGGGCATGCAGCGGCTGGGGGGCGGTTCCATCGTCAACCTGGGCTCCACCGGCTGGCAGAGCAAGACCGGCGGCTATCCGGTCTATGCCACCGCCAAGTCCTCGGTGAACGGCCTGACCCGCGGCCTGGCCCGCGACCTGGGCGCGGCGCGGATCCGCATCAACGTGCTGACCCCGGGCTGGGTGATGACCGAGCGCCAGGTCACCCTGTGGCTGGACGAGGCCGGCGAGCGCGAACTGGCGCGCAACCAGTGCCTGCCGGACAAGGTGATGCCCGACGACATCGCGCGCATGGCGCTGTTCCTGGCCTCGGACGAGGCGCGCGCGATCACCGCGCAGGAGTTCGTGGTGGATGGCGGCTGGACCTGAGCCAGGTCCGGCGGCGGGCGGTGTAGGGATGCCCTGCGGGGTGGCGTCGGCTCGGACAGGGCCATAGCGGAGGAGGTGTCCCGCTTCGCGCGTCGGGGCTGAAGCCCCTCCCACAAACAGCCTGGCGCTGCTGCTGGGAGGCGCGTTGTGGGAGGGACTTCAGTCCCGACGCGATCAGCTGTCCGCAGTCAGCGACGGCGCGGTCGCTGCCACGGCGACGCCGTAGACCGTGGCGGCCGCCTCCTGCAGCGCCTGCAGCACGATCCGCGCGCCGGGCGACAGCAGCCAGTCGCGGCGGGTGATCAGGCCGAAGGCGTCCATGCGGCAGGACAGCGCCACCGGCACGATCGCCACGCTGCCGTGGTCGGCGAAATGCCGGGCCACGTCCTCCGGGACCACTGCGAGCGCGTCGCCATGCCGCAGCAGCTGCGGCAGCACCACCAGCGCCGAGGTCTCGATCACCCGCTTGGGCGCCTCCAGCCCGGCGTTCTGGAACATCAGTTCGAAGCGGTGGCGCAGCACGCTGCCGTCCGGCGGCACGATCCACGGTGCCTCGGCCAGCACGGTCAGTGTCGGCGCCGGCGCCGCCAGCAGCGGATGGCCGGGGCGGGCGATGGCGCAGACCTTTTCCTCGGCCAGCGCCTGGTAGTGCAGGTGGCGCTTGTCGTGCCGCGCGAACAGCCGCGCCACCACGATGTCGAGCTTGTTTTGCGCCAGTTGCTCCAGCAGCACGTCGCTGCCGTCCACGCGCAGGCTCACCCGCAGCAGCGGATGCTGCGCGCCGACCTGGGCCAGGGCCGACGGCAGCAGGCTCATCGCCGGGCCGGCGATCGCGCCGACGGCGACGCTGCCGGCATAGCCGGCCTTCAGCGCCTCGATCTCGGCGCCGGCCTCGCCGAGGCTGGCCAGGGCGATGCGCGCGTGGCGGATCATCGCCTCGCCGTACCAGGTCGCACGCATGCCGCGCGGCAGGCGCTCGAACAGCGGCACCGCCAGCATGTCCTCCAGGTCCTTGAGCAGCTTGGAGGCGGCCGGCTGCGACATGTTCAAGGTCTCGGCGGCGCGGTGGATGTTGCCTTCCTCCTCGATCGCCAGCAGCAGCATCAATTGCCGGGTCTTCAGGCGGGCGCGGACGAACCAGGGCGGGGCGGCGGGCATGGCGCTCACAAAGATACGAATGTTCGTATACGTTAAGCCAAAACCGATATTTGTTGCATATAGGTCGTCCGGCCAGAATAGGACCGGTGCATCGCGTCGCGCGTGTCCCGCGCCGCGCGCTGCGCGCCCGCATTCCGACAGGCGACCGATTCATGCGATTGATCCAGTTGCTCGATGACGCAGGGACCCCCGGCGTCGGCGTGGTGGAGGACGACGGCCGCCAGGTGCGGCTGTTGCGCGAGGTGGATTCGACCTACGCGCTGGCCAACGCGGCGCTGGCCGCCGGCAACCGCCTGGACGCGCAGGCGCAGCTCCTGCGCGGCGAGCGTGTGCTCGACTATGCCGCGCTGCTGGCCGCCGGCCGGGTGTTGCCGCCGCTGACCCATCCGGACCCGGCGCATTGCCGCGTCACCGGCACCGGCCTGACCCACCTGGGCAGCGCCGCGACCCGCGATGCCATGCACCAGAACCTGCAGCAGCAGGCCGAGCAGGGCACGCTCACCGATTCGATGAAGATCTTCCAGCTTGGCGTGGAAGGTGGCATCCCGCGCGACGGCCAGCCCGGCGCGCAGCCGGAATGGTTCTACAAGGGCGACGGCAGCAATCTGGTCGCGCCGGGCGCGCCGCTGCCGTCCCCGGACTTCGCCCTGGACGGCGGCGAGGAACCGGAGTTGGTCGGGCTGTACGTGATCGGCGCCGACGGCGTGCCGTACCGGCTCGGCTTTGCGCTGGGCAACGAATTCTCCGACCACGTCACCGAGCGCCAGAACTACCTGTACCTGGCCCATTCCAAGCTGCGCGCCTGCGCGGTCGGCCCGGAGCTGCGCATCGGCGACCTGCCGCGCGACCTGCGCGGCCACAGCCGCATCCGCCGCGGCGATGCGGTGATCTGGGAAAAGCCCTTCGTCACCGGCGAGGCCAACATGTGCCACTCGCTGGCCAATCTCGAGTACCACCATTTCAAGTACGCCGCGCACCGCGTGCCCGGCGACGTGCACCTGCATTTCTTCGGCACCGCCACGCTGAGCTTCGCCGACGGCGTGCAGGCGCAGCCTGGCGACCGCTTCGAGATCGAACTGCCCGAGTTCGGCGCGGCGCTGGTCAATCCCTTGCAGCGCGTCGAGAGCGGATTCGCCCTGGGCGGCGTGCGCGCGCTGTAGAACCGCACGGAGGTAGACATGACCCGACGTTTCCAGAGCTACATCGACGGCCGCTGGGTGGCCGGCGATGCGATCGCCCCCGACGAGAATCCGTCCGACCTGTCGGCACCGGTCGGCGAGGCCGGCGGTGTCGATGCGGCCACCGTGCGCGAGGCGATCGCCGCGGCCAACGCAGCGCAGTCGGCCTGGGCCGCGAGCACCCCGCAACAGCGCGCCGACGCGCTGGACGCGGTCGGCAGCGAGATCCTGGCGCGCAAGCAGGAATTGGGCGCGCTGCTGGCATCGGAAGAGGGCAAGACCCTGCCGGAGAGCATCGGCGAGGCGGCGCGCGCCGGCCAGATCTTCAAGTTCTTCGCCGGCGAGGCCTTGCGCATTCCCGGCGAAACGCTGGCCTCCACCCGGCCCGGGGTCAACGTCGAAATCACCCGCGAGCCGGTCGGTACGGTCGGCATCATCGCGCCGTGGAATTTTCCGCTGGCGATCCCGGCGTGGAAGATCGCGCCGGCGCTGGCCTACGGCAACACCGTGGTGTTCAAGCCGGCGGAGATCGTGCCCGGCTGCGCCTGGGCGCTGGCCGAGATCCTCAGCCGCGCCGGCCTGCCCAACGGCGCGTTCAACCTGGTGCTCGGCAGCGGCAGCACGGTCGGCCAGGCGCTGGTCGCCGAGCGCGGCATCGATGCGCTGAGCTTCACCGGCTCGGTGCCCACCGGCAACCGGCTGCTGCGCCAGGCCGCCGAGCGCGGGCTGAAGATCCAGTTGGAGATGGGCGGCAAGAATCCGCTGGTGGTGCTGGCCGATGCCGACCTGGACCTGGCGGTGGAGATCGCGGTCAACGGTGCGTACTTCTCCACCGGCCAGCGCTGCACCGCCTCGAGCCGGTTGATCGTCGAACGCGCGGTGCACGATGAATTCCTCGCGCGTGTGCGCACGCGCCTGGCCGCGCTGAAGATCGGCCATGCGCTGGAGCCGGGCGTGGACATCGGCCCGGTCGCCAGCGCCAGCCAGTTCGAACAGGACCGCGAGTACCTGCGCATCGCCCGCGAGGAAGGCGCCGAACTGCTCTACGGCGGCGAAGCGCTGGAATGCGCGCACCGCGGCTACTACCTGCGCCCGGCACTGGTCGCCGCGCAGCCGCAGCACCGCATCGCCCGCGAGGAAGTGTTCGGCCCGGTCGCGGCGGTGCTGGTGGCCGACGACTACGAGCACGCGCTGGCCCTGGCCAACGACACCGAGTTCGGCCTGTGCGCCGGCATCGCCACGCGCTCGCTGAAGCACGCCACGCATTTCAAGCGGCACGCGCAGGCGGGCATGGTGATGGTCAACCTGCCCACCGCCGGCGTCGACCCGCACGTGCCGTTCGGCGGGCGCAAGGCGTCCAGCTACGGCCCGCGCGAGCAGGGCCGGTATGCGGTGGAGTTCTACACCACGGTCAAGACCGCCTATACATCCGCACCATGAACTGATCGAACCAGCGCACGCCGGCCTGGGAGGGTGGGCGGCGCGTCGCGGCCTCAGGGCCCGTCCGCCGCCAGCGTGCCATCAACGAGGAGGGGCTATGCAGAAGCACAAGTCGGGAATGCGTGCGCTGGGCATCGTGGCGCTGCTGGGCATGGCGCTGGCCGCCTGTTCCGGCGGCGGCAAGGACGCGGGCAAGGCGCCCGGACAACTGACCGTCGGTTTCAGCCAGGTCGGCGCCGAGAGCGAGTGGCGTACCGCCAACACCGCTTCGATCAAGCAGGCCGTCGCCGATGCCGGCATGAAGCTGAAGTTCTCCGACGCGCAGCAGAAGCAGGAGAACCAGATCAAGGCGCTGCGTTCGTTCATCGCCCAGCGCGTGGACGTGATCGCGTTTTCGCCGGTGGTGGAATCGGGCTGGGAGACGGTGCTGCGCGAGGCCAAGGCCGCGAAGATCCCGGTGGTGCTCACCGACCGCGCGGTAAAGGTGTCCGACGACAGCCTGTACGTCACCCTGATCGGCTCGGATTTCGTCGAGGAAGGGCGCAAGGCGGCGCGCTGGCTGGTCGAGCGCTCGCCGCTGAAGGACGGCGACAAGCCGGTGCGCATCGTCGAGCTGCAAGGCACCGTCGGCTCGGCGCCGGCGATCGATCGCATGAAGGGCTTCAAGGAAATCCTGGCGGCGCATCCGCGCTTCCAGATCGTGCGCTCGCAGAGCGGCGACTTCACCCGCGCCAAGGGCAAGGAAGTGATGGAGGCGTTCCTGAAGGCGGAGGGGCGCAACATCGACGTGCTCTATGCGCACAACGACGACATGGCGATCGGCGCGATCCAGGCGATCGAGGAGGCCGGGCTGAAGCCGGGCAAGGACATCCTGGTGATCTCGGTGGACGGGGTGAAGGGCGCGTTCGAGGCGATGCAGGCGGGCAAGCTCAACGTCACCGTCGAATGCAATCCGCTGCTCGGCCCGCAACTGGTGCAGGCCATCCGCGACCTCAAGGCCGGCAAGACCCTGCCCAAGCGCATCGTGGTGGAGGAGTCGGTGTACACCCAGGACCAGGCCGCGGCCGAACTGCCCAAGCGCAAGTACTGAGGGCGCGCGCATGCATCCGCTGGTGCTGGAGGCGCAGGGACTGAGCAAGGCTTACGCCGGCGTGGCCGCGCTTGAGGACGTGGCGCTGCGCCTGCGCGGCGGCGAGATCCACGCGCTGATGGGCCAGAACGGCGCCGGCAAGTCGACCCTGATCAAGTTGCTGACAGGGGTGACGGCCGCCGACGCCGGGCGCATCGTGCTGGACGGCGCCGTTGTCGCGCCGGCGTCGCCGCAGCAGGCGCAACGGCTCGGCATCAGCACCGTGTACCAGGAAGTGAACCTGTGCCCGAACCTGTCGGTGGCCGAGAACCTGTTCGCCGGTCGCTATCCGCTGCGCGGCTGGCCGCGGCGCATCGACTGGCGCCGGGTCGAGCGCGACGCCGAGGCCGCACTTCAGCGGCTGGGCATCGCCATCGACGTGCGTCGCGCGCTGGGCACCTATCCGGTGGCGGTGCAGCAGATGGTGGCGATCGCGCGTGCGGTTAGCGTCTCGGCGCGAGTGCTGATCCTCGACGAACCGACTTCCAGCCTCGACGAGGGCGAGGTGGCCGAGCTGTTCCGGGTGATGCGCGCGCTGCGCGAGGCCGGCATGGCGATCCTGTTCGTCACCCATTTCCTGGACCAGGTGTATGCGGTGGCCGACCGCATCAGCGTGCTGCGCAACGGCCGCCTGGTCGGCGAGGACACGCCCGACGCGCTACCCGCACCGCAACTGGTCGCGGCGATGGTCGGGCGCGCGCTCGACCCGGCCAGCGCCGCAGCCGCCGCGGTGCGCGCCGCCGCGCCCGAGGACGCGGCGCCGCTGCTGCAGGCGCAGGGCCTCGGCCGGCGCGGCCAGCTGCACCCGACCGATCTGCAACTGCGCCGCGGCGAGGTGCTGGGCCTGGCCGGCCTGCTCGGCGCTGGCCGCACCGAACTGGCGCGGCTGCTGTTCGGGCTGGACCGCGCCGATCGCGGCCGCGTGTCGATCGACGGCCGCGACGTGGCCCTGCGCGGCCCGCCCGACGCGATCGCCCACGGCCTGGCGCTGTGCCCGGAAGAACGCAAGACCGATGGCATCGTCGCCGAGCTGTCGGTGCGCGAGAACATCGTGCTGGCCTTGCAGGCGCGCATGGGCCTGCGCCGGTTCCTGGCGCCGGCCGAGCAGGTGCGCATCGCGCAGGGCTATGTGGACGTGCTGGGCATCAAGACCGCCAGCCTGGACACGCCGGTGGGGCTGTTGTCCGGCGGCAACCAGCAGAAGGTGGTGCTGGCGCGCTGGCTGGCGACGCGGCCGCGGCTGCTGATCCTCGACGAACCCACCCGCGGCATCGACATCGCCGCCAAGCAGGACATCATGACCCGGATCCTGGCCTTGGCCCGCGAGGGCATGGCGGTGCTGTTCATTTCCGCCGAAGTCGCCGAGATCGCGCGCATCGCCGACCGCATCGCGGTGCTGCGCGAACGCCGTCTGGTCGGCGAACTGCCCGGCGGCTGCGGCGAGCGTGCGATCTTCGACCTGATCGCCGGGAGCGCGGCATGAGCGCCGCCGCCACGCCCGATACGACTGCCGCGCGCTGGCCTACGCGGCTGCGCGCGCACCCGCTGTTCTGGCCGCTGGCGACGCTGGCCGTGCTGCTGCTCGGCAACGGCGTGTTCGACCCCGGCTTCCTGAGCCTGCAATGGCGCGACGGCCATCTGTACGGCAGCCTGGTCGACATCGGCAACCGCGCCGCGCCGCTGGCGCTGGTGGCGATGGGCATGACCCTGGTGATCGCGGTGCGCGGCCTGGACATCTCGGTCGGCGCGGTGGTGGCGATCGCCGCGACGGTGGCGGCCTGGATGATCGGTGGCGGCGAACACAGCCGCTTCCCGCTGTGGGCGGTGCTGCTGGCGCCGCTGCTGGTGGCGGCGCTGTGCGGGCTGTGGAACGGACTGCTGGTGGTCAAGGTCGGCATGCAGCCGATCATCGCCACGCTGATCCTGATGGTGGCCGGGCGCGGTATCGCGCAACTGCTCGGTGACGGACAGATCCTGACCATCTACTACCCGCCGTACTTCTATCTCGGCAACGGCTTCCTGCTCGGCCTGCCGTTCGCCTTGTTCGTGGTCGCCGCGGTGTTCGTGGTGTTGCAGCTGCTGCTGGGGCGCACCGCGTTGGGGCTGTTCGTGCGCGCCATCGGCCACAACCCGCGGGCGGCGCGGGTGGCGGGCGTGCGTGCGCGGTCGATCGCGGTGCTGCTGTACGTGTTCTGCGCATTCAGCGCCGGCCTTGCGGGATTGCTGATCAGCTCCAACGTCAAGAGCGCCGACGCCAACAACGCCGGGCAGCTGATGGAGTTGGACGCGATCCTGGCGGTCACCCTCGGCGGCACGCTGCTCGATGGCGGCCGCTTCAGCCTGGCCGGCAGCGTGATCGGTGCGCTGATCATCCAGACCCTGACCGCGACCATCTATGCCTTCGGCGTGCCGGCGCAGGTCACCATGCTGATCAAGGCGCTGCTGGTGTTCGCGGTGATGCTGCTGCAATCGCCGGTGTTCCGCGCCAACCTGCGCAGCTGGATCAGGCGTTCGCCGCCGCAGGTGCGGCCATGAGCGCGGCGGCGCCGCGCGCGACCGTGTCCGGCCTGCGCAAGGCGGCGGGCACGCTGCAGGGCGCGCGCCTGCCGCTGGCGATCACCGTGGCGCTGTTCGTGGCCATGCTCGCGGCCGGCGGCGTGCTCTACGACGGTTTCCTGGCACCGCAGGTGCTGGCCAATCTGCTGATCGACAACGCCTTCCTCTGCATCGCCGCGGTGGGCATGAGCCTGGTGATCCTCAGCGGCGGCATCGACCTGTCGGTCGGTGCGGTGCTGGCCTTCAGCACGGTGCTGTCGGCGTCCCTGGTCGAGCGCCACGGCTGGTCGCCGCTGGCGGCGATCCCGCTGGTGCTGCTGCTCGGCAGCGTCTTCGGCGCCGCCATGGGCCTGCTGATCCAGCGCTACCGCCTGCAGCCGTTCGTGGTCACCCTGGCCGGCATGTTCCTGGCGCGTGGCGCCAGCTATCTGATCAGCGTCGACTCGATCCCGATCACCGACCCGCTGTACACCGCGATCGCGCAGGCGCGACTGCCGCTGGGCGGCGGCGCGTCGCTGTCGGTCGGCGCGCTGATCGCGCTGGCGATGGTGGCGCTGGGCATGTGGCTGACCCAGTGCACCCGCTTCGGCCGCTGCGTGTACGCGCTCGGCGGCAGCGAGGCCTCGGCGCGGCTGATGGGCCTGCCGGTGGAGGCGACGCAGGTGCGCGTCTACGCCTTCAGCGGCTTCTGCTCGGCGCTGGCCGGGGTGGTGTGCACGTTCTACATGTTGTCCGGCTACAGCCTGCATGCGCAGGGCCTGGAGCTGGACGCCATCGCCGCGGTGGTGATCGGCGGCACCCTGCTCGCCGGCGGCAGCGGCTACGTGATCGGCACCCTGTTCGGCGTGCTGATCCTGGGCGCGATCCAGACCTTGATCGTGTTCGACGGCACGCTCAGCTCGTGGTGGACGCGCATCGTGATCGGCGGTTTGCTGCTGCTGTTCTGCCTGTTGCAACGGCTGCTGACCCGGCGCCTGCCGGCTGGGGATGCCGTTGCCTGACGAAGGGCAACGCGCGGTGGCGAGCACCGTGCCGGGTGCACCCGCTAGCGGGGCGCCGACATCGCCGCGTCGTCCTGCAGCGGCGTGACCGCGATCCAGTCGATGTCCGGTGCGTACCGCGAGCGCAGCAGGATGTCGGGAGCACGCTGCGAGATGTAGTGGACGCCGTCGGCGTCGGGGACTTCTTCGCCGGAAAGCTGGATGCGATTGCGCCCGGCGCGCAGTTCGACCGGCACGCTCAGTTCCCACCAGTTGTTGCGGTGGAAGCTGTGCGGGAAGGTCGCCAGTATCGGCGGCGCCCCGTTGACGCGGATGCGCCCGACGCGGGCCAGCGGATCCGGGTTGTAATGGCTTGCCTTCGACTGTTCGTCGTTGGCGTAACGCAGGGTCAGCATGTACGGGCCGGCGCGCTCGACCATGACCGAGGCGAAGGTGAGCGTATTGCCGTTGCCGGGTTCGCCGCCGATGCCGGTCACCGCTGCGCCGCCGCTGGCGAGGGTGGCCTGGGTGCGATGCGCGCTGCCGGCGATGGTCGCCTGTTCGGCTTCGTAGTGCGGGCCGAGCATGGCGCCGGGACCCACCCGCAGGCGATCCAGCATGGGGCGCTCGGCGCTGCCGCCGACCACGATCTTGTTGATCCCGCCCAGCAGGAACACCGCTTGCGTGGGCGTCTGCAGCGGGCGGCCGTTGACGGCGAGCGACAGCGCGCCGGGCGTGGCCAGGTCCATCGACAGCGGCGTCACTCCTTCCTGCGGCGCATACACCCAGAAGGTGGCGGTGGCGCCGGCCGGCAGCGCCACCGCGCCGGCGCCGGAGACGTCGTCGCGGTCGTAGCGCGCCTGCGCGCCGCCCGCCAGCGTGGCGAGTTCGGCCTCGTAGACCTGCGTCTCGCTGGCGGGATCGGGCAACGACAGGGTGATGCGGTCGATCAGCGCATTGCCGCGTGTGTGCCGCCGCCCATCCGCGCTTGCGCTGGCGATGCCGAGCACGTGGCGGCCCGCGCTCAGGCGGAGGCGCAGGTCGGCGTGGTCCCACACCACCGGCTTGTAGCCGAGCGGGAGCATTACCTCGCGTTCGCTGGCCGGATCTCCGTCGATGCGCACGAAGACATTGGTCGGCCCCAGCGCAGCGATCAGCGGATCCTGGTTGAAACTGTTGGCGAGGATGCGCAGATCGTAGAGGCCGTCCTGCGGCACCGCGACGGCGAAGTCCAGGCGCACATCGCGGTCGCTGGCGAATCCGCCCACGGCGTAGCGGCCGGAGGTGAAGAAACGATCGAGCGCCTGCGGCGAGCCTTCCGGGCCGCGCCGTTCGTAGCCGCTGCCGTGATGCGCGGCGTCCTCTGCTTCGTACCGCTGCTGCCAGCGCAGTGCCGGCGGTTGTGCAGGGCCGCCGTGCATGCCGGGCATGACCACCAGGCTGTAGGCCGATTCGGCGCTCAGCGCCGGCAATGCGCCGTGGCCGAACTGCAGATCGATGCGGTCCGCGACCACCGGCACCTGCACGTCCGCGAGCAGGCGCGGTGCGGCGGCGTCGCCGAGCTGTCCGGTCCAGGGGATTTCGCGCACGACCACGCGCACCCGCTCGCCGAACGAGGCGCTCGGAATGTGGGTCAACGCCAGCGTGGCGGGCCCGCTACTGCCGCCGAACAGGACGCGCGCCTGCGTCTGTCGCGGGTCGAGGGCGGCCACCGCCTGCAGGCTGTCGTCCTGCCCGGGATGCGGTGGCGTTACCGCCACGGTGCGCATGCCACGCATCGCCGCATAGGCGTTCAGTAGCCACCACTGGCCGTTGCCGCGATTGGCCTGGACCGCCGAGTCGCTCAGGTTGCCGTCGATGTTCCAGTACGCCAGGTCGGCATCGACCTTGGCCGCTTCGATCGCCGCCGCCCACTGCACGATCTGCCCCGGCACCGAGGTGTGGTAGTTGAACGCGTACTCGTCGATGTTGATCCGCAGGTGCCGGCCGGCCAGCGCGGTGCCGGCGAAGAGTTCCTGTTCCCAGCGGCGGAAGCGGGCCACGCTGCGCGACAACGACGCGGGATTGCTCAGTTCGTGCCAGGTGACCACGTCGGGCAGGGTGCCCGCGCGCAGCGCATGCTGCAGGAAGCCCTTGTCCTGGTCGAACAGAATGCTGGTGTTGGGGCCGGCGATGCGCGCGTCCGGCAGGATGGCGCGGATGCGCCGCCATGCGCGGTCCCAGGCGTCGAAATAGGCGCTCGGGTCGCTGCGCCAATCCACGCCGTTGCAACTGTCCGGACCCGCCTGTCCCGGCGCGGCGGCCTTGGCGAACATGTTGCCTTCGGGCTCGTTGAACGGCACGAACACCACGTGCCGGCGGTATTGCGCGGGCAGCGCCTTGACCTGCTCGACCTGGCGCGCGATCTCGTCCAGGTAGTGCGCTACGGACTGCGCGCAGTCGCCCTGGGTCCAACCGTACGGGAAGCCGCGGTGGATGTCGGTCATGTAGATGTAGGTATCGCCGCCGGAGCCGGTGGCGATCGAGCGAATCACCTCGAGCGCATCGGCGCCGGGATGTTGCAGCCCGTCCTGTGCCTTGGTCGCCACGCTGCGCAGGCCCATGCCCTCGACCAGGTTGGGTGACGGCAGGCGCGCGTCGTACAGACCGTAGAGACTGCCGGAGGCGCCGCCATGGAACGGGCCGGTGTCCTGCGCCAGGTCGACGGTGAGGCGATCGGCCGCGGTCGCGGTGCCGGCCCAGGTGGCGAGGCAGAGGGCCAGCAGCCGCGGGACGGGGAAACGAACAGATGCGAGCATGGGCGGGATGTCGGCAATGGCACGATGCGGCCGGCGCGTGGCGAAACCATCGCCCGCCGGGTCTTGGCGGCAGGATAGGGCCGCCAGCCACCATCGAACAATCGCGTAAATCGGCGCTGCGATATCCGAATCGGGATGAGGTGTCGCCGCCCGCGACGGATCGCGCTGTCGCGGGTGGTTGCGTGGTGGACGCGCATCCTGATCGGCAGTCTGCTGCAGTGCTTCCTGCTGTGGCCGCCTTCCCGACGGCGGCGGGCGGTGCGCGCTTGCACGGCGCTGCAGCGTAGAATCCGGCAACCGCAACCGGAGCGCCGACATGCTGACCATCTGGGGTCGCCACAACTCGAGCAACGTGCGCAAGGTGCTGTGGTGCGCCGAGGAAGCCGGCGTGGCGTACCGATCGATCGAGGTTGGTGGCGCGTTCGGAGGCAACGACGCACCGGCCTATCGCGCGCTCAATCCGAACGGCCTGGTGCCGGCGATCGAGGACGACGGCCTGGCGTTGTGGGAATCCAACGCCATCGTGCGCTACCTGGCCGCGCGCTACGCCCCGGGCACGCTGTACCCGCAGGATCCGGTGTTGCGGGCGCAGGGCGACAAGTGGATGGACTGGACCACCTCGCGCTTCGCCGGCGCCTTCCGCGACCTGTTCTGGGGCGTACTGCGCACGGCGCCGGAACAGCGCGACGCCGCCAGGATCGCCGCCGCGCTGGAACAATCGGCCGAGCTGTTGCACACCGCCGATGCCGCGCTGGCGCAGCAGCCGTGGCTGTCGGGCGAGCACTTCGCGATGGGCGACATCCCGCTGGGCAGCTTCGCCTACGCCTGGTTCGAGATGCCGATCGAACGCCCGGCGCTGCCGCACCTGCACGCCTGGTACCAACGCCTGCAGCAGCGCCCGGCCTACCGCAAGGGCGTGATGACGGCGCTGACCTGAGCGGCATCGTGCACGGCCGGCGCGTCGTCGCGGCTACATGCCTGTGACGTGCGCGCATTTGCGATCCCACTGACGGCAAGGAGCCGCGACCGATGATCGAACCTCCCAAGATCGTTCTCTGCATTCCCGGGTCATGGCCGGATCGCGCCGACCTGCTGGCGCGCATCGTCCAGGACAGTGGCGGTTACCTGTTCGCCGGGCACGTGCTGATGCACATGGACAGCGGCGCGGCGTGCGAATTGCAGCACGAGCCGCACGATGCACGCATGGCCGACGCGTTCGCCGCCGCCGGACCGCACTGGCGTGGCTCCACGGACATGGCACGCATCGGCACCCATGCGTCGGTCGTGTACCTGATCGGCGCCGGCGGCTCGCGGGTACGCGCCGAGACGATGATGCGTGCGGCCGCTGCGTTGCTGGACGCCGGCGGCCTGGGGGTGAAGGTCGAAAGCAGCGGCGTCGCCCACAGCCCGGCCGACTGGCGCCAACTGTGCGCGGACCTGGCGCTTGGCAGCGCCCACCGTGCCTACGTGCTGAACATCACCGGCGAGCAGGTCCATTCCTGCGGCATGCACCAGTTCGGCATGAAGGACGCGATCGTCGCGGCGCAGGCGGCGACCGACCCGGTCGGCCTGCTGCACACCTTCACCTCCTACCTGTTCAACGAAGCGCCCGACGTGCGTGAGGGCCATACGTTCTCGGTCGCGGCGGATGCGCCGCGCTACCGGATCCAGGCCGAGGCCAGCAGCCAGTTCCAGCCGGGCGACCTGTTCGCCAATCCCTACGGGTTGTGGCGGCTGACACCGCTCTGACGGCGCGTTTCTTCTGAGATCCGTGTGTGGCGAGCAGGGCCTGATGAGTTGCTCGCCGCGACCGGCGGCTGCAGTGAGCCTGGTCTGCTCCGGATGCGGCGTTGCGACGATGCCTTCGTCGGCGCCTGTGCGCCTCAGGGTCTCCCGCCGGCCACCGCCGGCACCGCGTCGCCAGCTGCGCGGCGCATCACCCAGTTGAACAGCGGGGTGGCCATCAGCGTGGAGGTGATGGCCATCAGCACCAGGATCGAGAACAGGCCCTGTTCGATCACTCCGGCCTGCAGGCCGATGTTGATGATGATCAGCTCCATCAGGCCGCGCGCGTTCATCAGTGCGCCGATCGCCATCGCATTGTGGTTGTTCTCGCCGCTGATCCGCGCCGCGGCCCAGCAGGCGATGCCCTTGCCCAGGAACGAGGCCAGCAGCACCACGCCGGCGGCCAGCAGGATCTGCGGGTCCAGCAGCACGCTCAGCTCGGTCTTGAGCCCGGAGAAGGTGAAGAACATCGGCAGCAGGAACACCACCACGAACGGCTGCAACTGCTCGCGCAGCTTCTCGGTCAGCGCGCCCTTGGGCAGGCAGGCACCGAGCAGGAAACCGCCGAACACCGCGTGGATGCCAATGGCGTCCATCGCCCAGGCGCTGACGCAGAACAGCATCAGCACCACCGCGAGCACGCCTGCGCTCAACGGCTGGTCGGGGCGCACGTGGTCGGCCAGGCGGCGCAGCCAATGGCGGCCGACCAGCATCATGAACAGCGCGTAGCCCACGCCGCCGCCGATCGCCAGATAGGCGCTGCCCCAACTGCCGCCGAAGCTGGCCAACACCACCGCGAGGATGCACCAGGCCGCGGCGTCGTCGACCGCGCCGGCGGTCAGCGCCAGCGTGCCCAGCGGGCTGCCGGTGAGGCCGCGCTCGTGGATGATCCGCGCCAGCATCGGGAACGCGGTGATGGCGATGGCCGCGCCCAGGAACAGCGAGGCCTCCAGCAGCTTGGCCTTGGCCGAGAACAGCCCCGGCACGTGCAGCAGCCACGGCGCCAGCACGAAGGCCAGCACGAACGGCACCGCGATGCCGGCCAGCGACACGCCCATCGCGCTGCGGTAGCGCGTGCGGAAGTGCTCGCCACGGAAATCGGTACCGACCAGGAACATGTACAGGCCGACGCCGAACTGCGCCGCCACGTACAGCATGTCCAGGGTCGGCTTGGGAAACAGCGCCTGCTGCAGGTCCGGCAGCAGCGCGCCGAACAGCGACGGCCCCAGCGCGACGCCGGCGATCATCTCGCCGACCACCTGCGGCTGTCCCAGGCGCTTGGCCAGCAGGCCGACCAGGCGGCACGCCAGCAGGATCGCCGCTGCCTGCAGAAAGAAATACACCGACATCTGCGGGGTAGTCATGGGCGGCCGTCCTGGAAGTGTCGGCGGATGATAGGAGGCCGGCGCCGCGAAATCCATGCGGCTGCCGCGCCACGTGGTGGAGCGGGGCGCGTTTGCGGTATGGTGCCTCGCGCGCGCCGCATCGCGCATGACGGCACGCACGCGCGCCGACACCGCAGGACGCACCGGGGAACGAAGCGATGAGCAAGGGATGGACGCGGCGGCAATGCCTGGGCGCCGTGGCCGCAGGCGCCGTGGCCGGCCTGCGGCCCGGGGCCGCCATCGCGGGCGCCGCCACTGCCGATGCGAGCGGCGCCGATGCGCTGTACCGGCGCACATTGGTGCTGGATGCCAATGCCTTGGCGTCGATCGGGGAGGTGTTCGCTGGCGCGGATGCGCCGCAACTGCTGCAGCAACTGCGCGACTCCGGCGTATCGGTGCTGAAGACAACGCTGGGCGGTGCGGCGGGCGACTTCGAGACCGCCGTGCAGGACATCGCCGCCGCGCAGGCGCTGGTCGAACGCGAGCCGCAGCACTTCCTCAAGGTGCTGCAGCCAGCCGACCTGCGTCGCGCCAAGCGCGAGGGGCGCGTCGCGTTGATCTTCTCCTTCGAGTCGGCGGCGATGCTGGAGGACAAGCCCGCGCGCATCGACCTGTTCCGCCAGCTCGGGGTGCGGGTCATGCAACTGACCTACAACCGCACCACGCCGTTCGGCGTGGGCTGCCTGGACGGCGACGCGGGCGGCGTCACCGCGCTCGGCCGCGACGCGGTCGCGCGCATGAACCGGCTCGGGGTGGCGCTGGATCTCAGCCATTGCAACCTGCAGACCACGCGCGATGGCATCGCCCTGTCGCAGCGCCCGCCGGTCATCACCCATGCCGGATGCGCCGCGGTGTTCGCGCATCCGCGCAACAAGCAGGACGCCGAGCTGCGCGCGCTGGCCGACAAGGGCGGGGTGATGGGCGTCTACATGCTGCCGTTCCTGACCGAGGACCGCCGCCAGCCGCAGCTGGCCGACTACATGCGTCACCTGCAGCACGCTCTCGACGTCTGCGGCGAGGACCATGTCGGTATCGGCACCGACTCGCTGTTTTTCCCGATTACCGACGAGGACCGGCGCGCCTTCGCCGCGGACCTGGTGCAGCGGCGCCGCGATGGCATCGGCGCCCCGGGCGAGAACCGTCTGCCCTACCTGCCCGATGCCAACACTCCGCGCAAACTCGAACGCGTCGCCGACGCGTTGCTGCGCCAGGGCTACGGCGCCCGCGTCGCCGAAAAGGTGCTGGGCCTGAACTTCGAGCGGGTCTTTGGCGAGATCTGGAGCGTGTGACGCTGTGCAGTGCGCAATTGGCCTGGCGTGACGCCACGGTAGGTGGTGCGTTGCAAACAGCGGCGTTCACCGTTCCAGCGGCAACGCGCCGCCCGCATTGACCGGGTCCTCGCACAGGTCCAGACTTGCGGCCACATTTCCTCGAACGCCCACGCCGCCATGGCCCACGCACCGCTGCTGATATTGCCCAACGCCCTGCGCGTCAGCGCAGGCCGGGTGCGCCTGCCTGAAGGAGTGGTCGACGCCGTGCGCTAACGCCGGCCATCGCCGATCCGACGCAGACAAGCACCCGATGGGTGCTTTTTTATTGCCTGTTTTTCGCTGTTCCACTGTTCCGACACGACAAGGAGAACGTGCCATGCACTACGCCGCCGAACCCGAAACCTAGCCGCATGCCCGCCTCGCCAACCGGGGCATGCGGCTTCCCCAGCGTTGGCAATGCGGAACCTCTCTCATGAACACGAATACCCTTTCCCGCTGGCGCAATCTCGGCATCATCGCCCACATCGACGCCGGCAAGACCACCCTCACCGAACGCCTGCTGTGGGCCGCCGGTGCGATCCATCGTCTCGGCGAAGTCCATGACGGTGCCGCCACCACCGACTTCTCGGACATCGAGCGCGCGCGCGGCATCAGCATCGGCGCGTCCGCCGTGCAGGTGCACTGGGCGCCGGCCGGGCAGCCGGCGCATCGCCTGACCCTGATCGACACGCCCGGACACATCGATTTCGCGATCGAGGTGGAACGCTCGCTGCGCGTGCTCGACGGCGCGGTCGCGGTGTTCTCCGCGGTCGACGGCGTGCAGCCGCAGTCGGAAACCGTGTGGCGGCAGGCGCGTCGCCACGGCGTGCCGATGCTCGCGTTCGTCAACAAGATGGACCGTGCCGGCGCCTCGTTCGACGGCGTACTGGCGCAGTTGCGCAGCAAGCTCGACGCGACGGTCTGGGCGGTCGGCGTGCCGGTGCCGGGCGACTCCGGTTTCGACGGCTGGAGCGACCTGGTCGGCGGCCGCCTGCTGACCTGGGACGACGAGGGAAAATTGCACACGCGCGCCTGGCATGCCGCCGAGGCAGCCGCGTTCGCGGACGCGCGCGAGCAGTTGATCGCCGCCGTGGCCGAACACGACGAGGCGCTGGCGCAGGCCTATCTCGAGGAACGCACGATCGACGCCGAGCTGCTGCGCGCCGCCTTGCGCCGGGCCACCCTGGCCGGCGCCGGTGTGCCGGTGCTGGCCGGATCGGCGTTCAAGCGCAAAGGCATCGAGCCGTTGCTGGACGCGATCGTCGACTGGTTGCCGTCGCCGTTGGACCGCCCGCCGGTCGCCGCCAGCCCCGACGCCGACGCCGAGGATGGACACGACACGTTGCTGGCGCCGGATCCATCCGGTCCGCTGGCGGCGCTGGTGTTCAAGTTCGCGCATACCGCGCAGGGGCCGTTGGCCTTCGTGCGCGTGTATTCGGGCACCTTGCGCGTCGGCGACACGGTGTGGACGTCGCATGCGCGGCGGCCACGCCGGGTCGGTCGGCTGGCGGTGGTGCAGGCGCAGCGGACCCACGACGTGGACCAGGCCCAGGCCGGCGAGATCGTCGCCGTGCTCGGCTGGAAGGACGCGGTCAGCGGCGAGACGCTCAGCGGCGTGCAGGCGCGATGGGTGCTGGAGCGCATCCGCACGCAACCGCCGGTGCTGGCGTGGCGGCTCGGCGCGGCCAACGCGGCCGAGCTGGTGCGGCTGGGACAGGGCCTGGCGCGGCTGGCGCAGGAGGATCCCTCGTTCCGCGTCGACAGCGATCCGGAGACCGGCGAAGCGGTGATCTGGGGCATGGGCGAGCTGCACCTGGAGGTGATGGTCGAGCGCCTGCGCAGCGAGTGGCACGTGGACGTGCGCACCGGTGCGCCGCGCGTGGCCTACCAGGAAACGCCGCGTGCGGCCACGCTGGGCGTGGCGGCGCGGCTGTCCAAGCAGAACGGCGGCCAGGGCCAGTTCGCGCAGGTGGTGCTGGATGTGCTGCCGCGTGCGGACGGTGCGGTGACCTTCGTCGACCGCAGCCGTGGCGGCGTGGTGCCGAAGGCCTTCGTCGCCGCGACCGAGAAGGGCGTGCGCGCGGCGCTGGCGCAAGGTCCGCGTGGCTACCCGGTGGTCGGCGTGGAGGTGGTACTGGTCGATGGCCAGGCGCATGCGGTGGATTCGTCGGACCTGGCGTTCCAGCGCGCGGCCTCGGAAGCGGTGAAGGTGGCGCTGGCGCAGGCCGGGACGCTGCTGCTGGAGCCGGTGATGGCCTTGGCGATCGAGACGCCGGCGCACAGCGTCGGCGACGTGCTCGGCGATCTGCAGCGGCGCGAGGGACGCGTCGTGGCGATCGAAGAGCGCGGAGCCCATGCCGAGGTCGTCGCGCAGGCGCCGCTGGCGCAACTGCAGGCCTATGCCACCGCGTTGCGCTCGCTGACCCAGGGACGCGCCTCGGCGAGCATGACCTTCGACGGCTATGCACCGGTCAAGGCCGCGTGAGCCGGATTGCCATCTGGCAATGCGGCAGGAGGACGAGGAGCCGGTTCGCCGGCTCCTCTTTTTTTGCGGCAAGCAACGCCGTGATGCAGCCGCCAAGCGGGCGTGGATGGCGCTCGCAATCCTGGCAACGGCACGCGACATTTTGTTCGCCATGCTGATGCGCACCGCTTGCGTCGACGCCGCGAACCGGGCTTCATAGCCGGCCCCGATCGCCGGAGCCGCCCATGCATCGCCGTCTTGCCCTCCTGACCCTGCTTGCCCTGTCGCCGGCACTCGCCGCGGCGCAGCCGCCGGCATGCGCGACGCCGCTGCAGATGGCCGAGCGCCTGTACAAGGCGCGCGATTTCTACTGGCAGCCGCAGAACCTGGACGGCTTGCTGACGCCGTCCTTCGCGCACGCGCTGCAGGCCGATCAGCGCTGCGCCGCGCGCGAGGGCGTGTGCCGCCTGGACTTCGATCCGTGGACCAGCGCGCAGGACGGCGACATTCAGGGCGCGCCGAGCTTCACCCTGGTCTCGGGCGGGTCGCAGGCCACCGTGGTGGAGGTGCGGATGGACTACCGGCTCGCGCTCGGCGGCCGCGCCGCGCGGGCGCGCTCGGTCAAGATCGAACTGCAGCGTCGCGGCAACGGTTGCTGGGCGGTCAGCGACCTGATCGCGCCGGATGGGCAGTCGCTGTTCGCGCTGCTGACCGATCCGGAGGGCTAGGCGCGCAGCGCGGCATGTCGCCCAGGAATCCAGATCCTTCTGCTGCGAGAGGGCTGGTGCGCCGTGCGCATTGCCGCATGCCGCCCTCACTGGGCGGGAGACGATGGATGCGCTGGCAGTTGGGTCTGCTCCGCGCATACGCTATCGATCGGCGGCCGGCGATTGGGGATGAATGGATGTGCTGCGCGCACAGACCCTCACCCCAACCCCTCTCCCGGCGGGAGAGGGGCTAGCAGCGCGGCAGTGGCCTGTGACTACTGCAGCTTCAGCATCACGATCGCCTTGGCCGGCAACGTCACCTGCAGCGTGCCGCCCTGCAGGCGCGCGCCCTGGAACGCGGCCGGGCGCACCGCCTGCGGCTGCGCGAAGGTGTTGAGCGCGTCGATGGTCGGCGCGGTCAGGATCTGCCCGCCCACGCCGCGCGCCTGCACGCCGTCGACCTGGACCGCGACGTCGGCGCTGCGGTTGGGGTCCAGATTGGTCAGCGCCACATACACGTGCCCGTCCTTGGCCCGGACCGCCGAGCCGTGCACCGCCGGCACCGTATAGCCGGCATGCCGGTAGTCCGGCGTGCTGATCTGCAGCGGCAGCGCGGTCGCGTCCTGGTAGGGCTTGTACAGCATGAAGACGTGATAGGTCGGCGTGAGCAGCATCTTGTCGCCGTCGGTGAGGATCATCGCCTGCAGCACGTTGACCATCTGCGCGATGTTGGCCATGCGCACGCGGTCGGCGTGCTGGACGAAGATGTCCAGGTTGAGCGAGGCCACCAGTGCGTCGCGCAAGGTGTTCTGCTGGCGCAGGAACCCCGGGTTCACGTCGGGCAGGCCCTTGTACCAGGTGCCCCATTCGTCGACCACCAGCGCGACCTTCTTGTCCGGGTCGTACTTGTCCATGATCGCGCTGTGCTTGGTGATCAGCTCGTCCATCAGCAGTGTGCGCGACAGCGTCTCGATCCAGGCCGCCTCGTCGAACGTGGTGGACGAGGCGCGCGGCGGCCAGCCGCCGGGGATGGTGTAGTAGTGCAGGCTGAGGCCGTCCATGAACTTGGCGGCCTCGCGCATCATCACCTCGGTCCAGTGGTAGTCGGCATCGCTGGGGCCGGGGGCGATCTTCATGATCTTCTGGTCGGCCGGCGCCTTGACGAAGGTCTGGTAACGGCGGAACACGTCGGCGGCGTACTCTGCGCGCATGTTGCCGCCGCAGCCCCACAGCTCGTTGCCGACGCCGAAGAACGGCACCTTCCACGGGTCCTGGCGGCCGTTGCGGCGGCGCTGCTCGGCCAGGGTCGAGCGCGTGGGCGCGGTCATGTACTCCACCCACTGCGCCATCTCGTCCGGTGCGGCATCGCCGACATTGCCGGCCACATAGGCCTGCGTGCCGAGCAGTTCGGTGAAGTCCATGAACTCGTGGGTGCCGAAGCTGTTGGGTTCCTCCACGCCGCCCCAGTGGGTGTTGACGCTGGTCGGACGCTGGTTGCGCGGACCGACGCCGTCGCGCCAGTGGTACTCGTCGGCGAAGCAGCCGCCGGGCCAACGGATGTCGGGCACGTCCAGTGCCTTCAGCGCGGCGACCACGTCGTTGCGGTAGCCGCGGGTATTGGGGATCTTCGAGTCCGGGCCGACCCAGACCCCGCCGTAGATGCCGTTGCCCAGGTGCTCGGCGAACTGCCCGAACAGGTGGCGCGACACCGCGGCGCCTGGACGGTCGGCATGCAGGGTGCCACGTACCTTGACGTCGGCGGCCTGCGCCAGCGTGGCGGTCAGTGCCAGGCCGATCGTCGCGGCGATCAGCGGCAACCGCCGCCAACACACCGCACGCTGCTTCAGGAAACGGGGCGAACGCATCGGGAGCTCCTTGTCGTGTAGGGCGGCGCCGTCGCCAGCGCTGCGTGTGAGTCACGGCCGGCGCGTCGCGTTGGCGTGGCGCCAAGGGGATGTCGCCTGCTGGGAGGCAACCTCGACGCGATCGCGTCGGCGCCGCCTCGGTGCGCTGCCCCCGGTAATTGCTATCCGTCCCCTGGTCCGAGCATAGAAGACACGCGCAGAGTGGACCAATGCGCAAATGCGACGCCGCTATACCGGAATTGCAATGCGCGTACGGCATCCCACCTTGTCCGCGCCCAGAACGTGCGCGGTATCGCACAGCGCAACGCCGATGCCCGTGCAGCGATGGCCGCGTCGCGCCATCGCTGGTTATGCTGCGGACCCCGCGCATGCGCGCACCGCCCAGGCTCCTGCATGTCCTCGCTCTTCGGTCATCTTCCCGACGGTACCGCCATCCAGTGCATGGTCCTGGACAGCGGCGACGGCCTGCGCGCCGAACTGCTGACCTACGGCGGCCTGTTGCGCAGCCTGCGCCTGCGTGGTGCGCACGGCGAGACCGAGCTGGTGCTGGGGCTGCCGACGCTGCAGGACTACCTGCAGGATCCGGCCTACCTGGGCGTGCTGGTCGGGCGCTTCGGCAACCGCATCGCCGGCTCGGCCTTCACCCTCGATGGCCGGCATTACGCGGTCACCGCCAACGAGGGCGCCAATCATCTGCATGGCGGGGCGCTGGGCTTCGGTCGCCGGGTGTGGACGGTGCTGGCACAGACCGAGCGCATGCTGCAGTTGCGCTACGACTCGCCGGCCGGCGAGGAGGGCTACCCGGGCAACGTCTCGGTGGAGGCGACCTACCGCGTCGAAGGCCGCTGCCTGAGCGTGGAGTTCGTCGCCCAGACCGATGCGCCGACCCCGCTCAATCTCACCCATCATCCTTATTTCAACCTGGCCGGCGATGCCGCGGTGCCTGCCGCCGCGCAGTGGCTGCGCGTGCCGGCCGATCGTTACCTGCCAGTCGGCGACGCGGCGCTGCTGCCGCGCGGCGAGGTCGCCACCGTGGCCGGTACGCCGTTCGATTTCCGCCACGCGCGCGCCATCGCCGACAAGGACATCGCCGCCGATCCGCAACTGTCGATCAGCGCCGGCTACGACCACTGCCTGGTGCTGGCCGACGGCCACGACTGCACCGCCATGCTGTATTCGCCGCACAGCGGCGTGGCCATGCGCATCGTCAGCCCGATGCCGGCCGTGCAACTCTATGAAGGCCAGGGCCTGGACCGGCAGCATCCGGCGCTGGGCCGCGGTATCTGCCTGGAGCCGCAGGGCTACCCGGACGCCCCGAACCAGCCTGGTTTCCCCGACAGCATCCTGCGTCCGGGCCAGGTCTATCGGCATCGCATCGCCTACCACGTCGCCGAGGTCGGCCGCGGCGCCGACTGGACGGCGGTGGAGGCGGCGCTGGTGGGGCAGGGCGGCGGTTGATGCGGGGGACATCGTAGGAGCGGTTTTAGCCGCGACCAGGCGTTCCCGGAAACGCCCGGTCGCGGCTAAAGCCGCTCCTACAAAACACGCGCCGCGTCAGGTTGTGCGGGCTACTGCGCGTGCCCCAGCACCAGCTCGATCACGAACTTGCTGCCGAAGAACGACAGCAGCAGCAACAGCATCGCCGCCAGGGTCCAGTGCACCGCCTTGACCCCGCGCCAGCCGTAGCGCCAGCGGCCGAACAGCAACGCGCCGAACACGATCCACGACAGCACGCTGAGCACGGTCTTGTGCACCAGCCGCTGCGCCAGGAAATCCTGCACGAACAGCACGCCGGTCAACAGGGTCAGGGTCAGCAGGATGAAGCCGACCACGATAGTGCGGAACAGCAGCGTCTCCAGCGCAGTCAGCGGCGGCAGCGCGCGCAGCCAGGGATGGAAGTCGCGGCGCCGCAGTGCGCGCTCCTGCAGCCACAGCATCACCGCCAGCAGGGCGGCGATGCCCAGCGTGGCGTAGGCCAGCAGCGCCAGCCAGGCATGCAACTGCAGCCGCCAGTCCAGCACCGGCGCCGGCTCGTGGCCGTAGCCGTGGTAGGCCAGCAGCAGCGCCGCCGACAGCGGGAACACCACCACGCCCAGCGCGGCCATGCGCCCGCTGGCGCCGACCAGCGCGGTCATTAGCGCCATGCCCAGGCTGACCAGCGACAGCGCGGCGAAGAAGTGCATGTCCGGGCCGCCGGCGGTGTGCAGGGCGACCTGCACGTGATAGCCCGCATGCAGGGCCACCGCCGGCAGCGCCGGCCACAGCCAGGCCCGACTGCGGTCCACCCGGTCGCGCACCACCGCGGCGATCAGCAGGCCGCTGGCGGCCAGGTACAGCAGGGTGGCGAGGACGGTGATGAGCATCGGGTCAGTTTCGCATATCGCGCCGGCGGCCGTGACGGCGCCGCCGGGGGATCGCCGGCGCGCCCGGCTATAATCGACGGCCGTTTCCCGTCCGCGACCTGCCCGCATGTTCGAATCCCTCACCCAACGCCTCTCCGGCACCATGCAGCGCCTGCGCGGCCGCGGTCGCCTGACCGAGGAGAACATCCGCGAAGCCACCCGCGAAGTGCGCATCGCGCTGCTCGAGGCCGACGTCGCCCTGCCGGTGGTGCAGGCGCTGATCGAGCGCATCAAGGTGCGCGCGGTCGGCCAGGAAGTGCTCAAGAGCCTGACCCCGGGCCAGGCGCTGATCAAGGTCGTGCGCGACGAGCTGACCGCGGTGATGGGCTCGGCCGCCAGCGACCTCAACCTCAACGTGCCGGCGCCAGCGATCGTGCTGATGGCCGGCCTGCAGGGCGCGGGCAAGACCACCACGGTCGGCAAGCTGGCCAAGCACCTGAAGGAAAAGCGCAAGAAGAAGGTGATGGTGGTGTCGGCCGACGTCTACCGCCCGGCCGCGATCGAGCAGCTCCAGACCCTGGCCGAGCAGGTCGGGGTGCTGTTCTTCCCGTCCGAGGCCTCGCAGAAGCCGGTGGACATCGTCCGCGCCGCCATCGCCGACGCGCGCAAGTCCTTCGTCGACGTGCTGCTGGTGGATACCGCCGGCCGCCTGGCCATCGACGCGGCGATGATGGAGGAGATCAAGGCGCTGCACGCGGCGATCAACCCGGCCGAGACGCTGTTCGTGGTCGACGCGATGACCGGCCAGGACGCGGCCAATACCGCCAAGGCGTTCAGCGAGGCGCTGCCGCTGACCGGCGTGGTGCTGACCAAGACCGACGGCGACGCCCGCGGCGGTGCGGCGCTGAGCGTGCGCTACATCACCGGCAAGCCGATCAAGTTCATCGGCGTCGGCGAGAAGCCCGACGGCCTGGATGTGTTCCACCCCGACCGCCTGGCCAGCCGCATCCTCGACATGGGCGACGTGCTGTCGCTGGTCGAGCAGGTCGAGCACCAGGTCGACAAGGACAAGGCGCAGAAGCTGGCCGAGAAGGTCGCCAAGGGCAAGAAGTTCGACCTCAACGACATGCGCGACCAGCTCGAGCAGATGCAGAACATGGGCGGCCTGTCCGGACTGATGGACAAGCTGCCGGGCATGGGCCAGATCCCCGAGCACCTCAAGCAGCAGGTCGCCGGCAACAAGGACGTGCCGCGGATGATCGCCATCATCGGCTCGATGACCAAGAAGGAGCGGCGCAACCCGGGCCTGCTCAACGGCTCGCGCCGCGCGCGCATCGCCCGCGGCTCCGGCACCCAGCCGGCCGACGTCAACAAGCTGATGAAGCAGTATCAGCAGATGGAAAAGATGATGAGCAAGATGGCAGGCGGCGGCATGAAGGGCCTGATGCGCGGCATGAAGGGCATGATGGGTGGCATGGGAGGCCGCGGCGGCCTGCCGTTCCGCTGAGTCCGCGGCGGCGACGCCTGTCGCAGCCCATGACACTGCCGATGTTTAGGATGACGCGTCCGCGGACGGACGCGGCTTGCTCCGGACCGGGCAACCCTAATCATCGGAGGATGTATGCAAGGACTCAATGGACACGTGTGCAGGTTCGCGGCGGTGTTGGCGGGTGCCGGATTGGCGTTCGCGTGTGACGCAGCCTCGATATTTTCTTACTCCAGCAACGCGGGCGACTACATCGGCCAGGGCAAGAAGGCCGTCCTGACCGACGCGAACGCGACCTTCGGCGTGCGTGGCAACAAGGATCGGGTCGCGCTATCCATCACCAGTACGACGGGCGAGTACTGGTCGATCACGATCGCGCCTCCCGTCGGGACTGGGCTCGCTCCCGGTGTTTATGCCAATGCAGAGCGCTCGTCGTTCAAGACCGGCCGCTCGCCCGGGCTCGACGTCTCAAGCACCGGACGGGGCTGCAACCGGATCTGGGGGAAGGTGTCGATCCGGCAGGTCTCGTTCGACTCTGCCGGGAACGTGGATCAGCTGGAAGCGTCGTTCGTTCAGCAATGCGAGACCAACAAGGCGCCGGCGCTTGCGGGCGTGGTCAGCTATAACGCGGCGCCGCTGTTTCTGAAATTGAACAGCGGCGATGGCGACTATGTCGGGGGTGGCGTGGACAAGACGTACTACAACGACACGAGCGTGTTTGCGTTGGACGGGACGCCGTCACGGCTTCGCTATGCCGCCTCGGGCCTGCGCGACGATTGGACTGCGACCATTGCGGCGCCCGCTGGCAAGACCTTGGCACCGGGGCGTTATTCCATCAGCCGGTTCGCCGATAGCGTCAACGCCGGTTTCGATTTCTATGGCAACGGGCGCGGGTGCAACGCGACCCGTGGCACCTTGAACGTGCGCAAGATTGAACAGGATGCGCAGGGCAATGTGGTCCGGTTCTATGCGGACTTCGAGCAGTACTGCGATGCCAATCCCGCTCCCTTGCGTGGCAGCATCCACTTCGGCGCCTGACTGCGCTTGGCGGGTCCGTGATGCACGGACCCGCTTCTACTTCGTTGCGCTCGTGACGTCATCGGATGTGCGAGAGGGGCGCTCGAAATCCCGGCAAGACATGCCGTGGCGCGCACGGCAGCCCACGACATCGCGCTGGATGCGCCGCCCACCACGATAGGAAGCTCTTTGCTGCTGATGCTCCCGACCGGCAGAGGGCGGGGTGCGTCCCGCATACTGACGCCTTCCGTGCACGGTGAGAGGGCAATGCATCCTTCGCTTCAGACTCGCGCCACCACCTTCTGCGCCCGCTTCGGCCTGCGCCTGCCGATCCTGCTCAGCCCGATGGCCGGTGCCTGCCCGGTGCCGCTGTCGGCCGCGGTCGCCGCGGCCGGGGGCATGGGCGCGATGGGCGCGGTGCTGTCCGCGCCGCAGGACATCGTGACGTGGATGGACGCATTCCGCGCCGCTGGCGGCGGGCCGGCGCAGATCAACCTGTGGGTACCGGATCCGCCGCCCGCGCGCGATGCCGCCGCCGAGGCCGAGGTGCGTGCTTTTCTCGGCGCCTGGGGCCCGTCGGTCGATGCGGCCGCCGGCGATGCGGCGCCGGCCGATTTCGATGCCCAGTTCGAGGCCCTGCTCGCGGCGCGGCCGGCGGTGGCCTCGTCGATCATGGGCCTGTTCCGGCCGGACCAGGTGCAGCGCCTGCAGCAGGCCGGAATCGCCTGGTTCGCCTGCGCCACGACCCTGGACGAGGCGCTGGCCGCGCAGGCCGCCGGCGCCGATGCGGTGGTCGCGCAGGGCGCCGAGGCTGGCGGCCATCGCGGTGCGTTCGAGGCCGGCAGCGCCGAGCGGCAGGCGACCGGGCTGTTCGCCCTGCTGCCGCGGCTGGTCGATCATCTGCAGATCCCGGTGATCGCCGCAGGCGGCATCGGCGACGGGCGCGGCATCGCCGCCGCGCTGGCCCTGGGTGCGAGTGCGGTACAGATCGGCACCGCCTTGCTGCGCAGCCCCGAGGCAGCACTGGCGCCGGCCTGGGCGGCCGCGCTGGCCCAGGCCGAACCCGAGCAGACCGCGCTGACCCGCGCCTTCTCGGGCCGCCTCGGCCGGGCGCTGGTCACCGACTACGTGCGCGCGGCCGCCGCGCCGGAGGCGCCGCCGCCGCGGCCGTACCCGGTGCAGCGCGGGCTGACCGCGCCGATGCGCCAGGCCGCGCAGCGCGACGACCACCTGGCGACGATGCAGGCCTGGGCGGGGCAGTCGGCATGGATGGCGCCGGCCGAGCCTGCCGCTGACCTGCTGGCACGCTGGTGGGCGCAGGCGCAGGACCTGCCGTGAGCACGCAGGTCTTCCACCACGGGCAGCCTGCGGGCGCAGAACTGCTGGCCGCGGCCGCGCTGGTGAACTACGGGCATTTCAGCACCATGCAGGTCCGCGATGGCGCGGTGCGCGGGTTCGATCTGCATCTGCAGCGGCTGCAGCAGGCCAACGCGGCGCTGTTCGGCAGCGACTTGCCGGCTGCGCGCGTGCGCGACGCGCTGCGCGCGGCGCTGGCCGCGTTCGGCAGTGGCGACGCCTCGCTGCGCGTCACCGTGTTCGCGCCGGGTTTCTCGCTGCGCCGGGCCGATGCCGACTGCGCGGTGGAACTGCTGGTATCGCTGGCGGAGCCGGCGCAGGCCGACCTGGCGCCGCTGCGCCTGCGCAGCACCGTGTTCGCGCGCGAGGCGCCGCAGTTCAAGCATGTCGGCACCTTCGGCGCATTCCACCAGCGCCGCCTGGCGCTGCAGGCGGGCAGCGACGATGCGCTTTTCGTGGACTCGCAGGGGCAGGTGGCCGAGGGGCCGACCTGGAACCTGGGACTGTGGGATGGGGCCTGCCTGTACTGGCCGCAGGCGTCGGCGCTGCGCGGCACCCAGGAGCGGTTGCTGCAGGCCGGGCTCGCCGCGCTGGGCGTGGCGCAGGCCGTGCGGCCGCTGTCGCTCCACGAACTCGGCGCGGACGTGGCCGCCTTCACTTGCAATGCCCGCGGGCAACAGGCGGTCGCGGCGGTGGACGGGTGCACGCTGCGCCCGGCCGCGGATCTATTGGCCATGCTGGAGGCCGCGCTGCACACCCAGCCCTGGCAGGCGATCTGAGTAACCTGGGGACCTCCCGCCACCATTGGCGCCGCTTCTAGCGAATCCCCAATCCCCTTGCCGCATCAGCGGCAACGACTTGGCAGCGGCGGGGCCGGCCGCTATAATCGTCGGTTCACCGCGCCATCCTGGCGACTGGGCAACACCGGAAACTCACCATGGTCAAGATCCGCCTTACCCGTGGCGGCGCCAAGAAGCGCCCCTTCTATCACATCATCGTGTCCGACGTGCGCAGCGCGCGCGACGGCCGCAACATCGAGCGCCTGGGTTACTACAACCCGGTTGCCCAGGGCGCCGAGCCGCGCGTGGTGCTGGACCTGGCCCGCGTCGACCATTGGGTGTCCAATGGCGCGCAGCTGACCGACAAGGTGCGCAACCTGTACAAGGAAGCCACCAAGGCCCAGGCCGTCGCGGCCTGATCCTGCGGGCCGCGCCCCGCGCGCGGCCCTTGCGTTTGCTCCGATGAAAGACAGCCAGCGCCGCATCCTGCTTGGTCGGGTCCTCGGCGCGTTCGGCATTCGTGGCGAGGCGAAGCTCGAGTCCTGGACCGAGCCGCGCCTCGCCATTTTCCGTTATCAGCCCTGGATCGTGCGCAAGCCCGACGGCAGCGAAAGCAGCCTCAACGGCGTGCGCGGCCGCGAGTCCGGCAAGTCCCTGATCGCCACACTGCCCGAGGTCACCGACCGTGACGCGGTCGAGGCGCTGCGCGGGACCGAGATCTACGTGGCGCGCAGCAGCCTACCGCCGCCGCGCCCGGACGAGTACTACTGGGTGGACCTGGAAGGCCTGGACGTGCGCACCGTCGACGGCGTGGCGCTGGGGCAGGTATCGCATCTGTTTTCCACCGGTGCCAATGACGTGATGGTGGTGCGTGGCGACCGCGAACGGCTGGTGCCGTTCGTGCAACCGGACTACGTCAAGTCGGTGGATTTCGAGGCCAACCTGGTCGTGGTCGACTGGGACCCCGAGTTCTGAGCGATGCCCGCGCGCACGCCGGCCCCGCTGTCGCTTTGCCGAATCCCCAATCCCGACTCCCCAATCCCCGCCCCATGCGCATCGACGTCATCAGCCTGTTCCCCGAGTTCGTCGCCCAGTGCGCCGGGTTCGGCGTGGTCGGGCGCGCGCAGGAGCGCGCGCTGCTGGACCTGCATGGTTGGAACCCGCGCGACTACGCCACGGGCGGCTACCGCAAGGTCGACGACCGTCCGTTCGGCGGCGGCCCGGGCATGGTGATGATGATCGAGCCGCTGCAGGCCTGCCTTGAGGCGGTGCGCGCGGCCGATCCGCAGCCGGCGCCGCTGATCTACCTGAGCCCGCAGGGGCGGCCGCTGACCCAGGCCAAGGCTCGCGAACTGGCCGCGCTGCCGCGGCTGCTGCTGCTGTGCGGGCGCTACGAGGGCGTGGACGAGCGCTTCGTCGCCGCCGCGGTGGACGAGGAAATCTCGATCGGCGACTACGTGCTGTCCGGCGGCGAACTGGCCGCGGCGGTGCTGGTGGATGCGGTGACCCGGCTGCAGGAGGGCGCGCTGAACGACGCCGAATCCGCGGCCCAGGACAGTTTCGAAGGCCCGGACGGTCTGCTCGACTGCCCGCACTACACGCACCCGCGCGAGCACGCCCTGGGCGAGGTGCCGGCGGTGCTGCGTTCCGGCAACCACGCCGCGATCGCCCGTTGGCGGCGCATGCAGGCGTTGGGGCGCACCTGGCTGCGGCGCCCTGAGCTGCTGGACGAGGCGGCGCTGAGCGTGGCCGACCGGCGGCTGCTGCAGGAATTTCGCCAGGAACGGGAAGCGGCCGCGGCCGCCGAACAGGAAAATCCACCCAGGCCCTAGCCATGGCCGCCGGGCTGGGTTAAAATGCCCGGCTTTCCGGCCAGTGCGTTCCGTGCTTGGCCCATCCGATATCGTGCAATCGCCGTGCGGCGACTGCCGGACCACCTCACCAGACACAAGCGGTGCCCACCATGAGCAAGCTCAACAAGACCATCCTGGCCGACTTCGAAGCCGCCCAGATCCAGCGCAAGCTGCCGGAGTTCAACCAGGGCGACACCGTCGTCGTCAACGTCAAGGTGAAGGAAGGCAACCGCGAGCGCGTGCAGGCCTACGAAGGCGTGGTGATCGGCACCAAGAACGCCGGCCTGAACTCCTCGTTCACCGTGCGCAAGATCTCGCACGGATACGGAGTCGAGCGCGTGTTCCAGACCCACAGCGCCACCATCGACTCGGTCGAAGTGAAGCGCCGCGGTAAGGTCCGCGCCGGCAAGCTGTACTACCTGCGTGGCCTGGAAGGCAAGGCTGCCCGCATCAAGGAAGATCTGGCCGCCGCTGCGCAGGCCAAGGTCGCGCGCCAGGCCGCTGCTGCTGCCGCCAAGGCCGAGTAATCTCCCGGCGACCTTTGGTCGCTGCCGCAACGGCCGCCTTCGGGCGGCCGTTTGCGTTTGTGGAATGGGCTGGGTGTGCGCCGTGGCCTGCGGTGCGATGATTCGCGACGCTGTTGTTTAACCGACGCACGCGCGGGACGCCCTCGTAGGAGCGGCTTCAGCCGCGACCGGGCATTCCCAGAATCGCTCGCCGCCGAGCGCCTGCCTGCGTCTCGATGATGGTCGGCGGGCTGGTCGCGGCTGAAGCCGCTCCTACAAGTGGCGGAGGATTCGGCCGCAAGGCATTGCCGCCGCCAGGCACTCAGCGCGCCGGGTCCTGGGCGACCGCCACGTCGGCGACCGGTGCCGGCGGCTGCGCCGGCACTTCCGCCGGATGCGCCACCGTCTCCGGCGGCGAGGGCGCCAGCATGCGCGCCTTGCGCCAGTTGCCCCAGCGGTAATACGCCAGCGACAGCAGCATCGCGCAGGTGGCGCTGGTCGGGAAACTCCACCACACCGCATCCACGCCCAGTTGCGGCTGCAGCAACTGCGCGAACGGCACGCGGATGCCCCACAGCGACAGCGCCAGGATCAGCAACGGCGGGATCACCGCGCCGGTGGCGCGGACCACGCCGGAAATCACGAAAGTGACGCCGAAGAACAGGAACGACCACACCGCGATGTGGTTGAGATGGCGCGCGATCTCCAGCGCTGCGCTGTGCGGCGGCAGGAACAGCGCCAGGGTCCAGCGATCGAACAGGATCAGCGGCGCGATCAGCGCGCCGGTCAGCAGGAAGTTGAACAGCACGCCCTTGCGCGCGGTCGCCGCGACCCGGTCCCAACGCTGCGCGCCGACGTTCTGCGCGGCCATCGACGAGCAGGCCGCGCCGATCGCCATCGCCGGCATCTGCAGGTAGGCCCACAGCTGCAGCGCCGCGCCGTAGGCCGCGGAAGTGGCGGTGCCGTAGCCGTTGACCAGCGCGATCATCACGATCATCGCCAGCGAGATCAGCACCATCTGCAGGCCCATCGGCACGCCCTTGACGATCAGCGCACGCAGGATCGGCAGGTCGAGCCGGAACAGCCGCGCGTCGCGGCGACCCAGCCATAGCACGTGGCGCTTGTGGCGCAGGTACAGCAGCAAGCCGGTCAGCGCCACCGCCTGCGCGATCAGCGTGGCCCAGGCCGCACCGGCGATGCCCAACTTTGGGAACGGCCCCAGCCCGAACAGCAGCAGCGGATTGAAACCGATGTCCAGCACCACCGACAGCAGCAGGAAGCGAAACGGTGTGCGCGAATCGCCGGTGCCGCGTAGCGCCGCCGACAGGAACGCGAACGTGTACAGCAGCGGCATCGCCAGGAAGATCACCCGCAGGTAGGCCTCGGCCAGCGGCAGCGACGCCGCCGGCGTGCCCATCGCCGCCAGCAGGTGCCGCGCCAGCCACCAGCCGCTGGCGGCGATCAGCACCGAGATGCCGATGAAGAAGGTGGCGCTGGTACCCATCACCCGCCGCGCCTGGGCCACGTCGCTGCGGCCCATCGCCTGGCCGATCAGGATGGTGGAGGCCATGCCGATGCCGAACACCGAGCCGATCAGGAAGAACATGATGCTGTTGGCGTTGGCCGCGGCGGTGAGCGCGGCTTCGCCGAGATAGCGGCCGATCCACACGGCATTGACCGAGCCGTTGAGCGATTGCGCGATGTTGCCGGCCATGATCGGCAGCGAGAACAGCAGCAACTGGCGGCCGATCGGGCCTTCGGTGAGCACGGCGGGCTTGGGCATCGCGGGTCGGGATCGAGCGTGAGCCGGCCACACTAGCACCGACGGATGGCGGTGGGGCGATGAGCGGTTGGGGGTCGTGGTCTGGAGCGTTCGCGTGGTAGTCGTGCATGGTGCGGGCCTGCGCTGCCGCGCGGCGTGCGGCCTGTGCCGTCGCGTGCGGCGGTCAGTCTTACCCGAGTCGTGCGGTCGTGTGCTTCCGGCAAGGATGGGCGCGCGTTCGGCACAGATCGCGTCATGCGCGCCTTGGCGCGGGCGTGGATCGAGGCGTGTACCGGCGGCCCGTGACGAACGACCTGGGCAAGCCGCGCCCGGGCGCGTCCGCATCGTGGCCGGTTGCTACCCATCGCCCCATTCTTCCCTGCCAACCCATTCATCCTGGAGGGGTGGGTCCTGACGGGCGCCGTGCTTGTATTGAAGCGACGGCATCGCCATCTGTGCGGGGAGACATGTGCGCCGGCCCATGTCTCCGGCAGGCGCGGTGTTCCGTTCCGGCATTGCCTCTGGCTGCCTGCAACCTCCAACGCAAGTGGATGTCGAGCAACGCAATGAATGAATCTGTCGTGCAAGCTGCCGCGGTGCGCCTGGATGTCTGGCTGTGGGCCGCGCGCTTCTTCAAGACCCGCAGCCTTGCCAAGCAGGCGGTGGAAACCGGCAAGGTGGACGTGGCCGGGCAGCGGCCGAAATCTTCGCGCGCGGTGCGCGTGGGCGAGCAGGTGCGCGTGCAGCGCGGCGACGAGGTGTTCGAGATCCAGGTGCTGGGGCTGAGCGATACGCGCGGCCCGGCCAGCGTGGCGCAGACGCTGTACCAGGAGAGCGAGGCCTCGCGCGAACGCCGTGCGCAGTTGCGCGCGCAACGCAGCGCCGAGCGCAACGGCTACCAGGCGCCGGAGGGCAAGCCGGACAAGCGTGCGCGGCGGCTGATCCGCGCGCTGGGGGATCTGGACGCGCTGTAGCCGAGCGCGGTGCGTCGTCGCGCGATTGGCACGACGGCGCGGTATCGATCGCGGCCAGCGGACGGGCTGTGGACTGCAGGCCGCTCGCCTCGATGGATGCGGCCGCGCGTTCGGTGCTGCAGTCGCGGCTGACGCCGCTCCTACGGCGGTCGGCGCGTCCTGTGCGAGCGACTTCAGTGGCGACGACCGAAGGCGGGAGATTGCCTGGCCCGTCCAGCAGTCGGGACCGAAGTCCCTGCCACACCGAGCGGTTGCGCTCGGCCTGGTCGGCTTGGCTGTCGGAGCGGCTTCAGCCGCGTCGCGCTGAGACGTCGCGCGACCATCCTGTCGTCTCTGCCACACGTTCGGCGCATGGCGGTTGCCATCCACACGCACGACAACGCCCCGGCGAGCGGGGCGTTGTCGTGGCGTGCGCTACGGTCTTCAGGCAGCCAGGTCGAAGCGGTCCAGCTGCATCACCTTCGTCCAGGCGGCCACGAAGTCGCGCACGAACTTTTTCTGCGCGTCGGCACTGGCGTAGACCTCGGCCACTGCGCGCAGCACCGAGTTGGAACCGAACACCAGATCGGCGCGGGTGCCGGTCCACTTCACGGCGCCGTTCTTGCGGTCGCGGCCTTCGTAGACGTCCTTCATCTCCGAGGTCGCCTTCCACTCGGTGCCCATGTCCAGCAGGTTGGCGAAGAAGTCGTTGCTGAGCACGCCCGGGCGATCGGTGAACACGCCATGCGCGGACTGACCACTGGTGGCGCCGAGCACGCGCAGGCCGCCGACCAGCACGGCCATCTCCGGCGCGGTCAGGGTCAGCAACTGTGCCTTGTCGATCAGCAGCGCTTCGGCCGACAGCGCGTAACGGCGCTTGGCATAGTTGCGGAAGCCGTCGGCGATCGGTTCCAGCACCGCGAACGATTCCACGTCGGTCTGTTCCTGCGAGGCATCCATGCGACCCGGCACGAACGGCACCTCGACGGTCTGCCCGGCCAGCTTGGCCGCCTGTTCCACCGCGGCGGCGCCGCCGAGCACTATCAGGTCGGCCAGCGAGATCTTCTTGCCGCCGCTCTGCGCGCCGTTGAACTGCGCCTGGATGCGCTCCAGCGTGGCCAGCACCTGTGCCAGTTGCGTCGGCTGGTTGACCTCCCAATCCTTCTGCGGGGCCAGGCGGATACGCGCGCCATTGGCGCCGCCGCGCATGTCCGAACCGCGGAAGGTGGACGCCGACGCCCAGGCGGTGGACACCAGTTGCGCCACGCTCAGTCCGGAATCGAGCAGGGTCTTCTTGAGCGCGGCGATGTCCTGCGCGTCGACCAGCGGATGGTCCACGGCCGGGATCGGATCCTGCCACAGCAGTTCTTCGGCCGGCACGTCCGGGCCGAGATAGCGCGCGCGCGGGCCCATGTCGCGATGGGTCAGCTTGAACCAGGCGCGGGCGAAGGCGTCGGCGAACTGCTGCGGGTTCTCCAGGAAGCGGCGCGAGATCTTCTCGTAGGCCGGGTCGAAGCGCAGCGCCAGGTCGGTGGTGAGCATGGTCGGCAGGTGCTTCTTCGACGGATCGTGCGCGTCCGGAATCACCGCCTCGGCGTTCTTGGCCACCCACTGGTGCGCGCCGGCCGGGCTCTTGCTCAGTTCCCACTCGAACTTGAACAGGTGCTCGAAGAATTCGTTGGTCCACTGCGCCGGCTTGGTGGTCCAGGTGACTTCCAGGCCGCTGGTGATGGTGTCGCCGCCCTTGCCGCTGCCAAAGCTGTTGGACCAGCCCAGGCCCTGGCTTTCCAGGTCGGCCGCTTCCGGCTCGGCACCGACGTGGTCGGCCGGGCCGGCGCCGTGGGTCTTGCCGAAGGTGTGGCCGCCGGCGATCAGCGCCACGGTCTCTTCGTCGTTCATGGCCATGCGGCCGAAGGTGTCGCGAATGTCCTTGGCTGCCAGCAGCGGGTCGGGATTGCCGTCCGGGCCTTCCGGATTGACGTAGATCAGGCCCATCTGCACTGCGGCCAGCGGGTTCTCCAGGTCGCGGGTGTGGCGCACTTCGCTGTCGTCGTCCTTCACCAGTACGCCGTGCGCTTCGTCCACGCCCGGCGAGCCGTGCGCATAGCGGTCGTCGCCGCCGAGCCACTTGGTCTCGCGGCCCCAGTACACGTCCTGATCCGGCTCCCAGGTGTCGGCGCGGCCGCCGGCGAAGCCGAAGGTCTTGAAGCCCATCGATTCCAGCGCGACGTTGCCGGTGAGGATCAGCAGGTCGGCCCAGGAGATGGCCTGGCCGTACTTCTGCTTGATCGGCCACAGCAGGCGCCGCGCCTTGTCCAGGCTGACGTTGTCCGGCCAGCTGTTGAGCGGGGCGAAGCGCTGCTGCCCGCGGCCGCCGCCGCCGCGGCCGTCGCCGGTGCGGTAGGTGCCGGCGCTATGCCAGGCCATGCGCACGAACAGCGGGCCGTAGTGGCCGAAGTCGGCCGGCCACCAGTCCTGCGAGTCGGTCATCAGCGCGTGCAGGTCGCGCTTGAGCGCTTCCAGATCGAGTTGCTGGAACGCCTTGGCGTAATCGAACTGCGGGTCCAGCGGGTTGGAGCGGGCCGAATGCTGGTTGAGCAGGTCCACGCGCAACTGCTTGGGCCACCAGTCGTGATTGCTGGTGCCGCTGCCGCTGGCAGCCTGGTGGAACGGGCATTTCGATTCGCTGGTCATGGGAGGCTGCCTTGATCTCGAGGGACGATATGGGGTGGCTCGGCGCCGCGATCATACGGCGGCGATACGGTGAAACTGGAGACACGATAGGCGTAAGCGGCGATATATAGAATTCGAATTATTCTAATCAATCGATAGGGGCTGGCTATCGCATCGATGGCGATGCGCGGTGTGGTCGCGCGCGTCGCGCGCCGGCCGGCGGTCCCTGCAGTGGCCCGCATGCTGTGCCCGTCCCTGACAGGACTCAGTCCACCGGCATCACGTCGAAATCGCCGCCCAGCACCCGTTCCAGGCGTCCGCTGCGCCAGCCGCGGACGCTGTCGCGCACCAGCGGCGAAGGCGCGATCCGATAGCGTCGGCACACCCGCAGTTCGTCCTCGCCGATGGGTGCGCGCCGTGCCTGCCCGGGCAGGTCCGGGGCGACCCGCACCTGCACCGCGAGCCGGCGCAGGGTAGGTTCGTCGACCTCCTGTTCCTGCACGTGCAGGCCGGCTTCCGCGTCCAGCAACGCCAGTGCCCCGAAGCCGGCGATGGCCAGCCAGGCGCGACCTTGCTGCGGATCCTGTGCCAGCACGTCCACCCGCATGTTGCGCTGCTCGGCCCAGGCCAGATACATCTGCAGCAGACGTTGCCACCACTGCCGCGCTTCGGCCGGATGCCGGTGCAGCTCGCTGGCACCGATGCGCAGGTCCAGCAGCGCATCCTGCGGGCGTTGCTCCTGCAGCGCGGTGCTGGCCAGGTGCAGCAGCCACAGCAACTGCGTCAGCCGCGCCACGAACTCGCCGTCGCGTTGGGCGCCGCCGTCCAGCCGCGCGCGCAGGCGCACGGCGGTGGCCAGCGCGCTTTCGATGCGGTCGCGGCGCTCGATCCGGTCCAGCACCTGGAAGCGGCCGGATTGCGACCAGAAATCGCGCTCGCCCATGGCGGCGAAGTCGGCCTCGCGCGCCTGCCGCCAGGCCGGCGTGGCATGCGATTCCTGCAGACGATGCAAGGCCGCATCCAGGCGCGGCAGGACCGCGTTGTCCGCGTTGGGCGCATACACCAGGTCGCGCAGATCCGTCGGCGCGGCGGGGTCGACCGCGGCGGGCAGGGGCTCCGGCGTCGGCGGCGCGTCCGGTGCGATGAAGCGCACGTCGAGGCGGTCGCTGGCGCCGCGCACGAACAGGAACTGGTCGCCCTCGGGTGCGCGTTGCTCGACGATGCTCCGTGCCAGGGGCGCGAGCAGATGCTGTTCGATCGCGCGGCGCAGCGGCCGAGCGCCCAGGTCCGGGGTGAAGCCGCGGTCGAGCAGGAACTCGATCGCCGACGGCTCCCATTCCACCGCCCAGGCGCGATTGCGCAGACCGCGCCGGGTCAGCGTGCGATCCAGTTCCTTGTGCAGGATCTCGCGCATCAGCGCCCGATCCAGCGGGTTGAACAGCACCACTTTGTCGAGCCGGTTGACGAACTCGCGGCGGAACGTCTCGTACACCGCCTTTTCCACCGCGTTGCGCGAGTAGCCGCCGGCGACGGTGGCGAAGCCGGGGCCGGCGCCGCGGGCCAGCGTGGCGCCGACGTTGCTGGTGAGAATGATGATGCTGTGGCGGAAGTCGGCGGTGTTGCCGTTGCGGTCGCTCAGGCGGGCGTCGTCGAACACCTGCAGGAACAGGTCCCAGACCTTGGGGTGGGCCTTTTCGAACTCGTCCAGCAGCACCACCGAGAACGGCTGCTCGCGGATGCGAGCGATCAGCGTGCGCTGCCCGGCGCTGTCGTCGCCGGTGAGCCGATACAGCGCGTCCTCGCCCTGGAACTCGCTCATGTCCAGGCGCAGCAGGCGCTCGGGAGTGCCGAACAGCAGTTCGCCCAGTGCCTTGGCCAATTCGGTCTTGCCGGTGCCGGTCGGACCGGCGAACAGGAACACGCCGATCGGGCGGCGGCTGTCGATCAGCCCGGCCTTGAGCATGGCGATGCGGTCGAGCAGGGTCTCCACCGCCTCGTCCTGGCCCAGCACGCGCTTGCGGAAGAAACGGCGCAGCGTCTCCAGTTCCAGCCGTTGGCGATCATCGATCACCTCCAGCGGCAGCCCGCTGCGCCTGGCCACCGCCTGCAGCAGGGCATCGTCGTCCAGCGGCAGGCGAGCGTCGTCGCCGTCCTTCGCGGACTGCAGGGTCTCGTCGAGCAGTTGCAGCAGGCGGCCGGGTTCGTGCTGATCGGGGAAGTACTGCGCGGCCAGGCGTTCGGCTTCGGCCAGGGCCCGTGCGTCGATCACCTCGGTCTGCAGCGCCTGCGCCTGGGCCTGCGCCCACTGTGCGCCGATCTGCGCCAGCGCGGTGGACGCGGCCGGTTCCAGCGTCACCACTTCGAAGCGCGAGCGCGTGGTCGGCCGCGCCACCTGCAATTGCGCCAGTTGCCGCGGCGTGATCTCGCCGATCAGGCGCAGCTCACCGCGCTCCAGCGCCGGCAGCACCAGATCGAGGATGCCGCGCGGATCGCGCGAATGCGCGCCCTTGTGCAGCAGGTCGTAGAAGTCCGGCGCGCGCCACAGGGCGCGCTCGCGATGCAGGACCGCCAGCATCTCGCGGATGCGCCCCTCCAGTTCGCCGATGTAGCTCTGCCCCGCCAGGATCTCCGCGGCGGAGGCCTCGAACACACGCCAGCCTTCGCCGAGCAGGCGTTCGCTGAGCAGGTCGATCAGCACGCTCTTGCCCACGCCGTGTTCGCCGACCAGCAGGACCGGCTGCGGGGGCGTGGTCACCACGTGCTCGTAGGCACGCTGCAAGGCCGCGTCCAGCCCCGGGTGGCGCAGGCGCAGGCGCGCCGGCACCGCGGCGACGACACGGCCGAAGGCGCCGAGCACGCGCTGCTCGCGACGCTGCTTGCGTGCGTCGTGCAGGCGCTGCAGGAACGGCTCCAGCACCGGTTCCTTGAACTGCGCGAGGGTGTCGCCAAGTGCGGTCAGCGCTGCATCATCGAGTTCGTCGAAATCCACCGGGCGGTCCGCCGGGGCTTTGCTCGCGGCCCACTGCAGATACGCGCGCAGGCGTTGCCGGAACGGGACGACGTTCCACCACCAGTCGCGTGCGTGGCGCAGCAGCGCGTGCAGATGGTCGGCATCCGGCAGGCGCTGCAGGTAGTCGAACAGGAAGCTCAGTGGATACGAGCCTAGGTGCGGGAGCACGTCCAGGACCGCGTCCGCATCCGTGTGGCGGCGTTGCGCCAAGGCCTGCGCTGCCATGCACGGCAGCACGTAGCCTGGGCTGCCCAGCGCCTCGACCAGCTCCTCATGGGAGAACTCCGCGCCCGCCAGCAGCGCCACGCCTTGCTGGAACTGCGGAATCTGTGCCAGATCGGCCGGGCTGTGGATCTGCTCGTCCTGTGCTTCCACCTGCTGCCGCAGCCGCTGCAGATGCTGCGCCGGGGTCTCCTGCGTTACCTCGGGCGCGGCGTGGTAGTGGTCGTCAGCGTCGGTGGCCGGTGCAGGCCGTTGCGCGGAGGCGCTGCGCCCGAGAGGGCGAGCCAGATGCAACAGCACCGCGCCGACGACCACGCCGATGGCAAAAAGGGCGAATTCCATCATCGTCGCCTCAGGCCTGGGTGCCGCGACGGCCGCTGCGCGGATGCGGCGCCTGCATGGCACCTGCGGTGGCGCAGCGGACCGGGGGGCGTGACGACGTTCGCGAGCGTGGCTGCATGCGTTCCCTCGTTGGATGTAGCCGTCGCGGACGCGTGCGGCGTGTGCTGGTGTCCGCGGCTCCGTTTGCGACGGAGCGGGGCGGCGCGTTCGCCGTCGAGTATAGAAGTCCCTGTTTCCTCCAGGCGACAGCGTCGCTGCGCCGTGCGACACCGATCGGAATGCAGCGACAGGCGGGCGATGCCTGACGCAACAGTGCCTCCCGTTGGCGGCGCCTGCCCACTATCCTGTCGCGATGACCCAACGCGCCACCCGTCTGTTGCGCCTGCTCGACGCCCTGCGCGGGCGCCGCCGGCCCGTGGCCGGGGCGCAGCTCGCCGCCGACCTGGGGGTGAGCCTGCGCACGCTGTATCGCGACATCGCCAGCCTGCGCGGGCAGGGCGCCGACATCCTCGGCGACCCGGGCGTGGGCTACGTGTTGCGCCCGGGCTTCCTGCTGCCGGAGCTGAACTTCAGCGAGGACGAGCTGGAGGCGCTGACCCTGGGCGCGCGCTGGGTGGCGAGCCAGGCCGATCCGGAACTGGCGCAGGCGGCGCAGCGCGCCATCACCCGGATCGGGGCGTCGCTGCCGGCGCCGTTGCGGCTGGCGCTGGAGACCAGCGGGTTGCTGGTGCCCGCGGCCCCGCCCGCGCAGCCGGCGGCGCCGTGGTTGCCGGTCCTGCGTCGTGGCATCCGCCTGGAGCATGTGTTGCACATGGACTACGCCGATGCCGGCGGCGTCGCCTCGCAACGGCGCATCTGGCCGTTCGCGATGGCCTTCCTGGGCGGCTTCGGCATGATTGCGGCGTGGTGCGAACTGCGCGGCGACTTCCGTCATTTCCGCGCCGACCGGGTGCTGGCGCTGCACGACGACGGCGAACGCTATCCGACGCGGCGGCATCTGCTGATCCGGCGCTGGCGCGCCGCCACCGGACACGGCGTCGGCTCCTGACAGCAGGTGTCAGCAGGGCGCGCGCAGACTGCGTGGCGTCCACCACGGAGTCCGACCATGTCCCACGATCTTGTGCTCTACACCCACCCCATGTCGCGCGGTCGCATCGCGCGCTGGATGCTCGAAGAAACCGGCCTGGCGTACCGCGCGCAGATCCTCGACTACGGCACCGGCATGAAGTCGCCCGACTATCTGGCGATCAACCCGATGGGCAAGGTGCCGGCGCTGGTCCACGGCACCACCACCGTCACCGAGAACGCGGCGATCTGCGCCTACCTGGCCGACCTGGTGCCGGAGCGGCAACTGGCGCCGCCGCTGGGATCGCCGGCGCGGGGCGAGTACTACCGCTGGCTGTTCCTGCTGGCCGGGCCGGCCGAGGCGTTTCTCACCGCCAGGCAGCACGGCACCCTGGCGCCGGCGCACAGTGCGGGCTACGGCCACGGCGAGGATCTGCTGGACATGCTGGAGCAGGGCGTCGCCGGTCGCGAGCACCTGGCCGGCGACCGCTTCAGTGCGGTCGACCTGTATGCCGCCGCGTTCCTTGGCTTCTACACGCGCATCGGCGTGCTGCAGGCGCGGCCGGCGTTCGTCGCGTTCGTGCAGCGGCACATGGCACGGCCGGCGGCGCAGCGTGCCGCGGCCATCGACGATGCGTTGCTGGCCGCGCATCCGAATCCGTTCATGCCGCGCCCGAACGCCGTGCCGGCGAGCGCCTAGCGGGATGTGGAGGACTGGCGGTTGGGTGTGCCGTGCGGCAACCCCTCTCCCGGTGGGAGAGGGGCTCGGCGCTTCCCTTCTCCCTCCGGGAGAAGGTGCCCCGCAGGGGCGGATGAGGGTACGGGCACAGCCTCGCATTGCCAGATCAGTGCAGGCGCTGCGCGCCCCGTACCCTCACCCCAACCCCTCTCCCGGTGGGAGAGGGGCTCGGCTGTTCCCTTCTCCCGTCGGGGGAAGGTGCCCCGCAGGGGCGGATGAGGGTACGGGCACAGCCTCGCATTGCCAGATCAGTGCACGCGCTGCGCGCCCCGTACCCTCACCCCAACCCCTCTCCCGATGTGAGAGGGGCTATCGCACGCCGCCCTACAGCAGCGACTTGAGCCGGTACAGCGCTTCCAGCGCCTGCTTGGGCGTGAGTTCGTCCGGATCCAGCGCGGCCAGCGCTTCCTGTGCTGCGGAGGGCGTGGCCGCGAACAGGCCGAACTGCTGCGGCGCGTCCAGGGCCTGCGGCGCCATCTGCGAGGCATGGCTCTCGCCGCCGCGTTGCTCCAGCTCCGCCAGGCGCCGCCGCGCCTGCGCCACGGTGGTCTTGGGCAGGCCGGCCAGCGCCGCGACCTGCAGGCCGAAGCTGCGGTTGGCCGGACCGTCCTTGACCGCGTGCATGAACACCAGGCGGTCGCCGTGCTCGACCGCGTCCAGGTGCACGTTGGCGATGCCGCTGGGGCCGCCTTCGACCGATTCGTCGGCCAATGCGGTCAGCTCGAAATAGTGCGTGGCGAACAGCGTGTAGCAGCGGTTGTGGTGGGCGAGATGGCGCGCCACCGCATCGGCCAGGGCCAGGCCGTCGTAGGTGGAAGTGCCGCGGCCGATCTCGTCCATCAGCACCAGCGATTGCGCGGTGGCGTGGTGCAGGATGTAGCTGGTCTCGGCCATCTCGACCATGAAGGTGGACTGGCCGCGGGCCAGGTCGTCGCCGGCGCCGATGCGGGTGAGGATGCGGTCGATCGGGCCGATCACCGCACGCCGCGCCGGCACATAGCTGCCGATGTGCGCGAGCAGCACGATCAACGCGTTCTGGCGCATGTAGGTCGATTTACCGCCCATGTTCGGGCCGGTGATCACCAGCATGCGTCGGTCCGGATGAAGATCCAGATCGTTCGGCTCGAACGGTTGCTCGCGCACCGCTTCCACCACCGGGTGGCGGCCGCGTTCGATGCGCAGGCAGGCACCGCTGTCCAGCTCCGGCTGGGTCCAGTCCAGTGCCTGTGCGCGTTCGGCGAAGCCGGCCAGCACGTCCAGTTCGCTGAGCGCGGCGGCGGCACGCTTGAGCGGCTCCAGACGCTCGCCCAGCGTGTCGAGCAGGCCTTCGTAGAGCAGCTTCTCGCGCGACAGCGCACGCTCGCGCGCCGACAGCACCTTGTCCTCGAAGTTCTTCAGCTCCTCGGTGATGTAGCGCTCGGCGTTGGTCAGCGTCTGGCGCCGGCTGTAGTGCACCGGCGCCTTGTCGGCCTGGCCCTTGCTGATCTCGATGTAGTAGCCGTGCACGCGGTTGTAGCCGACCTTCAGCGTGGCGATGCCGCTGCTGGCGCGCTCGCGCGCTTCCAGATCGATCAGGAACTGGTCGGCGTGGGTGCTGAGCCGGCGCAGTTCGTCCAGCTCGGCGTCGTAGTCGGCGGCGATGACGCCGCCGTCGTTGAGCTTGAGCGGCGGCTGTTCGGCGATCGCCGACGCCAGCAGGTGCGCGATCTCGTCGTGCTGGCCCAGCTCCGCCGCCAGTGCCGCCAGCCGCGGCGAATCCAGCGGCGCCAGGATCGCGCGCACCTTCGGCAGCAGGCCCAGGCCGTCGCGCAGGGTGGAGAAGTCACGCGGACGCGCCGAGCGCAGGGCGACGCGGGTGAGGATGCGCTCGACGTCGCCGAGCGCGCGGAACGCCTCGCGCAGGTCGGCATCGGCGCCGCGGTCGATCAACGTGCCGACCGCGTGGTGACGCTGCACCAGCACCTCGCGCAGGCGCAGCGGACGGTGCAGCCAGCGCCGCAGCAGGCGCCCGCCCATCGGCGTGACCGTGCTGTCGAGCACGCCGAGCAGGGTGTTGCGGGTGTCGCCGTCGACCCGCGTGTCCAATTCAAGATGACGACGCGTGGCCGCGTTCATCGCGATCGCCTCGCTGGCGGTCTCCATCGCGATCGCGGTCAGGTGCGGCAGACGTTGCTTCTGGGTTTCCTCCACGTAGCCGAGCAGGGCGCCAGCGGCGGCGGTGGCGCGCGGCTTGTCGTCGATGCCGAAGCCGCTCAGATCGTGCAGCTGGAAGAACGCCAGCAACTGGCGGCGGCCGCTGTCGGCGTCGAACAGCCACGGCGGACGGCGTCGCACGCCGCGGCGCTCGCGCAGGAATTCCGGCCATTGGTCCTCGTCGGGCACCAGCAGCTCGGCCGGCTCCAGTCGCGCCAGTTCGGCTTCCAGCGCGTCCTCGCTGTCCACCTCGTTGACCAGGAAACGGCCGCCGGCCAGGTCGGCCCAGGCCAGGCCGTAACCCTGCTTGGTGCGCGCGATGGCCATCAGCAAAGTGTCGCGGCGCTCGTCCAGCAAGGCCTCGTCGGTCACCGTGCCCGGGGTGACGATGCGCACCACCTTGCGCTCGACCAGGCCCTTGGCCAGCGCCGGATCGCCGATCTGCTCGCAGATCGCCACCGACTCGCCCAGCGCCACCAGCCGCGCCAGATAGCCCTCGTAGGCATGCACCGGCACCCCGGCCATCGGAATCGGCGCGCCGCCGGAACTGCCGCGCTGGGTCAGGGTGATGTCCAGCAGCCGCGCGGCCTTGCGCGCGTCGTCGTAGAACAGTTCGTAGAAATCGCCCATGCGGAAAAACAGCAGCAGGTCCGGGTACTCGGACTTGGCGGCGAAGAACTGCTTCATGAGCGGGGTGTGTTCGGGGACTTTCTCGGAGGTCATGGCGCCTTCGTGCGGATGTGCGGGGCGGCGGGCGCATGGCGCGCGCCGCCGGTGCGACAGGGCATGGGGCGGCGGGCCGCCCGTGGGGGAGGCAAGTTTAGTGGATTGGGGTTGCGGCTGGTCGGGTGGGTCGCGAGGCCGGAGCGCCGGTGCCGTGCGATCGGGGCACCGTGGGCATGGGCGATGGAGCCGTCGCGCCGATTGGCGGCCCATGTGAGCCGCTGCATGCGCGGCGACCGCGCGTAGAGCAGGACGGGCGACGGGTCGTGCCGCGCGTGCTGCCGGTTCAGCCGCCGAGAGCAGGCACCTGCTGCATGCGCAGCAAGCGGGCGCGGTCCTTGCCCTCGCGCTTGGCCTGGTACAGTTGTGCATCGGCGGCGGAGAACGCGTGTTCGAAGGCGGCGCGCTCGAAGCGCTCGATGTGGACACCGCCGAGGCTGATGGTCACTTGCGGGAGGCCGCTGCTGCGCTCGTCCGGCTGGCTGCGGACATCGGCGACCAGGCGGTCGCAGGCGACGAGGAAGTCGTCCATCGAGATGTCGGGTAGCGCGATCAGGAACTCCTCGCCGCCCCATCGCGCCGCGATGCCGGTGGCGTGCGCGCTGCGTTGCAGGACCGCCGATACCATCAGCAGGATGCGATCGCCGACGGCATGGCCGTAGGTGTCGTTGATCTTCTTGAAATCGTCGATATCCAGGACCGCGAGTCCGAGCCTGCTCCCCGGCGGCAGTCGATCGATGGCCTTGACCATGAAGGCGCGGTTGTACAGGCGGGTCAGGCGATCGGTCTCGGCCTGGTAGGTGGTCTTCACCAGCAGGCGGTGCTTCTGACCCAGCAGTTCCGCCATGAACACCACCAGGATCGCCACGATGGCGAATTCGATCCGGTGCGCGAAGATCTCCTGGTAGAAGTTGGCGCTCTTCTGGTAGTTGTTGGTGACCACGTAGAAGTGCACGCGCGACAGCGTTGGCAGGGTCATGCACAGTCCGGTCACCAGCACGGTGCCCTTGAAGTCGAACCGTGCCAGTGCGACGAGGGCAGGAATGGCGGCGATCGAGGTGATCGTCAGCCAGGGGCTGAAGGTCAGCATGAGTTGCGCCAGCACCAGCGCGGCGATCAGCAGGATCGCGGGGCGGTCGTGGCGCCGCCGTTCGGCGCTCCAGTTGCTCCGCACGCCGCCATGGAAGATCAGGGTGACCACCAGGCAGGTGAGGAACTGTTCGCTGATCCAGTCGATGACGACGAAACCGGTCGTGCCGAGGGGAACCAGGCGGTTGAGAAGCAGCCCGACGCACGCTCCCGAGGCAAGGACCGACAGAAGCACCGGCGCGATCAGCAGGGCGGTGCGACGGTAGGGCGCGAACCAGTGCCGGTGCCGCACCACGAGCCGCATCGCAATACCGTAGGAGGCGACATGCAGCGTATCGAACAGACATGCCCAGAATTGCTGCTGCGGCGTCATCGGCTGCGGCACCAGCAGCGAGGTCGCATAATGGCCGGCAAAGAACAGCAGCAAGAATGCGCCATGCCGCAGGGGAGCCCCGCGGCGGTCGCGGCTGCGCCAGTGCAGCGCGAGCAGCGCGCCCAGGGCATTGCCGGGCCAGAAGAAGATCAGGCCAACTGCGCTCTGTTCCAGCAGCGCGAGATAGTTGATCAGCGCGCAGGCGAAAAAATAGAAGAGATACCGGCCCAGCATGCCCATCGTTCCGTCCGGGGTTGAGCGTACCGCGGCCATGCCGGCGACCCGTTGCTAAAGTGCTGAAAGAGTAATGGTGTCGCGATCATTACAAGGCCGATGTCGACGTTGTTGCGCGGAATGCGCCATCGGTTGGCCCATTCGTATGTTGTCGGCGCGTCGCGCCTGTTCTTGATAGCGCCCATGACTTGATCGCACCCATGCGCCGACCGTCGCCGCCATTGCCTGTCACGGGATGCTGGGCATCGAGGTGCGCGATCGCTCGCCTTTACTCAACCCAGGTGGCGTGGCTAGACTGCCGAATCGGGGAGGCTGGCGGGCACGCCGCCGGCTGGCCGGTGCCGACTCAGGGGGATAACGATGTTCAAGCGACTGTGCTTGGCCTTAGGGCTGAGCGTTTTCTGTGCGTCTTCGATGGCCCGCGACAATGCGTTGCCGTTGCCATTGGCGTCCGACATGCCGGTCGAGGTGCAACTCACCCAGCAGGAACTGGCGATCGATGTCTCGTCAACCGCGATGGAGATGGGGATGCAGTTCGGGCTGGTCGGTGCCCTGATCGGAACTGCCGTGCAGAACGCGAAGAACAAGACTGCCGAAGCTACCGTGCTGCCGTTGCGCAACATGATGGTCGGCTACGATTTCGAAACGCCGTTGATGCGGTCCCTGCAACGCCGGCTGCCTGGCTCGGGAATCGCCGATCGCCCTGTGATCACGGTCGTTCATGCGCCTTGGGAGGCACGGCAGGACCTGGATGGCATGCCGAAGCATGTCTTGGTCATCAGGCCGCGGTACGCCATGGGCGATGCGATGGGCACGGCCTATGTTCTGCTCAATGTGACGATCGAAGATCGCCAGATAAAGAACGGAACGGTCAAGACCAGGTTTCTGTTCTCGCGTCCTTATGCTGTTCGCTCCAGTTTCCAGTTGCCCGCCCCAGGCGAAAGCAGGCCTTGGCTCGATCTGGGAGCAGCGCGGATGGGCGGGCTGATCGATCAATCGATCGACCAGGCCATTGCCATGATGGTCTACGACTTTTCCGCAGAAGGTCGCCAGCAATGGGACCAGAAGATCAAGGGGAAATCGGACATTGCCGGACGTAGCGTGTCCGGCCGCATCGAGCGGCGCGAAGGGGACGTGGTGTGGGTGCGTGCTGGCAACACGCGCTTTCAGGCCATCACCGGGTACCAGTGGTTGCGTTCCGACTATCAGCCGGCAACGCTGCCGGTGGCCGTGCCGAACCAGGCGGTTGCTGTCGAAGCAGCCGCATCCCAGGCAGTCGCGCCGACTCCGTCGGGCGCTGACACGTCCATCGTGCAGGTCGCCGCCGCGTCGCACAGCGAACCGGTTCCGAGCGTGGGCGCGTCTGCCGCCGTCGACACACCTGCCCACCCAGTGCAGGCGCCTGCAGAGACGTCCGTATCCACGGAGCCGGGCAAGCGCAAGACCTTCTGGGAAACATACAGGCCGAAGGATCAACCGATTCCTCAAGGCCAAGCGGCCCATCCCTGATGATCCGCATCGCCGCTTCGCTCAGCCTGCTGCTGTCGCTATGCGCATGCGCAGCCCGCATGGAGCGCGCGGAGGTGCTGCATCTGCCGACGACGGTCGATTCCGGTCTGCGCTGCCCCTACCGGCTGGGTCAGATCGTCGATGCGCGATCGACCACGGAGGTGGGAATGCTTGGTAAGCGCACGTATGCCTTCCCTGACATCGCTGCCAGCGTCCGTGAGGCGCTGGGATCGGTAGGCTGGTCGCGCGATGCGGATGCGTCATCGGTGACGATCAGCATTCAGAAGCTCTATCTGAGCGCCTTGCCCGCAACCGTCACCGGGGTGGCGGCATTCGAGATTCGGCCCCACGGCGCCTCGGCGTTCGTCGTGCGCGGGCAGTCGGCCAGAGTCAACTGGAACTCATCCACGTCCGATGCAATGGGGATTCTGGGCGCCGCGGTCGGCGACGCGCGTATGCAACTCGTTGCGCGACTCAACGCCAGTTGCCGCACCCCAGCTACCGCCGGACCCTGACAAACAGCGAACGCCGCCTCGTCGAACCCCGAGCGATGGCAGAGGCTTGCATCGCATACGGATTCCAGGTCATACGGGGCCCGGCCTGGCGATGAAATCGTGGCGTCATCTTCTCCCTGGAAGATCACCTGTTTCCATCTCTGGACGCGGTTGGAGCGGTCGTGAGTGGCGCGAGGGTATGGGAAAAGAGCTATGCGCTGCGGGGGCGCCTGCTGCGTGGCTTCTTCCTGCGCCGCGGCTCGCATGCCGAGGACGTCGAGGATCTTGCGCAGGAGGTCTATCTGCGCCTGTTGCGCAGCACCGGCGAGAACGCCGAGGCCGTCGCCAACCCGGAAGCCTATCTCTATACCGTGGCGGCCAACCTGGCGCGCGAACATGCGCGCTCGCGCGCTGCGCTGCCGCCGCTGGAGGATGTCGAGCTGCTGGCCGAAGTGCTCGAAAGCGAAGAGGACGTGGAGGGCGAGTTCGAACGCCGGCAGCGTTGGAGCGACATCCGCAACACCATCGCGCAACTGCCGCCGGCCACCCGCCAGATGATGGAACTGCACTATCGCGACGGACTGGAGTGCCAGCAGATCAGCGCGCGGATGGACGTGTCCGTGCACATGGTGCGCAAGCACATCGGCAGGGGACTGCAGGCGTGCAGGGCGAGGTTGCGCATCCGGGGTGAGGCATGAACCAAACGCCACCCACCATGGACGGCACCGTGGCCGAGCAGGCGGCGGCCTGGTTCCTGCGTCATCGCGAGGCGCCATTGGGCGAGCCCGAGCGTCTGGCGTTCCTGGAGTGGATGCAGCGTTCGCCCGAACATGTGCGCGAATACCTGCGCGCCTCGCGCCTGCATCGCGAAGTGGGCGAGGCCATGAGCCCGCGGCGGCGGCAGGATGCGGCGGCCGGCCAAGCCGCCGTCGCCGCGCATCCGTCCCGCGCCAAGGTCGTGCCGCTGTTCTCCGGCACGGGACCGCGTGATGCCGCACCGGCCGCCCGGCGTCCGCGTCGACGCTGGCAGGTGGCGATTGCGGCGGCGGCCTGCGTGGCGATCGCCCTGGGCGTCCTGCTGGCGCATCTGCAATCGCCGGAACTGCTGTTGCAGGCCGGGCACGGACAGCTGCGCGCGTTCACCCTGGCCGATGGCAGCCGGGTGCGGCTCAACGCGGACAGCGTGGTGCGCGTGCGGCTGGGATGGCTGGCCCGGCGCGCCGAATTGCTGCGCGGGGAGGCCAGCTTCGACATCGCAGCGGACCGGCGCCCCTTCCAGGTGCAGGTCGGCGGGCTGCACATCCGCGACATCGGCACCGTGTTCGACGTCGCGCGCCGGTTGCAGGACACCCGGATCGGGGTGGTGTCCGGTGCAGTGGAGGTCTGCAGCAATGGCGAGAATGCGCGTTGCCTGGCGCGGCTGGATGCCGGTCGGGTGGCCACGGTCGATCACGGCAGCCTGGTGGTGCGGCCGCTGAGCATGCCGGCCTCGATGCTGCTGGACTGGCAGCAGCGCAAGATCTCCTTTCTCGACGAACGCCTGGACGAGGTCGCGCAGGCGTTCAATCGCCACAACACGGTACAGGTGGTGATCGCGGACCAGGCGGCTGCATCGGCGCGCCTGTCCGGCAGCCTGGACGCGCACCGGGTCTCGGCGCTGCAAGCCTTCCTGCAGCGCGACCCGCGCTTGGTGGTGCAGCGCGATGGCGACACGGTGCGCGTCTCCAGCCGCTGAGCATGCCGCGGACGTTGTCAGAAAAAATTCATCGAATCCGCGTTCTCCATTCCGGCGCTTGCCCGCTCTTTCTTAAGGAGAAGCCGCTGTCGTTCCGCGACGCGGCGTCGACATCCTCTCTCCCTCAAGGATCCGTGATGCGGAAGCCGCTCTCCCTGTCGATCGCCCTGGCCATCGTCCTCTCCCACGCCTTCCTCGGCCAGGCCCAGACCGCGACGCCGGATGCGCTGGCCGCGAAGATCACCACGCCGATCGCCGCGCAACCGTTGAGCCGCGCGCTGCAGCAGCTGTCGCGTGAGTCAGGCGTGCAGTTCCTGTACTCGCCCAACGGCTCCCCGCGCACGGGCGGCGCGGTGGCGGCGGGGTCGACGGTCAAGCAGGCGCTGGAGGCACTGCTGGCAGGCACCGGCCTGCGCTATTCGGTGGTGGACGGCAACGTCATCGCGATCGATTCCGCGCCGCCGCCACGCGATGTGCCGCAGACGGCCGCGCCGCAGCCGGGCGCCGAGCAGGAAAGTGCGGCACCGACGCTGGATGCGGTGAACGTGATCGCCGCGCACGAGGTGATCGAGCAGAAGAAGCAATCTCCGGGCATCAAGGACTCGGTGATCTACGACGAGATGGACAGCTACGGCGACGAGACGCTGGCCGAGAGCCTGATGGCCGCGCCGGGGGTGAGCGCGGTGGAGGACGCGGGCGAGCCGCGCTACGTGACCGTGCGCGGCGTGCAGCCCAACCTCAACTACACCACCATCGACGGGATCGCGATCGCCAGCGTGGGCGGCAGCGGCTCGGGCGAGCGCATGAACAACCTGCAACTCATTCCCAGCGACATCGGCACCCGCACCGACATCTACAAGAGCTTCAGTGCAGAGCAGGCGCCGGATGCCATCGGCGGGGTGATCGACATCGTCAGCCGCAGCGCCTTCGATCGCTCGGGCCGCTACGTCTTCGCCGATCTCGCCGGCATCTACTCCACCGCCGAAACCGACGTCGGCCGCAGCGCCGGCGGCGACCACAAGACGCTGGGGCACCTCGGCAAGAGCGCCAAGGCGGTGTTCTCCAACCAGTTCGGGGCCGATCAGGAATTCGGGGTCGTGGCGGTGGCGCGCTACGAGCAACGCTCGCGCAACAGCATCAAGCGCTGGGTGGAATCGAACTATTACTTCGACGCCGCAGGCAAGTACCTGACCGACGGCACCACCGATCCGGAGGCGGCTGCCGGCTGGAACGGCCTGCGCGCGCCGGGCAATTTCAGTACCGGCACCTATACCAATTACATCACCAACTTCGGTGGGTCGGCCAAGCTGGAGTGGAAGCCGTCGCAGGATCCGTTCTACGCCTCGTTGCTGCTGTACTCGTACCGGTTCTACGAGAACTCGACGATGAACAAGACCGATCTGTACTCCAATCCGAAGTTCCCGATCCGCAACGCCAGCGAGGACGGCGGCACCACCCAGATCAACAGCATCTACATCAAGAACCGGCACGACCGCTGGGATCGCAGCAACCGCGGCGCCATCGCCGTGTTCGACTGGGACGTGGGCGAGCGCTCGCGGCTCAGCCTGCGCGCCGGTCATACCGAAGAGACGTTCGACAACACCCAGGTGTACTGGGGCGTGCGCGCATATCCGAGCAGGCTGTTCGTCGACTACGCCAACGACGGCAACGGTTTTCCGAACGCGGTCGGCGTGTCCGATCCGAGCCTGCTGACCACCTCGGCGTTCAAGCTCAATCCGGCGCAGGCCTACATCTCTCCGCGCAACGCGCAGGAAAGCATCGACGATGTGCGCGTGGATTTCACCCACAACATCGACGCCGACGCGCGTGGCTTCGGCCTGGCCACCGGCGCCGAGTACCGCCGCCTGGACATCTGGCAGAACATCGACTTCACCTACTACAAGACCGGCGCCACGCTCAATCGCTATCTGTATCCCGGCGCGACCCTGGTCGGCAGCGTGCCGGGCTTTCCGCTGATCGACAACCGCCTGTGGACCGAGCAGCTGCTGCCGACGCTGGGCAACAACAACGCCGCCTACCCGAACGCCAACCTCACCAGCGACTACCGGTACGTCGAGGACATCGGCAATGCCTACGTCTCGGCGCATTATGCGTGGGAGCGGCTGCTGCTGATCGGCGGCCTGCGCTACGACCACACGCGCTTCGACGCGTATAGCCCCTTCAGCGCCGATGGCGGCGCCACCTACAGCGCCGACCTGCGCAAGAACGCGGGCGGCTACGCCAATGTGCTGCCGTCGCTGAACGCCACCTTCAAGCTCAGCGACGACCAGCGCCTGCGCGCGTCGGCCAGCCGCACGCTGGGCCGGCCGACGCCGAGCAACATCGCCCAGGCGACCCAGACCAACTGCGGCGACGATGGGCAGGGCGGCAACTTCTGCACCATCCAGCAGGGCAACGCCGGCCTCAAGCCGCGCCGCGCCACCAACCTCGACCTGGCCTGGGATCTGTACTTCAACGGCAACAACGGCCTGGTGTCGGTGGCGCTGTTCGACAAGGTCATCCAGGACGACATCTATACCCTGACCACCTACGAGACCATCGGCGACGTCCGCTATCGGGTGACCCAGCCGATGAATACCGACCAGTCCACCCTGCGCGGCATCGAGTTGTCCGTCGCCAACCGCAACCTGCGCTGGGGCAATCAGCACCTGGACATGTATTTCAATGCTACCCGCCTGCAAGGGCGGACCAACTACACCATCACTGACGGAAGCCAGCGCCGCCTGGACCGCCTGCTGTACCAGCCGGACTGGTCGTTGAACGGCTCGCTGATCTGGCGCATGCCCTGGCAAAGCGCGCAACTGCGCTTTTCCGGCACCTACCGCAGCCGCATGCTGGTCGACTTCGGCGATACGCAGTGGCTGGATTCGTACTACGACCCGTACATGACCTTCAACCTGGCCTTCAGCCACAGGATCGGCAAGCACGTGACGCTCAAGTACGAGGCAAAGAACCTGTTCAACACGCAGCCGACCTACAGCACCGGCCCGAACGGGCGCTTCCGCACCGAGATCGATGACTACGGCCGTTTCTTCTACTTCCATGTGATCTACAACTGAGGCGATCGCCATGAGTACCTTCAATCGCAGGCGTTTTCTCGCCCTGTCCGGCCTTTCCGCGTTCGGCGCCTGGATGCAGACCGCCTCCGCGCTGGCCACGCAGACCGATGCCAAGACCTTGCTCCCCCGCAACCTGCTTGCCTCCCCGCGGTTCGCGACCACGCCGTTCACCCTGGGCGTGGCCTCCGGGGACCCCTCGCCGGAGGGCGTGGTGCTGTGGACGCGGCTGGCGACCGAGCCGTTGGTGTACGGCGGCGGGATGCCGACGCGGCCGATGGTGGTCGACTGGGAGGTGGCGGCCGACGAGGGATTCGCCACGCTGGTGCGACGCGGATCGTCGCTGGCGCATCCGGAACTGGGCCATGCGCTGCACGTCGAACTGGACGGCCTGTCGCCGGGCCGGCCGTACTGGTATCGCTTCAGGATCGGCGATCACGCCAGCCCGGTCGGCCGCACCTGCACGCTGCCGGCGGCCACCGCCAAGGTGGAGCGGGTGCGTTTCGCCGTTGCCGGCTGCCAGCACTACGAGGAAGGCCACTACACCGCATGGCGGTGCATTGCCGAGGAGCCGCTGGATTTCGTCTTCCACTACGGCGACTACATCTACGAAGGCGCAGCGCGGCCAGGCCCGCGCACGATGAACGGCCGTCCGTTCACCAACCTGCGCAATCATGTCGGTCCGGAGATCTACACGTTGGACGACTACCGACGCCGCTACGCGCAGTACAAGTCCGATGCCGACCTGCAGGCGGCGCATGCCGCCGCGCCGTGGTTCGTGACCTTCGACGACCACGAAGTGGACAACAACTGGGCCGGCGCCGAAGACCAGGACGACACCCCCAGCGAGGTGTTCCTGTTGCGGCGCGCGCAGGCGTTCCAGGCGTATTACGAGAACATGCCGTTGCGCCGCACCGCGTTTCCACGCGACGGCCACATGCAGTTGTACCGGCGCGCCCGCTACGGCACCTTGATGGACCTGCATCTGCTCGATACCCGCCAGTACCGCAGCAAGCAGGTCGACATGACGCAGCGCGACCAGGTGCAGTCGCCGGCGCGCAGCATCATGGGCGAGGCGCAGGAGCAGTGGCTGTTCGACGGCCTGGCCGACAAGGCGCCGCGCTGGCACACCATTGCCCATCAGGTCGCGCTGGGCAACTACGCGATCGAGAAGAACGGCGAGGTGGTGTATTCCGACGACCAATGGTCGGGCTATCTGGCCAGCCGCCGGCGCCTGCTCGACCACATCCAGCGGGTCGGCTTCGGTAACGTGGTCACCACCTGCGGCGACGCGCACCGCCATTTCGCCAGCGACCTGGTGCAGGACGACGCCGATTCCGGCATCGTCTCCAGTGAGCTGCTGGCCACCTCGATCACCTCCGGCTCCGATGGCCTCGGCGAGGATGCGGTGGCCGAAAACATGCTGCGACACAGTCCGCACCTGAAGGCCAGTACCGACAAACGCGGCTATCTGCTGTGCGACGTGCGCCGCGACGCGTGGATCGGCGACATGAAGACGCTGGATCAGGTGATGCTGCCGAACGGAACGCTGCAGAGCTGGCGGCGCTACGCCATCGCCCACGGCAAGCCCGGCTTGCAGGAGGCCTGAGGCGCAGCACTTGCGTAGCGCCGGCAGCGGCCGCACCTGCTTGCCGGCGTGCGCTTCGTCGTCGTAGGCGCTCTTCTTGGCCGTGCGCCACCAAGAGAAAGGTGGCGACGCATGACGCTCGACTGGCCGCCGGTATGGCTGGTGATCGTGGCCACGATGGACTGGCGGACGCGTGGAGGCGAGACCGGACGCAGCCGCAAGTCCGCGGCGGCGTCTGGCGCGTTCGCAGCGCGGGCGACAGCTCAGACCGGGAGGTTCACCGTCGCCAGTTGCGCGTTGACCTGGAGGGTCGCGCCCTGCTTGAGGGCGCCGAAGTTCAGCGACACCTTCTTCTCGAACACCACGCACAGCGTCGATCCGCCGTAGCTGAAATAGCCGAGCTCCTCGCCCTTGCTGACGTGCTGGCCGTCGGCCACGGTCTGGGTCAGCGAGGAAATCTCGGTGATGCCGATCGGCATGACGAACACCGTGCCGATCCGCGCGTCGTCGGCGGTGATGGCGACGATGCCGCGGTTGTTGACGGCTGCGCCGTACACCTGCGAGGTCACGCCGGCATCTTTATCGAACGTGCTGTCCTCGTTTTCGCTGAACAGCAGTCCGTCCACGTTGCGATACGCCACTACGCCGTCGACCGGTGCGTGCCAGCGGTGGTAGTCGGCACCGCTCAGGAAGATTTGCACGACGGTGCCGCCGACGAAGCGCTGCAGCGTCGCCGGGTCGGGGTTGGCCAGCATGTCCTGCAAGGAGTAGGCCTTCTCCTTGATCCAGAACACCGCGGTCTGCTGCACGCCGGTGGCGATGCGGTAGACCGTCCCATCGTTCGGCGAGGTGACGATGCCGGGGTTGCCGACGCCGGCGATGGGGCGAACCTTGGACTGGATCTCGCGATGGAAGAACGCGTTGTAGGAGCCGAAGCCGCCGTACTCGGCGTCCCAGTCGATCACGAAGTCGGCGAGCTTGAATTCAGCGATGGCGGCCGTGCCGAGCCAACCGGTCACCGGGTCCGGATTCAGTACCGAGCAACTCGCCGGGCTGTCGAGATAGGCGGCCCAGGTCTCGAGGATGGCGCGGAGGCCTTCGTTGAAGGCGTCGAGACGGAACAGCGCCTTGCCGGCCGGGGTCGCCATCATGTCGACGAACAACGCCGACATGGGAAACAGCACGCGCTTGTTCGGGTTGGCGTTGTACTCGGGCGCGGTGGTGCAGATCAGGTCCAGTTGCGCCAGCATGTCGTCGATGGAGGTGATGTTTGGCGGTTGCTGGACGATCTGGGCGATGGCCTCGGTCGCGTACATCCGCACGATCGGGTCGGTCGCGATCAGGTCGGCCAGGTGTTGCACGGCATCGTGCGCATAACCGGGTGCCGTGCCGTCGCGGTGTCGCAGGGCGCGTTCGCGAAACGCGGCATGCCAGTGCCGCAGGCCGCTGCGATCTTCCGGCAAGTAGCCGGCGAGCCAGCCGAAGCTGTTCCGGTAGTGCGTGTCGAGCGCACTTTCGTTCATGTCAGTCATGTGCGGTGTCCTTGTCGCGGTGGATGAAAGCGCTGGGGAGGTGCAAAGCCGGCGGTGCGGGCGTGTTGAGCGGTGTCAGCGTCACCAGGCTCGATGCCTGCGCATCGGGCAGCCACAGCGCGAGCAGGGCCAACACCTCGCCCGTATCGCGGCCGGTGCGCCGCGCGGCCGCCTGGGCGCAGGCCTGCAGTGGACGTCGTCCGCGCACGGCATGGCGCAACGCGAAGAACTGCCAATCGCTCAGCGCTGCGATGGTGGTGCGGAACCGATGGCGGCCAATGCACAGGAAGCTGGGTTGCGCGGGTTCCGGCACCGAGGTCGCGGTGCCGGACAGCCAATCGCGAAACGCGGCGCATGGATAGGACAGCATGGCCAAGCGGGTGGTCGCTGGCACGCCGATGCGGCAGGGCCAGCCGAGCGCGAGCGCAGAGGCGTCGACGGCTGGCGCCTGCGCTGCGGCTTCCAGGCCCTCGGCACGGCTGGCCTCGGCCAGGGTGCGCTCCAGCCACGCCAGTTGCACGGGGAAGCGATCACGCGCCTGGCCCTGGCGGCGCTGGGAAGCGCGCAGGAAGGCGGGAAATCCCGCACCCAGCGTATGCAGCGATGGCGCACGCGGCGGGCGCGCGCTGAGGTAGGCACGGGCGAAGAAGCCGAACAGGTCGTCGCCGAGCAGGCGGCACAGTGCCGGGAATTCGGCACGCAGCGCCTCGATCAGGCGTTGCCAATAGCCGTTGGCGTAGATCGCCAGTCGCGCCTGCGGATCGACCCCCTCCGGCAACGTCAGCAGCCTGGCGGCATCCAATCCGTGCAGGTCGCCGGCGTAGCGGAGGCCAGCCGCGAGTCCGCCAGGATGCGTGGTGGCGCTCAGCATCCAGCGCTGCACGTGGGCGAGCGCTGCCGGCGCCGTTCCGATGACGGCGGCGTCAGGCATCGGCAGGTTCCCTTGGTGCGTAGTGCAACGGCGTGGACACGGCGTGCTCGGCGCAGACGGGATCGGCCATGGCCGGCATCGTGCCGGCCATGACGGCGCGTGCCTTGTCCAGTTCTTCCAGCAGGCCGTCGTAGTCCGGCAGCCTGGCGTCCCATTCCAGCAGGGTGGACACGCCGCCGGTGAGTTGCTGCGCGAGCGCATACAGTTCCCAGACGCGGCCAGGCACCGGTTGGTCGTGGGTGTCGATCAGGCAATCGCCGTGGCGGGTGGGGCCGGCCAGGTGCAGTTGCACCACGTGATCGGCGGGCAGGGCGCGCAGGTAGCGCTCGGGATCGAAGCGATGGTTGTGCGCGCTCACGTAGACGTTGTTGACGTCGAGCAGAATGCCGCAGTCGGTGGCATCGGCCAGGCCGCCGAGGAACTCCCATTCGGGCATGGTCGAGGTCTGGAACTGCACGTAGCTGGAGGGGTTCTCCAGCACCAGCGGCCTGCCCAGGATGTCCTGGACCTGCAGCACGCGATCGCGCACATGCGCGAAGGATTCCGCATTGAACGGCAACGGCAGCAGATCGTGCGCATTGTGCGAGCCGAGTCCGGTCCAGCACAGATGGTCCGAGATCCATGCCGCGTCGACGTCGCGCGCCAGGCGCTTGAGCTTGCCGAGATAGTCGTGATCCAGCGGTGCGTCCGATCCGATCGAAAGACAGACCCCATGCATGACGATGGGCGTCTGCTTGGCGAGCGCGTTCAACATCGCGCGCTGGTAGCCGGCGTCCTCGATGTAGTTTTCGGAGATGATCTCGAACCAGTCCACACGCGCTCCCCCGGCCAGAATGGCCGGGAGATGCTGCGGGCGCAGGCCGACGCCGAAGCCCAGGTTCGGCAGGCCCAGACGCGGTGGTGCGGCATTTGGCGCTGCCTGCTGCGGCCGCGCGCGCGTCGGGTCTGCCATGTCCGCCATCGCCTTGCCTCCTCAGGTCGAGGGCGGCAGGGCGACGCGCAGGTCGGTGGGCTTTGGCTGGTCGCCCACCGGCAGTTTGCGCTCGGTCATCACCTTCTTGTATGCATCCCACGCGATGTCGTAGACCGCATCGCCGACGGCGAACGCCTGCGTCGTCAAGGGCGTCGGGGTGTTGTCCGGGGCGGTGAAGTCGAAGACCTGCATGGTGCCGGCAGCCGGATAGAGTTGCGATGCCGAGATCGGCACGGCACAACCGCCGAAGCCGCCGCACTTGTTGTTGGCTGGCGCGCTGTACAGCGTGGGCGCGCCGCAGGTTCCGCCGACCTGTTCGCCCGCTGCGGCCTTGGCCGCCGCCTGTGCCGCCGCCGCGACGCGCTGACCGCAACCGCCGCCGATGGCCTGCGAGCAATTGCCGCCGCCGTCCACCGATTGCACGAATCCGCAGCCGCCCTGGGTGGCGCAGTGGTTGGAACCCTTGCAGCTGTGATAGATCGCCGGCGCCGCGCAGTCGCCGCCGGATCCATCGAGGGCGAGTCCCTGGCAGGCGTGCAGCAGTGTGCTTGTCGCCTGCGTGCTGCTGGTCACCTTCTGCAAGGTGGGCGCGCTGCCGTAGATCGCCCAGTACAGGCCCAGGCGATCGCCGGAGCCGACCATCGACGGATACGGGAACTGGACATCGGTGGCGCCCCACGACGTGCTCAACACCGTGGTGATGCCGGCGAGCGCGCCTTGCGCGACGTTGTCCAGCGCGGTGGGATCGACCTTTTTCAGATTGTTGAGTGCGGTGGCCACGTCGTCGGGCTTGGGGATGTTGCTTGGCGCGGTGGTGGGATCGAAATCGGAGGTGGTCAGCATCGCGCCCGTCCAGACGTTGCTCGAAATCGCATGCCATTGGCTCCAGGTCTGCACCTGTCCGACCAGTCCCAGCAGGTTCTCGAAACGCTGGTGGTGGTCCAGGGCGCCATTGGTCGCGCGTGCGTCGGCATCCGTGGAGGTGGCCGATGCGCCGGTGTCGGTATAGGAGGGGTGGTTGTTGGCCATCGCCTCCTTGTCCGGCTGGAACGTCGGAACCACGCTGTTGATCTCGGCCAGGGACATGCCAATCTCCAGCGCACGCGCGTGCAGCATGTTCAGGAACTCGCGGGTGGTCGATGCGTCGATGCCGCCTTCGCCCTGGTCGCAGATGGCGGCCATCATGGTGATCGCCTGCATGCCGGCGGTCACCGCGGCCTTGGCGGTGATCTGCGTCGGCATCAGCGGATACTCCTTTTCCGCGGACTTGGCCGTGCTGTTGAACAGGTCCCACTGCCTGACGGGTCCGACGAACAGTTTCTCCCACAGCAGCTGTCCGTCCTCGTACTTGATGGTCATGTACCGGTAAAGGCTGTAGTACATCCATCCGATCGTCCCGAACAGCGGCAGGTCGGTTTCCTTGCTTTGTGCCGTCCAGTCCGCGAACGGGACCTGGGGGAAATACGCATTACCTGGGTTGGACTTGATCCTGGCGAGTGCGGCCGCGTGGTCTTCCTCGATGAGGGTGAACAACGTGACCTGGTCTTCACTCAGTTCGGATAGCTGCACGGTCAGGTTGCTGCCGACCGAGGGATCTTTCAGGTCGCGCAGATCGATCACGTGCGGAATGACGGTCTGCGTGGGGCCGTAGCAGATCCAGTTGTAGTTGGCGTCCTGCAGCAGCGGGCTGTTGAAATTGGGCTGCCCGCCAACGGCGTTGCAGATGTTGGCCGCCATCTGCAGGTGCAGCATCTCGTCGATGAAGACCGAGAACAGCAGGTTGTAGGCGCGCTGTGGTGCAGTCGCGGGCGAGGTGTCGTCGGCAGGCACCACGACGCCGGTCGCCATGCCCGGCCAGACGCGGCCCTTGTAGTAGGAAATGCCGCTGGCGTTGATCGCGTGCGTGCCCTGGATCGACTTCATCGTGCACATGTACAGCGGGATGGTGAAGAGCTCCACGTTGACCGCGGCCTGCACCAGAGCCTTCAGCGCTGCGGTGTCGGCGGCCAGTTCGCTCAGTGGCTGTCCGGTGATCTGAATGGGCTGCTTGGGGATGATGCCGCGGACGGCAGGGGCTTGCGATGCGCTCATGAAACCTTCTCCGTGGTGGGCCTGGCGTTGGGCTGGGTGATGAGCAGGCGCGAGCAACTGCACCTGCGTGTTCCACGTGGTGGTGCGGGTGAGGCGTTGAGTCGGTACGGATGCTGGGTGCGCGAAGCGGTGTCGCGCGAAAAGTGGCTACGATGCGAGTCGGTGGTGTCGGCATGCCCCCGCATGCCCGCCGTGTGATGCGAGATATAGGCGTCGGCGCAAAGTGCGTCAATTGATCTGCGACACTTGTCTCAAAGTGTCTACTTGATGAGACGCCCGCAGCGTTGTTTCAGAGTTGGTGACGCGACGATGCTGAAGGTATGACGGTGAGATGTCGCGGGACGCGCCTGCGCATGCCACGCATTGCGGTGACGGCGCGGTGGCCATCGCGCCATGGACAAGCGCGGGCGTGATGCTGGGCGCATTGACGCCATCCAGCCGGAAGCCGCACGTGCCTCGATTGGCAATGATCAAGGTTGGGGCGCAGAAGACCGGCAATGATGCCGCCGCCGAAGTGCAGCTGCCCTGTGTCCATCGCCGCACCCTCGCAGCAGCGAAGGCGCCCAGCGCTTACGCCACGAACGGACGCGATCGCGCGCGTTCCACAGGCAACGCCAACCGCGCCGATGCCAACCCGGGCGCCGTGGCTTCCACTGTCAGCGTGCCCGCCGTGCGCGTGGTCTGCAGCAAGGCCATGCACAGGCCGTTGAAGGCGTGGCGATGGTCGGCCTTGTCGCTCTCGTGGCTGGACGGGTCGCCGTTGCCCACGCCGATCAGGCGGCCGGGGCCGCGGACGGCGAAGCGCACGGCGTCGCTGGCGGTGGGTACGACGCGGCCCTGCGCGTCGACGATTTCCACCGCGACCACGGCCACGTCCTCGGCGTCGGCCAGCAGGGTGGTGCGCTCGCAGCGCAGGCGCACCGCGGCCGGAGCGCCGACGGTCTCGCGCAGTTGCGTCAGCACCTGCTTGCCGCCGCGGTAGCCGCGCGCTTCGATGCGACCGGGGGCGTAGCGCACGCGCCACTCGACGTGACCGTAGGCCGGCACCTGTTGCAGGCCCTGGCTGACGCCGTTGACCAACAGTTCCACCGCGTCCAGGTTGCTGTGGCACCACACGTCGACCATGCCGTTGTCGCGCTCGTCCAGCAGGCCATCCCAGTTCCAGTGCGGGAACAGGTGCAGCACCGGCTCGGCGGTCCACTGCGCGCGGTAGTACCAGTAGTTGTCCTTGGGAAAGCCGCAGCTGTCGAGGATGCCGAACTGCGAGGCCACGTTCGGCCAGCGGTTGTACGGGGTCGGTTCGCCGCGGTAGTCGAAGCCGGTCCAGACGAAGCCGCCGGCGATGTACGGGCGCTGCGCGACATAGCTCCACCAGGCTTCGGCGCTGCTGGCCCACCAGGGGTAGTCGAGGTCGTAGGCGCGGGCGTAGCCGCGCACGTCGTCGGTGCGGTAGTTGCCGCGCACGCCGACGGTGCTGCCGGTTTCGCTGCCGTAGACCGGGATCTGCGGATGGCGCGCATGGAAGGCGTCCATCTGCGTGGTGCGGTAGTTGAAGCCGACCACGTCCACGACCTGGCCGACGCAGTCGTCGAAGCCCTTGTCCATGGCGAAGGTGGTGGGCCGGGTCGGGTCCAGGCGCCGCACCAGGCGCTGCATGCGCGCGACGATGCGCGCACCGCGCGCGGTGACCATCTGCGGTTCTTCGTTGCCCAGCGACCACAGCATCACGCAGGGATGGTTGCGGCCGCGCCGCACCATCGCGGTCAGTTCGGTCATGGCCTCCTCGTCGGAGGACATGCGCCGGGTCTCGTCGATCAGCAGCAGGCCCAGCCGATCGCACAGCTCCAGCACCGCGGGCGAGGCCGGGTTGTGTGCGCTGCGGTAGGCATTGCAGCCCATCGACTTGAGCTGGCGCAGGCGCCATTCGTGCAGGCGGTCGGGGATGGCGGTGCCGACGCCGGCATGGTCCTGGTGGTTGTTGGTGCCGTGCAGCTTGTAGACGGCGCCGTTGAGCAGCAGGCCGCGCTGCGGATCGAACTGCAGGCGGCGCACGCCGAAATGCGTGGTGGTGGCGTCGCAGGTGCGGCCATCGCCGAGCAGGCGCGTGGACAGGGTGTAGCGCTGCGGGGTTTCCGGCGACCACGGCGCGGGTGTGCCCAGGTCCAGGGTCTGCTGCACGCGCTGCACCACGCCCGGTTCGACCGTAATCGGCGCCGAGCTGGCCTGGGCGACGATGCGCCCGTCGGGGGCGCGGATCACCGACACCACGCTGCACTGGCGCGGTGTCGCGCCGTTGTTGCCGAGTTCGGTTTCCACCATTGCTTGTGCGTCGCCGCCGTCCCAGGCGCTGCGCACGAAGACGCCATCCATCGGCACGTGCAGCGCGTCGGTGGTGCGCAGCCAGACGTGGCGGTAGATGCCGGCGCCTTCGTAGAACCAGCCTTCGCCGAGGGTGGCGTCCACGCGTACGGCGATGATGTTCCTGGCGCCGTAGTCGAGCACGTCGCTGAGGTCGACCTCGAAGCCGCAGTAGCCGCTGCCGTTGCGGCCGACGATGTGGCCGTTGCAGAACACGATGCAATCGCGGAACACGCCGTCGAATTCCAGGCTGATGCGCTTGCCCAGGTCCTCGGTCGGAATCTCCAGCACGCGCCGGTACCAGCCGATGCTGGTCTGCGGATCGGTGCGGCCCAGCGGCTTGTAGCCATGCGCGGCGGCCGGGTCTTCGCCATTGACCAGGGTGGAGGTCGGGTCCTTCCGTGGCGGCAGCGTGACTGCCCAGTCGTGCGGCAGGTCGATGCGCTCCCAGTCGCTGTCGTCGAAGCCGAGCAGGGCGGCATCGGCGGTGTCCTTGCCGGCCTTGGCGTAGGTGCGCTGGAAGGTGCCGAAGTTGAAGTCGCGCGCCGGATCGTCGGCGTGGCCGAGATGGAAACGCCAGCCGGTATCGCACAGCAGGCGCCGGCGCGGCGCGTCGTCGTCCAGGTCCAGCCACAGCGGTGACGCGGCGCTACCGCTGGCGGGCGTGGCGGCCAGCGCGGCCGGCGCCAGCGCCGCGGCCGCGCCGGGCACTGCCACCTGCACGCCGCCGGCGACCAGCGAGCGCAGGAGGTCGCGGCGGCTCAGTTCGATCATGGCCGCGCGTCCTGCGCCGGCGCGTCGGCCTTGCTCGCTGCCGTGGCCGGAGCCGGCCGGTAGGCGTGCTGCATGAAGCCGATGCCGGGCAGCAGTTCGTTGCCGTGGCGGAAATCGAAGAAACTGGCGTTCTCCCACGAGGAGCCGACGCCCCAGCGGGTCTTGCACTGGTTGCTGGTCCACGCCGGCTCCCAGTACACGACGCCGCTGCCGCCGTTGTCGACCACCAGTTGGGTGAGGTCGACCAGGTACTTCAGCTGGCCCTGCGGCGTGGCCGGGTAGCCCGGAATCAGCGAGTCCGCGCCGAGCAGGTTGGGCGAGGGATCGCCGCTCTCCAGCGTCCATGGATAGGCGGTCTCCACCACCATCACTTCGGCCGGATAGCGCTGGCGCAGGCGCTTGATGGTGGCGCCGAGCTGGTCCATGGTCTCGCGCGACCACTTGCGGTAGTAGCTGATGCCGATGAAGTCGAAGTCGCGCACGCCGGCCTTGGCCGCGTCGGCGAACCACGGCTCCACGTTCTCCGGCTGGGCGATATGCAGCATCACCTTCGGTTTGATCGTCGAGCGCGCGCCGGCGTCGCGCACTGCCTTGATGCCGGCGTTGAACAGCTTGGCGTTGCGGGTCCAGTCGATCGGCCGGCGCTTGTCCCAGGGCTGGCTGTCCATCAGGTCCGAATTGCTCTCGTTGCCCACCTGCACCAGTTCCGGCATCAGCCCTGCGCGGTCCAGCGCGCTCAGCGTGTCATAGGTGAAGCCGTACAGCGTGCGCGCCAGTTCGTCCTGGTCGGTGATCGAGGCCCAGGCCTTGGGGATCAATTGCTTGTCGCCGTCTGCCCAGTCGTCGGAGTAGTGGAAGTCCAGCAGCACCTGCATGCCCTGCGCACGCGCGCGACGGATGGTCTTCTTGACGTCGCTCAGGTCGCTGTAGCGGGTCCAGCGCGCATCGTTCCACAGGCGCACGCGCACCAGGTTGGCGCCGTGCGCGTGGAACAGCTCGAACGGGTCGCGCACCGTACCCTGCTCGCGGTACTGCACGCCGCAATCCTCCATCTCGTTGACGTAGGACAGGTCGGCGCCCAGGTACAGCGGGCCGGCGCCGGCCATGGGCGCGGCGAGGGCGGCGGCCATGGCCAGCGCGAGCGCCGGCAGCCAGGTGCGTTTGGATCGCATGCGGGTCTCCACCGGCTCAGAACGTGTAGGTCGCTTCCAGGGCGAAGCGGCGCCCGAACAACTGGTAGCCGCCATCGTCCTGGTTGGCGAGCCGGTTGCGCTTGTTGTCGCTGTAGGCGCGCAGTGGTTCGTTGGTCAGGTTGCCGACCTGGAACTTGAAGCCCAGGTGCTCGCTGTAGCGCCAGGCCAGGCTCAGGTCCACCGTGCCTTCGCTCTCCAGTCGCGCCAGCCGCGCCGCGTTCCAGCCGTACACCACGGTGTAGGGGCTGTGGTACTTGTAGCCGATCCGCGCTTCGAAACTGCCGTTGTTGTACCAGAAGTCCAGCGTGCCGGTGTTGCGCGCCAGGCCGCTGAGCGGCAGCGGATTGTCCGCCGGCGAGAACTCGTGCAGGTTGGACTCCACGTACGAGTAGTTCGAGTAGATGCCGAAGTTCTCCATGTGCGGGATGAAGAAGAACGGGGTCTGGAAGGTCAGCTCGGCGCCGTTGATGTAGCCGCCGCCACCGTTGAACGGCCCGCTGATCAGGTAGTCGCGGCCGTCGATGGTCTCGTGCTGGGTCTTGTAGCCGATGCTCGAATCCACCCATTTGCGGTACAGCGCCAGCGCCGCCAGCGCTTCCTTGTGGAAGTACCACTCGTAGGACAGGTCGAGCTGGGTGGCGCGGAACGGGTTGAGCTGCGGGTTGCCGCCGCTGCCGGTGAGCTGGCCGACGGTGGTGTTGGGATCGTCGAGCGCGCGTCCGGTACGCAGTTCGTCCAGCGGCGGCCGCGCCATCACCTTGGCCACCGATACGCGCAGGATGCGCTCGGGGTCGATCAGGAAGTTGACCGTGGCGCTGGGCAGCACGTCGGTGTAGGTCTTGCCGGCGCTGCTCGGCTGCACCACGCCGCCGACGGTGTCGTAGCCGTTGCTGTCGGTGTCGGTGTGGACCACGCGTACGCCGGCATTGCCGGTGACGTCCACGCCGAACCACTGCGCACTGAACACCGCCTTGGCGAAGGCCTCGCGCACGTTCTCCTCGACGTTCCAGTGGTCCAGGCGCTGTTCGGCGGCCAGGCCGGGATCGAAGCCGCCGAAGCCGAGCTTGGCGATCGCGTCCAGGTCGCCGCCGGTCAGCGTCGGCACGTTCAGATCCGGCATCGTTACCGGGTAGATCAGGTTCTGGTAGGCGGAGATCGGCTGGTCGTAGCCGGACTGGAAGCTGGTGAAATGGCGGTTCTGCTTCTCGCGGCGTGCGGCGCGCGCGCCGAACTCCAGCGCGGTGATCGGCGAATCCTCGATCGCGCGGCTGGCGCTCAGTGCCAGCGCGGCGATGCGGTCGCGCAGCGCCTGCGGTTCGGTCTGGCCGCTGATGCCCCATTCCGGCGCATCGGAGCTGGTGCTGATGGTGGGGGTGACGCCATGGCGGAAGTCGAACGATACCGTGTCCGGGTTGCTGCCGAAGCGCACCGCGCGCCAGTCGTTGTCGCGCTTGGCCTGCGAGAACGACAGGTCGCTGCCCAGCGTCCACACGTCGCCGCGCCACTTGGCGTTGAGGCCGCCGGCCGCCAGCGTCTTGACCTCGTTGTAGTTGGCGATGACGTGGTCCACCTGCAGCCTGGAATTGGCCAGGGTGCCGGCGACCACGTCGCCGTCGACGATGGTGTAGGACGAGCCGGGCGTGGTGTACGGGTTGCTGGTCGAATAGATGCTGTAGCCGAGGTTGTTGAACCAGTTCTGGCGCTGGTCCTCGTCGATGCGGATGCGCGAGTACAGCCCGTCGAGCTTGAGTTCCAGGTTGCCCGAGCGCCACTGCACGGTGCCCATCGCGCCGGTGCGGGTCTGCTCGGTCAGCTTGAGCTGGTCGGCCGCGCCCCAGGGCGTGTAGTCGACCTTGCCGTCGCCATCGACGTCGCGCGCGCTGCTGGCGTCGGTGTAACCCCAGGTGCCGATCGAGACGCCGGCGTTCTTCTGCTTCTGGTAGGTGGCGCCGAGCGCGACCGCCAGGTTGTCGTTGATGCGGTGGATCCAGCTCGCGCCCAGGCGCTGGCCCCACGGCGAGTAGTCGCGTGCGTCCTTGGCCTCGTCGTAGTAGACCGGGCCGGCGGTGGCGACGAAGGTCGGGCCGGTGTGATCGAGCGGGTTGATGGTGGAGATGTCCACGGTGGCGGCGATGCCGCCGGCGATCAGGTCCGCCGAAGGGGTCTTGTAGACCTTGACGGTGGAGACGATCTCGGTGGGGAATACCTCCCAGCGCACCGCGCGGTTGGGTTCGGAGGAGGCGATCTCGCGGCCGTTGACCGTACCCATGGTCATGCGCGGGCCGAGGCCGCGCACCGTGGCCAGACTTTCGTTGCCGCGGTCGCGGGTGCCGTTGACGCCGGGCAGGCGCACCAGCGCCTCGGCCACGGTGACGTTGGGCATCTGCCCCATGTTGTCGGCCGAGATCACCTCGACCACGTGGTCGTCGAGCTGCTTGGCCTGCACCGCCTGTTCCAGGCTGGCGCGCTGGCCGACCACCATCACGTTGTCCAGGGTGACCGGTTGCTGGCCGTTCTTGGCGTCGGGCGTGGAGGGCGGCGTGGCCGCGGCCGCCGGATCGGCGGTGGCGCTCTGCGCGTGCGCGGCGATGTTGCCGGACAGCGCCAAGATGATGGCCGCGCCCAGCAGGGTGCGGGCGGCAGGGCGATGCGCGCGCCGGCCGACCGGGCGACGGAGCTGTTCCAAAGGCATTTTTGTTCCCTCCCAGGACAAAAAGTGACCGAGCAAGTTGGCATGGGCCGGAAGGGTCCGGTCCTGGGGGCATCGACAGGACGGCGTGCGTGACTGCAGGCTGTCCTGGTCGTTGTCCTCGATGGCGTGTCTGTCGGCGCGGCAGGGCGGGCGTGGCATGTCCTGCGGCGGCGCCGGGGACATCCCCGTTCCGCTGCCTTGGCGCGCGAGAGACCGGGAGCGAGGATAGAAGCGCAAGGCATTCCATTCCAATGAAGCATTTGCCGAGGGCTATCTCGTTTTGGAATGGATGTCGCGCGCCGCGGCGCGTCACCCGGTCTGCGCTGTGCTCAGGCCGTGGCGGATGGGGTCTGCAAGCCGAGCAGGGCGGCCGCCGCCGCGCCCAGGCTGCGTTCGCGGTGGTGCAGCGCATGGAAGGTGCGTTCGCTCAGCGTCACGGCGAGGCGCTGCAGGCGGCCGCTCTCCAGCCAAGGCGCCGCGGCCAGCTCCGAGATCGCCGCCAGGCTGTGCCCGGCCTGCACCGCCGACAGCACCGCTTCGTTGGAGGGCAGGGACAGCGCCACGCGCAGGCGGTCCGGGGCGATGCCGGCGGTGCGCAGCGCCGCCTCGAACGCCGAACGGGTGCCCGAGCCGGGCTCGCGCATGATCCAGGTGCTGTCCGCGACCAGCCGTGCCAGCCCGGGGCGGCGGCGCCCGGCCAGCGGGTGGTCCGGCGCGGCCACCACGCTCAGCCGGTCGTGGTCCAGCGGCGAACTCCGCAGTTCCGCGGCCTGCACGCGCCCCTCGACGAAGCCCAGTTCCGCGCGCCCCTCGCGTACCGCACGCGCCACGCTGTCGGTGTTGCCCACGCTCAGGCGGATCTCGATCTGCGGATAGCGCGCGTGGAACGCCATCAGCCGGGTTGGCAACCAGTAGCTGGCCACGGTCTGGCTGGCGTGCAGGTCGAGCGTGCCGCGCAGCACGCCGCGCCATTCGCTCAGCGCCAGCTCGGCGGCGCGGCTGCGCGCCAGGATCGCCTTGGCGTCCTCGCAGAACGCCGCCCCGGCCGCGGTCAGCACCAGGCCGCGGCCGACCCGGTCGAACAGCGCCACCCCGTACCGATGCTCCAGCGCCTTGATCGCGGCGCTGGCGGCCGAGGGCGTGCGATGCGCGGCCTGTGCGCCCAGGGTCAGGTGCTGGCGCTCGGCCACCGCCACGAACAGCGCGAGTTGTTCCAGGGTCATGCGAGGACCGTTCGGATGGATCGAATGAAGTGTGCGTCATTATGCGATGGATCGAAATGGTCAACGGGCGCAATCTGCCGCCACTTCGATCCGGACCGCTCCCATGCGTACGCACTTGCACAGACCTTCGACCTTGCTGCCCGGGCTGGCCCTGGCCATCGCGGTGGCGGCGCTGGCCTGGCTGGCCGAGCGCGCGCAACTGCAGTGGCTGGGTCGGCGCTGGATCGACGCGTTGGTGTTCGCGATCGTGCTCGGCACGCTGCTGCGCACCGCCTGGCGGCTGCCGCCGTCCAGCCACGCCGGCATCGCCTTCGCCGCCAAGCTGCCGCTGGAACTGGCGATCGTGCTGCTCGGCGCCTCGGTCGGCATCGGCGCCATCGGCGCCGCCGGCGGTCTGTTGCTGGGCGCCATCGCCGCGGTGGTGCTGCTGGCGATCGCGCTCGGCTACGGCATCGGCCGCGCGCTGGGGTTGCCGTCGCGGCTGGCCACGCTGGTCGCCTGCGGCAACGCGATCTGCGGCAATTCGGCGATCGTCGCCGCCGCGCCGGTGATCGATGCCGACTCCGACGACGTCGCCGCCTCGATCGCGTTCACCGCCGCCCTGGGCGTGCTGGTGGTGCTGCTGCTGCCGCTGGCGGTGCCGTTGCTGGGGCTGGACCAGCGCCACTACGGCATCCTCGCCGGCATGACCGTCTACGCCGTGCCGCAGGTGCTGGCGGCAACCGTGCCGGTGGGGGCGGTCAGCGCGCAGGTGGGCGCGTTGGTGAAGCTGATGCGGGTGGTGATGCTGGGGCCGGTGATGCTGCTGCTGGGCTTGATCCGCGGCGGATCGCCGGCGCAGCGGCGCCCACTGCATGCGCTGGTGCCGTGGTTCGTGTTCGGTTTCGTCGGCATGATGGGCCTGCGCGCGCTGGGCGTGCTGCCGGCCCCAGTGATCGAGGCGGCGCAAACGCTGTCGCTGCTGTTCACCCTGGTGGCGATGGCGGCACTGGGCCTGTCGGTGAATCTGCGCAGCGTGCTCGCCTCCGGCGGCCGCGTGCTCGCCGCCGGCACGCTATCGCTGCTGGCGCTGGCCAGCCTCAGCGTGCTGCTGCTGCGCTGGTTGCCGTAAGCGCGGGCGCCGCGGCGCGTTCGTGGTCAGTCGCCGTGGATGCGGCCGCTCTCGCCAGCGCGGTACAGCGTGCCTTGTGGGTCGCGCGCCGGCTGCGCCTGCCGCTGCTGTTCGCTGCGCAGCGCCGAGAGCCGGTCGGTCAGGCGCGGCAGCAAGTGGGTCATCGCCACGTTGGCGCTGGCCAGCATGCCGACCTTGACATCGCGACCGCCGTGTTCGGCCGCATGCAGGATCGCCTCGGCGACCCGCAGCGGTGCGATCATCGGTTTGGGCAGCGTCGGTTCCTCGCGCAGATAGTTGCGCGCATGCTGCGGATACGGCGTGTTCACCGCGGTCGGCTGGATCAGCACCACCGATATCGGTGCGCCGTCCAGCTGGTCCAGTTCGATCCGCAAGGTATCGGTGAAGCCCTTTACCGCGTGCTTGGATGCCGCATACATGCCCTGTAGCGGAAGGGCCGCCTCGGAGGCCTCACTGCCCAGATTGATCAGGGTGCCGCGCGAGGCGAGCAGATGCGGCAGCGCCGCCATCGATCCATGCACCACGCCCCAGAAGTTCACGTCGAACAGGCGCCTGCTGTCGCCATCGTCCACATCGGCAAGCTTGCCGTAGATCGCCACGCCGGCGTTGTTCACCCAGGTGTCGACGCGCCCGAAGTGCCGGATCGCCACCGCCGCGGCTTCGTCCAGCTGCGTGCGCTCGGCGACATCGGCGACGACGGCGATCGCGTCGCCGCCGCCATCGCGGATGGTCTGCACGGTCGCGTCGAGAACGCCCTGGCTGCGCGCCACCAGCACCAGGCGGGCACCGCGTTCGGCGGCCAGTAGTGCGGTACATAGGCCGATGCCGCTGGAGGCGCCGGTGATCACGATCACCTGTTGCGCGAGCGGAAGATGTCGCTGTGCCATGTGCTGTGCTCCGGAGTGGGATAGCCCCAGCCTGGGCCGCGGCGCGTTGGGGGGTGTGAGGTACGGATCGCGGTGGCGTCAATCGTCGCGGGCATCACATAAATCTCCGCAAGCGATGCTGGGTGCGCATTGGTCCCTTTTGCGGCTGCAGCATTTCGCATCGTCTGCACCCACGTTCAACCAAGCGCTCACGAGAGGCGGCAGAGCATGGCTGCACCTGTCATGCAAAGGAAATCGTCATGCGTCCTTCCCGTTCCGTTCTCTCCCTGGCGCTGGTGTCGGTCTTCGGCATCGGCCTGGCCCACGCACAGACCGATACCTCCGGCCAGGCCGGCACGCGCGATCCCGGCGCGATGCAGCAGAACGCCCCGTCGACGACTGCCTCGCCGGCGTCGACCAGCATGCAAGGCGCGCGGACGGCTGCGCTCAACGAAAAGCAGGCGCTCGGCGTGCTGTCGGCGATCAACACCAGCGAGGTCAACGCCGCCAATCTGGCCCTGCAGAAGCAGGTCAAGGGCCCGGTGCGCGACTACGCCATGCAGATGGTGAAGGAGCATTCCGACAACAACGCCAAGATCGCGCCTTGGGGTCCCGACACCAAGGCCGCGCCTGCGCAGCAGCAGATGAAGAAGGCCAAGGCGGAAGCCGGCAAGCTGCAGGCATTGGACGGCGATCGCTTCGAGCAGGCCTACGTGGCGGCGATGGTCAAGGATCACCAGGCCGCCCTGCAGATGCTCGACAGCACGCTGATCCCTGCGGCCAAGACCCCGGAAGTGGCCGCGCATCTGCGCACCACGCGCACGCATGTGGCCGAGCACTTGGCCAAGGCGCAGCAGCTGCAGAGCGCTGGCGCCACGCCGGCCGGTTCCAGCCGCTGAGCCATGCTGCGGGTCGCGGCCGAGCCGCCGCGACCCGCACCGCGACCGCGTCGCTCGCGGCGGCCGCGTGCGCGGCGTTTCGTTGCGGTCCAGGGGCGTCGCACCGGCGGTGTAATAGTCTCCGCGCAGGCGGCGACCTAAGGTAGCGGCCATCTTCCTCCGCATCGCCATCGGTCGCCCCATGGGACACGATCACAGCCACGCCCCCACCGAAATCCGTCACGAGCAGCCCCTGTGGTGGGCGCTCGGCCTCACCGCGCTGTTCCTGGTGGTGGAAGTGGCCGGCGCCTTCGTCACCAACAGCCTGGCGCTGTTGTCCGACGCCGCGCACATGGCCACCGACACGCTGGCGCTGATGATCGCCTTGGTGGCGGTGCGGCTGAGCCGGCGCCCGCCCGATGCCAAGCGCAGCTATGGCTATGCGCGGCTGGAGGCGCTGGGCGCGCTGGTCAATGGCGCACTGCTGTTCGTGGTGGCCGGCTACATCCTGTGGGAGGCGGTACAGCGTTTCCGCCAGCCGCAGGAGATCGCCACCGTCGGCATGCTCGGCATCGCCGCGTTCGGCCTGCTGATCAACCTGATCTCGATGCGCCTGCTCAAGGCCGGCAGCGGCGAGAGCCTCAACATGAAGGGCGCCTACCTGGAAGTGTGGAGCGACATGCTCGGCTCGGTCGCGGTGATCGTCGGCGCGCTGGCGATCCGTGTCACCGGGTGGAAGCTGATCGATCCGATCCTGGCGGTGCTGATCGGTCTGTGGGTATTGCCACGGACTTGGGTGCTGCTGCGCGAAGCGGTCAACGTGCTGCTGGAAGGCGTGCCCAAGGGCGTGGATCTGGACGCGGTGCGCGGCTACCTGCAGTCGGCGCCCGGCGTGGCCAGCGTGCACGACCTGCACGTGTGGGCACTGGCCTCCAGCACGCCGGCGCTGACCGCGCACGTGGTGGTGGACGAGGGCGGCGACGCCGATGCGCTGCGCGCTGCGCTGTGCGATGGCCTGCATGCGCAGTTCGACATCGACCACATCACCCTGCAGATGGAAGCCGGCCATTGCGGTGCCACCCCGTGCGGCGCGCCGGCCGCGGCGGGTGAGGGCGGTGGTCACGATCATCATGGGCATGGTCACGAGGACCACGATCATGGTCATGCTCATCCCACACATGGGCACGGCCACATGCATGGGCATTCGCACTCGTAGGCAACACTGCTGCGTGATGACGTTCGTGCAGGCGCAGCGCGTGTCTTCGGTTCGGAATTGGCTACCCGCGGTTATCGGCAATGCCGGTCGCGGCTGAAGCCGCTCCTGCGAATCCTACAAGGGCGTCCGCCTCGACGGTTGCCTAGATGCCGAATCAGCTGCATGCGCTTCACCCAGCGCCGCGAGGCGCTTTCGTAGGAGCGGCTTCAGCCGCGACGCGCTTTCCCAATGGCGCCTATCGCGGTTGAAACCGTGCCTACATGTGAGCGCCTGCGCGCCTCAGACCACCGGCTCGCGCAACGCCGGCGACTCCCAGCCCGGGCGCGGCGCGAAGCGCTCGCCGTAGCGCGCCTGCAGGGCACGCAGGCGGGCGAGCAGCACGTCGGCGCCGGCGGCACGGATATGCTGGATCGGGCCGCCGCGGAACGGGGCGAAGCCGGTGCCGAAGATCACGCCGGCATCGAGCAGGTCGGCATCGGCGACCACGCCTTCGTGCAGGCAGGCGACCGCCTCGTTGAGCAGCGGCAGGATCAGGCGGTCCTCCAGATCGTCCGGCGCGTGATAGTCCTTGGGTAGTTCGGGCTTCTTAGCGCGGCCGTTTTCCCAGGCGTACAGGCCCTGGCCGTCCTTCTTGCCGCGCTTGCCCGGCTCCACCGTCTGCAGCGCCGCCGGGATCGGCAGGCCCAGGAACGGCGCCAGTTCGGCGCCGACGCCGGCGGCCACGTCCAGGCCCACCGTGTCGATCAGTTCGATCGGGCCCATCGGCATGCCGAACTTGACCGCGGCCTTGTCGATCGCCGGGCCGGGAATGCCTTCGGCATAGGCGGTGGCCGCTTCCAGCATGTACGGGAACAGCACGCGGTTGACCAGGAAGCCGGGCGTGCCGGCGACCGGCACCGGCAGCTTGTCGATCGCCTTGCAGAAGGCGGCCAGCCGCTTCTGGTTCTCCGGCGCCAGCCCGTTGTGGCAGACGATTTCCACCAGCGGCATCTGCGCCACCGGGTTGAAGTAGTGCAGGCCGCCGAACTGCGCCGGGCGCTGGATGTGCTCGCGCAGTTCGGTCAGCGGAATCGAGGAGGTGTTGGTGCTCAGCAGTGCGTTCGGCTGCATGCGCGGCTCCAGCGACTGGTACAGCTCGCGCTTGGCCTGCGGGTTCTCGATGATCGCCTCGATCACCAGGTCGGCGGTCGGCACGCCGTCGCCGGCCAGGTCGCCCTTCAGGCGCGCCGCCACCGCCGGGCGCTTGCTGTCGTCCTTGACCCGCTTGGCGAACAACTCGCCGGCGCGGCTCAGCGCACCGTCGATGAAGCGCTGCTCGCGGTCCTGCAGGGTCACCTCGAAGCCCTTGTAGGCCGACCAGGCGGCGATGTCGCCGCCCATCACCCCGGCGCCGACCACGTGCACGTGGCGGATGCCGTGATCCTTGCCGCTCAGCGCCTTGAGCCGCTCGGTGAGGAAGAAGATGCGGATCAGGTTGCGCGCGGTCGGCGTGCTGGCCAGCTTGACCACCGCCTTGCGCTCGGCGTCCAGGCGCGCCTGGATGCCGCTGCCGCCGCTGCGTTCCCACACGCCGATCAGCGCATACGGCGCCGGGTAGTGTTCCTTGCGCGCCTTGCGCGCCACCTGCTTGCGCATCTGCGGCGCCAGCAGCTTGCGCGCCGGCCAGGTGTTGGTGGCCCAGGCGGTGGCGCGCTGCTTGAAGGGACGGGCGCTGCCGGACAGCGCCAGCGCCACCGCGGTATCGGTCAGCACGGCCGGTGCGGCGACCTTGTCGACCAGGCCCATCGCCCGCGCCGCCGAAGCCGACACGGTGCGTCCGGTGAGCATCAGGTCCATCGCCGCCGGCGCGCCGATCAGCCGCGGCAGGCGCGCGCTGCCGCCCCAGCCGGGGAAGATGCCGAGCTTGGTCTCGGGCAGGCCGATGCGGGTGGCCGCATCGCTGGAGGCCACGCGGTAGCGGCAGGCCAGGGCGATCTCGGTGCCGCCGCCCATGCAGAAGCCGTGGATCGCCGCGACCGTGGGGCAGGGCAGTTCCGCCAGCTTCTGGAAGGTGGCCTGGCCGCGGCGGATGGCGTCGTTGACGGTGCCGCGGCGGTCGAATTCCTGGAATTCCTTGAGGTCGGCGCCGGCGATGAAGCCGTTGTCCTTGGCCGAGCGGATCACCACGCCCTTGGGCGGATCGATGGCGATGCGCTCGAGCAGGTCGCCCAGCTCCAGCAGCACGTCCTGCGACAGCGCGTTGACGGGGGCGTCCTGGCGATCGAGGCTGAGCACGATCACGCCGTCGCCGCGAAAGTCCGCCTGCCAGTGACTGAATCGGAGCCCGTCGAAGCCTGAAAGCATGGGGAGGACCATCCGCTTATGTATGGAGAAGATCGTTATCATCCAGAGGTTGTTTCCGTCGCGTCAAATCCCAATCCAAGGAATTGACGCGCGTCCCGCGACCGCTGGCCTTGCGCCAGCCTAACGGAACGCCGGTTAACGTCGTGGGGCGGCGATCCGCTGAGGGGCGCTGAACTTTTTTCCGAATTGGCGGTCAGAGGGTCCGACGTAGGTTGGGCTGACAGGAGTGCGGCCCGCTATGGCCGATGTCGAAACACCCCAGGAGCTGGACCTGGAACTGGTCCGGCGTGTGCAGCGCGGCGAAAGCGCGGCGTTCGATGTGCTGGTGCGCAAGTACCAACACCGGATCGTCGGCCTGATCGGGCGCTACATCGCCGACTGGAGCGAATGTCAGGACGTGGCCCAGGACACCTTCATCCGCGCCTACCGCGCGATGGGGAGCTTCCGCGGCGACGCCCAGTTCTCCACATGGTTGCACCGGATCGCCGTGAATACCGCCAAGAACTACCTGGTCGCGCACAACCGCAGGCCGCCCACCGACGATGTCGACGTGCTCGATGCCGAGCAGTTCGACAGCGGCACCCGCCTGCGCGACACCGACACGCCCGAGCGCGAGTTGATGCGCCAGGAACTGGAGCAGACGGTGATGAAGGCGGTGAACGCGTTGCCGGAAGAATTGCGTACCGCCATCACCCTGCGCGAGGTGGAGGGCATGAGCTACGAGGACATCGCGCAGAAGATGGGCTGCCCGATCGGCACCGTGCGTTCGCGGATCTTCCGCGCCCGCGAGGCCATCGACGCCGAACTCCGTCCCCTGCTGGATACCGACAGCGCCACCCGTGAGCGACACCGCGTATGACTGAGAGCACGCCCTTTCCCAAGCCAGTGCCGGCGCCCGACAGCGCCGCGCCGGACAAGTTCGAGTTGCACTACCGGCAGCAACTGTCCGCCCTGATCGACGGCGAACTGCCGGCCGACGAAGCGCGTTTCGTGCTGCGCCGGCTGCAGCACGACGAGGAACTGTCCGGCTGCCACGAGCGCTGGCAGTTGTGCGGCGACATCCTGCGCGGCCGCGTCAGCGTGCCGGCGCCCAGCGATTTCAGTGCCCGCGTGCGCCAGGCGGTGGCCGCCGAAGCGCAGCACGCCGCGCGCGCCGAGGCGGCCAGCGCGGCCGGCAAGCGCCGCAGCTGGCGCTGGGGCGGCAGTGCGGCGCTGGCCGCCTCGGTCGCCGTGCTGGCCCTGTTCGTGACCCAGCGCCTGCCGCAGACCCCCGAGGCGCTGCCGCCGGCGCAGGTCGCCGATGCCACCGCGCCTGCGCCGACTCCGGCGGCGACCACGCCGCAGGTCCCGACGCCTGCACCGGCGCCGGCCGATCCGCAGGGCGATCTCGCCGCAGCCGTTGCTGCGGCGCCGGCGATGGCGATCGCCGCCAACCGCCGCCAGGACGCCGCGGCGCGACGCGAGGCCACGCGCAGCGAACAGGCCGCGCGCACCCGCAGCGTCCCCGCCGAGCGCGCCTACGCGGCGGCGGCGCCCGCCAAGCCGCACGCCAAGGCGCCGGCGCAGACGCCGTTCGTGGCGCCGGTCGCGCCCCCGACGATGGTCGCGCAACACGCCAGCGATCCGTTCGGGCATCCGGCAACGCCGCTGCAGGCCCGGCCGTGGCCGCGCTCGACCCTGCCGGCCGCCGACGCCGGCAGCGAATTCACCGCCAGCTTCCCGCACAGCGGCGCGGACCCGGCGGCGTTCTATCCGTTCGAACCCCGATTGCCTGCCGACGCCGCGGCCAACCCGCCGCCGCATCCGCAGCGCTGACCCCGCGCGCCGGCAGGCGTCCGTGCTGCGTCCCGGCGCGTGGTCCCCGTTGCTTCGTTCCCTCGTTCTTCCCCTTCCCGAACCGGAGGCTCGCGTCCGATGACTCACCGTATCCGCCACCATCTGTTGGGCCTGCTGGCGCTGACCGTGCCGCTGGCCGCCTGCGCGCAGCAGCCCAGCCCCAGCGCCGCCAGCACCACGCCGCCGGCCGCGCAGTCCGCGCCCGCGCCGCAGCTGGTCGGCAATCTTCCCGACTTCACCCGCCTGGTCGAACAGGTCGGTCCGGGCGTGGTCAATGTCGAGACCACCATCAGCCGCCGCGCCGCGGCCGCGCGCTCCGGCGGCGGCATGCCCGACGACGACCAGATACCCGAATTCTTCCGCCGCTTCTTCGGTCCGGAAGGCATGCCGGGCATGCCCGGGCAACCGCGCGGCGGCGCGCCGGACGACGATGGCGGCCCCGCCGGGCGCTCGATGGGCTCGGGCTTCATCATCTCGCCCGACGGCTACGTGCTGACCAACCACCACGTGGTCGACGGCGCCAGCGAGGTCAAGGTCAAGCTCACCGACCGCCGCGAGTTCACCGCCAAGGTGGTCGGCAGCGACCAGCAGTACGACGTGGCCCTGCTGAAGATCGACGGCAAGAACCTGCCGACGGTGCGCATCGGCGACTCCAACCTGCTCAAGCCCGGCCAGTGGGTGGTGGCGATCGGCTCGCCGTTCGGCCTGGACCACTCGGTCACCGCCGGCATCGTCAGCGCCACCGGCCGCAGCAACCCCTACGCCGACCAGCGCTACGTGCCGTTCATCCAGACCGACGTGGCGATCAACCAGGGCAACTCCGGCGGCCCGCTGCTCAACACCCGTGGCGAGGTGGTCGGCATCAATTCGCAGATCTTCTCCGCCTCCGGCGGCTACATGGGCATCAGCTTCGCGATCCCGATCGACCTGGCGATGAGCGCGGTCGAGCAGATCAAGAAGACCGGCAAGGTCACCCGCGCGCAGCTCGGGGTCATGGTCGGCGCCATCGATTCGCTGAAGGCGCAGGGCCTGGGCCTGCCGGATACCCGCGGCGCCCTGGTCAACCAGCTCGTCCAGGGCAGCCCGGCGGCCAAGGCCGGCCTGGAAGTGGGCGACGTGATCCGCACCGTCAACGGCACCGAGATCGGCGCCTCCAGCGACCTGCCACCGATGATCGGCGCGATGCAGCCGGGCGCCAAGGTGCGCCTGGGCATCCTGCGCGACGGCAAGCCGCGCGAGCTGACCGTGCAACTGACCGCGCTGGCCGACGACGCCCAGGCCAATGCCGGTCCGGCGGTCGGCGACAACGCCGCCCCGGCCACCGGCGCCAACGCGCTGCTCGGCATCGACGTGGCCGATCTGGACGCGGCCACCCGCCAGCAGCTGGGCCTGGAGCCGGGCAAGGGCGTGCGCATCACCGCGGTGACCGGCCGCGCCGCGCGCGAGGCGCAACTGGTGCCGGGCATGGTGATCCTGCAGGTCGGGCGTACCCCGGTCGGCAGCGTGGCGGCCCTGAACCAGCAGTTGAGCGCCTACAAGAAGGGCGATGTGGTGATGCTGCTGATCCGCGTCCGCGACACCACCAGCTTCGTCGCGGTGCGCGCCGGCGGCTGATCCGCGCGCCCGGCCGAGGCCGGGCACCGTCCCGGGCGCCGATCCAGAGCGGTCGGCGCCCCGGGACGGGGGCGAATCCGGCGGCCGTCACCAGCGGCCGCCGGCCATGCGATAATGGCCCGTTATCCTGACGACGGTCCTGGCCGCCGCCCACCTCATGTCCTCTGATTCGATGCGGAACATCCGCAATTTCTCCATCATCGCCCACGTCGACCACGGCAAATCGACCCTGGCCGATCGCATCATCCAACTCTGTGGCGGCCTGCAGGCGCGCGAGATGGAAGCGCAGGTGCTCGATTCCAACCCGATCGAGCGCGAGCGCGGCATCACCATCAAGGCCCAGTCCGTGTCGCTGCCGTACACCGCGCAGGACGGGCAGGTCTACCACCTGAACTTCATCGACACCCCCGGCCACGTCGACTTCTCCTACGAGGTCAGCCGCTCGCTGGCCGCCTGCGAGGGCGCGCTGCTGGTGGTGGATGCGGCGCAGGGCGTGGAAGCGCAGTCGGTGGCCAACTGCTACACCGCGGTGGAGCAGGGCCTGGAAGTGGTGCCGGTGCTGAACAAGATCGACCTGCCCACCGCCGACATCGACCGCGCCAAGGCCGAGATCGAGGCGGTGATCGGCATCGACGCCACCGACGCGGTCGCGGTCAGCGCCAAGACCGGGCTGAACGTGCGCGACGTGTTGGAGGCGATCGTGCAGCGCATCCCGCCGCCGGTGCCGCGCGACACCGACAAGCTGCAGGCGCTGATCATCGACTCCTGGTTCGACAACTACCTGGGCGTGGTCTCGCTGGTGCGGGTGATGCAGGGCGAGATCAAGGCCGGCGACAAGCTGCTGGTGATGTCCACCGGCCGCACCCACCAGGTCGACAGCGTCGGCGTGTTCACGCCCAAGCGCAAGCCGCTGCCGGCGCTGCGCGCGGGCGAGGTGGGCTGGGTCACCGCCAGCATCAAGGACGTGCACGGCGCCCCGGTCGGCGACACTCTGACCCTGGCCGGCGATCCGGCCACCAAGCCGCTGCCCGGCTTCCAGGAAATGCAGCCGCGCGTGTTCGCCGGCCTGTTCCCGGTGGACGCCGAGGACTACACCAACCTGCGCGAGGCGCTGGACAAGCTGCGCCTGAACGATGCGGCACTGCGCTTCGAGCCGGAAAGCTCCGAGGCGATGGGCTTCGGCTTCCGCTGCGGCTTCCTCGGCATGCTGCACATGGAGATCGTGCAGGAGCGCCTGGAGCGCGAGTACAACCTGGACCTGATCAGCACCGCGCCGACCGTGGTCTACGAGGTGCTGAAGACCGACGGTTCGATCATCAGCATGGACAACCCGGCCAAGCTGCCGCAGTTGAACATGGTCGAGGAGATCCGCGAGCCGATCATCCGCGCCAACATCCTCACCCCCGAGGAATACATCGGCAACATCATCAAGCTGTGCGAGGAAAAGCGCGGCAGCCAGATCGGCATCAACTACCTGGGCAGCCAGGTGCAGATCAGCTACGAGCTGCCGATGGCCGAGGTGGTGCTGGACTTCTTCGACAAGCTCAAGTCGGTCAGCCGCGGCTACGCCTCGCTGGACTACCACTTCGTGCGTTTCGACGCCGGTCCGTTCGTGCGCGTGGACGTGCTGATCAACGGCGACAAGGTCGATGCGCTGTCGCTGATCGCGCACCGCAGCCACGCCGACCGCCGCGGCCGCGAGCTGTGCGAGAAGATGAAGGATCTGATCCCGCGGCAGATGTTCGACGTGGCCATCCAGGCCGCGATCGGCTCGCAGATCATCGCCCGCACCACGGTCAAGGCGATGCGCAAGAACGTGCTGGCCAAGTGCTATGGTGGCGACGTCTCGCGCAAGAAGAAGCTTCTGGAAAAGCAGAAGGAAGGCAAGAAGCGCATGAAGCAGGTCGGCCGCGTGGAAATCCCGCAGGAAGCCTTCCTGGCGGTGCTGCAGATGGACAAGTAACTGGGAATGGGGATTCGGGATTGGAGATTGGCCAAGGCAGACGCGTCTGTCGTCATCCCGTTCTTGCGAATCCCATCTCCCCAATCCCCAATCCCGTTCCGAAGGAACCCGAATGAAATGGTTTGAAATCGCGCTGGTGGTGCTGACCTTCGCCACCGGCATCATCACCCTGCTGGACAAGCTGTTCTTCGCCAAGCGCCGCGCCGCGCGGGCCGGGTTGCTGGACGCCGAGCCGGTGCTGGTGGACTACTCGCGGGCGTTCTTCCCGGTGCTGGCGGTGGTGCTGATCCTGCGCAGCTTCATCGCCGAGCCGTACAAGATCCCGTCCAGCTCGATGATGCCGAACCTGCTGGTCGGCGATTTCATCCTGGTCAACAAGTTCTCCTACGGCTTCCGCCTGCCGATCACCAACCAGAAGATCATTCCGGTGGGCGAGCCCAAGCGCGGCGACGTGGTGGTGTTCAAGCCGCCGCACAAGCCGGACGAGAACTGGATCAAGCGCGTGATCGGCCTGCCGGGCGATCGCATCGGCTTCCACGGCGACACCCTGTACATCAACGGCACGCCGATGAAGTACAAGGTGATGGGCGAGTACGTCGGCAAGGGCAAGGGCGCGGAAATGACCGGCGCCACGCTGCTTACCGAGTACCTGCCGGGCCGTACCCACACCGAACTGGAATGGATCGACCGCAACAACCCGGCCGGCCAGGGCGACTGGGTGGTGCCGCCGGGCAAGTATTTCGTGATGGGCGATAATCGCGACAACAGCGAGGACAGCCGGTTCTGGACCCAGACCCACTTCCTGCCCGAAGAGAACCTGCGCGGCAAGGCGTTCCTGATCTGGCTCAATTGCGAAGGGTGGTTCTGCAGCGGCAGTTTCGATCCGTCGCGGATCGGAACGGCCATCCAGTGACTGGCGTGAGGGGAAGCGCGATGAAGCACAAGCAAAGTGGCATGACCTTGACCTCGTTCGTGATCGTGCTGGCGGTGGTCGGGTTCTTCGTCTACATCGGCATGAAGCTGTTCCCGATGTACATGGAGTTCTACGCGGTGCGCTCGGCGATGAAGGGCCTGGCGACCGAAACCGGAAGCGCCGAGATTGACCCGTCGCAGGTCAAGGCCTCGCTGTTCCGGCGCCTGGACATCAACAATTCGGACAACGTCAAGCCGAGTGACGTCACCTTCGAGCGCACCGATACCGGCGTGAAGATGCATGTGGCCTACGAAGTGCGCCGCCCGCTGATCGCCAATCTGGACGTGGTCGGCAAGTTCGACGCCACCCAGGACCTGACGACGCGTGGTGGCCAGTAAGACCATCCTGCGCGGTGACCGCATCGGTCACCGCTTCGCCGAGCCGCAGCTGCTGGCGCAGGCGCTGACCCATCGCAGCGCCGGTGCGCCGCACAACGAACGCCTGGAATTCCTCGGCGACGGCATCGTCAACCTGCTGATCGCCGAGGCGCTGTACCAGCGCTGGCCCAAGGCCGACGAGGGCGCGCTGACCCGCGCCCGCGCCGAACTGGTGCGCGAGGCCTCGCTGGCCGCGATCGGTCGGCAACTGGAGCTGGGCGAACGCCTGACCCTGGGGCCGGGCGAGATGAAGTCCGGCGGCCATCGCCGCGACTCGATCCTGGCCGATGCGGTGGAGGCCGTGGTCGCGGCGATCTACCTGGACGCCGGCTTCGAGGCCTGCCGCGCCACGATCCTGCCCTGGTTCGAGGCCGCGCTGGCGGCGCTGCCGGTCGGCAAGGTGGAGAAGGACGCCAAGACCCGCCTGCAGGAATGGCTGCAGGCCCGGCAGCGGAGCCTGCCGGCCTACGAACTGATCAGCGAGACCGGCGACGACCACGCCAAAGTATTCCGGGTACGCTGCGTACTCGCCGAGCCCGCCCTGGTCACCGAGGGCGAGGGCACCTCGCGGCGTCTGGCCGAGCAGCAGGCCGCCGCCGCCGCCATCGAGCAATTGGATTCGAGCAAGTGAACGAACAAGCCACCCCCCCTTACCGCAGCGGCAGCGTGGCCGTGATCGGCCGCCCCAACGTGGGCAAGTCCACCCTGACCAACGCCCTGGTGGGCGCCAAGGTCAGCATCGTCTCCAACCGGCCGCAGACCACCCGGCACCGGCTGCTCGGCATTGCCAGCTTCCCGGCCGGCCAGTTGCTGCTGGTCGACACCCCCGGCCTGCACCGCGAGCAGAAGCGCGCGATGAACCGGGTGATGAACCGCGCCGCGCGCGGCTCGCTGGAAGGCGTGGACGCCGGCCTGCTGGTGATCGAGGCCGGGCGCTGGGACGACGAGGACACGCTGGCGTTCAACGTGCTCAGCGACGCCGGCATCCCGGTGGTGCTGGTGGTCAACAAGGTCGACCGGCTCAAGGACAAGACCGCGCTGCTGCCGTTCCTGCAGCAGGTCAGCGAGGGCCGCAGCTTCGCCGCGGTGCATCCGATCTCCGCGCTCAAGCGCAAGGGCCTGGAAGCGCTGGTGCGCGACCTGCTGGCGCTGGTGCCGGAAGCGCCGCCGATGTTCGGCGAGGACGAGATCACCGACCGCAGCCAGCGCTTCCTGGCCGGCGAACTGGTGCGCGAGCAGTTGATGCGCCAGCTCGGCGAGGAACTGCCGTACGCGACCACCGTGGAGATCGAACGCTTCGCCGAGGACGGCGCGCTGCTGCGCATCGGCGCGGTGATCTGGGTCGAGCGCGAAGGCCAGAAGGCGATCGTGATCGGCAAGGGCGGCACCCGCCTCAAGGACATCGGCGCCAAGGCCCGCCAGCAGATGGAGCGCCTGTTCGGCGCCAAGGTGTTCCTGGAGACCTGGGTGCGCGTGCGCGAGGGCTGGTCCGACGACGAGGCCGCGCTGAAGGCGTTCGGCTACGGGGAGTGAAGCCGGGAAGCCGGGATTGGGGATTCGGGATTCGGGATGAACAGCCTGCGGCTGTTGGAAGCCGGGATGACAGCCTTCGGCTGTTGGAAGCCGGGATTCGGAAGCTCTGCTAGATCAAGGCAAGGATGGCGTTTTTTGTAGGAGCGGCTTTAGCCGCGACGGGCGTCACCGGTAACCGCTGTCGCGGCTAATCCCACAAGAGGGGACAAGAGGCGCACCTACAAAAGGCCCAGCCTTGCTCGACACCGATTCAATTCGATACAGAGTCGTTTCCCGTTTCCCGTTTCTCGCGCACCCGTTCCGCCCCCTGACCGCCGCTCCTGCGAATCCCGAATCCCCACTCCCGAATCCCCGCCTTGATCGAGCACGAACCCGGTTTCGTCCTGCATGCGCGGCCCTGGCGCGAGACCAGCCTGCTGGTGGAGGTGCTGAGCGTGCACCACGGCCGGCTCGGCGTGCTGGCGCGCGGCGTGCAGGGGCCGAAGAAGCAGGCCCTGCGCGCGGCGCTGCAGCCGCTGCAGTCGATCCACTTCAGTGCGCAGCGGCGCGGCGAGCTGGCGCAGTTGCGCGCGGCCGAGGCCGTGGACACGGCGCCGCGGCTCAGCGGTGAGGCGATGCTGGCCGGGTTCTACATCAACGAACTGACCCTGCGCCTGGCGCCGCGCGACGATCCGGCACCGGACCTGTACCTGGCCTACGCGCGGGTGCGCGCGCGGCTGGCCGCCGAGGCGCCGCTGGCCTGGTCGCTGCGCTGCTTCGAACGCGACCTGCTGGAGGCGCTGGGCGTGGGCTTCGACCTGCGTCATGACGGCGACGGCGACCCGATCGACCCGGCCGCGCGCTACGTGCTGGACGCCGAACACGGGCCGCGGCGGCTGTTGAGCGACCGCGGCCACGACCAACGCAGCGGCATGGCCACCGGCCGCGCCTTGTTGGCCCTGGCCGACGATACCGAACCGGTCGCCGAGGATCTGCCCGGCCTGCGCCGCGGCATGCGTGTGGTGCTGCTGCACCACCTCGGCGGGCGCGGCCTGAAATCCTGGGAAATGGTCGAGGACCTGGCGCGCCAGCGCAGCGCCGCCGCCGCGGCGTCGGAGTCGGCAGCGCCCGCGACGCCGGAGCCGGACGCCGAGCTGGATGCGCAACGCGATTCGACGTCGGCGTCCACGCCGGAAGTGCCGCGGTCGCCGTCCTCAGCGGAGTCGTGATCGGGGCGGATCGGCGGCGCGAGTCGGCACGTGGGCCGCGTTCGTCACACCTCGACCGAATGCAGCTTGCCCCGTAGGAATGACCTCGGTGGCGACATCGCCAGCGCCATTGTGCCGCCGTCGCCGTCAGCGTCGTCGTACCGCGGGATCAATGGGGGATGCGAGGGCGGCCGGCTGGGAGCCGCCATGGGCCCGTCCGGGTGCGCGCGGGTCGCGGCTGAAGCGTTCCCACACCCATTGCACAGAAGACCGGGCGTCATCCCCAATCCCCAATCCCCAATCCCCAATCCCAGCGTTCAGTGCAACAACGCCGCCACCGCCTCGCTGAACTGGTGGCGTGCCTGCGAGGAGGCCGGGTCGCCGTGCAGCTGGCGCACGGCACGCGCCAGGCGGGCGGCGCCGACGAAGCCGCAGCTGGCCTGCAACCGGTGCAGGTGGGTGCGCACGGCCTGCTCGTCGCTGAGCTGAAGGGCCGAGGCGACCGCGTCGCGGGTGACCGGCAGTTCGGCCAGGAACAGCTCGCGCAGGGCGATCAGATGCGCGCGCTCGCCGTTGAGTGCGGCCAGCGCGGTGGTCTCGTCCCAGTCCAGGGTCGGCTCGGCGCTCCCGGGCGTGCCGCCGAGGCGGCCGCGGGCGAGCAGCCGGCGCACCGATTGCAGCAGCCGTTCGGTGCTGAGCGGCTTGAGCAGCACGTCGGCGAAGCCGGCGTCGAGCAACTGCGCGCGGACCGTGGCGCTGGCGTCGGCGGTATGCGCCAGGCCGAGGGTGCCGGGGCATTGCCGCTGCAACTGGTGCAGCAGCTCGCTGCCGCTGCCGTCGGGCAGGTTGGCGTCGATCAGCCAGAGGTCGTGCGCCTGCGTCTGCGCGCGGGCGAGGGCGCTGGCGACCGAGTCGGCCAGGTCCACCTGGGCCGGCAGCGACTGCAGTGTCGCGTCGAAGAAGGCGCGGCTGATCGGGTCGTCTTCGACGAGCAGCAGTCGCGTTACCGGGTCCTGGATCGATGCCATGCTATGCCTCCATGCGGCGTGTTCGCATCCCGCGCGGCGGCGCGCGTGCGTCGCGCCACTTTGCCTCGCCGGCGCGGCAATCGCAAGCCGGTCCCGGCCCGGTCCATCTGCGACAATGGCGGCCCTTTTCCGCCCGCAGCCTGTTGCCACGTGGCCCGATCCAGAAACCGTCTCGACCGCACGCCCTTCCAGACCGACATCGCCGACCTCAGCCACGACGGCCGCGGCGTCGCCCGCCGCGAGGGCGACAAGGTCGCCTTCGTCGCCGGCGCGTTGCCCGGCGAGACCGTCCTCGCCGAACTCACCGCACGCAACCGCCATTTCGACGAGGCCCGCACCGTGCAGGTGCTGCAGGCCTCGCCGCAGCGGGTGACGCCGCGCTGTCCGCATTTCGGGGTCTGCGCCGGCTGCGTGCTGCAGCACCTGGTCGAGGACCAGCAGATCGTCGCCAAGCAGCGGGTGCTGACCGAGAACCTGGAGCGCATCGGCCACGTGACCCCGCAGACCGTGCTGCCGGCGCTGACCGGCGCGCCCTGGGGCTACCGGCGCAAGGGCCGCTTCTCGGTGCGGCGGGTGGAAAAGAAGGACAAGACCCTGGTCGGCTTCCGCGAGCAGGACCCGCGCTTCGTCGCCGACCTTTCGGTGTGCCACACGGTGATCCCGCAGATCGGCTTCAAGGTGACCGCGCTGGCCGACCTGGTCGAAAGTCTGGACGGCAAGCGCGACATCCCGCAGATCGAGTTCATCGCCGGCGACGCGGCGGTGGCGCTGACCTTTCGTCACATGCAGCCGCTGAGCGCACGCGACCAGGACGCGCTGATCGCCTTCGCCCAGGAACACGACTTCGCCATCTTCCTGCAGCCCGGCGGCGTGGACAGCGTGCATCCGCTATATCCGCAGGACGTGCCGCTGTCGTTCCGGCTGCCGCAGTGGGACGTGGAACTGGCGTTCCGGCCGCTGGACTTCATCCAGGTCAATGCCGCGCTCAACGAGAAGATGATCGCGCACGCGCTGGCGCTGCTCGACGCGCAACCCGGCGACCGGGTGCTGGACCTGTTCTGCGGCCTGGGCAACTTCACCCTGCCGCTGGCGCGCACCGTGCGCGAGGTGGTCGGTGTGGAAGGCGACGCCGGGCTGGTGGCGCGCGCGCGGGAGAACGCACAGCGCAACGGCCTGGACAACGCCCAGTTCTTCGCCGCGGACCTGACCCAGGACCAGCGCCAGGCGCCGTGGATGCGCCAGGGCTTCGACAAGCTGCTGCTCGACCCGCCGCGCTCCGGCGCGCTGGAGGTGCTGCAGCAACTGCCGCTGAAACAGTTCCAGCGCATCGTCTACGTCAGTTGCCATCCCGGCTCGCTGGCGCGCGACGCCGGCTATCTGGTCAACGATCAAGGCTTCGTGCTCAAGGCCGCCGGCGCGATGGACATGTTCCCGCATACCGCGCATGTGGAGAGCATTGCGGTGTTTGAAAAGCCGGGAATGGGGAATCGGGATTAGGGATTCGTCACGGCGGCTGCGCGCGGTTTAAGCTTTTTCCATTCTCCTTCCCCATTCCCGATTCCCATGGCCATCGAGATCGAACGCAAATTCCTCGTCACCGGCGACGGCTGGCGCGCGGCGGCGCATGCCGTGATTCCGATGGCGCAGGGCTATCTCAACGACCAGGCGGCGCTGGCCAGCGGGGCGCAGAAGGCGTCGGTGCGGGTGCGGGTGCAGGGCGAGGCGGCGTTCCTCAACCTCAAGTCGCGCGAGCTCGGGCACACCCGCCAGGAGTTCGAGTATCCGATTCCGCTGGACGATGCGCGCGCGCTGCTGGCGCTGTGCGTGGGCGGGCTGATCGACAAGCGCCGGCATCTCGTGCAGCACCAGGGCCACCTGTGGGAAGTCGACGAGTTCCTCGGCGACAACGCCGGGCTGGTCGTCGCCGAGATCGAACTGGACAGCGCCGACGAAGCGTTCGTCAAGCCGGACTGGCTCGGCGCCGAAGTCACCGACGACCCGCGGTACTACAACGTGGCGCTGGCAAGCTGTCCATTCTGCGAGTGGCAGGGATTGGGGAGTGGGGATGACCGGCCTGCGGCCGTTGTGGAACGCTAGGGATTGGTAAAAGCGTAAAGCCAAACGCCGCACGCGGCCCGCTTTTGCGAATCCCCACTCCCCAATCCCGAATCCCCGCTTCTCGCAGCAATCGGGCTTATGCTTTTGCGAATCCCCAATCCCCAATCCCCGCTCATGCGCATCGATATCTGGTCCGACGTGGTCTGCCCCTGGTGCTGGATCGGCAAGCGCCGCTTGCAGCAAGGTCTTGCGTCGCTGGGCGCGGATGCGCCGGCGCTGGAGATCCACTGGCATCCGTATCAGCTGGATCCGGACGCCGGCACCGAGCCGGTGCCGTTGCGCGAGGCCTATGCGGCCAAGTTCGGCGGGGCGGCGCGCACCGAGCAGATCCTGGCGCAGACCCAGGCCACCGCGCGTGCCGAAGGCCTGCCGTTCGACTTCGGCCGCGGCCAGGTGCGGGTGACCACGCTGCCGGCGCACCGGCTGCTGTGGCTGGCCGCGCGCGAGGGCGATGTCGACGCGGTGGCCGAAGCGCTGTTCCATGCGCACTTCGCCGAGGGCCGTAATCTGGCCGACCCGCAGACGCTGTGCGATGCCGGCGCTGCGGGCGGATTGCCGGCGGCACGGGTGCAGGCGCTGCTGCAGGGCGACGAGGGGCTGGACGAGATCGAGGCGGAACTGCAGCAGGCGCAGGCCATGGGCATCCGTGCGGTGCCCACCTACGTCATCGATGGACGCCAGGCGCTGCAGGGCGCGCAGCCGCCGGAGGTGATCGCGGCGACCGTGCGCGGTTTGCTCGCCGACGCCCAGGCGGGCCAGGACTGCGGCCCGGACGGATGCGCGGTCTAGGCGCGCGCGTGCGGCACAGCGGGACCCATTCGCCGCGTGCGGCGCGCTAGATAGCGAAGTGCCAGTGGCGAAGGGGCGGCCCGCGGTGTTGCGCGGGCGTCCCGCCGGCGCCGATGCCGGCCCGCCGGGGCGTCTCCCGCATTCTGCACCCGCACGGGCCACGCCAGCCATGGCCGCAAGGCCGCCTGGGCTCGGGGACCGGGCGAACTGCCGCCCGGCCCGGCCCGGATTGCACGGCGCAGCGCTACCCGCGCCGATCTTCAGCACGTTCGTTACCGAGACGTGTCAGCTGGCAGGGTCGCGGCCTGCCGCCAGCGCCGGCATCTGCGACAATGCCGGCCCACAGGCGCCTGAACCGCGCCGGCAGGAGAATCCCCCGCATGCTCGCGATCGGCGTTGCCGGTACCGAACTCACCGCGCAGGAGCGCGACTGGCTGCAGCACGATGCGGTGGCCGGCGTGGTCCTGTTCAAACGCAATTTCGCCTCGCGCGCGCAGGTGACCGAGCTGAGCGCGGCGATCCGCGCCGCGACGCCGCGACCGCTGCTGATCTGCGTGGATCAGGAGGGCGGGCGCGTGCAGCGCTTCCGCGAGGGCTACAGCGCGCTGCCGCCGCTGCAGGGCTTCGGCGCGTTGTACGCGCGCGATCCCGCCGCTGCACTGGAACTGGCCGAACAGCATGCCTGGCTGATGGCCAGCGAGATCCGCGCCAGCGGCGTCGACCTGAGCTTCGCCCCGGTGCTGGACCTGGCCCGCGGCAACCGCGCCATCGGCGACCGCGCCTTCAGCGACGATCCGCAGGTGGTCGCCGCCTTCGCCGCGGCCTACGTGCGCGGCATGCACAGCGTCGGCATGGGCGCCACCCTCAAGCATTTCCCCGGCCACGGCACCGTGCTCGAGGACACCCACGTCGACAACGTCGAGGACCCGCGTCCGCTGGAGACCCTGCGCCAGGAAGACCTGGTGCCGTTCGCCGCCGGCATCGCCGCCGGTGCCGATGCGGTGATGATGGCGCACGTGGTCTATCCGCAGGTGGCGCCGGAGCCGGCCGGCTACTCGTCGCGCTGGATCCAGCAGATCCTGCGCCACGACCTGGGGTTCCGCGGCGTGGTGTTCTCCGACGACATCGGCATGGCCGCCTCGTTCGCCGCCGGCGGCGTCGCCGCACGGGTCACCGCGCACCTGGACGCCGGCTGCGACGTGGTCCTGGTCTGCCACCCGGAACTGGTCGACGAATCGCTGCAGGCCGTGCGCGACCGCCCGCTCAACACCGCCGCGCTGCTCGGCCTGATCGGCCGCGGCGGCCTCGGCTGGGACGGCCTGCTGGCCGACGCCCGCTATGGCCACACCCAATCCCATCTGCTCTCCACCTTCGGAAAAACCGCCTGATGTCCACTCTCACCATCGCCCAGGCCCTGGCCCAGGCCGACCTGCTGGTCGATCGCACCCGCATCGACCAGGCCATCGCCCACATGGCCGACTCCATCGCCGCCGACTACCGCGGCGAAATCCCGGTCTACCTGACCATCATGCACGGCGCGCTGCCGTTCGCCGGCCAGCTGGCGCTGGAACTGGGCAGCCGCGGCCAGGACCTGCAGCTGGACTACCTGCACGCCACCCGCTACCGCGGTGAGACCGTCGGCGGCGAGCTGGTGTGGAAGCACCGCCCGGCCACCGCGCTGTACGGCCGCCGCGTGCTGCTGCTCGACGACATCCTCGACGAAGGCCTGACCCTGAAGGCGGTGCGCGAGTGGTGCCTGGAGCAGGGCGCCACCGACGTGCGCATCGCCGCGCTGACGGTCAAGCGCCACGACCGCTGCGTGCCCGGGGTGAGCGCCGACTACATCGGCGTCGAGGTGCCGGACCGCTACGTGTTCGGCTTCGGCATGGACGTCAACGAGGCCCTGCGCAACCTGCCGGCGATCTACGCGATGAAGGAGTAAGCGGGTAAGCGAGCCAGTCTCGCCGCTCCGCTGCCCATTGCCGGCGCACACCGCCGGCGCACGCGTCCCTTTCGTTCGAGGATCCGCATGGACAACATCGCATTGGCCGTCATCGGCGGCACCGGCGTCTACAAGCTCGCGCAGCTCGACGACGTGCAGACCCACGAGGTCGAAACGCGCTACGGCGCGCCCTCCGGCCCGGTGCGGGTCGGCACGCTGCTCGGCCACCGCGTCGCCTTCCTGGCCCGCCATGGCGAAGGCCATTCGCTGCCGCCGCACAAGATCAACTACCGCGCCAACCTTGCTGCGTTGCAGCAGATCGGCGCCACCCGGGTGCTGGCGCTCAACACCGTCGGCGGCATCACCGAACGCTTCGGCCCGCGCGTGCTGGCCTGTCCGGACCAGCTCATCGACTACACCTGGGGGCGCATCTCCACCCTGTGCGAAGAGCCGGGCAGCGAGGTGCTGCACGTGGATTTCGGCCATCCGTATTCGCCGCTGCTGCGCAGCAAGATCCTCGCCGCCGCGCGCGTCACCGGCACCGCCCTGGTCGACGGTGGCTGCTATGCCGCCACGCAGGGGCCGCGCCTGGAAACCATCGCCGAGATCGCGCGGCTGCGCCGCGACGGTTGCGACCTGGTCGGCATGACCGGCATGCCCGAAGCCGGGCTGGCACGCGAGCTGGGCCTGGACTACGCCTGCCTGGCGATCGTGGCCAACTGGGCGGCCGGCTGCGGCGACGCCGAGGAGATCACCCTGGCCGAGGTGCTGGCCAATGTCGAGGCGGCCTCGGTCGGGCTGCCGGAGCTGGTGGGGGAACTGGCGCGCGGGTGATTGTCTTCGCTGCGCAAGCTTTGCATACTCCGCCGGTGCGGCTGCCGCACAACCACCACCCATTCACTGCAAAAGGTCTCGCATCACCATGCCGAACGGTACCGTCAAGTGGTTCAACGACGCCAAGGGATTTGGTTTTATTTCTCCGGAAGACGGTAGCGCCGATGTGTTCGCGCACTTCTCCGCGATCAACTCCAAGGGCTTCCGCAGCCTGCAGGAAGGACAGCGTGTCAGCTACGACGTGACCCAGGGTCCGAAGGGCGCGCAGGCCTCGAATATCACGCCGGTCGAGTAAGCGCTCGCGTTGACTCGGTTGTGCCTTGAACCCCGCTTCGGCGGGGTTTTTTATGGGAGACGCCGTGGTGTCGGCGTCGGCAGGCGGTGGACGCAATGAAGCAAGGACTGCAGATCGGGATCGTCGGTTACGGCACGGCGGGCCAGACGCTGGCGCTGCTGCTGGCGCGCGACGGGCACCGCGTGCAGGTGTTCGAGCGCGCGACGCAACCCGGGCCGGTCGGTGCCGGCTTCCTGCTGCAGCCGACCGGCCTGCAGGTGCTGTGGCGGATCGGCCTGCTGGAGCAGGCGTTGGCCTATGGTGCGCCGGTGCACCGCCTCTATGGCGAGACCCCGTGCGGACGCGCGGTGATGGACATGCGCTACCGCGACCTGGACGCGCGCCTGTTCGGGCTGGGCCTGCAGCGCGGCGCCCTGTTCGCCCTGCTGGCGCAGGCCTGGGACGGCTACGCCACGCTGCAGCGCGATACGCGTATCGTCGCCATCGACGACACGCTGCGCCGGGTGCAGGACCAGCGCGGCCGCTGGCACGGGCCGTTCGACCTGGTGATCGCCTGCGACGGCTCGGCCTCGGCGCTGCGTGCGCAGGTGCAGGCGACGCGGCTGGACCGGATGTATCCGTGGGGCGCACTGTGGTGCCTGCTGCCGCGCGGCGACTGGACCTTCGCCGACGAGCTGCGCCAGCGCTACGTGGCCGCGCGCAAGATGATCGGCCTGCTGCCGGTGGGCACCCGCCCCGGCGATGCCGAGCCGCGGGTGAGTTTCTTCTGGAGCCTGCCGACCGCCGAGTTCGATGCCTGGCAGGCGCGCGGCATGCAGCCGTGGCTGGAGGAGATCGCGCAGCTGTGGCCGCAGGCGCGCGAACGCCTGGCGCAGATCGACGCACCCGCGCAGCTGGCCCGCGCCAGCTACCGCGACGCGGTGCAGCGGCACTGGTACCGCGGTCGCCTGGTCCTGGCCGGCGATGCCGCGCACGCGATGAGCCCGCAGTTGGGGCAGGGCGTCAACATGGCGCTGATGGATGCCTGGGCGCTGAGCGAGAGCCTGCGCACCGCCGCGGACATCGACACGGCGCTGGCACGCTATCAGGCGCAGCGCCAGGCGCACGTGGCGGTGTACCAGTTCTGGAGCCGCTGGCTGACCCCGCTGTTCCAGTCCGAGCGCGACCTGGCGGCGCGGCTGCGCGACGTCGGCATGCGTCCGGCTGGCCGCATGCCCGGCGGCCGCGGGCACATGCTGCGCGTGCTCAGCGGCACCCAGCACGGCTGGTTCGGCAAGCTGCCGCTGGCGCCGGAGTTTCTAGCAGCGTTGCAGGAGGCGTTGGCGCAGCGCGCGTCGGTGCCGTAGGCGGCGAAGTTACCTGCGCGAGCCGCTGGCCGCGATCGCAGAGACGGACATCGCCGCCGAGGAGGACGAGATCCTCACCGCGCTGCACCAGATCCATCGCTTCGACCCGACCGGTATAGCCGCAGGGCGAGGTTGCGAGCCAGCTTCCACGATTCGCCGCGGCGGCTGCGGGCGTACAGAGCGCGACCCGGCGCGCGCGGTTGCACCGCCACACGGCCCCGCCGTAGGAGCGGCTTCGGCCGCGACCGGGTTTTACCAGCAAAGCGCGGTCGCGGCTGAAGCCGCTCCTACGACAGACAGATGGCAATCCATTGCGCTTGCATTGTGGGAGGGGCTTCAACCCCGACGCCTTGGCAGCGGGCGCGTCGGGACTGAAGTCCCTCCCACAAGGTGATGCTCTTGGATAAGGTCATGCTCCTCGATGGGCTGTCGACGATCCACCAGCTACCGCCGCGCCCGAGCTACGCCACCGCCACCGGCAATGCCAACGCCGCGCCTTCGACGCAGGCGACCAGGCGCTCGCCCGGCGCCAGCACTGGGGCGACACCGGCAGTGAAGTGCGAGAACGCCGGCAGCACCGTCATGCCGTCGCGCAGCCAGAACGCCGGCCAGCGCGGCCGCAGGCCGGGCAGCTTGACCAGCGGATGCAGGTGACCGCACAGCACGTGGCGCTGCGTATCCGTGGCCGGATCGTGGCGTAGCACGAACGGGCCGTCCTCCACCTCGGTGCCGAGCAGGGCGATGTCCAGCCCGGCGCCGGCCAGGGCGCTGTCGTGGTTGCCGGCGATCGCCGCCACCCGCAACTGCGGATGCTGCGCGCGCCACGCATGCCACTGGCGTTGCCAGTCGGCATCGGGCGCGGCGCCGTGCAGCACGTCGCCGAGGATCCACAGTTCGGCCGCGTCCTGCGCCTGCAGCAAAGCCGACAGCCGCGCCAGGTCGAGCGCGGTGCCGCCGCTGGGCAGGCCGATGCCGGCGCGGCGGAAGACGTCGGCCTTGCCCAGGTGCAGATCGGCGATCAGCAGGCGCCGCCTTGCTGGCCAGTACAGGCCGCGGTCGCCGAGCAGGCGCATCGGTTCGCCGGCCAGCAGCCAGTCCAGTTCAGGGCGCATGGCGCTGCTCCAGTTGCGCCGCCGCACGCATCACCCGCGCCTTCCAGTCCTCGGTGCTGAGCTGGCCGCGGATGCTCTCGGCCCACAGCGGGAACGCCAGTGGAGTGAGGCTGCGTGGGTTGTGCAGCGCCAGCTCGCGCGCCGCGCAATCGTCCAGGGTGGCGGCCAGCCGGGTCAGTTCCATCTGGCCCTGCAGCACCTCGCGCTCGGCCTGCGCGAGCAGCAGATGCTCGGGATCGAAGCGGCTCAGCACGTCGTACAGCAGGCCGCTGGAGGCTTGCAACTGGCGCAGGCTGCGCGGCAGGCGGCCGGGTAGGCTGGGCGGCAACAAGCCGGCGACGCGGGCGATTTCGCGGAACTGGCGTCGCGCCAGTTCGCCCAGGTTGAGGCTCTCGCGCAGATCCTCGAACAACTGCGCCGGACTCAGTAGCTCACGCAATAGCGCCGCGTCGATCGGCGCGTCCTCCGCCGGCGACAGTACGAAACCATAGTCGTTGGCGGCGAAGCTGAAGGTATTGCGCTGCCGTCGGCCCCAGCGCAGCGCCAGCAGCGCGGCCAGGCCTTCGTGCACCTGGCGTCCGGCGAACGGGTACACGAACAGGTGCTGGCCGTCGCGGGCGCGCACGCGCTCGGCCAGCAGCCGCTGCGGCGCCGGCAGGTCCGACAGTGCGCGCTGCAGGCCGAGCAGCGGGGCAAGCGCACGCAGTTCGGCCTCGCCGCGCGGATCGGCGAACACCGCCTCCACCTCGCGGCCCAGTTCCGAGGACAGCGGCATGCGCCCGCCCATCCATTTCGGCACGCTGCCGTCGCCGCCCTTGGCCAGGCGCACGTAGGCGGTCATGTCCTCCAGCCGCACCAGTTCCAGCAGGCGCCCGGCGAACTGGAAGCGGTCGCCGCGGCGCAGGCGGCCGACGAACTGCTCCTCCACCGCGCCGAGGCGGCCGCCGCGCAGGAAGCGCACCGCGACGCTGCCGTCGCTGGTGATGGTGCCGATCGACAGTCGGTGGCGCAGGGCGATGCGGCGGTCGTGCACGCGGTACAGGCCGTCCGCGTCCAGCACCACCTTGCGGTAGTCGGGGTACTGCGCCAGTGCGCGTCCGCCCTGCACGACGAACTCCAGCACCGCCTGCCAGGTCGGCGCATCCAGCGCGGCGAAGGCGGCTGTCCCGCGCACTTCGGCGTACAGCGCGTCGGCCTCGAAGCCGCCGCCCAGCGCACAGGTGATGCAGTGCTGGGCCAGCACGTCCAGCGACAGCCGCGGCGAGGGCCGCGATTCGATGCGGCCGTGGGCGATGGCGCGGCGCGCGGCGGCGTACTCGACCAGTTCCAGCGCGTGCGAGGGCACGCACAGCACGTGTCCTGCCTCGCCGGGGCGGTGCTTGGCACGGCCGGCGCGCTGCAGCAGCCGCGCCACGCCCTTGGGGCTGCCGACTTGCAGCACCTGATCGACGGCCGGGAAGTCCACGCCCAGGTCCAGGCTCGAGGTCGCCACCACGCAGCGCAGGCTGCCATCGCGCAGGCCTTGTTCCGCAGCGCTGCGCAGCGCCGGGTCCAGCGAACCGTGGTGCAGGGCCAGGGTGTGCGCCTCTTCCGGCCACACCGAGGTCAGCGCCTGGTGCCACAGCTCGGCCTGCGCGCGGGTGTTGGTGAACAGCAGGCTGGTGCGCACCGCGAAGAGTTTTTCCAGTACCCGCGGCAACTGCGCCAGACCCAGGTGACCGGCCCAGGGGAAGCGCTCGCCGACCGCCGGCGCCAGCGTTTCCAGGGTCAGCGTGCGCGGCTTGACTCCGGCTACGATCGGCGCCTGCGGCAGATGCGGCAGCAGCACGTCGCGTGCCTCGTCCAGGTTGCCGAGCGTGGCCGACAGGCCCCAGGTGCGCAGCGCCGGTGCCCAGCCGCGCAGCCGCGCCAGACACAGCTGCAGCAGCACGCCGCGCTTGTTGCCGAGCAGCTCGTGCCACTCGTCGACGATCACGCAGCGCAGCGTCGCCAGTTGCGGCGCGGTGTCGGGATAGGACAGCAGCAGCGCCAGCGATTCGGGCGTGGTCACCAGCACGTCGAGCTTGCCGCTGCGCGCCAGGCGCTTGTCGCGCGCGCTGGCATCGCCGGTGCGCAGGCCGATCTGCCAGTCCAGGCCCAGCGCCTGCGCCGGTTCGCGCAGCGCGCGCACGGTGTCGGCGGCGAGCGCGCGCAAGGGGGTGATCCATAGCACTTTCAGATCGCGCTGCGCCTGCCGGCGCGCGCGCGGCGACGTGGCGGTTTTGGCGGCCTTGGCCGCGGCGCTGGCGTTACTGCCGCCGCGTGCGGGCTTCCTGGTGGCTGCCGCGGCCTGCGCACGCAGGCCCTCCAGCAAGGGGCCGCCGAACGCGGCCAGGGTCTTGCCGCTGCCGGTGGGCGTGTGCAGCAGCCCGGAACCGCCGTCCAGGTAATGCCGCCATAGCGCGCGCTGGAACGGCAACGGTTGCCAGCCCTGCTGCGCGAACCAGGCGTACAGCGGCGCATCGGCCGGGCGCCGGCGCGCCGCCGCTGCGCTCATCGCGCCAGCGCCTGCAGCGTGGTCAAGCGGTCGGCCTCGGCGAACGGCTTGTCGTGGCGCCAGCGCAGGATGCGCGGGAAGCGCACGGCGATCCCGGACTTGTGCCGGCTGCTGCGATTCACCGCCTCGAAGCCGAGCTCGAACACTTGATACGGCGTCACCGCGCGCACCGGGCCGAAGCGCTCGGTGGTGTGCGCGCGGATCCAGCGGTCCAGCGCCAGGATCTCGCTGTCGTCCAGCCCGGAGTACGCCTTGGCCACCGGCACCAGTTGCTCGCCGTCCCACAGGCCGAAGGTGTAGTCGGTGTACAGCGTGCTGCGCCGGCCGTGGCCGGCCTGCGCGTACAGCAGCACCGCGTCTATGGTCAGCGGCGCGACCTTCCATTTCCACCAGTCGCCACGGCGGCGACCGGACTGGTAGGGCGAGGTGGCGCGCTTGAGCATCAATCCTTCCACGCCGCGCTCGCGGGAATCCTCGCGTAGCGCTGCTGCCTGCTCCCAGGTTGCGGCCTGCACCTGCGGCGACAAGGTCAGGCGCGGATCGGCGTGCGCCTCCAGCAATGCCTGCAGCTGCGCGCGGCGCTGCTGCAGCGGCTGCTCGCGCAGGTCCTGGCCGTCCAGTTCCAATAAATCGTAGGCGAGCACGCGTGCCGGCGTGTCGGCCAGGGTCTTGGCACCTGGCTTGCGACGCTGGATGCGGGTCTGCAGCGCGGTGAACGGCAGCGGCGCGGTGTCGCCGTCGCGCCAGACTAGCAGTTCGCCGTCGATCACCGCATCGCGCGGCAGCGTCGCCGCGGCCGCTTCGATCTCCGGGAAACGCCCGTCCAGGCGTTCCTCGCCGCGCGACCACAGCGCCACCTCGCCGTCGCGGCGGATCAGTTGCAGGCGGATGCCGTCCCACTTCCATTCCAGCAGCCAATCGTCGAGCGCGCCGAGCGTGGCGGCCTCGGCTTCCAGCGGCGAGGCGAGGAAGAACGGGTAGGGCTGCTGGCGGTCGCTGGGCAGCACCTCGTCGGACAGCAACTGTTCCAACGCCTGCGGCGTCGGCGACCACGCGCCGAGCATGCGCTGGGCGATGCGCGCGATGTCGATCCCGGACATCGCCGCCAGCGCCTGCTGCACCAGCCGCTGCGACACGCCCACGCGCAGCGCGCCGGTCAGCAGCTTATTGAACAGTAGGCGTTCGTCGAAGGCCAGGCTGCGCCAGCCGGCCACGACCGCGGCGCGGCGCGCGGCGTCGTCCTGCGCGGCCACCGGCATCAGGCGGTCTTCGATCCAGTCGCGCAGCGGCGCCGGGTCCGGCGTTTCCGCCGGATCGTCGAGCAGCAGGGTCAGGGTCTCGGCGAGATCGCCGACGTGGTCGTAGCTGTCGTCCACCAGCCAGCCGGGCAGGCCGCTTTCCTGCGCGATCCACTCGCGCAGTTCGCGGGTGTTGGCGATGCGTCGCAGCTTGCCGCCGCTGAGCAGCCAGATCGCCCAAGCCGCATCGGCCGGCGGCGCCTGCTCGAAATACGCGACCAGCGCGGCGCGCTTGTCCAGCGTCGCGGTGCTCTGGTCCAGTTGCCGATACAGCGCGGCGAAGCGTTTCATTCTTCGCCACCGTAGTCGGTGCGGAACGCCTCGGCGGCGACGCCGCGTTCGTTGAGTGCGCGGATGATCGCGTCGGTGTTGCCGTGGGTGGCGATCACGCGACGTGCGCCGGTTTCGTCGATGGTGCGCAGCAGATCGGGCCAGTCGGCATGATCGGACACGACGAAGCCGCGGTCGTAGTTGCGGCGGCGGCGGTTGCCGCGCAGTCGCATCCAGCCCGAGGCGAAGCCGAGTTGCGCGTGGCGGAAACGGCGCAGCCACGGGCTGCCGGCGGCCGACGGCGGCGCCAGCACCAACTGCCCGGCGTAGTCGGCGCGCTTGTCCAGCTCGGACACCGTGCGCGTGTCCAGCATCGCCACGCCAGCCTCGCGGTACACCGCCACGCCGGCCGCCACCGCGCCGTGCAGCAGCGCCGGCTGGTCGTCCCACGGCTGCAGTTCGGCGAGCACGCGCTGCGCCTTGCCCAGCGCGTAGCAGAACAGCACGGCGGCCTCGCCGCGCGCGCCGCACTCGCGGCGCCAGGCGACGATCTCGCGCGCCACATCGCTGGTGTCCGGCCAGCGGTACACCGGCAGGGCGAACGTGGCCTCGGTGATGAAGGTATCGCAACGCACCACCTCGAACGGTGCGCAGGTCGGATCGGGCTGGCGCTTGTAGTCGCCCGAGGCCACCCAGACCTCGCCATCCACCTCGATGCGCACCTGCGCCGAGCCGAGCACATGCCCGGCCGGATGCAGCGAGACCTGCGCCCGGCCCAGCGTGAAGCGGGTGCCGTAGTCGTAGGCGCGATAGGCCTGCTCGCCCAGTCGCCAGCGCAGGATCGGCAGGCCGGCGGCGGCGCAGTGGTACTCGCCCATGCCCGAGCGCGCATGGTCGCCATGGCCGTGGGTGATGACCGCACGCGGCACCGGCCGCCAGGGATCGATATGGAAGTCGCCGGCGGGGCAGTACAGCCCTTCCGGGCGCAGCACCACCAGGTCCTGGGAAGCGGCATTCGGCATGGCCGCCACTGTGTCCAAGCCGGTGTGCAGGAGATGAGAATCCGCCATGCGCGTTCGCGGCGGCGCGACGGATCGGCCACAATGCGCCAAGCGCTTCTGGGAGGGAGATGCATGCACACGGACCTGCCGGCGTTCGCCACGCATACGGTCGACAACCAGCCGCCGCCGTTCGAACCGCGCGATCTGTGGGCCGACGACGCGGTGCTGCGCGCCGCCAGCGCACGCGAAGGCGCCGACGCCTTTGCCGCGGCGCTGGCGCAGTACGGTGCGCTCGCCGGCGACACGCTGTACCGGCTCGGCTTCGACGCCAATCGCGACCGTCCGCGGCTGCGCACGCACGACCGCTACGGTCACCGCATCGACACGGTCGAGTTCCATCCGGCCTATCACCAGTTGCTGGACGCGGCCAAGCGCCATGGCGTGGCGGGGCTGTCCTGGCATGCCCCGCAGCCGGGTGCGCACGTGGCGCGCGCGGCGCTGAGCTATCTGCACCACCAGGCCGAAGCCGGCACCAGTTGCCCGCTGACCATGACCCACGCCGCGGTCGCGGTGCTGCGCCGGGACCCGGGCTTGCGCGAATGGGCCGACAAGGCCGCCGCGCCGCACTACGACCCGCGCGATGTGCCGATCGCCGACAAGGCCGGCATCACCCTGGGCATGGGCATGACCGAGAAGCAGGGCGGCTCGGACGTGCGCAGCAACGCCACCATCGCCACGCCGCTGGACGACGCCGGCGCGTACAGCCTGGTCGGGCATAAGTGGTTCTTCTCCGCGCCGATGTCCGACGGCTTCCTGGTGCTGGCGCAGGCGCCGGGTGGCCTGACCTGCTTCCTGCTGCCGCGGCGCCTGCCCGACGGCAGCCTCAACGCGCTGCAGCTGATGCGGCTGAAGGACAAACTGGGCGACTGGTCCAACGCGTCCAGCGAAGTGGAATTCGCCGGTGCCTGGGCGCAGCGCGTCGGCGAGGAGGGACGCGGGGTGGCGCGGATCATCGGCATGGTGATGCTGACCCGGCTCGACTGCATGCTCGCCGCCGCCGCGCAGATGCGCATGGCCCTCGCGCAGGCGCTGCACCACACGCGGCATCGCATCGCGTTCGGCAAGCGCCTGGTCGAGCAGCCGCTGATGCGCAACGTGCTGGCCGATCTGGCGCTCGAATCCGAAGCCGCCACCGCGTTCGCGCTGCGCGTGGCGCGCGCGGTGGACGCGGCCGACACCGACGCGTCGGAAGCGGCGTTCGCGCGCATCGCCACCGCGCTGGGCAAGTACTGGCTGTGCAAGCGCGCGCCGGCCTTCGTCAACGAGGCGCAGGAATGCCTGGGCGGCGCCGGCTATGTCGAGGAGTCGATCCTGCCGCGGCTGTACCGGCAGGCACCGCTGAATTCGATCTGGGAGGGCAGCGGCAACATCCAGTGCCTGGACGTGCTGCGCGCGCTGGCGCGCGAACCCGCCAGCGCGGCTGCGGTGCTGGCGGAGCTGGAGACGGCGGCCGGCACCGATCCGGCCTACGACGCAGCGGTGAACGCATTGCGCCCGCCGTTGAGTGGCGCCGCGTCCACCGACGAGTACACCGCGCGCCAGTTGGCCGAACGCCTGACGTTGGCCCTGCAGGCGGCGGTGCTGCTGCGCAGCGCCAGCCCGGCAGCCGCGAGCTTCGTACGCAGCCGCCTGGCCGGCGCGCACGGCCTGGCCTTCGGCACGCTGGAGACGGGTGTGCCGGTCGAGGAACTGCTGGCGCGCGCCTTGCCGTAGGCGTGCGGCATGTCGCCCATCACGCCCTCGCCAACTCGGAACCGACTGGCTGGCGCTCCCTTCTCCCCTCGGGAGAAGGTGCCCCGAAGGGGCGGATGAGGGTACGACAGCCAGCGCAACCGCACAGCAAGTGCAGCGATCACCGGCATCGCGCGGACGTACCCTCACCCCAACCCCTCTCCCGGCGGGAGAGGGGCTAGGCTTCTACGGTGCTTTAGATGCGCGGCATGGCAGCCCATGGCGCCCTCATGCGCTGGAAGGAAACGGGCCGGCAACTCCTTCTCCCTCCGGGAGAAGGTGCCCCGAAGGGGCGGATGAGGGTGCGACCGTGCGCCATGTCGTTCTGACTGTACGTGGCTGCGCCCGTACCCTCACCCCAACCCCTCTCCCGGCGGGAGAGGGGCTAGGCGTCTGCAATGCCATGGGCGTGCGGCATGTCGCCCATCGCGCCCTCGCCAACTCGGAACCGACTGGCTGGCGCTCCCTTCTCCCCTCGGGAGAAGGTGCCCCGAAGGGGCGGATGAGGGTACGACGGCCAGCGCAACCGCACAGCAAGTGCAGCACCACAGGCGGCGCGCAGCCGTACCCTCACCCCAACCCCTCTCCCGGTGGGAGAGGGGCTAGGCTCCCGCGAATCCCCAATCCCCAATCCCAGCGCCGAAGGCGCTAATGCCTCCCGCGCTTCCCACCCCGCACCGGCGTCGCCTCGACCGACAGGGTGAAGCTGCGCTCCTCGCCGTCGAGCATGGCGCCGACGCCGACCAGTTGGCGCTTGATCTCCTCGCCGCGGCCGTTACGGATGCTGACCAGCACGGTGTATTCCCAGGCGCTGCCGTCGTCCGGATGGCGGATGCTGCCCTCCACCCGCAGCGGCACCAACGCCGACGGCGCCGACTGCTGCAGCACCGCCGAATCGAAGCGCAGGTGGTGCTTGCACGCCGGGCAGACGCTGGCGCTTTCGAGGATGGTGGCCTTGCAGTGCGGGCAGGTCCGGGTCGTCCCCGGACTGCCGGGACGCGGGCTGCTCATGCGCCGGCGTCGGACTCCGCGGGCTTGCCGCCCTTGCGGGCGTGCTTGTCGTCGTCCCAGCCGAAGTCGGCCTGGCCGCGCATGCGCGAGCCGGCGGCCACGGTCAGCGAGCCGGCCTTGACGTCGCCGATCAGTGCGCCGGAGGCGAGCAGCTCCACCCGCGAGGCCGATTCGATGTTGCCCTCCAGCTCGCCGGCGATGACCACCTTGTCGGCGCGCACGCCGCCACTGAGCTTGGCGCCGGTCTCGATGGTGAGATCGCCCTGCACGTTGACGTCGCCCTTGAACTTGCCGGCGATGCGGATGTGGCCGGTACCCTCGATCTTGCCTTCGATGCTGATGTCGGCGGCGATCAGCGATTCCTTCGCGGCCGGGGCGGGCGCGGGTGCGCGGGCCGCAGGCGCGGCGGCGGCGACCGCGGCGAGCGGTTCGCCGGGGGCGGCGTCGCCCGGCGGGCGCGGCTCCGGCGGCAATGCGCCGTTGCCGGGAACGGGCGGCAGGCCATCCTTGCGCGCGGGACCCTGGTCTTTCCAGATGGACATGGGCTGTCGTCTCCAGTCGGGGGAAGCGCGACTATCGCCGCTCTATCGCGTCGGTTTTGTGACGCTTTCTTCAAAACGGCGGCTGGGCGTGTCGCGGCCGCCGGTTCAGCCCATGCCGTCCAGCGACGGGTCGTAGGCCTGCACCTGGTTGCGGCCGCAGCGCTTGGCCCGGTACAGCGCCGCGTCGGCCTTGCGCAGCAGGGTGGTGGCGACCACGCCGTCGCGCGGATAGCTGGCCACGCCGAGCGACATGGTCACCGCCGGCAGCGCCTTGCCGTCCACGCTGGCGCTCAGTTGCTGGGCGGCGCTGCGGATCTGTTCGGCGATGGCCTGCGCCTGTTCCGTGTCGGTCTCCGGCAGGATCACCGTGAACTCTTCGCCGCCGTAGCGGCAGGCGATGTCTTCGCCGCGCAGCCGCGTCGACAGCATCTGCCCGACCGCGGCCAGCAGGCTGTCGCCGCCGCCATGGCCGTGCAGGTCGTTGAACTGCTTGAAGTGGTCCACGTCCAGCATCAGCAGCGACAGCGGCATCTGCCGGCGCCCGCAGCGGGCCAGTTCGTGGTTGAGCGATTCTTCCAGGTAGCGCCGGTTGAACAGGCCGGTGAGCGGGTCGCGGATCGACTGCAGGCGCAGCGACTCGCGCAGGCGCAGGTTGCTCAGCGCCAGCGACAGCTGCTCGGCGGCGGCCTCGGCGATGGCGACGCGCGGCAGCGGGCCAGCGCCGCGCCCGGCCAGGAACACGAAGCCCAGCTGCGTGCCCTGCGCGGAAAGGGGAATGCAGGCGGTGCTGGCGCCCGCGGCGTAGGGATCCTCGCGCAGGTGCGCACAGGCCGAGTCGTGGCCCTGTGCGTGCACGAAATGGCTCTTGTCGCGGCGCAAGGCCCAGCAATCCTGCGGCGCCACGGCCGGCTCGCTGCCGACCGGCGGCTGGCCCCAGCTGACGATCTGCTCGGCGCGGTCGCGCGAGGCGCGCAGCAGGTAGACGCTGCCGCCGGTGTCGGGCATCAGCGCGGCGAGCAGGCGCGCGGTCACCGTCAACGCCTCGGCCGGTTCCGCGCAGCTCTGCAGCAGGCCGGTGTAGCGGCTGAGCGCGTTGAGGTCGGCACTGGTGCGCTCCAGTTCGCGGATGCCCGCTTCCATCTTCTCGTTGGCGATCGAGGCGGCCTGCTCGGCGTTGGCGCGGTTGCGCAGTTCGCGGAACAGCAACGCATAGACCACGCCGACGCTGCCCAGGCCGAACGGGATGCCGGCCAGCGCCAGGCCCAGCAGCATGTCCGCGCTGCGCTGACTGGAGCGATCGCGGCTCTGCAACAACTGCAGTTCCGCGTCGGTCATCTGCTGCACCTGGTCGCGGACCGCGGTGGAACTCTGGTAGACGTCCGGCGCCATCGCCCGCTGCAGCGCTTCCAGGCCGTCGCGTTGGTACACGACGAGCATCCGTTGCATCTGCGTCAGGCGCGTATTCACCAGTTGCTGCAGCACCTGCACGTTGGCGATCTGCACGGGGTTGTCGGCGACCAGCTTGCGCAGTTGCGCCAGATGTCGCGGCACCCGCTCGGCGCTGTCGTGATAGGTGGTGAGATAGGCCTGGTTGCCGGTCAACTCGTAGCCACGCACCGCCGATTCGGTCATCAGCAAGGTGGATTGCACCTCGTCGATGTTGCGCAGCACTTCGTGGGTGTGGGCGACGCGCGCGGCGTCGGAAATCGCGCGTTGCGCCCCGGAGAACACGCCAAAGCCGATCAGCACAAAGACCGCGGCGGAGAAGAGCAGGGCGAGGCGCGTTCTGGCCCGCACGCGAAGAAGGATCGGCATCGGAAAATTCTACTGTGACGCCGCAACAGCCTTGGACCGGGGTCACAAAAAGCGTGCCGGAACGTAACAGCGCACGGCACGCGCTGCACGGCGGCTGCCGCCCCCGCATGTGCGGGAGCGGCAGGTGACTCAATGGCGCTCGCGGTCGCCGTTGTGCGGGTCTTCGTTGGCGTTCTCGCGGGCCTTGTCGGCGACCTTCTGCGCCGCATTCGCGGTGGCTTCGCTGGCATCGGCCGCCATTTGCTTGGCCGCCGCCGAGGCGTCCTGCACGGCCTCGGAATTGGCGGCACGGTGCGCGGCGTCGCGCGCGTCGGCGGCGACCTCGCGCCCGGTCTGCGCGACCTGGCCCGCGGCCTCCTTGGCGGCTTCGCCGGTCTGCTCGGCCGCGACCTTGGCGTCGCGTTGCGCCTGCTGCGATTCGGGACCCTGGCAGCCGGCCAGTGCGAGGGCGCCCAGCAGGGCCACGATCGGGGTCTTGTTCATGCGGCTTCTCCGTCCACGGGTGGGTGACGCGGCGCAGCCTAGGCGGGCGCGCATGCAGCCTGCGTCAAGGCGCGCGGGCAAGTGTTCAGGATGGCGGCGCAGGGAGGGACGTGTGGCGTGGGACGGGCCCAGCGCGTCCTGTCATGCGCGCGCCATGCGTTCACGGGTGGACAGAGCGGTCGAAATCTTCATCGGCCGATTCGCGGTACTTGGTGCGCCGGCGCGAAGGCGGTACGCGATTCCCGATAGCAGTGTCGGCGAGCCGGGCCCGCCATGCCCCAGCCTGCGGGGAGATTTGCCACGTGTCGCGCAGTGCGTGCGTGGGCGCCTGCATCGCGGCGGAGCGGCAACCTCACGTTGGCGTGGGTGCGTGCGCGGCATGTGCCGCGGGGGGCGTGTGCAACGACACCGGGCGCGCAGCGCTGTGGCGTCTGCGCGCGTCGCGGCGTGATAGCGCCGCTATTGCGATCGCCCGGAGGCAGCAGCGCGGTGCGGTGCCGATCGCACCCATTCGTCGTCGCACCCGCCAATCGCCAGGCAAAGAAAAAGCCGCTGGCGGACCAGCGGCTCTTTCAGGACTGCAAAAAGCAAGAAGTGATTACTTCTTGGCTTCCTGAGCAGCGTCCTTGGCCTTGTCGGCGGTGTCTTCCGCAGCCTTGGCGGTGTCGGCAGCCTTGTCGGCAGCGGCATCGGTCGGGGCAGCGGCGGCAGCGGCCGAAGCGTCGGCAGCGGTGTTGGCGGCGGTCGCGGCGGTGTCGGCAGCAGCCTGAGAGGCGTCGGCGGTCGGGGCGCCGGCGGCAGCCGACTGGTCGGCAGCAGCCTGGGCGTCGGTGGCGGCTTCGTTAGCCGACTGCGCGGCGTCCTGGGCCTGCTCCTGCTTCGAGCACGCGGCCAGGGCCAGGCCCAGGGCCATTGCGATCAGCAGCTTGTTGATGCTCATTGTGTCTATCCTCGTCGTTTAGTTAGGCAACGCGCGAATGCGCGCCCTCAACATGATGACAAGCCAAAGTCGGCTGTCAAGCGCACGCGCATTCATTTTTGTGTTTCAGGGGTTAATTCCAGTCAAATCAATTCGATGGCGACCGCTGTCGCTTCGCCACCCCCGATGCACAGGGTCGCGATTCCGCGGCGGCCGCCACGGCTGCGCAACGCATTTAGCAATGTCACCAGCAGGCGCGCACCGGAGGCGCCGATCGGATGGCCGAGCGCACAGGCACCGCCTTGGACGTTGATCTTGGCATGGTCCAGGCCCAGTTCCTTGATCGGCACCATGGCCACCACGGCGAAGGCTTCGTTGATCTCGAACAGGTCGACCTGGTCCAGGCTCCAGCCCACCTGATCGAGCAGCTTGCGGATCGCGCCGACCGGTGCGGTGGTGAACCATTCCGGCGCCTGCGAGAAGGTCGCGTGGCCGACGATCCGCGCCAGCGGCGCGACGCCGCGGCGCGCGGCCTCGTCGGCACCCAGCAGCACCAGCGCGGCGGCGCCGTCGGAGATGCTCGAGGAACTGGCCGCGGTGACCGTGCCGTCCTTCTTGAACGCCGGCTTCAGCGCCGGGATCTTGGTCACGTCGGACTTGCCCGGCTGCTCGTCGCTGTCGACCTGCACCTCGCCCTTGCGGGTGGCGACGGTCACGGGGACGATTTCCGCAGCGAAGGCGCCATCGCGCTGCGCGGCCTGCGCGCGGTTCACCGATTCGATCGCGAACGCGTCCTGGTCCTTGCGGCTGAAGCCGAACTTCTCCGCGGTGGCCTCGCCGAACACGCCCATCGCCTGGCCGTCGTCGGGATTGGTCAGGCCGTCCCAGGCCATGTGGTCGACCGCCTGGAAGTTGCCGTAGCGGTTGCCGGTGCGCGAGTTCGGCAGCATGTGCGGCGCGTTGCTCATCGACTCCATACCGCCGGCGACGACGATGCTGGCCGACCCGGCCTTGATCAGGTCGTGGCCGAGCATCACTGCCTTCATGCCCGAGCCGCAGACCTTGTTGATGGTGGTGGCGCCGGTGCCGTCGGGCACGCCGGCCGCGCGCGCGGCCTGGCGGGCGGGAGCTTGGCCGAGATTGGCCGGCAGCACGCAGCCCATGATGACTTCGGAGACATCCGCGGCGGGGATGCCGGACTGCTCCAGCGCGGCGCGGATGGCCGCGGCGCCCAGCGTCGGCGTGGGTACGCCGTTGAACTGGCCCAGGAACGCGCCGATGGCGGTGCGCTTGGCCGCGGCGATGACGATCTCGGTCATGGCAAACCCTTACGAAAGTGGTTTTCCGATTATCGGCCGCGGCGCGGGTTCTGCCAATCGCAGGTGCCTGGGGTGGCCGTTTCGCGAACGCTGTTTCGGTGTAGATTGGCGTGGGTCATCGCCGTCGCCGACGGCCGATGAATGGAATGGCACCGGTCGGTGCGGCAGATCAAGGTAGAGGGGAAGAACATGCGGGCATTGATGGCACGGTCGCTGCTGGCGGCCGCGGTAGCGGTTGCGCTGACCTCGTGCGGTGGCGGCGGTGGCGGTGGCGGCAATCTGGTCCATGGCAGTCCGCCGCCGACCTCGCCGCCTCCGCCCCCACCGCCGCCGCCGCCCCCTCCGCCGCCGACGTCACCGCCTCCGACCTCGCCACCGCCGCCGCAGCCGGCGTTCGACGCGCATCTGACCCTGACCAATACGCTGGCCGCGCACAGCGCCGGCTACGACGGCAGCGGCTACCGCATCGGCGTGGTCGACACCGGCGTCAACCGCAACCATCCGGCGCTGGCCGGGCGGGTGGTGTCGAACCTGATCTACGTCGATCCGAGCCAGAACAACACCAAGGTCGACGACGTCGACGGCCACGGCACCACCGTGGCGCAACTGGCGGCGGGCAAGTCGGTCGGGCAGTGGCCGGGCGGCATCGCGCCGGGCGCGCAGATCGTGTCCGCACGCATCATTGCCGATACCCCGCCCAAGGACGACGGCAGCGGCAGCGGCAACCAGGTCAGTGGCGGGCTGGGCCTGACCCAGGTCCACCAGGACCTGATCAATGCCGGCGTCAAGGTGATGAACAACTCCTGGGGCGGCATCTACTGGACCGACCTGAACTCGACCAACGCCATCGCCGCCGAGTACCGCCCGTTCGTGATCGGCAACGGTGGCCTGGTGGTGTTCGCCGCCGGCAACGAATCCAAGTCCACGCCCTCGGACATCGCTTCGCTGCCCAGCAAGTCCGGCCCCAACGGCACCCTGCCGGCGGCGGACCTGGAGCGTGGCTGGCTGGTGGTGGCGGCGACGGATTCGAGCACCGGCACGCAACTGGCCTCGTATTCCAACGCCTGCGGCGCGGCGATGCGCTACTGCCTGGTCGCGCCCGGCACCGAGGTGTTCGTCGATCCCAAGGCCACCTCCGCCAGCAACCCCGACTACTACTACGGCAGCGGCACCTCGTTCGCGGCGCCGCTGGTGTCCGGTGCGGCGGCGCTGGTCTGGCAGGCCTTCCCGTATTTCACCAACGACCTGGTCCGGCAGACCCTGCTCGGCACCGCCACCGACCTGGGCACGCCGGGCGTGGACGCGACCTTCGGCTACGGCCTGCTCAACGTCGGCAAGGCGGTGCAGGGACCTGGCCGCTTCGACTGGGGCGACGTGACCGTGGGGTTCACCGGCAGTTCGACCTGGGCCAACGACATCGCCGGCAGCGGTGGCCTGATCAAGCAGGGCAGCGGCACGCTGACCCTGAGCGGCACCCAGAATACTTACAGCGGCGACACCCAGGTGCAGGGCGGCACGCTCAGCGCGGCCAGCCTGGGCAGCTCGAACGTGGCGATCAGCAATGGCGCCACCTTCGTCGGCACCGGCGCGCTCGGCGGCAGCGTCGCCAATGCCGGCACCTTCCAGGTCGGCGCGGCCACCCTGAGCCTGAGCGGCAACTACGTGCAGAGCAGCAACGGCCGGCTGGCCCTGCTGGTCGGCGACAAGCTCTCGGTCGGCGGCAGCGCCGTCCTGCAGGGCGGTTCGCTGTACGTGCTGGGCAAGCGCGACTACGTGGTCAACAACACCGCGTACAGGGTGCTGGAGGCCAACGGCGGGCTCACCGGCACGTTCGCCTCGGTGACCACGCCGTCGAACGTGTTCCTGACCTCGTTCCTGTCCTACGACGCCACCAGCGCCTCGATCACCGTGCAGTCGCTGAGCGTCACCGCCGCCGCGGCCAGTTTCGGCAACATCACTGCGGCCACTCTGGCGTCGGCGACGCGCGTGGATGCGGCGTTCGCGCAGCTCAACACGCAGCTGAGCCACGACCCGGCCACGGTCGACGGCGCCCTGCTTAAGGCGGCCGGCGCAGTGCAGCAGTCGCCGAGCGTGGCGGCGGCGTCGGCGACGCTGCGCAGCCTGTCCGGCGAGGCGCACGCCGCGGCCACCGCGATGACCTTCGACACCATGGACCTGCAGCGGCGCGCGCTGTCCAGCCGCTTCGACACGTTGGTCGAACGACCGCGCGCGGTCGGCGCCTGGAGCCAGCGCCTGGGCGAGACCGGGCAGGGCAGCTTCGCCGGCAGCGAGTTCCAACTCGATGGCTGGCTGATGGGCCAGGACCTGCGCCTGAACGACCACCTCGTCGCCGGCGTCGCTTTCGGCGAGAGCCGCGCCAGCGATGCCGGCAGCCTGGACCGCAGCCGCAACCGCCAGGTGCAGGGCCAGGCCTATCTCGGTGCGATGGCCGGCAATGCCTACGCGCTGGCGCAACTGGGCAGCGGCCAGTATCAGCGCCAGCTCGACCGCAGCCTGCTGCTTGGCGACACCGTCGCCGACGCCTCCAGCCGCTATGCCGGGCGCTTCCTGTCCTCCAGCGTCGAGGTCGGCTATCGGTTCGGGCGCGGCCCGGCGTGGCTGACCCCGTATGCCGGCGCTGACTACAGCCGCATCGACAGCGATGGCTTCCGCGAACAGGGCGGCGATGGCTTCGGGCTGATGGCCGGCGCGGCCAGTTCCTCGCGCAGCCAGGCGCTGGCCGGCCTGCGGGGCGGATTCGGCGGGCGCGGCTGGTCGCTGCAGGGCTATGCCGAGTGGCAGCAGACGCTGGCCACGCAGGGCTTGGAGCGGCAGGCCAGCTTCGTCGGCGTGAACGCGTGGGCGCCGCTGGTGGACCTGCAGCCGGCGCGCTCGGGCGGGCTGTTCGGCGCCAGCCTGCAGACGCGCTGGAACGGCGCGCTGCTCGGCCTGGGCTACGACCAGCGCTTCGGGCCGCGCGGCGACGACCGCGCGGTGTCGCTGAACTATCGCCTGGGCTTCTGAGTCCCGTATCCGTCCGGCGCGTCCTGCGCCGGCTCGGGGTCGATCAGTCAGGCAGGGCCGGGGCGTCCCGGCCCTGCGATCTGTAGCTCTTCCGCCTGCGGCGCAGGCGGCGCGCGGCGTCACTCGCCGCGCAGATGGCCCATCGAGCGCGGTGCGGTGCGGCCCAGCGGCAGCTTGAGCTTGCCGATCGCCTGCATGCGCGCCTCGGCGATGCGGTCGGCGGCCTGTTGCGGCGGAATGTTCTCGCGCTCGGACAGGTCGAAGATCTTGCCGAGGTTGTGGTACATGCTGCGGATCAGTCGCATCGCACGTTCGCGGTTGTAGCCGTCGATCTCCAGCGACACGTTCATCACCCCGCCGGCGTTGACCGCGTAGTCGGGCGCGTAGAGGATGCCGCGGCGGTGCAATTCCTCGCCGACGGCGGGATTGGCCAACTGGTTGTTGGCGGTGCCGCAGACGATCTTGACCTTGAGCCGCGGCAGCTTGGCCTCGTCGAGCGCGCTCTCCATGGCGCACGGCGCCAGCACGTCGGCGGCGACGTCGTAGATGTCGTCCGGGTCGACCGATTCTGCGCCGTATTCGGCCACAGCGCGCGCGACCAGCGCGGGGTCCAGGTCGGTCACGTACAGCTTGGCGCCGCGTTCCTTGAGCAGCTTCACCAGCTCCATGCCGATGTGGCCCAGGCCCTGCACGGCGATGCTGGTCTTGCCGATCTCCTCGTGGCCGAACTTGCGTTGCAGCGAGGCCATCAGCGCCTGCAGCGCGCCGTAGGCGGTGAACGGGGCCGGGTCGCCGGAGCCGCCGTGCACCTGGTGCACGCCGGTGACGTACTCGGTTTCCAGGTAGATCTGCTCCATGTCGTTGACGTCGGTGCCGACGTCCTCGGCGGTGATGTAGCGGCCGCCCAGCGAATCGACGTAGCGGCCGAAGGCGCGGAACAGCGCTTCGGACTTGTCGCTCTTCGGATCGCCGATGATCACCGCCTTGCCGCCGCCGATGTTGAGCCCGGCCAGCGCGTTCTTGTAGGTCATGGTGCGGCTGAGCCGCAGCGCGTCCTGCAGGGCGGACTCGGTGTTGGCGTAGGGGCGCATGCGCACGCCGCCTAGCGCCGGGCCGAGCACGGTGTTGTGGATGGCGATGATCGCCTGCAGTCCCACGTCGCGGTTGTGGCAGAAGACGACCTGTTCGTGGCCGGTGTTGGCTAGCGTTTCGAAAAGCATGGGGGCTCCGCTGGCGTTGCAGGTGTCAGGCACCATGGTCCAGGAACGTGCCTGGTGGGTGGCGCAAAACAAAAACGCGACGGTTCCGGAACAGGCCCTGAGCGTCGCGATGCCGGCATTTTAAAGCAATTGCCGGCTGCCCGCGCGATGACGCCATGGCCCCGCGGTGCGGGCATCTCGCCGTGCTGTGCGACGCAAGGGACGGCAGCGTGCCCGTTTGCCCGGGCCGATGCTGAGATCGCGGACCAGGGCGGCTCTCGGTGGAGGCGGTGCCCGGCGGACGGGGAAGAGCGGGCGAGCGGCGGCGGTCAGTCCCGTGGCGGCCGCCGACAATGCGATTGCATTGTGGGAGGGGCTTCAGCCCCGACGTCTGACAGTCGGCGCCGGGGCTGAAGTCTCTTCGCAGCTGCGCAGCGGGCAGCGGCCGAACGCCGGCACCGCGTGTGTCGCGGTACGCCATGCGGGCCGGCGGCCATGCATCGGTGGGCACGCAGCCGCGCGCGCCGCCAGCATGGCGGTCACGCGCGGCGCTGTGGGGCGATGCATCAGCGGCGGACCCAGTACCCGGCGTGGAAGCGATAGGCGGGGCCGTAGTGCTCCCAGCGCGGGCCGACGTAGACGTAGCCCGGCCGTTCCACCACATAGCGGCCGGCGACCCAGACGTGGTGGTACCCGTTCCACTGCCAGTAGCCGGGCATCCAGACATAGCCGGGACGCACCACCACCCGTTCCACCCGCGGCGGCGGCGGCGCGGCGCGGACCGACAGTTCCACCACCTCGCGCGCCTGCGCGGGCGCGACGGCCATGCCGCCGGCGAGCGCGCCGCCGAGCAGGGAGGCCAGCAACAAGGGACGAGCGAACATGCGATTTCTCCGAAGGCATCGGCGGGGTGCCGACGCGGGAGGAAACGCCGCGGCCCGGGGAGGTGTTGACGCGCTCGGGAGAGCCTATTCATCCGCCGGATAGGCGGGCGCGGCGGCACGCGGCGTGGACGCGCATGCTGCAGCGCAACCTGCCCGTGTCGCGCTGCGCGCCTAGAATCGCGGCATTCTCTTTTCGATGTGCGCACGATGAGCCTTCCCGCGTCCCGCGTTCCGTTGCCGCAGACGGACGCCAGTCCCTTGCGTTTCGTCACCGCCGCCAGCCTGTTCGACGGCCACGATGCGGCGATCAACATCATGCGCCGCCTGATCCAGGCGCAGGGCGCCGAGGTGATCCATCTCGGCCACAACCGCAGCGTCGAGGACGTGGTGCGCGCGGCGCTGCACGAGGATGCCGATGCGATCGCGCTGTCGTCCTACCAGGGCGGCCACGTGGAGTACTTCAAGTACATGGTGGACATGCTGCGCGAGCGCGGCGCCGGCCATGTGCGGGTGTTCGGCGGCGGTGGCGGCACCATCACCCCCGAGGAAATCGCCGAGCTGCAGGCCTACGGCGTGGAGCGCATCTACCACCCCAACGACGGCATGAAGATGGGCCTGGTGGAGATGATCGAGGACGTGGTGGCGCGCGCCGGGCGCGCACGGGACGCGGGACCCGGGACCCGGGACCCGGAACAAGCCGGCACCTCGATTCCCAGCATCGACGACGAGATCGGCATCGGCAGGATGCTGTCGGCCATTGAAGACGGCGTGTTCTCCGAGGCCGAACTGGCTCTGCTGCGCAAGCAGTGGCAAGCCGGCCTGCCTCGCCCTTCCGAGTCCCGGGTCCCGGGTCCCGGGTCCCGCAGCGGGCGCGCAGCGCCCGTACTCGGCCTGACCGGCACCGGTGGCGCCGGCAAGTCCTCGGTCACCGACGAACTGCTCAACCGCTTCCTGGCCAGCTTCCCGCAGATGCGCATCGCGGTGGTGTCGGTGGACCCGAGCCGACGCCGCACCGGCGGCGCGCTGCTCGGCGACCGCATCCGCATGAACGCGCTGCGCAGCCCGCGCGTGTACATGCGCTCGATGGCCACGCGGCGCCAGCACGCCGCCACCAATCGCGTGCTGAAGGACTGCATCGCGCTGCTGAAGGGTATCGGCTACGACCTGGTGATCGTGGAGACCGCCGGCATCGGCCAGAGCGATTCGGAGATCGTCGATCTGGTCGATTTCCCGGTGTACGTGATGACCAGCGACTATGGTGCGCCGAGCCAGCTGGAGAAGATCGACATGCTCGACTTCGCCGAACTGGTGGTGCTGAACAAGTACGACCGGCGTGGCGCCGAGGATGCGTTGCGCGACGTGCGCAAGCAGTGGCGGCGCAACCGCGCGGCGTTCCAGCTGGAGGACGAGGCGGTCCCGGTATATCCCACCATCGCCAGCCAGTTCAACGATCCGGGCGTGAGCTGGATGTTCGTCAATCTGTGCCGCCTGTTGCGCGAGAAGCTCGATGCGCAGACCGAGGCCGCTGCAGGCTCGCCCGGTGCGCAGGCGCACTGCGATTTCCGCCCGCAGCTCGACACCACGCTGAAGGAGCCGCGCGCCACCGTGCTGATTCCCGGTGCGCGCGTGCGCTACCTGGCCGAGATCGCCGAGCAGGGTCGCGCCCTCAATGCCGGCGTGCTGCGCCAGGCCGAAGCGGCCGACCGTGCGCAGGCGTTCTGGCAGGCTTTGCACGAACTGCAGGATCCGCAGTTGCCGGCGCAACTGGAACTGTACGCGGCGCAGGACCTGCTGCCGGCGCCGCGCACGTCCGCCGAGGCCTCCGCTGCCGCCGTCGACGCCAGCCTGCTGTTGCTGCGCCAGCGCTACAACGATGCCTTGCAGTCGCTGTCCAACGAGTCGCTGAAGCTGCTGCGCGAGTGGCCGCAACGGCTGAAGTCGATCACCGATCCGGTCACCGAGTACGCGGTGCGCGGCAAGCCGATCCGGGTGGAGAACTACCGGCAGTCGCTGAGCCATCAGTCCATTCCGAAGATCGCCGCGCCGCGCTACAAGAGCTGGGGCGAACTGCTGACCTTCCTCGGCAAGGAGAACCTGCCCGGCAGCTATCCGTACACCGGCGGCGTGTACCCGTACCGGCGCACCGGCGAGGATCCGATTCGCATGTTCGCCGGCGAGGGCACGCCCGAGCGCACCAACCGGCGCTTCCACTATCTGAGCGTCGGCCAGCCGGCCGCGCGCCTGTCCACCGCCTTCGACAGCGTCACCCTGTACGGCGAGGACCCGGCGCCGCGTCCGGACATCTACGGCAAGATCGGCAACTCCGGGGTCAATATCCCGACCCTGGACGATATGAAGAAGCTCTACTCCGGCTTCGACCTGTGCGCGCCGACCACCAGCGTGTCGATGACCATCAACGGCCCGGCGCCGATGATCCTGGCGATGTTCATGAACACCGCCATCGACCAGCAGGTGGAGAAGTACCTCAAGGCCGACGCGCAGCGCTGGGCGCAGGCCGAGCAGACCCTGGCGCGGCTGTTCGAAGGCCGCGAACGCCCGCGCTATCACGGCGAGCTGCCGCCGGGCAACGACGGCCTCGGCCTGGCCCTGCTCGGGGTCAGCGGCGAGCAGTTGGTGGATGCGCCGACCTATGCGCAGATCAAGGCGCAGACCCTGTCCAGCGTGCGCGGCACGGTGCAGGCCGACATCCTCAAGGAGGACCAGGCGCAGAACACCTGCATCTTCAGCACCGAATTCGCACTGCGCATGATGGGCGACATCCAGCAGTACTTCGTCGAGCAGAAGGTGCGTAATTTCTACTCGGTGTCGATCTCCGGCTATCACATCGCCGAGGCCGGGGCGAACCCGATCAGCCAGCTCGCCTTCACCCTCAGCAATGGCTTCACCATCGTCGAGTACTACCTGGCGCGCGGCATGCACATCGACGATTTCGCGCCGAACCTGAGCTTCTTCTTCAGCAACGGCATGGACCCGGAATACACGGTGATCGGCCGGGTGGCACGGCGGATCTGGGCGCGGGCGATGCGCGAGCGCTACGGCGGCAACGAGCGCAGCCAGATGATGAAGTACCACATCCAGACCTCGGGCCGCTCGCTGCACGCGCAGGAGATCCAGTTCAACGACATCCGCACCACGCTGCAGGCGCTGTACGCGCTGTTCGACAATTGCAACAGCCTGCACACCAACGCCTACGACGAGGCGATCACCACGCCGACCGAGGAGAGCGTGCGCCGTGCGGTGGCGATCCAGATGATCATCAACAAGGAGCTGGGGCTGAACTTCTGTGAGAACCCCTGGCAGGGCAGCTTCATCGTCGAGCAGCTTACCGACCTGGTCGAAGAGGCGGTGTACAAGGAGTTCGAGGCGATCAGCGAGCGCGGCGGCGTGCTCGGCGCGATGGACACCATGTACCAGCGCGGCAAGATCCAGGAAGAGAGCCTGTACTACGAACACAAGAAGCATGACGGCAGCCTGCCGTTGGTCGGGGTCAACACGTTCCTGCCCAAGGAGCGCGCCGGCGAGACCGCCACCGAGATCGAGCTGATCCGCTCCACCGAACAGGAAAAGGACCAGCAGATCGGCAACGTGCGCGACTGGCAGCAGCGCCGCAACGCGCTGGCGCTGGCCGCGGACGGCGCCGGCCTGGGCGCGCTGCAACGCACCGCGCGCGAGCGCCGCAACGTGTTCGCGGCGCTGATGGAGGCGGTGAAGACCCATAGCCTGGGTCAGATCAGCCACGCGCTGTACGAGGTCGGCGGCGAGTATCGGCGCAACATGTAGCCGTCGCGGCGTCGGGCGCTGCCGGCATGGCGCTTGCATGGTGCGATGGGTGACATGGGCGCCGCGACGCGGCGTGTCGATGCGCGCGCGCGGATCGGCGCAGGACACCCGCACAGCGGGTGCCTGCGGCCGCAGGTCGGTACCGCCGCGCACGAATCGGCGCGGCATGCTTGAATGGCGTTGCGTGCCACGTGGGTGCGCACCGGTGGCTGGGCGCGGGGACCTGGCGATGTTTTGCGGATGACGACGATCGTGCCGATCATGTGGATTGCCATCAGCGCGGGTGCGCTGGTGCTGGGGGCGGGACTCTGGTGGTGGTGGCGCCGTGGCCGTGGCGATGCGGCGGAGGCGGATGCCGTCGCCGAGGATGCCGACCTGCCCGAGGCGCCGGCAGCGCCTGCACGCGCCGCGCCGGCCGCGCCTGATGCCGCAGCGGAACCGGGCCTCGACCCCTTCGCCGACCCGGCGCTGATCGGCCTGGATCCGGTGCCGGACGCCGCGATCCTGGCGAGCCTGTGCGAGCTGGCGTTCGCTGGCCGGCCGGTGCACGCAGCGGCGGCGGCCGCGCCGGCGGTCATGGCCGATGCCGCCGTGGTGCTGGCGCGCATCGACGCGCATCCGCGCTACACGCCACGGCGTCCGCACCTGCTGCCGCAGCTCACCCGTGCGATCAACGATCCGGCCGCCGGCGCGCATTCCATCGCCACGATCCTGGGCCAGGACCCGGCGCTGGCCGGCAACCTGCTGCGCATCGCCAACAGCGTCGTCTACCGCCGCCATCCCGAGCCGATCGAGAACCTGGAGCGGGCGGTGGCCCTGCTCGGCACCGAGGGCCTGCGCCAGATCGTGCTGGCGGCGCTGCTGCAGCCGGTGATCGTCGACGACGGCAGCGTCTTCGGCCGCTGTGCGGCGGTGCTGTGGGAACACACCCTGCTGTCGGCGCACGCCGCCGCCCAGGTGCCCGATCGCGACGATGCGAACGCCGCGCAGTTGCTGGCGCTGCTGTGCGGGCTGGGCGCGGTCTCGGTGGTGCAGGTGCTGCGCGATGTCCACGCGCGCCACGCCGAGGCAACGCCCACACCGGCGGCGATGACCGAGATGCTGGAAGCCTGGTCGGCGCACTGCGCCAAGGCCATCTCTGCGGACTGGGGGCTGTCGCCGCGGGTGCAGCGGGCCTTGGAAGAGCAGGCGGGCGATGCCGAGGTGGCGACCATGAGTCCGCTCGGCCTTGCCCTGCGCCGGCAGCGCGCCGCGGCGGCCGCGCAGTTGGCGGTGCGCTATCACCGCTAGTCGCGGCGCGTGGGCGATCGGACGGCGCCGGCGAACCGTGCAAGGACTTGGCAGATCGCGCCAGCAGCGGTGCGGGGCAGGGCGCGATCGCAGTGGGGTGCTGCGCGAGGCGGGGCGAGGCGCGCTCCAACGGGGTGGACGCGGATGAGCGCCATCGACCAAACGCGCACCGCATGGGCCGCACCGCCCTGGCTCGACGCCGTGCTCAAAGGTGTGCGCCTTGTCCTGATCATTGTCGGCAACCTGGCGATGGTCGCCGGCTGCATGGCCCTGGCGCACGTGGTCACGTCGGCGCTGGCGCCCTTTCTGGCGATGCTGCTGATCTTCCCGCTGGCGGTGTTCGCCACGATTGCGATCCACGAAGGCGGACACGCGTTGGCGGCGCGCGCGGTCGGCATGACCGTGTCCATGGTGCGGGTCGGCCCACTGCACCTGCTTGCGCGGCGCCGCGGCTGGCGGGTCCGCTGGCAACGCACGCGGCAAGGCGACAACACGGGTGTCGTGCTGGCGGTGCCGAACCCGTATGCGGCAGTGCGCCGGCAGTATCTGGTGCTGATCGCCGGAGGTCCGCTGGCCAACCTGCTGGTGGCGGCCGGATGCGGATTCCTGGCATGGCGCCTGGGGCTGGGCAGCAGCAGTGGCGCGTTCTGCATCGGCGCAGCCGTGTTCAATCTGGCAGTCGGGTTGGGCAATCTGGTGCCGTTGCAGAGCGCGCTCGGCGGCAGCGACGGCCTGAAGTTGCTGAAGCATGCACGGCGGCGCGATCCGGACGCCCTGGCCGAGGTGCTGGCCGAACTCAATGGCCTCTCGCTGCGCGGCGTCACCGCGGACAAGCTGCCGGCACACCGCCTGGCTCTGCTCGCGGACGGCGACGGCTGGTTTTTCTATGTCTGGTTCACGCTGAAAGCCATGCAGATCCGTGGCGAGTGGGCGCAGATCGCTGCGCTGCAGCCGGTTTTCGAAGAGCAGGTCGCGACGCTGCCTGCGCCGGTCGCCGAAGCCTGGCACACCCTGGTCGCGCTGTTGCGCTGCGAACTCGCGTTCTCGCGTGCCATGGCCGGCGCCGACCAGGCCGATCCCCTGGATGCGTCACTGAATGCAGAGATCGATTGGACGAGTCCGGCGTTGCGTCCGCGCTGCCAGGCGCTGATGGCGGCGCAGCGTGGCGACGCGGGCGCCGCGTTGGCGGCATTGGCGCGCGCGGAGGCATTGGCCGAGAACGACGTGGATGCCGCCACCCGGCAATGCGAACGCGTGCTGCGCGAGGCGATCCGTCAGCGGCTGCCGCCGACCTCGCGTCCCTGATCGTGCATGGCCAGCCGGCATGCGGCCGGCTGGCGTGCAGTGCCCAGCGTGCCGCTCAGCGCAGCGGCACGTCGGCGACCTTGTCCTGGTAGTCGCGCTTGGGGTCGATGCCGAACAACACCTTGATGCCGGCCATCAGGCTGGAGCCGTTGAGCCAGATCTGCGCGTGATCCGGATCCAGGCGCAGCAATGCCAGCTTGGGATCTTCCTTGCCCTCTTCGTACCACGCTGCGACATAGCCGTTCCACAGGCGCTCGATCACGGCCTGGTCGTTGTCGACACTGAGCGTGCCGCTGATGCTGGCGAACAGATCGTGGCCCTTGGCGCTGAACGCGGCGATCACCCGCTGGCTCTGCGCCAGCTTCTGCACCAGCGCGTTGTCCTTGGAGGTGAAGAACCAGATCGGGCCGCCGCTGTCGCCCTCGAACTGTGCGGTCATCGGGCGGGCGTGGCCATCCTCGACGCCGTCCAGGCCCAGCATCACGGTGCGGTCGGACTTCAATGCCTTCCAGAATTTCTCTTCCAGTTCCTGCGGGCTGGCCATGCGGATCTCCGAGCGGGCGACAGTGCCCGCGTGCACTGTGCCGGGAGGCGCGCGCGCGGTCCGTGACGGAAGGGTGCAAGCGGCGTGCACAGGCGGTGCGTGCACGCCCGCATGCAGAGCACTGTAGACAAATACAGCGGTGGCGATGCGCGCTGCGATGCGCATCCAGGCACCACCGTGATCGGCAGTGCTATCAAACCGCACGCTCCGCCCGATGCGGTCATCGCCCGATGGCCGCCGCCGCGTGGCGGACGGACCACGGTTCCGCAGGGAAAGCGTGTGCCGGCTTCCGCGGCGCACGCCGCGCCGCCCGACAGGATGTTTGCCGATGAGTGCGATTCCCGCGACGCAACCGCTGTTGCCGCCGCAACTGACCCTGGCGATGGCCGCCGCCAGCATCGCCGCCTACGCGGCCTACGAAGGCAAGCCGGTGTCGGCGCCGTCCGACTACCGCTTGGTCGCCCGCTGGTCCGGCTGGGACGGCGATCCGCTGGGCGGTAGCGAGGAGCTGTTCGGCCTGTTGTTTCGCTCCACGGTCGCCGCCGGCACCTATCTGTTCGCGTTCCGCGGCACCGATTCGGACCTGGACATCTACGAGGACCTGGACTTCTCCACTACCGCCTTCGTCCCCGCCGCTGGCACGGCCACGCCGGCGCCGCAGGTGTCGGCCGGGTTCTACGGCATCTACAACGCCAGGGGCGGCGCCATGCGCGCCTCGATGCGCGAGCAGTTGTTCGCCCTGCTGGAGCACTTCGCGCCGACCCAGGTCTACGTCACCGGGCACAGCCTGGGCGGCGCGTTGAGCCAGTTGTTCTCGCTGGACCTGGCGCTGAGCCGGCCGGCGCTGCCCAGTCGCAACATCAATTTCTGCAGCCCGATGGTCGGCGACGCGAGCTGGGAGCAGGTCTATGCCGCGCATATTCCTGCAGCCGACAGCACGCGCTGCTACAACTACTGGGACTACGTGCCGTCGCTGCCGCCGTCCACGTTCGGCTATGCGCCGGTGGGGCAGGCGTTCCGGACCGCCTACGACGTCAACGGCGCCTGGTTCCCGCATCTGTTGCCACGGCACTCCATCGCCAACATGCAGGTCGTGTTGCAGCATGCGCTGTGGCAGACGCCGCAGGCCTGGAGCGGCACCTTTGCCGACCAGACCGATCCGCAGCGGCTGATGCGCAGCCAGATCCCGCCCACCACGCCGCATCCGGCCTGGGCGGACATGGCGCTGACCGCGCGTGCGGCCGAGCAGGCGCTGGGCTTTCCGGACGGCGCGCCGACGCCACAGGCAGCCACGCCATGAGCGCCTGCGCCGCCTGGCGGCGCGCCCCGCGTGCCTCAGCGCACTGCATGGCGCCGTCGGGTGTGCCACGCTGCCGGGAATGCCCATCGATCGCAAGGAGTTGGCCATGGCCTCGTTCGACCTGTATCTCCCGCAGCTGCTGCGGTTCGAAGGCGGCTTCGTCGACGATCCTGACGATCCGGGCGGTGCCACCAATTACGGCATCACCCTGGCCACGTTCCAGCGCTGCGCGCAGACACTGCTCGGCGAGGCGCCGACCCTGCAGGCGTTGCGCGCGCTGACCGTCGAGCAGGCTGCGACGATCTACCAGCACGAATACTGGGACAGGATCGGCGCCGACCAGATCGCCTCGCAACCCCTGGCCGAACTCGTGTTCGATTTCTACGTCAACGCCGGCGACGTGGCGATCAAGCTGTTGCAGCGCATCCTGCAGCAACTGGGCGCGACGGACTTGGTGATCGATGGGGAGATGGGGCCGACCACCCTGGCGGCCCTGGCCAGCGCCGATACGGCGCAGGTGTATGCGCAGTATCGGCAGCAGCGCATCGACTACTACCAGCGCGTGGTGGCAGAGCGTCCGGTCGACGCCAAGTTCCTCGCCGGCTGGCTGCGCCGCGCGGAATGGTTCCCGGCGAACCTGCCGGCGGATGGGGCGGCGCCGGCGCAGACCGGCACCGCCTGAGCGTCGGTCCCGCGCCGTGCCATGCGTGCACGGCGCGTGTATCCGCGTTTCACCGCCTGCGCATGTCGCGCTGGCTAGTCTCCCGGACGAGCGTCGGCCCTGGGCCGGCGTCACCGCACGCCGTCACGGCGTGCACCTGTCCTCGTTTCGGGAAGACCGCATCATGATCAAGTGGGCCATCATCATCGCCATCATCGGACTCATCGCCGGCGCGCTCGGCTTCAGCGGCGTGGCGGGCGCGGCGATGGGCGTCGCCAAGTTCCTGTTCTGGGCCGGCATCGCCATCGCCCTGGTGCTGTTCGTGCTGGGCACCATGCTGGCCAAGAAGGTCAGCTGAGCGCAGCACCGGGCATGTCGCGTCGAGGCGGGTGCGTCGCGAGACAGGGTGCCGGTAGACGTCGGTGCTCCGGCGGTCAGCAGGAGCCTGCTGCGCCGCTTTAGGCCTAGGCGTCGCTGGCGGTGTCTGTCGCGTTCGGAGCAGCGGTGTCGTCGTCGGAGGCAGGCTTGGCCGCCGCGGCGCGCGCTTCGCGCTTGCGTGCTTCCTTTTCTTCCTGCTGTTTCTTCTTGGCCAGCTCGCGCTGACGTTTTTCGAAGGAGTAGTTGGGCTTGGCCAATGCGCATCTGCCGGTGAGGGGAATGCGTCGAGTGTAGCCGGTGTACGCCATCGGCGTGCGAAACGGACAGGCCGCCCGTGTGAGACGGCCTGTCCTAGGCGCAGGTGCGGGAGTACGGCCCTCCCGGACCTTGGCTTACGGGCTCAGATACTGCTGGATCGACGAGTACACGTCGGCGAAGCGCGAGTAGTAGTCGGGATCGCTGGGCGCGCTGCAGTACGAGGTGCCGCCATACAGGCCACCGCGCAACTGGTAGGTGCCGTTGCTGCTGACGGTGAACAGGCCGGAGCCGGACGAGCCGCCCTCGGTGACGCCGGTGCTCCACTGCACGCGGTACAGCGGCGACTTGCCGTCGGTGGAGGTGGACAGGGCGGTGACCTTGCCCAGCGAGTACTTCTTGACGTCGCCGGCCGGGTGGTGGATGCCTTCGATCGCGGTGCCGGTCGAGCCGATCGCCGAACTGCTCCAGCCCGCATAGAAGGCGCCGCTGGGCGGGGCGCTCTTGAGCTCAAGCAACGAGGTGTCGCGGGTGGTGTTGGCGTAGCGCAGGTAGGCACCGCCGCCGAGCGTGGTGTAGTTGGAATTGACCGTGGAGCCGCCGCAGGTGGTGGCGTCGTAGAACCAGTAGGTCTGCAGCGTGTTGGCCACGGTCTGGGTGCTGATGCAGTGCGCCGCGGTCCAGAACATCGCTTTCTTCGGCGAGTTGCTGTTGTTGAGCAGAGTGCCGGTGCACAGGTAGGTGCTGCCGCCACTGGTGAAGGTCATGCGCGCCACCGACTTGGCCGCCGAGGTGAAGCCCGAGCTCGGATTGGCGCGGCAGACGATGTCGCGCTCGCATGAATCGCTCTCGCCGATCATCGGCCGCATCATCGTGTCGCTGGCGACCGGGCTGATGTCCAGGTGCGACAGCTGCGGGATCTTCAGCGCGAAGCCCTGCGGATACTGGCCCGCCGGCAGTTCGATCTCCACCACCATGCGCGCGCCGGCGATCACCGCCGACCAGCCGGGCTGGCTGCCGGCGAAATCGGCGCCGCTCTGCTGGAACACGCGGCCGTCCTCGCCAGCGAAGCGCAGCGTCGCCTTGCGCGGATCGCCGGGCTGGGCGCCGCTGCCGCTGAGTTGCAGCGCCGCGCGCAGCGCCTGCGCATTGGTCGAGGCGATTTCGAAACTGGTGACCTGCGCGCCGTTGGGAAGGGTCTGCCACTTCAGCCGGCGCAGGTTGATGTCGGGCTTGGCGACGTCGCGGGAAAAGCCGATCTGCAGCGGCTGGCCGTTCTTGACCTGCTGTCCGCGCGCCTGCTTCATCGCTGCGGCCTTGCTGCTGTCGGGCGCGGCCAGTTCGATCAGGCGCGGTGCATGCGCACTGCCCGGGGGAAGGCTGCGCAGTTCCGCGCCACCGAGCGCGGCGGCATCCGGGCGTGCTTCGACCGGGGCGGAGTCCATCTCGGCTGCTGGGGGAGTGGCAGCCATGGCGACGGGGGACATGCCGGCAATGCCGGCGAGCAACGCCACATACAACGCGTGCTTGCGATTCATCGATCTTCCTTCTGCGAAGAGGGACGAGACCATCCGGCAGGGGACCGGATGCCATTCATTGCACCCGAGTTCAGGGTGCCTGCCGAGGCTACGGGCGACGCCACGATGATTGCGTGCCAGACGTCACGCTCGGGCGGCCGGTTTCGTAGACAGCTGCTCACATTGCGTGTGATGGCGCGAGAGAACTACGGGGTCGCCGTGCTGCATCGGCATGGCTCATGGGCGCTGCAGAGCGGGCGCACGGCGCTGCACATCGGCTAGGCGTGACATCAACGCAGGGTGCGTGGGCGGCCTGATCGACGCGTCGACACCGCTGCCCGGCGATGTTGTTTCGGTCCGGTCACCCGCCGCTGAGACGTCCGGCCAAGCCGTATGAAACAGGCCCGGATGTGCCTGCCCAAGACGGTTTCGACGCGTGGCTACCTTTCTGCAGGCTTTCCGACAAATTTCAGTAGATTCAATTACTTAAATCGAACCTGGGGTGCTGCAGCGCAGCTTGCATCGATTCAAATTCGGCCTATAACGCTGGCGTTACATATATGAACTTCTCGTTCTTGTATGCACCGCCTTGCGGATGGCCCGCGCAAGGCCAGGGGAATCGGGGGGCTTGCACCACTTCGAACATCGATCGCTCCTGAGGGGGGAGACCAATGAACAGAACCGCTTTCCGGCGTGGACTCATCGCCAGTTCCGTTGCGCTCGTGCTGTGGGCGCCTTCTCTCATGGCGCAATCCGCGCCCGACAGCCCGCCGCCGCCAACCGGCCCCGGCAAGGCCGACAAGCCGGTCGAACTCAAGGCGGTGACGGTCACCGGGTCGATGATCCCGCGCGTGGAGGTCGAAGGTCCCGCACCGGTGGTCACCATCACCGGCGAAGAGATCAAGAAGCAGGGCTACACCACGCTGTGGGAATTCCTCGATTCGCTGCCGCAGGTGGGCCAGCAGGTGTCCGACCCGGCCTCGTGGGGCTCCAGTTCAGTCAATGCGCGGTCGGTGAACCTGCGCGGGCTCGGCCCCGGTTTCAGCCTGCTGATGATCGATGGCCATCGCGTGGTCGATTACCCGCAGCCGCTCAACAAGCAGAGCAACTTCCAGAACTTCAACAACATCCCCACCGGGATGATCGATCACATCGAAGTGCTGGCCTCCGGCGCGTCGTCGATCTACGGCTCAGACGCGGTTGCCGGCGTGGTCAACGTGATCCTCAAGAAGAACTACGAGGGCAACCAACTGCAGGTCACCGCGGGCGGCGCGACGCGTGGCGGCCGCGAGTACGGCGACATCAACTACTTCGGTGGCAGTGCCGGCAGCAACTGGCACGTGACCTACAACCTGGAGCACTCCAACCGCAGCGCGCTGTGGGGCATGGATCGGTCCTACCAGGATTCCGTGGCCGATGCGGGCTACGGCGCATGGGGCCCGGCCTCGCGCATGTTCGGCTACCAGTACGATGCCGCCGGCGCGATCGCGCTGTCGGCCACCGACGCCAACGGCCACTACATCACGCCGCCCTCCGGCACCTGCGACAAGTTCACCAATTCGCGCCTGGCGCAGTCGCACTCGGTGACCACCAATGGCGCCCAGATCACCGGCGTCACCGACAACGGCTTCTACTGCGCGCAGCCGGCGCTGTTCCAGAACTGGGTGCTGACCCCGGGCAGCCGCAGCAACAACGGTTATCTGTCGGGCGAATACGACTTCCAGAACGGCCTGCAGTTCTACGGCTCGGCCGCCCTGTACCAGACCGTGGGCATCTCCAACACGCAGCTCAACGTGTTCAGCGCCGGTCCGTTCTACGACCAGACCACCGGACAGACGGTCAAACAGGTCATCCGCCAGTTGACCCAGAACGAGATCGGCGTCAGCGCCAACACCTACGATCGCGAACTCAACTGGAACCTGCAGGCGGGCCTGCGCGGCACCGTGTTCGACGGCCGTTTCAACTGGGACCTCAACCTCAACACCCAGAAGTACATCGTCCGCGAGGAATTCACCGGCTACAACGCCCAGGCCACCAACACCTTCTTCCTCGGCCAGCAGCAGGGCACCACCGCGGACGGCCTGCCGATCTACGCGTTCAACTGGCAGCAGTTCTGGAACCCGATCACGCCGCAGCAGTACGACCAGTTCGCGGTGACCGGCGTGAACACCGCTTCGTCCTGGCTCGACCAGGCGCAGCTGCGCGTCAACGGCGACCTGTTCAAGTTGCCGTGGGCCGATCGGTCGGTGGGCTGGGCCGCGGTGCTCGAAGCCGCGCACAACGGCTTCAAGCTGTCGCCGGACCCGCGCGCGGCGGATCCATCCACGTTCCAGAACCCGTTCGGTGCCTATCTCACCGGTGCCGGCACCCGGCAGCGCTTCTCGCTGGGCACGGAGTTCCGCGTGCCGGTGCTGGAGTCGGTGACCTGGACGCTCTCCGGTCGCCTGGACAAGTACAACGACGCCAGTCGCGCCGACATCGCCCGCACCTGGGGCTCGGGCCTGGAGTGGCGCCCGTACGACGGTCTGCTGCTGCGCGGCAGCTACGGCACCAACTTCAAGGCGCCGGACATGCAGGCCATCTACCTGACCGGTTCGACCTCGCCGGTGGGCTTCTACGCCGACCCGCTGCAGTGCGTAAACGCGATCAAGGCCGGTCAGAACAACAACACCTGGTGCAACAGCGTGCAGCGTCCCGGGTCGCAGTACTACACGCTCTACACCAACGGCAGCCGCCTGTTGCTGCCGCAGACCGGACACTCCTGGACCTACGGCTTCGTCTGGCAGGTGCCGGGCGTGCAGGGGCTGTCGGTGTCGGCCGATTACTGGAACATGGGCGTGGACAACGCCATCCAGTACCTCGGCCAGGACACCGTGCTGGCCGACGAAGCGGGCTGCCTGACCGGCGTGAAGCCGAACGGGACCTCGGGCCTGTCGCCGTACACGGCGCACGTGGCCGGATCGGAGTACTGCCAGATGGTCACGCAGATGGTGAAGCGCGACGCCAACGGCCAGATCGTCTCGGTGCAATCGGGCCCGATCAACGAAGCCTCGCTGTACGTGGCCGGTGTCGACGCGTCGCTGGACTACAAGTTCCACACCGACGGCTACGGCGACTTCCGCGCGGGCATCAACTACACCAACAACCTGGCGTACAAGCAGCGCGTGCTGGCCTCGGATCCGCTGCAGAACACCCGCTACCAGAACGTGGCCAGTCGCATGACCTGGATCGCCGACTGGACCAAGGGCCGCTGGAACGTGTCGATCTCCGGCGTGCGCAACGGCCGCATGCGCGCCCCTAACTACGCCGGCTGCGACGTGCTGCCCAACGGCATCCAGCCCGGCATGGTCACGGTGCCTAATGGCGGCGAGTCCGTCTCCACCGGCGTCTGCCAGGTCACCCAGGACGGCAACCAGGTCACCGTGCCCGACACGACCTACCGGGGCCACGTGCCGGCGTGGATCACCTGGAACGGCTCGGTCGGCCTGCAGATCACGCCGGATCTGCACGCAAAGCTCGCGGTGTCGAACATCTTCGACAAGGTCGGCGCGATTCCGTACTACGCCGGCGGCTTCGAGTTCGTCCCCACCGGGCAGACCGCGAGCGAGTACAACGGCCGGGAAATGTTCCTGACGCTGGACTACACGTTCAACTGAGCGGTCAGCCGATAGATCGGCGGGCGCCGCGGGAAGCGGAGCCCGCCGGATTTTTCATGGGCCTGGCGTTGCGTCGTGCCCTCTCTCGTCGCAGCGCGTGCTGTGCGACGCGTACGGGCGCCAGGTCGTTCTCGTCTGATGCCTGGTGCTTCGCGATGCGATGCCCTCGAGCACCGCGCAACAGCCTCTCCCGCTTGCGCAGGAGAGGCATTACGACCGAAGAGGTGGTCTTGAGCTGCGCTCAGCGGCGCCGGTTCGACGGTACGAACTTGTACAGCTTGTTGACGCCGGTGCCGAAGTTGAAGCGGCTGTAGCCCGCGCCCCAGTACACCGCACCATCGACGATCGCCGGTGCGCTGGACACCGAGCCGCCGGCGTCGAAGCTCCACAGCGTGGCGCCGGTCTTGGCATCGAGCACGGTCATCGCGCCGGACATCGAACCGGCATAGACCAGGCCCGGCGACGACGCGAGCGGGCCGCGGCCGCCGGCGCCGAATGCGGTCTGCACCGGGTCGGTGCCCGGCACCTTGACCTGCCAGAGGATCTTGCCGCTGGTCGCATCCAGCGCGGCCCACGAGCCGGCGTTCCAGGTCTCGGTGTTGCCCGGCGCCAGCGTGTACGGCGTGTGCTCGTTGTTGTTGATGGCCACGTACACGCGCGCGGCGAACGGATCCACCGACGAGCCCCATTCGATGCCGCCGGCGGTGCCGCCCGGGCCGACCTGGGTCGACCATACGGTCTGTCCGGTGTCGGCATCGAACGCCCAGTACACGCCGCTCTTCTGGCCGGCACCGACCAGCGCCTGCGGCTTGCCGTTGCGGATCACCGTGAACAGGTTGGCGCCGCCGCCGCTGAAGTCGTAGTCGGGTCCCTGCGGGTCCTGGCACAGGCCATTGGTCGGCGCGACCAGGCACGACAGCGACCAGGCATCGGCGCCCTGCAGGCGACGCGTCCACACCGGCTTGCCGCTGCGCATGTCCAGCGCCAGCACCGAATCGACGTAGTTGTCCGGTGCCATGCAGGCCAGTTGCGCGGTCTTGTCGCCGTTGGCGTTCTTGACGCAGGTAGCCACGTCGACCGGCACCGAGTAGTTGTTGCCGGTGGTGGCGTAGACGCGCTGACGCAGCGGATCGATCGCCAGCGTGCCCCACACCGACGCACCGGTGTAGCCCTCCGGCGCGGTGCGGAAGCTCCACAGCAGCTTGCCGGTCTTCAGGTCCAGCGCGGCGACGCTGCCGCGGAAGGAATATTTGTAGCCCGGCGTCAGGCCACCCCAGTCGCCGGAGGACACGCCGACGTAGACGCGGTCGCCGTAGATCACCGGCGAGGCGGTGATGCGCGCCTGCGGGTTGGACTCGACCAGGGTTTTCCACAGCAGCTTACCGGTGGTCTTGTCGATCGCCAGCACGGTGCCGCTGGCCTGGTCGCCGACCAGGATGCTGTCGCGCGCGATCGCCGGGCTGTTGCGCGACAGCGAACCGGCGATGCCGGTGTAGTCGGCCAGCTTCACCTGCCACACCGCCTTGCCCAGATCGGTGTCGATGCGATACAGCTGGCCGCCCCAGTCCGGCACGTACAGCGCCGTGCCCTGCACGGTCGGCGTGGCCGAGACGTCGCCTTGCGTGGTGAAGGTCCACGCGGTCTTCAGGCGCGCGGCGTTGAACGGGGTGATCTGCCATTCGCCGGGCGCGAAGCGGGTGTTGAGGAAGCCGCCGCCAGCGCTGTCCCAGAGGCTGTGCGTGGCGAACGGCGTGCCGCCGGAGAAGGTGCTGCGCCATTGTGCGCTGGCGGCGCTGGTGTCGGTCGTCGCCGCTGCGGTGCCTGCGGACTGCGCCATCGCCATTGCGCTGAACATCAAGCCGGGAATCAACGCCAGCCGCAGGCGGGAGAGGTTCTGGTGTGCATCACGCGTTTTCATGGATGTCCTTCGGGCTTGGGTGAGGATCCCCCCGTCACGTCCGCGGCCATCCTAGAAGTGAAAATCCTTGCGTGTCATGTACTTACGAAAAAGTTAGGGCGTTCGCAAAAGGTTGCCGCGATAGCGAAAAACGATGGCGGCGGCATCGCGCTGTCATCGTGCCGGCACGCGCGTGACGCATGCCGGTGCCGGGTGCGATGGCGGTCGCGTCCGCGTGTTGCCGAGCATCGACACCGCGCGGCGAGGCAGGCGGAGAGGGCGCGTGGCGATATGCGTTGTCGATCCCGACCGCAGGATTTCCAGCGTGAGCGCGGGCTGAATCGCGATGCCGTCCGACGGGGTGGCCGTGCCGCTGCGGCGATGCGGCATGGGCGATGCGAGCGGTTGGTTACACTGTGCGATCACCGTTGTCCGCACAAGGAATGCCTCGATGAAATGCCCCTCGCTGTTGTCCCTTGCCATCGCGCTGTGCGCCACTGCCGCAGGCGCCGTGCAGGCGGCAACGCCCGCGTCCACCGGGGCGCTGGAGGGCAAGGTCGATGCGCTGTACACGCGGGCGCCGGACACGCTCAAGCCCGACGAAGTGAAGGCGATGCAGCAGCGGCTGCTGGACTGGGCGCAACTGCAGCGCTACCGCGCCGACAACGCCGCGCTGCCGGCGCCGGCCGCGGACGCGCCGCGCGTGGTGTTCTACGGCGACTCCATCACCGACGCCTGGGGCCGCCGCGAAGGCACCACCTTCTTCCCCGGCAAGTCCGCCTACGTCAATCGCGGCATTTCCGGGCAGACCACCGCGCAGATGCTGGTGCGCTTCCGCCAGGACGTGATCGACCTGAAGCCGGCGGTGGTGGTGATCCTGGCCGGCACCAACGATCTGGCCGGCAACACCGGGCTGTCCACGCTGGACATGATCGAGGACAACCTGCGTTCGATGACCGAACTGGCGCAGGCCCACCACATCAAGGTGGTGCTGGCTTCGGTGCTGCCGGTGACCGACTATCCGTGGCGCCCGGGCCTGCAGCCGGCGCAGAAGGTGCGTGCGCTCAATGCGTGGATGCAGCAGTACGCGCAGCAGCAGGGTGCCGTGTACCTGGATTACTACAGCAAGCTGAGCAACCGCGACGGCGGCATGGACAAGACCGTGGCCATCGACGGCGTGCATCCCAACAACGCTGGCTATGCAGTGATGGCGCCGCTGGCCGAGCAGGCGATCCAGCGCGCGCTCGCAAAGCCCTGAGCCGCCGCGCGCGCATAGCCCCTCTTCCCCCCCAGGAGAGGGGTTGGGGTGAGGGTACGGCGCGCTGGCAACAACGATCATCGCCGCAGCGGCGCAACCCTCTCAGAAGCGCTCGCCACCCGGCAGGTAACGCCACTCGCCCGGCGCCAGTTTGCCCAGCGGGATGCGGCCGATGCGCAGGCGGCGCAGGCTGATCGCCTCCAGTCCCACCTCGGCGCACATGGCCTGCAGCTGGCCGGGCTGCACGTGCTTGATCGCAAAGCGCAGGCGGTCCTCGTTCTGCCAGCTCACCTTGCACGGCGGCAGGCTGCGCTGCTGGTAGACCAGGCCGTGCGCCAGCCGCAGCATGCCGTAGGGCCGCAGTTCGCCGCGCACTTCCACCACGAATTCCTGTTCGATCGAACTCGCGTCCTCGGTCAGGCGGCGCAGCACGCGGCCGTCCTGGCTCAGCACCAGCAGGCCGCTGGCCGCTGGCTCCAACGGCAGCGGCGCGTTCAGGCGCAGGAAGTGGCGTTTCAGCACGCGCACCTCGCTCGTGTCCAGGGCGCTGCGCGTGTCCGGCCTGACCAGCGCCAGCGCCGCGTCCAGATCCAGGCCGGCCGGCTTGTGCAGCAGCAGCGTGGCCGGTTCGACCGCCCCCAGTTGCGCGTCGGCGGCCAGGGTCACCTGCTGCGTCGTCACCGCGGCTTGCGGCTCCTCGACCACCACGCCGTCCACGCTGACCCAGCCGCCCTCGATGTATTGCTGCGCTTCACTGCGCGAGCACGGCAGCATGGCGGCCACGTATTTGTCGAGGCGGGTGGGGGCGGACATCGAAACGCTCGGCGATCAGGGCAGCGCAGTGTACGTGCTGCCGCCGCTGCGCTGCCACGCGCGGCGCCGCTCAGCGGTCGCTGCCGCCGGACAATTCCAGCTGGGTCAGGTACAGGCGCAGGTCGAACTCCAGGCGGTGATACTCCGGCGTCATGTGCGCGCACAGCTGGTAGAACGCCTTGTTGTGCGCGCTTTCCTTCAGGTGCGCCAGCTCGTGGGCGACGATCATCGGCAGGAACGCCGCCGGCGCATCCCGGAACACGCCGGCGATGCGGATCTCGCGGCTGGCCTTGAGCTTGCCGCCCTGCACGCGCGACACCGTGGTGTGGGTGCCCAGCGCGTGCTTCACCGCCTGCAGGCGGTTGTCGTAGATCACCTTGTGCAGCGGCTCGGCGCTGCGCATGCAGCGGTCCTTCAGTGCTTGCGTGTAGTCGTACAACTGGCGGTCGGTGCGTACTGCGTTGGCCTCGGGGTAGCGGCTGCGCAGCCAGTCGCCCAGGCGTTCGCGCGCGATCAGCTCGCGCACCTGGTCCAGGACCTGGGGCGGGTAGCCGACGAGATAGCGCAGGGTGTCCATCCCGCCACCTTAGCGTGCCGCGCGCCGCGGGGCATCCGCGGTGACGGCTTTCGCGGGCGGGCGCTGGTGCTGCGGGTATCATGCGCCTCCCGATTTCGAGTCCGTGGACGCTTCCGATGCGCAATCCCCTGCAGGAGCAACTGCTCAAGGCCGGCCTGGTGAAGAAGAGCCAGGTGGCGCAGGTCGCGCGCGAGCAGGCCAAGGCGCGCCAGGGCAAGACCCCGCCGCCGCCCAGCGCCGAGCAGCGCGAGAGCGAGCGGCTGCGGCAGGAGCGGGTGGAGCGCGACCGCGCGCTGTCCGCCGAGCGCAACGCCCAGGCCCGTGCGCAGGAGCTGCGCGCACAGGCGCGGCAACTGGTCGAGAGCCACAAGCTCAAGGCCGACGGCGAGATCGACTACCACTTCACCGATGCCGGCAAGATCCAGCGGCTGCGGGTGGATGCGGCCTTGCGCGCGCAACTGATCGCCGGCAGTGTGGTGATCGCGCGGCTGGATGCCGGCTATGTGCCGGTGCCGCGCGCGGTCGTGGAAAGGATCGTCGCCCGGGACCCGGAGACCATCGTGTTCGATGCGCTGGCGGCAACGCCGGCCAGCGGCGAGGACGATCCCTACTACAGCCAGTTCCAGGTGCCGGACGATCTGATCTGGTGACGGTCGGCGCCGCGCAGGGCCCATGAACATCGCGGGAAGGTGAAGCCGGCGTGCATTGCATTCGCCGGTGCCGGCCGCATCATCCAGGCAAGGCAACAGTGCGGAGACGACCATGGCCACTGGGTGGGCAGGCGACGGCGCGGTGCAGGACCAGATCGATGCGACCGTCGAGGATGCGATCAAGCGGGCGCGCAGCCAATTGCCGCAGGGCCCGGGGTTGAGCCACTGCGAGGACTGCGACGCGCCGATCCCCGAAGCGCGGCGCAAGGCGGTGCCGGGCGTGCGCCTGTGCGTGGCCTGCCAGGAGGCGCAGGACCGCGCGCAGCACGAGCACAGCGGCTACAACCGCCGCGGCAGCAAGGACAGTCAGCTGCGTTGAGGCTTAGCCGGCGCGATCGGCATCCAGCACGGGCTTCGCGTGCAGCGCGATGTTGAGCTGATCGACCACGATCGCCCAGTCGGCGTCTTCCAGACGTTCCTCGCGCAGCAGCTGCGCCTGCGCCGGCGTCCAGAACGGGGCTTCTTCCAGGCGCATGTCATCGGGCAGCGGCGCGTGCCGGGCGATGAACTGGCGGATTTCGCTTTCGCTGTTGGGCAGGCCGAGCTGGGCGAAAAGGTCGGCGAACGGGGGGATGACGGGTTCCATGCAGTACCTGGTCGGGAAGAAAGGGGCGCCGCACGAGGGCGGCTGGCGTCGACCATAGCGGCTGCGCCATGTGCATGGCGTCAGCGTCGGCGTCGCGGCGCTCAGCCCAGGCCGGGTGGCACCGGATGGCCGCGCCAGCGGCGCGTGCTGCGCTGGAAGAACAGGCTGTTGGGGATCTGCAGCACGCTGTCGCGGTCACCGTCGTGCTCCTCGCGCAGCGTGGTGTAGATCAGGTTGATGTCGATCACCTGGCCCTTCAGGCCCGGCTTCTCGCCGTTCTCCAGCAATTCGATGTGGTCGTGCAGGCGGAACGGGCGCGTAGTGAAGATCAGCAGCGTGCAGAAGATGTTGGACAGCACGCTCCAGGCGGCGAAGAACGCCACCGCCGCGACCGCGGCGAATCCGGTGAAGGCGGTCCACAGCACGGTGCCGGACACGCCGAAGCGGTCCAGGATCAACAGCAGCGCCGCCGCGTAGATCACGAAGCCGCTGCCGCGACGTGCCATCAGCACCAGTTCCGGCGGCAGCGCATGGTGCTCGCCCAGGCGCCGGATCAGCCGCCGCAGCAAGGTCCGCAGCAGCCACGCGCCGAGCACGATCAGCACAATCTGCGCACCGGGCACGATCACGTCGAGCCAGCGGTGCGTCCACGGCGGCAGCAGGGTATGGAGCGAGGGCATTGCACATCGGAAACGCAGGGGAAAGGCGATGGTCGCAAGCGTGACCGCTGTGGGCAAGTCGTGCGGCTGCCGTGCGCTGCGGCAGCGCATCGCTCAGCCGGCGTGCTCCAGCGCGTCCCACTGCGCCGCGGTGATCTCCGGCAGCGCCTCCAGCGCCGGCTTGGCGAACAGATAGCCTTGGTAGAGATCGATGCCCAGCGCGCGCAATGCGCGGTACTCGGCGGGTGTCTCCACGCCCTCGGCGAGGATGCGGCAGCCCAGTTGTGCGGCCATCGCGACGATGCCGCCGACGATATGGCGACGCGCGGCGCTGCCGTCGATGCCGCGGATCAGCGCCATGTCCAGCTTGAGCAGGTGCGGCTGGAAATCGGCGAGCAGGTTCAGGCCGGAGTGGCCGGCGCCGAAGTCGTCGATCGCGGTGAGGAAGCCGCGCTGCGCGTAGTCGCGCAGGATGCGCACGACCTTGGGCAGGTCGGCGATGCGTTCGGACTCGCTCAACTCGAAGATCAGGGCGCCGGTGGGCACGCCGAAGTGCTCGGCCGCCTTCAGGGTCAGGCGGATGCAGGTCGCCGGCTCGTACACCGCGTTGGGAATGAAGTTGATCGACAGCCGCGTGCGCAGGCCAAGCTGTGCGGCGGTGGCGATCGCCTGCACCCGGCAGGTCTGGTCGAAACGGTACATCTGCTGCGGGCGCACCCGCGCCAGTACCGCCGCCGCGCCGCTGCCGTCCTCGCCGCGCACCAGCGCTTCGTAGGCATAGATCGAGCGGTTGGCGGCATCGACGATGGGCTGGAACGCCATGCGCACGGCGAAATCCAGTGGCTCGCCATCGCGACAGTTGCCGCAGGCGGGCTGGCCGAGTTCGGCGGAAAGGGAGCGCAGGAGCATGCCGAAGCGAGACCGTGGACGAGATCGCAGTATGCGCTTTCGGCGTGAAGACGGCGGCGTGCTTCCGGGCCTGCGCTGGCATCCGAGGACGCCGTATTGGGCTTGGTCGGTGCGGCGATCGAGCCGAACCCAAGGCGCCGTCGTTGGATGCCTGGCGCCGCGTCATCGCTCGGGCGTGGACGGGCGTCCACGTCCTCGCTGATTGCCTGCCGCAAGGAACTGCGATGGGCGCGCGGGAAGCGCGGGCGGGCGTCAGCCCGCGTCGGCGACGTCGACCTTCTTCAGCACGCGGGTGGTGCCGAGCACCTCGACGCGGCCGCCGGCCTGGTGGAAGGCGGCCAGGTCGGCCTCGATGCGCTCGCGGCTGAGGCCCTTTTGCGCCTTGTCGTTGGCGCTGGCGCCGCGTGCGTTCCTGGCGCTGGGCGAAGCGGTGTTGCTGGTGGGTCGTGCCATGCTGGAACTCCTGCAGTCAGTACATCGTCAGTGGAATGCCACGGGTCAGTTGCTCGTGGTGGGTGCGGCGGATCTCGCGGCAGTACGGGCCGGCCATCGCGAACTTGCGGCAGATCGCCGGGCGCTGCGTATAGATCGAGCAGCACATGCGCGCGCCGTCCACCGCCACGCACCAGCCGTCCTCGTCGCGCGCCATCACGTGCAGCCCCTCGCGGGTGTACTCGGTGAGATGTTCGGGGACGTTGTCGTCCGGCATCACCAGCACGGTCAGGCGGCAGCAGATCGCGTCGCAGCGGTCGCAGGCGATGCCGGAGTCGGCGGCTTCCCTCGCGGTCTCGCTCATGCGTCGCCGCCGCGATCGCGACCTGTCGGTCGGTACGGAGGATGGAGCGGCGACGCCAGGCGCTCGGCCTGAAGCGTGGCAGGGGCGGGGGACATGGCGCTCCCGGTGGGTCCGGCCCGAAGCGGGACGGAGGGTGGGGCGAGAAGGGAGCGCGTCGGGCGACAGGAACGGCCGGACGAGACGCGCATAGAGACGTGACGCTGAAGCGTGCACCTATGCTACGCGAGTCGCGCCTTCACAGTATGAACAACGCAGGCCGAAGGCAGCGCCTCGGCAGGACGCCGCCAGGCGGCGGAGGCCACCGACGCTTGTGCTGCCTGTGCCGTGCTAGTCCTGCGCGGCGGCCAGCGCCAGGCCCTGCACCACGCCGAACGAGGGGTCGCCATGGACCAGGCGCGCTTGCGGGAAGGCGGCAGCGACCAGACGCTGCAGGTAGCCGGCGCGCGACATGCCGCCGGTCAGGAACACTGCGGCCGGATCGCCGCCGATGTCCTGGCGCACCTGCGCCAGCAGTTCCTGCAGGGCCTCCAAATAGCTGCGTGCGGCCTGCACCAGTTCCTCGGCCTGCACCTGCACCTGCAGCCCGGCCTCGATGTAGTCCAGCGTTTCTTCGTGCCGCTCGGCGTCGCTGAGGCGGATCTTGCTGCGCTCGACCGCGCGGTACAGGCGCGCGGTGTTGCCGGGTTCCTGCAGCGCTTGCAGACGCGCCTCGTACGGCGCCGGCACCGCGTCGTAGCGGTGCTGGCGGAAATCGCGCTGGCGGGTGGTGTCCTGCACCATCGCCGCCTCGACGTAGTGATGCGCGGGCACGCGGGTGATGCCGCGGCCGAACTGCGGCATGAAGCCGGCCAGGCTCAGCGCCAGGTCGATGTCGGTGCCGCCGCGCGGGATGCCCCAGGCGCGGTGCACCTGCGGCGCGGCGTCGCCACCGACGCTGGCATGGGCGATGTCGGTGGTGCCGCCGCCGATGTCCACCACCACCGCGGCGTGGCGCTCGCGGCTGACCGCGTGGTAATGCATCGCCGCGGCGGCCGGTTCCTCCAGGAAGGCGACGTCGTCGAAGCCGGCGGTGATCGCGGCGCTGTGCAGGATCTCCAGCGCCTGCGCGTTGCCGGCCTCGCCGATCGAGCTGCGGAACTGCACCGGGCGCCCGAGCAGGGCGCGGCGTACCTGCACGCCCAGTTGCTGCGAGGCGGTCAGGCGGATGTGTTCGAGAATGTGCGCGGCGATGCCGGTGATGGTCTGGCGTGCGCGCGGATGCAGGTTGTAGCCCAGCATCGACTTGGGGCTCTGCACCAGGTTGCCTTCGCCCTCGACGAAATAGGCATCCAGCGCGGCATCGCCGTACACGGCGTTCTGCAGCAGCGCCGCGGAACTGCGCGGCTCGCGCATCTGCGTTTCCATCCATTGCCGGCGCACCACCCGGATCGCGTCGCGGCGCAGCGCCTCGTGGCTGCGTTCGCGCCCGGCGGCGAGCGCATCGCGGCGGCCGGAGTCGATCAGCTCGTCCACCTGCCGTTCCAGCGCCGGGGTCAGATCGAACTCGGCCGGGTCGCGCATCACCTCGGGGAAGTACACCGTGGTGCGGAACTGCTGCTGCGCGCCGAAGTCGATCGGCACCACGCGGCCGTCGATCACCGCGGCGGCGGCGGAGTTGCTGGTGCCGAAGTCGATACCGAGGCGCATGACGGTGCCGGGGGCGGGAGGGCCGCGCACTGTGGGGCAAGCCGCAGCGCGACGCAAGCGCGGCGCAATACGCACGAGGCCCGCATCGGCGGGCCTCGTGGGGGACGCGAAACCGGGCCGCTTACAGGGCGGCGCCGGCGTGGCCCTGGTTCTTTTCCTGCTCGGTGGCCTCGCGCACGCCGGCCACTTCCACTGCGAAATGCAGCACCTGCCCGGCCAGCGGATGGTTGCCGTCGATGGTCACCAACTCGTCGCCGACGTCGGTGACCGTGACCAGCAGCGGACCCTGGTCGGTCTGCGCCTGGAACTGCATGCCCGGCGCCAGCGACCCGGCATCCGGGAACGAACCGCGCGGCACCTGCTGCACCAGCTGTTCGTGGCGCGGGCCGTAGCCTTCGGCCGGGATCACGTCGGCCTTGACCGATTCGCCGGTGCGCTTGCCGGTCAGCGCCTTTTCCAGGCCCGGCACGATGTTGCCGGCGCCGTGCAGGTAGCTCAGCGGATTGTCCGGCGAGGACTGGTCGATCACTTCACCGGCATCGTCGGTGAGGGTGTAGTGGATGGTGGCGACAAGCCCGTTGGCGATCTCCATGGGAAACCTCGTTCAGTGAGTAAGGGGGATACGCCGGCACAGTCACAGCGCGATGAGAGGGTGCTACCCGGCTACCCTAACGAAAAGCGGCGCAGGGCCGCAAGTCGCGCCGGCGTACTGCCATTCAGGGCGCCTGCGGCTGGCGCAGCGCGGTGCGCCGGGCCAGCCAGGTCTCCGGGGTCTGCGGTTTGACGAACAGCGCCTGCAGTTCCGGATGCTCGGCGCGTGCGGCGGCCTCGATGCGCTCGATGCACGCTTCGATCTGCGCGGTGCTGCGCTGGTCCTCGAACTCGGCGCTGAGCGCGGCGACCACCTGGTCCGGCCCCATCTGCATGCTGAGCACGCCGTTGACCGCGCGCACATCCGGATCGGCCGCGGCGATGCGCCGCAGCGCGTCGCCGAGCGGGCGCGCCGCCGGCTCGCCGATCAGCAGGCCCTTGGTCTCGCGCGCCAGCACGAACGCCGAGCAGGCCAGCACCGCGGCGATGCCGATGGAGGCGACGCCATCCAGTTCCGGCATGTCCAGCCATTGCGCAGCGAGCAGCCCAGTGAGTGCGATCAACAGGCCGATCAACGCCGCGCTGTCTTCCACCAGCACGGTGAACAGGCTCGGATCCTTGCTCTCGCGGAACGCCTGCACGTAGCTCAGGCGGCCCTTGCGCGCGCGGAACTCGCGCAGCGAGATCCACCACGAGCCGCCTTCGAACAACAGCGACAGCCCCAGCACGATGTAGTTGAGGGTGTGGTCGCTGGCCGGCTGCGGATGGCGGATATGGGCGATGCCCTCGTACAGCGACACCCCCGCGCCGAGCGCGAACACCAGCAGGGCGACGATGAAGCTCCAGAAGTACAGCTCGCGCCCGTGGCCGAACGGATGGGTGGCGTCGGCCGGGCGCGCGGCGCGGCGCAGGCCGTACAGCAACAACAGCTCGTTGACCGTGTCCACCAGCGAATGCACGCCTTCGCTGAGCATCGCCGAACTGCCGGAGAGCGCCGCGGCGACGAACTTGGCGATGGCGATGGCCAGATTGCCGGCGAGCGCGGCGTAGATCGCGAGGCGGGACCCGGACGAAGCGGACATAGGATTCCTGCGGCTGGCGTGGCCGCACGGCGGCACGGGGCGGGCGGCTACAATAGGCGGCTCGCCGTCGTCGCCGTATCAAGGACTCCCATGCCCGCCGCACCCGCCTGCCCGCAATGCACCCTGGAAAACACTTATGTCGACGGCGCCAACTGGGTGTGCGCGGACTGCGGCCACGAGTGGCCGGCCGCGGCCGAGGCCGCCAACGACGCGGCGACGGTGGTACGCGACAGCAACGGCAACGTGCTGCAGGCCGGCGATACGGTGGTCGTGATCAAGGACCTGAAGGTCAAGGGCTCGTCGATCCCGCTGAAGCAGGGCACGGTGATCCGCGGCATCCGCCTGGTCGAGGACGATGCCGAACACATCGAAGGCAACTCGGACAAGATCAAGGGCCTGGTGCTGAAGACCTGCTTCCTGCGCAAGGCCTGAGCCGCGCCGCGGGGCCGGCGGCACGCTGCGGTCGTGCGAGCGCCGACGCTGCGCAGGTGTCGACGTTCTAGTGGCGATGCGCGCAGGCCCACGCCGGCAACAGCAGCCCCAGCGCGGTCCAGGGCAGCGCGGCGGCGCCATGCCGTTGCAGCAGTGCGCCGCCGAGCAGGCCGGCGCTGGCGATGGCCAGGTTCCAGCCGGTGACCACCAGCGACTGCGCCAGATCGGCGGCGTCGCCGGCACGGCGGGCGATCGCGGTCTGGAACAGCGTCGCGCAGCCGCCGAACGCCAATCCCCACAGCGCCAGGGCCACCGCCAGCAGCGTCGGCGAGCGCGGCCACAGCGCCAGCGTCAGCGCCGCCAGCGCGAACAAGGCGATGCTGGCCAGCAACAGGGGCCGCAGCCAGCGATCGATCCACGTCCCGACCACGACGATGCCCAGCAGCGCGGCCACGCCGAACAGCAGCAGAGCGCGATCCACCGCCACCGCGGCGCCGGACCGCGCCAGCAGCGGCGCGACGTAGGTGTAGAGCAGGTTGTGCGCGAGCACGAACAGCAGCATCACCGCCAGCACCCGGGCGATGCCGGGCAGGCGCAGCACGCGGCGCAGCGGCAGCGCCGCATGCGCCGCCTGGCCGGCGAAATCCGGCAGTGCGGCGCGGGCCCAGCCGAGCAGGCCGAGGCTCAGCAGGGACATCGCGCCGAAACTCCAGCGCCAGCCCACCTGCTGCCCGAGCCATGTACCCGCCGGCACGCCCAGCGCCAGTGCCAACGGCGTGCCGACCATCGCCACCGCGATGGCGCGGCCCTGCTGGGCCGGCGCCACCATCCGGCTCGCGTAGCCGGCCAGCAGCGCCCACAGCAACCCGGCGCTGACCCCGGCGAGCAGGCGCGCGACCAGGATCGGCGCATAGCGGCTGGACACCGCGGTGACCGTGTTGGCGACGGCGAAGCCGGCGATGGCGAGCAGCAGCAACCGGCGCCGGCGCTGGCGCCGGGTGGCGGCGGTGAGCGGGATGGCCGCCAGCAGCGAGCCCAGTGCGTACACGCTGACCAACTGGCCGATCCAGGCCTCGCCGACGCCCAGCCGGTCCGCCATTGCCGGCAGCAGCCCGGCCGGCAGCGTCTCGGTGAGGATGGTGACGAAGCCGGCGCAGGCCAGTGCCAGCAATCCGCTCCAGGGCAGGCGTCGCGCCTCGGGCGGGCGCGACGGCGCGCCGCACTCCAGGCCCTGGCCGCTCATGCCGCCCGTTCGCGCAGGCTGGCGTAGACCGCGTCGCGCAGTTCGACCACGAACGCGCCGGACATGCCTTCGTACAGCGTGTTGGTCAGCGCCACCACGCTCAGTTGATGCGCCGGATCGACGAACCAGCTGTGCCCGTAGGCGCCACCCCAGCGCCAGGTGCCGGGCGCCTCCGGCGTCGCGGTCGGCGCCGGGTCGCGCAGCACCGCAAAGCCCAGGCCGTAGCTCCAGCCCGGTCCGTCCGGTGGGCCGAAGTCGCCGGTCTGCGCGCGCCCCATCTCGGCGACCAGATCGGCCGGCAACAGCGGCGCGCCGCCGCCGCGCAGCGTCTCCAGCAGGCGCAGCACGTCGCCGGCGCTGCCGACCATGCCGGCGCCGGCGGAGGGAAACGCGGTGCGATCCAGCGCGCGCGAGGGATGGAAGACGATGCCGGCGCCGTCGGCGAACGGCGCGACCACCTCGCCTTCGCCCAGCCGGTGCGGCATCGGCACGTCGCCGACGTAGGGCACTGCCAGGTTGGCGGCATCCTCGGCATGGAACGCGGTGGCCTGCATCCCCAGCGGCGCGGTGACCAGATCGTGGACCAACTGCGGCAGCGGCTGCCCGCTGGCGGCCTCCAGCACCGCGCCGGCGACGTCGATCGCCAGCGAGTAGCCCCAACCGGTGCCCGGCGGGTACTGCAGTGGCACCTGCGCCAGCCGGCGCAGGTTTTCTTCCAGGCTCAGGCCGCTGCGGTCCATGCCGTCGGAGACGCCGGCGCGCGCATGCGCACCGTCTTCGGGTTCGAGGAAGCGGTAGCCGAGCCCGGCGCTATGGCTGAGCAACTGGCGCAGGCTGATGTCCGGCACGCGTCCGTCGGGCAGGGCCGGCCGGAACCACGGCAGCCAGCCGGCGATCGGCGCATCCAGCGCCAGGCGGCCCTGCGCGACCAGCGCCAGCGCCGCGGTCGCCACGATCGGTTTGCTGACCGAGGCCAGGCGGAACGTCGTCTCCTGGCGCATCGGCCGTTGCGCTTCGCGGTCGGCCCAGCCGGCGGCGCGGCGATAGATACAGGCGCCGCGATGGGCGACCAGCACCACTGCGCCGACGAGCCGGCGTTCGTGCAACGCGCGGTCGATCGCGGCATCGAGCGGAGCAGCCTGGCGCGGCGAGCGCATCGGTGCAGGATCGGGGATGGAGGTGGGCATGGGCATCGGCGCTGTGCATGGAGGAGGGAGGTGCAGCGTGGACGCCTGCCGATTGCGGAAAAAGACGGGTAAAGTTCCTCGCTGCGAGGACGGAAATGTCCGCAATCGGTGGCGCTGCGATGGACAGTCTGGGGAGCCTGCGTGGCTTCGTGCAGGTGATGGAGAGCGGCGGCTTCGCCGAGGCCGGGCGGGTGCTGGGCCTGTCCGCTTCGGCGATGGCCAAGAGCGTGGCGCGGCTGGAACAGTCGCTGGGCGTGCGCCTATTCCATCGCAGCACCCGCAGCCTGACCCTGACCGCCGAAGGCCAGCTGTTCCTGCCGCGCTGCCGGCGCATCCTGGCCGAGGTCGAAGCGGCGCGCGGCGAGCTGGGTAGCCTGGCGGCGACGCCGAAGGGGCGGCTGCGGATCAGTCTGCCGATGAACAACAACGTGCTGTTGCCGGTGCTGGGCGACTTCATGCGCGCCTATCCGCAGGTCCAGCTGGACCTGGATTTCGACGATCGCCTGGTGGACGTGATCGAAGAAGGTTTCGATGCCGTGTTGCGCGTGGCCGAGCCGGACGATTCGCGGCTGGCCTCGCGCCGCCTGGGCAGTTTCCGCCGCTGCCTGGTGGCCTCGCCCGATTACCTGCAGCGCTGCGGCACGCCGCTCCAGCCGCAGGACCTGCTGGCCCATCAGTGTCTGCACTACCGTTTCCGCAGCAGCGGGCGCCTGGAAGCCTGGCCGCTGGGTGCGGCGGCGGCTGGCCTGCCGTTGCCGGTGTCGATGGTGTGCAACAACATCGAGACGCGGCTCAGCTTCGCCTTGCGCGGCTGTGGCATCGCCTTCCTGCCGGAGCACTCGGTACGCGCGGAACTGGCGGCCGGCACGCTGCGCACGCTGCTCGACGACTATGTCGACTCCACCGGCACCTTCCATCTGTTGTGGCCGTCGAGCCGGCACATGCTGCCGAAGCTGCGCGTGTTCGTCGATTTCCTCGGCGAGCGGTTGACGTTCTAGGGCGAGCTCTCTGCGCCGGATGCGCCGCGGCCCGTGCTCGATGCGCATCGCGCCTGAGCGCGCGCCGCAGAAGACGGCGCTGCCTGGACGCAAGGCTGGCGGCACTGCGCGGTGCCGCCAGCCCAGGGCAATCAGTCCAGCGTCGGGTAGTCGGTGTAGCCCTTGGCGCCGCCGCCGTAGAGCGTGTCGGCGTCCACCTGGTTCAAGGGCGCGTCGCGGCGCAGCCGTTCCACCAGGTCCGGGTTGGCGATGAACGGGCGGCCGAACGCCACCGCGTCGGCGCGGCCGGAGGCCACGGTCTTTTCGGCCAGCGCCTTGTCGTAGCCGTTGTTGACCAGCCACGGGCCATGGAACTTGGCGCGCAGCGCCGCGTAGTCGAAGGCGATGTTGTCGCGCGGGCCGCCGGTGGCGCCTTCGATCACGTGCACGAAGGCCAGGCCCAGCGGATCCAGGCGTTCCACCGCGCGCTCGAACAGCGGCTGCGGGTCGCTGTCGCGGGCATCGTTGGCCGGGGTCACCGGCGACAGGCGCACGCCGGTGCGGTCGGCGCCGATTTCCTGCGCCACCGCCTGCACCACTTCGAACAGCAGGCGGGTGCGGTTCTCGATGCTGCCGCCGTAGGCGTCGTCGCGGTGGTTGCTGCCGTCGCGCAGGAACTGGTCGATCAGGTAGCCGTTGGCGGCGTGCACTTCCACGCCGTCGAAGCCGGCGGCGATGGCGTTGCGGGCGGCGCGGCGGAAGTCCTCGATCAGCCCGGGGATTTCGTCCAGGCGCAGCGCGCGCGGCGCGGAGACATCGGTGAAGCCCTCGGCGGTGAAGGTCTTGGCGTCGGCGCGCAGCGCGCTGGGCGCCACCGGCGCGGCGCCGTCCGGCAGCAGGCTGACGTGCGAGATGCGGCCGACGTGCCACAGCTGCAGCACGATCTTGCCGCCGCGTCGATGCACTTCGTCGGTGACTGTCTTCCAGGCCGCGACCTGCGCGTCGCTGTAGATCCCCGGGGTGTCCTTGTAGCCCTGGCCCATCGGGCTGATCTGGGTCGCCTCGGCGATGAGCAGGCCGGCGCTGGCGCGCTGGCCGTAGTACTCGGCGGCCAGCGGCGAGGGGATGCGGCCTTCGCCTTCTGCGCGGTTGCGGGTCAGGGGTGCCATCACGATGCGGTTGGCCAGTGCGATCGCACCCAGGCGCAGCGGCGTGAACAGCGGGGAAGCGGTATCGGTCATCGGTGGATCTCTCGGTGTGGGGTGGGGCGGGCAACCCTGCAGCGCGGCGCTGCACGGAAGCATGCGTGCAAGACATGGGGACGCACCCGGCGGTTTCGCGGCGGTGCGATGGGACAGTGCGTTGCTGCCGCGGCATCTTCTTCAGGAGGGTGTCGCCGCCTGAGACGCCGCGACCGGCGTACCGCAACGCGGCGTTGCGCGCGTGGGGCTGCAATATTTGCTGCAATGCACAACAATGGGCAGCCCTTCCTCTTGTGGGATGTGCGCATGACCTCATCCGCTACGGCGCCGCTGTCGCGGCGCGGCTACGTGCTGATCCTGTTCGCGCTGGCGATGGGTGGTTTCGCGATCGGCACCAGCGAGTTCTCCACCATGGGCCTGATGCCGTACATCGGCCGTGGCCTGGACATCGATGCGCCACAGGTCGGGCATCTGATCAGCGCCTATGCGCTGGGGGTGGTGGTGGGCGCGCCGCTGCTGGCGATCCTCGGCGCGCGCTGGTCGCGCCGGCATCTGCTGCTGGCGCTGATGGGCTTCTATGCGTTCGGCAATCTCGCCAGCGCGCTGGCGCCGGACTATCACAGCATGCTGCTGGCGCGCTTCGTCGCCGGCCTGCCGCATGGCGCCTATTTCGGTGTGGCGACCCTGGTGGCCGCGTCCATCGGCCCGCCCGACCAGCGTGGCGCGGCGGTCAGCCGGGTGCTGCTGGGCCTGAACCTGGCGGTGCTGGTCGGCAACCCGCTGGCGACCTGGCTCGGCCAGGTGGCGGAATGGCGCTACGCCTACGCCCTGGTCGCGGCGATCGCGGTGTTGACCGTGGTGCTGGTGTGGCGTCTGCTGCCGGCCGATCCGCAGGAGGCGCGGCCCTCGCCGCTGCGCGAACTGCGCGCCTTCAACCGCACGCAGGTGTGGCTGGCGCTGGGCATCGGCGCGATCGGCTTCGCCGGCATGTTCTGCGTCTTCAGCTATCTGGCGCCGACCCTGATGGAGGTCACCGGCGTGTCCGAACACTGGATCCCGGTGGCGATGGCCGCCTTCGGGCTGGGCGGATTGCTCGGCAATCTGGCCGGCGGCTGGCTGTTCGACCGCATGCAGTTCCGCGCGGTGCCGCTGGTGCTGCTGTGGTCGCTGGCGGTGCTGCTGGTGTTCCCGCTGGCGGCGACCTCGCCGTGGGCGGTGCTGCCGGCGGTGGTCGCGGTGGGCAGCATGGGCGCGCTGGCGCCGGTGCTGCAGACCCGCTTGATGGATGTGGCCAGCGACGCGCAGACCCTGGCCGCGGCGTCCAACCACGCGGCATTCAACCTGGCCAACGCGCTGGGGCCGTGGCTGGGTGGGATCGCGATCGGTGCCGGCCTGGGCTGGACCTCCACCGGCTATGTCGGCGCGGCGATGGCCGTGGGCGGCCTGTTGATCTACCTGTGGGCGCGCCAGGCGGCACGGCGCGGCGCCTGCGCGCACGCGGCAGGCTAGCGCGCGTTAGCGCAGCGGCCGCGCGGTCGAGGACAGCCGCCGCAGCGCGTCCAGCTTGCCCTGGTAGCGCGGTTGGGTGGCCGGATCGGCGTGCGCCATGGCCTCGCGCAGCGCCACGCTGGCGCGGCGGGTGTCGCCGCTGTGCAGGTAGGCGCGGGCCAGGGCGAAGTACAGCAGGTGGGCGCCGTCGTACAGGTGCAGCGCATGCCGGTAGTAGGCGATCGCCGCGGTGTAGTCCTGGCGCCGCTCGGCCTCGGTGCCGAGCAGATATTGCTGGAACGGATCGCGCTGGCGCACGTGTTCCATCTGCCGCTGCAGTGCGGCCGCGCGCGCGCTGTCGCCCAGGCGCCGGGCCAGGCCGACGGCGTTGGACAGCGCCGGCAGATGCTCCGGATCGATCTCCAGCGCCTTGGCGTAGTCGCGTGCGGCGGCGCCGCTGTCGCCATCGCGCATCGCCAGCACGCCCTGGTTGTTCCAGGCCCCGGCGAAGCGCGGGTCCATCTGCAGCGCCATCGCCAGATGCGCGCGGGCGCCGTCCAGGTCGCCGTCGACCATCAGCTCGGCGCCGCGGTTGTTGTAGTAGTGGGCGAGGGCGCGGCGGTCGGAGATGGGTTGCGGCCCGCGCCGGTCCATCAGCACGCTGCGGTCCAGGTCGATGCTGCCGCGCCCGCTGTCCACGCGCACGCCGGCGTTGACGTGGCCGACGTTGTACAGCGCATCGCCGTCTTCGTACCAAGTCAGCACGCGGCGCACTTCCTGGACCTGCGCCTGCAGCCCGACGTCGCGCGCCATCGCCACGAACAGCAGGGTGAAGGACAGGCAGTTGACGTGGCGAGTGGCGTAGCTCTCAGCGACGCTGTGGGTGGCCTTGGGGTCGTACTGCAGGTTCAGGCCCTTGGCATCGAAGGCCAGCGCTACCAGTTGCTGCAGGCGGTGCTCGGGGTCGGCGTGCGGGTCGATGCGCTGCTGCAGCAGCGCGTGCAGCGCGGGCGGTAGCTGCATGATCTGCTCAGGCGTCGGCGTCGGCGTCGGCGTCGGCGCGGGGGACGTCGCAGGGGGTGGCGGCGTCGCGTCTGCCTGCATCGCCGCTGCCGGGTGCGCTGGCGGCACTGGCAACGTGGGCGGCGACGTGGTGGCCGCAGCAGCGGCGGCGAGCAGGGCGAACGCGGTCCAGGCGAACATGACGCACCTCGCGGTGCCCTGCAGTGGCGAGGGCTTGCCTGCACTATAGGCGCTTGCTGGCGGGGCGCGGAGGACGTTGCGGCGGCGCCGACGAACGGTCGCGGGCCGACGCGATCGGCGGCGGCCGTCATCCACAATCGCTGTGGACGACCGTGGGGCAACCATGTGGATAAGTCGCGGCATACCAAGCGCTGCAATGCGCGAAGACAGGATGGTGAAAACTTCAGCACATGCCTGACTGCGCAGTGCGGCCAATGAACGCGTGTTCACCACCGGCAATGCGGCGTGACGAGCGAATGCCGATGGCTCACGTGCGCTTTATGCGCCTGTGCCCAGCATCGCTACCACTACGCAACGCGGCAATCCTTTCGAACGCGCCGTGCGATATCCAGGTTCACCCCCGTGTGCCCGTTGCGCGATATCGCTGGCCTCGCCACAGGAGTTCTCCATGAGCATTCAGAGCAAGACCACCCACAGCCTCAACGACCTCATCGCCATTTCCCGCGACGGCAAGGACTTCTACGAAGAAGCCGCGAAGAAGGTGGGCGACGCCGAGCTCTCCGCGCTGTTCCTGCGCATCGCCGGCGTCAAGGCGGACATCGTCAGCAGCCTGAGTGCGGTGGTGCAGTCGGTCGGCGGCAAGCCGGAAGACCACGGCACCATGGTCGGCAGCATGCAGCAGATGTACGGTAAGGTCCGTGCCGCGCTGGGCGACACCAAGTACGGCTACGTCGCCGAGCTGGAAGAGTCCGAGGATCGCCTGCTGAAGGCCTTCAACGAGACCATTGCCGATGCCGATACCCCGGTCGCCGCGCGCGACGCCGCCACCCGCCTGCTGCCGGAAGTGCGCGCCTGCCACGACGTGATGCGCACCCGCAAGCACGCGATGAAGAACGCGGCGTAATCGCCGCCTGCCGCCGACCCGGAGCGCCGCCATCGCGGCGCTGGCCGGGTCGGCGTGCCGATGGTCTGCAGCGGTAGGGCGTGCTTGCTACCATGCACGCTCGACCGCTGCCCGACCCGATTGCGGCGTTTGCCGCTTCCGCCATGTATCCCGATGCCGCGCCTGCCGGCGCCCAGTTCTCGCTCGGTTTCGACGCGCCCGCCGCGCGCGAAAGCCTGTTCTTCGCCTTGTTGCCGGACGCGCAGACGGCGCAGGCGGTGCATCGCCTTGGTCGGCAGCTTTGCCACGAGCACGGATTGCAGGGACGCGCGCTGCCGCCGGAGCGGCTGCATGTGACCTTGCACTATCTCGGCGAGTACGCCGGGATCCCGCCACGCTTGCTAGAGCAGGCCTGCGCTGCGGGACAGGCGCTTGCGGCCGCACCATTCGCAATGGCGTTCGATCAGGCGGCGACCTTCGATAGCCGCGCGCGCAGCCGACCGCTGGTGCTGCGCGGTGACGGCGAGCCCGCGCCGCTGCTGGCCCTGCGCCAAGCGCTGCAACAGCTGTTGGTTCGACACGGTGTGGCGCCGCGCGCCGACGGCGCCTATCTGCCGCACATGACCCTGGCCTATGTCGACCAGACGCTGGCGCCGCAGCGCGTGTCGGCGTTGCCCTGGCAGGCGGGGTCGCTGAGTCTGATCCGCAGCGTGCAGGGCCAGGGACGCTATCTGCACGAAGCCCACTGGCCTTTGCGCGCCGACCCTGCGCAGCGCAACGCATGAACGCGGCGCCGCTCGCGCTGCCCGATGCGCAATGGACGCAACTGCGGGCCGCCTACGCCGAGCCGCCGCGGGCGTATCACCATTTCGGCCACGTCGAGGCAGTGCTGGCGCATTACGCCGAGGTCGCTGTCGACAGCGGCTGGCAGCAGCCGCGCGAGGTCTACCTGGCCGTGCTCTATCACGATGCGGTGTACCGCGCTGGCCGCGGCGACAACGAAGCGCAGTCCGCGCGCCTGGCCGAGGCGGCGATCGCGCAGTGGCTGCCGGACGCCGGCGTAGATGTGGCGCGGGTGGCTGCGCTGATCGAACTCACCGCGCGTCATGGGCAATTGACCACGGCGTCGGTGGATGCGGACGCGGCGCTGTTCCTGGATTGCGACATGGCGATCCTCGGCGCTACGCCCGAGGCCTTTGCCGCCTACGACCGCGCCATTGCCGAGGAGTACCGCGGGGTAGTGCCGGGCTGGTTGTACCGGCGCAAGCGCCGCGCCTTCCTGCGTACCGTGCTGGCGCAGCCGCGCATCTTCCTCAGCGAGCGGTTCCACACGCGCTACGACGCGGCCGCGCGCGCCAACCTGCGCCAGGCCGTCGGCTGACGGAGTAGTGACCGCGGCCAGCACCGCCTTCTTCTACACTGCCGCGCCGGTCCGCCCCGGCCGCTGCCACGGAGCCTCATGTCCGACCCTGCCGCCAACGCCGATCCCCGCCCGCAGGCGCCGCTGCCGCCCGGTCCCAGCGACTGCTGCGATAGCGGCTGCCCGTTGTGCGTCTACGACCTCTACCACGAGGAACTGGAGCGCTATCGGCAGGCACTGGCGGCCTGGCGGCTGCGTCATCCCGGTGCCGACGCGGACGCCTGACGGCCCGCCGATGCAGGGCGATGGCCCAGGTCCGGCGTACCTGGCATGAACCGCAGGGCGCGCCGCGCTTCGCGTCGCCGCCGTTCGGGATTATCTTTAACGCGCCTTTTCAGGATGGCTGGATGATGCAGAAGCGTGGCGGTTGGATGTGGGGATGTGCATTGGGCGGACTGCTCGCGGCCGGCGTCGCCGGCGCAGCACCTGGCGCTGCGGCCGCTGCCGCACCGCGTGCCGGCGCACCGGCCGCGGCGCCGGAAAAGCTCAGCCACGGCCGCTTCGAGCAGGTGCCGGTGCTGTTGCCCAAGGGCAACGCACAGCGCGTGGTGCTGTGGTTCGCCGGCGGCAAGCACGCCGACGCCGAGCGCACGCGCCAGATCGAGGCGCTGCGCGACGATGGCGCGATGGTCGCGGTGATCGACAGCGCGCACCTGCAGGCGGTACTGGCCAAGATCGACGGCACCTGCGGCTTCTCCGCCGGCGACGTGGAGAACTTCTCGCGCTACGTGCAGGCCTATTTCCACGTGCCGACCTACCACCTGCCGTTGCTGGTCGGCGATGGCGATGGCGCCGCGCTGGCCTACGCGGTCGCCGCGCAGGCGCCCAAGCATCTGCTGGCGGGCCTGCTGACCGAGGATTTCTGCCCGGTGCAGGTGCTGGACGACCAGATCTGCGGCGCCGGCATCACCGCGCCGGCGCGTGCGTTGAAGCCGACCGCGCTGCCGGTGCCGTGGCTGGCGGCGCTCGACGCCAAGAGCCGCCGCGACCGCTGCACCCAGCAGAGCGACGCGTTCGTGCAGAAGGTGGCGCAGGCGCGGCAGTTCCGCCGCAGCGCCAGCGGCGATGCGTTGCCTGGGCTGCGCGCGGCGGTGCGTTCGCTGGGCGATCGGCCCGGCGTCAGCCTGCCGCCGACGCCGGCCGACCTGGCCGGGCTGCCGGTGGTCGACGTGCCGGCCGCCGCGGGCGCGGGCGATGCCGACAACGGCAACGTGTTCGCGATCTTCGTCTCCGGCGACGGCGGCTGGGCCGGGCTCGACCAGCAGGTCGCCGGCGCCCTGGCCAAGGCCGGCATCCCGGTGGTGGGCGTGGATTCGCTGCGCTACTTCTGGAGCGAGCGCACGCCGCAGGGCTTCGCTACCGACCTGGACCGCATCTACCGCCACTACAGCCACCTGTGGCAGCGCGGGCGCGTGGTGCTGATCGGCTTCTCGCAGGGCGCCGACGTGCTGCCGGCGGCCTACAACCAATTGCCGGAAGCGATGCGCGACCAGGTGCAGCTCACCGCCTTGCTGTCGGTCGGCAAGACCGCCGACTACGAGTTCCACGTGTCCAACTGGATCAGTTCCGGCGACGACGGCCTGCCGATCGCCCCGGAAGTGGCGAAGATGCCGCCGGCGCAGACCCTGTGCATCTACGGCGAGGACGATGACGACGCGCTGTGCCCGGACCTGCCCAAGGGCGGGCCGCAACTGGTCAAGCTGCCCGGCGACCATCATTTCCAGGGTGATTACGCGACGCTGGCCAAGCAGATCCTGCAGCGGATTCAGTAGAAGCCGGGATTGGGGGGGCGGGATTGGGGGTTGGGGATTGGTGGGCTGGTTCGCCGGTGCGGACTTGCCTGCTAGCGTCGTCGTAGGAGCGGCTTCAGCCGCGACGCGGACCACTGAAACATCGGTCCTGCAAGGCGGCGAGCGTGGCTGGCCGCCGCCGGGCGCTCCATGGCGGTCGTACCCTCACCCCAACCCCTCTCCCGGGGGGAGAGGGGCTAATCGTTTTCCCTGTGGGAGAATGTGCCCCGCAGGGGCGGATGAGGGTGCGGCGCGCAGCCTCGCAATGCCCCGGCAAACGGGGGCGCCGCGCCAATCCCCAATCCCGACTCCCCAATCCCGGCTCACTCCGGCTTGCGCGGATCCAGCGAGATCAACCGGGTCACATCCAACAGAGCAGCAGGCAGGTGCATGCCGCCGGGCGCGGCGAGGTAGCGGGTGCGCCAGGTGGGGGCGAACTTGGACTTGAAGCGGCGCAGGCCGGTGAAGCCGTAGAAGCGTTCGCCGTGGCGCACGATCAGGTTGCCGAAGCGGTTCCAGCGGCCGGCCAGGCGGTGCTGGGCCAGGCCCGACAGCGGCGCCATGCCCAGCGAGAAGCGCTTGTAGCCCTGGTCGCGGCCCCACAGGAACAGCTCGATGAACAGGAAATCCATGGTGCCCTTCGGCGCATCGGCGATGTGCCGCATCAGGTCCACCGACAGCTCGTGGCCGGCCGGGGCCTGCCACAGGTTGGCGAAGGCCACGACCTTGCCCTCGAACTCCACCACCGCGATCGGGAAGCGGCGCAGGTAGGCCGGGTCGAAGCTGCCCAGCGAGAAGCCCTTCTCGGCGCCGGCCTTGTCCTCAAGCCACTGCTGCGAGACTTCGGCCAGCACCGGCATCAGCGCGTCCACCGCCTCGGTTTCGACGATGCGGAAGCTCAGCCCGCTGCGCTTGCCGCGGTTCCAGGCCTGGCGCAGGTCGGCGCGGTCGCGGCCCTCCAGGTGGAAACCCTCCAGCGACACCATCGCTTCCTCGCCGAGCTTGACCAGGGTCAGGCCCAGGTCCAGGTAGGTCTGCCAGTGCTGCTCGCCGACCTGGTAGAACACCGGGCGCAGGCCCATGCGGTCGGCTTCCTCGCGGAAGCGCCAGATCAGCGCGCGGGCCACTTCCGGCGCGCCGACCGGATCGCCCATTGCCACCAGCGAGCCGCCATAGCGCTGCATCATCACGAAACCGGGGCCATCCTCGGCCTGCAGCAGGGCCTTGTCGCCGGTCAGCACCAGGCAGGCCTGGGTGTCGGTGGCCTCGGCCAGCACCGGCGCCAGCGCGTCCAGCTGCGCGCCATCGGCCGGCGGCAACGGCGAGCGGGTGCTGTGCAGCAACCGCGCCAGCCCGAACACCACCACCGCCACGCTGACCAGCAGCACCGCGCGCAGCGCGCGCGGCGCATTGGCCGAAGTGGCGAACTCCCACCACAGCTCGTTCTGGTATTCGACGTGGCTGTAGACGAAGAACAGCAGCCAGATCGTGGCGATCAGTACCAGGCCGAGGTTGCGCAGCCACGGCCACGACCAGGCCTCGTCGAGCAGCGCGCCTTCGCGATAGAACTCGCGGCGCGCGCCCCACAGGCCGACCGCCACCACCAGCGAGGACAACGCCACCGAGACATGACCGCCGCGCAGCCAGGCCGGCAACGGCAGCAGCACGCAGATGCCGATCGCCAGCACCCAGGCCGCGTGGCTGCGCCGCTGCAGGCCCTGGCCGATCAGCAGCAGCACCACGCCGCCGAGGCTGGCCAGCAGGTGCGAGGTTTCCATGATCGACAGCGGCGCCATGTCCTGGCGGCGCTTGGGGGTGGGCAGGGTGCCGTCGATGACCAGCGCCGCGCCGACCGCGAACACCGCCAACGCGATGATCTGTGGCAGCCACGGGCGCAGCGTGCGCCAGGCCACGCGCACCCCGCCGGCACTGGCGACCAGCGGCCGGCGCAGGCCGGACAGCGAGGCCATCAGCACCGACAGCAGCAGCGGCACCACGTAGTAGGTGATGCGGTAGATGAGCGCCGCCGCCAGCACCGCCGCCGGCGCCACGCCGGGCAGCAGCTTGAGCAGGCTCCATTCGAACACACCCAGGCCGGCCGGCACGGTCGACACCAGGCCCGCCACCACCGCGACCAGGTACAGGCCGACGAAACCGATGTATTCGATCCCCGATTCGTTGGGCAACAGCACGTAGAACGCGGCGCTGGCCAGACCCAACTCGACCACGCTCAACGCGGTCACGCCCAGGGTGGTGCGTCGGTCCGGCAGCCACAGCTCATGGTTGCGCCAACGCAAGGTGCGGCCGTCGCGGCCGGCCAGCAGCAGCATCGTGGCGAAGCCGACCAACAGCGCGATGCCGATCGCGCGCACCGCGGTGGCGCCGACCGGCAGCGCCAGCGCCGCCGCGGCCGGCTCCAGGGTCAGGGCCAGCGCCAGCAGCAGCCAGGCGCCGAACACGAAGCCGAGCGTGCTCATCAGCACCACCTGGCCGATCTCGGCCAGGCTCAGCCCGACCCGGCCGTAGCCGCGCAGGCGCACCGCGCCGCCGGTCAGCGCGGCGAAGCCCAGGGTCTGCCCGACCGCATGCGCCAGGAACGCGGTGATGCTGATCCGCATCGGGTGCAGCTTGCGCCCGCTGCGGCGCAGGCCGACGGCATCGAAGCCGATCAGGCAGGCATAGCTGCTCAGGCCCAGCAACAGGGTCAGCACGATCTGGCTGAGGCTCAGCTGGTTGAAGGCGTGACGGATCGCACTGTAGCCGTGGGTACTGAACTCCGTGGCCAGCGCATGCAGCGCCAGGGCCAGGATCGCCAGGCTGGCCAGCACCGGCAGCGCACGGCGCCAGCCGGGGGTGGACGCGGGAGCGGAGGGCGTGGCGTCGGTCATTGCAGACGGGCGGCCAGGCACCACGACGCGCGGCGCGCGGTGCGCGACGGAGTCGGAGCGGAACTGCAGGCGGAACGAAGAGCGGAACGAAGAGAGGCCATCGCGATACCGGTTGGGTGAGAGCGTGTAAGGAACATGGAGAAGGCTATGGACAGGTGGTTACGACGCGGTGTGTGAGGTGCCGGAGCAAGGCGGGTTGCCCCAGCCTGTCGCGCAACCCCTCGATGCACGCAACGTGCCACGTCCCGACAGCGGAGCGAAGCCGGCCCTGCGCGGGTTGGCTTGGTGCCATCCCTGGCCGCGCGTCGCAGCGCATGCCGATCCCTCCATCACCATGCCGCTCCTCTCACCGTGCATCACGCGCTCTAGGCTATACCGGCCACGCCGGCGACGCGCATGATAGTGGAATCGTACGTCGCCACGGCGTCGGGGCCGCGGCAGGGGCCATGGCCGGCGCTTGCGGCGATGGTCTGTGTTGGGTTCCGGAGCCTGTCATGCCGTTGTCCGCATCTCCCTTTCCCGCGCCGCCGCGCTGGACGCGCCTGGCCGGTGCCGCGGCGCTGCTGCTGGCGCTGCTGTTCCTCGGCGTGGCGATGGCGTTGCAGGTCGTGCGCGCCGATCTGCATTGGCAGCAGGCCACGCTCAGCCAGTACCTGCATGGCCCTGGCGGCTTGGTGCTGCGCACCGTCTACGTTTTGCTGGCCGCCGGCGTGATGGCGTTGGCCGCCGGCTTGTATGCGCAGGCGCCGCCACGCGCGCGCAGCGGCGCGCCCGTACTGCTGTTCGGCTGTGCGGCGCTGGGGTTATGCGGGGTCGCAGTCGGTGACAGCTACCTGCCGCAGCGCGCGCCGCTGCTGGCGCCGCTGGTGCACGGGCTATCCGCGCAGACCGCGTTCCTGTGCGTGACCACGGCGATGCTGTTGCAAAGTGCCTGGCTGCGCCGGCAGCAGGCGTGGCAGCGCCGTGCCGGGCCGTTGTTGCTGCTGGCGGTGCTGGGATTCGTGGCGCTGTGGGTACATGTGCTGTGGCGCGCGCCGCCGCGCGGGCTGACCCAGAAGCTGGCGATCGTGCTGATCCTGGCCTGGCTGCTGCCGGTGGCGTATCGCCTGTGGCGGCCGGCGCCTGCAGCCGCGGCGCAATCGCGCGACAATGGCGCGGTCTTCCCACTACAGGACAGCGCATCATGATCCAGCGTTTCGATACCGGCCCGCGGATGTCGGAAATGACCGTGCACAACGGCGTGGCCTACCTGGCCGGGCAAATCGCCGAGGACACCAGCGCCGACATCGCCGGCCAGACCCGCGAGGTGCTGGCGGCGATCGACCGGCTGCTGGCGCTCGCCGCCACCGACAAGAGCCGGATCCTGCGCGCCGAGATCTACATGACCGACCTGGCCGAGTTCGCCGAAATGAACAAGGTCTGGGAAGAATGGGTCAGCCCGGGCAACACCCCGGCCCGCGCCACCGTGCAGGCCAAGCTGGCCGACCCGGCCTGGAAGATCGAGATCGTCATTACGGCGGCCGCTTGAGCGGCCGGGAGTGGTGATTGGGGATTGGGGATTCGTCTTGCCGCCACGACGTCGCTCGCGTATCCCTTGATCTTGGTAGGAGCGGCTTCAGCCGCGACAGGCATCACCGGTAACGCCCCTCGCGGCTGAAGCCGCTCCTACGCGTAGACGATCAGGCGGCAGCAAGCCGCCTTGCCAATCCCCAATCCCCACTCCCCAATCCCGGCGCCTCAGCGCCTCACAAACCGGTAATGCGCCACGCCCCACTGCTGGCCCTGTTCGTAGCCGAACAGTTCCGCGCAGGCCATCCAGAACATGCGCCAGCGTTGCCACCAGATCTTGGCGTCGGCGCCGTAGGTGGCCTGCAGCACCGGCATCAGCGCATCGCGATGGCGGTCCTGGTTGTGCAGCCAGGCGTTGGCGGTCTTCTCGTAGTGCTGGCCGGACAGGAGCCAGCGGCGTTCGATCGCCAGGTCGTCCTGGAACTGCAGCAGGGTGTCGGCCGCCGGCATCAAGCCGCCGGTGAAGAAGTGCCGGCCCATCCAGTTGTCCTCGCCCTGCACCTCGAACGGGTAGGCCAGGTCGCGATGGCAGAAGATGTGCACGAACAGCCGTCCGCCCGGCACCAGCCAGTGGCTGACCCGCTTGAGCAGTTCGCGGTAGTTGCGCATGTGCTCGAACATCTCGATCGAGACCACGCGGTCGTAGCTCTCGGTGGGCAGGGTCAGTGTGTTGGCATCGTGGGTGATGACCTTGACGTTGCTCAGCCCGCGTGCGCGGCACTGCGCTTCGATGTGTTCGCGCTGCGGCCGCGAGTTGGACACCGCGGTGATGCGCGCGCCGGGGAAATGCTCGGCCATCCACAAGGTCAGCGAGCCCCAGCCGCAGCCCAGTTCGAGGATGCGCTGGCGATCGCGCAGCTGCGCGCGTTCGGCGTACAGCTGCAGCATGCGCTCTTCCGCCGCGTCCAGGTCCGGCGTGCTCGCATCCCAGTAGCAACTGCTGTACTTCAGGCGCTTGCCCAGGCATAGCTCGAAGAAACGCGGCGGCACTTCGTAGTGCTGGCGGTTGGCCGCGTCGGTCTCGATCGCGATGGCGCTCTCGCGCAGCGATTCGATCAGCAGGCGCTGGCGTTCCCAGGCCGCGTCGGCGCCGCCGTCGCGCTCGTCGCGCAGGCGCTGCGTGCACAGCCGGCGCATCGCCGCGCGCAGCACGGCGTCGGGCAGCAGGCCGGATTCGGCCAGGCGCGTGGCCAGCGGCTCGGCTGGCGCGGCGGGCGGGGAAGAGGTGGCGAAGGTGCTGGACATCGGCGGATCTCCTGGCGCGGCTCAGTGCCGCGGCGGCATGGGGAAGAAGGCGCTGGTGCTGCGCTGGTAGTCGGCGTAGTCGCGGCCGCGCGAGCGCAGGGCCTGCTGTTCGGTGTAGGGAATCCCGGTGACCCGGTACAGGAAGGCGAACATCAGCGCCGGCCCCAGCGCGGCAACGCCGACCCACAGCGCGCCGCTGCCCACCGCAAGGAACACATAGGCGAACCAGTGCACGAATTCGAAGAAGTAGTTCGGATGCCGCGAATAGCGCCACAGGCCTTGGCGACAGGTCTTGCCCTTGTTCGCCGGGTCGGCGCGGAACGCGGCCAGTTGCCGGTCGGCCAGGCTTTCCCCGCCCACCGCGATCAGCCAGGTCGCCACCGCCAGGGTGGTCCACACGCTCCACTGCGGCTGCGGATTGTGCGCGGCCACCGACAGCGGCACCGCGAATGCCAGCACCACCAGCGCCTGGCCGAGGAAGAACGCCAGGAACTTGCGCTGGTCGCCGTGCCAGTGCTCGCGCAGGGCGCGATAGCGGCCATCCTCGTGGGCATCGCCGAACACGCGCACGCCCAGGTGCCAGGCCAGGCGCGCGCCCCATAGTCCACCCAGCACCGCGGTCAGCACGCGCGGCAGCAGCGCGCCGTCGACGCGCCAGGCGCAGTACACCGCGGTCAGCGCCATGCACGCCGACCACAGCACGTCGACCACGCCGGCGTTGCGGGTCTGCCGCTGCCAGGCCCAGCCGGCGAGCATGACCAGCACGGTGAACACGCCCACATGCAACAACGGCCAGGCGTTCATCGCGCCGCTCCGGTTGCCGACAGCACCGGCGCGGCGGCGCTCAGGCGCCGCGTGGCCAGGCTCAGCAGGGTCAGTGCCGCGGCCCAGCCCAGGGCCAGCGCCAGCAGCGCCTGCGGCAATGGCTGCACCAGCGTCACCGCTTGCCAGCCGCGTGCGGCCAGCACATAGCCCAACGGGCCGGCAGTGGCGCCGAACAGCGCCGCGCGCCAGGGATGGCGCATCACCCAGGCCAGCGAATGCTGGAAGGTCAGCGCGAAGCCGGCCCACAGCGCCAGGATCCACAGCGGCGGCCACGGCGATGGCGGCGCGGCGGCGTAGCGCACCCAGTCGCCGGCGCGCATGGCGGCATCGACACCGGCGCCCAGCGGCAGCGCCAGTGCGATCAGCGCGGCGTCGCCGCGGGCACGGCGGCGCGGCCACAACTGGTACAGCGCGAACAGCGCCAGCGCCGCCGGGCCGGCCCAGGCCAGCCCGTGCGCGGCGCCGACCACTGCGGCCAGCCACAGCCCCTGCAGGGCGAGGTAGTTGATCAGGTTGCTCATGCGTCGTCCGCCAGCGCCGGCGCGAACTGCGCCGGCCGCGCGCGCGGCTTGCTCAGCCACAGGTGCACGTCGCCGATCGAACGCTCCAGGAAGCCGCCTTCGCAGTACGCCAGGTAGAACTCCCACATGCGGATGAAACGTTCGTCGTAGCCGAGCGCGCGCACCTGCGGCAACTTGGCCATGAAGCGCTCGCGCCAGGCGCGCAGGGTCAACGCGTAGCTGGGGCCGATGTCTTCCAGGTTGAACAGGCGCAGGTCGCTGGCGCGGCCGATCGCGCCGGTCATCGCCGCCACCGAGGGAATGAAGCTGCCCGGGAAGATGTGGCGCTTGATGAAGTCCACCGACTTGAGCGCCTGCGCGTAGCGATGATCCTCGATGGTGATGGCCTGGATCAGCGCCTGGCCGTCGTCCTTGAGCAGGCTGCCGACCTTGCCGAAGTAGGTGTCCAGGTACTGGTGGCCGATCGCCTCGATCATCTCGATCGAGACCAGGCGGTCGTAGCGGCCGTCGAGATCGCGGTAGTCGCGCAGCAGCACCTCGACCCGGTCCGACAGCCCGGCGACGGCGATGCGCTGTCGGGCCAGTTCGTACTGCTCGCGCGAGATGGTGGTGGTGGTGACGCGGCAGCCGTGGTGCTTGGCGGCATATAGCGCGAAGCCACCCCAACCGGTGCCGATCTCGACCAGGTGGTGGTGCGGCTGCAGGTCGAGCTTGGCGCAGATGCGCTGCAGCTTGCGTTCGGCCGCGCGCTCCAGCGCAGCCTCGCCCAAGGCGGCGTCGGCCTCGCGAAAGATCGCCGAGGAGTACATCAGGTTGCGATCCAGGAACAGTTCGAACAGCTGGTTGCCCAGGTCGTAGTGCGCGGCGATGTTGCGGCGGCTGCCGGCGCGGGTGTTGCGCGCGAACGCGTGCAGGCCACGCATCGCCAGGCCGCCGAGCCGGGCCAGACCGGTTTCCATCGCGTCCAGGCGGTCGCGGTTGCGTACCAGCAGGCGCACCAGCGCGACCAGGTCGTCGCAGTCCCACAGCCCGTCCATGTACGCCTCGCCGACGCCGACGCTGCCGTTGAGCGCGGCCTGGCGGTAGAAGCGCGGGTCGTGGATGCGCAGGTGCGCCTGCAGCGCGTCGGCGCCGGCGCTGGCATCGCCCAGCGTGGTCAGCGTGCCGGCCTCCTCGATGCGCAACTGGCCCTCGCGCAGGCCGTCCAGCGTGGCGAGCAGGCGTTGCCGCAGCAGGCGATCGAGACCGCGCATCGGGGCGGCGGCCGGGGTCAGCGCGGCGGCGGAAGAGGGCGCATGCGGAGCGTTCATCGGCGTTCTCGCGGAAGGGAATGGTCGGGATGGTCGTGCACCGGGTTGCCACGCAGCCACAGCCGCAGCGCCTGCCAGTGGATCTTGGCCATGACCTGCAGGGTCATCGCCGGATAGCGCAGCAGCGCCTGCGCCAGGCTGGCGCCGTCGAGGGCGCGGCGCTCGAGCACCAGGGTGGCGTCGAAGCGCCGCCGCGTCGTCGCCGGCGTGGGATCGAGCACGTCCATGTGCACGCGCAGTTGCGCGCCGGGCTCGCTGAAGCGCCAGGCGTAGGTGTGCGCCATCGCCATGAACGGCGAGACGTGGAAGCGCTTGGCGAAGCGCCAGGCGTGCGTGGCGCCGTGACTACGCGCTTCTGCCATCGGCAGCACGTAGGCGTGGCGTTGCCGCCATGGCGTGTTGGTGATCTCGGCGACGATGCTGTGCAGCCGCTGCTGCGCATCGTGGCAGTAGTAGAACGTGACCGGATTGAAGCAGTGGCCGAAGTAGCGCAGGTGGGTGAGCATGCGCACCGGGCCCAGCGGGCGCTCGCCGGTGTGCTGCTGCACGCGGTCGCGCACCGCCTCGTCCAGCGGCTGCGCGGGGTCGCCCAGATAGTCGCTGCGGCGGAACTCGGCCACGTTGCGCCGGTTCACCGACCACAGCCAGCGCCGCGCGAACACCTGCTCCAGTTCGTCCAGGTCCAGGTACAGCAGGAACAGCGGATAACGGAACGCCAGCGCCTTGGGCGCATAGCGGCGATGCCGCACCCAGCCGGTGTACACCGCGCTGTGCAGACCATGCAAGGTCGTGCCCGCCGCCGCCGACGTTGTCGAGACGGCGCCAGCCGGCGGGGCGGGCACGGCAGCGCGGCGCATCAGCGTCATGACCAGGGTACCCCCAGTGCCGCGGCCACGTCGACCGCGCTGCGCAGGCCGTCCTCGTGGAAGCCGAAGCCCCAGCCGGCACCGGCGAACCAGGTGTTGCGCTGGCCCTGGATCTCGCCCTTGCGTGCCTGCGCCGCCACCGACGCCTGGGTCTGCAGCGGATGGCGGTAGCGCATGCGCCGCAGCACCTTGGCCGGATCGATCGCGTCGCTGCGGTTGAGGCTGACGATGAACGGCTGCGGCGCCTGCAGCGACTGCAGGGCGTTCATCCAGTAGCTGACCGTGCACGGCGCGTCCGGATCGGCCGGCACGTGCGCGTTCCAGGCGGCCCAGGCGCGGCGGTCGCGCGGCAGCACGCGCGCGTCGGTGTGCAGCACGGTCTCGTTGTCCTGGTAGCCGATCGCGCCGAGGATCTCGGTTTCGTCCTCGCTGGGATCGGTGAGCAGGCGCAGCGCGTCGTCGGCGTGGCAGGCCAGCACCGCATGGTCGTATTGCTGGGTGTCGGCATCGCAGGCGATCGCGACGCTGCCGTGCGCGGTCCGCTGCAGCGCGCGCACCGGCGTGCCCAGCCGCTCGCGCACGCGCCAGCGGCTGCGCAGCGCACGCACATAGCTGTTCGAGCCGCCACGCACCACCTGCCACTGCGGACGGCCGCTGACCTGCAGCATGTGGTGGTTGGCCATGAAGCCGATCAGCTGGCGCATCGGGAAGTCGAGGATCTGCCGCGAGGGCGAGGACCATAGCGCCGAGGCCATCGGCACCAGGTGCGCGTCGCGGAATACCTCGGAGTAGCCGTGGCGCTGCAGGAACTCGCCGAGGGTCAGTTGCGCCAGGGTGGCGTCGTGCAGCGCCTGCGGCGCCTCCCGGTAGAACCGCCGGAGGTCGCGCAGCATGCGCCAGAAGCGCGGCGACAGCAGGTTGCGGCGCTGGCTAAACAGCCCATCGAGCGTGCCGGCGTTGTACTCCAGTCCGGTGCGTTCCTCGTGCACCGAGAAACTCATCGTGGTCGGCTGCGACGCCACCCCGAGCCGCGCGAACAGCGCGCTCAGCAGCGGGTAGTGCTGTGGATTGAACACGATGAAGCCGCTGTCCACCGCGTACTCCACGCCGTCCAGTTCGATCGCATGGGTATGGGTATGGCCGCCGAGATAATCGGCCGCTTCGTACAGCGTCACCTCGTGACGCTGCGACAGCAGCCACGCCGCGCCGAGGCCGGCGATCCCCGAGCCCACCACCGCGATCCGGCTCATCGAGTCCGCGCCTGTGCGCGCACCAGCCCGGCCGGCACCGGCTTGAGCTCGCGGATCACGCGGGTCCACGACAGCGCCTTCAGCCCATACCAGGTCAGGTCCAGTTCCCACCAGCGGAAACCCTGGCGTGCGGCACCGGGGAAGAAATGATGGTTGTTGTGCCAGCCTTCGCCGAAGGTCAGCAGCGCCAGCCACAGGTTGTTGCGGCTGTCGTCGCGGGTGTCGAAGCGGCGGCTGCCGAAGCGGTGCGCCAGCGAGTTGATGGTGAAGGTGGCATGGAACAGCGCCACGGTGGAGACGAAGAAGCCCCACACCAACAACTGCGGGCCATCGGTGCCGAGCTGCGGCACGTGCTGCTGCAGCCACCCGCCGAGCAGGAACAGCGCCAGCGCCAGCAGCACCGGCAGCAGCAGGTCGAAGCGGTCGAGGAAGCGCAGTTCGGGGAAGCGGCGCAGGTCCGGGATCGCTTCCCAATCGGTGCGGAAACCGCGCGGGGTCAGGAACCAGCCGCTATGGCTCCACCAGAAGCCGTGCTGGCGCGGCGAATGCGGATCGGCCGGCGTGTCGGTGTGGCGATGATGGTTGCGGTGGTGCGCCGCCCACCACAGCGGCCCGCGTTGCACGCAGGTGGCGCCGATCGCGGCGAACAGGAACTGCACCGGGCGCGAGGTCTTGAACGCGCGGTGGGCGAAATAGCGGTGGTAGAAGCCGGTGAGCGCGAACATGCGCACCGCGTACATCGCCACGGCCATGCCGACGGCGAACCACGACACGCCGACCCAGAACACGCCCAGGCACGCCAGGTGCAGGCCGATGTAGGGCGCGGCGCGCAGCCAGTCGATGCGGTCGGCGCGCGCCGGGTCCAGCTCGATCTCGGCGCTGGTGTCGAACCAGCGCCGCAAGGTGCGCAGGATGCGGCCAGGCGGCGCAGGCGGGGTTGAGGCAGGGCGGGGTTCCGGAACGGGACTCGGCACAAGCGCGTCTCATTGGGGGACTTGGGGAGCGATACGAGCGAAACCGGAAGACGGATGCACCCGCGTCGCATTTCCCCTGCACAGCTGCTTGCGAGGCATTGCGGCCACGACAGCGCAGCGCAGGCGTTGCGCGAATCGGAAGATCTCGGCTGTCGTGCGGATGCGCGATGGCGGCGTCGATGCTGACGGCAGACGAGTGGTGAGCGGGTGAATGCGCGCCGTGTTCTTTCAGGTGAGAACGGCACAGCCTACGCGTGGCACGGCTTCTCCGCGGCGATGCAAGGCGCCTGGAGCGCCGAGGCGTTATTGCCCCTCTCCCATCGGGAGAGGGGTTGGGGTGAGGGTACGGAGCGAAGCGCTCGCGGAATCAGGTCCACGAGGCTTCGCCCGTACCCTCATCCGCCCCTTCGGGGCACCTTCCCCCGAAAAGGGGGCCATGGTCCCGAGGGGAGAAGGGAAATCCATGCCCCGATGGGAGAAGGGGAATTGTCTACGGCGCCAGTTGCAAGGTGCTGATGCCGCCCTTGGCCACGACCGGGCCGGTGGCCACACCGCCGGGCGCGCCGCCGGGCGGTTCCATGGTCACTGCCAGCACGGCGCCGTCGCTGAGCAAGGGCATCAACGCATCGGGAATGCGTGCCACGCGCGCCTTGGCCTCGTCGAACACGCCCATCGAGCGCGCCTTGCCGTCGGCCGGGATCAGCCACAGCTCAGGCACGCGGGCGTTGTCGCGGTTGCCGCCCAGCGGGGTGAGGGTGATGCTGCGCTTGTCGGCGTCCATCAGCGCCACATAGCCGGGCTTGCCGTCGTCCTGCATCAGCGTGGAGGTCATCGCGATGCCGCTGGGCTTGGGCGTGGTGGTGGCGACCGGCGGCGGCTGCGTAGCCGGCGGCGGCACCGGCGCGCGCGCCAGCAGCAGCGCCAGCAGGCAGGCGGTGGCGGTGGCGAAGCCGCCGGCGCTGAGCCAGCGCCAGGTCCGCACGCTGTCCCAGAACCCGGGTGCGGCAGGGCGCGCGCGCGGCGCCAGCGCATCCAGGCCCAGCGAGGCGCGGATGCGCACCCACACGCGTTCGGGTACCTCCACCGGGGCGATCTCGTCGGCCAGTGGCATCAGGTGCTGTTGCCACTGCAGCACCGCTGCGGCGAACTCGTGGTCGCTGTCGATGCGCGCCTCGGCGGCACGGCGCTCCTGCGCGTCGAGCACGCCGAGCACGTACTCGCCGGCCAGCACGTCGCGCGGCGGCGGGGTTTCCTGCGGATCGGGCACGGAGGCGTTCATCGTTCCAGGCACGCTTTCAGTTTGGCCAGGCTGCGGCGGATCCAGCTCTTGACCGTACCCAGCGGCGTGCCGCTGCGCTGGGCCAGTTCCTCATAGGTGATGCCTTCGAAGAACGCGGTGCGGATCAGCTCGCCGCGCGGCGGCTCCAGTTCGCCCATGCACACGTCCAGGCGTCGGCCGGCCACCCGCCACTCGGTGTCGGCGAGCGGATCGCGGCCTTCGTCCTGCAGCTCGCCGGCGTCGTCCAGCGCCACCGACTGCCGCGCAGGCGCGCGTGCGCGCAGATAATCGATGGCCTTGTTGCGGGCGATCATGGTGAGCCAGGTGAGGCCGCGTGCGCGCTGCGGATCGAATTGCGCGGCCTTGCGCCAGACCGCGGAGAACACCTCCTGCAACACGTCCTCGGCTTCGCCGCGCTGCGGCACGATGCGCAGGCACACGCCGAACAGGCGCGAGGAGGTGGTGCGGTACAGGCGTTCGAACGCAGCGCTGTCGCCGGTGGCGGTGGCGACCAGCAATTGTCCTGCTTCGTCGTGATCGGGCGACTCGGTCATGCCTGGAGACGGTGGCGAAGGTCGGCGCGATGCTACAGGCTTTCGCCGCGGGCGTCGCTCAGGCGCGCTGGCGTCGCCACAGGACGACTGCGGCGAGCAGCAGGACGATCTCGAACGCGGCCAGCCCGGTCGTGGTCGGGCCCACCGGCCACAGCCGCAACAGGCTGGCACTGCGGTAGAGCACGATGGGGACGTAGAAGGCCAGCGCCAGGAGCAAGCCGGTGCGCAGTTGCCCGGTGCGGGCGAAGTAGCCGAACAGGAAGGCCATGCCCAGTTGCAGGCCGCCGTAGATGACCAGGTATTCGGACTGGCCGGAGCGGTCCAGGCCGACATAGCCCACCGCCGCGGCGGTTTGCGCCGGCAGCAGCGTGCACCAGACTGCCAGCAGCGCGTACAGCGCAGCGTTGAACCACAGGTAGGCCTTGGCCATGAGGTGTCCTCGTCGATGCGCGGGCGATGCGCAGGCATGGTTGTAGCGGGTGCGGCAGGGGCCGGCGTGAATGCGCTGGTGGCGCGGCTCAGCGCGCGCTGCATTGCGCGACCAGGGGTTGCTGCAGCGCCTGCTCCCACGCGCCGGCGTCGGCCTGGCCGCGCAGGCGTTCGGGAAACTCGATGCGCACGCTCGGGTAGCGGCCGCGTGCGTCGCGGATGTTGCCGACGCCGCGGAACTCCAGCAGGCGCCGGTCCTTGCGCGTGTAGGCGACGCTGAGGTCGGGCAGCAGCGTGCCGTACCAGGCGGCCAGGCTCAGCGTGTAGCGCTGCACCTCGGCATCGGCCGGGCCGGGGGTGATGCGGAAGTCGAGCGTGCGCAGTTCGCTGGGCAGCACGAAGGCGATGCGCTGCGGCGCGCCGCTGCCCAGGCTGTCCCAGCGCTGGCGCAGGTAGGCGTCGAAGCCGGCGTCGATCACCTGCGCCTGGGCGCTCTTCGGCAGCGGCGCGCGGCGTTCGGCCTGGCCCTTGGCCTGGCTGAACATCTCGCGCCCGCTGCCGCTGCGGCGCACGCCCTCGCGGTAGCCGCTGCGCGCATCGACCAGTTCGAAGTCCGGCGCGGCGCTGCCGTCGTCCACGCGCTTGCGCGCGAACGCGGCGCCGTCCGCGCACTGGTACAGCACCAGGCGCGCGCCATCCTCGCGCACCCAGTGGCTTTCGCGGTACAGCACCTGTTTGCCGTCTGCGGCATAGGCGATGCCCTCGTAGTGCAGCATCGCCCGCGCCGGCGTGGCGGCGACCAGGGCGGCGCTGCCCAGAGCCAGGGCCAGCGGCAGGGACGGTCGGGTGAACGGGAAGGCGGCGGTCGACGTCGGCATGCACGGCGCTCCGGTGGGATGACACCAGGACATACGCGGCCGGTGCCGATCCGGATGCGCCCGCCGTGGCGGCCGCGCTGCAGCGGCAGTCTCAGCGCAGGACGATGCAGTCCACCGGGCAGGCCGGCAGGCACAGCGCGCAACCGGTGCACAAGGGCGCCAGTACCGTGTGCATGTGCTTGGCGCCGCCAACGATGGCGTCGACCGGGCAAGCCTGGATGCACTTGGTGCAGCCGATGCAGTCGGCCTCGACCACCCACGCCACCTGCGGCGGCGCGTGCGTGCCGCGGCTGCGGTCATAGGGCAGGGCGGGGACCCCGAGCACCCGCGCCAGGGCGCGCGCGCCGGCATCGCCGCCGGGCGGGCAGCGGTCCACCTGCGCCGTGCCGGCTGCCATCGCCTCGGCGTAGGGACGGCAGCCGTCGAACCCGCACTGGCCGCATTGGGTCTGCGGCAGCAGGCGATCGAGGCGTTCGAGCAGGGTGTCGTGGGCGGGCGTCATGACGGAGGCGGCGCGGCAGCGCACGGCGTGGAGCAGGGGCGAAGAAGCGGAAACGCCGGCGTGGCTGGCCGGCACAGTGTAGCGCGGCCTCGTCGCGGCCCGACCCTAGCGCGCGCTGCTGGTGTTGATCACGACCTGGACCGCGGTGCCCGGTTCCAACGTGGCGGGCGCGGCCTGCGCACGGTCCAGCACGATTCGCACCGGCTGCCGCCGCACGCGCTGGACATGGTTGCCGGCCTGCGCGGCCGTGTCGATCGCGGTGTCCGCGTCCGCGCCGGCACCGATCGCCTGCACGTGGCCAATCCAGGCGATGTCGGCAGCGTCGGCCAGGCGCACCTGCGCGGCCTGGCCGACCCGGATCGCCGGCAGCACGTCCTCGCGGAACCGGGCGATCACTACGGTCGGGTCGTTCGTGGGCGCACGCGTGGAGACGGCGGCCGGCGCGCCGGGCATGGCGCCACCGGGGCGCGGCGCCGGCATCGCCACCCAGGCGTCGTCGCTGCGCGCCGCGGGGTGGATGCGCCACCCCCACACGCTGACGGCGAATGCGATGCCGAGCGGGATCGCCAGCGCCACGATCGACAAGGCGACGACCGCGCTGCGGTCGCGCGGTGGCGTCGCCTCGGCGTCGCTGCGTGCCGCGGAGGCGGCCACGCGCTGCGTCGCGGGCGGCAGGGGCGGCGGTGTCTGGCGCAGCGTCATCGGCTCAGGCGATCCGGCGCCCGCGGTACCAGCGCTCGTGCGCCAGTGCCAGCATGGGCCGATCCTCGCGGCTGTCGCCATACGCGTAGATGCGCCGATAGGTGCTCAGGTCGTATTGCACGCGGATCAGCGCGGCCTTGCGCGGCCCGCAGTCGCCGTGGCGATAGCGGCCGGTCAGGCGCCCGTCCTGCACTTCCAGGCGATTGCAGATCAGGTGCAGCCCATGCTGCTTGCACCAGGGCTGCAGATACAGATCCAGCGAACCCGAGACCAGCGCCACGGCGTGCCCCTGGTCCTGGTGCCAGGCGATCCGCTGCATCATCTCCGGCCGCAACAGCGACGGCAGCGCCTCCCGCGCGTAGTGCTCGGCCTCGCGGGCGATGTCGTCCGCGTCGCGTCCGGCGAACACCAGCCGGGTGACCCGCGTGCGCAACGCCGCCGCCGACACCAGGCCCAGCCGATAGCCGGCCAGCCACGGCCCGACCGTCCAGCGCGCCCGCGCCTGCTGCGCCGGCGTGGCCACACGGCGCAGGAACCCCGAATAGGTATCGGCGGTGGTGACCGTGTGGTCGAAGTCGAAGAGCGCGAGGGCGCTGGGATTCGGCATTTGGGATTAGGGATTCGCAACAGCAGTTCATGGGCTCGACTGGGCCGAGGGTGTGCGCTCAACCAATCCCCAATCCCGACTCCCGAATCCTGGCCGTCAACGCACCGGCATGCCCGGTTGCGCGCCGCTGTCGGCGTCGAGCAGGGCCAGGGCGCCGCCGTCGAAGCCCGCCGACAGGATCATGCCCTCGCTGAGGCCGAAGCGCATCTTGCGCGGGGCCAGGTTGGCGATGAACACCACGTTGCGGCCGACCAGCTTGTCCGGCTCGCCGTAGCTGCCACGGATGCCGGAGAAGATCTGGCGCTTGCCCAGTTCGCCGGCATCCAGTTCGAAGCGCAGCAGCTTGTCCGAGCCTTCGACGAATTCGCAGACCAGCACCTTGCCGATGCGCAGGTCGAGCTTGGCGAAGTCGTCGATGCCGATGACGCCGGGATTCGGGAGTGGGGATTCGGGATTGGTGGCGGCCTTCGCTTCCTGTTTGGCGGCCGGGGCGGGGGCGAGGGTGTCCTTGGAGGCGTCGGTCATGGCGTCGAGCAGTTTCGGGTCGATACGGGTGAACAAGGGGGTGTAGGGCTGGATCACATGCGCCAGCAGCGGCGCCTGCAGGTCGTCCCAGGCGCCGAGCGGGGCCGACAGGAACGCTTCGGCTTCGGCGCAGGTGCGCGGCAGCACTGGCTTGAGCGCGGCGGCCAGTACCCGGAACAGGTTCAGCCCCTGCGTGCACACCGCCTGCAGGTGCGCCCCGGCGCCGTCCTGCTTGGCCAGCACCCAGGGTTTGTGTTCGTCGATGTACTTGTTGGCCTCGTCGGCCAGGGCCATGGTCTGGCGGATCGCGCTGGCCGGGTCGTTGCGCTCGTAGGCGTCGCGGATCGGCGCCAGCGCGGCGACGAAGCGCGTGTACTGCGCCGGGTCCGGCAGCGCGTCGGCGAGCTTGCCGGCGAAGCGCTTGTCGATGAAGCCGGCGCAGCGGCTGGCCAGGTTGACGAACTTGCCGACCAGGTCCGCATTGACCCGCGCCACGAAGTCGCCCAGGTTCAGGTCGAGATCGTCGACGCCGCCGGAGGACTTGGCCGCGAAGTAATAGCGCAGCGCTTCCGGCTCCAGGCCCACGTCCAGGTAGGTGCGGGCCATGACGAAGGTGCCGCGCGACTTGGACATCTTGGCGCCGTCGACGGTCAGGTAGCCGTTGACGTGCAGCCGGGTCGGCGCGCGGTGGCCGGTGCCGTGCAGCACCGCCGGCCAGAACAGGCCGTGGAAGTTGACGATGTCCTTGCCGATGAAGTGGTGCAGCTCGGTGGCGGTGCCGGCGGCCAGGTGCGGCTCGAACGCTTCGCCCAGGCTCGCGCACAGGGTCTGGAAGCTGCTCAGATAGCCGATCGGCGCGTCCAGCCACACGTAGAAATACTTGCCCGGCTGGCCGGGAATCTGGAAGCCGAAGTACGGCGCATCGCGGGAGATGTCCCAGGCGCGCAGGCCGCCTTCGCTGTCCAGCCATTCCATCAACTTGGCCTTGACCCCGGGCAGGGCGACGTCGCCGGCCAGCCACTGCCGCAGGAAGCCGTCGAAGCGGCCGACCTCGAAGAAGAAGTGCTCCGAATCGCGCAGCTCCGGCGTGGCGCCCGAGATCACCGACTTCGGTTCCTTCAGTTCGGTCGGGGAATAGGTGGCGCCGCAGACCTCGCAGTTGTCGCCGTACTGGTCGGCGCTGCCGCAGTTCGGGCAGATGCCCTTGATGTAGCGGTCGGGCAGGAACATGCCCTTGGCCGGGTCGTAGAACTGCGCCACCGAGCGCCGCGCGATGTGGCCGCCGGCCTCGAGCTTGGCGTAGAACGCCTCGGTCAGGGCGCGGTTGGCGGCCGAGTTGGTCGAGTCGTAGTGGTCGAAGGCCACGCCGAACGCGGCGAAGTCGCGCTCGTGGCTGGCCTGGATGGCGGCGATGAAGCTTTCCGGGGTGACCCCGGCCTTCTCCGCGGCCAGCATGATCGGCGTGCCGTGCGTGTCGTCGGCGCACACGAACCAGGTACGGTCGCCGCGCAGCCGCCGCGCGCGCACCCAGATATCGGCCTGGATGTAGCCGACCAGATGCCCCAGATGCAGCGGTCCGTTGGCATAGGGCAGGGCGGTGGTGACGAGAGCGGTGGTCATGGCGGCCGGCGATGCTGGGGGCCGGGGATTATTGCATGGAGCCGGGATTGGGGATTGGGGAGTCGGGATTGGTCAAGCGCTTGGTCGGCGCCTGCAAATCCGCGCGCCCAGTAAAAAGGCGCCTGTGCAGGCGCCTTCAATAGAGTGCTTGCAGAACGGAAATCAGGCAGCGGCACCCCTTCTGCGAATCCCCAATCCCGACTTCCGAATCCCGGCTTCTGTCACTCCCTGATCCAGGTCTGCGTCCGGCCCAGCGCTTCGATGCCGATGTAGCCGCGCATCTGCAGCTTCTTGCCGCCGTCGGTGAGGGTGACCTTGGCCTTGTAGGTCTTGCCCTTGGCCGGGTCCAGCACCGAGCCGCCGTCCCACACCGCCGTGCCGTCGGGCTTGAGGCCCCACAGGATGGTCATGCCCTTGATCGGCTTGCCCTTGCGCTCGCCGTCGCACTTGTCGCACATCGGGTTCGGGCCGTGGTTGGACTGCAGGATCTCGACCACCTTGCCGCTCAGCGTGCCGTTGGCGGCCTGTTCGATCTGCACGATCGACTTGGGCTTGCCGGTTTCGTCGTCGATGGTCTGCCAGCGGCCGACCGGCGAGGTGTCGGCGGCGTGCGCCATGAATGCCGCCGCGCTCAGCGGCAGGGCCAGCATCAGGGTCTTGAAGGTCGTGCGCATGTTCCCCTCCCGAGGGATGTTCGGTGCGGCCGGCGCGATAGCCAGCCTGATCCGACTGTATACCCAAGCGTATGGTGCTGGGAATCCGCACTGCGGCATGCGGTTCAGCGTGGCCGGCGGCAGGCGTTCAGCCGCGCTCGTACAGTTCCAGTGGCAGGTCGTCGGGGTCGGCGAAGAAGGTGAAGCGGCGGCCGGTGTACGCGTCCATGCGGATCGGTTCGACCTCCACGCCGTGTGTGTGCAGGTGCGCGACGGCCGCATCCAGGTCGCGCACGCGCAGCGCCAGGTGGCGCAGCCCGCAGGCCTCCGGACGGCTGGGTCGCGGTGGTGGCGCAGGGAAGGAGAACAGTTCGAGTTGGCTGCCATCGGGCAGGGCCAGGTCCAGCTTCCAGGAGTCGCGCGCGTCGCGGTAGACCTCGGCGATCACCGGCAGGCCCAGGATGCGGCTATAGAAGTCCTTGGAGCGCGCGTAGTCGGAGGCGATGATCGCCACGTGGTGCAGGCCGTCCAGGGTCAGGCTCATCGGCACAGCGCCTGGCCGAACTGCAGCAGATGGCCGTCCGGATCGCGGAGCGCGAACTCGCGCATGCCGTAGGCGAAGTCTTGCAGCGGATAGACGATGCGCCCATGTGGCTGCAGCCGCTGCCACCAGGCATCGACCTCGTCGGTGCGGAAGTACAGCGAGGAGGCAGTGCTGGCAGCGGTGGTGTCGGCCTCGGTGTGTTGCGCGGCCAGCATCAGTGCCAGCGGGCCGTGCCGCAGCGACACCCAGCCCGTCGCCACCGCGCCACCGTCGAGGCGAAACGCCAGCGTATCGGTATAGAACGCCAGCGCCGTAGCCAGGTCGGCGCAGCGCAACATCGGGGTCAGTGCAGTGAAGGTCATGGCTTGAGCCGGTGCGAGCGAAATCGAGCGATCCATCTGCGGAGGATAGCGCAGCGTCGCGACCGCATCGCTGTCGTCTGCGACACTGCGCATTCCGTCGCTGCGAGGCCGCGCCATGCCGCACAACCCGCTCGCCGCGCTGCTGGCCGAGGACCGGTGCCTGGTGCTCGATGGCGCGTTGGCCACCGAACTGGAACGGCGCGGCTGCGATCTGCGCGATCCGCTGTGGTCGGCGAAGATCCTATTGGAACAGCCGGACCTGATCCGCCAGGTGCATCAGGACTATTTCGCCGCCGGCGCGCAGTGCGCGATCACCGCCAGCTACCAGGCCACGCCGCAGGGCTTCGCCGCGCGCGGGATCGACCTCGCGCAATCGCAGCGCCTGATCGCGCGCAGCGTGGAACTGGCACAGCAGGCGCGGCAGGCGCATCTCGCGCGGCATCCGCAGGCGGGCACCTTGCTGATCGCCGGCTCGGTCGGTCCGTACGGCGCCTTCCTGGCCAACGGCGCGGAGTATCGCGGCGACTACGTGCTGGCGCCGGCGCGGATGCGTGAGTTCCACCGCCCGCGCATCGCCGCCCTGGTTGCGGCCGGCGTGGATCTGCTGGCCTGCGAAACGCAACCGTCGCTGGCGGAAATGGCAGCGTTGCTGCAGGTGCTGGAAGAATTTCCACAGATTGTCGCCTGGTTCGCCGGCACCTTGCGCGATGCTGCGCATCTCAGCGATGGCACGCCCTTGCGCGAGGCGGTGGCGTTGCTCGACGGGCACCCGCAGGTGGTCGCGCTCGGCGTCAATTGCGTCGCGCCATCGCTCGCCACCGCAGCGTTGCGCCAGCTGGGGACGCTGGCGCGGTTGCCGCTGGTGGTGTATCCGAACGCGGGCGAACACTACGACGCCGAGCGTAAATGCTGGCAGGCCGACAGTGCCGATGCCGGCACCCTGGCCGACCACCTCTCCGACTGGCGTGTGGCTGGCGCTCGCCTGATCGGTGGTTGTTGTCGCACTACGCCGCAGGACATCGCGCAGCTGGCGCGGGGTTTGGCATCGGTGTAGCGATGAGGCCGGTTATCTCGTACTTGACCGCACGACGTCTTCGCTGGTGGTTCAGCGGATGTCGGGGCTGGTCAGTCGCCTCCGGCTTTTGTAGGAGGGACTTCAGTACTGACGCGTTGCAGTGAAAGGCGTCGGGACTGAAGTCCCTCCCACAAGTGGGTTCATGCGCGCCCAATGCCCTGATGGAACTGGCGTGCTGTCCGCACCGAGTGGGATGGGAGCAACGGGAGGGCGATAGCACTAAACGAACGTCGTTGCAGTTCCTGCCGCTGTCGCGGTGCGATTTCAGCGGCTCGGCATGCCGGGGATTGCACTGTGGAAGGGACTTCAGTCCCGACGCGTGGTACTCAACGTCGCCGGGGCTGAAGCCCCTCCCACAATGGGGTATGCACCGTCGCCGGTGTGATGAAATTGGCGTGTTGTGTGGGTCAACCGCGACCAGGCATGACCGCGTGCCCGGTCGCGGCTGAAGCCGCTCCTACAAAAATCCCGCGACGTTTCAGGTCGCATGTTCCGCGGGAGGAGCGGCCTCCCGCTCACCCCTTCTTGCTCGCCACCCAGCGCTCGATCTTTTCCTGCAGGACGTTCAGCGGCACCGAGCCGTCCTTCAGCACTTCGGCATGGAATTCGCGGATGTCGAACTTGGCGCCGAGTTGCGCGCGGGCGTAGTCGCGCAGCTGCATGATCTTCATCTCGCCGATCTTGTAGGACAGCGCCTGGCCGGGGATGGCCATGTAGCGCTCGGCCTCGGCTTCGGCATCGGTGCGGCTGGTGGCCGAGTTCTGCAGCATGTAATCGATCACCTGCTCGCGGGTCCAGCCCTTGCTGTGTACGCCGGTGTCCACCACCAGGCGGATCGCGCGCCACAGCTCGTTCTGCAGGTAGCCGAAATAGTTGTACGGATCCTGGTACAGGCCCAGGTCCTTGCCCAGCGATTCGGCATACAGGCCCCAGCCTTCGATGAAGGCGGTCTCGCCGCCGAAGCGGCGGAACTTGGGCAGGTTGGTCAGCTCCTGCTGCAGGCCGAGCTGGAAGTGGTGGCCGGGAATGGCCTCGTGCAGGTACAGGTCTTCCGCATCCCAGGTCTTGCGGCTGGGCAGGTCGTAGGTGTTGACGTAGAAGATGCCGGGGCGGCCGTCCTCGCTGGAGCGCATGTACGAGCCGCTGGCGGCCGACTGCGCGCGGTACGGTTCGACCGGGCGGATCTCGAACGCGGCCTTGGGCTTGAGCGAGAACATGCGCGGCACCGCCGCGTCGACCCGGCCTTCCAGGCCGCGATAATAGGTCAGCAGCTCGTCTTCGCTCTTGAAGGCGAAGCGCTTGTCGGTCTGCATGAACTTGAAGAACTTCTGCATCGAGCCGCGGAAGCGCACCTGCTTCATCACCGCCTGGATCTGGCCCTGGATGCGCGCCACCTCGTCCAGGCCGATCTGGTGGATCTGCGCGGGGGTCAGGTCGGTGGTGGTGCTTTGGCGCACGTTCCAGGCGTACCAGGCATCGCCGCCGGGCAGGGCGCCGACACCGGCGGTGGTGCGCGTGGCCGGCAGGTACTCGGTGGCGATGAAGCCGCGCAGGGAGCGGTAGGCGGGCATGATCCGGTATTCGATCAGGCGCTTGTACTCGGCGGTGATGCGCTGCTTCTCGGCCTCGGGGATGTCCGCCGGCAGGTTGCGCACCGGACCCCAGAACAGGCTCTCCTCGGCGGTCGGCTTGATGATCGCATCCAGCTGCGGCAGCACCTTCTCCATCAGCGCGCGCGGCTGCACCACGCCGGCCTTCATGCCTTCGCGCATGTTGGCGATGGCCTGGTCGAACAGTGCCGGGATGCCGAGCGCGCGCCGCGACCAGTTGTCGTAGTCCTTGACCGTGCGGAACGGCTGCGCGCCGGTGCCCGAGCCGAGCATCACCATGATGCTGCCGACGTTGTAGAACTGGTTCACCGGCTGCATCCAGCTCGGGTACTTCTCCGCCTCCAGCGCGTTGCGCGCGTCGCCGACGAAGATCTCGTAGCTGAGCAGGTCCTGGCCGCTGAGGCCGTCCTTGCCGATCGCCTCGGCCTTGCCCAGCCACTCCACGGTGAAGTCGTGCGATTGCTGGCGGAACGCGGCCGAGAGGAAGTTCGGCAACTGGTCGTTGTAGCGGCTGTCGCCCTGGAAGGTGGCCTGCAGCGGATTGAGCTTGAGCGAGGCTTCCCAGTAATCGTCGTACAGCCGGTTCAACTGCTGCGCCTTGGTCAGCACCACCGGTGCCGGTGCCGGCCGCGCCTTGCGGGCCTTGCTCGCCTTGGCGCGGGTCTGCGCGGTGGTCTGCTTGGTGGTCTTCTTCTTGGCCGCGTCCGCCGGGGCCGCCAGCGACAGGCTCAGGGCGGTAGCGATGGCGAGGGACAGCAGGCGGGAAAAGCGGGGCGGCATTGCGGGCTCCAACGACAAGCGAGCGGGGAGCTTGCCCGATCCGCACCGCGGAGGCCACCCGTGGCCGGTCTCGGCGGGCTCCTGCTGCCCCTGCCGCCAGCCTGCGCCGTGGAGGGGAGGGCCAGGCAGCGCCGGCCTCTGCGGCATTGCACGACGCCGACGCGCAACGCCGTGCTGCGCGCTCGCGCATGTGCCGGCGTTCAGTCGGCGGCGGCTTCCTCGCGCAATTGCTCGGCGCGCTCGGGGGTCAGGTAGTCGGTGATCAGCCGGCGCATCAGGTACAGCAGCGGGATCAGCAGTACGGCCAGCAGCATCTTGCAGATGTAGTTCAGCGTGCTCACCGCCAGGAACAGCTGCATCGACCAGTGCTGCGGGCCGAGCACGAAGGCGATGTAGATCACCACGAAGCTGTCGATCAGCTGCGAGACCGCGGTGGAGCCGGTGGCGCGCAGCCACACGTGTTTTTCGCCGGTCACGCTGCGGATGCGGTGGAACACCGCCACGTCGATCAACTGGCCGGCCATGAACGCGACCAGCGAGCCGGCGATGGTCCACATGCCCTGGCCGAACACCGCGGCGAATGCGGCCTGGTAGTCGGGCACGCCCTGGTTCTGCGCGGCGGTGACCCAGAAACCGGCCGGGGCCAGCGCGATCGCAGCGAACGCGAACAGAAAGCCATAGCCGATCAGCGCCACCGCCAGCCAGGAGATGAAGCGCACGCCGCGGCGGCCGAAGAACTCGTTGATGGTGTCGGTGAGGATGAACACCAGCGGCCACAGCAGGGTGCCGGCGGTGAAGTTCATCGAGCCGGTCTGCCCGAACAGGTTCCAGTTCAGCGGCGCGATGCCCAGGGTGTCTTCGAAGGCGAAGATCTTGACCCCGATGAACTCGGCCAGCGCGGCATTGACGCAGAAGAACGCCGCCAGGGCGATGAACAGGCGGACGGCGCGATCGTCGAGCGTGCCGCGGCGCATGGGCGTCAGCGGTCCATGGTCCGGGTGAAGGGCACGCTCTCCGGCGCCACCGCACCGCCGGAGATGATGAAGCTCATGGCCTGGTCCACGCTCCAGTCGGTGGGCGTGAGCAGTTCCACCGGCACAATCTCCAGATAGCCGGAGGTCGGGTTGGGCGTGGTCGGCACGTACACCGCGGCCAGTTCGCGGCCGGTGCCCTGTTCCTTGATCACCCGCGTCACCAGGCCCACCGACTTCATGTCCCGGTGCGGGAAGTCGATCAGCACCACGCGCTGGGTGCTGCCGGGCTGGGTCTGCAGGATGTCCACCAGTTTGCGCACGCTGTCGTAGACCACGCTGGCCAGCGGGATGCGGCGCATCACCGCCTCGAACCAGCGCAGCAGGCGCTGGCCGATCATGCGCCGGCTGAGGATGCCGACCAGCAGGATCACCGCCAGGGTGGCGATCAGGGCGATGGTGTTCTGCACCCATTGTGCGGTGGCCCAGCCCAGTTCGCGCGGGAACGAGGCGGCGATGCGGACCGACAGCGGCACCACCCAGGGGCTGCTGATGCCCGAGAGCAGCACGAACACGAACTTGACCACGACCCAGGTCAGCCAGATCGGCAACAGGGTCAGCAGGCCGGTGAAGAACAGCCGTTGCAGGGACGGGCGCGGAGCGGGAGCGGAGAGATCGGGCGACATCCGCGTAGTGTAGCGGCGCGTGATGGCCGTTGGTGCGGCGCCGCATGGTCTCGCGGCGCGGCCGTGCAGCTGCGATTGGGCCGGGGCCCGCCCATGCGGCCCGCGTCGCGGCGCCGCGCACACTGACGGCGCGGTCGGTGTCGCATGCGCTATGTGTCCGCCTGCGCAGATGCGGCGCCGGCCTTGGCGAACCCGCGGGCGGCAGGCGCGCTAGCGCGGCGGCTTGCGCTTGACGTACAGCTGCTTGCGCACCCGCGCCACCACCTCGCCCTGCGCGTCGACGACGTCTGTCTCGAACCAGCGCAGATGCTTGTCGCCGCCGGCGGTGGCGGCGCGCAGGTCGTCCAGCAGCGCCTGGTCCAGGTCGAACTGCGCGCTGACCGTGCCGCGGCCCGGGCGCACGAACTCGATGCTGCCGGCCTTGTCCCAGACGTAGTAGTCGCGGCCCAGGTTCTGCATGGTCAGCAGCATCCAGAACGGATCGGTCATGGCGAACAGGCTGCCGCCGAAATGGGTGCCCACGTAGTTGCGGTTCCACGGGCGCATGCGCAGTTCGACCCGCGCGTGGCGATAGTCCGCGCTCAGCGCGGTCACATGGATGCCAGCGCACAGGAACGGCGGCCACAGGTTCAGGCCGAGGCGGAACAGCGATGGCTTCATGGTGCGGCGGTGGGCGGAACGGTGGGCGGCAGGTTACCAGACGCATGCGTATGGTGCTCCGCCGGGTCGTCGCTCAGCGCATAACCGTCGCGTCCGGCGCGCTTGGCGCGGTACAGCGCGGTGTCGGCCAGCTCGAAGAAGTCGCGCTCGCGGGTGTCCGCGGCGACGCAGGCGCTGTGCACGCCGAGGCTGGCGGTGATGGCGAGGCTGCCGTTGGGCGCGCGCAGCGACAGCCCGCGGATCTCCTCGACCAGCGCCGCGGCGATGCGGCCGGCATCGGCGGCATCGGTGGCGGGCAGGATCATGGCGAACTCGTCGCCGCCGAAGCGCACGGCGACCTCGCGCGGATGCCGCGCATGCCGCGCCACCGCGGCGGCCACCAGCTTCAGCGCGCGGTCGCCGGTGCGATGGCCCAGGGTGTCGTTGTAGCGCTTGAAATGATCCACATCGACGATGATCAGCGTCAGCGGCCGCCCGCTGCGCCGCGCCTCGTCCAGCGCCTGGGCGAAGGCATGTTCGAAGCCGTGGCGGTTGACCAGCCCTGTCAGGGCATCGCGATGGGCCTGACGGCGCCAGTGCGCCGCGTGCAGGCACAACTGGCCGGCCGCGACGACGGCCAGGGCGAGCAGGGCCGCTCCTGGCGCGAACCAGCGGCTGCTGAGCAGCAGCCACAGCAGGCTGCCGCCGGCGACCACCGCCATGCTCGCCAGGGGTGCCAGCCAGCGCCATCGGTGCCCGCCCGCGCAGTGCGTGCCCAGGCAGGCCAGCAGCACCAGCAGCGCGGACCCGGCCACCTGGGCAGTGCGCGACGACGGCAGGATCGGGTCGCCGCGCAACAGCATCGCCGCGACGTTGGCCTGGTATTCGGGCGCGCTCATCCAGCGCGCATCGGACATCGGCGTCATCACCCGCTGGCCCAGGCCGGTGGCGGTGACGCCGACGATCGCCAGGCGTCCGCCCAGCGACTGCAGCGGAATCCGGCCCTGTACGACGTCGACATAGGACACCTGCGCGAACGGTGCCGACGGCGCGGCGAAACGCAGGCCGACGTAGTCGGCGCGATGCCAGGCATAGGGTGCGTCGGTGGTGGCCGGCGCCGGCGGCAGCGCGCGGCCGGTGAGGGCCGCGGCCAATGCCGGCCAGTGCGCACCGCCGAGCCCGGCGCGCAGGTAGACGCCGCGCGCGACGCCGTCGGCATCGATCGCGATGTCGGTGTGCGCCAGCGCCGCCGCGGCGGTGGCGATGGCGGGGATCGGCAGCAGCTCTTGCGGCATGTCCGCGTCGCTGGCGCTGCCGATCACCGGCAGCACGGTGCGGCCGTTGCGCCGCAGTGCCGCGGCCAGGCGCGCATCGTCGTCCGGGTGTTGCTGGTCGGGTTCGCTGAACAGCAGGTCCAGCGCCACCCGCTCGGTGCCCGCTGCGCTGAGCCGGTCGAGCAGGCGCGCGTGCAGGTCGCGCCGCCATGGCCACTGGCCCAGCATCTGCAGGCTGCGGTCGTCGATCGCGATCAGCAGCAGGCGCGGATCGGCCGGACGCGGCGCCTGCGCGATCGCCGCGTCGTACAACGCGTTGTCCAGTCGTCCGGTGAAGTCGCCCAGGCTCAGTGCCGCGGCCAGTGCGGCTGCGGCGAGCGCCACCAGCACGCCCCGCAGCGGCCCGGCGTTCACAACGCCAGCCATAGCAGCAGCGCGCCGCCGGCCGTGCCGAGCTTGCAGTAGCGGCAGGGCAGGTCCAGCGTCTGCGGCGTCGAGAACGGCGCGGCCTCGCCCTCCGCGTCCAGGGTCTGGATGCGCACGTACCAGGTGCCGCGGCGCGGCCGCGGCAGCGCGACCTGTGGCTGCGTCACGGTGCGTTCGAGCAGGCCGCGGCGGAACGCGGGATCGCGCGCCAACTGCACCCGGTAATGGCGCGCGTCCGGATCCGGCTGCCAGCGCAGGGTCAGCGTGCCGCGCTCGGCCTGCGCCGGCGCCAGGCCGGGATCGACCGGCGTATCGCTCAGATGCAGCGTCAGCGCCTGCCCGAACGGGCCTTGCCGGCCTTGCGCATCGCGCGAGGCGAGGCGCCAGAAGTAGGTGCCGGGCGGCAGTGGCTGCGGCGCGCGCAGATGGGTCGCGTCGGTCTCCTGCTCCAGCAGCAGGTCCTGGAACCGCGCATCGCGCGCCAGTTGCAGCACGCTGCTGCTTGCCTCCGGGTTGCGGGTCCAGGCAAAGCGCGGCCGCGCGATACGTAGCTGTTGCTCGTGCAGCGGTTGCACGGTCAGCGGCGGCAGCGGCGTGGCCGAGACCTGCAGCGGCTGCTCGGCGTCCTCGCCTTCCACGCCGGTGGCGGTGATGCCGCGCAGCAGCAGCCGCAGGTCGCCGGCCGGCAGCGCGTCCAGCGCCAGTGCGGTGGCCTCTGTTTCCTGGGCGAAGCGCAGCACCTCGCGTTGCTGCGCGTCCACCGCCTCGAGGCGGTAGCGGCTGGCGCCGGCCAGCGGCGCCCAGGCCAGCAGATAGGGCGGGCGTTTCAGATGGCTGTGCGCCAGGTCCAGGATCGGCGCCGGCAGCAGCGCTTCCTGCTGCGGCGCCGATCCGGTGGCGACCCGCGCCGCCTCGCCTGGCTGCAGCAGGCGCTGGCCGCCGTGGCCGCCGACGCGCACCGCGCCCTGCAGCACCTCGGTGCTGGCGAACGCGCTGCCGCTGCCGGCGCCGACCCGGAAGCGGGTGCCGCGCACGCTGCTGGTGCTGCTCGGGGTCTGGATGATGTAGCGCGAGGCGGGGCCGGTGGCGGGGATGACGTCGTTGCTGGTGCGGCCCTTCTCCAGCCGCACCCGGGTATCGACCATGCCGGTGGCGCCGTAGCGGACGAGCTGGTCGAAGCGCACCAGGCTGTTCTCGCGCACCTGCATGCGCGAGCCGTCGGCGAACTGCACGGTCGCGCTGGCATCGGCGCCGGTCTGCAGGGCGCTGCCGATCGGCAGCGGCATGCCTTGCTGCGCCGAGAGCGTCGCCTGGTCGGCGGTCTGCACGCTGATCTGTCCACGCAGGGCGACCAGCCGCGCCGGCGCCGGTTGCACGCGCAACCAGGCGATCGGAAAACGCAGGCGCGATCCCGGTACCAGCCGCTGCGGATCGGCGACCTGGTTGTGCTGGCCCAACCGCGCCCAGTCCATGCCCGGACGCAGGTACAGCCTGCCGAGATCCCAGAGCGTGTCGCCGGGGCGCACCCGGTAGTGCCAGTCCTGCGCCAGCGCGGTGGGGGCGAGCAGCAGGCCGACCCAGCACAGCAGGCCGCCCAGCCTGCGCGCGCCTGCCCACGATGTGCGGGTGGGCAAGGCCATACGGCGATCGAACTGGTTCACGGCATACATCCGGCAAAAGATCAGGCCGGCGCTCCTGCGGGGCGGCAGGCAGCGTTCGTCCCTGATCGCGGCATCCTGGGGTCAGGCCGGGGCGCGTCCGTCCGTCGCAGTGGCTGGAGACGCCGTGGTCAGCCGCTGGACCTGAGATTGTAATCTCAGAACAACAGGGCGGACATCTTGCGGCGGTATTGCCCCACCAGGTCCTCGTCCTCGATCACCCGGAACGCGTCGATCAACGCCTTCTTCGGCAGGCCATCCTCGAACGTGCGGTCCTGGCGCAGCATCTCCAGGAACTGCTCCAGCGCGGCCGCGTCGTCGCCGCCGACCAGGTGGCGCACGCCCAGCAGGTAGCGTGCCTTCAGGTCGGCCGGATCCTGCGCCAGCGTGGTCTGCAGCGTTTCCAGCGGCGGCGCGGCCTGCAGCGCGCCGACGAAGCCCAGTCGCGCCCGGGCGCGCACCGCGCGCTCGTCGGTGGCCAGGTTGGCCGGCAGCGCGTCGATCAGGGACTCGGCCTCGGCGGCGGCGCCGATCTTGACCAGGGCCAAGGCCAGATCCAGTTTCAGCTCGTCCTTGTCCGGCTCGGCCGCCACCGCCTCGCGCAGGCGCTGCACCTCGGCGTGCGGATCCAGCGGCGCCGCCGGCACGTCCTCGGCCGGTTCCTGCGCCGCCAGCGGGGTGATCCCGTGCTGGGTCAGGAACTCGCGCAACTGGCCCTCGGGCAGGGCGCCGGGGAAGCCGTCGACCAGTTGCCCACCCTGGACCAGGAACACCGTCGGCACCGAGCGGATCTGGAACGCCGCGGCGATCTGCTGCTCCTGGTCCACGTCGACCTTGGCCAGCACGAAGCCGCCGTTGTACTCGGCCGCCAGCTTTTCCAGGATCGGGCTCAGGGTCTTGCACGGGCCGCACCAGGGCGCCCAGAAGTCCACCAGCACCGGGGTCTGCAGCGAGCGCTGCAGCACCTCGGCTTCGAAGGTCTCGGTCTTGGCGTCGAAAACGTGGGGCGTATCGGACATGGGCGGCGTCATCGCAGGCGAGAGGACGCTCTGTATGGAGGCACCGCGCCGCCGATGCAAGGGTGGCGGCGCCGCGCCACGCGTGCCGGCCGTGGCCGCAGCGGCGACAATGCCCGGCTGGAGGCGCCATGGCGGCGCGAAAGGAGGGCAGCGGATGGGCGAAGTGAGCGAACGGGTGGTGCGCTGGGTCGGACCGCTGCTGGCGTTGGCCGCGGTGGCGGCGATGCTGGGTTTCGGCGCGGTCCTGCCGGGCTATCTGCCGTGGTCGCATCCGCTGGCCCTGCTCGGCGCGCGCGGCATCCCGCATGCCTGGGCGTTCAATCTGCTGGCGTTCGTGCTGCCGGGGTGCCTGGCGATGGCGCTGGCGCTGCGGCTGTTGCGCCGCGCCGGCCGCCACGCGCCCTGGTCGCTGCGGGTCGGTGGGCAACTGCTGCTGTTGGCCGGCCTGGCCTTCGCCGGCATGGGCCTGCTGCCGCTGGACCCGACCGACCTGGAGGCGCGCGCGACCCAGTTGCATGCCAGCGCCTGGTTGCTGTGGGTGGTGGCGCTGGTGGCGGCCGCGGCCCTGCTGGGGCTGGGCGCGCGCCGCGATCCCGCCGCGCGCGGCTGGGCCGCGTTGGCGTTGGCGATGGCGCTGCTGGTGGCGCTGGGCGCGTTCGCGCTGGACCGGTTGCTGTCGCCGGCGCTGGCGCAGCGGCTGGTGTTCCTGCTGTGGTGGGGCTGGCTGGCGTTGCTGGCCTGCTGGCCGGGGCCGCAGGCGGTGCCGCAGCGCGGTTGACCCTGCCGGGCTTGCGCAGTCGGCCGGCGCGGCGGGCTGCGGCGCAGCTGAGATCCGCTGCGTCCGTCCATGGCGCCGATGGCGCTGCAGCCGCGGTTCCCGCGCCTGCCCGGGGGCGCCACGGGGCTGCGCGCCGCTGCCGTCCGTCGCCACGATTGGAGCCGCCTGCTGCGCTGCGGTACCCTTGCCCGCTTTGTTGCCGCCTGGCCCTTGCCCGTTTCCATGTCCGCCGTCGAGCCCACCGCCTACGACCCGCAGCAGGTCGAATCGTCCGCCCAGCAGTTCTGGGACGCCACCCGCGCCTTCGAGGTCGACGAGACCTCCGACAAGCCCAAGTTCTACTGCCTGTCGATGCTGCCGTACCCGTCCGGGGCGCTGCACATGGGCCACGTGCGCAACTACACCATCGGCGACGTGATCAGCCGCTACCAGCGCATGATCGGCAAGAACGTGCTGCAGCCGATGGGCTGGGACGCGTTCGGCCTGCCGGCCGAGAACGCCGCGATCAAGAACAAGACCGCGCCGGCGAAGTGGACCTACGCCAACATCGACCACATGCGCAGCCAGCTCAAGTCGCTGGGCTACGCCATCGACTGGTCGCGCGAGTTCGCCACCTGCCGGCCCGAGTACTACGTGCACGAGCAGCGCATGTTCACCCGGCTGATGCGCAAGGGCCTGGCCTACCGCCGCAACGCGGTGGTGAACTGGGACCCGATCGACCAGACCGTGCTGGCCAACGAGCAGGTCATCGACGGCCGCGGCTGGCGCTCCGGCGCGCTGGTGGAAAAGCGCGAGATCCCGCAGTGGTTCCTGCGCATCACCGACTACGCGCAGGAACTGCTGGACGGCCTGGATCAGCTGCCGGGCTGGCCGGAGTCGGTCAAGACCATGCAGCGCAACTGGATCGGCCGATCCGAGGGCCTGGAGATCCAGTTCGACGTGCGCGACGCCGACGGCAGCGCGCTGGATCCGCTGCGCGTGTTCACCACGCGCCCGGACACGCTGATGGGCGTGACCTTCGTGTCCATCGCCAGCGAGCATCCGCTGGCGCTGCATGCGGCCAAGTCCAATCCCGAGCTGGCCGCACTGCTGGCCGAGTTGAAGCAGGGCGGCGTCTCCGAGGCCGAACTGGAAACCCAGGAAAAGCGCGGCATGGCGACCGGCCTGACCGCGGTGCACCCGATCAGCGGCGAGCAAGTGCCGGTGTGGGTCGCCAACTTCGTGCTGATGGGCTACGGCACCGGCGCGGTGATGGCGGTGCCCGGCCACGACCAGCGCGATTTCGAATTCGCCAGCAAGTACGCCCTGCCGATCCGCCAGGTGATCGCGCTGAAGGCGCCGAAGAACGACGACGAGCGCAGCTACGACCCGACCCGCTGGCAGGACTGGTACGGCGACAAGACCCGCGAGCTGGAGCTGGTCAATTCCGCCGAGTTCGACGGGCTGGACTTCCAGGGCGCGTTCGAGGCGCTGGCCGAGCGCTTCGAGCGCAAGGGCCAGGGCCAGCGCCGGGTCAACTATCGCCTGCGCGACTGGGGCGTCAGCCGCCAGCGCTACTGGGGCTGCCCGATCCCGGTGATCTACTGCCAAAGCTGTGGCGCGGTGCCGGTGCCGGAAGACCAGTTGCCGGTGCTGCTGCCGGAGAACGTGGCCCTGAGCGGCACCGGCTCGCCGCTGAAGACCGACCCGGAATGGCGCAAGACCACCTGCCCGCAGTGCGGCGCGGCGGCCGAGCGCGAGACCGACACCTTCGACACCTTCATGGAGTCGAGCTGGTACTACGCGCGCTATACATCGCCCGGCGCCAAGGACATGGTCGACAAGCGCGGCAATTATTGGCTGCCGGTGGACCAGTACATCGGCGGCATCGAGCACGCGATCCTGCACCTGATGTACTTCCGCTTCTTCCACAAACTGCTGCGCGACGCGCGCCTGGTGGACAGCGACGAGCCGGCCACCAACCTGCTGACCCAGGGCATGGTGATCGCCGAGACCTTCTACCGGCAGAACCCGGACGGCTCCAAGGACTGGATCAACCCGGCCGACGTGGACGTGCAGCGCGACGATAAGGCGCGGGTGATCGGCGCGGTGCACAGGGGCGACGGTCAGCCGGTGCTGATCGGCGGCACCGAGAAGATGTCCAAGTCCAAGAACAACGGCGTCGATCCGCAGGCGATGGTCGGCAAGTACGGCGCCGACACGGTGCGCCTGTTCTCGATGTTCGCCGCGCCGCCGGAGCAGTCGCTGGAGTGGAACGAGGCCGGCGTGGACGGCATGGCGCGGTTCCTGCGCCGGTTGTGGGCGCAGGTGCACAAGCACGTCGCCGACGGCGCCGCCCCGGCGCTGGACCCGGCCGCGCTGGACGCCGAGCACAAGGCGCTGCGGCGCAAGACCCACGAGACCATCGGCAAGGTCGCCGACGACTACGGCCGCCGCCACAGCTTCAACACCGCGATCGCCGCGGTGATGGAGCTGACCAATGCGCTGGCCAAGTTCGACGACACCAGCGCGCAGGGCCGCGCGGTGCGCCAGGAAGCGCTGGAAGCGGCGGTGCTGCTGCTCAACCCGATCACCCCGCACGCCAGCCACGCGCTGTGGCAGGCGCTGGGCCATGCGCCGACGCTGCTGGAGGACGTGCCGTTCCCGCAGCCGGACCCGGCCGCGCTGGTGCGCGATGCGGTGACCCTGGCGGTGCAGGTCAATGGCAAGCTGCGCGGCACCATCGAGGTCGGTGCCGACACCCCCCGCGAGCAGATCGAGGCGCTGGCCCAGGCCGAGCCGAATGCGGCCAAGTTCCTGGAAGGGCTGAGCATCCGCAAGATCATCATCGTGCCCGGCAAGATCGTGAACCTGGTGGCGGCGTGAGCCGGCGCGCCGCTCCGGTCGCGCCGCGGCCGCGCGGTGCGGCAGGTCTCAACCCGCGTTCACGCAGCGTGCGGCAGGCTAGCCGCCTGTTGCCGCGCCCAGCCGGCTCCTCCAGACTGTGTCCATGACCCGACTCCTGCTCGCTTTCGTCCTCGCGGCGTCCCTGACCGCCTGCGGTTTCCACCTGCGCAACAAGCTGACCCTGCCGGCCGACACGCCGTCGGTGAAGGTGGTGTCCTCGGCACCGTACAGCGAGCTGGCCAAGCTGCTCGAGCGCGGCCTGCGCGCGGCCGGCGCCGAGATCGCACCCAAGGACGTCAATACCGGCGTGGCCCGCCTGGAAGTGCTGTCCGAGCGCTGGGGCGACCTGCCGATCGCGCTCGACGCCGAGGGCCGTGCCCAGGAATACAGCCTGCGCTACGCGGCGATCTTCGTATTCCTGCGCGCCGACGGCAGCGTGCTGGTGCCGCAGCAGGTGATCGAACTGTCGCGCGACTACGTGTCGCCGCCGACCGACGCCACCGGTACCTCCACCGAGCGCGAGATCCTCGCCGACGAACTGCGCCGCGAGATGTCGGCGTCGATGCTGCGCCGGATCGACAGCGTGGTGCGGGCGCAGGTGCGCGACGGCAAGGACGTCAACGCCGCGCCGCCGTCCACCGACGGCACGCCGGTCGAAGGGAAGCCGGTCGACGGCAAGCCGGCGACCACGCCGCAGCCTTGAGCGTCCGTCCGCTGCCATCGCCGCCGCCCCGCGCGGGCGCGCGGCGCTCGCCGCATGCGGCCGCCGCAGCGTAGGCTGTCGCCATGGAACTGCGTCCCGAACAACTCGCCACCCAGCCGGCATCGCAGCCGCTGCAGCCGGTCTACCTGATCGCCGGACCGGAAACCCTGCGCGTGCTCGAGGCGGCCGACGCGGTGCGCGCGCGCGCGCGCGCCGCCGGCATCAGTGAGCGCGAGGTGTTCGATGCCGACGGCCGCGATTTCGACTGGGGCCAGCTGTATTCCAGTTTCAATGCGCCCAGCCTGTTCAGCGCGCAACGCCTGATCGAGCTTCGCCTGCCCAGCGGCAAGCCCGGCAAGGAGGGCGGCGAGGTCATCGCTGCGTTCTGCGCCGACCCGCCGCCGGACGTGGTGCTGCTGATCACCTGCAACGAGTGGAGCAAGGCGCACCAGGGCAAGTGGGCCGACGCCGTCGGGCGCATCGGCACCATCGCCGTGGCCTGGGCGATCAAGCCGCACGAACTGGGCGACTGGATCGAGCGGCGCCTGCGCAGCAAGGGCCTGCGCGCCGATGCCGGCGCGGTGCAACGCCTGGCCGAGCGGGTGGAAGGCAACCTGCTGGCGGCGGCGCAGGAGATCGACAAGCTGGCGCTGCTGGCCGACGGCCAGGGCCTGGACGTGGCGGCGATGGAGTCGCTGGTCGCCGATGCCGCGCGCTACGACGTGTTCCGCCTGGCCGAGGCCACCCTCGGCGGCCAGGCGCCGGCGGTGCGGCGCATGCTTGCCGGCCTGCGCGCCGAGGGCGAGGCAGTGGCCGCGCTGCTGCCGATCCTGATCAAGGAACTGCTGCGCACCGCCGCCCTGGCCAAGGTGCAGGCCGCCGGGGGCAACCTGGCGGCGGAGATGAAAGGGCAGGGCATCTGGGAATCGCGGCAGGCGCCGTTCAAGCGCGCCCTGCAGCGGCACGCCGAACCGCGCCGCTGGGAACGCTTCGCCGCCGAGGCCGGTCGCATCGACCGCATCGCCAAGGGCCGCGCCGACGGCGACGCCTGGATCGCCCTGGAGCGCCTGCTGCTGGCGATCGCCGAGGCGCGGGCGGTGCGGTTGTTGGTGGTATGACGGCTGGGATTGGGGAGTCGGGATTGGGGATTGGCAACAGCGGCGATCCCGCGCAGGCGGCTGGTTCATCCCGAATCCCGAATCCCGAATCCCGGCCTCTCACCCTCGTCTACGGCGGCACCTTCGATCCCATCCACAACGGCCACCTGGCGATCGCGCGGGCGGCGCGGGATGCGTTCGGGGTGCCGGTGCGGCTGATGCCGGCGGCCGATCCGCCGCACCGCCCGGCGCCCGGCGCCGATGCGCAGCAGCGCTGCGCGATGCTGGCGCTGGCGATCGCCGACACGCCCGGGCTGCTGCTGGACCTGCACGAGCTGCGCCGCGCGCAGGCCCGGCCCGGCGTGGCGTCCTACAGCATCGACACGGTGCGCGAACTGCGGGCCGAGCTCGGTGCCGACGCGCCGCTGGCGCTGCTGATCGGCAGCGACAGCTTCGTCGGCTTCAGCGGCTGGCGCGAATGGCGGGCGCTGCTCGAGGCCGCGCATCTGATCGTCGCCGACCGCGCCGGCAGTGGCTGGGAGCGGGCGGTGCCGGCGGAACTGGCGCAGGCGGTGGCCGGGCGCTGGGCCGACACGCCGCAGGCGCTGACCCGCGCGCCGGGCGGGCGGCTGTGGTGCCTGCGGCAACCGCTGCGCAGCGAATCGGCCAGCCTGGTGCGCGCGCGCATCGCCGCCGGCGAGGACTGGGCGGCCTTGCTGCCGGCGCCGGTGGCCGCCTACATCCGCGACCATGGCCTGTATGCGCCCGGCGCCGCCCCCGCTGGCTGAATACGTGCCCTGCCGGGGTCGCCTATAATTCGCCCCATTCCATCGAGTTCGCCGCTTTGTCCAGTCAAGCCCACGTCATCAAGACCCAAGTCCCCAATCCGCCGCCGCCGCTGCCGGTCCTGCTCGCCCACGTCCGCGAGGCGGTCGAGGAACTCAAGGCCAAGGACATCGCGGAAATCGACGTGCGCGGCAAGTCCAGCGTCACCGATTACCTGGTCATCGTGTCCGGTACCTCCACCCGCCACGTCAAGTCGATCGCCGACGAAGTGATCAAGTTCGCCAAGCGCCTGGACGTGATGCCGCTGGGCGTGGAAGGCGAGCGCGAGGCCGAGTGGGTGCTGGTCGATCTCGGCGACGTGGTGGTGCACGTGATGCTGCCGCGGGTGCGCGAGTTCTATGCGCTGGAGCGGCTGTGGACGGTCGGCGACCAGCCGCCAGGCGACGACGACGGCGACGACACGGCACGCGATGCCTAAGCGGCAGGACCCCTCGTGCACCACGGCCGGCGATGCGTTGCCGGTCCGTGGCCGCGTCGGCGCCGTCGCATCGACACGCGCGACGCCGGCGCGCAAGCGGTTCGATTCCCTGATCAAGCGTCTGGAGCGCGCCCGCGCCCAGTTGCATGCGTGGCAGGACGCATTGCCGCGGTGGGAGCAGCGTTTCCACGAGCAGGTCGATCCCTTGCTGCGAGAGCGCGACGCTGCGCAGGGGCAGTTGCTGCGGGAACTGGATGCGGCGCATGCGGCCTACAAGTTGAGCAAGCGCGATCGCGCCGATCTGTCCGAGTGCATCTGCGAACTGGCCGCGCTGTTGATCGAGGACGGCGACAACGACGCGCTGAAGGACATCTACGATCGCCATAGCCCGATCGGCTTCGAGCAGGGACAGGCCGAATCCGAGGCGCTGTTGAAGTCGGTGGTCGGCGAGGAGTTCGGGCTGACCGAAGAAGAACTGGCGCACATCCAGTCCCCCGAGGCGTTGTATGCGCAGGTCCAGGAGCGTCTGCACGCACAGCAGGCGCATGCGGCCGGGCGCGCCCAGCAGCGCGACAGGCGCCGCCGTGCCGGTGCCGGCAAGGCCACGCAGGTCGCTGCCGACCCGCAACAGGCACGGCGCGCGCTGTATCGCAACCTGGTGGCTGCGCTGCATCCGGACCGCGAACCCGATCCGCAGCAGCGCGCGCGCAAGACCGCCTTGATGCAGCGCCTCAACCAGGCCTATCAGGACGACGATCTGCTGGCGTTGCTGGAACTGCAACTGGAGATCGGTCAGTTGGATCAGGCCGGCATCGCGGCGATGGCGGAGGAGCGCATCCGCGATTACAACAGCCTGTTCGCCACGCAACTGCAGCAGGTCGAGCAGACATTGGCCGGGCTGGTCGATGACTTCATGGGGCGTTACGGTCTTTACGACGGTCGCGCCCCGCAACCGCAGCGTCTGGATGCGCTGTTGGCGCAGATCAAGCGGCAAGTGCAGGAGGAGATCCGCTCCTGTGCAGACGATCGCGCTGCCGTGCGGAGCGCCGATACGCTCAAGCAATGGTTGAAGCGTGAGCGCGAGCGAGCGCGGCTGGCCGAGCAGGAACTGGACGACGCGATGTACGACGCCATGCTTCTGGACCAGCGCTGGTGATGCGCCCTCGGCGCGCGCGGCGATGAAGGCGCGCCTCATCGCCACCGGCGAGCGTGCTCCGGCCTGGGTGGCGCAGGGCTTCGCCGAGTATCGCAAGCGGCTCTCGCACTGGCTGCCGCTGGACCTGGTCGAGATCGAGCCTGGCCTGCGCGGCAAGGGCCGCGATGCGCAACGCGCCATCGAGGACGAGGGCCGCCGGGTCCTGGCCGCGCTGCCGAAGAACGCGTTGGTGGTGGCGCTGGACGTGCCGGGCAAGCAGCACAGTTCCGAGCAACTGGCGCAACGCATGGAGCACTGGCGTGGGCAGGGGCGCGATCTGGCCTTTCTGATCGGCGGGCCCGAGGGCCATTCGCCGGAAGTGCTGGCGGTTGCCAGCGAATCCTGGTCGCTGGGGCCGCTGACCCTGCCGCACATGCTGGTCCGGCTGGTGGTGGCCGAGCAGCTGTACCGCGCTGCGGCGATGCTGGCCAATCATCCCTACCACCGCGCCTGATCGCTGATCATTGGTCGCTGATCGCTGATCGCTGATCGCGGACTGCGAGCGCTCGCGCGGCGGCACCGTGCGCGTGACTACCGATGCGTGTGAGCCGCTCATGCAGAAAAAAAGCCCGGGCTTTCGCCCGGGCTTTTCGTTACTGCAGTGCGACCTCGGCCATCAGTTGAACGTGTACTTCGCGCCCACCGTGAAGTAGCGGCCGATCGCACCGCTGACGTGCAGCGGGTTGTAGTTGACCGCACCGTAGGTGGTCGGATCCAGCGGCGCGATCCGGTCGAACACGTTCTCCACCGACGCGCTCAGTTCGAACGCCTCGGTGATGTTCCAGCGGCCCGACAGATCGAAGGTGGTGAACGAGGCGATCTTCTTGACCGGCGTGCCGTCGGCGTAGAACGCCTGGTACTCGCCGCCGCGGCTGTCCTTGTTCTCGATGCTGTCGATGTAGTTCACCACGCCGCTCACGCTCCAGCTGCCCTGCTTCCAGGTGGTGCCGAAGTTGATGCGGTCCTGCGGCGTGCCGATGCAGTTGGTCACGTCGCAGTTGCCGTGCGTGCCCACGTAGTCGACGGTGCTGCCGCCTTCGGTGCGCTCGAACTTGAGCAGGTGGCTCCACTGCGCGTCCAGCTCCAACTGGCCCGGGCCGATCGCGAAGGTCTGGCGGATGTCGGTGTCGATGCCGCGCACGCGCGAGGAGTTCGCGTTCACGTAACCGGTGTTGACTGCCAGGATGGTGCCGCTGTTGGGGACGCCGCCGATGTTGTTGCTGTCGCGCAGCACGTTGCCGGCAAGGATCGCATCGCGGGTACTGCTCGGGGCGATCTCGTTGGTGCGTTTGATCTCCCAGCCGTCCACGGTCAGCGAGGTCGTCGATGTCGGCTGCAGCACGAAGCCCACCGAGTAGCTCTTGGATTCCTCGGGCTTCAGCGCCGGGTTCGGGCGGGTGATGATCGCCACCGAACGCGTCCCGCACTCGCTGGCACTGATCGCGCAGCGCACCGGATCGGCCGCATTGGAAAACGCGGCCAGGCCGCCGTTGCCGTTTTCGGCCGGGTTCGGCGCCCGGAAGCCTTCCGCATAGCTGGCGCGCAGCGCGATCCACTCGGCCGGGGTCCACTTCACGCCAAGCTTCGGCGTGGCCTTGCCGTCGCCGCCGTCGTACTTGTCGTAGCGCAGTGCCGCCGACAGTTCCAGTTGTTCCAGCACCGGTGCGGACAATTCGACGTAGCCGGCATAGACGTTCTGGGTGCCGTCGTAGGCCGAATAGCCCAGGCCGATGATGTCGCCGATGTCGGTGTAGGTCTGCGGGGTCAGGCTGTTGCTGGTCTTGCGCCATTCCGCGCCCAGCGCCAGGCCCAGCGGTCCGCCCTTGAGGTCGGCCAGGCTGCGCGAGACGGTGAAGTTGAACATGTCCAGGCCAGACTTGGCACGCGCGTTGATGGTCGGCGAGATGTAGTCGTAGAGCGCCTGCGAGTTCAGGTTGGCGTTGTCGCCGATGCGCCAGGTGCCGGCCGGGCAGGCCGGATTGCCCAGCACGCAACGCACCGCGCTATAGCGCAGGAAGCCGGTGCGCGTGCTGGTCAGGACGGTGCCGGAGTGCAAATAGCCGGTGTCGTAGCTCCAGTCGCCCCAGTTGCCCTTCACGCCGACCAGGAAGCGGTTGAACTCGTTGGTGTTGTCGGTGACGCGCGGACCCACGTCCCAGGCGCTGTAGCGCACGCGCGCGTCGTAGGGCAGCGGGTTGTCCGGATGGCCGGCGTAGAGCACGGTGGCACCGGGGCCGCTGTTGGCGTTGACCGGGCCGCCCGGGTAGCCCCAGCCGCCGGACACGTTGGAGGGGGTATTGGAAAAGACCGTGTTCTTCTTCGAGTAGCCGATCTCGGTGTAGATCTCGCCGCCCTCGCCGAAGGCGAAGCTGGCGCGGCCGAACACGTTGACGTACTTCTCTTCGGGTGACAGGTCGCGGAACTGCTGCACCGGATCCCACAGGCAACCCTGCGCCTGCGAGGTAGCCTCGTTCTGCCCCGGGATGGTGGTCAGGCCGGCGCAGCCGGGCAGCGCGACCAGTTGCCCGCTGGTGTCGAACACCGAGCCGTTCGGGCCGTTCAGGCTGCCGATGTTGGTGCCGCCGCTGCGGTAGGCGCCGCCGAGAAACTGCGCGTCCTGCGCCGCGTAGCCCCAGCGGCGGATGTCGCCGGTGCCGATCCACTTGCGATCCTTGCGGTCGCCGATCTTGATCGCGTCGGTCTTGCCCACGTCCAGGCTGAAGAATGCGTTCCAGCCGTCGCGGGACAGGTCGCCGGTACCGGCGGTCAGGGTCGCCTTGCGCGCATCGCCGTCGCCATCGCCGGAGATGCCGTAGGAGCCGCGCAGGATCGCGCCCTGGAAGTCGCTGCGCAGGATGATGTTGACCACACCGGCGATGGCGTCGGAGCCGTAGATCGCCGAGGCACCGTCCTTCAGCACTTCGACCCGCTCGACCGCGTCCAGCGGGATCGTGCTCAGGTCGGTGAAGACCTTCTGTCCGTCGTCGGCCAGGCCGTAGGTGGCCATGCGTCGGCCGTTCAGCAGTACCAGGGTGGAACCGGCACCCAGGCCGCGCAGCGAAATGCCGGAGCCGCCGCCGGCGAAACCTTGGCCGAAGCTCTTCGGAACCGCACCAGCGCCATTGGCGGTCAGGGTCTGCAGGTACTCGCCCAGCGAGGTCTTGCCGCTGCGGTCGATTTCCTGGCGGCTCACCACCTGCACCGGTGCCGGGGTCTCGGTATTGGTGCGCGGGATGTTGGAACCGGTGACGGTGATGCGGTCGAGATTGGTGGCCGCTTCCTGGGCGAAGGCGGCAGGGCCTGCGAGGGTGGCGAGAACGCCGGCGACGGAGGCACACAGCAGGGTACGGCGGGTTGCACGCCGTTGGGTCGGGGTGTTCACAGTTTCTCTCCTAACTGGAAACGCAGGTTGTGACTTTCTGACGAAAGTGCCGACGTCTTGGTGGCCGGCTGTCTCTCATCTAGGTGTATCTATCGTGAATAATGCGTGAATTTTGGATTAACACGACCGGCCGGCGATGGCGGCCGGTCGTGTCACAGCGCCTCAGCGATCGAGCGAAAAATCGATCGGCACCAACCCATACGCCTGCACCGGCGTGCCGTTCTGCAGCGCCGGCTTGAACGCCCAGCGCTTGAGCACCTGATCGCGCGCCGCCTGGTCCAGCACCCGGTGGCCGCTGCTCTTCTCGACGCTGACCTGCAGCGGTTGCCCGTCCGTGCCGACCAGCACCCGCAGCAGCACGCTGCCCTGCAGGCGGTCGCGCAGCCCGTCGCGTGGATACGGCGGGGCCGGTGCACGCAGGTACTGCAACTGCATGCCCTCCACCGGCGCGCTCACGCTGGCCGGCGGCAGGCTCGGCGCGGCGATGCTGGGTGCGGGGTCGACGCTGGGCGCGGTGTCCAGGGCAACCGGGCTGCTGTCGACCGGCGTCGGGGTCGGCACCGGCACGGGCACGGGCACCGCGGTCGGGGTGCGCGGTTGCGGCGGCGTCTGTTTCTCGGTCACCGGCATGGTCGGCGGCGGAGTGACCGGGACCACCACGGGTTGCTGCCAGCGCGGCTGCACCTGCGCCGGTTCCGGTGGCGCGGTCACGTGCGAGAGCGGAAGCAGCAGCAACAGGGCGGCCAGCAGGTGCAAGGCGAGCGCGGTGCTGTAGGCCAGGACCCGGGACAGGTCGATGCGGAAGGACGGGGCGGGGAGTTGCGTGCGAACCATGGATCCACCTCTGCGATAGGAGTGTCGTGGACTGCGGTACGGCTAAGAGCGGCGAACCAACCTGCTGCGCAACCGCCAGGCGGGCGCGGACGGCACCCGCCTGGCGGTTGCTCGCGACGGTTCGTTCGCCACTCTGAACGCACGGGCGCGGCGGATGGGGTCATCGCGCCCGTTCGCGTTTCGACAGTGCGCCGGTCGTGGGCGCTTTGGCAAGAGGGTGGCCGCGACTGGCGCTGGGTGCGGCAATGAGGGCGGCGGCGCTGCCGAATCCGGAGACGACGACGGCGCCCGCAGGCGCCGTCGTGAGGTGTGGTCCGGGCAGTCGCTTACTTGCCCAGTTCGAATACCACGTCCAGGTTGACCGAGACGCTGCTCTCGCCCGGGGCGACCGGCGTGTCGGCCTCGGCCTTCATCGCCATCGCGCGCATCATCGGCATGGGCGGACGCACCCCGCCGCCGCCGCCCTCGGAAATGCTGACGATGCGCCGCACACGCAGGCCCAGCGCCTTGGCGTAGCTCTGCGCGCGCGCCTGCGCCTTCTTCAGCGCATCGACGCGGGCCTGGTCGTACAGCGGTTCCGGATCGTCGATCTCGAAGGTCGGGCCGTTGATCTGGTTGGCGCCCTGCGCGGCCAGCGCATCGAGCACCTTGCCGAGCTTGGCGATGTCGCGCACCTTGAGGTTCACCGAGTTGTTGGCCTGGTAGCCGGTGATCTGCGGCGCCTGGTTCTCGACATACTTGTACTGCGGGTTGAGGCTGACGCCGCTGGTCTGCACGTCCTTGTCGGCGATGCCGGCGGCGCGGATCGCGGCCAGCACCTTGGTCATCTGCTCGGCGTTCTGGCGCATCGCCGCGGCGCTGTCGGTGGCCTGGGTGACCACGCCGGCCGAGATGGCGGCGACGTCGGGCGCGCGCTTGGCCTCGGCCTGCGCGGCGATGTTGAGCAGGGTGCCGTCGGCGGGCACGGCGTAGCCGGGCGCGGCGGATTGGGCGTGGGCGGTCATCGTGCCTCCTAGGGCGAGGGACAGGGCCAGCAGCAGCGGGCGGACGGACAATGCGCGCATCGATGTTCTCCTTGTGAAGATTGGGCGAGGGTGTTGCTGCGACGATGAACGCGTCGTGATCTTCTTCGGGGTCGACGCGATCGTCCCGTCATTGGCGATCGTTCAGTCAGTCCGCTCGGGTTATCCTTCGGCCATGCTGTATCTCGCGTCCCGTTCCCCTCGCAGAAACGAACTGCTGACCCGCCTCGGCGTGCAATTCCGGATCCTCGATCTCGAGGTGCCGGAAGTGCGCGCGGCGGATGAGTCGGCGCAGGCCTATGTGCGCCGCGTTGCGCTGGACAAGGCCCGCGCCGGCTTGGCGCAACTGGCCGACGCCGCCGACGCGGTGGTGCTCGGCGCCGACACCGAAGTGGTGCTGGACGACCGCGTATTCGGCAAGCCGACCGACGCCGAGGACGCCGCAACGATGCTGGCGGCCTTGTCCGGGCGCACCCACCAGGCGATGACCGCAGTGGCACTGGTCGCCGCCGGCCGCGAGGAACTGGTGCTGGTGCCGACGGCGGTGACCTTCGCCGACCTGTCCGCGCGCGACATCGCCGACTACGTGGCCAGCGGCGAGCCGATGGGGCGGGCCGGCGCCTATGCGATCCAGGGCGGGGCCGAGCGCTTCGTCAGCCGTCTCGACGGCAGTTATTCCGGGGTGATGGGCCTGCCCCTGCACCAGACCCACCACCTGCTGCGCACCTTCGGAGTGCTGTGATGTCGCAAGAGATCCTGGTCAACGTCACACCACGCGAGACCCGGGTGGCGGTCATCGAGAACGGCATGCTGCAGGAGCTGCACATCGAGCGCGGCTGGCGTCGCGGGGTGGTCGGCAACATCTACAAGGGCCGGGTGCAGCGGGTGATGCCCGGCATGCAGGCGGCCTTCGTCGAGGTCGGGCTGGAGCGCGCCGCGTTCCTGCACGCCAACGACGTGGTGCGGCCGGCGCCGGTCGGCAACGGCGACACCGAGGAAGCGACGCCGCTGCCGGTCTCGGCCGCAGTGCCGATCGTGGAACTGCTGCGCGACGGCCAGGACATCGTGGTGCAGGTGGTCAAGGACCCGATCGGCAGCAAGGGCGCGCGGCTGACCACGCAGATCAGCATTCCCTCGCGCTACCTGGTGCTGCTGCCGCAGTCGCGGGTGATCGGGGTCTCGGCGCGGATCGAGGACGAGGCCGAACGGCTGCGCCTGAAGACCCTGGTCGCCGACCTGGCGGCCAGCCACGGCGGCTTCGGCTACATCATCCGCACCAATGCCGAGGGCCAGCCGGCCGAGGCCCTGGCCGAGGACATCGCCTACCTGTCGCGGGTCTGGAACGTGGTCGAGCGGCGCGGCCGCGACGGCGCCCCGGCCAGCATCATCTACGAGGACCTGAGCCTGCCGCTGCGCGCGGTGCGCGACCTGATCCGCAAGGACGTGGAAAAGGTCAAGGTCGATTCGCACGAGACCTTCGAGCGGCTGCAGGCCTTCGTCGCCAAGTACATGCCGGTGCTGGCCGAGCGCCTGGAGCTGTACACCGGCGACCGCCCGATCTTCGACCTGTACGGGGTCGAGGACGAGATCGCGCGCGCACTGGACAAGCAGGTGCCGCTGAAGTCCGGCGGCTACCTGGTCATCGACCAGACCGAGGCGATGACCACCATCGACGTCAACACCGGCTCGTTCCTGGGCCAGCGCAACCTCGAGGAGACGGTGTTCCGCACCAACCTGGAGGCGGCGCAGGCGGTGGCGCGGCAGCTGCGGCTGCGCAACCTCGGCGGCATCATCATCATCGATTTCATCGACATGGACGATGCCGAGCATCGCCGCCAGGTGCTGCGCACGTTGGAGAAGGCGCTCTCGCGCGACCATGCCAAGACCACGGTGTACGAGTTCTCGCCGCTGGGCCTGGTGGAGATGACCCGCAAGCGCACCGTGGAGAGCCTGGAGCGGCAGTTGTCCGAGCCGTGCCCGGAATGCAGCGGCCGCGGCTCGATCAAGACCGCCGAGACCGTGACCTACGAGATCTTCCGCGAGATCACCCGCGCGGTGCGCCAGTTCGACGCGGCGCGGCTGCTGGTGATCGCCTCGACCAAGGTGGTGGCACGCATCACCGACGAGGAATCGGCAGCGGTGGCCGAACTGGAGGAGTTCCTCGGCAAGACCATCCGCTTCCAGGCCGACGAACAATACCTGCAGGAGCAGTTCGACGTGGTGCTGTTGTGAGGCAGGGAGTCGGGATTGGGGATTGGGGATTGGTGGAAAAGCGCGCTGTCGGCGCTGACTCATCCTGGGATTTTCTGGCTGAATTTCACGTGGTAGTAGGCGGTTCGCGATCTGCTGTTGCGAATCCCCAATCCCGAATCCCCAATCCCCGCCCCTGATGCACACCCCCCTGCGCCGCCGCCTGCGCCTGGCTCGCCGTTTCGCGTTCTACGCGGTGGCGATCGGGCTGGTGTGCGTGGCGCTGGCGGTGGGCGCGTTGAGCCAGGCGCTGCCGTTCGTCGAGCGGCATCCGCAGCAGGTGGCGGCGTGGCTGAGCGAGCGTGCCGGGCGGCCGATCCGCTTCGACCGGCTGGAGACGGCCTGGACCCGGCGCGGCCCGCTGCTGCGCCTGGACGGCCTGCGCATCGGTGCCGGCGACGGCGTGCGCATCGGCCAGGCCGAAGTGCTGGTGTCGATGTATGCGGGACTGCTGCCGGGGCGCTCGTTCACCGAGCTGCGCCTGCGCGGCCTGGCGCTGACCCTGCTGCGCGCCGACGACGGCAACTGGAGCGTGCAGGGCCTGCCGACCTCGGGGCAGGGCGGCGATCCGCTGGATGCGCTGGAAGGGTTGGGCGAACTGCAGGTTATCGATGGCCGCCTGCGTGTGCATGCCCCGTCGCTGGGCCTGGAGGCGCAGGTACCGAAGATCGACCTGCGGATGCGCGTGAACGGCGAGCGCCTGCAGGTGGGCGTGCAGGGCTGGAGCGATCTGCAACAGGCGCCGCTGACGGCGGTGCTGGACCTGGACCGCCACAGCGGCGACGGCCAGGCCTACCTGGCGGTGCGCCCGGCGGAGCTGGCCGGCTGGGCCGGCCTGCTGCATGCGGCCGGCATCGAACTGCAGGGCGGTGTCGGCGAAGTCCAGGCCTGGCTGGATCTGCAGCAGCGCCGGGTCGCCGGAGTGACCGTGGATGCCACGCTGCGCGAGCTGCGCCTGCGCGGCGCGCCGCTGGCCGACGGCCGTACCCGGCCGCAACTGGCCTTCACCACTTTCCGCGCGAAGGCGCGCTGGCGCCAGATCGACGGCGGCTGGCGGCTGGATGCGCCGCAGCTGCAGTTCGGCCAGGCCGGACAGCCGCTGCAACGCCTGGACGGGCTGACCGTGGCCGGCGGGCGCCGCTTCGCCCTGTATGGCGACCAGCTCGACGTGGCGCCGCTGATCGCCGTGGCCGGGCTCAGCGACCGCCTCTCACCAAGCTTGCGCAGTTGGTTGGCGGTGGCGCGGCCGCGCCTGCAACTGACCCAGGTGGCGGTGAGCGGGGTGCCCGGCGGTGCGCTGTACGGCCAGGGCCGCCTGACCGAGCTGGCGTTCGCGCCGGCCGGGGGCGCGCCCGGGGTGAGTGGGCTGCGCGGCCGCTTCGACGGCGATGCCCAGGCCGGCGAACTGGCGCTGGAGGCCGGCAGTCCGGTGCGCGTCGACTGGCCCAGCGGCTTCGGCGTGGTTCACCAGGTGCAACTGGCCGGGCGCATCGTGGCGTTCCGCGACGGCGACGGCCTGCGCGTGGCGACCCCGGGGCTGCGCGTGCAGGGCAGCGACTACGGCGCCGACGTGCGCGGCGGGCTGCGCTTCCAGGGCGATGGCTCGCGGCCGTGGATCGACCTGGCCGCCGATCTGCAGGACGCGCCGGTGGTGGCGGCGAAGACGTTCTGGGTCCATTCCAAGATGAGCAAGGCCGCCACCGACTGGCTCGACGCCGCGCTGCAGGGCGGGCGCCTGCGCGACGGCCATGCGCTGGTGTCCGGCGATCTGGACGACTGGCCGTTCGCCGACCACAACGGGCGCTTCGAGGCGACCGCGCGGCTGGAGGACGCCAAGGTGCGCTTCCAGCACGACTGGCCGGCGGTGGAGAACGTGGACGCCAGCGTCGCCTTCATCGGCAACGGCTTCGAGGTGCACGGCCGCGGCAGCATGGGCGGGGTGCCGGTGGAGCAACTGTCGGCGGCGCTGCCCGACTACAAGGAAGGCCAGCTCAGCGTGCTGGCCAGCACCCGCGCCGAGACCGGCAAGCTGCTGGCGATGCTGCGGCAGAGCCCGCTGCGCGCCCGTTACGGCGACACCCTGGATGCGCTCAGCGCCTCGGGCCCGGCCGACGTCACCTTCGACCTGCTGCAGCCGCTGCGTGCCGACATCGGCACCCACCACCTGCGCGGCACGGTCGACCTGCTCGGCGCGCACATCGCCGACAAGCGCTGGGACCTGGCCTTCGACGACATGCGCGGCAGCGCCAACTACAGCGACACCGGATTCGCCGCGCAGAAGCTGAGCGTGTCCTACCAGGGCCACCAGGGCGAACTGGCGCTGCGCGCCGGCGACGGTGTGCAGGATCCGCAACAGGCCTTCGAGGCCGCGCTGAGCGCGACGCTGGATGCGAACGAACTGCTCGACCGGGTGCCGGAAATGGCCTGGCTCAAGCCCTACGTGCAGGGCCGCTCGCGCTGGAACATCGGCGTCGGCCTGCCCAAGACTCCCGACGGTGGCGCGCAGCCGCCGACCCGGCTGCAACTGCGCTCTGACCTGGTCGGCACCGAGCTGTTGATGCCGGCGCCGATGGACAAGGCGCCGGCGACACCGCTGGCCACTTCGGTCAACGTGCCGCTGCCGGTCGGCAGCGGCCGCATCGAGGTGGCCTTCGGCAAGTTGATGGCGCTGGCCGCGCGCAGCCAGGACGGCAAGACCGGCGTGCGCGTGGTGATGGGCAGCGACCACGTCGCCGACGATCCGCCCGCCAGCGGCCTGGTGGTGAGCGGGCGCACCGCCGCGTTGAACGCCATCGACTGGATCGGCGTGGTCAGCCGCCCGGATCCGAACGCCGCCGCGGCCAATGGCGGCGAAGACCCGATGCCGCTGCGTCGCATCGAGATCCTCGCCGACCATCTGCTGTTGCTCGGCGGGGTGTTCGACAACACCCGCCTGCGCCTGCTGCCGCAGGCCGACAGTATCGACGTGCACCTGGACGGCCCGGCCCTGGCCGGCGACCTCAGCGTGCCGACCAAGGACGGCGGCGTGCTCGGCGGGCGCCTGGCGCGGGTGCACTGGCGCTCGGCCACGGCCACGTTGCCGACGGCGGACGGCACGCCGACGGCGGTGGTCGCCACGCCTGCCGACAGCGGGGTCGCCGGCAGCGCCGGCCCGGTCCCGGCCGGCCCGTTCGCCGACAGCCTGGACCCGGCGGCGATCCCGGCGCTGGCGCTGGACGTGGACGACCTGCGCTTCGGTGCGATGACCCTCGGTGCGGCCTCGCTGCGCACGCGCAAGCTCGCCGACGGCATGCAGGTGGACCAACTGCACCTGCGCTCGGACAAGCAGAAGATCGACATCAGCGGCGACTGGCGCGGCAAGGGCGCCACCGCCCGTACCCAACTCAACGCCAGCGTCGACAGCCGCGACCTGGGCGAGCTGATGCAGAACCTGGACTTCGGCGGGCAGGTGCGTGGCGGCGAAGGTCAGCTGACGCTCAGCGCGGCCTGGCCGGGCACGCCGTCCGGCCTGCAACTGGCCACGGTGCAGGGCCAGCTCGACGTCGCCGCGCGCAACGGCCAGCTGCTGGAACTGAATCCGGGGGCCGGGCGCGTGCTCGGCCTGCTCAGCGTGGCGCAGTTGCCGCGGCGGCTGATGTTCGATTTCCGCGATTTCTTCTCCAAGGGCTTCGCCTTCAACCGCATCGACGGCCAGATCCGCTTCGGCGACGGCGTGGCGCGCAGCGAGGGCATGGTCATCGATGGCCCGGCCGCGGAGATCAAGGTGCGTGGCGAGGCCGACCTGCGCGCCCAGCAGTTCGACCAGACCATCGACGTCAATCCCAAGTCCGGCAACCTGCTGACCGTGGTCGGCGCGGTGGCGGGCGGACCGGTCGGTGCGGCGGTCGGCGCGGCCGCCAACGCGGTGCTGGGCAAGCCGCTGGGTAACATCGGCGCGCGCACCTACCGGGTCACCGGACCGTGGAAGGATCCCAAGGTGGACGTGATCGAGCGCGAATCCGCGCGCCAGCCGGCGCCGGCCGGTACGCCCTGAGCGGGCGGGGATCGGGGATGACCAGCCTGCGGCTGTTGAAAGCCCGGAATTGGGGATTGGTGGCGGTCGCGCGTGCTGCGGAGTCTGCCGCTTGCGCTGCGCGCCTTCGTCCCCCATGTTGAGCCCATGAACGATCACGCCCTGAGTCTTGCCGAAACCCGCCTGTTGCTTCCCGCCGGCCTGGATGCCCCCAGCCTGGAGCGCGCCTTCGGCACGCTGCTCGGCCCCGGCATCGACTTCGGCGACCTGTATTTCCAGCATTCCCGGCGCGAGAGCTGGAGCGTGGAGGACGGCATCGTCAAGGACGGCGCCCACTCCATCGAGCAGGGCGTGGGGGTGCGCGCGATCTCCGGCGAGAAGACCGGCTTCGCCTATTCCGACGACATCCACCGCGATGCGCTGCTGGCCGCCGCGCAGTCGGCGCGGGCCATCTCCCGCGACGGCGGCGCGCAGCCGGCGCAGGCGCTGCAGCGCGGCGGCGGCCGTGCGCTGTACCCGGCGCTGGATCCGGTGGACGCGATGGACAACGCGCACAAGGTGGAGCTGTTGCGGCGGCTGGACCAGTACCTGCGCGCCGCCGATCCGCGCGTGCAGCAGGTGATGGTGAGCCTGTCCGGCGCGGTGGACACCGTGCTGGTGGCGCGCAGCGACGGCGTGCTCGCCGCCGACGTGCGCCCGCTGGTGCGCTTGAACGTGCAGGTGATCGTCGAACAGCAGGGCCGCCGCGAGTCCGGCTATGCCGGCGGTGGTGGTCGCTACGACTACGACACGCTGTTCGCCGACGGCCGCCCGGAAGCCTTCGCCCGCGAGGCGCTGCGCCAGGCGCTGGTGAACCTGGAGGCGGTGCCGGCACCGGCCGGGGTGATGCAGGTGGTGCTCGGCCCGGGCTGGCCCGGCGTGCTGCTGCACGAGGCGGTCGGCCATGGCCTGGAGGGCGACTTCAACCGCAAGGGCACCAGCGTCTACGCCGGCCGCATCGGCCAGCGCGTGGCCTCGCCCGGCGTCACCATCGTCGACGACGGCACCCTGGACGGCCGCCGCGGTTCGCTCAACGTTGACGACGAGGGGACCGCGACCAATTGCACCACCCTGATCGAGGACGGTGTGCTGGTCGGCTACATGCAGGACACGCTCAACGCGCGGCTGATGGGCGTGGCGCCGACCGGCAACGGCCGCCGCGAATCGTTCGCGCATCTGCCGATGCCGCGCATGACCAACACCTACATGCGCGCCGGCCAGCACGACCCGCAGGAGATGATCCGCTCGGTGAAGAAGGGCCTGTACGCGGTCAACTTCGGCGGCGGTCAGGTCGACATCACCAGCGGCAAGTACGTGTTCTCGGCCACCGAGGCCTACCTGATCGAGGATGGCAAGGTCACCGCGCCGGTGAAGGGCGCCACCCTGATCGGTAACGGCCCGGAGACCATGCAGAAGGTGCGCATGATCGGCCACGACCTGGCGCTGGATGAAGGCGTCGGCGTCTGCGGCAAGGATGGGCAGAGCGTGCCGGTGGGCGTGGGCCAGCCGTCGCTGCTGATCGACGGACTGACCGTGGGCGGGACGGCCTAGGAGCCGGGAGTGGGGATTCGGGAATCGGGATTCGGTAAAGCGGGCGCCGCGGTGCGCTGTGGCGTTGCCGGTCTGGCGGATGGGTTCATCGCGCGCCGCACCCGCTACGGGGCCGGGAATGTGTCGGCGGCCGTGCGCGGCAGCCGACGTTTCCGCGCCTCAGTCGCGCGTGTCGTCGAGCGCCTCGTCGTCATCGGCTTGTTCGACTCCCGATTCTCCATTTCCCATTGCCGACGCGGCACCCAGGATCAGCTCGCGCAGTTCCCGGAACAACTCGCGATAGGCATGCGGCGGCTTGTTCTTGAGCCGTTCTTCCTTCGCGTTGCGGATCAGTTGGCGCAGGCGCTGGCGGTCGGCGTCGGGGTGGTCGTTCAGCAGTTCGGTCAGCGCGCTGTCGCCGTCGGCAAGCAGCCGCTCGCGCCAGTCCTCGACCCGGTGCATGGCCGCCACTTCGCGGCGCGCGCTGTCGCTGTTGACGTCCATGGCCTCGCGGATCGCCTCCAGCACCGCCTCGTCCTCGCGCCGCATCTGCTTGGCCAGGAACGCCAGTTGCCGCTTGTGCGCGATGTGCGCGGTGATGCGCTTGGCTTCCTCGATGTGCGGGATCAGCGACTCGGGCACCGGCAGCTTGGCCAGCTGCGCCGGGGTCAGCGCCACCAGCTTCTCGCCCAGGCTCAGCACTTCCAGCGCCTCGCGGCGTTGCTGGCTGCGGCTTTCGCCGCGGAATTCACCGGTGTCTTCGTCGCGTCCGCGCATGCTCGTACTACTCGATCGGGCTGGAAATCAAATCAACACATCCGGCCAGGACGGCCGGACAGGGGCGAAGGGATTCGCACAATAAGGATAAAGCATTGAACGCGATCACCCCCGATTTGCACCGCGACGACAGCCAGCAGCGCCTGGAGCGCCTGTCCGACATCGCCGAGCGGCTGCTGGCGCGCGCCCGCGCGCTCGGCGCCAGCCAGGCCGAGGTCAGCTGCAGCGAAGACCGCGGCCTGGACGTCAACGTGCGCCTGGGCGCGGTGGAGACCGTGGAGTCCACCCGCGACCGCGGCATCGGCGTCACCGTCTACTTCGGCCAGCGCAAGGGCAGCGCCAGCACCGCCGACCTGCACGAGTCCAGCCTGGAGGCCACCGTGGCCCAGGCCTGCGCGATCGCCCGCTACACCGAGGACGATGTGGCCGCCGGCCTGGCCGAGGCGGCGCTGATGGCCCGCGAGCAGCCCGATTACGACCGTTGGCATCCGTGGCCGCTGCAGGCCGAGGAGGCGATCGACCTGGCGCTGGCCTGCGAAGCCGCCGGTCGCGACGCCGATGCGCGGATCAGCAATTCCGACGGCGCCTCGGCCGGCAGCAGCGAGAGCCTGTCGGTCTACGCCAATTCGCACGGCTTCGTCGGCTGCGAGCGCAGCACCCACCATTCGATCGCCTGCACGCTGATCGCCGGGCAGGGCGACGGCATGCAGCGCGACGGCTGGTACAGCAGCGCGCTGGCGCGCGAGGACCTGGAGCGTGCGTCGGCGATCGGCCGCCGCGCCGCCGAGCGCACCGTGGCGCGGCTGCAGCCGCGTTCGCTGCCGACCGGCGAGGTGCCGGTGCTGTTCGCGCCGGAGGTGGCGCGCTCGTTGGTCGGGCATCTGCTCGGCGCGGTGTCCGGCGGCGCGTTGTATCGCCGCACCAGCTTCCTGCTCGACAGCGCCGGCACCCGCCTGTTCCCCGACTGGTTCGCGATCGACGAATTGCCGCATCTGCGCCGCGGCCTGCGCTCGGCCGCCTTCGACGGCGAGGGCGTGGCCACCCGCGACGCGCCGCTGGTGCGCGACGGCGTTTTGCAGCGTTACGTGCTGGGCAGCTACTCGGCGCGCAAGCTTGGCCTGCAGACCACCGCCAATGCCGGCGGGGTGCATAACCTGCAGGTGGCGGCCAACGCAGAGGATCTGCAGGCCATCCTCAAGGGCATGCCGCGCGGCCTGCTGGTCACCGACCTGATGGGCAACGGCGTCAATCCGGTCACCGGCGACTACTCGCGCGGCGCCGGCGGGTTCTGGATCGAGAACGGCGAAATCGCCTATCCGGTGGACGAGATCACCATCGCCGGCAACCTGCGGCAGATGTTCCAGGACATCGAGGCGGTGGGCGCCGACATCGATGTGCGCTCGCACGTGCACATCGGCGCGGTGCTGATCGGCCGGATGACGGTGGCGGGCAACGACTGAGTGCCGCAACGCAGGCAGCGCGCAAGGACGCACAGGCATGCAGGTAACCGACACCGAGAACACGAGCACCGACGGCCCCGCGCCCGCGTGGGAGCGCGTGCTGGCGGCATTTGCGCATCTGTCGATGTGGATCGGCTTGTTCGCCGCCTGCAATGTGCACCTGGGCTACGCGCTGTGGTGGCTGCTGTTGCTGTGGCTGTTGCCGGGCGTGCAATGGTGGGCGATGCGGGGCAGGCAGCCGTTTGCCGCCGAACACGCGCGCCAGGCCATGCGGATGGGCTTCGGCCTGTCGCTGCTGAGTGCGGTCTTGCTGGCGCCGGCTGTGCTGATCTTCGGTGCCGTGCTCGTGTTCGGGTGGCTGCTGATCCTGATGCTGCTTGTGGCGATGGGCGTCAGCCTGCACGCTGCGGCCAAGGCCATGCTCGGTCGCCGCTAGCGCGATCCGCTGCCGTATGGGCGACGGATTAGCGCCGCGGTTGCCTGGGGGCGATCCTTGAGCCCGTCGAGGCGTCTTCCCGTCTTGCCGGCCTCGCTTGACAGCGCTGCGCCGGCCGCCGAGAGTGACGCGCCAAACGTCTTGTCCCCTCACCACCAAAGGAACGGAATACCGATGAGCGAATTCGACAACGTCACCGCCCCGCCGCCGCCGCCGGCCTCGGCAGGGCCGCAGGAAGACCGCACGGTCGCGCTGATCACCCATCTGTCGGGGCTCTTGCTGGGTTTCATCGTGCCGCTGATCATCTGGCTGGTGAACAAGGACAACCCGGCCAAGTCCTTCCTCAACGACCAGGCCAAGGAAGCGCTGAATTTCCAGATCACCATCGCCATTGCCTACCTGATCTGCGCGGTGCTCACCGTGATCATCATCGGCGGCTTGCTGGCGCCGCTGGTATGGGTGGTGAACCTGGTGTTCTGCATCCTGGCCGGCATCAAGGCCAACGAAGGCGTCGCCTACCGCTACCCGTTCGCGCTGCGTCTGATCAAGTAAGCGCACCTGCGACGCATCCCCGAAGGCCCGGCCGCTGCGCCGGGCCTTTTTTGTGCCCGCGCGCTGCTCCGGCGGGGGACCGCATGACGGCCAAGCGCGACGCCGGCATTTGCCGGTCAACCGCGGCCCGACCGGCGCGTTTGCAAGGCTGTCGCCACCATCGGAGCGCCGCATGATCCGCCGCGAGAGCTTGAGCGCCGCCAACCGCTTCGGCCTGGGCGCCCGTCCCGGCGACCTGGCCGCCATGGGCGAGCCGCGCGCCTGGCTGGCCGCGCAACTGCAGTCGCCGCCGCTGGCGCCGGAGCTGCAGGGCCTGCCCGACAGCCTGGCCTACATGCGTCGCGAGGCCGATTACCAGCGCGAACGCCGCCAGGCGCGGCGGCAGGCAGCCGGCGATCCGCAGCAGGCCGCCCAGCAGGCGCAGCAGGCCGTGCGCGGGCTGTACCGGCAGGCACAGGCGCAGGAGCTGGCGGCGCGCTACCGAGTCGCGGTCGCCAGCCCGGCCGGGTTCGCCGAGCGCCTGGTGCAGTTCTGGTCCAATCATTTCGCGGTCTCGGTCGACAAGCGCGCGGCCGCGCTGTACGCGGCGCCGATGGAGCGCGAGGCGATCCGCCCGCACTGCATGGGCCGCTTCGCCGATCTGCTGCTGGCGGTGGAGCGGCACCCGGCGATGCTGCGCTACCTGGACAACGCCAACTCGGTCGGCCCCGACTCGCTGCTGGCGCAACGCGCGCAGCGCCGGGCCATGCGCATGGATCCCGAGCGCCCTGCGCGTCGCCTGGGGCTCAACGAGAATCTGGCGCGCGAAATCCTGGAACTGCACACGCTGGGCGTGGACGGCGGCTACACCCAGGCCGACGTCACCGAACTGGCGCGCGCGATCACCGGCTGGGGCGTGCCGGCGCCGCGCGATTTCGAGCAGGGCGCGCCCGAGCGGGCGTTCGTGTTCCGCGCGCCGGCGCATGCCGCCGGCGGCCGGCTGGTGCTTGGCCGGCGCTATGCCGAGGACGGCATGGCGCAGGGCGAGGCGATCCTGGCGGCGCTGGCGCGGCACCCGGCCACCGCGCAGCACGTCTCGCGCAAGCTGGCCCGGCATTTCGTCCGCGACGATCCGCCGCCGGCGCTGGTGCAGCGCATGACCGACGCCTGGTTGCGCAGCGACGGCGACCTGCGCCACGTCTATGGCGCCCTGATCGACAGCCCGGAGGCGTGGGACGTGCAGGCGCGCAAGTTCAAGCCGCCGCAGGATTTCGTGGTGTCGGCGCTGCGCGCCGGCGGCGACTGGCCGGCGGCGCCGCAGTCGCAGAAGACGGTGCTGACCCTGCTGGCGCGGATGGGGCAGCCGCCGTTCACTCCGCGCTCGCCGGCCGGCTACGCCGACGTGGCGGCGGAATGGAACGGCGCCGACGCGCTGTGGAAGCGCGTGCAGGCCGCCGAGGCGCTGGCCGGGCTGGCACCGGGCGATCCGCTGGCGCTGGCCGCGTCCGCGTTCGGCGACGGGCCGGATGCGGACACGCTGACCGCGGTGCGCCGCGCCGAGTCGCCGCGCGAAGGCGTTGCGGTGCTGTTGGCCAGTCCGGCCTTCCAATGGCGCGTCTGAGCGGCGCGCGGTCCGATCCGCAATGGGAGAATCTCCGATGCAACTGACTCGCCGCCGTTTCCTCGCCGCCAGCGGTGCGGCCACCGTGTTGAGCCTGTGGTCCGGCAGCGGCCTGGCTGCGCCGGGTGCCGACACACGCCTGCTGGTGGTGCTGCTGCGCGGTGCGCTGGATGGACTGCACGCGCTGGTGCCGACCGCCGACCCCGACTACGCGCGCCTGCGCGGCGCGCTGGCGCCGCCGCAGACCCTGGCCCTGGATGGCGGCTTCGCGTTGCATCCGGCGCTGGCGTTCGCGCACGAACTGTATGCGCGCAAGCAATGGTTGCCGGTGGTGGCGGTGGCGCCGCCGTACCGCCAGCGCTCGCACTTCGAGGCGCAGGATTGCCTGGAGAACGGCACCGCGCGGCCCAGCGGCGCCTCCAGCGGCTGGCTCAACCGCTGCGCGCTGGCCCTGCATGGCGCCGAGGCGGTGTCGGTGAGCGCGGTGACGCCGCTGATCATGCGCGGCCCGGGCGCGGTGAACAGCTGGTCGCCGCCTCTGCCGAGCGCGGTCAACCCGATCCTGCTGCAGCGCCTGCAGCCGCTGTACGCCGCCGATCCGCAACTGGCCGGCGGCTTTGCGCGCGCGTTGCGCGAGCAGGGCATGCAGGTGGACAGCGTCAAGGGCGGGCAACTGCCGCAGGCGATGAGCGCGGCGGCCAGCTTCATGGCCAAGCCCGACGGGCCGCGGATCGGGTTCGTCGAGGATGCCGGCTGGGATACCCACGGCAACCAGGCCGCGGTGCTGCAGCGCAAGCTGGGCGAACTGGATGCGGGGCTGCGCGCGTTCCACGATGGTGCGCAGGCCTGCTGGTCGCGCAGCGTGGTCGCGGTGGTGACCGAATTCGGCCGTACCGCGGCGGTGAACGGCACCGGCGGCACCGACCATGGCACCGGCGGCGTGGCCTTCCTGGCCGGCGGCGCGGTGCGCGGTGGGCGCATTGCCGGGGACTGGCCCGGCCTGTCGCCGCGTGCCTTGAACGAGGGCCGCGACCTGCGCGCCACCAGCGACCTGCGCAGCCTGTTCCGGCATGTGCTCGGCGCGCATCTGGGCGTGTCCGAGCGCGCGCTGGACACCCAGGTGTTTCCCGGCAGTGCGGGGCTGTCCAGGTTGGAGGGATTGGTGGCCTAGGACACCACGTGGTCACAACGCGTGCGGCCTGGGCCGCACGCGAACCGGGCGCCGACGGTAGGTCGGCGCCCGGGACATCACCGGCGTGCCGGACTCAGTTCTGCGACGGATTGTTCTCGGCGAAGTACTCGTGGCTGTCGGCGTTCTTCACCGCGCGCGCCGGATCGCTCTGGGCCAGGCTCTTGGCCGCGCTCTGCCCGTACGCGGTGTCCTGGGTGCCGGCGACCACGCTGAAGTGGCTCATTTCGTGGATCAGGGTGCCGGCCTTGGAGTCGGTGCCGGTCAGCGGCGCGCTCCAGAACGCATTGCAGACGTAGATCTGGTACGGCTGATTCGGATACACGTAGGCGTAGGAGCTGTCGCTGCAGCCGCAGTTGATGGTGATCTGCCCGTTGTTCTGGTCGATCGCCGAATCGATGTTGACGAAGTTGGAGGTGGCGGTGCTGTAGCGGCTGGCGTTGTAGGCGCCGAACCAGGTGGTGTAGCGCGCGCCGGTGCTGCCGCCGTTGAGGTAGGTCTTGGCGTTCTGCGAGTAGGTGCGCGCTGCGTTCACCGCGCTGCCGATGGTGCTGATCTGGCTGGTGCTGCACGAGGCGTAGTTGACGCCGTTGACCACTGCCTGCGGGCCGACCAGCAGGTCGTTGCGCACCGCATGGCCGCGGCCGCCGTCCAGCCACACCGTCAGCGGCGCACTGGTCAGGGTCTGCGGCGCGCCGTCGGCGCGCAACATGCGCGCGCCATCGGAGAACGCGGCGCCCTGCAGCGGCGTGTCGAGACGGATGCTGTAGTTGCCGCTGCGGGTCAGGTCGTAGGTGCGACTCAGGTCGATCTGCGCCTGCTTCACTTCGCCGGGCTGCAGCACCACCATGTCCTCGGCGCGCGGTGCGGCGCGCTTGACCAGGCGTCCGACGTAATCCACCGGCTTGCCGTCGCGCTGGACCTGGAACAGCGCGTTGTCGAGATCGCCCAGCGGCAGTTCCCACTTGGGCACGCGCGCGACCTGCTCGCCGGTGTTGCGGACGGTCACCGCCATCTGGCCGCGCTGCTGGCCGTCGGCGTCGGCGACCGGCGTCAGTTCGACCTGCAGTGACGCAGGTGCGCGCGTGAGTTGCGATTGCGCGGTAGCCGCCGAGATGATGCCGACCAGGCTGAAGCCGATCGCTGCCGAGATCCGGGATGCGTGTTTCATGCAGTCTCTCTCCGTCGAAAGTGGGCGCCCCATGGACAGGGGCCGAAGCAAACTAGCCCGGTGATGCGCGTGTGCGCGGCGCCGGTGCGTTTGTCTCCGATTTCGTCCAGCGAAGCGCGCGCCCGGTCTCAATATCGGCCATGCGTTCGCACATCACCGCGCGTGACTGGCGCGCTGCAGCGGCAGTGCTGCAGTCGTATGCGCTCGATCGAGGGCGGCGTTGCGATTGGCCATGCGGCAATGACGCTCGCGCTGCGCGCTATGTGTGCAGGGCGCGGAGATCGCGCTGGTGGCGAGGTTTGCCGAAGGCGACGAGGGTCAGGGGATCTTCCTTCGCTGCCGCTGGCGTCAGCGCGATCTGCAGTGGTGCGAGCGGCTTCGGGATTTTTGCGACAACGCGGGTTTGCCGTGGCGCGAGACGCGCCTGGTTGCCTGGTGCGGGAGTCAACTGTCATGCATCCGCGATGACCGAAGTAGCGGACGATCGGGCAGTGAAAGCAGTCGGGACTGAAGTCCCTCCCACATTGCCCCCAGACACCTCACCTCAAGCCCCTGTAGAAGCGGCTTCAGCCGCGACAGGCGCTCCCGATGACGTGTGTCGCGGCTGAAGCCGCTCCTACGACAGCGCTTCTGGTCATCAAGGGCTGCATGCTGCCAGCGGCATCATCAATCCCTGGTTTCGCGGATGCGGCGCATCGCCTGCGCGGCAACGACGCATGCGGCCGGGTCGCGGCAATCGCATGCGTCGAGCGCTGCGATCAGTGCGCGCGATCGACCGCGAGCCGTGCCAGCGCCGCCAGCGCATCGGCGGCGGTGCCGTAGCCGTGCAGGCTGTCCTGCATCGCCTGCGCCAGTTCGGCCAGCTTGGCCTTGGCGCCGTCCATGCCCAGCAGGGCAGGGTAGGTGGATTTGGCCTGCGCCGCGTCCTTGCCGGCGGTCTTGCCGAGCTGTTCGGAGCTGGCTTCCACGTCGAGGATGTCGTCGCGCACCTGGAAGGCCAGGCCCAGCGCGGTGGCGAAGGTGTCCAGCTGCGCGAGCGCGTCGGCGTCGGCGCCGCCGCCGAGCGCGCCCAGACGCACGCTGGCGCGGATCAGCGCACCTGTCTTGAGCGCATGCATGCGTTGCAGGTCGGGCAGCGCCTGTACGCGGCCGGTGGCGTCGATGTCCAATGCCTGGCCGCCGCACATGCCGGCCGCGCCGGCGGCCTCGGCCAGGGTCTGCAGCCACTGCACGCGCAGCGTCGCCGCCGCCTCGGCATTGGCCAGCAGCGCGAACGCCAGGCTCTGCAGCGCGTCGCCGGCGAGGATCGCGGTGGCTTCGTCGAAGGCGATGTGCACGGTCGGCTGGCCGCGGCGCAGGGCGTCGTCGTCCATCGCCGGCAGGTCGTCGTGGACCAGCGAATACGCATGGATCAGTTCCACCGCCAGCGCCGGTGCATCCAGCTGCGCATCGTCGGCACCGAACAGCGCGCCGCTGGCGTAGACCAGCAGCGGGCGCATGCGCTTGCCGCCGCCCAGGGTGGCGTGGCGCATCGCCGCGTGCAGGCGTTGCGGCGCCAGCGTCGCCGCCGGCAACTGCGCCTGCAGGCCGGCTTCCACCCGTTCGCGCCAGTGCGCGAACGCCGCGTCAGCCGCCATGGGGCGGTACGGGATCGAAGGGTTCGGCGCTGTCGGGCTGCTCGGGATCGCTGAGCAGGCGCACGCGCAGTTCGGCCTGCTCCAGCGCCTGCTGGCATTGCCGGTACAGGCCCACGCCGCGCTCGTAGGCGCTCAGCGACTGTTCCAGGCTCAGGTCGCCGGCTTCCATCTTCTCCACCAGTACTTCCAGCTCCTCGAGCGATTGCTCGAAGCGGGCGACCGGGGAGGTATCGTCTTGGGACTTCTTGGGCATGGCGAAAGTGTGCGCGGCGGCGGCAGCAGGGTCAATGCGACGCGCGTGCCGGCGCTGGCAGCGGATCCAGCGCCAGGCATGCGGCGTGCGCCTGCAGCCAGGTGTGCAACGGCGCGGCCAGCAGGTCCGGCCCGGCGGCCAGTAGCTGCGTGGCGTCGAACAGTAGCGGCAGCCGTGCGCGCTGCCAGGGCGGCAGCGCCTGCGTCTGCAGCAGGTGCTTCAGTGCCTGCGACTGCGTCCGCCCGGGCAGGCGCAGGCGTTCGCCGCCGCGGCGTGCGCGCACCAGCAGCGGCGTGTCGAAGGCCAGTGTGGTCTCGGCGAGCAGGTGCAATCGGCGGCCATCGGGCAGCGTCAGCGGTGCGCGGCCGTCCCACTGCGCCTGCCAGTCCGCAGGCCATGGCGCGAGGTCGCGCTCGGCATGGAGCCTGTCGCTCCAACTGCGCACGCAGGCGCCATGCCATGCGAACTGCGCCGCGGCATCGGCACGCGCGTTCAGTAGATCGCGTTCGATCGCGGCCAGGCCGGCCGCCGGCAATGGCGGCAGCCCGGCCTGCGCGACCCAGCGTCGCAGCACGCGCGCGCGCCGCGCGGCGGGCAGGGCGCGGAGCGGGGCGAGCGGAAGCGGGGCGCCTGGGGCGTCCTGCAGCGCGTCGAGCGCCGTGCGGTCGTCCGCGTCCAGCAGTGCGCCGGCGTCGGCGCACAGTTGCGCGCTGCGGGCGAGGGCGGCGTCGGCATGCGGCCAGCGCTGGCGCAGCAGCGGCAGCACCTGCAGGCGCAGGAAATTGCGATCGAAGCCGGGATCGGCATTGCTGGGGTCGTCGATCCACTGCAGGCCGTGCTGTTGCGCATAGGCGTGCAGCACGCTGCGTGGTTGCGCCAGCAGCGGCCGCCACAGGCGGCTGCCGGCGAAGTCGGACAGCGCCTGCATCGCCGCCAGGCCATCCGGGCCGGACGCGCGCAACGCACGTAGCAGGAAGGTCTCGGCCTGGTCGTCACGGTGTTGGGCCAGCGCCAGCCATTCGCCGGGCTGCAGCGCCTGCGCAAAGGCGTGGCGCCGCGCCTGCCGCGCCGCTGCTTCCAGGCCATCGCCGCTGTCGCGTGGTACCTGGACCCGCACCACCTGCAGCGGCACCGCCAGTGCCGCGCACAGCTGCGCGCACTGCGCGGCCCAGGCGTCGGCGTCGGGATGCAGGCCGTGGTGCACGTGCAGCGCGCGCAGGCCGGCGCGGCGGTACGATGGCTGCTGTGTCAGCAGGTGCAGCAGCACGGTCGAGTCCAGGCCGCCGCTGAGGCCGAGCAACAGTGGCGCCGGCGCCGGATCGGGCAGTGCGACGGCGAGTGCGGACAACGGGGACGGAGAGGCATGCGGCGGCATCGCGTCACTGTAGACGCAAGCGCACGTCAGCGCGAAGCGTGGCATGGCGACGTCTTTGAGTCCGAACAGCGTTGTGGGAGGACTGCAGTTCCGACACCTTTCAGTTCAATGCGTCGGGACTGAAGTCCCTCCCACAAGAGCAATTGTCGGCACTCGGGACTATCCAGGCTGCTTGTTGAGCCCGGTGCCCGCTCGATGTCGACCGCCAGCACGCGACCCCCGGCCAGCGGCCAGCGGCCAGCGCGCGATGGCGCTTGAAGCCGCGCAACGTGAGTGAGCCCTCTGTGCGAGGGACTTCAGTCCCCATGCCTTTCAGTTCAATGCGTCGGGACTGAAGTCCCTCCCATAAGAGCAATTCTCGGCACTTGGGACTATCCCGATGGCCTGCTCAGCAGGGCGCCTGCTCGGTGTCGGCCGCCAGCATGCCAAGCCCGGCCTGCGGCCAGCGCGCTACGGCGCCTTAGGCAGCGCAAACGTCCGTTAGCCCCCTGTGGGAGGGACTTCAGTCCCGACGCGGGGATTCTCACCTCGCGGACGATGCGCTTCCCCCGACATCGCGGGCGTTGCAGCAAGAAATGCGTTGCAGAAGACCGGCCTTGGCGACGTTCTCCGTGACAACGCCGCCATGCCGCATACGGTCATCTGCTCAGCGCTTCGGCGCCGGCACTTCGCGGTTGTGGCGATCGATGGAGTACCAGCGGCCGCCCTGCATCGGCGTGTGCCCGTCGCCATCGGGCGTACCCGCGCTGCAGCCGTCGCAGACCTCGGCGACGCCGTGCTCGAACGGCCAAGCGAAGTCGTGGACCGGCGCGATCACCTCGCGCAGTTGCCGATCGTAGAAGCCGATGCGGCCGTGCACGATGCCGCGGGTCAGGCCTTCAGTGAAACCATCCGCGCCGTTGTCCCAGGTGATCACCGGCAGGCTGCGGCCATCGGCGCGCACGTAGTAGAACCGTGCGCCGACGCTCAGCAGCGCCAGGCCGTCGCGATCGAAGTGCAGGCGCCGCAGCGCCTGCGGCGTCAGGACCAGGCGTTCGTCGGCACCGAGCCGGCAGCCCGGCACCACCGGCCGATCGCTGTTCGGGTCGCCCAGCCGGCAGGCGTCGGCGGCCGGTTGCGCCGCGATCGCTGGCACGGTACCGAGCGCGGCCAGCGCAGCGAATAGTGCAACGGCCGCGCGCAGGCTGCCGCCGTGCGGCCGAAGCCGCCTCATTGCGCGGTCGCGGCGCTGGTCATGAACGCCGCCGGCTTGGGCAGCTCCACCGGCACGCCGTCGCCGTTGCAGGTACCGGCCTGGCACAGCCGCGCACGCAGCGTCGGCGTGGCCTGCACGATCACGTGGTAGATCACGTTCTCTTCCAGGCTGCCGCGGAAGGCGTTGCTGCCGGGGCCGCGCGCCCAGATGCCGACGTCGTCGCCGCCATGGGTCTCGGCCTTGGTCGGCACCAGCGCTTCCTGCATGAAGTCCGGGCTTTCGGTGTCGACATGGGTCAGGTCCGGACGGCCGTTGGCCGGCTCGAAGTTGCTCGGCGCATGCGGGAAGGTCTTGACCCCCGCCGGCTGCTGGTTGCTGGCGCCGGTGTAGCCGGGGCCGTTGGCGTAGCTGAGCGTGGCGTAGGGCTGGCCGTTGCCGTCCAGTGCCAGGTCGCCGGTGTTGGCGTCCTCGCCGCTGGTGCCGCGCACCTTGCCCAGGATCGGGTTGCCGCGCTGCGGGTAGCCGACGAAGTTCAGCGTGTGCGAGTGGTCGGCGGTGACGATGATCAGCGTGTCCTCGGCCGAGGTCGCGTCCGCCGCGGCCTGCACCGCCTGCGACAGGGCGATGGTCTCGTCCAGCGCGCGGTAGGCGTTGCCGGCGTGGTGCGCGTGGTCGATGCGTCCGCCTTCGACCATCAGCACGTAACCGTTCTTGTCCTGCGACAGGGTGCGGATCGCGGCGCGGGTCATCTCGGCCAGGCTCGGGTCGCCGTTGGCGCTGCGGTCGCGGTCGTGGTCGAACTGCATGTGGTCCGGCTCGAACAGGCCCAGCAGCGCCGGTGCGTTCTGCGCCGCTTCCAGTTGCCCGCGGGTCCACACGTAGGCGCCCTGCGGATGGCGCTGGCGCCATTCGCCGACCAGGTCGCGGCCGTCCAGGCGCAGGCCGACCTTGTCGTCGTACTCGGGGTCGCGCTGTTCGACGGTGGTGAACTGGCCGCGGCCGCCGGCCAGCATCACCTGCGGGCCGCGCCCGAAGCGTGCGCCGACCATCTGCTGGGCGATGTCGCGGCAGCCCTCGGTCACCGCCTTCTCCGGCAGGTCGGCATCGCTCTCCCAGTTGCGCTCCGGCACGTGCGCATAGGTCGCGGCCGGGGTGGCGTGGGTCAGCCGGGTGGTGGTGACGATGCCGGTGCCCATACCGGCGCTGTCGGCCAGCTCCAGCCAGCTCAGCAACTGCTTGCCGAGGCTGTCGGCGCAGGCGTCGCGCTTGCCGGCGGACACGCCGATCGCGCCCATGTGGGTCTTCACCCCGGTGGTGATCGAGGTCATGGTGCCGGCCGAGTCCGGCGTTTGCGAATCGGTGTTGTAGGTCTTGCTCAGTGCGGTGGCGGGAAATGCCTCCCAGGACAACTGGTTCTCCTCGCCGGAGGCGCCCTTGCGCTGGCCGTCGAGGATGCGTGCGGCGGCGACCGTGGTCAGGCTCATGCCGTCGCCCAGGAACAGGATGACGTTCTTGGCCTTGCCGCGCATGGCACCGTTGTTGGCGGCCTTGGCGGCGCCGCTGCGGTACCACCATGCCGGGGTCTCGCCGGCCGGGTGGGCCACGGCGGGAACGACGATCGGCGCGACGTTGGCGCTGGCGGCCGGCGCGTGCGGCGTGCTGGCGCAGGCGCCCAGCAGCAGGGTGGAGGCGGCGGCGAGGGCGGAAACGGGAAGGCGCATACGCGGAACGGGTCCTGAACACGAAGTCCCCCGCATTATGCCGGCTGCGACAAGGCACGCCGATGACATCGCGCCTTTCCAGCCATGGCGTCGTCGTTGCCGCCGGGGTGCGCTATCGTGCGAAACCCCCCGAGATTTCTGGACAGCGTCGATGAAACTGGTGACGGCCTGGTTACGCATTCCGTTCTGGCAGCGCGTGGTCGCCGGCTTCGTGCTGGGCGCGCTGGCCGGCTGGGCGCTGGGGCCGACCGCGGAAACCTGGTTCAAGCCGCTGGGCGACCTGTACGTCACCCTGATCAAGATGATCGCGGTGCCGCTGGTGTTCTTCGCCGTCATCAACGCGATCTCGTCGCTGCACGGGCAACAGTCGGTGGCCAAGCTGGGCGGGCGCACGTTCCTGTGGTTCGTGGTCACCGCGGCGCTGGCGGTCGGCGTCGGCCTGGCCGTGGGCACCGTGCTGCAGCCGGGCGCCGGTCATCTGGGCCTGCGGGTGGACAGCGCCTGGAAACCGGGCGATGTGCCCAGCCCGGTGCAGGTACTGCTGGACGTGGTGCCGTCCAACCCGTTCTATGCGCTCACCGGCATCGGCACCAAGACCAATGCCGCCGGCGAGACCGTGCTGGCGGCCGGGCGCGGGTCGATCCTGCCGGTGATCTTCTTCGCCGCGCTGCTGGGCTTTGCCATGGTCAAGCTCGGCGAGCGCGTGGCCGAGGCGCGCAAGCTCACCACGCAGATGAGCGAGATCATGATCCAGGTCACCCGCTTCGTGCTGGAGATGACTCCGCTCGGCACCTTCGGCCTGATCGCCGCGCTGGTCGGCGGCTACGGCTTCGGCAAGCTGCTGCCGTTCGGCAATTTCGTGCTGGCGCTGTACCTGGCCTGCGCGATCCACATCGTGGTGGTCTACAGCGGCCTGTTGCTGGTGCACGGGCTGAACCCGTGGAAGTTCTTCCGCGGCGCCGCGCCGGGCATGCAGGTGGCCTTCGTCAGTTCCTCCAGCTTCGCCGCGATGCCGGTGGCGCTGCGCTCGATCACCCACAACCTCGGCGTCAACAAGGACTACGCGGCGTTCGCGGTGCCGCTGGGCGCCAGCATCAAGATGGACGGCTGCGGCGCGATCTTCCCGGCGCTGTGCGCGGTGTTCATCGCCCAATACACCGGCGTGCCGCTGACCGCCAATCAGTACTTCGTGGTGTTGATCGCCTCGGTGCTGGGCAGTTTCGGTACCGCCGGCGTGCCCGGCACCGCGGTGGTGATGGCCACGGTGGTGCTGAGCGCGGCCAACCTGCCGCTGGAGGTGATCGGCTACCTGTACGCCATCGACCGCGTGCTGGACATGATGCGGACCATGACCAACGTGACCGGGCAGATGCTGGTGCCGGTGCTGGTGGCCAAGGAAACCGGCCTGCTCGACCGCAGCGTGTACGAGGCGGCGCCGAGCAATGTCGGCCTGGAAGATCCGCCGGTCGATAGTTCCGGCCAGGTGCGTTGATGCTCCCGTGAGCGCGCCTGCCGATAGCCTGCGCGCGCAGTTGTTGCGGTTGCCCGGGCTGACGCTCCACGAGGGCGTGCTGGTGCACGACGCGTTGCCGGACGACCCGTTCGAGCAGCGCTACCTGGACGTGCGCCGCCGCGAAAGCCGGCTCTACAGCGACGCGCAGGTGCGCACGCTGCCGCAGCCGCCCGGTGCGCTGGGCGCCAGCCACGAATGGCGGGTGCGCGCCGAATCCTGCCGGCGCCTGTTGCGCCATCTGCGCGCGCGCGGCGGGGACGGTCCGCTGCTGGAGCTGGGCTGCGGCAACGGCTGGCTGTCGCATCGCCTGGCCAGCGACCTGCAGCGCGAGGTCTGCGGCGTCGACGTCAATCGCACCGAATTGGCGCAGGCGGCGCGGGTGTTCGCCGACGCGCCGCGGTTGAGCTTCGTCGCCGGCGATATCCTGCGCCTGCCGCTGCCGGCGCAACGGTTCGATGTGGTGGTGGTGCCGGCCTGCCTCCAGTACTTCGCCGATCCGCGTGCGTTGATCGCGCGTCTGCTGGAGTTGCTGCAGCACGATGGCGAACTGCACATCCTCGATAGCCCGTTCTACGCCGACGCCGACCAGGCCCGGGCCAGCGCCGCGCGCAGCCTGCGTTACTTCAGCGACCTGGGTTGCGCCGAGCTGGCGCAGCAATACCACCAGCACATCGACGCGGCGCTGGACGGCATCGTGCTGCGCCGGCTGTTCGACCCGCGCCGCCTGTCCGCGCGCTGCCTGCGCGCGCTGCGCTGGCGCCAGCCGCATTTCCCGTGGCTGTGCATCCGCAAGCGCGACAACCTGGCGCTGACCGCGACGTAGCCGACCCACGCGTGCCGCCAGTGCGGCCGCGCCGACAGGTCATTGCGGCGCCGTTGCGATTGGCGGCGTCGGCGCATGGCAGACTGCCGCCTCCTTCCCCTGCATGGACTCCCGATGAGCGGCACCCAACGCGAACTGACCTTCCGCTTCCTGGCCGAGCCGATCGACGTCAACTACGGCGGCAAGGTCCACGGCGGCGTGGTGATGAAGTGGATCGACCAGGTCGGCTACGCCGCTGCGGTGGGCTGGAGCGGCCACTACAGCGTGACCGTGGCGGTGGGCGGCATTCGCTTCGTCTCGCCGATCCGCATCAGCGACATGGTCACGGTCAGCGCCAAGCTGGTCCACACCGGCACCAGCAGCATGCATTTCGCCATCGAGGTGCGCGCACGCGATCCGATGGGCGGCGAGCCGCGCCTGTGCACGCATTGCATCATCGTGTTCGTGGCCCTGGACGGCGTCGAAGGCCGCCCCACCGCGGTACCGGCCTGGCATCCGGACACGCCGGAAGACCATCGCCTGGCCGAGTACGCGCAGAAGGTGATGGAACTGAGCAAGGGCATCGAGGACACCATCGCCCACTACCAGGGCTGAGCACGCGCCCGCGCGCTGGCTCAGGCGCGCCAGTCCGCAGGCGCGGTGCGGCAATCGCCGTCGAACAGGCGGCCGCCGTGCACGGCCAGTTCCTGTTGTGCCAGCGCCAGCACCGGCGCGCGGTCGGCGCTGGCGAACAGTGCGGCGAAGGCCTGGTCGAAGCGCGCGCCCAGGGCAGGGTCCATGCGTGCCAGCAGGCGCGGGACCCACTTGCCGCTGCCGTACCAGTGGCCGCGTCCGCGCAGCGCCAGTTCCGCCAGGTGCGGATGCAGCAGGGCGCCGATCGCGACGATCTCGGCGGCGCTGCGCTCGCCGCACAGGTCGTCGACCAGGTCGGTGATCTCGTAGCGCAGCGCGTCCCGTTGCGCCTGCGTCAGCGGCGGCGGCCCGGCCTGCAGCCGCGCGGCGATCTGGCCTTGCAGGGTGCGTGCGGACTCGGTCGCGGTGCCGACGAGGGTGCCCTCGGCGATCATGTGCAGCAGGCTGGGGCGGCCGCGGGCCGCGTCGTCATCGACGAACCAGGCCAGCGTGCCCGGATCGTGCACGAAGGCTTCGACCGGCACGCCCTCGGCCATGAACGACTCGCGGCGTGCGGCCGGCAGGCTGTCGTAGACCACCACCAGATCGATGTCGGACAGATGCGTGCCTTCGCCGCGCAGGATCGAGCCGGCGGCGAAGCCGAAGGCGGCATCGGCGTAGCGCGTGGACAGCAGCGAGTGCGCGATCGCCAGCGCCTGTGCGGGCGTGGGCAGGGGCGGCATGTCCGGCATCAGCGCAGCACCTGTCGGCGCGGCCAGGACGCGGCCCGGCCGCGGTGCTCATCGGCACGGCAGGGCCGCGGGGCAGGCGAGGGGCATGGTGTCATCGAAGTCCCGGTGACGCGATCGAGGCGGACCAGCGTAGCGTGCCGGCGGGCAATGCGGACGGTCGCGATGACGCTCCAGGCGGGCGGCGCGAACCGCAGCGGCAACACCCGGCCGCACGCAATAAAAAAGGCCGCTGTCGCCAGCGGCCTTTCTTGGTGTCTGCAGCCGAAGTGGCTTACATCGCCACGCGGCGCGCCTGCACGAACTTCTCGCCCCAGTAGCCGGAGGTCAGCGTGTCCACGCGCACGTCCTTGCCACGGCTGGGGGCGTGCAGGAAACGGCCCTCGCCGACGTACAGGCCGACGTGGTCGACGCGGCCCTTGCGGCCGAAGAACACCAGATCGCCCGGCGCCAGCGCGTCGCGGTCCTTGATCAGCTGGGCGTTGGCCTCGCGGGCCATCTCGCGCGACACGCGCGGCAGCTCGATGCCCAGCGCGGTGCGAAACACGTAGCCGACCAGACCGCTGCAGTCGAAGCCCTCGGTGTCCTCGCCGCCCCAGCGGTACGGGGTGCCCAGCAGCGCCATGGCGCGCTTGAGCACCGACTGGACCTTGTCGCCGCCCGGCACCACGCCTTCGCGCGGGACCGGCTGGGACACGTCGTAGTTGGCCAGCAGGCGGCTGATGTCGCCGGCGAACATCGCAGAGCGGTCCATCAGCGGAATGGTGTCGTTGGCGGCCAGGTGCGGCAGCAGGGCGGCCAGCGTGGCGGTGGCGGCGGCGTCGGCCTTGCTGCGCGACGGCCCGGGCGCCTGTGCGGCGGCCGGCTTGGCCGAGGCGGTGGCGATCGGCGTGCTCGCTGCAGCGGTGTTCGCCACGGTGCTCACCGGTGCGGGAGCGGGGGCGACGGTCGCGATCGCTTCCGGGACGACGGTGTCGGCGGGAGCGGACTGGGCCAGGGCCGGGAGGGCCGTGAAACAGAGCGAGGCGGTGCAAAAGAGGCGGAAAGCGGTCCGGCGGGGAACGGCGGTCTTGCCTGGAGAGGTCTGGGCTTCGGTCGTCACGCTTGGATCACAAAATAAAACGATGGGGGATCATGCCTTGTAGACAGAAATAGGAAGTTCAAATAAGGTTAAATTTTCGTAATTATGAATGTGGGCGAAATCACACATCAGCGCAAAACCCGCTTTGCACCGGTGTAATGGTCCCGCCAGTAGGCGCCATCCAGGGAATCCAGGCGCACTGTCCCGCCCGTGCTGGGGGCGTGAACGAAACGCCCTTCGCCGACATAAATTCCGACGTGCGTCACATTCCCTGCGCTCCCGAAGAACACCAGGTCGCCGGTGCTCAGGCGCTGCGGGTCGATCTTCGGTCCCTGCACCGCGGCCAGCTCGCGCGAGGTGCGCGGCAGCCGCAGGTCGAGCATGTCGCGATAGACGTAGGCGACCAGGCCGCTGCAGTCGAACCCGGACTCGGGGGTATTGCCGCCGTAGCGATAGGGGGTGCCGACCAGGCCCAGCGCGCGCATCAGCACCGCATTGGCCGCGCCCGGGTCGGCCGGTTGCACCTGCGGCCACTCGCGCACCGCCACCGGCGCCGGCCGGGTGTGGCGGACCTCGTGGCGTCCACAGGCCGCCAGCGCGGCGGCGCACAGCAGCGGAAGCCACCACGGAAACGCGCGGCGGCCGCGCGGCGAAACTGGCGTGTTGTGCATGGAGCCGGGATAATGCGCGACCTCAGAAGGCCGCCATCATGGCGGCGCTCCCGGCGGCCGACAAGCCGCCCATCCCGTCTGCCCCCGGCAGCCACAGCGCAGAGTGCACATGAAGATCGAAAAAGACCGCGTCGTCCGTTTCCACTACACCGTTTCGGAAGTCGGTCAAGAGCCGATCGAAAGCTCCAAGGACCGTGATCCGCTGGTGATCCTGGTCGGTCACGGCAATATCATCCCGGGCCTGGAGAACGCGATGATGGACAAGGCCGCCGGCGACAGCTTCGGCGTCGACGTGGCCGCCAAGGACGCGTACGGCGAATACCGCGAGGGCCTGAGCCAGCGCGTGCCGAAGAAGCATTTCGGCGCGGCCAAGCTGCAGCCGGGGAGCCAGGTGGTGCTGCAGACCAACTTCGGCCCGCGCGCGGTGACCGTGCAGAAGGTCGGCATGAGCGTGGTCGACGTCGACCTCAACCATCCGATGGCCGGCAAGGACCTGCACTTCGACGTGGAGATCGTCGACGTGCGCGAGGCCAGCGCCGAAGAGATCGAGCACGGCCACGTGCACGGCGACGGCGGCCACCAGCACTGATGGTCCTGGCCGCGGCACCGGTCGCGCCGGTGCCGTCGGCCCTGGCGCCGCGCGCAGCGGTGCCGTCGCGCCGCCGCGGACGCCGGCGGCTCTCCTGATCGCGGCGAGGGACATCGCCGGCCTTCCGTCCGGTGCCGCCTTGGCCACTTCCGCCCCCGTGTTGCAGCCCGTCGCGCCCGCCGAGCGCATCGCCACCCTGGACGTGCTGCGCGGCTTCGCCCTGTTGGGCATCCTGCTGATGAACATCGAGGGCTTCGTCGGTCCGCTGGACGCGGCGATGACCGGCCTGGATCCGGCGCTGCGCGGCGCCGACCGCATCGCCGACGCGCTCGTCTACATCCTGGTGCAGGGCAAGTTCTACACCTTGTTCTCGCTGCTGTTCGGCATGGGCTTCGCGGTGATGGCGCAGCGCGCCGAGACCGCGCGGCGGCCGTTCGGCGGTTTCTTCCTGCGCCGCAGTGCGGGGCTGTTGCTGATCGGCCTGCTGCATGCACTGCTGCTGTGGTCCGGCGACATCCTGGTCAGCTACGCGCTGCTGGCGTTCATGCTGCTGGCGTTCCGCGAGGCGCCCACGCGCTGGCTGCCCGGCATGGCGCTGGTGGTGTATCTGTTCGCGCCGGCGCTGTGGCTGTTGATCGGCGCGGCCGCCACGGCCGCGCAGGCCGACCCGCACGGTGCGGCGCAGTGGCACCGCGACATGGCCGAGCAGGCGCAGCACAGCGCTGCGGCGCTGGCGCAGCAGCGTGAGGTGTTCGGCCACGGCAGCTATGTCCAGGCCACCGCGCAGCGCGCGCGCGACCTGGTCGAATCGCTGAGTGCATTGCTGTTCAATGCGCCGACCATCTTCGGCATGTTCCTGCTCGGCGCCTGGTGCGTGCGCAGCGGCCTGGCTGCGCAGCCGCAGCGCTTCCTGCGGTTGCTCGCCGTGCTGCGCTGGGGCGTGCTGCCGCTGGGCCTGGCGCTGATGCTGCTGAGCTTCCGGCTGGAGCCGTGGATGGACCCGGCGCGGCTGGATCTGCGCCTGACCTGCGCTTATGCCCTGGCCAGTGTCGCCGGCGGCCTGATGGCGCTGGGCTATGCGGCCTGGCTGGTGCGCGCCGCGCCCGCGCTGCAGTGGCTGGCGCCGGCCGGGCGCATGGCGTTGAGCAACTATCTGCTGCAGTCGCTGGTGTGCACGACGCTGTTCTACGGCTATGGCTTCGGCTACTTCGAGCAATTGCCGCGTGCCTGGCAGATCCCGTTCGCGGTCGTGCTGTTCGCACTGCAGGTGGCGCTGTCGCACTGGTGGCTGCAGCGGTTCCGCTTCGGCCCGGTGGAGTGGCTGTGGCGTTCGGCCAGCTATCTGCGCTGGCAGCCCATGCGCCGCCACGCGGTCTGAGCGCAGGCGCGGCGGCGTCCTCACATCTGCCGCGCGGTTGGCCATGGCATGCTCCGCGGCGACCGATGTGAGCGACAGGACCACCGATGGACGATGTCAGAGGCGGACGCATGCCCGCCAGCGATGCCACCCCGCCGCGCGCCGAGCGTGCGCCGTGAGCGCGCCGATCCGCGATTACGACCTGCTGGTGCTGGGCGGCGGTTCCGGCGGCCTGGCCACCGCGTTCCGCGCCGCCAGCCATGGCGCGCGGGTGGCGATCCTGGAGCCGAGTGCGCTCGGCGGCACCTGCGTCAACGTCGGCTGCGTGCCGAAGAAGGCGATGTGGCTGGCAGCGGACCTGGTCGAACGCATCGACCTGGCGCGCGCGGTCGGGTTCGCCATTCCCGAGGCCACGCTGTCGTGGGCGGAACTGGTGGCGCATCGCCAGGGCTACATCGGCAACATCCACGCCAGCTACCGGCGGCGCCTGGATGCCGATGGCGTGGTGCTGATCCCACGGCGCGGGCGACTGATCGATGCGCACACCGTCGAATGCGACGATGGCGTGCGGGTCAGCGCCAATCACGTGGTGATCGCCACGGGCGCGCATGCGGCGCGACCGAACATCGAAGGCGCCGAACTGGGCCTGATCTCCGACGATTTCTTCAATCTGTGCGAGGCACCACCGCGCGTGGCCATCGTCGGTGGTGGCTACATTGCGGTGGAACTGGCCGGACTGCTGCAGGCGCTGGGCAGTCGCGTGGAGTTGTACGTGCAGGGCGAGCGTCTGCTGGAGCGGTTCGACGCGGAACTGGCGCGGCAGCTCGCCGACAATCTGCGCCACCAGGGCGTGCGCCTGCATTTCGGCTACCGCGCCAGCGCCCTGCGTCGCAACGGCGAGGACCTGTGCGTGGTCGACGCGCAGGGACAGGCTGGCGAGACCGTCGATCGGGTGTTCTTCGCGATCGGCCGCCGTCCCAACACGCGCGACCTCGGCCTGGAAGCGCTGGGCGTGCGCCTGGGCGACAAGCACGAGATCGTGGTGGACGCGTACCAGAACACCGACGTGCCGGGGCTGTATGCGATCGGCGACGTGGCCGGCAAGGTCGGCCTGACCCCGGTGGCGATCGCCGCCGGGCGCAAGCTGATGGACCGCGTGTTCGGCGACCGGCCGCAGGCGCGGCTGGACTACGAGAACGTGCCCAGCGTGGTGTTCTCGCACCCGCCGCTCGGCCAGGTGGGGCTGGGCGAGGAGCAGGCGCGCGAGCGCTATGGCGCCGACGCGGTCACCGTGTACCGCAGCAACTTCCGGCCGATGCTGCAGGCGCTGGCCGACTCGCCGCAGCGCAGCCTGTTCAAGCTGGTGTGCGTCGGCGCGGAGGAGCGCGTGGTCGGCATCCACCTGCTCGGCGATGGCGCCGACGAGATCCTGCAGGGCTTCGCGGTGGCGTTGAAGCTGGGCGTGACCAAGCAGCAACTGGAAGACACCGTGGCGATCCATCCGACCTCGGCCGAGGAAGTGGTGCTGATGCGCTGAGGAGGTGAGGCGCTGAGGCGGCGGCGATCCGACGGCTGGCCGACCGTAGCGCCGTAGAATGGCGGCATGCACGTGTCCTCTTCTCCTTGCCGCGGCGCTGCGCGATGAGCGTGCCCGGCGCGCCCACTGCCGTCGCCCCCGTCGCCACACAGGCCAGCCTGGGCGGCGTGTTGCTCGCCGCCGGCGGCGCGATCGCGTTTTCCGGCAAGGCCATCATCGTCAAGCTCGGCTACCGCTACGGCGTCGATGCGGTAACCCTGCTGGCCTTGCGCATGCTGGTGGCGCTGCCGTGCTTCGCGGCGATGGCGCTGTGGGCGGCGCGGCGTGCGCCACCGCTGCAGCCGGGTGATCGCTGGCGCATCGTCGCGCTGGGCGTGCTCGGCTATTACCTGGCCAGTTTCCTGGACTTCCTCGGCCTGGCCTACATCACCGCGACCCTGGAGCGGCTGATCCTGTACCTCACTCCGACCCTGGTGCTGCTGATCGGCGTGCTGCTGTGGCGGCGACGGCCGCAGCGGCGCCAGTTGTGGGCGCTGGCGCTGAGCTATCTGGGCGTGCTGCTGGCGTTCGGTCACGACCTGCGCATCGGCGGCGCGCGCACCGCCTGGGGCAGCCTACTGGTGTTCGGCAGCGCACTGGCCTATGCGGCGTATCTGGTCGGCAGTGGCCAACTGGTGGCGCGGGTCGGCGCGGTGCGACTGACCGCCTATGCCAGCCTGGTTGCCTGCGCGCTGTGCATCGCCCAGTTCCTGCTGCTGCGGCCGCTGCACGCGCTGGCCTTGCCGGCGCCGGTCTATGCGCTGTCGCTGCTCAACGGCACGCTGTGCACGGCGGTGCCGGTGCTGGCGACGATGCTGGCGGTGCAGCGCATCGGCTCTGCGCTGGCGTCGCAGATCGGCATGCTCGGCCCGGTCTCGACCATCGTGCTCAGCGTGTTGCTGCTGGGCGAGGCGATGGGGCCGTGGCAGATCGCCGGCACCGTGCTGGTGCTGGTCGGAGTGCTGCTGGTGTCGCGTCCCGTGCGGGCGCAGCCGGCATGAGTGCACGGCGGTTGCCCGCAGCGGATGCCTCGGCGCCGGTCGCGACGATGACGGCGGCCGAGGCGCATGCGCGGATCCTGGTAACGATCCGGGCGATTCCACAGGGGCAAGTGCGCGGCTATGGCGAAGTGGCGATGCTGGCCGGCTTGCCGGGACGCGCGCGCCTGGTCGCACGCCTGCTCGGCGGCAACGCCGACGCCACGCTGCCCTGGCACCGGGTGCTGCGCAGCGACGGCCGCATCGCCTTTCCGGAAGGCTCGCCTGGCTACCGCGAACAATGCCGACGCCTGCGCGCCGAAGGCGTGGTGGTGCAGAGTGGACGGGTGAAGCGTGCGCCGGCGCCGGTGCGCGATCTCGATGCCGAGGTGTGGGGGCCGCGGTAGCGACACTCACGAGAACTGCGGCGTCCGGTCCCCCATACGGGAGAAAGAGGCCGGATTCAGGTGGTGGCTTATAGCCCCTTTCCCTCCGGGAGAGGGGTTGGGGTGAGGGTCGGGCGCGAAGCGCATGCGGTGTTTCAGCTGCGCGAGGCTGCGCCCGTACCCTCATCCGCCCCTTCGGGGCACCTTCTCCCGACGGGAGAAGGGGTACAAGTCCCTCTCCCTCCCGGGCGAGGGGTTGGGGTGAGGGTCGGGCGCGAAGCGCAAGCGATGTTTCAACTGCACGAGGCTTCGCCCGTACCCTCATCCGCCCCTTCGGGGCACCTTCTCCCGGCGGGAGAAAGGGGGATACAAGCCCCTCTCCCTCCGGGAGAGGGGTTGGGGTGAGGGTCGGGCGCGAAGCGCATGCGGTGTTTCAACTGCACGAGGCTTCGCCCGTACCCTCATCCGCCCCTTCGGGGCACCTTCTCCCGACGGGAGAAAGGGGGATACAAGCCCCTCTCCCTCCGGGAGAGGGGTTGGGGTGAGGGTCGGGCGCGAAGCGCATGCGGTGTTTCAGCTGCGCGAGGCTGCGCCCGTACCCTCATCCGCCCCTTCGGGGCACCTTCTCCCGACGGGAGAAAGGGGGATACAAGCCCCTCTCCCTCCGGGAGAGGGGTTGGGGTGAGGGTCGGGCGCGAAGCGCATGCGGTGTTTCAACTGCACGAGGCTTCGCCCGTACCCTCATCCGCCCCTTCGGGGCACCTTCTCCCGACGGGAGAAGGGAGTACAAGCCCCTTTCCCTCCGGGCGAGGAGTTGGGGTGAGCGTCGGGGTGCGAAGCGCAGGCGATGTTTCGGCAAGGAGTCTCCGGCGAGCGGCTATGATGGGGACAGTTGCCACGGACCCGACCATGTTTCCCAGACTTCCGCCCGTCACCCAAGCGCTGCTGATCGGCAACGTCGTGGTGTTCCTGCTGCAGATGCTGCTCGGCACGGACACGTTCTCGCCCTTCATGCTGTGGCCGATCGGTGCCTTCGATGCGTTCTCGCCGGGGGAGAACTTCCAGCTCTGGCAGTTGCTGACCTACGGCTTCCTGCATGGCAGTTTCTCGCACCTGTTGTTCAACATGCTGGCGCTGTACATGTTCGGCGGGCCGCTGGAGCAGACCTGGGGCAACAAGCGCTTCCTGACCTACTACCTGGTCTGCGTGGTCGGTGCCGGCCTGTGTCAGTTGCTGGTCGGCTGGTGGATGCTCAGCAACGGCAGCGAGCCGTATCCGACGCTGGGCGCCTCCGGCGGCATCTTCGGCCTGCTGCTGGCCTTCGGCATGCTGTTCCCGAACCAGCGGGTGGTACTGCTGTTCCCGCCGATCCCGATGAAGGCGCGGACCTTCGTCATCGTGTTCGGTGCGCTGGAACTGCTGCTGGGCTTTACCGGCTGGCAGCCGGGCGTGGCGCATTTCGCGCATCTGGGCGGCATGCTGTTCGGCTGGCTGATGATCCGCTACTGGCGCGGCCAGCCGCCGTTCGGCAAGCGCAAGCCGCCGCGCCCGCGCATCGTGCGCTGAGCGCAGCGACCGCATAGGCAAGTGCAACTCCACGCGGCGCGCGCGGGGCAATCGGCTTTTCCCTTCTCCCGTCGGGACCATGGCCCCCTTTTGCGGGGGAAGGTGCCCCGCAGGGGCGGATGAGGGTACGGGCGAAGCCTCGCATTGCCGGCGCGGCGCATGCGCTACGCGCGCAGTACCCTCAACCCAACCCCCGCTTCGCGCCCCGGCCCGCGCTTGCGACGCGGGCGCTCCAGGGCACGCGCGCCAGTGGCGCGCACGCCGTGCCCTGTCGCCCCGGTAGGAGAGGGGCAATCAATTTTTCACCGCAAGGCCGTTGCTGCCTGCTGTGCATCGCCGGCACAGTAGCCGATGCATTTTCCCCACCCCTGAACGCACGACGGCGCGGTTGCCCGCGCCGTCGTGCTGTGTGCCTGGCCGGCGGCTAGCGCCGACACCGGTTCACGGCCACAGGTGGATCTGTTCGGCCTCGCTGCGCACCATCGGCTGGCCCGGCTTGCAGGTGAAGGTCGCGGCGAAGGCGGGCAGGTTGGCCAGCGCGCCGTTGGTGCGCCAGCGGCCCGGTGCGTGCACGTCGGCGGTGACCCGCTGCACGGCGTCGGTCGGCGACAGCTGCTGCGCCCACAGGCCGGCCCAGGCCTTGTAGAACGCCTGCTTGCCGGCCTCGCTGGCCGCCGGCTGCGCCGCGCTGTAGGCCTGCCAGGCCAGTTCGACGCTGCCGATGTCGGTCAGGTCCTCGTCCTGGGTCAGCGGGCCGTTGACCTTGGCGCCCTTCACGCCGGGGAAGTCGTAGGCGCCGTACTGGGCGGCGGTACGGGCGGCCAGCGCGTTCCAGGCGCTCTTGTCTTCCGGCGTCCACCAGTTGCGCAACTGGCCCTGCGCGTCGACCAGGCTGCCCTTGCTGTCGATGGCGCCGATCAGTTCGTGCGCGACCATCGCGCCGTAGGCGCCGTACAGCGCCGCGCCGTCGCTGCCGGCCGCATACACGGGCGGCTGCAGCACCGCGGCGGTGACGATCAGACGGTTCTGCGCGAGGTCGTAGGTCAGCGCCGGCTGCTGCGGCAGCACGTCCCAGCGGCGGTCGGCGTTGCCCTTGCCGATGCGCTTCATCTCCTCGCGGTGGCGCCAGGTGGAGGCGATCAGCATGTTGCCGCCGAAGCTGCCGCGGCCCATCGGCTGCAGGGTGTAGTCGAGGTCGCGGCGCGGTGCACCGATCTCGATCTTCAGCGCGGCCAGCTTGGCCTGTGCCTCGGTGCGCGCCGGCTCGCTCAGCCAGGTGCTGCGCTTGACCGCGGCGATCTGCGCGTCCCGGATCTGGCCGGCGATGGTCTCGGCCTGGCGGCGGGTGTCGGCCGACAGGTAGCGCGCCACGTACTCGCGGCCCAGCATCGGGCCGGCGGCGACGTTGATCGCGTCCAGCACCTGCGCCCAGCGCGGCGGCGGCGCGACCTGGCCCTGCAGCACGCGGCCGCGGAACTCGAAGCTGGCGTCGCGGAAGCTCTTGGACAGGTACGGCGCCATCGCATCGCCCACGCGCCAGCGCAGGTAGGCCTTCCACTGCTCGGGCTTGATGCTGACGATCATGCCGTCGAGCTGCTTGAACATGTCCGGGTCGGCCATCGACACCAGGTCGTCGTTGACGCCCTGCGCCTTGAGGAAGGCGTCGAGCTGCAGGTTGCGGTACTGCTTGTTCAACTCCTTGGTCGAGATCGGCGCGTAGTTGTTGAACGGGTTGTTGATGCCGGCCAGCGACTTGGCGCTGCGCGCCAGCGCGGTCTCGATCTGCAGCACCGACTGGGCGTCGGCCTCGAGCCGGTCGGCCGGGGTGCCGGTCAGGGTCAGGATCTGCTTGACGTAGGTACGGTAGCGGCCCATCAGCGCCATGGTGTCGGCGTCGGTGCGGGTGTAGAAGGCCGGGTCGGGCAGGCCCATGCCGCCCTGCATGAAGTAGCCGATGTGGCGGTCCAGCGCCTTCAGGTCGACGTCGGCGCCGAAGTTGAACGCGACCGGGATGCCGATCTGGTGCAGCGCGGCGATCGAGGCCGGTACGTCCTTGGCCTTCTTGATCGCATCGATGCGGCCGAGCAGCGGCGCGATCGGGTTGGAGCCGTCCTTCTCCACCGCGGCCTCGTCCAGGCCGCTGGCCCAGAAGTCGCCCAGCGCCTTCTGCACCGCGTTCTGCGGCGACTGCATGGAGGCGTCGAGCAGGTCGCGCTGCTGTTGCTGCGCACGCTCGGCGAGCTGGCCCAGCGCGGTGACCGCGCCGGTCTGCGGCACCGGGTTCTGCTTCAGCCAGTCGGCGTTGGCATCGTCGTAGAAGTCGCTGCAGGCGGCGCTGATCGGCGGGGCCTTGGGCGCGGCGGCGCGCTTCTTCTTGGGCGCGGCATCGGCGGCGGAGGCGAGGGCGATCAGGCCGAGGGCGACGGCGAGGGCAAGCGGACGGGCATTGGGCATCGGGAACGCATCCGGTCAGGATTAAAGTCGGCGGAGTTTAACAAGCCGCGGTGTGCAACTGTGGCGATGACGCGCGTGCAGGTCCCAACCGGATTCAGCGAGAGACGCCGGTAACCACGGGCGCCGGTGGTTGGGCAGGGCGGGCGGCGCAGCGCCGCCGCTGTCGCAGGCCGGCAGCCACGCAAAGAAAAGGCCCGGACATGCCGGGCCTTTTCGCGAGACGACGGTGACGCTGTCGCTTACCAGATCACCACGCGCTTGTCGCCGCTGCGCACCATCGGCGTGCCCGGCTTGCACTGGAACGCGGTGGCGAAGGCCTCCAGGTTCGACGGCGCGCCGATCGCGCGGAACTGCGCCGGGGCGTGCGGGTCGGTGGTCAGGCGCACCATCGCGTTCTGCGGGGTGTACTTGGTGCGCCACACGGTGGCCCAGTTGATGAAGAAGTTCTGGTCGCGGGTCATGCCGCCGACCTTCGGGTCGTCCTTGCCCTCGGTGGCCTTCTTCATGGCGTCGTAGGCGGTGGTGATGCCGCCCAGGTCGGCGATGTTCTCGCCCAGGGTCAGCTTGCCGTTGACGTGCTTGCCGTCGACCTCGTACCCGTCGAACTGCTGCACCAGCTTGCCGGTGAGCGCGGAGAACTTCTTGGCGTCGGCCGGGGTCCACCAGTTCTCGAAGTTGCCGGTCGGCCCGAAGCGCGCGCCCTGGTCGTCGTAGCCGTGGGTCATCTCGTGGCCGATCACTGCGCCGATGCCGCCGTAGTTGAACGCGTCGTCGGCCTTGGGGTCGAAGAACGGCGGCTGCAGGATCGCCGCCGGGAACACGATCTCGTTCTGCAGCGGGTTGTAGTAGGCGTTGACCGTCTGCGGGGTCATGCCCCACTCGGTCTTGTCCACCGGCTTGCCGATCTTGCCCAGGTTGTACTTGTAGTTGAACGCGGTGGCGGCGCGCACGTTGTCCAGGTAGCTGTCGCGCTGGGTGCTCAGGCTGGCGTAGTCGCGCCACTTGTCCGGGTAGCCGATCTTCGGGGTGAAGGTCTTCCACTTCTCCAGGGCCTTGGCCTTGGTCTCGTCGCTCATCCAGGTCAGCTTCTCCAGGCGCGCCTTCAGCGCCTGGCTCAGGTTCTGCACCAGTTGCTGCATCTTGGCCTTGTCGTCGGCCGAGAAGGCGACCTTGACGTACATCTGGCCCATCGCCTCGCCGGCGCCGTTCTCGATGCTGCCGAGCACGCGCTTCCAGCGCGGCTTCATCTCCGCCTGGCCGTTGAGTTCCTTGCCGTAGAAGGCGAAGTTTTCCTGCGCGAAGGCATCGCTCAGGTACGGCGAGGCGCTGTCCACAGTGTGGAAGCGCAGGTAGGCGCGCCACACCGACGGGTCGGTGTCGCCCAGCGCCTTGCTCACTTCCTGGTGGAAGGCCGGGATCGCCAGCGAGAACTTCTCCGGCACGGCCACGCCCTGCGACTCGAAGAACTTGGTCCAGGGGAAGTTCGGGGTCAGCTTGTCGGCATCGGCCGGGGTGACCGGGTTGTAGGCCAGTTCGGCGTCGCGCGAGAGCTGCTCGCTGGACTTGGACACCTTGGCCAGGCGGGTTTCCAGCGCCACCACGTCCTGCGCCTGCTTGGCCGCGTCGGCGGCCGGCACGCCGGCCAGTTCCAGCACCTTGGCCACGTGCGCCTGGTAGGCCTTGAGCTTGTCCTGCTTGTCGGCGTCGACGTAGTAGCTGCGGTCGGGCAGGCCGAGGCCGCCCTGCATGGCGTAGGCCATGTTCATCGTCGAGTTCTTGAAGTCGGCCTCGGCACCGAAGCCGAACAGGCCGTTCTCGCCCTTGGCCGCGCTCTGGCGCAGGTACTCGGCGATCGCCGGGCCATCCTTGAGGCCGTCGATCGCGGCCAGGTCGGCCTTCAGCGGCTCGATGCCCTGGGCGTTGATCTTGGCTTCGTCCATGCCCGAGGACCAGAAGTCGCCGACGATCTTTTCCACGCCCTGCGGGTTGGCCGCGGCGGCGGCCTGTTCGGCCAGCTGGTGCTGCACGGCCACCGAGCGCTCGTCCAGGATCGAGAATGCGCCCCAGCTGCTGCGGTCCTTGGGAATTTCGTTGGCGGCCAGCCACTTGCCGTTGACGTAGCCGTTGAAGTCGTCGCAGGCGTTCTTGCTGGCGTCCAGGTCGTTGACGCTGAACGCGTTGTAGGCCGGCAGCTTGCTGGTGTCGAGCTTGAGCTCGGCCGGCGCCGCAGCGGCGGCCGGGGCGGCGGTTTCGGGCTTGGCGGCATCGGCTGCGGGGGCGGCATCGTCGTGCTTGCCGCAGCCGCTCAGCGCGGTGCTCACGGCCAGGGTCAACAGCAGCATCTTGGGATTGCGAAGGGTCACAGGCAGGCTCCAGGCCAACGTGGATAAAAGGATGGCCCGCTCGGGCCGTGGCGAGACTCTACGCCGCCGCGGGAGGTTTCAGGGGTGTCGAAGGTCATGGGCGGCCCCGGCATTGGACCATGAGAGGGCATCCCCGCCTGCCGGTCGGCAGGCACGCCGGCACTGGCTTACCATGCGGCCATGACCCGCGAACCGCCATGCGATGCCCTGATCGTGGGGGCAGGCCACAACGGCCTGGTCTGCGCCGCCTACCTGGCGCGGGCCGGCTGGAAGGTGACCGTGCTGGAGCGGCGCGGTGTGGTCGGCGGCGCCGCGGTCACCGAGGAGTTCCACCCCGGCTTCCGCAACTCGGTGGCGTCCTACACGGTGTCGTTGCTGCAGCCCAAGGTGATCGCCGATCTCGACCTGGCCGGGCACGGCCTGCGCATCGTGCCGCGCCGGCGCAACAACTTCCTGCCGCTGCCGGACGGGCGTTATCTATTGACCGGCGCCGGCCACACCCAGGCCGAACTGGCCAAGTTCTCCGCGCGCGATGCCGCGCGCCTGCCGGCCTACGAGGCGCGGCTGGAGGGCATCGCCGACGTGCTGCGCGCGCTGGCGCTGCAGCCGCCGCCCAACGTCACCGACGGCGGCTGGCTGCAGGCGCTGCCCGAACTGCTGCGCGCCGGCCGCCTCGGCCGCCGCCTGCATGCGCTGGATGCGGAGCTGCGCCAGGACCTGCTGGACCTGTTCACCATCTCCGCCGCCGAGTATCTGCAGCGCTGGTTCGAGAGCGATGCGGCGCAGGCGCTGTTCGGCTTCGACGGCATCGTCGGCAACTACGCCAGCCCGTACACGCCGGGATCGGCCTACGTGCTGCTGCACCACGTGTTCGGCGAGAGCAATGGGGTGAAGGGCGCCTGGGGCCATGCGCTGGGCGGCATGGGCGCGATCACCCAGGCCATGGCCCGCGCCGCGACCGCGGCCGGCGCACGCATCCGCACCGATGCCGGCGTGCGCGAGATCCTGGTCGAGGGCGGGCGCGCGGTCGGCGTGGTCACCGAGCAGGGCGAGCGGGTGCTGGCGCGGCACGTGGTCGCCAACGTCAACCCCAAGCTGCTGTACGAACGCCTGCTCGATCCGGCGCACGTGCCGGCCGCCACCCGTGAGCGGATGGCGCACTGGCGCTGCGGTTCGGGCACGTTCCGCATGAACGTGGCGCTGTCGCAGTTGCCCAGCTTCAGTGCGCTGCCGGGACCGGGCGACCACCTCACCGCCGGCATCGTGCTGGCGCCGAGCCTGGACTACATGGACCGCGCGTACCTCGACGCGCGCCGGCACGGCTGGTCGCGCGAACCGATCGTCGAACTGCTGGTTCCCAGCACGCTGGACGACAGCCTGGCACCGCCTGGCCAGCACGTGGCCAGCCTGTTCTGCCAGCACGTGGCGCCGCAGTTGCCGGACGGGCGCAGTTGGGACACGCACCGCGACGAGGTCGCCGACCTGATGATCGCCACCGTCGAACGCTACGCGCCGGGCTTCGCCGCCTCGGTGCTGGGCCGGCAGGTGCTGAGTCCGCTGGACCTGGAACGTACCTTCGGGCTGATCGGCGGCGACATCTTCCATGGCGCGCTGAGCCTCAACCAGTTGTTCAGTGCGCGCCCGATGCTCGGCCAGGCGGCGTACCGCGGCGCGATTCCCGGCTTGTTCCTGTGCGGCTCCGGCACCCATCCCGGCGGCGGCGTGACCGGCGCGCCCGGCCACAACGCAGCGATGGCGCTGTTGCGCGGCTGAGCGGCGACCCACCCCCGGCGGCATGGCAAAAAAAAGCCCTGGCATGGCGACCAGGGCGAGGGAAAGGCGCAGCGCGTGCAGCGCGCCGCGCAGGCCACGACGGCGCGCCGTGGCGTTGTCTGGGCTCCGGTTCAGGGCGCGCCGGCCTGTGCGGATGCGTCGGATGGTGCCGCGGAACCGCTCAGATGCGCGTCGAAGAACGCCAGCATCCTGGTGTAGAGGTTGAGGTTGTTGTCTTCCTTGTAGAAGCCGTGGCCTTCGCCGGATTGCACGATCACGCCTTCGGGCGGATGCCCGCCGTCCTGCAATGCCTTGGCCAGTGCCTCGGTGTGTTCCGGCGGGCAGCGATCGTCGCGGGCGCCGGCGGCGAGGTAGATCGGCAGCGTCAGCGCCTGCACGTGGTTGATCGGCGACATCCGCTCCTGCTCGGCGCTGCTGCTGCCGAACGCGCGCAGCAGGTAGCGCCTGCCGCTCTCGCTCTTGCTGGTGTCGCTGAGCCGCAACTGGAGCTTGGCGTCGTACATGCCGACGTAGCCGAACGCGCAGCGGAACAGGCCCGGCGCGCGCACCGGCGCCATCATCGCCGCGTAGCCGCCGAAGCTGCCGCCGTAGATGCAGATGCGCGATTTGTCGACCAGGCCCTGCTGGATGGCGTACTGGGTGCCGTCGACGATGTCGTTGAGGATGCCGCCGTCCCACTGCCCGTAGGCGCGGTCCATGAACGCCTTGCCGAAGCCGCCGGAGCCGCGATAGTTGAGTTGCAGGGTGGCGTAGCCGCGGCTGGCGAACAGTTGCGCCTCGGAATGGAAGCCCCAGGTGTCGCGCGGCCCCATCGGCCCGCCGTGCACGTTGACGATCAGCGGCAGTTGCCTGGCCTGCGCGCCGGCCGGCACGGTGAGGTAGCCGTGGATGCGCAGCCCGTCGCGGGCGGTGAACTGGATCGGCATGATCGTGGCCATCTTCGCCGCGTCGATCCACGGCCGGCTCTTCATCAGGAAGCGGGCCTTGCCGGTGGCACGTTCGTACAGGTACAGCTCGCCCGGATTCTGGTCGCTGCGCACGCTAACCACGATCGTGTCGCCGTTGCGGGTGGCGCTGGCGAAGTCGACGTACTGGCCGGGAAAGGCCGCGGCCAGGCTGGCGTACAGCGCCGCATCCGGATGCGCCTCGTCGATCAGCTTGACCTGCGGCGCGCCGGCCTCGGTGACCACCGCCAGCGCGGTGTCCGAGCCGTCGGTGGCGTTGATGGCGCGCGCGACCTCGCTGGTGGGATCCTGGAACAGCGAAACGAAACGCCCGCTCTGCGGATCCAGATAGCCGAACGCACCGGGCGCCTTGCCGTCGTCGCGGGTGGCGTAGACGCGGCCGTTGGCGGTGGACCAGGCGATGTCCAGGCGCGCGCCGTCGGCCTTGCTGGCATTGATCAGTTCCCACGTGCCGTTCTTCAGCGCGTACACCTCGCTGTGGCTGTCGTAGCCGGTGTCCTCATCCTTGTCGCTCTGGCAGGTGGCGAAGGCCGGCTGCTTGGCGGCGTCCAGGGCGATGGAGCAGTTCGCCTTCGGCGCGCGGCCCAATGGTTTGCGCCGCCCGCTGAGCGTGTCGATCATCACCACTTCGGTACCGGCGCCTTCCGAGGAGCGCGGGTAGCGCACCTGCATGACCACGTTCTGCTCGTCGTCGCGCAGCGTGTCGAGCAGGGCGAAGGATTCGCGGCCCACGCTCTTGCCGCGCTGGGTGACGCCCTGCGTGCCGTATTCGATCAGGGTGCGCGGCTGGCCGCCGTCGGCGTCGACGGCGAACCACTCGCCGGTGCCCATCGGCCGCTCGAACGAACCGACCTTCTTGACCGCGGTGAACAGCAGCCGCTTGCGGCTGGTCCAGTAGAACGCGCCCACGCTCTTGCCGTCCGGCAGCACGTTGACCTTGATCGGCTTGAGGTCGCGCGTGCCGAGCACGGTCAGCACGTCCTGCTCGCCGCGGTCGACGGTCAGCGCCAGGTATTGGCCGTCAGGCGAAATCTTCACCGCGCTGTAGGTGGGGCGCTTGACGAAATCCGCAATGGGCGAAGGAGCGGCTGCGGCGATACCGCCGAGCAGGCACAGGCCCAACGCACAGAAAGCAACGCGTCGTTTCACGAGAATCCCTCTGCATGATTGCACACAGCGAGAGCCCGGATGCCGGGCTCTCGCTGACCTTCCTTGCGGGTGGCGCGGCTCAGCGGAAGCGGTACTGGAACTCCGCCGCCACTTCGCGGCCATACGGGCTGTAGGCGCGCCAGAAGTACGGATACGTGTTGTAGCCGCTGTCCTTCGGGTGGGTCTTGTCGAACACGTTGTTGACGTAGAAGTTGACCGTCAGCTTGTCGGTCAGCTTCTTGCCCACGTTCGCGTTCCAGATGAAGTACGGCGCGATGCGGCCGCTCTCCTGCCAGTTCGGTAGGCTGCCGTAGCGGATCATGAACACCGCTGCCTGCCAGTCGTTCTTCTGCCAGGTCGCGGTGGTGCGGATGCGGCTGCGGAAGTCGAAGTTGCCCAGGTCGTCGCGGTAGTCGAGCACCGGGTCGCCCTTGAACTCGGCCGACTTCTGCTCGAGGGTGTGCGAGTAGCCCACCTGGAAGCGGAAGTCGCCCAACCGGTCGGTGTCGAGGCGGTAGTCCAGCGATGCATCGATGCCCTTGGTGCCGAGGAAGGCGCGGTTGATCGGACCGCGACGGATCTCGGTGATCTGGCCGTCGTTCGGCGTGCCCGGCGCGCTGAGGCGGCTGACCCGCGACAGCATGTCGTTGCAGAACGCCGAGCCCGGCGCACCCAGGGTGAACGGGTTGCGGTTGCGGGTCAGTCCGGTCACGCAGCCGGCTTCGCCGTCGAGGATGTAGGTGGAGGTGATGTCGGCCACCACGTTCTTCAGGCGAATGTCGTAGTAGTCGGCGGTGACCGACAGGCCGTCGATCACGTCCCACACGAAGCCGGCGGTCCACGAAGTGCCGGTTTCCTCGGACAGGGCGGTGGTGCCCTGGCGCACGCCATAGGCGGTGTAGTTCACCGTGGTGTCCGAGGCCGGGCACTGCGCCGCGGCGCGGCCGCTTTCCAGGCAGCGACGGGTGTCGAAGATGCTGGAGAATGTGCCGCTGCGATCGGCGAACACGTAATGCAGGTCCGGCGCGCGGAAGCTGGTGGAGTAGGAGCCTCGGAACAGCAGGTTGTCCAACGGACGCCATTCCAGGCCGGCATTCCAGGTCTTGGCGTCGTCCACCGCGGTGACGTCGTCGTACTTGTCCAGGCGTCCGGCCAGGTGCGCCTTCAGCGAACTGAGGATCGGAATCGACAGCTCCACGCCCAGCGCATAGCGGTCGCGCTTGCCGCCGCCGCCGGTGCCGGTGAGGTTGTACGGACGGTCGGCGCCGGTGTAGTCGGGCAGGATGCGCGGGTCGGCGTTGAGCTTGTACTCCTGCTGCGAGGCTTCGACGATGCCGGCGAAGCCCAGCGCGCCGGCCGGCAGCTCGAACAGGTCGCCGGAGAGGACGAAGCTGCCCTGGTTGACGTGCGAGTTGGCGTCGGTCTTGACCGTGGTGCTCAGCGCCGCGAACTCGTCCGGGGTCAGTGCGCTGTAGTAGCGCTGCTGGTTCAGGCGATACACCGGATAGGAGACGCCGCCGACCACGCGGGTGCCCAGCTGCTGGCCGAGAAAGTAATCGTTGACCGCCGACGCCACCAGGCGCGGCCGGTCGACCTTGACCTTGTACTCGGCGCGCGACAGGGTCAGATCCCAGTCGAAGCGCTCGCCCCACTTGCCGCGCAGGCCGGCGGCGAAGTCGTAGGACTTCTCCTTGTTGCGCGCCATCAGGTGGTCGACGCCGCCGGCTTCCTGCGGGGCGAACACGCGCTGCGCGTCGACCAGCGCGTTGAAGCCGGGATCGAACCACAGCGCACCGCTGGTGCGGCCGGACCAGAACTGGGTGCCCGAGGTGTACTTGGACTCGGACGACCAGGCCTGCAGGCTGGCCCAGCCCTGCATGCCGCCGTCGAAATCGAAGGTGCCGTAGGCGTAGCCGGACAGGTCGTTGTTCTCGTTGCGGATGGTCTGGTAGGCCGGATCCTTGAAGGTGCCGCAGGCCTGGCCGAGGTTGGTGATGGCGCCGGCGGCGCTGGCGCTGCGGTAGTTCCAGCGCACCCACTCGTCGCCCAGCTGTTCGCAGGCGCCGGCCGGCGGCGCGAAGTAGGAGTTGGTGGTCGAGCCGGTACGGCGGCGCACGCGCATGGTGCCGGTCGGCTGGATGCCGACGAAGTCCGGCGGCAACGGATTGTCCAGCGTCGAATCCATGAAGTCGCGCTGGTAGCCGTACAGCGGCTCGCCAGCGGTGTACTCGAAGGCGTAGGTCAGGCTCCAGCGGTCGCCGGTCTTGCCGCCGATCCACTGGAAGTCGCCCGTGTCGCCGCCGCCGCGGGTCAGGGTGCTGCCGCGCAGCTTGACCAGGTCGCCCTCGTAGTTGGTCTTGAGGATGATGTTGACTACGCCGGCGACCGCGTCGGAGCCGTAGATGGCCGAGGCGCCGCCGGCGAGGATCTCGATGCGGTCGACCGCCGCGGCCGGGATGTTGCCGAAGTTGGCGAAGTTGCTCTGGCCGTTGTAGGGCAGCGGGTAGTCCGCGGCGCGGCGGCCGTTGATCAGCAGCAGGGTGCGGCCGGGGCCGAGCCCGCGCAGGTTGATCACGCTGGCGTTGGGGGTGAAGCCGCCCTGGAACAGCTCGTTCTGGGTGGAGCCGGACGCCTGGGTGAGCGTGCTCAGCGCGTCGAAGACGGTGTTGAAGCCTTCGCGCTCGATCTGGGTGGCGGAAATGATGGTGACGGGCGAGGGACCCTCGACCTCGGTGCGCTGGATGCGCGAGCCGGTCACGGTCACCTTGTCCAGCGTATGCGCCTTGGCGCCGGTGGCCTCGGTCAGTTGTTCCGTTTCAGATTCCTGGCTCGGGTTCTGGCTTTGCGCCAGCGCCGGTGCGACAGGCAGGGCCAGAATGGCGGACACAGCAACGACCAGAAGACTCCGCTTGGGAGTCGGTGCTTTGACTGACATTGACAAATTTCCCCTTGATGCATGTGCAGTACCCGGGTCCCTTCCTGGACAGGTACGTGTAGAGAGTGTGAGGTCCGTTTCACGTTTCTTGACCGTAGCATGAACGAATCGGAAAAGTAACGAAAAATTTGCGTTACATGACATGTTTTTGAAGCGGGCTTGCTGTAAAGGGAGCCTCGGCGTGTCGCTCGCTTGGGCCACGTGTGGCACAACCCCTTGTCGTGAGGTGTCTGGACCTGCGCAGGTGTCGTTTCGCACCGCTGCGGCTGCACGCGTCAGTCGCGGGCGGAAGATGCCGCACATGCACGCGAATGCTGCGCTGCGGTCATAATCGGAGACTGCCGTGCGTGCCTGCATGCCGCCGCGGCCAGCCTTCCAGGGGAGAGTCGGGCGCATCCATGAGCGAACAGGTTCAGCTCTACAACCAGGCCATCGCGGCGCTCAACCGCAGCGACTGGCCGCACGCGCTGCGGATCGCGCAGCATCTGCTGCAGGCCTTGCCGCAGCATCCGGGCGTGCATTTCGTCGCCGGCGTGGCGGCGCTGGAACTGCAGCAGATGCAGGTCGCGGCCATGCACCTGCACCAGGCGGCGACCCTGAATCCCGAGCGCGCCGACTACGCGGCGCAACTGGCGCGGGTGCTGGCGATGGGACGGTTCCTGCAGGATGCGCACCGGTTCGCCGATCACGCGATGGCGCTGCAGCCCACCGATGCGCATACCCTGGACACGCTGGGCGTGGTCTACAGCCAGGTCAACGAACATGCCGCGTCGCTGCAGGCGTTCGCGCGTGCGGTGCAGGCCGCGCCGCAGCAGGCCAGCTTCCGCTACAACCTGGGAACCTCGCTGCTGTTCTCCGGCAGGCTGCAGGAGGCCGAGGCCGAGTACCGCGCCTGTCTGGCGCTGGAGCCGCGCTACTGGAAGGTGTATCTGTCGCTGTCGCAACTGCGCAAGTGGACGCCGGAGGAGAACAACCTGGCGCTGCTCGAGGCCGCACTGGCGTCGGCCGGCGACGATCCCGACGCGGTGCTGTACCTGAACCTGGCGCTGGCCAAGGAGCACGAGGACCTCGGCGATTACCGCGCGGCCTTTCGCGGCTATGTGCAGGGCAAGTCGGTGCACAAGCGGGCGCGCGGCTACACCTCCGAACGCGATGCGCGCCTGTTCGAGGCCCTGCATCGGAGCTTCCGCGCCGACGACGCGCCGGTGGCGGGTTTCGAGAGCGAGGAACCGATCTTCGTGATCGGCATGCCGCGCAGCGGCACCACGCTGGTGGACCGGATCCTGTCCAGCCATCCGCAGGTGCACTCGGCGGGCGAGCTGCAGAACTTTTCGGTGGTGCTCAAGCGCCTGACCGGCACGCCGTCGCCGGAGATCCTCGACGAAGCCACGCTGAGCCAGGTGCAGGGACTGGACTGGCGTGCGCTCGGCCGCGGCTATGTCGAATCCACGCGCCCGGGCACCGCACTGAAGCCGCGCTTCGTGGACAAGCTGCCGCACAACTTCCTCTATGCCGGCCACATCGCGCGCGCCTTGCCGAAGGCGAAGATCGTGTGCCTGCGGCGCGATCCGATGGACACCTGCCTGAGCAACTTCCGCCAGCTGTTCGCGCTGTCGTCGCCGTACTACGACTATTCCTTCGACCTGATGGACGTCGGCCGCTACTTCCTGATGTTCGACCGGCTGATGGCGCACTGGAACGAGATGCTGCCGCAGCGCATCCTGCAGGTCGACTACGAGGACCTGGTGACCGCGCAGGAGCCGACCACTCGGCGGCTGCTGGACTTCTGCGGCCTGCCCTGGGACGAGGCCTGCCTGCACTTCGAGCAGAACCAGGCGCCGGTGGCCACCGCCAGCGTGGTGCAGGTGCGCACGTCGATGACGCGTTCCTACATGGGCCGCTGGCAGCGCTACGGCGAGGATCTGCAGGAACTGAAGGCGTTGTTGGCGGCGTTCTATCCGTAAAAGCCTGGGCCAGCCGCTAGGCTGATCCCCGCCGATTCCATGAGCTGTCGCGCTGGCGGCCGCATCCGGCGCGCGCGCCTACGCGCGCTGCATTCGTGGCGCGTGACGACCAATACGCGTTTTGCATTGCGTCCTGACTGTGGCGACGCTGCCGCAATGCGCCTGGCCGGCGTCGCCTAGTCCAGATCGGTCTGAATCCAGGTCGGCGAATGATGGATGTCCATCGTCTGCAGGCGGCCGGGACCCAGGTTCTCGAATCGGTGCGGCACGCCGGCGGGGCCGAAGACCACCTCTCCAGCCGCGGCCTCGAGCGTGCTGTCGCCGACGAAGAAACGCGCACGTCCGACCAGGACCACGAAGGTCTCGTCGTACGGATGGACATGGCGCGGCGGGCCATCGCCGATCGCATCCGTGCCGTAGGTCAGCACGGTGACCGCGCCGCCCAACGCGGCGCCGGCGACGACGCCGTGCCACGGCGGCGGCGTGTCCGCGTCGAACAGCCGTGCCTGCGTGGCCGGCCGCCCATCCGCGGCGAAGGTGGCGGGATCGAAGTCGCGACGTGGCATTGGCTGCTCCATGAAACGTAGTGCGCCATCAGGGGATGCCGACGCGGATGCTCCGCGTCGGCGACGATGGATCGGCTGGGCGCGATTACATCATGGGCGATTGGTGCTGGCTGACACGATATCGGAACGCTGCCGTGCGCAAACCGCGCGAGCCTTACGGAGCTTGTCTAACGCGCAAGAGGGATTGGCGTCTGCGCTGACCTGGACGGCTGCGCAGGCCGCGAAGGCGAGGCAAAAAAAAGCCCACCCTTGCGGGTGGGCTCCATGTCTACCTGCGCGTCGGCTTACTTGCCGAACGAGTAACGCATTTCCAGGTAGTAGGCACGGCCGTACACGTCGAAGTTGTAGTTGTTGTACGCCCACTGCGCGCTGCCCAGGTAGGTCGGGTCGAGCGGGGGCATCTTGTTGAACACGTTGGTCACCATCAGCGACAGCTCCATGCCCTCGAACGCCTTGTAGGTGACACTGGCGTTATGGGTGATGTGCGAAGGCAGCTTGCCTGCGCCATCGGCGCCGTACCCCTTGATGCTGACCGTCGGGGCATAGTTTGGAGTCTTGTCGAACCAGTTCGCGTACCAGGTGGTCGAGAACTTGCCGATGTCCCAGGTCAGCGAGGCGTCGGCCTTGCGCTTCGGATCGGTGCTCCAGTACGGATCGTTCAGCAGATCCACCGGCGTGTCGCCCTTGTAGCGCACGGACTTATGGCGCAGGTTCTCGCTGTAGCTGGCGATGGTGCTGAGATCGCCCCAACGGCCCAGGTCGTAGCCGTAGCGGAACGAGGCGGTGACCGCCTCCAGCTTCTGGTTGGAGACGTTGATCTTTGGCGTGTAGATGTTGGTGATCTGGCCGGCCGCATTGCGTGTCACCTGCGACGCTGTCTGCTCACACAGTGCAGAATTGGCATCGTCGATGCCGGCGCGGCAGCGGTAGTCTTGCAGGCTCAAGCCATCGGCGCTCTGCTGGGTCACTTCATCATTGATGTCCCAGTTGAGGTAGTCGACGGTCAGCGCCATGCGGTCCACCGGCGACCACACGAAGCCGGCGCTCCACACATCCGCATTGATCGGCTTCAGGTCCAGGCTGCCGGACTGCGTACCGCGGAACTGACGGCTGGAGTACGCCTGCGGGCAGTTGTCGGTATTGCCCGGCAGGTAGCCGCGCTGCGCGCACTGGTAGTAGTCGACGACGCTGTTGTAGTAGCCGCTCTGGCCCTGGTACAGATCGGACAGGGTCGGTGCGCGGAACGCGGTGCCGTACTTGCCGCGCAGCAGCAGGGTCTCGAACGGACGGTATTCCAGCGAAATGCCGTAAGTCGGCTTGTCGATGGTGCGACCGCTGGCCTTGTACGCGTCGTAGCGCCCGGACAGGGTGATGGTCAGGGGATCGAACACCGGCATGCGCAGTTCCGAGGTCAGCGCGTAGCGGTCGCGCTGGCCGCCGCCGGCCACCGAGGTCAGGCCCCAGACTTCGCCATTGAGGATCACCGGATCCGGCGCGTAGTCCCACTTCTGCTTGCCGTATTCGCCGACCACGGCCAGGCCGGCGTCGCCGCCGGGCAGGCTGAACAGCTTGGTATTAGTGGCCTGCACGCGGAACATGCCGTCGGAGGTCTTGCTCTTGTTGGTGGCCTGGCCGGTGAAGCTGGCGAAGTCCGCCTGACTGATCGGCGAGTAGAACGCCGCATAGTTCGGCGAATACACCGGGTAGGCGCCGTACAGCGGATCCAGGCCGAGCTGCGGACCCAGCACACGGTTCACGAAGAACTGGTCGATCGCGTTCTTGTAGCGGACCAGCTGGCGCTCCTCCAACTTGTACTGGGTGTAGGTGACGCCGGCATCGTAGTCCCAGTTCGACTGGCCGAGCTGGCCCTGGGCGCCAAAGGTCACGCGCACCGAGTCGCTCTTGTCGCGGCTCATCGTGTCCTTGATGCCGTTGATGCCCATTTCTTCCGGGGCGAACGAGCGCTGCAGGTTCAGTAGGTCGCCCACCTTCGGATCGTAGTAGTAGCCGAAATCAGCGGCGGTGCCCCACCAGATGTAGTTGGAGCCGGAGTTGTACTTGACCTCTTCGTGGCTGTAGAGCACATCGCCATACAACTGGACGTTGTCGTTCAGGTCATGGGTACCATGGATATAGGCCTGCAGCGACTTGGTGCCGCTGTCCAGGGTGCGGTAGCCCGGCGTGAACTTGGAACCGCAGTAGTAGGTGTCGCCGAAGCCTGGACGCTGCTGCAACCCCTCGGTACCGCCGAACAGGCCGGACACATTGCCGCACCTGGCTGGATCCAAGAACTTGTAGCTGGTGAACGGGCTGTAGACCAGGAAATCGCGGCTCGCCAGCTGGGGGGTGGTGCCCTGGGTATTGAACTGCTTGGTCTGGTCGCGCTGGTAGGCCCAGATCGGATCCTTCTCTTCGTACTGCACGCCGCCCAGGATGCTGGTGCGCCCATCGGCCGAGGTCCAGCCGTCGGCGAAGGTGGTGCGGAAGTTGCTGCCGCCGCCCTCGGAGAAGCCGCCGCCGCGGATGCTGAACACCGCGCCGTCCATCTTCTTCTTGAGGATGACGTTGATCACGCCGGCGATCGCGTCGGAGCCGTACAGCGACGACTGGCCGCCCGGCAGGATTTCGATGCGGTCGACCAGGTCGATCGGAATGCCGCTGATGTTGTTGAACGTGTCGCTACCGTTGTACAGCGCCGGATAGTTCGACATCGGACGGCCGTCGATCAGGTACTTCACGTAGCCCGGCGGCAGGCCGAACAGGCTCACCGTCTTCGCGCCCTGGGTGAAGGTGCCCGAGCTCTGCCCGCCCTGCACGCCGCCGGTGGCGAACGAGCTCTTCTGCAGCACGTCGGCGACGGTGCTGAAGCCGCGCGCCTTGATCTCTTGAGCGCTGATCGTGGTGACCGGAGTGGCGACCTCGATCTCGGTCTGCGGAATCAGCGAGCCGGTGACGGTGATCTTGTCGAGATTCGTCGCCTTGTCGGTCTTGTCATCGGTCGTGGCGTCCTGCGCGAAGGCGGCGAACGCGGCCGGAACAAGCATGGCGGAGGCCAGTGCGGCACTCAGGTGGCTGTGCTTGAAACTACGAGTATGACGAGCAGTCATCTTTCTCTATCCCCGAAAATCAATCGATAAGGCGAGGGGCCTCGTGCCGCGACATGTGCCTTGAAAGTGGGGTCGCATCCTGCGACCAACCCAAACGTAACACGGACTTAACGAAGTTTGTACGTGGCTGTCACTTTTTTCGTCTACAAGCGAAAAGTGCGGCGATCGGGCAGGAAACGTCGGCAAACGCCGGGTCCTAGCGCCCGCGTAGACAAATTTCGCGCTGCTTTGCACCATTACGGGGCGTTGCTTGTACAGGTTGCTGACTGGCGTGGCGTCGGCGGCGGCCAGGCGTTGGAAGGCTTGCGCCAACTGGGATGGAGAGACTGCCTGCCGGCGCGGCACAGGCGCCTGCGCACCATTTCGGTGAGTACGTTTCTCCATCGTGGGGCGTGGGACTGCGGACTGTCCCGTCAGCGGCGTGGTGCGCCTCGATCCCGGCGTCCGTGTCGCGGGTGACCCTGGCGAGGGTTGCCGAGAGGAGAAAAGCAGGTTGCCGTCGATGCCGGGCGCGATTTGCGCAAAGTCGCCAGCGCTCGCGTCGCCCGCGGTGCGGGACCCCGCACCGGCACACTTGTATAGTCATGTGTCTGTGCGGCCCGCGACGCTGCCGCGGTTCGCGGCCCCGTTCGCGGTCCATGTGTCCTTTTCGTCCCGCGCCCGCCTCGCGTGCGCTGCCGACGCTTCTCTATTGAGTTTCCGATGACCGAACGCCCGCGTCTCCCTGCCCATGCCGTCCAGCCCAAGCTCGCCCCGCATCCCCGCATCCGCAACGTCATCGCCGTCGGTTCCGGCAAGGGCGGGGTAGGCAAGTCCACCACCGCGGTGAACCTGGCGCTGGCCCTGCAGCGCCAGGGCGCACGCGTCGGCGTGCTGGATGCCGACGTCTACGGCCCCAGCGTGCCGGCCATGCTCGGCCTGAGCGGGCGCCCGGACAGCCCGGACGACAAGAGCATCGAGCCGATGCGCGCTTTCGGCATCGAGGCGATGTCGATCGGGCTGCTGGTGGACCAGGACACGCCGATGATCTGGCGCGGGCCGATGGCGACCTCGGCGCTGACCCAACTGTTCGCCGACACCCTGTGGGACGACCTGGACTACCTGCTGATCGACCTGCCGCCCGGCACCGGCGACATCCAGCTGACCCTGGCGCAGAAGATCCCGGTGGCCGGCGCGGTGATCGTCACCACCCCGCAGGACATCGCCACGCTGGATGCGAAGAAGGCGTTGAAGATGTTCGAGAAGGTCGAGGTGCCAGTGCTGGGCATCGTCGAGAACATGGCGGTGCACACCTGCAGCCACTGCGGCCATGTCGAGCATCTGTTCGGCGAGGGCGGCGGCCAGCGCATGGCGCAGCAGTACGGCGTGCCGTTGCTGGGTTCGCTGCCGCTGGCGATCGCGATCCGCGAGCAGGGCGACGCCGGCACTCCGCTGGTGGCCGCGGCGCCTGAGTCGGCTGCGGCGCAGGCCTATCTGGCCACCGCGCAGCGCCTGACCGAGGAACTGCGCAAGCGCCCCCGCGCCGCCATCCCGATCTCCGCGGCATTGCGCTGAGCGGCGCGCGGCGCCTGCCGCGAACGCCCCGCGACCGGCTAGAATCGCCGGTCATTACGGCCGGCCCCGTTCGCCGGCCGGGTCCCGGCGCGCAGGCTGCGGCCTGCCGCCACCGCATCAGGAAGCCCCATGAGCATCAAGAGCGACCGCTGGATTCGCCGCATGTCCGAACAGCACGGCATGATCGCGCCCTACGAACCGGGCCAGGTCAAGCAGGTCGACGGCCAGCGCATCGTCAGCTACGGCACCTCCAGCTACGGCTACGACGTGCGCTGCTCGCGCGAGTTCAAGGTGTTCACCAACATCAACTCGACCATCGTCGACCCCAAGCACTTCGACCCCAAGAGCTTCGTCGACATCGAGGCCGACGAGTGCATCATTCCGCCCAACAGCTTCGCGCTGGCGCGCACGGTGGAATTCTTCCGCATCCCGCGCGACACCCTGGTGGTGTGCCTGGGCAAGAGCACCTATGCGCGCTGCGGCATCATCGTCAACGTCACCCCGCTGGAACCGGAGTGGGAGGGGCACGTGACCCTGGAATTCAGCAACACCACGCCGCTGCCGGCGCGCATCTACGCCAACGAAGGCGTGGCGCAGATGTTGTTCTTCCAGTCCGATGCCGACGACGTCTGCGAGACCAGCTACAAGGATCGCGGCGGCAAGTACCAGGGCCAGACCGGCGTGACGCTGCCCAAGACCTGACCTTTCCAACCCCGTTTTCCGACAGCACAAGGAGCGCGCAATGAACGACCCCAATCCCTACCAGGCCCCCGACGCGGCGTTGCCGCCCGCGCTGCCCGGCGCCGCCGACGGCGAGGTCCTCGCCGGCCGCGGCGAGCGCCTCGGCGCGGCGCTGATCGACGGCGTGATCTCGCTGGCGACGTTCCTGCCGGTGGCGGCACTGACCGGCTACTTCGGCAAGGTCATGGAGGCCGCGCGCAGCGGCGTACAGGTGTCGTTTCTGACCACGCTCGGCTATGGCGTGCTGGGCATGCTGATCTTCCTGCTGGTGCAGGGCTACCCGCTGGCCAAGAGCGGGCAGACCTGGGGCAAGAAGCTGCTGTGGATCCGCATCGCCGACCTGGAGGGTGGGCAGCCGCCGTTCTGGCGCCTGATCGCGCTGCGCTATCTGCCGACCCAGGCGATCTCGCTGGTGCCGATCGTGGGCGGCATCTACGCCCTGGTGGACGCGCTGTTCATCTTCCGCCAGGACAAGCGCTGCCTGCACGACCTGATCGCCGGCACCCGCGTGGTCAACGTCCGCCGCTGAGCCCGCGGTCGCGACACGGCACCCCTGCGTTTGCAGGGGCCGCTCTCGAAGTGGCTAGCGCAATGCAGCAGTTAAGAGTGGGAGATCGCTTTCGCGAATCCCCACTCCCGAATCCCCAATCCCGGCCCCACCTACTTGCCGCGGCCGAACAACATGCCGACGCCGACCGCGACCAGGATCGCCGGCCACCAGGTGGCGATCAGCCGGCCCAGGCTCAGATTGGTCCAGCCCAGGTTGTTGGCCAGGAACACCAGGCCGATCACGATCAGCACGATGGCGGCGATCACATTGGATTTCATGGAGGCGCGGCTTCCGCAAAAAGGGCGCCTATCGTAGCCGCTGGCGCCATGCCGCAACACGCGCCTGCAGTTCCTCGGCCGGCAGCCGCTGTGCCGTGCCGCTGCCCCACACCGGGCCAGGCCAGGCGGCATCGCCGGGATGCCGTCCCAGCACGTGCACGTGCAGTTGCTGCACCACGTTGCCCAGCGCGCCGATGTTGAGCTTGTGCACGCCCGGTTCCTGGCGCAGCAGTTGCGAGAGTTGGTTGATCTCGGCCAGCAGCAGGCGCTGCTGGCCGCCGTCCAGGTCGATCCACTCGCTGGCCGCGGCCACCCGCGGCACCAGCAGCAGCCAGGGGAAGCGTGCGTCGTCCATCAGCCGCACCTGCGACAGCGGCCCGTCGGCGACGAACGCGCTGTCGGCCTGCAGCCGCGGGTCCAGGACGAACTCGGCCATGCCGCGGCTCAGCCCAGGTGCTCGGCGAGGAACGCCAGGCTGCGTTCGCGGGCGAGCTCGGCACTGTCGGCATCGTAGTGGTTCGGGTCGACGTGGCGGTCGAAGCCGTGGCCGGCCGGGTACACGAAGGTCTGCATCTGCGGCAGCTTTTCGCGGTGCTGCTGGATCGAGTCGGCCGGGATGCTGCCGTCCTGCGCGCCGAAGTGGAACAGCACCGGCGCCTTCGGCGTCTCGTCCAGGAACTGGGTGTTGCGGCCGCCGTAGTAGCTCACCGAAGGCAGGCCCAGGCGCAGCGCCGCCAGCAGCGCGACGCTGCCGCCCCAGCAGTAGCCCAGGGTGCCGACCTTGCCGGCCGGCGCCAGCGCCTGCGCGGCCGCCTGCACGATGTCCAGGGCGCGGTCGAAGCCGAGCGCACCGACCAGTTCCAGGCCCTTGCGCACGCCGTCCTGGTCGTACGCCAGTTGCGCGTCCTTCTCGACCGGATCGAACAGCGCCGGCGCCAGCACTTCGTAGCCGTGCGCGGCGTAGCGGTCGGCGACCTCGCGGATGTAGTCGGTCACCCCGAAGATCTCCTGGATGACGACCAGGCCGCCGCGCGGCGTGCCTTCGGGCAGGGCGTGCCAGGCGGAAACCTGGCCGTGAGCGGTGTCGAGTGTGGTCCAGTGGCCCATGAGCGGCGTCCTGTGGGGTGGGGGAAGCGGCCGATTATCCATCGCCCGGGCTAAGCCGGGGTGAGCGGGCGCACACCGGGCCTCGGCCGCGCCGGCGGCCACGGCCCGGTATACTTCGCGCGCTGTTTTTCTCCCAGGCCCCCGGACCCCGGCCCCAATGTCTCTTGCGACCCCCAAAGTCGGCTTCGTCAGCCTCGGCTGCCCGAAGGCCCTTGTCGATTCCGAACGCATCCTCACCCAGCTGCGCGTGGAGGGCTATGCGATCGTGCCCAGCTACGACGCGGCCGACGTGGTGGTGGTCAATACCTGCGGTTTCATCGATTCGGCGGTGGCCGAGTCGATGGAGGCGATCGGCGAGGCCATGGCCGAGAACGGCAAGGTCATCGTCACCGGTTGCCTGGGCAAGCGCTCGGAGCAGATCCGTGCGGCCTATCCGGACGTGCTGGCGGTGTCCGGCCCGCAGGACTACCAGAGCGTGATGGAAGCGGTGCATGCGGCGCTGCCGCCGCGCCACGATCCGTTCGTGGACCTGCTGCCGCGCGGCCGTGGCAGCAACGAAGACGACATCGGCGTCAAGCTGACGCCGCGGCATTACGCCTATCTGAAGATCTCCGAAGGCTGCAATCACCGTTGCAGCTTCTGCATCATTCCCTCGATGCGCGGCGACCTGGTGTCGCGCCCGGTCGACGAGGTGCTGCGCGAGGCCGAGCGCCTGGTCAAGGGCGGGGTGCGCGAGCTGCTGGTGGTGTCGCAGGACACCTCGGCCTACGGCGTGGACCTGAAGTACGCCGAGCGCGAGTGGCGCGGCCGCGCCTACCAGACGCGGATGAAGGCGCTGTGCGAGGGCCTGTCGGAACTGGGGGCGTGGGCGCGCCTGCACTACGTGTACCCGTACCCGCACGTCGACGACGTGATCCCGCTGATGGCCGAGGGCAAGCTGCTGCCGTATCTGGACATCCCGTTCCAGCACGCCAGCCCGCGCATCCTCAAGCTGATGAAGCGGCCCGGCGCGGTCGAACGCACCCTGGAGCGCGTGCAGCGCTGGCGCGCGCTGTGCCCAGAGATCACGCTGCGTTCGACCTTCATCGTCGGTTTCCCTGGCGAGACCGACGCCGAGTTCGAGCAGTTGCTGGAATTCCTCGACGCCGCGCAGCTGGACCGCGTCGGCGCATTCGCCTATTCGCCGGTGGACGGCGCTAGCGCCAACGCGCTGCCGGATCCGGTGCCGGAAGCACTCAAGCAGGAGCGGCTGGCGCGCTTCATGGAACGGCAGGCGGCGATTTCCGCCGCTCGCCTGGAAGCCAAGATCGGCACGGTGCAGGAGTGCCTGGTCGACCTGCTGGAGGATGGCATCGCCGTGGCGCGCTCCAAGGCCGATGCGCCGGAGATCGACGGCCTGGTGCATATCCAGAACGGCGGCGAGCTGGGGCTGAAGCCTGGCGACTTGGTGCAGGTGGACATCACCGACAGCGACGAGCACGACCTGTTCGGCGATGCGCTGCCGGTGCAGGCGTCGCCAGCAAAGGCGCTGGACCTGCGGGTGCTCTGAGGCCGCAGGCGATGGCGTGCGTGGCGCCACGGCGCCGCGCGCTCACGGCGCGGCGTAGTCCACCGCCACCACCACGAAGCTGTGACGGCCGCCGGGCAGTTGCGCTTCCACTTCGTCGTCGACGCGTTTCTTCAGCAGCGCCCGCGCCAGCGGCGAATCGATGCTGATCCAGCCGCGCGCCGCGTCGGTCTCGTCGGGGCCGACGATGCGGTAGCGGCGCAGTTCGCCGCTGTCGGCGTCCTCCAGTTCGATGTGCGCACCGAAGAACACCGCCTGCGGGTCCGACGGCGCCTCGGCAACCACGCGCAGCGCTTCCAGGCGCTTGCTCAGGTAGCGCACGCGGCGGTCGATCTCGCCCAGTTGCTTCTTGCGGTAGGTGTACTCGGCGTTCTCCGAGCGGTCGCCCTCGGCCGCGGCCGCGGCCAGCGCCTTGACCACCTCGGGGCGGCGCACCCGCCACAGCTCCTCCAGCTCGGCCTTGAGCCGGGCATGGCCTTCCGGAGTGATCAGGGCGGTGCTTTTCTCGGCAGGGGGACGCCAGCGGCTCATCGGTGCGACTGCGGTGGAGCGGGGTGGCGATGCTAGCGCGTGCCTGCGGCTTGCGCACCCGCAGGCGATGCCCGAAGCTGGCGCCGCCCCGCCGATGGACCTCCGTTGAATGCTGATCCTGCCGCTGCACAAGCCGCTGTCGCGGGAGAATTTTCCGCTGGTCACGCTGCTGCTGATCCTGCTCAACGTCGCGGTCTACGTCGGCTGGCAGCGTCACGACACGGCGCCGCTGCGGCAGGCGTTTCGCTACTACCTCGACTCCGGACTCGGCGCGCTGGAAGCGCCGGCCTATGCGCGCTATCTGGACCGCAGCGGTCAGCGCGAGCCGCTTGCGCAACTGCAGCAAGTGCCGGCGAAGGAGCGGTTGGCCTTCGTCTGCGCCGCCACCTTGCACGACGTGCGCTTCGTGCAGGCCATGCGCGACGGCAGCGCATTCGCGGACGCCGATGCACGGCAGGCATGGACGTCGCTGCGCGCGCGCTACGACGCGTTGCTGCAGCGCGTGTTCACCCTGCGCCATGTGCAGCGCAGCTCGGAATGGGCGCCGGCGCGCATGCTCGGTTCTACGTTCCTGCATGCCGACGCCATGCACCTGATCGGCAACATGCTGTTCCTGCTGGCGCTGGGTACCCTGCTGGAGGGCGCGATCGGCGGCTGGCGGTTCCTGGCGGTGTACCTGCTCGGTGCGTTCGGCGCCAGCGCGGCCAGCCTGTGGTGGCGCTGGGGCGAAGCCGGAGGCGGTCTCGGCGCGTCCGGTGCCATCGCCGCGCTGATGGGTGCGTTCTGTGTGGTCTGGGGGCGGCGCCCGGTGCGCTTCTTCTATTGGGCGGCGGTGCTGTTCGACTACGTGCGCGCGCCGGCCATCGCGCTGCTGCCGCTGTGGCTCGGCTGGGAGCTGTACAACCTGCTGTTCAACGGAGACGCGGGCATCGGCTTCGACGCGCATGCCGGCGGCCTGGTGGTCGGCGCGCTGCTCGGCGCAGTGCTGGTGGCGACCGGGCAGACCCGCGAGGCCTTCCTGCGCGACGATGGCGGCGCAGTGGCCGACGACCGCTGGGCGCGTGCGCAAGCGCACCTGGGGCGGATGGAACACGTCCAGGCCGGGGCGCTGCTGGACGCGCTGGCCGCCGAAGCGCCACAGCGCTTCGATGTGGCAATGGCCCGTTACCGTCTGGCGGCCAATGCCGGCCAGGCCGCGACGGCGCGGCTGCGGGCGCTGGAGCTGTTGCGGCTGGCGGCGCCGTCCGTGCACGAGGCGCGGCAGCAGGCGGGAGTGCTGGCGGCGGCCGGCGACCTGGACCCGCCGACGCGCACGGCGCTGTTCGCGCGCTGGATGGCGCTGGGCTTGCTGGCCGAGGCGGAGGCGCTGCTGGCGCAGGATGCGGTCTCGCCGCGCGAGCAGCAGGCGCAGGCCTGGTTCCGGCTCGCGCTGGGCCATGGCGAACGCCAGGCCACGGCGGAGTGGCGGCGTGTGCTGGAGGCGCTGATCGTGCGCTATCCGGACCTGCCGCAGGCGGACAAGGCCCGGTTCCTGCTCGCCAACGCCTGAGCGCGCTGCCTGGCGCGCGCGGGGGGCACGCGACGCGTCCCGCTCCGCGCACGACGCGCGCTAGAGACGCGCGCTAGACCGGCGCGATCGTCACCGCGCGCAAGGCCGCCTGCAGCTTGCCGCGCTGCACGTCGTCGTCGCAGCGGGTCAGCGCGTCCTCCAGCAGGCGGCGCGCCTGCGCGTCCTCGCCGAAGCGTTCGGCCAGCAGCAAGGCGGCCTGCAGCGACCAGGCGCTGTGTTCCGGTGCGGTCGGCCAGGCACGCAGCGCGGCCTGCAGGCCGTCGGCGGCGAGCCGGAACTGCCCGGCCAGTTGCGCGCGTTCGGCCAGCAGCGTGGCCTGTTCCGGCAGCAGCGGCGCGAAGTCGGGATCGGCATCCAGCGCCTCGCGCTGCAAGGCCAACGCGCGCCGCTCCTGCTTTTCCTGCAGCAGTCGGTGGATGTACTGGCGGGTATGCTCGCGGCGTTCGTCGTGGCGCGCACTGCCGCGCAACAGGCGCTGGTACAGCTCGTGCACGCCCAGGCTCACCGCGCGGGTGCGTACTTCGCTGCGCAGCACCTGCAGCGCGTCGTCGGTGTGGCCGTCGCGCACGAGTTGTTCGGCCTCGTCGAGCACGCGCTGGTCCGGGTCGTGGCGGGCGAAGGCGTTGGCGGCATCGGCGGCCGGTTCGTAGCCCAGCACGGCGTGATACTGGTAGACCAGGTAGCCCAACAGGTGGAAGGCCGCGAACAGGCCCCAGATCGTCACCACGGTGACCGCCAGGTCGGCGACCAGCGGCGGCAGGGCGCGCTGCAGCCAGGCGGCGGCGCTCAGCGCGCTGGCCTGGATCACGAACAGCAGGCCGAACGCGGCCAGGTACGGCCAGCCGATGCGCAGCGCCAGGCCGATCGACACGGCCGGGTTCAGCGCGCGGCGCAGGCTGCCGTCCATCGCCAGGGAAATCAGGATGCCCGGCTGCAGCAGCACCACCGCCAGCAGCATCAGCAGGCCGCCGACCGGCCCGGCCAGCAGCAGCGCGGCGAACACCGCCATGCCGAGCAGGATCATCATCGCCAGCAGCCGCAGCACCACGCCGTCGCCGACATCGAAACCGCGTTCCGGCGCGTCCAGGTAGCCGTCGGCGGTATGCCGCAGGATCTCGAAGGCGTATTTGTAGATCGCCAGGGTGGTGATGATGCCCAGGATCCAGCCGATGCCGGGCAGCATTCCCAGCAGGCTGCACAGGGTCAGTGCGATCAGCGCGTACAGCGCGCCGCCGCGTAGCGGATACAGCGCGATGGCGCGGGTGCGCGCCCAGAACGGTTCGGGTGTGTTGTGCTGTGCGCGGCTTGCGCCCGCGCGCCGACGGTCTTCCATGACGCCCCCTGTCTACGAAGTGCGACGATTGTGCGGGTCTGTCGCGACGGGTGCAATTGGGCGCTGGCCGTGGCGGCCGTGCGGTCGCCATGGCGGATTGTGGCACGTGGAGCGCGGCCTGCTGCGCAAAGCGCCACCCCTGTCGCAGCGGCGCTGCGTGCGCTGGCTACACTGCATGGTCACGCGGCGAGTGCGCGTGTCGGGCATCGTGCCTGCCGCCTCGCCTTTCCCTTACAGGAGTTTCGCTTGGACCCTTCCTTCGTTTCCGAAAATCCGCGCGTGCGCGTCACCAATATCGAAGTGCTGTCGGACAACTGGTACGTGCTGCGCAAGGTCAGTTTCGATTTCCAGCGCCACGACGGCAGCTGGCAGGCGCTCACGCGCGAGGCCTACGACCGCGGCAATGGCGCGACCATCCTGCTGTACAGCCGCGCCAAGGGCACGGTGATGCTGACCCGCCAGTTCCGCTTGCCGACCCTGCTCAACGGCAACCCCGACGGCATGCTGATCGAGGCCTGCGCCGGCCTGCTCGATCGCCACGATCCGGAGACCTGCATCCGCAAGGAAACCGAAGAAGAGACCGGCTACCGGATCGAGAATGTGCGCAAGGTGTTCGAGGCGTTCATGAGTCCGGGCTCGGTGACCGAGCGGCTGTATTTCTTCGTGGGCGAATACGTGGACCGCGACAAGGTCGGCGCCGGCGGCGGCGTGGCTGCCGAGGGCGAAGAAATCGAGGTGCTGGAGCTGGCGCTCGATGCGGCGCTGGCGATGATCGACACCGGCGAGATCGCCGACGCCAAGACCATCATGCTGCTGCAGTACGCCAAGCTGCACTGGCTGTTGGGATAGCGCTGGCGCTGCGGGATGACGCGGATGCCGTAGGAGCGGCTTCAGCCGCGACCGGCATTACCGGGAAAGCCCGGTCGCGGCTAAAGCCGCTCCTACGAGTGCGATGACATACGCGCTGGCCGCGGCAAAGCGCGCTTTGCAGATGCGCTGAAGCCGTTCTGACGGGATGCCCGTGACCTGGACGCCGGCGCGCATATCACGCGCGCCGCGCTCAGCGCTTGCCGCCGAAGATGCTGCCGAAGATGCCGCGCACGATCTGCTGGCCGATGCGGTTGCCGATGGTGCGCGAGGTCTGCTTGGCCATCGCCTCCAGCATGCCCTGGCGGCGCTTGGTGCCGAATACCGCGTCCTTGACCGCCTGGCCGAAGCCGCTGTCCTGCGCCTCGTCCTGTTCGCGGGTGCGCGCCGGCGGCGCGGCGCTGCGGTCGGCGCTCTGCTCGACGCGGCGCGCCAGCAGTTCCGCCGCCGATTCGCGATTGACCGGGGTGTCGTAGCGCGTGCCGACCGGGCTGCCGGCGCGCACCTGCGTGCGCTCGGCCTCGGTGATCGCGCCCATGCGGCAGCGCGGCGGCGCGATCAGGGTCTGCTGCACCGGTGTCGGCACGCCCTTGTCCTGCAGCGTGGACACCAGTGCCTCGCCGGTGCCGAGTTGCGAGATGGCCTTGGCCACGTCAAGCTTGGGATTGGCCACGAAGGTTTCGGCGGCGGTGCGCACCGCCTTCTGGTCGCGTGGCGTATAGGCGCGCAGCGCGTGCTGCACGCGATTGCCGAGCTGGCCGAGGATGCTGTCGGGCACGTCGTCCGGGAACTGCGAGCAGAAGTACACGCCCACGCCCTTGGAGCGGATCAGCCGCACCACCTGCTCGATGCGCTGCACCAGCGCCGGCGGCGCATCGTCGAACAGCAGGTGCGCTTCGTCGAACACGAACACCAGCTTGGGCTTGTCCAGGTCGCCCACTTCCGGCAGCCGTTCGAACAGTTCCGACAGCAGCCACAGCAGGAAGGTCGAGTACAGCCGCGGCTTGAGCACCAGTTGCGCGGCAGCGAGGATGCCGATCACGCCGCGGCCGTCGTGATCCACCCGCATCAGCTCGGCCAGGTCCAGCGCCGGTTCGCCGAAGAAGCCCTCGCCGCCGTCCTGCGCTAGGCGCAGCAGCGCGCGCTGGATCGCGGCCACCGACTGCGCGCTGACCAGGCCGTATTCGGTGGAGATGTCCTTGCGCTCTTCCACCACCAGCGCCAGCAGCGCGCGCAGGTCGTCCAGGTCGAGCAGTAGCAGGCCACGGTCGTCGGCCAGCTTGAACACGATGTCGAGCACGCCGGTCTGGGTGTCGTTGAGTTCCAGCACGCGCGCCAGCAGGGTGGGGCCCATCTCGCTGACGGTGGTGCGCACCGGGTGGCCGAGCTGGCCGTACAGATCCCAGAACACCACCGGGTTGGCGGCCGGGGCGTAGTCGGCCACGCCGATCTCCCGGGCGCGCTGCAGCACCTTCTCGCTGCCGTCGCCGGGCATAGCCAGGCCGGCCACGTCGCCCTTGACGTCGGCCAGGAACACCGGCACGCCGATGCGCGAAAAGCCTTCGGCCAGGGTCATCAGGGTCACGGTCTTGCCGGTACCGGTGGCGCCGGCGACCAGGCCATGGCGATTGCCCAGGCGCGGTTGCAGCAGCACCGCGATGTCGTCGGTCACGCCTTTGCCTAGCAGGATCGGGTCCATATCGGGGTCCGCAATGAGATGCCGGGATTCTAGAGCGTCTGCGGCCTGGCCGAACGCGCGCAGGGTGCTCCGGGGCGCGCCGCGCTGCCCTGCAGAGGCGGCGCCGACTGCGAGGTCGCCTTTGCATGGTTTGGCCGTTCGCTGGTGCCGCCTGACCGCCGTGCATCTGAACCAGCGTCGCAGCGGCCGGCGTATGCGGCGCCATGTTGCGGCGCGGGATGGCCGCCGGCGATGAACCTTGGCCCGCCGCGGGCCCGGCCGTGGCCGCGGCGACCTTGCCGCGATGCGACGGCGGGGGCTACCCTGCGGCCTTTCCGTCGCCGCGTCCCACCATGCCCCTTCCGTTCCGCTTCTCCCACGCGTGGCCCGTCGCGGCTGCCGTGGCGCTGACCTGCACCGCTCCTGCCGCCCAAGCCCGCGTGTCCGCCCGCGACCAGGCCGCCATCGCCGTCCTCGACCAGCGCCTTGCCGCCGCCGAGAAGCGCTACAACGACGCCCTGGTGCTGGTCGGCAACAGCGACCCCAAGGGCACCCAGGAAAGCGACGCCGCGCTGGAGGACATCGAGGACGTGATCCAGGCCTGCATCAAGCAGCGCGGCTGCGAGGTCGGTACCTATCTGGGCGCGTACAAGCGCCTGCTGAAGGCCAAGGCCGACGCGCAGGGCCAGGCCAGCGATGCCGATGCCACCGACGACGACTCCGCGCCGCTGCAGGCCGATCCCGACCACATCAGCCCGCTCGCCGCCGACGTGCCGGAAGCGGCGCGCGCGGCGCGCCTGCTCAACGACAAGCGCCACGCCTTCGATTCGATGGTGGAGTACAACCCGGCGGTGCAGGCCGGCATCCGCCGCTGGCTCACCGACATGCGCCCGTCGCTGATGAGCAGCTACGAGAACTACCAGAACCTGCGCGCGATCATGTGGCCGGAGTGGGAGAAGCGCGGCCTGCCGGAAGCGCTGCTGTTCGGCATCATCGCCAAGGAGTCCAACGGCCGCGTGCACGCCAATTCGCGGGTCGGCGCCGCCGGGCTGATGCAGTTCATGCCGGCCACCGGGCGCCGCTTCGGCCTGGGCCCGGACGGCACCGGCTTCGATACCCGCTACGACGCGCGCAGCGCCGCCGAGGCCAGCGCCGTCTACATCAACGAGCGCATGGCCGAACTCAACCGCAGCGTGGAACTGGCCCTGGCCGGCTACAACGGCGGCGAAGGTCGCGCGGCGCGCGTGTTCAACCAGATGCAGGGCCGCAGCTTCTGGGATGCGTCGGTGTACAACCAGTTCCCGGCCGAGACCAAGGACTACGTGCCGATGGTGATCGCCGCGGCGTGGATCTTCCTGCACCCGCAGCAGTACGGCGTGGCCTTCCCCAAGATCAATGCGCAGCCGGCCACGCTGCGTCTGGCCAAGTCCACCACCATCTACGAACTGACCATCTGCCTGGGCAGCGACGGCACCCGCGACGGCTACATGCGCGCGCTGCGCAACCTCAATCCGCGCTACGAGCCGGACGGCTGGATCCCGGCCGGGGTGACCATCAACGCCAACACCAAGATCGTCGGCCTGTACAACCGCTATTGCGTCAGCGGCCCGCGCGCCGACCTGGCGCGCGCGCTGATCACCGCCGACGTCACCGCCGCGGTGCGCAGCAGCAGCCCGGCGCCGGCCGCCGATCTCACCGGCAACGTGGCGGTGGGCGACGTCAGCCCGGTCGCCGGCGTGCCGACCACGGTGGCCACCGGCCGTCCCGCGCCGGCCAAGCCCAAGCAGAAGCAGGTGCGCAACTATCGCGTGGCCAAGGGCGACACCCTGGGCCGGATCGCCGACCGTCACGACTGCGATCTGAAGGAACTGGCCAAGGCCAACGGCCTGCGCGCCCCGGGCTATGCACTGAAGCCTGGGCAATCGCTGAAGCTGGTGGGCTGCGAGAAGTAGGCCGGCTCCTTCTCCCCCCGGGACCATGGCCCCCTTTTCGGCGGAAGGTGGCGCGCAGCGCCGGATGAGGGTGCGGTGGCCGCAGTGTCGGATGGATGGCGTTTCGGCCATCCATTGAGAGACTGCGGCCCGTCACCGTCAATGCGTCGGGACTGAAGTCCCCCCACAGTGGGGGACTGTGCTTCACCACCGGCTGCAAGACCCAGGCGCGATCCCATTCCTTCTCCCACTGGGAGAAGGTGGCGCGCAGCGCCGGATGAGGGTGCGGCAGCCGCAGTGTCTGACGGATGGCGTTTCTGCCATCCATTGAGAGCCTGCGGCCCGTCACCGTCCATGCGTCGGGAATGAAGTCCCTCCCACAAAACACACCCCACAAGGGGCCGTAGCGCGGCCCTGTACGTCTCAGCGCACCAATCGCGCCAGCGCCTGGCCCAGCCGCACCGGCGATTCCGCCTTCAGCGCCGGATCGAACGCGGCCACGCCGGGCGGCAGCAGCACGATCACCGTCGAGCCGTAGTTGAAACGCGCCATCTCCTCGAACCGCTGCAGGGTGATGCCCTTGCCGCGCCAATCCTTGCGGGTGATGCGGTCGGCGTAGCGCGGGATCTCCACGCCGCTCCACACCGTTTCCACGCCGGACACCAGCAGCGCACCGACCATCACCGAGACCATCGGGCCGAAGTCGGTGTCGAAATGGCAGACCAGGCGCTCGTTGCGCGCGAACAGGCGCGGCACGTTGCGCACCGCGTCGGTGCCGACGCTGAACAGCCGGCCGGGCACGTGCACGGTTTCGCGCAGGGTGCCGGTCCAGGGCATGTGCACGCGGTGGTAGTCGCGCGGCGACAGGTACACCGTGGCGTACAGGCCGTTGGCGAACGGCGCCGCTGCGGTGTCGTCGCCGAGCAGTTCGGCGGCGGTGAACGACTGCCCCTTGGCCTGGAAGATGCGCCCGTCCTCGATCCGGCCGAGCTGGCTGATACGGCCATCGGCCGGCATCAGCAGCGCCTGCGGATCGGGATCGGCGACGCGTGCGCCGGGCTTCAGCGCACGGGTGAAGAAGGCATTGAAGGTCGGGTAGGCGCGCGCATCCGGTTGCGCGGCTTCGCTCAGGTCCACGCCGAAGCGGCGCACCACCGTGTCGATCAGCCACTGCTTCAGGCCGGGCCGCGACGAGTACGCCAGGCGCCGTGCCAGCGAGGACAGCAGCCGGTGCGGCAGCACGTAGGTCAGGCGGGTGGTCAGGCTCATGGGGCGGTGGCCTTGGTCAGCGCCTGCAGGTCGGCGGCGATCGCGGCGGCATCGAACGGCGGGCGGATCAGCCCGGCCTGGCGGCCCTGCGGGTCGAGCACCGCGATCGCGGCGGAGTGGTCCATGCTGTAGTCGTTCGGGTTCTCGGCGTAGTGCTTGCCCGGCACCTTCTGGAACACGAAGCCCAGCGCGGTGGCGAAGCGCTCCAGTTCGGGCACGTCGGCGGTGGCGGCGATGGTGTCCTTGTGGAAGGCGTGGGCGTACTCGCCCAGCCGCGGCAGGGTGTCGCGCTGCGGGTCGACCGAGACGAACAGCACGCGCGGGCGCAGCGTGTCCGGCAGCGTCTGCCATTGCTTCTGCGCGCGCGCCAGGTCGGCCAGGGTGGTCGGGCACACGTCCGGGCAGGCGGTGAAGCCCAGGAACACCAGGGTCCAGTGGCCCTTGAGCTCGCCCGGCACCAGCGGCGTGCCGTCGGTCTGGCGCAGGTGGAAGTCGGGCAGGGGCCGCGGCTGCGGGTACATGCGCACCGTGTGGGTCTCCGGCCAGGCCGGGGCGGCGCTGCCGCCGAAGTACTTCTGGGCCAGCAGCAGCCCCAGGCCGGCGGCCAGGGCAACCACCAGGACGATGCCGAAGGTGCGGTTGAACATACTGATTTCCCATGCAACGAACGCTCATCATAGCGGCCGGGCCTCTATAATCGGGGGCCACATTGCCTTGCCTGTTGCCATGACTGCCGACGCGGCCGCCGAACTCCACACGATCATCGACCTGATCCGCTACGGCACCAGCCGTTTCAACGCCGCCGGGTTGAGCTTCGGCCACAGCTACGACAACGCCCTGGACGAGGCCACGCAACTGGTGCTGCACGCGCTGCACCTGCCGCACGACCTCGGCCCGGCCTACGGCAGCGCGCGGCTCACCACGCCGGAGAAGGCGCAGGTGCTGGCGCTGTTCGAGCGCCGCATCGCCGAGCGCATCCCCGCCGCCTATCTCACCGGCGAGGCCTGGTTCGCCGGGCTCAGCTTCAAGAGCGACGCGCGCGCGCTGGTGCCGCGCTCGCCGATCGCCGAGCTGATCGAGGCCGGCTTCGAGCCGTGGCTGGCTGGCCGCCCGGTCGAGCGCGCGCTGGACCTGTGCACCGGTTCGGGCTGCATCGCCATCGCCATGGCCCACTACAACCCGAACTGGCGGGTGGATGCGGTCGACATCAGCGACGACGCGCTGAGCCTGGCCGCGGAGAACAAGGAGCGGCTGCTGGCCGACAACGTCGAACTGGTCAAGTCCGACCTGTTCGCCGGGCTGGGCGGACGCCGCTACGAACTGATCGTGACCAATCCGCCCTACGTCACCCATGCCGAGACCGACGCGTTGCCGCCCGAGTATGCGCACGAGCCGGAGCTGGGCCTGCGCGCGGGCGACGACGGCCTGGACCTGGCGCTGAAGATCCTGCGCGACGCGCCGGCGCACCTGAGCGAGGACGGCCTGCTGATCTGCGAGGTCGGCGAGTCCGAACGCGCGCTGGCGCAGCTGCTGCCGGAAGTGGATTTCGCCTGGGTCGAGTTCAAGGTCGGGCAGATGGGCATCTTCGCGGTGGAGCGCAGCGAACTGCTCGCACACCATGAGCGCATCGCCGCGCTGGCCGCGGACCGGTGACGCAAGCGACATGAGCGCGAACAGTTTCGGCAAGCTGCTGACCGTCACCACCTTCGGCGAATCGCACGGGCCGGCGATCGGCTGCGTGGTCGATGGCTGCCCGCCGGGGCTGGAACTGGACGCCAGCGAATTCGCCCACGATCTGCAGCGCCGCGCCACCGGCAAAAGCCGGCACACCTCGGCGCGGCGCGAGGCCGACGAGATCGAGATCCTGTCCGGGGTCTACGAGGGCCGCACCACCGGCACCCCGATCGGCCTGCTGATCCGCAACACCGACCAGCGCAGCAAGGACTACACCGACATCGCCCGGCAGTTCCGTCCGGGCCATGCCGACTACAGCTACTGGCAGAAGTACGGCATCCGCGATCCGCGCGGCGGCGGGCGTTCGTCCGCGCGCGAGACCACCATGCGCGTGGCCGCCGGCGTGATCGCCAAGAAGTGGCTGGCGCAGCGCTACGGCGTGCGCGTGCGCGGCTACCTGTCGCAGCTCGGGCCGCTGCTGCCGCAGGGCTTCGCCTGGGAGGCGGTGGAGGACAACGCGTTCTTCTGGCCGCATGCGCCGCAGGTAGCGGAACTGGAGGCGTACATGGATGCGCTGCGCAAGTCCGGCGATTCGATCGGCGCGCGGGTCACCGTGGTCGCCGATGGCGTGCCGGCGGGCTGGGGCGAGCCCATCTACGGCAAGCTCGACGGTGAACTGGCCGCGGCGATGATGAGCATCAACGCTGTCAAGGGCGTGGAGATCGGCGACGGCTTCGCCGCGGTCACCCAGAAGGGCACCGACCACCGCGACCTGATCGCGCCGGACGGCTTCCAGTCCAACCACGCCGGCGGCGTGCTCGGCGGCATCGCCACCGGCCAGCCCATCGTCGTCTCGGTGGCGTTCAAGCCCACTTCCAGCCTGCGCCTGCCCGGCGCCACGGTGGACGTGGACGGCCAGGCGGTGGACGTGATCACCACCGGCCGCCACGACCCCTGCGTCGGCATCCGCGCCACCCCGATCGCCGAGGCGATGATGGCGCTGGTGCTGATGGACCAGGCGCTGCGCCACCGCGCGCAGTGCGGCGACGTCGGCACGGTGACGCCGCGCATCCCTGGCGGTGGCGATGGCTGAGTCGCGGCCGCGGGTGTGGGTCAGCCAACCGCTGTTCGACGACGTCGTCGCACGGCTGGGCGCGCATTGCGCGCTGACCACCACCGCGGACGTGACCCGCTATTCGCCGCAGGACCTGGCGAAGGCGCTGGCGCCGCTGGACGGCGCCCTGGTCACCCTCAACGAACGCATCGGCGCCGCCGAGATCGCCGGCGCGCCGTGGCTGCGCGCCATCGCCAACGTCGGGGTCGGCTACAACAATCTGGACCTGGACGCGCTCAGTGCGGCCGGCATCGTCGCCACCAACACCCCCGACGTGCTCACCGAGACCACCGCCGATCTCGGTTTCGCCTTGCTGATGGCCGCCGCGCGGCGCGTCGGCGAGGCCGAGCGCTGGCTGCGCGCGGGGCAGTGGCAGCAGTGGTCGTTCCAGACGATGCTCGGCGCCGATGTCCACGGCAGCACCCTCGGCATCCTCGGCATGGGCCGCATCGGCCAGGCCATCGCGCGCCGCGCCGCCGGCTTCTCGATGCGCGTGCTGTACCACAACCGCAGCCGTCTGCCGGCCGACGTTGAGCATGCGCATCGCGCCGAGTACGTCGGTTTCGACGAACTGCTGGCGCGCGCCGACCACCTGCTGCTGGTGCTGCCGTACAGCGCGCAATCGCACCACCTCATCGATGCCGCCGCGCTGGCGAAGATGCAGCCGACCGCGACGCTGGTGAACATCGCCCGCGGCGGCCTGGTCGACGAGATCGCCCTGGCCGACGCGCTGTCCAACGGGCGCCTGGCCGCGGCCGGGCTGGACGTATTCGAAGGCGAGCCGGCGATCCGTCCGGAACTGCTGGCGCTGCGCAACGTGGTGCTGACCCCGCACATCGGCAGCGCCAGCGTGGCCACGCGCCGCGCGATGGTGTCATTGGCGGTGGACAACCTGCTGGCCGCGCTGGGCATCGGCGCCGATGCCGGGCGCCCGCCCAATGCGCTGAACCTGGACGCGATCGCCGCGGCGGGCGGCGCGCGGGCGATCGCGGACAAAAAACGATAGGGAGCCTGCGGCCCTGTGCGCGGCGCGCACGGCAGGTTCCCCGAATCCAAGCGGCAGTGCGGCTGTTCCTCCCCTTTTTTCTTCCTGCGGATCGAATCCTTCCATGAGCAATGCAACCCGTCGTTTCAACGTCGCCGTCGTCGGCGCCACCGGTGCCGTCGGCGAAACCATGCTGAGCATCCTCGCCGAGCGCGGCTTCCCCATCGCCACGCTGTACCCGCTGGCCTCCGAGCGCTCGGCCGGCGGCCAGGTCGAGTTCAACGGCCACAAGGTCACCGTGCTCGACCTGGCCACCTTCGACCCGACCGGCGTGGACATCGCGCTGTTCTCCGCCGGTGGCGGCATTTCCAAGGAATACGCGCCGAAGTTCGCGGCGGCCGGCGCGGTGGTGATCGACAACTCCTCGACCTTCCGCTACGACGACGACGTGCCGCTGGTGGTGTCGGAAGTCAATCCGCACGCGCTGAAGAACCGCCCGCGCGGCATCGTCGCCAACCCCAACTGCTCGACCATGCAGTTGATGCCGGTGCTGGCGCCGATCCACAAGGAATACGGCATCGAGCGCATCAACGTGGCCACCTACCAGTCGGTGTCCGGCGCCGGCCGCTCGGGCATGGAGGAACTGGGCAAGCAGACCGCACAACTGCTGGCGTTCCAGGACATCGAGCCGCAGAAGTTCCAGGCGCAGATCGCCTTCAACCTGATCCCGCACATCGACGACTTCCAGCCCAACGGTTACACCAAGGAAGAGATGAAGCTGGTGTGGGAGACGCAGAAGATCCTCGAGGACAGCAGCATTCTGGTGAATCCCACCGCGGTGCGCGTGCCGGTGTTCTTCGGCCATTCGGAGGCGGTCAACATCGAGACCAAGCGCAAGATCACCGTCGAGCAGGCGCGCGCGCTGTTGGGTCAGGCGCCCGGGGTGGAAGTGGTCGACGAGCACAAGGCCGGCGGCTACCCGACCCCGGTGACCCACGCCTCCGGCAAGGATCCGGTGTTCGTCGGCCGCATCCGCGAGGACTTCTCGCACCCGCGCGGCCTCAACCTGTGGGTGGTGGCCGACAACATCCGCAAGGGTGCCGCGCTCAATGCGGTGCAGTTGGCCGAGCTGGTCGCTCAGGAGGCGTGATTCGGGAGTCGGGATTGGGGATTCGCAAAGCGCGGCGCAGCGCCGGCTGTTCCAGGGCTGCGTAGTGCGCGATGTCCCGGCAGACATACAACGGCCAGTGGCGCATGCCCTGGCCGTTGTCGTGTCTGGCGTCCGTGTTGTGCTGCAAAGAGGGGCTGCGCTAGCGCATGTGGACGCGATGATGACGGGCGCCCTCGTAGGAGCGGCTTCGGCCGCGACGGAGCGTTCCCGGTAAAGCCATCGCGGCTGAAGCCGCTCCTACAGGACGAGCGGCACTGCAGGGCTTGTCGGTCCCTGATCCCGCAAAGGGGGCGCTCGCGTACCCCCGCGCAAGCGCACTCCCTGCCAATGCTGCACCCACAACGAATCCCCAATCCCAAATCCCCACTCTCCGCTTCATATATATTGATGTACATGACTCCAAGGGGCAGGGGCGGGATGCGCCTACAACCACGTTTGTTCCGTCGCCGCAGCGGCGATGCGGTGCCCGCCGCGCGCGGGCTGCGCCACGTCAGTCGCGCGGCCGCCGCGCTGCTGTTGCTGGCCTGCAGCCAGGCCGCGCTGGCGCTGGGCCTGGGCGATATCCGCGTGCTGTCCAAGCCGGGCGAGCCGTTCCTGGCCGAGATCCCGGTAATCTCCAACGAGCCGGGCGAACTGGAGCGGGCGCGGGTCGCGCTGGCCTCGCCGGCGACCTTCGCGCGGGTCGGGCTGGAGCGCCCGCAGGGCCTGGTCAGCGATCTGCAGTTCCGCTTCACCCAGACCCGCAAGGGCCGCGCGGTGATCCAGGTCAGCAGCCGCATGCCGGTCGAGGTGCCGTCGCTGAGCTTCCTGATCGAGGTCGATTGGGGCCAGGGCCGGCTGATCCGCGAATACTCCGCGCTGATCGACGCGCCCAACACCGCCGCGGCGATCGACGCGCCGGCGATCGATGCACCGGCCGCGGCGCAGCCGTCCGACCGCATCGCCCGCGATGCCTCCACGGCGGCGCCAGCCCCGGCGGGCGCCGCCACGTCGGCGACGCCGAACGCCAGGCCGGCCGCCGCGCCGCGTCCGGCGCCGGCCCCCGCGGCCGTGCCCGGCGATGCGCTGGCGCCGGTGCGCGCCGGGCAGACCCTGTCGCAGATCGCCGGGCAGCTCGCGCGCGGCAACGGCCATTCGCTGGACCAGACCATGGTCGCGCTGCTCCGCGCCAATCCCGACGCCTTCATCCGCGGCAACCTCAACCTGCTCAAGCAGGGCGCGGTGTTGCGGACCCCGCGCGAGGAGGATCTGGCCAGCCTGGATGCCGCCGCCGCCGAGGCGGTGGTGCGCGAGCAGGCGGCGCAATGGCGTCAGGCGCGCGCGCCGGTGCCGCAACCCGCACAGGCGCAGCAGGACACGGCGACAGCACAGGCCGCAGCCAAGCCGGCCGCCGCAGCGCCGGCGGCGGCCGCGGCCGGCGCACGGCTGGAGATCGCGCCGGCAGTGCCGGCGACGCGCCGCGAGGCGGGAACCAAGTCCGGCACCGGTGCCGGCGACGAAGGAGACATGGTGGCAGCCCAACAATTGCAGCAGGCGCGCGAAGACCTCGCGGCACGCGATGCCGAGGTCCAGGAACTGCGCTCGCGGGTGGAACAGCTCGAAAAGCTCAAGTCCCAGCAGCAGCAACTGATCGCGCTGAAGGACAGCGACCTGGCCGCGGCGCAGAAGCGCCTGGCCCAGTCCGGGCAGGCGGCGCCGGCCGCCGCCGCGCCGGCGCCGGCCAATGCGGGTTTCCCGCTGTGGCTGTGGGGCGGGGTGAGCCTGCTGGTGCTGGGCATCGGCGCCTGGTTGCTGTCGCGCCGGCGCAAGCCTTCGCCGCTGCCGCCGTTGCCGCGCGATGACGACGCCGCGCTGGCGGCGGGCGCCACGGTGCCGGTGGTCGCGCACCGCGACGTCGATGCGCCGGAACTGCCGCCGCTGGAACCCGCCGAGCCGCTGGCCGAGGACGCCACGGCCGCCCGCGACGAGGAGGCATTGGCGGAGTGGGAGCGCCCCGATCACGCCGACCACGCTGCCGACGATCACGCCGATCACGCCGATCACCACGTCGCGCTCGACGACGACGCCTTCGAGCGCGTGCTGGCGCAGCAGTCGGTGCGCCATGCGCCGGCCGATGCGCCGCTGTCCGCGGGCAACGACGAGGTCCATTCCATCGACACAGCCGACGCCCGTCCGGAGCCCGCACCGGCCGCCGAGTCCGCGGCCGAGGCGGCCTGGCCGCAGCCGTCGCCGCTGTCCGCGGTGCCGAACGTCGACGCCCATGTCGACACCGATGCCGGCGCCGGCCGGCAGGAGCCGACCTGGCACCAGCCCGTCGTACCTGCGCCCGCACCTGCAGCACCCGCAGCGGCCGAAGCGTCGTCGCCGTATCCGCCGGCGGGCCGCGAGCGGCTGGAGCTGGCGGTGGCGTACATGGATCTGGGCGACAACGAGACCGCACGCACCTTGCTGACCGAGGTCGCGGCCAGCGGCGACCCGGCCGCGCGCGCCGAGGCGCTGCAATTGCTGGGACGGCTGGACTGATGGCGGCAGGCGGCGCGCGGCGCGCTCGCCGCGGCCGTCCGGCCTGGATCGGGACGGCCTTGCGGCAGCACGCCCGTCAGCGGCGGGCGAGCGCAGTTGCGCGCGCGCTCCCGGCCTGGCAGGGGTACTTCCGCCGCGTCTGCTTGTTAACAGCCACGCTGCGCTCGTCCTTGCGCGAGGCGACCGCACAACACGTCCACCTCGATGGCGCACTGCAGCGGAGGTCGCCATGCGCTACGCACTAGGCGTGGAATACGACGGCAGCGAGTTCCAGGGGTGGCAGCAGCTCGGCGAGAGCGGCGGCCCCAGCGTGCAGGCGACGCTGCAGGCGGCGCTGTCGTCGGTGGCCGACGCCCCGGTGAGCGTGGTCTGCGCCGGTCGCACCGATGCCGGCGTGCACGGCGAATGTCAGGTGGTGCATTTCGATTGCGCCGCGCCGCGCCCGGCGCGCGGCTGGATGCTGGGCGCCACCGCGCGGCTGCCGCCCTCGGTGTGCGTGCGCTGGTGCGTGCCGGTGGCCGACGACTTCCACGCGCGCTTCTCCGCCCGCGCGCGCCGCTACCGCTACCGCCTGCTCAACCGCCAGGTACGCCCGGCGCTGTACCGGCAGACCCTGAGCTGGGAGCGGCGGCCGCTGCAGGCCGAGGCCATGCACGCGGCGGCGCAGGCCTTGCTGGGCGAGCAGGACTTCAGCGCTTTCCGCAGCGTGCAGTGCCAGGCGCTGCATGCGCGTCGCGAGCTGCAGTCGATCGCGGTGAGCCGCAGCGGCGAGCTGGTCGAGATCCAGGTCCAGGCCAATGCATTCCTTCATCACATGGTGCGCAATATCGTTGGTTCCCTTGTCATGGTGGGGACGGGCGAAAAGCCGGCGTCCTGGATTGGCGAGTTGCTCGCGGGACGCGACCGCCGCGTCGCCGGTCCCACGGCGCCGCCGCAGGGCCTGGTCTTCGTCGGTCCCCTCTATCCCGCCCACTGGACGCTTCCGGACGAGGTCACGCTATGAATCGCACGTTGTATCGCACCCGCATCAAGTTCTGCGGCATGACCCGCGCCGGCGACATCCGCCTGGCAGGCGAGTTGGGCGTGGATTCGATCGGGTTCGTGTTCGCCCATGGCAGCCCGCGGCGGGTGGCGCCGGCCGAGGCGCGGGCCATGCGCCAGGCCGCCGCGCCGATGGTGGACGTGGTGGCGTTGTTCCGCGACAACCCCAAGGACGAGGTGCGCGAGGTGCTGCGCACGGTGCGTCCGACCCTGCTGCAGTTCCACGGCGACGAGGACGACGGCTTCTGCCGCAGCTTCAACCTGCCGTACCTGAAGGCGATACCGATGGGCGGCGGCGAGATCAACGCGCGCACCCTGCAGCTGCAGTTTCCCAATGCCGCCGGCTTCCTGTTCGACAGCCACGCCCCCGGCGAGAGCGGCGGCTCGGGCAAGACCTTTGACTGGTCGCGGTTGCCGACCGGCCTGCACCGGCCGTTCCTGCTCGCCGGCGGCATCACTGGCGACAACGTGTTCGACGCGATCATCGGCACCCTGCCGTGGGGCGTGGACGTGTCCAGCGGCATCGAAAGCCAGCCCGGGATCAAGGACGGCCACAAGATGCGCAAGTTCGTCGAGGAAGTGCGCCGCGCCGACTGTCACGAGTTGAACACCAACTGCTGAGCGCGTCGCCACGTCGCGGCTGAAAGGTTGGCAGGCTGTGGCGACGCGGCCTGCGCTGCGGCGACGTCAGCGCTGCAGTTCCTGCGTCAGCCACTGTGCCAGCGCGTCGACCCGCCGATCCTGGACATCGCGGCGCGTGCACAGCGCCCACTGTCCGCCGGTTTCGACGAAACCCCAAGGCGCCAGTAGGCGGCCATTGGCCAGATCATCGGCGACCAGCGGTTGCGGCGCGATCGCCACGCCGATCCCCGCCAGCGCCGCTTCCAGCAGGTAGTACAGGTGCTCGAAGCCGGTGCCGTAGCGCAATTGCGCCGGTGCCAGTCCCTGCGCCTCGGCCCAGGCCGGCCACGCCTGCGGCCGCGACACCGTATGCAGCAGTGGCAGTTCCTGCAGCGCCGCCGGCGCGGCCGTGGCCAGTGCCGGTGCCTGCGGCAGGGTGGGGCTGAGCACCGGGCCGATCCGCTCCGGCGCCAGTACGCGGACCTGCCAGTCCGCCGGCCACGGCGCCTGGCCCAGCAGCAGCGCGGCATCCAGGCCGTCCAGGTCGGCGGCGAAGTCGCCCTCGTGCGCGGACAGGTGCAGGGTCAGCGTTGGCAGGTCGCGCTGCAGCGCCTGCAGTCGCGGGATCATCCAGCGGGCCAGGATGCTGCCCGGACAGCCCAGCACCAGCGCGGCCGGGCGCGCCGGGCGGCGCAGCTCCGCCACCGCCTCGTGCAACTGTGCGAACGCCGCGCCGGCGGCGTCGCACAGGCGCGTGCCGGCGGCGGTCGGGCGGATGCCGCGGCCGTCGCGCTGCAGCAGCGGCAGTCCCAGTTCCTGTTCCAGCAGCCGCACCTGGCGGCTGACCGCGCCGTGGGTGACATGCAGTTCCGCCGCCGCGGCGCCGACGCTGCGCAGCCGCGCGGCGGCCTCGAACGCGCGCATGGCGTTGAGCGAGGGCAGGCGGCGCGTGCTGGTCATGTGAGTTTTCCTGACGGATCCGTGCAGACTTTATCGGTTTTTCTGCGAGAACGTGTGCGCTAAAGTGCTTGCCTGTCCTGTTGATCCCGGTTGCGCCATGTCCTCTGTCCCCGTCAGCGACTTCCATGCCTATCCCGACGCCGCCGGCCATTTCGGCCGCTACGGCGGTCGCTTCGTCGCCGAGACCCTGATCGGCCCGCTGCAGGAACTGGCCGCCGCCTACGACGCCGCGCGCCAGGATCCGGCCTTCATCGCCGCCTACGACAAGGACCTGATCCACTATGTCGGCCGCCCCAGCCCGATCTACCACGCCGAGCGGCTCAGCCGCGAAGTCGGCGGCGCGCAGATCCTGCTCAAGCGCGAGGACCTGAACCACACCGGCGCGCACAAGATCAACAACACCATCGGCCAGGCGCTGCTGGCCAGCCGCATGGGCAAGACCCGCATCATCGCCGAGACCGGCGCCGGCCAGCACGGCGTGGCCAGCGCCACCGTGGCCGCGCGGCTGGGCCTGGAATGCGTGGTGTACATGGGCGCCACCGACATCGAGCGGCAGAAGATCAACGTCTACCGGATGAAGCTGCTCGGCGCCACGGTGGTGCCGGTGCACTCCGGCTCGGCCACGCTCAAGGACGCGCTCAACGAGGCGATGCGCGACTGGGTGACCAACGTGCAGGACACCTTCTACATCATCGGCACCGTCGCCGGCCCCGATCCGTACCCGCGCATGGTGCGCGACTTCAACGCCATCGTCGGCCGCGAGGCGCGCGAACAGATGCTGCGCGACTACGGCCGCCTGCCGGACGCGATCAGCGCCTGCGTGGGTGGCGGCAGCAACGCCATCGGCCTGTTCCATGCCTTCCTCAACGATGCCTCGGTGAAGATCTACGGCGCCGAGGCCGCCGGCGACGGCATCGGCAGCGGCCGCCATGCCGCCTCGATCGCCGCCGGCCGCCCGGGCGTGCTGCACGGCAACCGCACCTACGTGATCTGCGACGACGACGGGCAGATCGTCGAGACCCATTCGGTGTCCGCCGGCCTGGACTACCCGGGCGTGGGCCCGGAGCACGCGTTCCTGGCCGACAGCGGCCGCGCCATCTACCAGGGCATCACCGACGACGAGGCGCTGGCGGCGTTCCACCTGCTGGCGCATACCGAGGGCATCCTCGCCGCGCTGGAGTCCAGCCACGCCGTGGCGCAGTCGATCAAGCTGGCGCGCGAGTTGCCCAAGGACGCGCTGGTGCTGTGCAACCTGTCCGGCCGCGGCGACAAGGACGTGCACACCATCGCCGCGCGCGAAGGGCTGACGCTGTAACGCTTTGCCCTTCTCCTGCGGGAGAAGGTGGCGCGAAGCGCCGGATGAGGATACGGGCGCAGCCCCGTGCACTCACGTTTCCTTACCCTCACCGCAACCCCTCTTCCTCCGGGAGAGGGGCGCATAGGTCCCACATGAAGCGCATCGCCGATACATTCGCCCGACTCGATTCCCGACGCCGCAAGGCCCTGATCCCCTTCCTCACCGCCGGTGATCCGTCGCTGGATGCGACCGTGCCGGCGATGCACGCGCTGGTCGAGGCCGGTGCCGATGTGATCGAGCTGGGCGTGCCGTTCTCCGACCCGATGGCCGACGGCCCGACCATCCAGCGCAGCTCCGAGCGCGCGCTGGCGCGCGGCGCCGGCCTGCGCTACGTGCTGGAGACGGTCAGCGCGTTCCGCCGCGACGACGCGACCACCCCGGTGGTGCTGATGGGCTACCTCAACCCGGTCGAGATCCACGGCACGGCGCGCTTCGCCGAGGAAGCGGTGGCTGCCGGCGTGGACGGCGTGCTGCTGGTCGATCTGCCGCCGGAGGAATCGGCCGAAACTCTGGCCATCTTCGCCGAGACCGGGCTGGACCTGATCGTGCTGGCCTCGCCGACCACCAGCGATGCGCGCATCGACCTGTTGTGCGATGCAGCGCGTGGTTATCTGTACTACGTCAGCTTCGCCGGCGTGACCGGCGCCGACCGCCTGGATACCCGCGCCGCCGGCGATCGCCTGCGCCAGCTGCGCGCGCGCTGCGCGGTGCCGGTTGTGGCCGGCTTTGGCATCAAGGACGCCGCCAGCGCCAAGGCCATGGCGGTCGACGCCGACGGGGTGGTGGTCGGCAGCGCGCTGGTCGCGGCGCTGGCCGAGGCGACCAGTCCGCAGGCCGCGCGCGACGCCGCCCTGGCGTTCCTGACGCCGCTGCGGCAGGCACTGGACGCGGGCTGAGCCACGCCTGGTCTGTATGCGAACGCCCGCCTTGCGCGGGCGTTCGCGTTTGCGGCGATGCCGCATCCCGCTGTCCATGCGAATCCTGCGGCGCACGCATGGCGGCTCGGATGGCGCACACGGCCGCTGGTCCGGTCCGGTCGTCGCCTGCCCAGGGTGGCTGCGGCGACGCCGCAGGTCACGCGGTGGGTGAGGCGCGACAGGGCGCCCGGCTGGCGATCCGCGCCGATGCCTGCCGGCCTGGCCGCTCCATGCGCCACCGTCTGCAGGCCAGCGGGGGACCGAGTTAGACTGTCGCCCCTCTGCGGCTCTCGCGGCCGCCCAATGGATCGTCACATCGCATGAGTTGGCTCAGCAAATTGATGCCTTCGGGCATTCGCACCGACAACACGCCCAGCAAGAAGCGCAGCGTTCCTGAAGGTTTGTGGGAGAAGTGCCCCAACTGCAGCGCCGTGCTGTACCGGCCGGAGCTGGAGGAGAACCTGGAGGTGTGCCCGAAGTGCGGCCACCACATGGCGATCCGCGCGCGCGCGCGCCTGGCTGCGTTGTTTGACGCCGACACCGCGCCGACCGAGATCGGTGCGCGCCTGGGCCCGACCGACGCGCTCAAGTTCAAGGACCAGAAGAAGTACGGCGAGCGCATCAAGGCCTCGCAGAAGAGCACCGGCGAATACGACGCGCTGGTGGCGATGCAGGGCTTGCTCAAGGGCCAGCCGCTGGTCGCGGCCTCGTTCGATTTCGCCTTCATGGGCGGTTCGATGGGCTCGGTGGTCGGCGAGCGTTTCGCCCTGGCCGCGGAGACCGCGCTGAAGATCGGCGCGCCGTTCGTGTGCTTCTCTGCCAGCGGCGGCGCGCGCATGCAGGAAGGCCTGTTCTCGCTGATGCAGATGGCCAAGACCTCGGCCGCGCTCGGTCGCCTGCGCGAAGCCGGCCTGCCGTACGTATCGGTGCTGACCCATCCCACCACCGGTGGCGTGTCGGCCAGCTTCGCCATGCTCGGCGACATCAACATCGCCGAGCCGTACGCGCTGATCGGCTTCGCCGGCCCACGGGTGATCGAGCAGACGGTGCGCGAGACCCTGCCGGAAGGCTTCCAGCGCTCGGAGTTCCTGCTCGAGCACGGCGCCATCGACCAGATCTGCGACCGCCGCGAACTGCGCGACCGCCTGTCCGAACTGCTGGCGCTGATGATGCGGCAGCCGACCCCGGCGAAGACGGAAGCGCTGGCATGACCAGCGCCGGGATTCGGGATGCGGGATGCGGGAATCGTGGCGCTGCGCGTGCCCGGTTCGCTGAGTTCGCTCGGATCCCGTGCGTTGAACGAATCCCGAATTCCGAATCCCGAATCCCGTTCCGATGAGCCAACGCAAATACTTCGGCACCGACGGCATCCGTGGCCGGGTCGGGCAGGGCGCGATTTCCGCCGATTTCGTGATGCGCCTGGGCAATGCGCTGGGTCGCGTGCTGGTCGCCGGCGGTACCGCACGGCCGACCGTGGTGATCGGCAAGGACACGCGCATCTCCGGCTACATGTTCGAGTCGGCGCTGGAGGCTGGGTTGGTCGCGGCCGGCGCCAACGTGCAGTTGCTCGGGCCGATGCCGACCCCGGCGGTGGCGTTTCTCACGCTCACCCTCGGCGCCGATGCCGGCATCGTCATCAGCGCCTCGCACAATCCGCACTACGACAACGGCATCAAGTTCTTTTCCGCCCACGGCGAGAAGCTCGACGACGCCACCGAGCAGGCGATCGAGGCCGCGCTGGACGCGCCGTTCGCCACGGTCGAGTCCGAGCGCCTGGGCAAGGCGATGCGCGCGCGCGAGGCGATCGGCCGCTACATCGAGTTCTGCAAGGCCAGCGTGCCGCGCGGTTTCGACCTGCGCGGGCTGAAGCTGGTGCTGGACTGCGCGCACGGCGCGACCTACCACATCGCGCCGCTGCTGTTCCGCGAACTGGGTGCGGAGGTGATCGCGATCGGCGCGGCGCCGGACGGGCTCAACATCAACGCCGGCGTCGGTTCGATGCACATCGACAATCTTGCCGCCAACGTGCGCGACCATGGCGCGCACCTGGGCATCGCCTTCGACGGCGACGGCGACCGGGTGCTGATGGCCGACGACCAGGGCAACCCGGTCGATGGCGACGGCCTGCTGTACGTGCTGGCCTGCGGCTGGCAGGCCAGTGGCCGCTTGCACGGCCCGGTGGTCGGCACGCTGATGACCAACTACGGCCTGGAACGGGCGCTGGCCGCGTTGCAGGTGCCGTTCCTGCGCGCCAAGGTCGGCGACCGCCACGTGCACCAGGCGCTGGTCGAACAGGGCGGGGTGCTTGGCGGCGAGGCTTCCGGGCACATGCTGTGCCTGGATCGCGCCACCACCGGCGACGCCATCGTCAGCGCGCTGCAGGTGCTGGAAGTGCTCAAGCGCTCGCGGCAGACCCTGCGGCAGGCGCTGGCCGGGCTGCAGAGGGTGCCGCAGCAGACCGTCAACGTGCGCCTGCAGCCGGGCGTGCGCCCGCTCGAGGCCGACACCGTGAAGGCCGCGCTGGCCGCGGCGCAGGCGGCGGTGCAGGGGCGCGGACGTGCCTTCCTGCGCGCCTCCGGCACCGAGCCGGTGGTGCGGGTCACGGTCGAGGCCGACGATGCCGCGCTGATGCGGCAGACCCTGGACGCGCTGGCCGAGGCGGTCCGTGACGCGGCGTGAGTCGATCGCCATTGCCCTCTTCGTGATCGTCGCCAAGGCGGTCACGTTCTACCTGCTGTATCGCCTGCTGCGCTGAGCGCGGCGTTTGTCCCCTTCACGAGATGACGGTTCCTGCCATGACTGCGCGCATTCCCACCCTCGACATCACCCGCTTCAGCGATCCTTCCAGTGCGCGCGACCGCGACGCCTTCGTCGCCGAACTGGGCGCGGCCTACCGCGAGTGGGGCTTCGCCGGCATCCGCAACCACGGTATCGCCCAGGCGCAGATCGACGCGGCCTACGACGTGTTCAAGGCGTTCTTCGCCCTGCCCGAAGAGACCAAGCGCAAATACCACCTGCCCGGCAGCGGCGGCGCGCGCGGCTACACCGCCTTCGGCGTGGAGACCGCCAAGGACTCCAAGCATTTCGACCTGAAGGAGTTCTGGCACATCGGCCGCGAGATCGCCGACGACTCCCCGTACCGCGCGGTGATGCCGCCGAACCTGTGGCCGAGCGAGGTGCCCGGTTTCCGCACCCACGGCTACGGCCTGTACCAGGCGCTGGACCAGCTCGGTGCGCGCGTGCTGTCGGCGCTGGCCCTGCACATCGGCCTGCCCGAGCACTACTTCGTCGACAAGACCGATTCGGGCAATTCGATCCTGCGCCCGATCCATTACCCGCCGATCACCGCCGACGACATTCCCAACGTGCGCGCCGGCGCCCACGAGGACATCAACCTGATCACCCTGCTGGTCGGCGCCAGCGCCGCCGGTCTGGAAGTGAAGTCCAAGCAGGGCGAGTGGGTGCCGTTCACCTCCGATGCCGACACCATCGTGGTCAACATCGGCGACATGCTGCAGCGCCTGACCAACCACGTGTATCCCTCGACCACCCACCGCGTGGTCAACCCGCCGGGCGAGCAGGCACGCCAGCCGCGCTACTCGGTGCCGTTCTTCCTGCACCCGAACCCGGACTTCGTGATCGACGTGCTGCCGTCCTGCGTCAGCGCCGACAACCCCAGCCGCTATCCCGAGCCGATCACCGCGCAGGGGTATCTGGAAGAGCGGTTGCGCGAAATCAAGCTGAAGTGAGGCGGGGAGTCGGGAGTGGGGATTGGGGATTCGCAAGAGCGGATCCCGCGCGGGGTGGCAGATCGCGGCTATCCCGCTTTTGCCAATCCCGGCTCCCTAATCCCCAATCCCAGCATTTCTGATCCGTCCCGAGCCGCGGCCCATCAGCCGCAGCAACAAGGCATTGGGCAGTAGCGCGGTCAGGCCGAGCAGGGCGCGGTAGACCGCGCCGGGGACCACCCGCACCTTGCCGCGTTCGGCGCCGTCGATGCCGGCGCGGGCCACCGCGGCGGTCTGCAGCCAGATCCAGCGCGGTAGCGCGTTCATCTGTTCACGGTTGCCGGTGACGTCGTGGAACTCGGACCAGGTGAAGCCGGGGCACAGCGCGCAGACGCCGACCCCGCGGTCGGCGTTCTCCAGGGCCAGCGATTCGCTGAAGCGCAGCATGAAGCTCTTCGCCGCCGCGTACAGGGTGTGGCCGTCGGCGCCGGGGACCAGGGCGGCGAACGAGGCGACATTGAGGATGCGGCCGTGGCCGCTGGCGCGCAGCGCCGGCAGCAGCCGCCAGGTCAGTTCGCACACGGCGCCGACCATCACCTGCAGGAACGCCGCGTGCACCGCCCAGTCCTGGGCGATGTAGCGGCCGGGCACGCCGTAGCCGGCGTTGTTGACCAGGATCCGCACTGCCAGCCCGCGCCGTTCGATCTCGGCCACCAGTGCGGCCGGCGCGGCCGGATCGGCCAGGTCGGCGACCAGCACCTCCACCGGCACCTGCGGCCGCAGTTCGGCGGCCAGCGCCTGCAACTGTGCCTCGCGGCGCGCGGTCAGGATCAGCGGCACGCCGCGGCGGGCGTATTCGCGGGCGATCTCGCGGCCGATGCCGCTGGAGGCGCCGGTGATCAGGGCGTAGCCGGGGAACTGGGTCATGGCGGTCTCTGGCATGGAGCAGGCGGCGGGGGAGGGCGGGGCGGTGGGGACGATGCCTGCCCTTGGCGGCGCATCGGCTATCCTCTCGGCACTTTTTCGCCGGAGATGCGCCGATGCGACGCAAGATCGTAGCCGGAAACTGGAAATTGCATGGAACCCGCCACTTCGCTGCCGCCCTGGTGCGGGAGATCGTCGCCGGGCTGCACGCGGCCGAGCACGAGGTGGAGGTGGTGATTTTGCCGCCGCTGCCGTACCTGGGCGACCTGATCGAGCATTTCGAGGACCGGCTGCTGCGCTTCGGCGCGCAGGACGTCAGCAGCAACGAGAAGGGCGCCTATACCGGCGAGGTGTCGGCGGCGATGCTGGTCGACGTGGGCGCCGACTACGGTCTGGTCGGGCATTCGGAGCGGCGCCAGTACCATCAGGAGAGCAGCGAACTGGTCGCGCGCAAGTTCGCCGCCGCCCTGCACGCCGGGCTGGTCCCGATCCTGTGCGTGGGCGAGACCCTGGAGCAGCGCGAGGCCGGGCGCACCGAGGCGGTCATCGCCGCGCAACTGGCGCCGGTGCTGGAGCTGGTCGGCGCCGAGGGCTTCGCCCGGGCCGTGGTGGCCTACGAGCCGGTCTGGGCGATCGGCACCGGCCGCACCGCCAGCCCGGCGCAGGCGCAGGCGGTGCATGCGTTCATCCGTGGCGAAGTGGCGGCCCGCGATGCTAGAATCGCGGATTCGTTGCCGATCCTGTATGGCGGCAGCGTCAAGCCCGACAACGCGGCCGAGCTGTTCGCACAGCCGGATGTCGATGGCGGGCTGGTAGGCGGCGCCTCGCTGGTCGCCGCGGAATTTCTGGCCATCGTGCGAGCGGCGGCCGCCTGTTGAGCGAACGGCTGCCGATGGCGGCCGTTCGTCCCCCAAGTCGTACTGTCCGGACGGATTTCGAAATGCTGATGGTCATCCTCAATGTGGTCTACGTGCTGGTGGCGATCGCGATGATCGCGCTGATCCTGATGCAGCGCGGCGCCGGTGCGGCGGCGGGTTCCGGGTTCGGCGCCGGCGCGTCCGGCACGGTGTTCGGATCGCGCGGCGCGTCCAACTTCCTGTCCAAGTCGACCAAGTGGCTGGCGGTGGTGTTCTTCGCCATCAGCCTGTTCATGGCCTGGTACGCCGGCCACAGTGCGCGTCCGGCCGACGCCAACCTGGGCGTGATGTCGCAGTCCGCCACCCCGGCGCCGGCCGCGCCGGCCGGCGAGTTGTCGGTCCCGCAGGCGCCGTCGGCCGCCGCCGCGGCTCCGGCGGCGCCCGCCGCCGCCCCGGCTGCCCAGCAGGCGCCGGAAAAAGCGCAAGAAAAGTCGCCTGCCCCGTCGCAGAAAGACTGAAGACGGTTACAATATGCTGCGCGGCGGGATTGCCGCGCAGGTTTTACGCAAGCCCAGGTGGCGGAATTGGTAGACGCACTACCTTGAGGTGGTAGCGACTTAGGTCGTAGGGGTTCGAGTCCCCTCTTGGGCACCATTGTTTGGCTACGGTTTCTGCGCAAGGGCGTCACGCCTCTGCCCGGAGAATCGTCTATCCCATGCCTGCGCGGCACGCGCGCGGGCACAGGCAAGAGAGAATTGCGAGTGCTGGCCGAATATTTGCCGACCCTGCTGTTTCTGATCGTGGCCACCGGTATCGGCGTCGCGCTGATGCTGGTGGGGCGCTTCCTCGGTCCCCGGCGTCCCGACCTGAAGAAGCTCTCGCCGTACGAGTGCGGCTTCGAGGCCTTCGAGGACGCGCGCATGAAGTTCGACGTGCGCTACTACCTGATCGCCATCCAGTTCATCGTCTTCGATCTGGAAATCATCTTCATCGTGCCGTGGACGCAGGTGTTCATGGACCTGGGCGCTCGCTCCCTGGTCACCATGGGCCTGTTCGTCGGCATGTTGTTCCTCGGTTTTGTCTACGTGTGGAAGAAGGGAGCGCTGGAATGGGAGTGATTCAGACCCTGGATCGCCTGATGACCAACCCGATCCCGGAAGGGCGGGTGGACGACATCCTGCGTCCCGAAGGCGAGAACCCGCTGCTGGAAAAGGGCTACGTCACCACCAGCGTCGACGCGCTGCTGAACTGGGCGCGCACCGGCTCGATGTGGCCGATGACCTTCGGCCTGGCCTGCTGCGCGGTCGAGATGATGCACGCCGGCGCCGCGCGCCTGGACCTGGACCGCTACGGCGTGGTGTTCCGCCCGTCGCCGCGCCAGTCCGACGTGATGATCGTCGCCGGCACCCTGGTCAACAAGATGGCCCCGGCGCTGCGCAAGGTCTACGACCAGATGCCGGACCCGAAGTGGGTCATCTCGATGGGCAGCTGCGCCAACGGCGGCGGCTACTACCATTACTCGTATTCGGTGGTGCGCGGTTGCGACCGCATCGTGCCGGTGGACGTCTATGTCCCCGGTTGCCCGCCGACCGCCGAGGCCCTGGTCTACGGCATCTTGCAGTTGCAGAAGAAGATCTGGCGAACCCAGACCATCGCGCGCTGATTCCTCTTTCCTCGAGAGCACGCCAAGCCCCCATGGCAGAGCAAGCATCTTCCTTTAGCGACCGACTCGGCGCCCGTTTCCCCGGCAGCCAGGTCTTCGTGGCCCTTCCGCGCGGCGAAGTCACCCTGGAAGTGCCGGCCGACGCCTGGCACGCCACCTGCCTGGCGCTGCGCGACGAGTTCGGTTTCGAACAGCTGTCCGACCTGTGCGGCGTGGACTACCTGGGCTACGGCAGCGACGAGTGGGATACCTCGGACGTGTCCTCGCACGGCTTCAGCCGCGGCGTCGAAGGCAAGGCCGTGGGCCGTTTCGCCTGGGGCGAGTTTCCCAGTGGCGAGGCCGCCGGCGGCGCGCAGCCGTTGCCGGTCCCTCAGCAGCGCTACGCCGTGCTGGCGCAGTTGATCTCCTACCGCCACAACCAGCGCCTGCGCGTGCGTTGCTACGCGCCGAACGAAGACCTGCCGGTGGTGGCCTCGGTCACCGACATCTGGCCGGGCGCGAACTGGTTCGAGCGCGAGGCGTTCGACCTGTTCGGCGTGGTGTTCTCCGGTCACCCGGACCTGCGCCGCATCCTCACCGACTACGGCTTCGTCGGTCATCCGTTCCGCAAGGATTTCCCGCTGATCGGCAACGTCGAAGTGCGCTACGACGAAGAGAAGCAGCGCGTGATCTACGAGCCGGTGACCTCGGTGGAGCCGCGCGTGGGCGTGCCGCGTGTGATCCGCGACGATGCGCGCTACCAGACCGCGGCGGGCGAAGCACAGAAGGAGTCCGCCAAGTGAGCGAGTACCACCAGGCGCACGACGGGTTCGCCAGCAATCCTGCCGAAGCCAAGCAGGAGATCCGCAACTACACGATGAACTTCGGCCCGCAGCATCCGGCCGCGCACGGCGTGCTGCGCCTGATCCTCGAGATGGACGGCGAGACCGTGGTCCGCGCCGATCCGCACATCGGCCTGCTGCACCGTGGCACCGAGAAGCTGGCCGAGTCCAAGCCGTTCAACCAGTCGATCGGCTACATGGATCGCCTGGACTACGTGTCGATGATGTGCAACGAGCACGCCTACGTGCGTGCGATCGAGACCCTGATGGGGATCGAGGCGCCGGAGCGTGCGCAGTACATCCGCACCATGTTCGACGAGATCACCCGCATCCTGAACCACCTGATGTGGGTCGGCTCCAACGGCCTGGATCTGGGCGCGATGGCGGTGATGCTGTACGCGTTCCGCGAGCGCGAAGAGCTGATGGACGTGTACGAGGCGGTGTCGGGCGCGCGCATGCACGCGACCTACTACCGTCCGGGCGGCGTCTACCGCGACCTGCCGGACCGCATGCCGAAGTACCAGGAATCGCGCTGGCACAAGGGCAATGCGCTGAAGCGGCTCAATGCCGCGCGCGAAGGCTCGATGCTCGACTTCCTGGAAGACTTCACCAATACCTTCCCGGGCCGCGTCGACGAGTACGAAACGCTGCTCACCGACAACCGCATCTGGAAGCAGCGCACCGTCGGCATCGGCGTGGTCACGCCGGAGCAGGCCTACGGCTGGGGCATGACCGGCGTGATGCTGCGCGGCTCGGGCATCGCCTGGGATCTGCGCAAGAAGCAGCCCTACGCCAAGTATGACAGCGTCGATTTCGACATCCCGCTCGGCACTAACGGCGACTGCTACGACCGCTACCTGGTGCGCGTGGCCGAGATGCGCGAGTCCAACCGCATCATCAAGCAGTGCGTGCAGTGGCTGAAGGCCAACCCGGGCCCGGTCATGGTCGAGAACTTCAAGGTGGCGCCGCCCAAGCGCGCCGATATGAAGGACGACATGGAAGCGCTGATCCACCACTTCAAGCTGTTCAGCGAAGGCTACTGCGTGCCGGCCGGCGAGACCTACTGCGCGGTCGAAGCGCCGAAGGGCGAGTTCGGCTGCTACCTGATGTCCGACGGCGCCAACAAGCCGTTCCGCGTGCACCTGCGCGCGCCGGGCTTCGCCCATCTGTCGTCGATGGACGCGATCGTGCGCGGCCACATGCTGGCCGACGTGGTGGCGATGATTGGTACCTATGATCTGGTGTTTGGTGAGGTCGACCGATGAAGGCGACAGGTAATTTCGAAGCGGCGCGCGACGTCGATCCGATGGTGGTGCTGAGCGACAAGACGCGCGCGCACATCGATCACTGGCTGGCCAAGTTCCCGCCGGACCGCAAGCGCTCGGCGGTGCTGCAGGGCTTGCACGCGGCGCAGGAACAGAACCAGGGCTGGCTGACCGACGAGTTGATCGCCGGCGTGGCCAAGTACCTGGAACTGCCGCCGGTGTGGGCCTACGAGGTCGCCAGCTTCTACTCGATGTTCGAGACCGAGAAGGTCGGCCGCAACAACGTCGCGTTCTGCACCAACATCAGCTGCTGGCTCAACGGTGCCGAGGACCTGGTCGCGCACGCCGAGAAGAAGCTCGGCTGCAAGCTGGGCCAGTCCACCGCCGACGGCCGCGTCTACCTCAAGCGCGAGGAAGAATGCCTGGCCGGTTGCGCAGGCGCGCCGATGATGGTCATCAACGGCCACTACCACGAGCATCTGACCAAGGACAAGGTCGACGAATTGCTGGACGGGTTGGAGTAACGGCAATGGCACAGCATCCCCACGCTCCCACCGGTCCGGTCGGCCCCGCGCCGCAGCCGCACCAGGTGGTGTACACCACGCTGCACTACGACACCCCGTGGTCCTACGAAAGCTACCTGAAGACCGGTGGCTACGCTGCGCTGCGCAAGATCCTCGAAGAGAAGATCCCGCCGGAGCAGGTGATCGAGATGGTCAAGCAGTCGAACCTGCGCGGCCGTGGCGGCGCCGGCTTCCCGACCGGCCTGAAGTGGTCGTTCATGCCCAAGGGCGCGCCGCAGAAGTACATCCTGTGCAACTCGGACGAGTCCGAGCCGGGTACCTGCAAGGACCGCGACATCCTGCGCTACAACCCGCATTCGGTGGTGGAGGGCATGGCCATCGCCTGCTACGCCACCGGCTCCACCGTGGGCTACAACTACCTGCGCGGCGAGTTCCACCACGAGCCGTTCGAGAACTTCGAACAGGCCCTGGCCGATGCCTACGCCAATGGCTGGCTGGGCAAGGACATCCTCGGCAGCGGCATCGACATCGACATCTATGGCGCGCTGGGCGCCGGCGCCTACATCTGCGGCGAAGAGACCGCGCTGATGGAGTCGCTGGAAGGCAAGAAGGGCCAGCCGCGCTACAAGCCGCCGTTCCCGGCCAACTTCGGCCTGTACGGCAAGCCGTCGACGATCAACAACACCGAGACCTACGCCTCGGTGCCGGCGATCATCCGCAACGGCCCGGAATGGTTCCTGGGGCTGAGCAAGACCAAGAACGGCGGCCCGAAGATCTTTTCGGTCTCCGGATGCGTGCAGAAGGGCGGCAACTTCGAGGTGCCGCTGGGCACCACCTTCGACGAACTGCTGGAAATGGCCGGCGGGCTGAAGCCGGGCCGCACCCTCAAGGGCGCGATCCCGGGCGGCGTGTCGATGCCGGTGCTGAAGGCTGAGCAGCTCAAGGGCCTGCAGATGGACTACGACACCCTGCGCGCGCTGGGCACCGGCCTGGGCTCGGGCGCGATCGTGGTGCTGGACGACAGCGTGTGCTGCGTGAAGTTCGCCTGCCGCATCTCGCAGTTCTTCCACAAGGAGTCCTGCGGCCAGTGCACCCCGTGCCGCGAAGGCACCGGCTGGATGCACCGCGTGCTGGAGCGCATCGTCGCCGGCAAGGCGACGATGGAAGACCTGCACCAGCTGCGCACCGTCGCCGGGCAGATCGAAGGCCACACCATCTGCGCCTTCGGCGAGGCGGCGGCCTGGCCGATCCAGGGCTTCCTGCGCCAGTTCTGGGACGAATTCGAGTACTACATCGTCAACGGTCATTCGATGGTTGACGGCAAGAAGGTGGAGGCAGCCGCCGCATGAGCGCGCAACCCAACAATCCCGGCGCGACCCCCGCGGTCGTGCCGGAAGGCCATGTGACCGTCGAGATCGACGGCCAGTCGCTGGTCGTGCCGAAGGGCTCGATGATCATCCAGGCCGCCGACAAGGCCGGCATTCCGATCCCGCGCTTCTGCTACCACGAGAAGCTGCCGATCGCGGCCAACTGCCGCATGTGCCTGGTCGACGTCGAGAAGTCGCCCAAGCCGTCGCCGGCCTGCGCCACGCCGGTCATGGACGGCATGAAGGTGCAGACGCGCAGCGACAAGGCGCTGAAGTACCAGCGCAGCGTCATGGAATTCCTGCTGATCAACCATCCGCTGGACTGCCCGATCTGCGATCAGGGCGGCGAGTGCGAGTTGCAGGACGTGTCGCTGGGCTATGGCCGCTCGGTCAGCCGCTTCAACGAGCGCAAGCGCGTGGTGCCGGACGAGGACATCGGGCCGCTGGTCGCCACCGAGATGACCCGCTGCATCCAGTGCACGCGCTGCGTGCGCTTCACCGCTGACATCGCCGGCACCTACGAGCTGGGCGGCATGTACCGCGGCGAGAACCTGCAGATCGGCACCTACGACGGCAAGCCGCTGACCACCGAGCTGTCCGGCAACGTGGTCGACGTGTGCCCGGTGGGCGCGCTGACCAACAAGGTGTTCCAGTTCCGTGCGCGCCCCTGGGAACTGGTGGCGCGCGAGTCGCTGGGCTACCACGACGCGATGGGCTCCAACCTGTTCCTGCACGTGCGCCGCGGCGAAGTGCTGCGCACCGTGCCGCGCGACAACGAAGCGGTCAACGAGTGCTGGCTGTCCGACCGCGACCGCTACTCGCACCAGGGCCTGTACGCCGAGGACCGCGCACTGCGGCCGATGCGCAAGGTCGACGGGCAGTGGCGCGAGGTGTCGTGGGCCGAAGGGCTTTCCGCCGCGAGCGAGATCCTCAAGGCCAACCGTGGCGACGCGCTGGGCGTGCTCGCGCATCCGTCCACCTCCAACGAGGAGGGCGCGCTGCTGGCGCGCCTGGCCGAGGGCCTGGACAGCGGCAACCTCGATCACCGCGTGTACAACCGCGACTTCTCCGATGCCGCGCTGGTCGAGCCGTTCGCGCTGCCGCTGGCGGAGATCGAGCAGGCCGACGTGGTGGTGATCCTGGGCAGCAACCTGCGCCATGAACTGCCGCTGCTGCATGCACGCCTGCGCAAGGCGCGGATGCAGCGCCAGACCAAGGTGTATTCGATCAATCCGGTCGATTTCGATGTGGCCTTCGACCAGGCCGGCCGCCAGATCGTGGCGCCGTCGAAGTTCGCCGAAGCGTTGGCCGATGGCGCGCTGCGCGAAGCGGTGCAGGGTGCCGGCCGTGCGGTGCTGATCGTCGGCGCGCTGGTGGAGAACCATCCGCAGGCCGCCGCACTGCGTGCGGGTGCGCGCGACTTCGCCGCCGCCACCGGCGCGGCGCTGTGCCGCATCCCGCAGGGCGCCAACGCGCTCGGCCTGTCGCGCTACGGCGTGTTGCCGCGCGGCCGCAACGCCGCGGCGATGCTGGCCGAACCGCGCAGCGCCTATGTGCTTTACGGCCTGGAGCCGGGGCTGGACTTCGCCGACGCCGCGGCCGCGCGCAGCGCTCTGGCCGGTGCCAAGGTGGTGGCGTTCAGCCACTTCGCCTGCGCCTCCACCCGTGACGTGGCCGACGTGATCCTGCCGATCGGCGCGCTGCCGGAAATCGAGGCGACGTTGACCAACCTCAACGGCAGCGACCAGCGCACCCGCGCCGGTGGCAAGCTGCCGGGCGAGGCCCGCGAGGGCTGGCGCGTGCTGCGCGCGCTCGGCGGCGAGCTGGGCCTGCCCGGCTTCGAGTTCATCGACCTGGCCGGGCTGCGCGATGGCCTGCAGCCGCGCGAGGTTGCCGCGGCAAGCTCGGCGCAGCCGGCGCGCCAGGACGAGGGCCTGGAACTGGCCGCCAGTCCGGCGATCTACCGCACCGATGCGGTGGTGCGCCGCGCGCAGGCGCTGCAGCAGCATCCGCTGAACCGCGCGCCGGGCATCGCGCTGCATCCGGACGAGGCGGCGCGCTTGGGCCTGAGCGACGGACAGATGGTCAAGGTCGGCACCGCGGCGGGTAGCGCCACGTTGCCGCTGGCGACGGACAAGCGGGTCGCGCCGGGCGCGGCCTGGATCGAAACGGGCCACGGCGCGACCGCGCCGCTGGGCGCCGGTCGGGTGACGGTGGTGGCTGCATGAACGAGATGCTGTTGAACGTGGTCGACCCGCTGCACCAGTGGTTCCTCGGCCTGGGCGCCCTCGGCGTGGTCCTGTGGATCGTGCTGAAGATCCTGCTGATCGCCATGCCGGTGATCATCTCGGTGGCGTTCTACGTGGTCTGGGAGCGCAAGCTGATCGGCTGGATGCACGTGCGCCACGGGCCGATGTACGTGGGCATGGGCATCTTCCAGGCCTTCGCCGACGTGTTCAAGCTGCTGTTCAAGGAAATCATCCAGCCCAGCAGCTCGCACAAGGCGATGTTCGTGATCGCGCCGCTGATCACCCTGGCGCCGGCCTTCGCCGCCTGGGCGGTGGTGCCGTTCGACGCCAAGCTGGTGCTGTCCAACGCCAACGCCGGCCTGCTGTACCTGCTGGCGATGACCTCGCTGGGCGTGTACGGCATCATCCTCGCCGGCTGGGCGTCCAACTCCAAGTACGCCTTCCTCGGCGCGATGCGCTCGGCGGCGCAGGTGGTCAGCTACGAGATCGCGATGGGCTTCGCCCTGGTCGGTGTGATGATCGCCGCCGGCAGCCTGAACCTGAGCACGATCGTGCAGGCGCAGGCCGGCAGCTCCGGGTTCTTCAGCTGGTTCCTGATCCCGCTGTTCCCACTGTTCATCGTGTACTGGGTGTCCGGCGTGGCCGAGACCAACCGCGCGCCGTTCGACGTGGTCGAAGGCGAGTCGGAAATCGTCGCCGGCCACATGGTCGAGTATTCGGGCGGTGCGTTCGCGCTGTTCTTCCTGGCCGAATACGCCAACATGATCCTGGTCAGCTTCCTGGTCTCGATCTTCTTCCTGGGCGGCTGGCTGAGCCCGATCCAGGGCTGGGTCACCGCGGACGTGTCGCCGTGGGTCAACTGGATCTGGACCGGCGGCTGGCCGTGGCTGCTGATGAAGGTGCTGTTCTTCGCCAGCGCGTACATCTGGTTCCGCGCCAGCTTCCCGCGCTACCGCTACGACCAGATCATGCGCCTGGGCTGGAAGGTGTTCATTCCGTTGACGATCGTGTGGATCGCGGTGACGGCATTGATGGTGTTCTACGGTGTGATCCACAGGGGTGTGTAAGCGATGAATAAAGTCACCCATTACTTCAAGAGCCTGTTGCTGCTCGAGCTGCTCGGCGGCCTGTGGCTGACCTTGAAGTACACGTTCCGTCCCAAGTACACCGTGCTGTACCCGATGGAGAAGTTCCCGCAGTCGCCGCGCTTCCGCGGCCTGCACGCGCTGCGCCGCTATCCCAACGGCGAAGAACGCTGCATCGCCTGCAAGCTGTGCGAGGCGGTGTGCCCGGCGCTGGCGATCACCATCGACTCGACCAAGCGCGAGGACGGCACCCGCCGCACCACCCGCTACGACATCGACCTGTTCAAGTGCATCTACTGCGGCTTCTGCGAGGAAAGCTGCCCGGTGGATTCGATCGTGGAGACCCAGGTGCTGGAGTACCACTTCGAGAAGCGCGGCGAGAACATCGTCACCAAGCCGCAGTTGCTGGCGATCGGAGACCGGCTCGAGGCCGAGATCGCCGAGCGCCGTGCTGCCGACGCTCCCTTCCGCTGAGGTTCCGAAATGGATTGGGTCAATATCGCTTTCTGGATCTTCGCCACCATCGCCGCGGTCGCCGCCGGCGCGGTGATCAGCGTGCGCAACCCCGTGTACGCGGTGCTGTGCCTGATCCTGACGTTCTTCTCCATTGCCTGCGTGTGGCTGCTGGTGGGCGCCGAATTCCTCGGCGTGACCCTGGTGCTGGTCTACGTCGGCGCGGTGATGGTGCTGTTCCTGTTCGTGGTGATGATGCTGGACATCGACACCGCCCGCATGCGCGAAGGCTGGGTGCGCTACCTGCCGGTCGGCCTGGTGGTCGCGGTGGCGATGCTGGTGCAGATGGTCACCCTGATCGGCGTGAAGGCGCGCAGTGCGGCGCCGTTCCCGGCCGACAACGCCGCGGCCCAGGCCGCCGACACCTCCAACATCACCTGGCTGGCCAAGACCCTGTTCACCCAGTTCCTGCTGCCGTTCGAGTTCGCCGCGATCATCCTGACCGTGGCGGTCGTCGCCGCGGTGATGCTGACCCTGCGCAAGCGCACCGGCATCAAGACCCAGAACCCGGGCGAGCAGTCGCGGGTCAAGGCCAGCGACCGCCTGCGCATCGTCAAGATGGACGCCGAGAAGCCCACGCTCCACACTCCGCCGGCATCGCAGGAGGGCCAGCCATGATTTCCCTAGGCCATCTGCTGGCGCTCGGCGCGGTGCTGTTCTGCATCGCCCTGGCCGGCATCTTCCTCAACCGCAAGAACGTCATCGTGCTGCTGATGTCGATCGAGCTGATGCTGCTGTCGGTCAACATCAACTTCGTCGCCTTCTCGCGCGAGCTCGGCGACGCCGCCGGCCAGTTGTTCGTGTTCTTCATCCTGACCGTGGCCGCGGCCGAAGCCGCCATCGGCCTCGCGATCCTGGTGACGCTGTTCCGTACCCGCCACACGATCAACGTGGCCGAAGTCGATTCGCTGAAGGGCTGACCTGCAGATGGAAATTACGCTCTCCAAGAGTCTGCTGATCGCGGTGGTGCTGGCCCCGCTGGTCGGCAGCATCATCGCCGGCCTGTTCGGCCGTCAGGTCGGTCGCAAGGGCGCACAGTTCGCCACCATCCTCGGCGTGGCGGTCAGTTGCGCGCTGTCGTGCTGGACCCTGTACCAGTTGGTCGGGCAGGGCGCGTCGCCGTTCAACCAGAACCTCTACACCTTCTTCGAGGTCGGCCACTATTCGGCCCACGTCGGCTTCATGGTCGACCGCCTGACCGCGATGATGATGGTGGTGGTGACCTTCGTGTCGCTGCTGGTGCACATCTACACCATCGGCTACATGGCCGACGATCCGGGCTACCAGCGCTTCTTCAGCTACATCTCGCTGTTCACCTTCTCGATGCTGAGCCTGGTGATGAGCAACAACTTCCTGCAGCTGTTCTTCGGCTGGGAAGCGGTGGGCCTGGTGTCGTACCTGCTGATCGGGTTCTGGTTCAAGCGCCCGACCGCGGTGTTCGCCAACATGAAGGCGTTCCTGGTCAACCGCGTCGGCGATTTCGGCTTCCTGCTCGGCATCGCCCTGGTGCTGTATGTGTTTGGCACGCTCGATTATTCGCTGGTGTTCTCGAACGCCACGACCATGGTCGGCGGCACCATCACCGTGTGGACCGGCGCCATCACCATCCCGTTCGCAGAGAACGTCATCCATCTCACCGATCCGTGGGTATGGTCGGTGCCGACGATGATCTGCATCTGCCTGTTCATCGGCGCTATGGGCAAGTCGGCGCAGGTTCCGCTGCATGTGTGGCTGCCGGACTCGATGGAAGGCCCGACCCCGATCTCGGCGCTGATCCATGCCGCGACCATGGTCACCGCCGGCATCTTCATGGTGGCGCGCATGTCGCCGCTGTTCGAGTTGTCGCAGACCGCGCTGAACTTCGTGCTGTTCATCGGTGCCACCACCGCGTTCTTCACCGGCCTGATCGGCATCGTGCAGAACGACATCAAGCGCGTGGTCGCCTACTCGACGCTGTCGCAGCTGGGCTACATGACCGTGGCGTTGGGCGTGTCGGCGTACTCGGCGGCGGTGTTCCACCTGATGACCCACGCCTTCTTCAAGGCGCTGCTGTTCCTGGCGGCCGGCTCGGTGATCATCGGCATGCACCATGAGCAGGACATGCGCAAGATGGGCGGCCTGCGCAAGTACATGCCGATCACCTACTGGACCAGCGTGATCGGCACCCTGGCGCTGGTCGGCACCCCGTTCTTTGCCGGCTTCTATTCCAAGGACACCATCATCGAGGCGGCCCAGCACCACGCCGAGGGTGCGCCGTTCTGGAGCATCGCCAGCTACGGCTACTGGGCGGTGCTGGGTGGCGTGCTGATCACCAGCTTCTACAGCTTCCGCTTGCTGTTCCTGACCTTCCACGGCCAGGAGCGCTTCCGCGATGCGCATGCGCACGACGTGCACGCCCACCACGACAGCGCCCACACCGATGCAGAGGCGCAGTCCCACGCACACGATGCGCACGACGCGCATGCGCATGACGACCACCACGGCCATCATGGCGCGCACGAACCGCACGAGTCGCCGTGGGTGGTGACGGTGCCGCTGATCCTGCTGGCGATCCCGTCGATCGCGATCGGCTTCTTCACCATCGGCCCGATGCTGTTCGGCACCGACTGGGCGGGGCACCATGCCGCGGCGGCGATCAAGGGCCAGGCGGTCAGCTTCTTCACCGGCATCGTCGATTTCTACGATCCGGCACGCGACACCGTCGGCGCCCTGGCCGAGGAGTTCCACGGCCCGGTCGCGTTCGCGCTGCACGGCCTGACCCAGCCACCGTTCTTCCTCACCCTGGCCGGTTTCGCCCTGGCGTGGATCCTGTACCTGTGGAAGCCGGAACTGGCGGCGAAGGCGCGCAAGACCTTCTCGCTGCCGGTGTGGATCCTCGAGAACAAGTACGGTTTCGACAAGCTCTGGATCGGCGGTTTCGCCGGCGGCGGCGTGCGCCTGGGCAAGGTGTCGCGCGCGGTGGATACGCATGTCGTGGAGGGCGTCATGGTCAACGGCACCGCACGCGTGATCGACCTGGCGGCCAACCTGCTGCGTCGCACGCAATCCGGTTTCCTCTATCACTACGCCTTCGCGATGATCGTCGGTCTCATTGCCCTGCTGGGCGTGCTGATGCATTTCTGGCGTTGACCTGTACGGAATAAGAACACGTGTCGAACTGGCCTCTACTCTCCATCCTGATCTGGCTGCCGATCATCGGCGGCGCCCTGGTGCTCGCCCTGCGTGATGCGCGTGCGGCGCGCTGGGCGTCGCTGCTGGTGGCGTTGCTGACCTTCGCGCTCAGCCTGCCGCTGCTCACCGGTTTCGACTACGCCAGCGACGCGCTGCAGTTCGTCGAGACCCACGCCTGGATCCCGGCGTACGACATCGGCTACAACCTCGGCGCCGACGGCATCGCGGTGGCGCTGATCGTGCTGACCACGCTGGTCACGGTGCTGGCGCTGATCGGCGCGTGGACCTCGATCGACAAGCGCGTCAACCAGTACGTGGCCGCGTTCCTGATCCTGGAAGGCGTCACCGTCGGCATCTTCTCCGCCACCGACGCGATGCTGTTCTACGTGTTCTTCGAGGCGATGCTGATCCCGATGTTCCTGATCATCGGCATCTGGGGCGGCCCGCGCCGCATCTACGCCGCGGTCAAGTTCTTCCTGTACACCTTCCTCGGCTCGGTGCTGATGCTGGTCGGGTTGATCTACCTGTACCTGAAGGGCGGCAGCTTCCAGCTCGCCGACCTGTACCAGCTGTCGCTGACCTCGAAGGAACAGACCTGGCTGTTCTTCGCCTTCCTGGTCGCCTTCGCAGTCAAGGTGCCGATGTTCCCGGTGCACACCTGGCTGCCGGACGCGCACGTGGAAGCGCCGACCGCCGGTTCGGTGATCCTGGCGGCGATCGCGCTGAAGATCGGCGGTTACGGTTTCCTGCGCTTCAACCTGCCGATCCTGCCCGACGCCAGCAACGAATGGGCGTGGCTGGTGATCGCGCTGTCGCTGATCGCGGTGATCTACGTCGGCCTGGTCGCGCTGGTCCAGGAGGATATGAAGAAGCTGATCGCGTACTCGTCGATCGCGCACATGGGCTTCGTTACCCTCGGTACCTTCGTCGCCTTCGCGCTGGTCGCCTCCGGTAGTGGCGATGCCGCCCGGCTGGCGCTGCAGGGCTCGATGGTGCAGATGATCTCGCACGGTTTCGTGTCCGGCGCCATGTTCTCCTGCGTCGGCGTGCTGTACGACCGCATGCACACCCGCCGCATCGCCGACTACGGCGGCGTGGCCAACGTGATGCCGTGGTTTGCCGCGTTCGCGATGCTGTTTTTCATGGCCAACGCCGGCCTGCCTGGCACCAGCGGCTTCGTCGGTGAGTTCATGGTCATTCTGGCCAGCTTCCAGTCGCATCCGCTGCAGGCCTTCGCGGCGGCTACCACGCTGGTGATCGGCGCCGCCTACACCCTGTGGCTGTACAAGCGCGTGTTCTTCGGCGAAGTCGCCAATGCGCACGTGGCCGAGCTGAAGGACATCAACGGCCGCGAGGCGCTGGTGCTGGGCGTGTTCGCGCTCGGCGTGCTGGCCCTGGGCCTGTATCCGAAGCCGTTGACCGACCTGATGGAGCCCTCGATCGCGAAGCTGGCGGCGCAGATCGCCACCAGCAAGCTGTAAGCGGCCGTCGAGCGTATTGATTCCAGAGATTTGATGATGACCACCCCTGCGCTTCTGCCTCTGACCACCGTCGACCTGCCGCCCCTGCTGCCCGAGCTGGTGCTGACGGCCGGTGCCTTCTTCCTGCTGATGCTCGATCTGTTCATCAGCGAGCGCAACAAGGCCTGGACCCACATCGTCTCGGTGGCGATCCTGGTCGCGGTGTTCGCGATGCTGCTGGCCGGCGTGGGCGGGCAGGGCGAGGTGTTCAACGGCATGTTCGTGCGCGACGCCGCCGCCGACGTGATGAAGACGGTGATCGTCGGCCTCAGCGCGCTGACCCTGATCTATGGCTGGAGCTACCTGCGCGAGCGCAAGCTGTACCAGGGCGAGATCCCGGTGCTGGTGCTGTTCGCCACGGTCGGCATGATGATCCTGGTCTCGGCCGGCAGCCTGCTGATGGTCTACCTGGGCCTGGAACTGCTGGCGCTGTGCTCCTACGCGCTGGTCGCCTCCAACCGCGACAACGGCATGGCCACCGAAGCGGCGATGAAGTACATCGTGCTCGGTTCGCTGGCCTCCGGCCTGCTGCTGTACGGCATGTCGCTGATCTACGGCGCCACCGGCACGCTGAGCCTGAGCGGCATCCACGAAGCGATCGGCAACGGCCGCGAGCACATGCTGCTGCTCACCGGTACGGTGTTCATGATCGCCGGCGTCGCCTTCAAGCTCGGCGCCGCGCCGTTCCACATGTGGCTGCCGGACGTCTACCAGGGCGCCCCGGCGCCGATCGCGCTGTTCATCAGCTCGGCGTCCAAGCTGGCCGCGTTCGGCATGGCCTACCGCCTGCTGGAAGTGGGCGTGGGCCCGCTGGCGGCGCAGTGGCACTGGGTCATCGGCGGCCTGGCGGCGCTGTCGCTGGTGGTCGGCAACCTGATGGCGGTGGCGCAGAGCAACCTCAAGCGCATGCTGGCGTACTCCACGGTCTCGCACATCGGCTTCCTGCTGCTGGGCGTGGCCGGTGGTGGCGAGCGCGGCTACGCGGCGGCGCTGTTCTACGCGATCTGCTACGCGGTGATGTCCACGGCTTCGTTCGGCGCGATCATCGCGCTGTCGCGCAAGGGCTTCGAAGCCGAGAACATCGACGACTTCAAGGGCCTGAACGCGCGCAACCCGTGGATGGCGTTGCTGGTGCTGTGCATCATGGCCTCGCTGGCCGGCGTGCCGCCGTTCCTGGGCTTCTGGGCCAAGCTGGCGGTGCTGGGCGCGGTGGTCGCAGTGCCCGACCAGAATCTGTGGTGGACCGGCCTGGCCGTGCTGTCGGTGCTGTGCGCGGTGATCGGTGCCTTCTACTACCTGCGCGTGATCAAGGTGATGTACTTCGACGAGCCGGTCGGCACGCCGCTGCCGGCCAACGACGACCGCGTGCTGAGTGTGGCGCTGGGCGTCAACGCGCTCGGCCTGCTGGCCTTCGGCCTGGCCTGGAGCCCGCTGATGGCGTGGTGCCAGCGCGCCTTCGCGCACCTGGCCTGATCGCGAAAGGGCGGTTTTCCCGCTGTTTTACGCCAACGCCGCCGCAAGGCGGCGTTGGCTTTTTTGCATTCGGCGATGCGATTGGTGTTTCGTTTTCCATCGCGTGCGGTTATCATGGCGTCCTTCGAACGGCAGCGTCGCTACCGCATCGAGATGAAAATCAGGGCTTGCAATTGACGCACTGATTCTTCATAATTCCGCTTCTGCTGCGGGGTGGAGCAGTCTGGCAGCTCGTCGGGCTCATAACCCGAAGGTCGCAGGTTCAAATCCTGCCCCCGCTACCATATTTGTCTGCAGCGGCAACCAGTTCATCGGTTGTCTGCGGCAGGGAAGTTTGGGCTTCGCGATGACGCATGTTCCCGTCGTCGCAACCGGAATCCAGCGTGACCGGAGTCGTACCGGACAAGGGGCCCAGAGGGCCCTTTGTCGTTTCCGGGGTCCGGGAAATATCACGCAACCGACTCTTCAACCCTTCAGATGCAAGGCAGGCTGTGAGCGACAAGGCAAACGAAATCGCGACGTTGCTGGGCCCGACCGTGGACGCGTTGGGTTTGGAACTGCTGGGCGCCGAATATCTGCCGGCCCCTGGCGGCGCCACGCTGCGCCTGTATATCGACGTGCCGCTGGCCGAGCAGCCCGAGCGCATCGTCAACATCGACGATTGCGAGCGGGTCAGCCGCGAGGTCTCGGCGCAACTGGACGTGGAAGACCCGATCAGCGGCAACTACACGCTGGAAGTGTCCTCGCCGGGCGTGGACCGGCCGCTGTTCAGCGCCGAACAGTTTTCCCGCCACCTGGGCGAATCGGCCAAGGTGGTGTTGAAGTTGCCGCAGCAGGGCCGTCGGCGCCTGCAGGGGCGCATCGTGCAGGCCGACGCGGATGCCGGCCGGATCAACTTCGAGGTCGACGGCGCCGAACTGGCAGTGGACTTCGACAACATCGACAAGGCGCGGATCATGCCCGACTGGGCCGCGTTGGGCCTGGCCCCGACCAAGCCGGGCAAGGGTCCGAAGCCGGCCGGCAAGAACGCAAAATCCAATAAGAAACCATCCAACGAACCGGCGGCCGACGAGGCTGCGCGCGGAGCGAAAGAATGAGCAAGGAACTGTTGCTGGTAGTCGACGCGGTGGCCAACGAAAAGGGCGTGCCGCGCGAAGTGATCTTCGACGCGATCGAGGCCGCATTGGCGTCGGCGGCGAAGAAGCGCTACCCCGACCAGGACGTGCTGACGCGCGTCACCATCGACCACAAGGACGGCAATTACGAAACCTACCGCCGTTGGGAAGTGGTGGCCGACGACGTGGTGATGGAATCGCCCGACCGGCAGATCCGCCTGATGGACGCGGTCGACGAGGCCGAGGGCGTGGACGTCGGCGACTACATCGAAGAGCAGATCGAGAATCCGGACTTCGGCCGCATCGCCGCGCAGGCCGCCAAGCAGGTGATCGTGCAGCGCGTGCGCGAGGCCGAGCGGCAGCAGGTGGTGGACGCGTGGAAGGATCGCGTCGGCGAACTGGTCACCGGCGTGGTCAAGCGCGCCGAGCGCGGCAACATCTACGTGGACCTGGGCGGCAACGCCGAGGCCTTCATCCCCAAGGACAAGGGCATTCCGCGCGACGTGCTGCGCGCCGGCGATCGCGTGCGCGGCTATCTGGCCGAAGTGCGTTCGGAGCCGCGTGGCCCGCAGCTGTTCATCAGCCGCGCCGCGCCGGAATTCATGATCGAGCTGTTCAAGCTGGAAGTGCCGGAAGTGGGCCAGGGCCTGGTCGAGATCAAGGCCTGCGCGCGCGATCCGGGCGACCGCGCCAAGATCGCGGTGCTGGCGCACGACACCCGCACCGATCCGATCGGCGCCTGCATCGGCATGCGTGGTTCGCGCGTGCAGGCGGTGTCCAACGAGCTCAACGGCGAGCGCGTGGACATCGTGCTGTGGAACGACAACCCGGCCAACTTCGTCATCAATGCGATGGCGCCGGCCGAGGTGCAGTCGATCATCGTCGATGAAGAAAAGCACTCGATGGACCTGGCGGTGGCGGAAGATCGCCTGGCCCAGGCGATCGGCAAGGGCGGCCAGAACGTGCGCCTGGCCAGCCGCCTGACCGGCTGGCAGCTCAACGTGATGACCGCCGAGCAGGTCGCGGCCAAGTCCGAGGCCGAGCAGGCCGTCGCCCGCCAGTTGTTCATGGACAAGCTGGAAGTGGACGAAGAAATCGCCGCGATCCTGGTCGCCGAGGGCTTCAACTCGGTCGAGGAAATCGCCTACGTGCCGGTCGGCGAGCTGCTGGCGGTGGAAGGTTTCGACGAGGACATCGTCGAGGAACTGCGTGCTCGTGCCCGCGACGCGCTGCTCAACGAGGCGCTGGCCGCCGAGGAGAGCGACGAGGATGGTGTGCCGGCGGCGGACCTGCTGTCGCTGCCGGGCATGGACGAAGCCACCGCTTACGCGCTGGCCGGCCATGGTGTGCGTACCAGCGAGGACCTGTCGGATCTGGCTGCCGACGAAATCCTCGAGTTCGGCATCGAGGACCTGGACAAGGACCGCGCCGCGGCCCTGATCCTGGCCGCCCGCGCCGAGGAGATCGCCCGCCTGGAGCGCGGCGAATGAGTCAGCGATGAATGCCGCCCTGACCCGATCAGGGCTTAGAATCCGCGCTACCTTCGCACGCGGCGAGGGGGCGCCAACCAGATCATAGGATCCGAATGTCGCAGCAAACCACCATCCGCAAGCTGGCCGAACTGGTGAACACGCCGGTCGAGAAACTGCTGGTTCAACTGGCCGACGCCGGGATGAAGTTCAGCGGTCCCGACCAAGTCGTCACCAGCACCGAAAAGATGAAGCTGCTGGGCTTCCTGCGCCGTACCCACGGCAAGACCGACAAGCCGGTCGAGGAAGAGGCCCAGGCGGCGCCGAAGAAGATCACCCTGAACCGGCGCAAGCTGCAGGAAGTGACGGTCAGCGCCGGGCGCAGCAAGACCACGGTCAACGTCGAGGTCCGGCAGAAGCGCACCTACGTGAAGTCGGCCGAGGACTTGGCCGCCGAGCGTGCGGCGCCGTCCGCGGGCGGACGGGTGGATGACGAGCGCGCCGAGATCCTGCGCAAGCTGGAGGAATCCAAGCAGCGCAACCTGGCCGAACAGCAGAAGCTGGCCGAGCAGGACCGTGCGCGCGCCGAGGAAATCGAGCGCAAGCGCAAGGCCGAGCAGGACGCGCGCGAGCGCGCCGAGGCCGAGCAACGCGCCGCGCAGGCCGCGCTGGACGCCGAGTCGGCGCCGCCGGCCGCGGCTGCGTCGGCGCCTCAGAACGCCGCTGCGGCGCCGCGCCCGGCTCGTCCGGCCGTCGCGCCGCGCCCGGCTGGTGGCGCGCCGCGTCCGGCCGGTGCAGCGCATCCGGCCAAGCCGGCGGCGCCGCGCAGCGACGACCGCAACAATGCCAACAACAAGCACAAGACCCGCGGCTCGCACGTGATGGTCGCCGGGGTCGAGGACGACGACAGCACCAGCCGCTTCGCCGGCCAGCTGCACCTGTCCGCGGCCGATCGCGCGCGCCGTTCCAACGTGCGCGGCAAGCCGCGCGGCGGCAGCCACAGCGGCGGCCGTCGCCAGGCCGAACCGTTGCGCAGCGGCGGCGGCGCGCACGGCTTCGAGCGTCCCACCGCACCGGTGGTGCGCGAAGTGGCGATCGGCGACACCATCACCGTGGCCGACCTGGCGCAGAAGCTCGCGCTGAAGGGCGGCGACGTGGTCAAGGCGCTGTTCAAGATGGGCGTGATGGCCACCATCACCCAGTCCATCGACCACGACACCGCGGCGCTGATCACCGAAGAGCTCGGCCACAAGCCGGTGCGCGCAGGCAGCGCCGACGCCGAGGACGCGCTGCTGGCGCACACCGAGGACGCGCAGGGCGAGAAGCTGTCGCGGCCGCCGGTGGTCACCATCATGGGCCACGTCGACCACGGCAAGACCTCGTTGCTGGACTACATCCGCCGCACCAAGGTCGCCTCGGGCGAAGCCGGCGGCATCACCCAGCACATCGGCGCCTACCACGTCGAAACCGACCGCGGCGTCATCAGCTTCCTGGATACCCCGGGCCATGCCGCGTTCACCTCGATGCGCGCGCGCGGCGCCAAGCTCACCGACATCGTGGTGCTGGTGGTCGCGGCCGACGACGGCGTGATGCCGCAGACGGTCGAGGCGGTCAAGCATGCGAAGGCGGCCGGCGTGCCGCTGATCGTGGCGGTCAACAAGATCGACAAGTCCGGTGCCGATCCGCTGCGGGTCAAGAACGAACTGCTCGCGCAGGACGTGGTCGCCGAAGAATTCGGTGGCGACACCCAGTTCGTCGAACTCTCGGCCAAGACCGGCCAGGGCATCGATGTGCTGCTGGACGCGATCTCGCTGCAGGCCGAAGTGCTGGAACTGCGGGCGGTGGCCGAAGGCCGTGCCAGCGGCGTGGTGATCGAGTCCTCGCTGGACAAGGGCCGCGGCCCGGTGGCGACGGTGCTGGTGCAGCAGGGTGCGCTGAAGAAGGGCGACTACCTGGTGTGCGGCATCCAGTACGGCCGCGTGCGTGCGCTGTTCGACGAGACCGGCAAGCAGCCCGATTCCGCGGGTCCGTCGATCCCGGTGCAGGTGCTCGGCCTGTCCGGCGTGCCGGATGCCGGCGACGACTTCGTGGTCGTCGACGACGAGCGCCTGGCCAAGGACGTGGCGCAGCAGCGCGAGACCAAGCGCCGCGAGTCGCGCCTGGTGTCCTCGGCGGGCAGCCGCATGGAAGACATCATGTCGCAGCTCGGCAAGGGCGAAGGCCAGCTGTCGCTGAACCTGGTGATCAAGGCCGACGTGCAGGGTTCGGTGGAAGCGCTGAAGCAGTCGCTGACCGCGCTGTCCAACGAGCAGATCCGCATCAACGTGATCCACTCCGGTGTGGGCGGCATCACCGAGTCCGATGCGAATTCGGCGCTGGCGTCCAAGGCCACGGTGATCGGCTTCAACGTGCGTGCCGACGCCTCGGCGCGTCGCATCATCGAGACCAACGGCATCGACCTGCGTTACTTCTCGATCATCTACGACGTGATCGACCAGGTGAAGCAGGTGGCGTCCGGTCTGCTGGGCGTGGAGATCCGCGAAGAGATCATCGGTGTCGCCCAGGTGCGCGACGTGTTCCGCAGCTCCAAGTTCGGCGCCGTCGCCGGCTGTATGGTTGTGGAGGGCGTGGTCAAGCGCAACAAGCCGATCCGCGTGCTGCGCGACAACACCGTGGTGTTCGAGGGCGAGCTGGAATCGCTGCGTCGCTTCAAGGAGAACGTCGACGAAGTGCGCAACGGCACCGAGTGCGGTATCGGCGTGAAGGCCTACAACGACGTCAAGGCCGGCGACCAGATCGAGTGCTTCGAGCGCATCGAAGTGCAGCGCACGCTGTAAGAAGCCGGGATTCGGGAATCGGGATTGGGGAATGGGAAGAGCGGGGCGCTGCAGGCGCGTCGCTCGTCCCAGCTCCTTCCCGGCTCCTTTGTTCCGAACAACGAGATTTTCGATATGCCCACCAAATCCTTTCACCGTACCGATCGCGTGTCCGCGCAGATCCGTCGCGACCTCGGCACGATCGTGCATGCGGCCGTGCGCGATCACGGCCTGCCGTCGGTCAGCGTGTCCGACGTCGAAGTCACCCGCGATCTGGCCCATGCCAAGGTGTTCGTCACCGCGCTGATGCAGGAGCGCTCGGCCGAGGCGGTCAAGGGCCTGAAGGAACTGGCGCCGCAGCTGCGCAGCGAACTGGCCCGGGCGATGAAGCTGCGCCATGTGCCCGAGCTGCATTTCCACTACGACGATTCGGTCGATCGCGGCGAGCGCATCGACAATCTGCTGCGCGACATGCCGGAGTTGCAGCAGGATCAGGACGACGACAGCCGTGCCGCCGACGACGGCGAAGCATCGCCGCGCAAGGACTGAGCCCGCCGCCGATGCCCCGGCATCGGCGCCCACTGTTTGAACGGACGCGTCGAGCGCGGACGTTTCGTCTCGGCCGCGATCGCGGCGCTGCCTCATCCGCAACCGGCCCGCTGTTGTGCGTGCCTTCGCTATCTGCCTGTGTCGGTCGCACGCGCCCGGCAGATGCCGGATTCGCCCATCCCGAATCCCCAATCCCAAATCTCCGTCCGCATCCCATGCCTGTCTTCGGTCCGCGTCTGCCCCGTATCGTCTTCCGTCGCCTCGATGGCATCGTGCTGCTCGACAAGCCGATCGGCATGAGTTCCAACGCGGCGCTGCAGGCGGCGCGGCGGCTGTTCCGTGCCGAGAAGGGCGGCCACACCGGCAGCCTGGACCCGCTCGCCACCGGGCTGCTGCCGCTGTGCTTCGGCGAGGCGACCAAGCTGGCCGGGCTGCTGCTCGGCTCGGCCAAGGCCTACGAAGCGGAGGTCGTGCTCGGCGTCACCACCGACAGCGACGATGCCGAGGGTACGGTGCTGCGGACCCGGCCGGTGCCGCCGCTGGACGCGGCCGCCCTGGAGGCGGCGCTGGCACCGCTGCGCGGGCGCATCCGCCAGCGCGCGCCGATCTATTCCGCGCTCAAGCAGGGCGGCGAGCCGCTGTACGTCAAGGCGCGCCGCGGCGAGGCGATCGAGGCGCCGGAGCGCGAGGTCGAGGTGCATGCGATCGACGTACTCGCCCACGCCGGCGATCGTCTGCGCCTGCACGTGGCCTGCGGGTCCGGCACCTACATCCGCAGTCTGGCCCGCGACCTGGGCGAGGCGCTGGGCTGCGGCGCGCACATCGCCGCGCTGCGGCGGCTGTGGGTGGAGCCGTTCCGCAACCCGCAGATGGTCACCCTGGAGCACCTGCAGCAGTTGGCCGCGCAGGATCCGGCGGCACTGGAGGCGCTGGTGCTGCCGCTGGCCGCCGGCCTGGCCGATTTCCCGCCGGTGCGCCTGGAGCCTGCTGCGGCGCAGCGTTTCCGCATGGGCCAGCGGCTGCGCGATCCGGCCTGGGCGCCCGGCCTGGCCGCGGTGTTCGACGCCGAGGGCGTCCCGCTGGGCCTGGGCCAGGTCGATGCGAGCGGGCTGTTGGCGCCGCAGCGCATGTTCAATCCGTGACCGCGCAGCGGTCGCGCCGGGTGTTACCTGACCGTCGTTCAGTCATGACGCCGTCTTAACGCCTTGTTCCTGCAGGCCGGGACCGGTACAATTTCGCGGCCTTTCCGGCACGCTGCGCTCCGGCGCAATCCTTCGCAATCGGCGAGCCAGGCGGTGCGTCCTCTGCACGTTCCTGCCGGCCCCGCATCTCAGAGAAAACATCCCATGTCCATCGACACCCAGAAAGTCATCGAAGAAAACAAGCGCGGCGCTGCCGATACCGGTTCGCCGGAAGTCCAGGTCGCCCTGCTGACCGCCCGCATCGAACTGCTGACCGGCCACTTCAAGACCCACAAGAAGGACCACCACAGCCGCCGTGGCCTGCTGCAGATGGTCAACCGCCGCCGCAGCCTGCTCGACTATCTGAAGAAGAAGGATGGCGAGCGCTACAAGGCGCTGATCGAGAAGCTCGGCCTGCGTCGCTGAGGCAAACGAACCCCACCGCGGCGCAGTGATGCGCCGCGGTTTTGTTTTGGGTAGTACCGTGGTGCGGAGATTGCTCCGCGCCACCGGCCGGATTCTCCCGGCCACCCGCCAGCGGCATGGGCCGTCAGCGGTCCATTTGCAGACAGCATCATCCAAGGAAACCCCGTGGCAAAAATCACCAAAACCTTCCAGTACGGCAAGCACACCGTCACCCTCGAAACCGGCGAGATCGCACGCCAGGCCGGCGGTGCCGTCATCGTCAAGATGGACGACACCGTACTGCTGGTCACCGCCGTCGCCGCCAAGAGCGCGCGCGAAGGTCAGGACTTCTTCCCGCTGACGGTCGACTATCAGGAGAAGTTCTACGCCGGCGGCCGCATCCCCGGCGGCTTCTTCAAGCGCGAGGGTCGTGCGACCGAGAAGGAGACGCTGATTTCGCGGCTGATCGACCGTCCGATCCGTCCGCTGTTCCCGGAGGATTACAAGAACGAAGTGCAGATCATCGCCACGGTGATGTCGATGAACCCGGACATCGACGGCGACATCGCCGCGCTGATCGGCGCCTCGGCCGCGCTGTCGCTGGCCGGCACCCCGTTCAACGGCCCGATCGGCGCCGCCAAGGTCGGTTACAAGAACGGCGAATACATCCTCAACCCGACCGTGTCGGAGCTGAAGGACTCGCAGCTGGAGCTGGTCGTCGCCGGTACCGCCAACGCGGTGCTGATGGTCGAATCCGAAGCCGCGCTGCTGTCGGAAGAAGTGATGCTGGGCGCGGTTACCTTCGGTCATCGCGAGATGCAGAAGGTCATCAACATCATCAACGAGCTGACCGTCGAAGCCGGCACCAAGCCGTCCGACTGGGTCGCCCCGGCCAAGAACGAGGCCATGATCGCCGCGCTGAAGGAAGCGGTTGGCGATCAGCTGGCGTCGGCCTTCCAGGTACGCGACAAGCTGCAGCGCCGCGATGCGATCTCGGCGATCAAGAAGGACGTGATGGCGCAGCTGGCGCCGCGCGCCGCTGCCGAAGGCTGGGTCGCTGCCGACCTGTCCAAGGAGTTCGGCGAGCTGGAATACCAGACCATGCGCGGTTCGGTGCTGAGCACCAAGGTGCGCATCGACGGCCGTGCGCTGGACACCGTGCGCCCGATCAGCGTGAAGGCCGGCGTGCTGCCGCGTACCCACGGCTCGGCGCTGTTCACCCGCGGCGAGACCCAGGCGATCGTGGTCACCACGCTGGGCACCGCCCGCGACGGCCAGGTGATCGACGCGGTCTCCGGCGAGTACAAGGAAAACTTCCTGTTCCATTACAACTTCCCCCCGTACTCGGTGGGCGAGTGCGGCCGCTTCGGCGCGCCCAAGCGTCGCGAGATCGGCCACGGCCGCCTCGCCAAGCGCGGCGTGCTGGCAGTGATGCCGACCATGGAAGAGTTCCCGTACACCATCCGCGTGGTCTCGGAAATCACCGAATCCAACGGTTCCTCGTCGATGGCCTCGGTTTGCGGTTCGTCGCTGGCGCTGATGGACGCGGGCGTGCCGGTGAAGGCGCCGGTGGCCGGTATCGCCATGGGCCTGGTGAAGGAAGGCAACGACTTCGTGGTGCTGTCGGACATCCTGGGCGATGAAGATCACCTGGGCGACATGGACTTCAAGGTCGCCGGTACCGCCGAGGGCGTGTCCGCGCTGCAGATGGACATCAAGATCGAAGGCATCACCGAAGAGATCATGAAGCAGGCCCTGGCGCAGGCCAAGGCCGGCCGACTGCACATCCTCGGCGAGATGGCCAGCGCGCTGACCACCCCGCGTGCGGAGCTGAGCGACTACGCGCCGCGCCTGCTGACGATCAAGATCCACCCGGACAAGATCCGCGAAGTGATCGGCAAGGGTGGTTCCACCATCCAGGCCATCACCAAGGAAACCGGCACCCAGATCGACATCCAGGACGATGGCACCATCGTCATCGCCTCGGTCAACGCGATCGCTGCGCAGGCCGCCAAGGCGCGCATCGAGCAGATCACCTCGGACGTCGAGCCGGGCCGCATCTATGAAGGCAAGGTCGCCAAGATCATGGACTTCGGCGCGTTCGTGACCATCCTGCCGGGCAAGGACGGCCTGGTGCACGTCTCGCAGATCTCCAGCGAGCGCGTGGAGAAGGTCGGCGACAAGCTGAAGGAAGGCGACGTGGTCAAGGTCAAGGTGCTGGAAGTCGACAAGCAGGGCCGCATCCGCCTGTCGATGAAGGCCGTCGAGGAAGGCGAGGGCGTGTCGGCCGAATAAGCCGCGCGCGTCCACTGCCGTTCCAGGAAAAAGCGGGCTTCGGCCCGCTTTTTTCTTGCCTGGCGTTTGCGCAGGCGCAGCAACTGGCGAACGTGCCGTGTTGGTCGACGTTCGTGTGGATCAGGGTGGGGGCGGGGCATCGTCTGAGCGGCTTCAGCCGCGACAGCGCGCCACCGGTGATGCCAGGTCGCGGCTGAAGCCGCTCCTACACAGGATGTCCGTGGCGGGCGTGGCCGGAACGCAACGCTCGATCGCGCGCGCTTCAGCCGCTGCCGTCGCCGATCGCCGGATAGCGCGCCAGGTGCGCCGACAGGGGCCCGGGATGGGCGAGCTGGTAGCCCTGGCCGTAGCGCGCGCCCAGCGCCTGCAGCGTCGCCAGTTCGCTCTCGGTCTCGATGCCTTCGACGACCACGTCGGCATTGGTTTCCGCGGCGAAGGACAGGATCGCCATCGCCAGCCGCTGCCGACGCGGCTCGGCGTCGATGCCGCGGGTCAGGGTCAGGTCCAGCTTGATGATGTCCGGCGCCAGGTGCAGCAGGTGGCGCAGGCTGGCGAAGCCGGTGCCGGCGTCGTCCAGGGCGATGCGCAGGCCCTGCCGCTGCAGCAGGCCGATGTGCTCGGACAGGCGCGGATAGTCCGGCGCCTGCAGTTGCTCGGTGATTTCCAGCACGATCCGCGACAGGTCGTGGCCGTGCAGCAGCGCCTGCAGTCGCGGATGCAGCAGCGTGGGCGCGGACACGTTGATCGCCAGGTACAGCGGCGCCGGCAACTGCGCCAACAGTTCCAGTGCCTTGCACGCAGCGGCCAGTTCCAGCTCCAGCCCCAGCCCGACCCGGCTTGCGTCGTCGAACCAGCGCAGCGGCGGCATCGCCGGATTGGCCGGAAAGCGCGATAGCGCTTCCACGCCAACGATGTGCTGCGATGCCAGGGCCAGCACCGGCTGGGTCACGATCTGCAGGCGCGCATCGGCGATGGTTTCGCGGATGCGGGTGGCGATCGCCGCCTTCTCGCGAAATGCGTGTTTCTCCACGTCCTGGCGGCGCGCGATGTCGGTCTGCAGCGCGGCGCGGTCCATGGCCAGCGCCAGCGTCGCCCCGACCAGGGTCGCCAGCAGTTCCAGCGTGCGCACGTCCTGTGCACTGTAGGCGTCGGGTTGTGGCGCCAGTACCTTGAGCACGCCGATGCTGCGGTCGCCGTAGCGCAGCGGCACCACCAGCATCGAGCGCAGGCCGATGCGACGACAGGCTGCGCGATCCACCCGTGGATCGATTTCCGAATCGTCGCAGCGCAATACCTGGCCGCTGCGCATGCACAGGCCGGACAAGCTGCCATTGCTGGGCAGGCGCAGGCCGAGGTGGCGCTCGGCGACGCCGCTGGCCGACCAGTACAGCATGTCGTTGCCGTCGCACATCTCCACCACGGCGCCGTTGGAGCGTGTCAGCTCCTGCGCGCGGTGGGTGACGACATCCACCACCTGCAACGGATCGCTGCCGGCCGCCGCGATCTCGCCCTGCGCCAGGATGATGCGCGACAGCAGCGCCGCGTCGTCTTGCGTCGCGGCGGCGGTGTGCTGGATGAGATCCGAAATGTCGGATGCCTTGGCCATGTCCGCATCATGTGCAATGCGTTGGAGGACGGCAATCGGGCGGCGCGCGCGTGGCGTAGGCAGCGTACGGAACTGATCGCTCCATCACGCTGCACAATCGTCTACGTTCTGTCGCTTGCGTCACCTTTGCGTGGTTTGCCATACAGGCTGCGCAACTCGTCCTTGGCCTGCTCCAGGATCTGGCGGCGCTGCGCCGGCAGCTGATCGCCGGCCCGATTGATGTAGAAGGTCAGCATCGACATGGCCGAGCGATACGGACCGGTGCGGCGGCGTGCATGCAGGTCGGCCGACTGCTTGAGTGCACGTGCGATCGCGGCCGGGTCGTGGCCTTCGAAGACGGCCGGCGCGACGCCGAGCGATTGTGGCGCGTCGCGGTTGCGCTGCTGGCTCGGGTCGTTACTGGTGGTGAGGTACGGTCTGCTCTGTGCCATTGGTGATGCTCCTTGGCGATGGCGGATGGAGTGATACAACGCATACGCAGCCCAGCAATGCAGGACCCGATGGCAGATGCCGCCGCCACCCGCTGCCGTACGCGACAAGGCGACGGCAGTGCGACATCGAAGGGGAACGGTGCGGAGGCGACGCGAACGCACGCCGCCGCAGTCGCGTGCGCAGGTCGTGGAGCGTCCCGCGCACGTGATGGGCGATGCCGTTTTTCGCTGGTGTTGCCGTGCCGCATTCCGTTCCCAGAAGCGAAGCTCGCGTGTGTTTCGCAAACGCTAGGCCGAGATACGTGATGCCGTCGACAACATAACCGCGCTGCGCGGAGCGAGTTGTAGACATTATGTCGTTCGATGAACGCTTAATGGAAAAGCCCCTAAAAAAAGGGCTCGCGTGCAAATGCGCTTGATCGCTTGGATAACGTCACCATTTTCATTGTCGAGGCGATGGCGCGAGACAGTCGCGTGGACAGTGCGCACGGGTGGCATCGCCGGCGCGCCGCACGCCGGCGCAATAGGAGATCGCATGTCCTTGGCGCAAACGCGCTTTCATCCTGCCGTTTCCCGCTGGTTCGAACAGCGTTTCGCTGCGCCCACGCCGGCGCAGGCGGCGGCGTGGCCGGCGATCCAGGCCGGACGACACACGCTGGTCGCCGCGCCGACCGGTTCCGGCAAGACCCTCACCGCGTTTCTTGCCGCGCTGGATGCGCTGGTGCGCGAAGGTCTGCGCGAAGGCGGCCTGCAGGACCGCACCCAGGTGCTGTACGTCTCGCCACTGAAAGCGCTTTCAAACGACATCCAGCTCAATCTGGAGGCGCCGCTGCAGGGCATTCGCGCCGAACTGGCGGCGTTGGGTTTGCCGGATGTGCACATTCGCACCGCGGTGCGCACCGGCGACACGCCGCAGCGCGAGCGCGCGCAGGCGCGGCGGCGTCCGCCGCACGTGCTGGTGACCACGCCGGAGTCGCTGTACGTGCTGCTCGGGTCGGTGTCCGGGCGCGAGACGCTGCGCCATGTGCGCACGGTGATCGTCGACGAGATCCATGCGCTGGCGGCGAACAAGCGCGGCAGCCATCTGGCGCTGTCGCTGCAGCGCCTGCAGCAGCTTTGCGAGGTGCCGCCGCTGCGCATCGGCCTGTCGGCGACGCAGAAGCCGATCGATGCGGTCGCGCGCTTCCTGGTCGGCAGCGCGGCGGTGCACGACGGCGAGGCGGACTGCGCCATCGTCGACATCGGCTATGCGCGCGCCCGCGACCTGGCGCTGGAGGTGCCGCCGACGCCGCTCAGCGTGACTATGTCCGCCGACCAGTGGCAGCAGGCGTATACGCGCCTGGCCGAGCTGGTGCGCGCGCACCGCACCACCCTGGTGTTCGTCAATACCCGGCGCATGGCCGAGCGCACCGCCCGGCACCTGGGTGAACTGCTCGGCACGCAGGCGGTGGCGGCGCATCACGGCAGCCTGGCACGCGAGACCCGGCTGCTCGCCGAGCGCCGGCTCAAGGCTGGCGAGCTGCAGGTGCTGGTGGCCACGGCGTCGCTGGAGCTGGGCCTGGACATCGGCGACGTCGACCTGGTCTGCCAGCTCGGTTCGCCGCGTTCGATCGCCGCGTTCCTGCAGCGCGCGGGACGCTCCGGGCATGCGGTGGGCGGCACGCCGAAGGCGCGGCTGTTTCCGCAGTCGCGTGACGACCTGGTCGAATGCGCGGCCCTGCTGGACTGCGTGCGCCGCGGCGAACTGGATGCGCTGCGCATGCTCGACGCGCCGCTGGACGTGCTCGCCCAGCAACTCGTCGCCGAGGTGGCCTGCCAGGAGTGGGAGGAAGACGCGCTGTACGCGCTGGTGCGTGGCGCCTGGCCGTATGCGGCCTTGCCGCGCGCGCAGTTCGACGCGGTGCTGCGCATGCTCAGCGAAGGCTTCAGCACGCGGCTGGGGCCGCGCGCCGGCTACCTGCATCGCGATGCGGTGCATCGCCGCGTGCGCCAGCGTCGCGGTGCGCGGATGGCGGCACTCACCTCCGGCGGCACCATTCCCGAGACTGGCGACTACAGCGTGGTGCTGGAGCCGCAGGCGCAGACCATCGGCACGGTCAACGAGGATTTCGCGGTGGAGAGCCTGGGCGGCGACGTGTTCCAGCTCGGCAACGCCAGCTACCGCATCCTGCGCGTGGAAGCGGGGCGGGTGCGGGTGGAGGACGCGCGCGGCGCGCCGCCCAACATCCCGTTCTGGATCGGCGAAGCGCCCGGGCGCAGCGACGCGCTGTCGCTGGGCGTGTCGCGGCTGCGCGCCGAAGTCGAGCAGGTGCTGGAGCAGGGCGGGACGGCGCAGGCACTGCAGTGGCTGTGCGGTCCGCTGGCGCTGGACGCCGCCGCCGCGCAGCAGATCGTCGACTACCTGGGCCGCGCGCATGCGGCGCTGGGCGCCTTGCCGACCCAGCAGTGCATCGTGCTGGAGCGCTTCTTCGACGCCACCGGCGGCACCCAACTGGTGATCCACAGCGTCTACGGCAGCCGCATCAACCGCGCCTGGGGCCTGGCCCTGCGCAAGCGCTTCTGCCGCACCTTCAATTTCGAGTTGCAGGCGGCCGCGACCGAGGACGCGATCGTGCTGTCGCTGTCGACCCGGCACAGCTTCGCCCTGGACGAGGTGGCGCGCTACCTGCGCGCCGCATCGGCGCTGGACGTGCTGGTGCAGGCGCTGCTGGACGCGCCGCTGTTCGGCGTGCGCTGGCGCTGGAACGCCACCAACGCGCTGGCGCTGCCGCGCTTCACCGGCGGGCGCAAGGTCGCACCGCAACTGCAGCGGATGAAGTCCGAGGATCTGCTGGCCACGGTGTTCCCCGATCAGGTGGCCTGTGCGGAAAACCTGGTCGGCGAGCGCGAGATTCCCGAGCACCCGCTGGTGGCGCAGACCCTGCGCGACTGCCTGGACGAGGCGATGGACAGCGCCGGCTGGCTGCAGCTGCTGCGCGGCATCGAGGCCGGCGAGGTGCGCGTGCTGGCGCGCGAACTGACCGCGCCGTCGCCGCTGGCGGCCGAGGCGCTGGATGCGCGGCCCTATGCCTTTCTCGACGATGCCCCGCTGGAAGAACGGCGAACCCAGGCGGTGCACAGCCGCCGCTACAAGGATCCGGACAGCGCCGACGATCTCGGCCAGTTGGACCCGCAGGCGATCGCCGCCGTGCGCGAGGAGGCCTGGCCGCAGCCGCGCAGCCGCGACGAGATGCACGAGGCGCTGCTCACGCTCGGCGTGGTGAGCGCGGACGAGGCCGCCGCGCAGCCGCAGTGGCGACACTGGTTGGGTGAACTGGCCGCCGATGCGCGCGCCACCTGCCTGCACGGCGTCGACGGCGCCGCTGCGGCGCTGTGGGTGGCGGCCGAAGCACTGGCGGCAGTGGCGCCGCTGTACCCGCAGGCCAGCGCGCAACCGGTCATCGCCGTGCCCGAGGGCTACGCGGTCGCCGACTGGGACCGCGGCAGCGCGTTGCGCGAGTTGCTGCGCTGGCGCTTGGCCGGCCTAGGGCCGGTCACCGCCGAGGCGTTGGCGGCGCCGCTGCAGCTGCCGCTGCGCGAGGTGCAGGCCGGGTTGCTGGCGCTGCAACAGGACGGCTATGTGCTGGGCGGACGGTTCAGCGCCGACGCCGATGCCGAGGAGTGGTGCGAGCGCCACCTGCTGGCGCGGATCCACCGCTACACCCTCGGCCGCCTGCGTCGCGAGATCGAGCCGGTGGCGCCGCGCGACTACGCGCGCTTCCTGTTCCGCTGGCAGCACCTGGATACGCAGGGCCAGGTGGAGAGCGCCGAGGCGTTGGCCGCGGTGCTGGCGCAACTGGAGGGCGTGGAGGCCGCGGCGCCGCTGTGGGAGGCGGAGCTGTTGCCGGCGCGGGTGCGCGACTACCGCCCGGCCTGGCTGGACGAGGCCTGCAGCGCCGGCCGCACGCTGTGGACGCGGCTGCGCCCCGGCGCCGGCGGCGCCGCGCCGACGCTGCGCAGCACGCCGATCCTGTTGCTGCCGCGGCGCAGCGCCGGGCAGTGGTCGCGGCTGTCGCCCGCTCCGGAAGCCGGCGCGCTGGGCTCGCGCGCGCGCAAGGTCGCCGAGCATCTCGAGGCGCACGGTGCCTCCTTCTTCGACGAGATCGCCGAAGCCACCCGCCTGCTGTCCACCGAACTGGAGGCGGCGCTGGCCGAACTGGTCGCCGCCGGCCGGGTCCATTGCGACAGCTACGCCGGCCTGCGCGCCTTGCTGGTGCCGGCATCGAAGCGGCCGTCGGCGCTGTCGCGGCGGCGGCCGCGTATGGCGCTGTACGGCGGCATCCAGGACGCCGGGCGCTGGGCGCTGTTGCGGGCCGGCCCCGAGGCCGACGACCCGGCCGCACGCAGCGAGGCGGTCGAGCACGTCGCACGGACCCTGCTGCGCCGCTACGGCGTGGTCTGCTGGCGCCTGCTCGAGCGCGAGGCGGCTTGGTTGCCGCCGTGGCGCGAAGTGTTGCGGGTCTACCAGCGCCTGGAGGCGCGCGGCGAGATCCGTGGCGGACGCTTCATCGATGGCCTGTCCGGCGAACAGTTCGCTCTGCCCGAGGCGATCGGCCTGCTGCGGCAACTGCGCCGCGAGCCCGGCGACGGCACCTGGGTGTGCGTGGCCGCCGCCGATCCGGCCAATCTGCTCGGCAGCGTGCTGTCCGGCACGCGGGTGCCGCGGGTCGCGGGGGCGCGCGTGCTGTACCGCGACGGCGTGCCGATGGCGAGCTGGGCCGGCGAGCGCTTCGAGCCGCTGCAGGACATGGAGGCCGAGGAACTCGCGCGCGCGCAGCGGCTGTTGCGTGGCGGCACTGCGGCGCAACGGCAAACGGTCGCGGCACTGCCGATGGTGTGAAGGCGCTGGGCCATGGACGCGCTCGCGCACGGCGATGGCGGGCATATCGGCGCTGCTTTCACATTCTGTCTACAAATTAAAGGGGTTGGCATCCCACTTCGCCCTTGGTGCAAAACAGGGGTCATCTGCCATTGCAGAAAAACTGCGGCATCCACGCCGTCGGCGCCCGGCGAGCTTCTTCACATGCGTCGAGTGCTGCGGCGCAACGCCTGTTGCGCATTCAGTCAGCGCCGCCGCCGTGCGGCCGATATGCGGAATTCTGCAGTTTTCACGCCTTTTAAAGGCGCCATCAATGACGCCGATAGCTCTCACGCACAGACGTTGCGGCGCAGCGTCCTCGCTCACGAACGAGCGAGTGTGTCCACTCCGCGGGGCGCTGCGGAAGACGGCCGGAAGCGCTGCTGGCGCAACCGGACGCAGACAAAGAATCGAGGTACACCATGTTGGGCAATATGAAAATCGGGGTCAGGCTGACGGGGGCATTCCTGATCGTGGCGGCGATCGGCGCCTGTATCGGCTGGATCGGCATCCGCAACTCGGGTCGCATCAACGATTACGCCACGGTGCTGTACGAGCGCGAGTTGCTCGGCCTGTCGCACCTGAAAGAGGCCAACATCAATCTGATCAACGCCGGCCGTTCGCGCGCCAACCTGCAGTTGGCCAGCACGGAGGAAGATCGCGCCAAGCATGTCGCCAGCCTCGACAAGTACACCGCCAAGGTGGTCGAGCACATGGACAAGGCCAGGGCCTCGTTCGACGACCCGGACACGCTGGCCAAGCTGGCCCGCTTCGACCAGGTGTGGAAGACCTATCTGGAGCGGCGCGGCCAGTTCGTCGACTCGGTGATGCGCGAGCCGCTGCCGCAAGGCAATGCGCAGTTGGCGGACCTGTCCAAGGGCGTGCGCAGCAGCTCCGACGAACTGGATGCGCTGATGTCGGAACTGAGCGAGATCAAGGAGGCGAATGCGTCCAAGGCCAACGACGCCACCGACGAGATCTACGCCAGCAGCACCCACACGCTGCTGGCCATCGTGATCGGCGGCGTCCTGCTCGGCGTGGGCCTGGGCGTGTTCATCAGCCGCAGCGTGACCCGGCCGATCGACAAGGCGGTCAGCGTGGCCAATGCGCTGTCCGAGGGCGACCTGAGCATGTCGATCGACGTGCGCGGTCGCGACGAGACCGCGCAGCTGCTGCTGGCGATGCAGCGCATGGTCGAGAAGCTGCAGCAGGTGGTCGGCGAGGTCAACGCCAGTGCGCAGAGCCTGGCTGGCGCCTCGGAAGAAGTCAGCGCCACCGCGCAGTCGTTGAGCCAGGCCTCGACCGAGCAGGCCGCCGGCGTGGAGGAGACCAGCGCCTCGCTGGAGCAGATGACCGCTTCCATTGCGCAGAACACCGACAACGCCAAGGTCACCGACGGCATGGCCGCGCAAGCCGCCCGCGAGACGCTGGAAGGCGGCCAGGCGGTGGTGGCCACGGTGGCGGCGATGAAGCAGATCGCGGACAAGATCGGCATCATCGACGACATCGCCTACCAGACCAACCTGCTGGCACTAAACGCGGCGATCGAGGCCGCACGTGCCGGCGAGCACGGCAAGGGCTTCGCCGTGGTCGCCGCGGAGGTGCGCAAGCTTGCCGAGCGTAGCCAGGTGGCCGCGCAGGAGATCGGCGAGGTGGCCGGCTCCAGCGTGGAACTGGCCGAACGCGCCGGGCAGCTGCTGGAGACCATCGTGCCCAGCATCAAGAAGACTTCGGATCTGGTGCAGGAAATCACCGCCGCCTCGCAGGAGCAGTCCTCCGGCGTCGCACAGATCAATGTGGCGGTTGTGCAACTGAGCCAGATCACCCAGCAGAACGCGACCGCCTCCGAAGAGCTGGCGGCCACCGCCGAATCGATGAGCACGCAGGCCGTGCAGTTGCAGGACAGCATGGCGTTCTTCCAGTTGTCCGCTGCCACGCGGCGTGCCACGCATATGCCGGACGAAGGCGAGGCGCCGCTGTCGCTGCGTGCGGCCGGCTCGCGCTGGGCGACGCGTGCGCCCTCCGCGGCCGCGCGCCGTCCCGGTGCAGGCAATCGCGACCGCAACGAAGCGCTGCTGGGCCGCGCCTGATCCATTCCCTGGCGGCGCAGGTCGCGCCGCCAGTTCCATGTCGATGTCGTTGTCACAACTGCCCCAGTGTCGGGAGAGTGCCATGCTGAAGAATCTGAAAGTCGCAACCAAACTCTACGGCGGCTTCGCCGTGGTCCTGTGCATCCTGCTGGCGCTGGCCGGCGTCGCTTACTTCAACGTCTCCGCGTTGTCGCAGGCCAATTACTGGAACACCCACACCTACAAGGTGATCGCCGAAGTCGATGCTGCGCTCAGCAGCCTGATCAACATCGAGACCGGCACGCGCGGCTTCTCGCTGACCGGCGAGGACACCTTCCTGCAGCCCTATCGCGACGGTGTCGCCAGCTTCGACAGCCACCTGCGCACGGCGCAGGAACTGACCGCGGACAATCCCAAGCAGCAGGAGCGCCTGAACGCGCTGAAGCAGACCCAGGCGCAATGGCTCAGCCAGGCAGTGCATCCGCAGATCGCGCTGCGCAAGAACGTCAACGACGGCCAGGCGACGATGGAGGCGTTGGCCGCCGCGGTGCGTGCCTCCAAGGGCAAGGCCTACATGGATACGATGCGTGATCGCATGGCCGAAGTGCGCCGCGCAGAAAGCGAACTGCTGGCTGTGCGCGCCTCCGAGGCGGAGCAGCTGCAGCAGCGCACCAACCTCACCCTGATCGTCGGCAGTCTGGTCGCGGCGCTGTGCGCGTCGTTTATCGGTTTTCTGATCGCGCGTTCGCTGATGAGCGAACTCGGCGGCGAGCCGAGCACGGTGATGGAAGTGGCCTCGCGGATCGCGCGTGGCGATCTCACCGTGCAGGTGCCGACCCGCCCCAACGACACCACCAGCGCGATGGTGGCGCTGCAGGCGATGGTCGAGCGTCTGGCGGATGTCGTGGGCGAGGTCAACGCCAGCGCGCAATCGCTGGCCGGTTCGTCCGAGGAAGTCAGCGCCACCGCGCAGTCGCTGAGCCAGGCGGCCACCGAGCAGGCCTCCGGCGTGGAGGAGACCAGCGCCTCGCTGGAACAGATGACCGCGTCCATTGCGCAGAACACGGACAACGCCAAGGTCACCGAGGGCATGTCGGCGCAGGCGGCCAAGGAAGCGGTGGAGGGCGGCGAAGCGGTGCTGGCCTCGACCCATGCGATGAAGCAGATCGCGCAGAAGATCGGCATCATCGACGACATCGCCTACCAGACCAACCTGCTGGCGTTGAACGCGGCGATCGAGGCCGCGCGCGCCGGCGAGCACGGCAAGGGTTTCGCCGTGGTCGCGGCGGAAGTGCGCAAGCTGGCCGAGCGCAGCCAGGTGGCCGCGCAGGAGATCGGCGAGGTCGCCGCCAGCAGCGTCGGCCTGGCCGATCGCGCCGGCAACCTGCTCGGCACCATCGTGCCCAGCATCAAGAAGACCTCGGATCTGGTGCAGGAGATCGCCTCGGCCTCGCAGGAGCAGTCCTCCGGCGTCACCCAGATCAACCTGGCGGTGGCCCAGCTCAGCCAGGCCACGCAGCAGAACGCGGCGGCCTCCGAGCAATTGGCGGCGACCGCCGAACAGATGAGCACCCAGGCCGAATCGCTGCAGCAGGCGATGGGCTTCTTCCGCCTCAACCGCGAGCAGGACCTGGCCGCGCCACGCCGCGCCGCGCCGGTGGCGCCCAGGCCGGCGGCCACGCGCCCGCTGCGCAACGCCGGCAAGGCCTTGCGCCCGCGTGCACGCCAGGTGCCGGCCTACGCGCTGGCGGATGCGCCGGACGAAGGCCAGTTCGTCAACTTCTGAAGGGGAAGACCATGCACAACGATCGCATCGATGCCGTCACCGGGCTCGCGCAGCAGAACGCCTGGCAGTTCCTGACCTTTCAACTGGATCGCGAACTGTTCGGGCTCAACATCGCCGGTATCCACGAAATCATCGAGTACCGCCCACCCACGCCGGTGCCGACCATGCCGGCCTGCGTGTGCGGCGTGATCAACCTGCGCGGCGCGGTGGTGCCGGTGGTGGATCTGCAGTCGCGGCTCGGCCGCGGGCCCAGCCAGGTCACCCGCCGCAGTTGCATCGTCATCGCCACCGCCACCAGCGAAGAGGGGGGCGCGGCGCAGTCCTTCGGCCTGCTGGTGGACGCGGTCAACGAGGTGCTGGAATTGCCGCCACAGCAGATCGAGGCGCCGCCGGCCTTCGGCAGCGATATCCGCCGCGACCTGCTGCAGGGCATGGGCAAGCTGGAGGACCGCTTGGTGATCCTGCTCGACCGCGCGCGGCTGCTGCGCAGCGACGACATCGCCGAGGCCGGCGCACGCGCGCTGGCGGCGTGATGCCTGGCACGCCGTGATCCGTGCATCACGGCGGCCTCGCTAGGGTGGCGGCGAGCGGGCATCCGCCCCAGCGAGGTGCAGACCATGGCAAAAGACGAGACCACCCAGTCCGGCAAGCAGCAGGGCATCCACGAGGGCCGGCAGGACCGTGCCCAGGACGATACCGCCAAGCAGCGGCCCGGCCTGGAAGACCAGAAGCTGCGCGAGGCGCACGAGCGCGGCCCGCGCTCCGGACAGGACGAGGCCGCGCAGGACGACAACAACTGACCGATGATGCGGTGGGGAGCGCGCACTGCGACCGCTTCCCGCCCCGTCAGTACGGAAGCCGAGGGCCTCCGATCACGCCATCGCCACTGGGCATCGCATGACCGGACCGTCCTGGTCGGATGCGCTCAGCTTCAGGAGCGGCCAACAAAAAGGCCAGAGAGCCTGGTGGCTGTCTGGCCTTGTTGCACCGTCGAGGACGGAAAGATGGTGGAGCGGAAGGGGATCGAACCCTCGACCTTCGCATTGCGAACGCGACGCTCTCCCAGCTGAGCTACCGCCCCACATCAGACGCGTAGTGTAACTGGGCACGGGGCCGCGTGCCAAGGGGGGCAATGCAACATCCCCGGCGCCGGGCAGGGGGCCGGCCGAAGGGAAGCGGGAACGCGCTCAGCATTCTGTCTACAGCGCGCGCATTGAGTCGATATACTCGGCGGCCGAAATCTCCCGCGGTGATTTCGTTCCGGACGAAATAAACCGTCCGCTTCATACCTTTTACTAAAGACGGGTCTTTTACACATGACGGAAGTTCGCAACTTGCAACAGATCGCCGAAGCCAAGGCCAAGCTGCAGGAAGAAATGCGCAAGCTGGAAGAGCAGGAGCGGCAGGCGCGCGAGGGCGAAACCAATGCGGCGCACGCCAACGTGCTGTCGCTGCTGGAGCAGTTCGCCGAGTTCTTCAGCGCCAAGCAGCGCAACGAGATCGCGGCCTACGTGACCAGCGCGGCGTCCAAGCCGGCCAGCAGCAAGTCCGCCGGTGGCCGCAGCGAGGTCAAGCCGAAGTACCAGCTGCCGCACACCGGCGAAACCTGGTCCGGCCGCGGCCGCACGCCGAAGGCGTTCGCCGCCTGGGAAGGCACCGCCGCCTACAACGAATGGAAGGCGCGCCATCCGGATCTGAAGTTCCCGCTCGTCAAGTATTGAGCGGACGAAAAAAGGCCAGGATTTCCTGGCCTTTTTTTATGCCCGATGGCGTGGGCGTGCATGGCGGGGCGATCGCGGCCTGGCCGCGCGGCCGCAGGCGTTCAACGTGCGCTGGCGAGCAGCGGCTGCAGGTGCGGCTCCAGTTCGCGTCGGCGCCAGCCGGCCAGCGGCGTGGGCCATTGCGCGCTTTCCAGCAGGGCTTCCAGGTGCTTGCGCGAGGCCAGCAGGCCGTCGGGCAGGCCGAGTTCGGCGCTGCGTGCGGCCACCGCGTCCTGCAGTCGCTTCAGCGCTGCCTTGTTGTCGTCGCTGGCGGCCAGCGCCTGCGGCGCGTCGGCTTCGTCGGCCAGCGGCGTGGTCAGCGCCTGCCACAGCGCATCGCTGAGCTTGCGTGGCGCCTTGGGGTGCTTGTCGAACAGCGCCAGCATGGCCGGCTGGTCCTGTGGCGGGAACCGCGCCAGGGTGGCGGCCAGTTCGTTGTCCAGGATCCAGCTGCGCGGCTTGTCGCTGTGCCGGGCCTGGGCGTCGCGCCAGCGCAACAGGCGCAGCAGGCGCAGTTGCGCGGGGCGGTCCATGAATTGCGCCGAGCGCATGCTCAGGTGCGGCCAGCGCTCGCCATCGTCGTGCTCGACGGTGCCGAGCAGGCGTTCGCCGTCCTCGTGCAGCCAGTCGCTGCGCTGCAGGGTCTGCAACCGCGCCTGCAGGTGGTCGTGCAGCGCGAACAGATGGCGCACGTCGTCGGCGGCGTATTCCAGCTGCGCCGGCGACAGCGGGCGGCGTAGCCAGTCCGAGCGGGTCTCGCCCTTGGCCAGGTGCACGCCGGTGATCTCCAGCACCAGCTTCTGGTAGCCCATGCCGGCGCCAAGCCCGGCCAGGCCGGCGGCGATCTGGGTGTCGAACAGCGGCCGCGGCAGGGTGCCGCAGGCGCACTTGAAGGCGACCAGGTCTTCGCTGGCGCTGTGCATGATCTTGAGGATGCCCGGATCGCTCAGCCACGGCGCCAGCGCCTGCGGCATGCCCGGGATCAGTGGGTCGATCAGCAGGATGTCGTCGCCCACCGCCATCTGCACCAGCGCCAGTTGCGGCCAGTAGGTCCGTTCGCGGACGAATTCGGTATCCAGGCCGATGCGGGCCGGCCGCTGCGCCAGCCGTTCGCTCAGCTCGGCGGGTTGCTTGATCCAGTAAGGCACGTGATTTCCGTTGACTGCAGGGTTTGCTCAGGCAGGCGAGAATAGCCTAACGTCGCTCCGCCGGCCGCACGGCGCGCCGGGTGGGGCGGCGTCGCAAGGGCGTGTCATCAATCCCCGAGCAATCGCGGCCCTTCGGGTTGGGCCTGACAGGCGCGCGGGCCCAACGCGGCATACTCGGGAATTGGTGACACGCCCTAGGACCATGGTTCGGAGGAAAGGTGCGCAGCAGCGGCGTTGTGATGGTCTGGAGCATGCTGGCGGCAGTGCTGGTCGGCTGTGCGCGGCAGCCGCCGGCGCCGGCCGCCGATCCCGCGCCTGCGGCCGCCGCTGCCGCCGTGCCGGCGCGGTCGGCGCCGGCCAGGCCGGTGCAGGCGCCCAGCGTGACCATCGGCGGCGAAGACGCAGCCGAGACCGTGGCGCGCTGGCAGCCGCCGTTGCCGACCTTGACCCGCGGCGGCCTGCCGCAGGCGCGGCGCGAGGCGGCGCGCGCGCTGGCCGCCGATCGCCTGTTCGAGGACGCGCAGTCGGCGATTCCGCTGTACCTGGCGATCCGCAGCCTGGCGCCGAACGATCGCGTCGCCCAGGACGGCCTGCGCAAGGCGCGGCGACGCCTGCTGCAGCTGGGCGCGCAGGCGCTGGGCGATCCGGAGCGGTCCGAGCGCACGCTGGAGCAGGCTGCGCGCATCGCGATGGTGGCGCTGTGGCTGGATGCGGACGATCCGGCGGTGCGGCGCCTGCAGCAGCGGGTGGAGACCGCCTCGCGGGTGCTGGCCTACAACCGCGCCGGCGAGGACGACCTGCGTGGTGGCCGCCTGGGCGAGGACGGCAACGGCGCCCTGGCCAATTTCCGCGAGGCGCTGCTGCTGGATGCGGACGATGCGCGCGCGCGGCAGGGCGTGGCGGCGGTGGAGAGCGCGCTGATCCGCCGCGCCGAGACGGCGGCGGCGGCCTCGGATTTCGCCGCTGCCGGCAGCTGGCTGGCGCGTGCGGCGCGGGTGCGCGAGGACGCGCCCACGGTGCGCGATGCGCGCGTGCGCGTGGAGCAGGTGCGGGTGGCGCGCATCGCCGCCTTGCGCGATGCCGGCCTGCGCGATCTGGCCACACCGGCCGGGTTGAAGTCGGCGCGCGAGCGCCTGGGCGACGTGCTGCGCATCGCCGATCCCGGCGATCCGGTGGCGGCGATGCTGCGCGAACGCATCGACCTGGCCACCCATTACGGCAGTTTCCGTCCCGGCCAGGTGTTCACCGACGGCATGCACGACGGTGGGCGCGGCCCGCAGATGATCGTGGTGCCGCACGGCGGCTTTCGCATGGGCGCGGCCGAGACCGAACCCGGCGCCTCGCCGGCGGAGATGCCGCAGCATTACGTGCGCTTCGACCGCGGTTTCGCCATGTCGATCACCGAGGTCACGGTGGCCGAGTTCCGCCGCTTCGTGGAGGCGACCAATGCGCGTCCGCGCGCCACCCGGCGTGGCCATTCCACGGTCTACGACGAGCGCAGTGGCAACTTCGTGCGCCGCAACGGGGTGGACTGGCAGTCCGATTACCAGGGCGCGCGGGCGGCGCCCAACAGCCCGGTGATGCACGTCAGCGTGCGCGACGCCGAAGCCTACGCGGCCTGGCTGTCGCAGCAGACCGGGCGGCACTACCGGCTGCCCAGCGAGGCCGAGTTCGAATACGCCCTGCGCGCCGGCGGCCGCGGCCGCTATCCCTGGGGCAACGCCGGCACGCCGCCGCGCGGCAGCGGCAACTTCACCGGCGGCGGCGACGTCTCGCCCAGCGGTCGGCACTGGCGCAACGCCTTCGTCGGCTACACCGACGGGTTCTGGGGGCCCGCGCCGGTGGCCAGTTTTTCCGCCAACGCCTGGGGCCTGCACGACATGGCCGGCAACCTCAGCGAATGGGTCGCCGACTGCTGGCATGCCAGCTACCGCCGTGCGCCCGCCGATGGTGCGGCCTGGTACAACCCGGGCTGCCGCTCGCGGGTGGTGCGCGGCGGCAACTGGGCCAATGCGCCGGAGCAGACCCGCGCGGCCTGGCGGCTGATGCAGGATTCGGACAGCACCAGCGCGCGCGTCGGCTTCCGCCTGGTGCGCGGCATTTGACGCCGCCGCGCCGGTGCCGGCGCGAGGGCGTTTCATCCATCCCCGAGTACGCCGCGTTGGGTCTGGCAGGCGCGCCGCCGGTGTTGCGTGGCGCAGTGCCTGACTGGGCGTCAGGTCAAGCCGCGCGGCGTCGGCGGCGCGCCTGCCAGGCCCAACCCGAAGGGCCGCGGTTGCGCGCGCTCGTGGCCGCGTCATCGCTCGGGCGTGGACCGACGTCCACTTCCTCGCTCTTCCTTGCCACAAGCACGCGCAACCGCGGCGCGGCATGCTCGGGGATGGATCAAACGCCCTATATTGCCTCACCAGTCAACGAGGGGAACCCGATGAACCAAGTCTTCGGCCGCCAGGGCGGCGAACCGGGCGGTGGCCGCCGTGGGCCGCTGGGCGGGGTGCGCTGGCTGGTGCTGCTGGGCTTTGCCGTGTATGCCGGGTACTACTGGTTCTCCAACCGCAGCGAGGACCCGTACACCGGCGAGCAGGTGCTGATCGACCGCTCGTTGAACGTGGAGGACGAGAAGGCACTGGGTCTGCAGGCGTACCAGGAGATCCTGGCGCAGGAACATCCGGTCGATCCGCAGTCGCAGGTAGCGCAGCAGGTGCGTGCGATCGCGCAGCGGTTGATCGCGAAGGTCGATGTGGTCGAGGACGCGCTGGCCGCCGAGCACGGCATGCAGGCCAAGCATTACGCGCGCGGCTTCGACTGGGACGTCAACGTGATCGAGTCCGAACAGGCCAATGCGTTCTGCCTGCCCGGCGGCAAGATGGCGGTCTACACCGGGCTGCTGCCGGTGGCCAAGAACGCCGATGCGATGGCGGTGGTGATGGGCCACGAGATCGCGCATGCGCTGTTGCGGCATGGCGCGCAGCGCATGGCCCAGCAGAAGCTGACCCAGATCGGGCAGATGGCCGGCGCCGCCGGCGGGCTGGATCCGCAACAGCAGCAGATGGCGATGGCGGCGATGGGGTACGGCTACCTGCTGCCGTACGCGCGCAGCCACGAGACCCAGGCCGACGAAGTCGGGCTGATGCTCGCCGCCGCGGCCTGTTTCGACCCGCGCGAGGCGGTGCCGTTGTGGGAACGGATGAGCGCCAGCAGCGGCGGCCAGGCGCCGCCGGAGTTCGCCTCCACCCATCCCAATCCGGGTACCCGCATCCAGAACCTGCAGGCGCTGATGCCCAAGGCGCTGGAGTACCGGCAGCGCTTCTGCGAGTCGGCGCGCAGTCCCTCGCAGTAAGTGGTGCCATCGCGCCGCGATCGTTGGCTGCCTTGTCGCTGAACGACTCTGCGTGCGTACACGGCAGCGTGCACGGTGGCGGGCGCATGATGCGCTCCACACCACCAGGAGCATTGCCATGAAACGCCTGCTGCTGTCCTCCCTCGTCGCCACGGCCGTACTGGCCGGCTGCGCGACCAACCGCCTCAGCGACGACGAGCGTCTCACCCTGTACCGCGCCCACGCCGGTGCGCCGGTGCGCGACTTCCAGTACTTCAACCAGCTCAGCGGCTGGACCGCGCTAGGCGACAGCGCGCTGGCGGTGTGGACGCGTCCGAACCAGGCCTATCTGCTGGAATTCGCCGGCACCTGCCAGGATCTGGATTTCGCCCCCAGCATCGCCATCACCCATTTCGGCAGCCAGGTCTCGGCGAAGTTCGACGACGTGCTGGTGCTCGGCGGCGGTCCGGCCGCGATTCGCCTGCCGTGCCGCATCGACAGCATCCGGCCGCTGGACGTCAAGGCGCTGCGCACCTCGGAGAAGGAACTGCGCGAGGCCAAGGTGCAGGAGCGGGCGCAGCAGGCGCCGGGGAGCTGAGGCAGTGCCGGGAATCGGGATTCGGGAATCGGGATTTGGGATTCGCGAGGCGGCGGCGGGGCGAGTGCGATGTTGCACCGCCACTGCCTGGCGTTACAGGTTGCGCCCTGTCGCGTTAGGTGCGGCTGCACTGCGGTGTGCGGCAAGGCCAAATAGCCGCAGGGCGCACGCGTAGGAGCGGCTTCAGCCGCGACGGGCGTTCCTGGTAAGGCCTTGTCGCGGCTGAAGCCGCTCTTACGAGATCGCGTAAGGCGCGACGAAAGCCGGCGCTTGGCGGAGTCTTAGCGTGGTGCATGCGCGTGACGTCACGACGCGGCGCCGCTCAGGACGCCTGATCGGGTGCCACGTAGCCGTCGGGCTTGTCGGCGCCGCCCTGGAACAGGAACTTCTCCAGTTCCGCTTCCAGGAACGCGCGGTGCTTGGGATCGCGCGGCGACAGCCGGTTCTCGTTGATCAGCATGGTCTGGTGCGCCAGCCACGCCTGCCAGCCGGCCTTGCCGATATGCGCGAACACGCGCTTGCCGAGCTCGCCGGGATACGGCACGTAGTCGAGCCCTTCGGTGTCGCGTTGCTGGTACTGGCAGAAGACGGTGCGGGACATGGCAATTCCTGGCGATGCGCGCACGGCCCCGCGCTGGTGCGTCAGAGGCCGTCGAGCAGTTTGCGGATCGGTGCGGGCAGGCCCAGCGTCGACAGGTCGGCGCGCGCCACCCAGCGCAGGTCGTCATTGTCGCCCAGCGCATCGCCCATGGCGACCTTGCGCAGGCGCAGTGGCTGCAGATGCAGGCGGTAATGGCTGAAAGTGTGCACGATCGGCGGCAGCGCTTCGGCGTCGTCGTAGGCGCGCCCGCGCATCCAGCGCGCATACCAGGCGCGCAGTTCGCTGTCGGTGTCGGCCTGCGGCAGCGTCCACAGCGAGGCCCAGATGCCGGTCGGCGGACGCCGCTGCAGCAGCAGTTCGCCGGCGGCGTTCTCCAGCAGCAGGGCCAGCGCTTCGCGCTCGGGCAGGGTCTTGCCCGGCTTGGGCGTGGGCAGCGCCTCGACCAGGCCGTCGCGACGCGCCACGCAGTCGTCCTGCAGCGGACACAGCACGCATGCCGGGTTGGCGCGGGTGCACAGGGTGGCGCCGAAATCCATCTGCGCCTGGGTGTAGTCGGCCATGCGCCCGTCGGGCACCGCGTCCACATGCGACTGCGCGAGCGCCCACAGCGGCTTTTCCACCGCCGGCAGGCCGGGGTAGCCGGCGATGCCGTGGTAGCGGGTCAGTACGCGCTTGACGTTGCCGTCGAGGATCGGGAAGCGGTCGTTCCAGGCCTGGCTGAGGATCGCGCCGGCGGTGCTGCGGCCGATGCCGGGCAGCGCATGCAGGGCATCGAAATCGCGCGGCAGCTCGCCGCCGTGCAGTTCCACGCAGCGCTTGGCGGCGGCATGCAGGTTGCGCGCGCGGGCGTAGTAGCCGAGCCCGGCCCATTGCGCCATCACCGCATCGTTGTCGGCGGCGGCCAGCGCCGGCAGGGTCGGGAAGTGCTGCAGGAAGCGCAGGAAGTAGGGGATGACCACCGCCACCTGGGTCTGCTGCAGCATGATTTCCGACAGCCACACCCGGTACGGACTGCGCGGATGCTGCCAGGGCAGGTCGTGGCGGCCGTGGCGATCGAACCAGGCGAGCAGGCGGGCGGGGAAGGTGTCGGAGTGCTGGCGCATGCTGGCTGACTGGTTCCTTCTCCCTGCGGGAGAAGGTGCCCCGCAGGGGCGGATGAGGGGTTGTGCTGTTCCTTCTCCCTTCGGGAGAAGGTGCCCCGAAGGGGCGGATGAGGGTACGGGCGAAGCCTGGTGAACTTGATGCCGCGAGTCGCTTCGCGCCGCACCCTCACCCCAACCCCTCTCCCGGAGGGAGAGGGGCTTCAGCGGTCAGCCGCCGAGCGCTTCTGGCAGCAACGCGTCGACGAAGGCTTCGGCGTCGAACACGCGCAGGTCTTCGGGGCGTTCGCCGATGCCGGCGAAGCGGATCGGGATGCCGAACTCGCGGGCCAGGGCGAACACCACGCCGCCCTTGGCGGTGCCGTCGAGCTTGGTCACCACCAGGCCGGTGACGCCGACCGCTGCATGGAACTGGCGCAGCTGCGACAGCGCGTTCTGGCCGGTGGTGCCGTCGATGACCATCAGCACCTCGTGCGGCGCGCTGGCGTCGAGCTTGCCGAGCACGCGACGGATCTTGCCCAGTTCGTTCATCAGCCCGGTCTGGGTGTGCAGGCGGCCGGCGGTGTCGGCGATCAGCACCTCGATGCCGCGCGCCTTGCCGGCCTGCAGCGCATCGAAGGCCACCGAGGCGGCGTCGGCGTTCTGGCCCTGTGCGATCACGCTCACACCGTTGCGCTCGCCCCAGGCCTGCAACTGCGCCACCGCCGCGGCGCGGAAGGTGTCGCCGGCAGCCAGCATCAGGCTGTGGCCTTCGTCCTTGAAGCGCTTGGCCAGCTTGCCGATGGTGGTGGTCTTGCCGACGCCGTTGACGCCGACGGTCAGCACCACGAAGGGCTTGGCGTTGCGATCGATCTGCAGCGGCTTGGCCACCGGCTGCAGGATCGCCAGCAGGTCGGCGCGTAGCGCTTGCTGCAGCGCCCTGGCGTCGACGAACTCGCGCGCCTTCATGCGCTTGCGCAGGTTTTCGATCAGCGCGGTGGTGGCGGGGATGCCGACGTCGGCGGTGATCAGCGCTGTCTCGATCTCGTCGAGCAGGTCGTCGTCGAGCTTGGGATTGCGCGAGAACAGGCTGCCGACGCTGCGCGCGAAACTGCTGTTGCGCAGGCGCTCGCGCCAGCCGGGCTTGCCGGCCGGCGCGGCGGGCAGGGCGTCGCTGCGTACCAGGTCGGCGTCGGCGGCGGGCACGGACGCGGCGTTAGGTGTCGGCGCGGGTACCGCAGCGGGCTGCTGGGCGGGGGCGGGCGTCGGGTGCGGCACGCTCGGTGCCGGCGCGGCGGCTGGCGGTGGCACATAGGCCTGCGGCGGCGGTGTGGGCGCTGCGGGCGGCAGCGGCGTCGGTTGCGGCTGCGGGACAGCGACCGGGGCCGGCGCCTGGACGGGGTGTTCGGCGACCGGCGCGGGTGCTGGCTCCGGAGTAGGAACGGGTGCTGGGGCGGCAGGCGCCGCCTCAGCGGCAGGCGGCACCGACGGCGCAGTCGCAGCGGGTTCGGCGCTTGCCGGCTTGGGGAAGGCGGCGGCCAGTTCCTCGATGCTGTAGCGCTGCGTGCGGCTCTCGCCGGCGTTGTCCTGGGGCTTGTTACGGCGGAATAGGCTGACCATGGATGACGCGTGGACCGGAAACGCGGAATGCTACCACTTGCGACCTGAGCGGCCTGTGCAGCGGGGGCGAGCCGGGATGCCTGGGTGGAATTCGTCCCTCACCAACGTGTATGCACGCGTTGGCGCGGCGCCTATCCAATCACCGGACCAACTGCGACCGGGCATCCCTAGTGCAGCAAGGTTGTAGCGTAGGTGCGGATGTGTCATGGCATTTCGATGCGATCGGCTGCGCCGGACCCTCACCCCAACCCCTCTCCCGGAGGGAGAGGGGCTCTTGCATATCCAGCGTCACGATCTCAACGCGCGCATTCAGCTCGGAAACGAATCCCCATTCCCGAATCCCCAATCCCGTCTCTTCACAGCTTGCCCTTCATCGACCGGTAGTCGCGCGGGGTCATGCCGACGGTGGCCTTGAACTGGCGGGCGAAGGCGCTCTGGTCGGCAAAGCCGCACAGTTGGCCGATGCTGGCGATGCTGTCGTCGCCGTGCAGCAGGCGCATCGCCGCTTCGATGCGCATCTTGGTCAGCAGTTGCTGCGGGGTCAGCTGGAACACGCGGCGGAAGTGCCGCTCCAGTTGCGCCACCGACAGCTCGGCCAGGTCGGCCAGGGTCTGCACGCGCAGGTTGTCGCCGTAGTGCGCCTGCATGTGCTCCATGGCGCGGCTGATGCGCTCGTAGGCGGAATGGCGGCTGTCCGGCTGGCCCAGGTCGCGGGAGATGCCGACCACGCCGATCACCTCCTCGCCCTCGCACAGCGGGCGCTTGAAGGTCAGGCACCAGCCCGGGGTGCGGTTCGGGAACAGGTGCACTTCGAGCTGGTTCTCGATCACCTCACCGCACAGCACGCGCCGGTCCTGCATCAGGTAGCTGCCGCCCAGCGGCAGCGGAAACACGTCTGCGGCCGACTTGCCGATCAGGTCGGCGCGGTACTTCTTGCCCAGCCGCCGCACTAGGGTCAGGTTGACGTGGGTGTAGCGGCCGTCGCGGTCCTTCACGAAGAACACCACGTCCGGCAAGGCGTCGAACAGCGTCTGCAGTTCCAGTGCCGAAATCAGAGTGTCCATGGCGTTCACCTGCGGGAGTGGGCGGCGGTGCGGGCGCGCCGCCGCGCGTCCCCCTGAATGCCGATGCTAGCCTAAGTCGGCGCCGTCGGGCGTCGCCGGGTTGTGCGAACTTCCGCATTGGCGACAGGCAAACGCTGCTAGCCGGCGGCGGTGCCGAATGTGAGCATGGCCCCATGCATACACTCGATGTCATCGACTCGCACAGCGCCGGCGAACCCACCCGTGTCGTCGTCTCCGGCTTCCCCGATCTGGGAACCGGTTCCCTGGCCGAGCGCCGCGAGCTGTTCCGCACGCGCTTCGACCGTTGGCGCAGCGCCATCGCCTGCGAGCCGCGCGGCTCGGACACCATGGTCGGCGCCTTGCTGCTGCCGCCGGTGGCCGCCGACGCCTGCGCGGCAGTGATCTTCTTCAACAACGTCGGTTACCTGGGCATGTGCGGCCACGGCACCATCGGCCTGGTGCGCACGCTGGCCGAACTGGGACGGCTGAGCCCGGGCACGCACCGGATCGAGACGCCGGTGGGCACGGTCGGCGTGGAACTGCACGCCGACGGCCGCGTGTCGGTCGACAACGTCGAGAGCTATCGCCATGCCACCGGCGTCGACGTGCAGGTGCCCGAGTACGGGCGCGTGCGCGGCGACGTCGCCTGGGGCGGCAACTGGTTCTTCATCACCGAACAGACCCCGTGCGCGCTGGAACTGCGCCACCAGCGCGCGCTGACGGCCTATACCGAGGCGGTGCGGCTGGCGCTGGAGGCGGCGGGCATCCGCGGCGCCGACGGCGGTGAGATCGACCACATCGAGATCAACGGGCCGGCGCCGGACGCCAGCGCCGATGCGCGCAACTTCGTGCTGTGCCCGGGCCTGGCCTACGACCGTTCGCCGTGCGGCACCGGCACCAGCGCCAAGCTGGCGTGCCTGGCCGCCGACGGCAAGCTGGCGGCGGGCCAGGTGTGGCGCCAGCAGGGCATCCTCGGCAGTGTGTTCGAGGGCAGCTATGCGGCCGGCACCCGCGGGGTGCTGCCGCGCATCACCGGGCAGGCCTACATCACCGCGCGTTCGCAATTGCTGATCGATCCGCAGGATCCGTTCGCCTGGGGCATCGGCGCCGCATGAGCGGTTTCGACCTGATCGTCGTCGGCGCCGGCATCGTCGGCGCGGCCTGTGCAGATGCGGCGGCGGCCGCCGGCCTGCGCGTGGCGATCGTCGAGTCGGGCAGCATCGGCGGCGGCTCCACTGCCGCGGCGATGGGCCACCTGGTGGCGATGGACGACGATCCGGCGGAACTGGCGCTGTCGGCGTATTCGCTGCGCCTGTGGGAAGAATTCGCGCCGCTGCCGGAGGCGGAGTTCAGCCGCTGCGGCACGCTGTGGGTGGCGCGCGAGGCGCGCGAGCTGGAGGCGATTCCGGCCAAGATCCAGCGCCTGGCCGTTGCCGGCGTGCAGGCCGAAGCGCTCGATGCGCAGCGGTTGTATCAATTGGAGCCGGCCCTGGTGCCGGGCCTGGCCGGCGGCATGCGCGTGGCCGCCGAGGCGGTGGTGTATCCGCCGCGGATGGCGCGCTACCTGGTCGAGCGCGCCTGCGCCGCTGGCGCGCAGCTGTACGCCGGACGCCGCGCCACCGCGCTGCTCGATGCCGGCGTGCGCCTGGACGACGGCAGTGCGCTGCATGGCCCGGTGCTGGTCGCCACCGGCTGCGCCGTGCCGGAGCTGCTGCCGGAACTGCCGATGCGCTCGCGCAAGGGGCAACTGGTGATCACCGACCGCTATCCGGGCTTCGTCGCCCATCAATTGCTGGAATTGAGCTACGCCGACAGCGCGCATGGCAGCGACGGCAGCAGCGTGGCGTTCAACGTGCAGCCGCGGCCGACCGGGCAGATCCTGATCGGCTCCTCTCGCGAATTCGACGCGACCGACCGCGCGGTGTCCATGCCGATGCTGCAGCGGATGCTGGAGCGCGCCTTCGTGTTCCTGCCCGGCCTGCGGCAACTGCAGGCGATCCGGGTGTGGACCGGCCTGCGTCCGGCCACGCCGGACGGGCGGCCTTACCTGGGCGCAGTGCCGGAGCGGCGCGACGTGTGGGTCGCGGCCGGCCACGAGGGCCTGGGCGTGACCACCGCGCTGGGCAGTGCGCGCCTGCTGCTGGACCAATTGCTGCAGCGGCCCACGGCCATCGACCCGGCGCCGTACGCGCCGGCGCGGGCGCTGGCATGAGCGCGCGGATGCTGCGCCTGCAGGTCGACGGACGCGACGTCGAAGTGGTCGACGGCAGCAGTGTGGCCGCGGCAGTGGCGCAGGTCGCCACGCATTTCCGCCGCTCGCGCAGCGGCCAGCCGCGCGCGCCGCTGTGCGGCATGGGCGTGTGCGCCGAGTGCCGGGTACGCATCGACCGCGTCGGTCAGTTGCGCGCCTGCATCACGCCGGCGCGCGACGGCATGCAGGTGTGGACCGATGGCTGAGTCGCGCGCCCACTACGAGGTGCTGGTGATCGGCGCCGGTCCGGCCGGGCTGGCGGCGGCGCTGGCCGCGGCCGGGCACGGCCGCCGGGTCGGCCTGGTCGATCTGCAGGCGCGTGCCGGCGGCCAGATCTGGCGCCACGATGTCGCCCACGCGCCGCCACGCCTGGCCGCGCGCGCGCTGGCGCAACTGGCGGCCAGTGCGGTGACCTTCCTGCCGCAGACCCAGGTGCTGCTGGCGCAGGACCGGCAGTTGCTTACCGATGGCCCGGATGGTCCGCGCTGGTTGGGCTACGACGCGCTGGTGCTGGCCACCGGCGCGCGCGAATTGCTGTTGCCGTTCCCGGGCTGGACCCTGCCCGGGGTGACCGGCGCCGGCGGCGCCCAAGCGCTGGCCAAGCAGGGCTGGCCGCTGCGCGGACGGCGCGTGCTGGTCGCCGGCAGCGGGCCGCTGCTGCTGGCCTCGGCGTCGACCCTGCATCGCCACGGCGCGCAGGTGCTGGGCATCGTCGAACAGGCGCCATGGCGTGCGTTGGCCGCATTCGCCGCCCAACTGCCGTTGCGCTGGCCGGACAAGGCGCTGCAGGCGCTGGCGCTGCGCACGCAACTGGCCGGGGTCGGCTACCACGCCGGCAGCGTGGTACTGGCCGCACATGGCGAGGGCCGCGTGCAGGAGGTGGAGATCGACGGCCCGCGCGGTCGCCGCCGTCTCGCCTGCGATCAACTGGCGGTGGGCTACGGCCTGGTGCCGAACGTGGAACTGGCGCAACTGCTGGGCTGCCGTCTGGGCCGCAGTGGCACGCATCCGTGCGTGGCGGTGGATGCGCAGTTGCGTACCAGCATCGACGGCGTGTACGCCGCCGGCGAGGCGCTGGGCATCGGCGGGCGCGATTGCGCGCGGGTGGAAGGCGCCATTGCCGGCCACCTGGCCGCCGGCCAGGACGCCGATGCGCAGGCGCTGCAGCCGCAGCGGCGACGCGCGCGCGCCTTCGCCGCGCTGCTGCAGCGGCAGTTCGCGCTGGATCCGCGCATCCATGCGTTGGCCGCGCCGGATACGCTGGTGTGCCGCTGCGAAGACGTGCCGCTGGCCGCGCTGCAGGGCCACGCCGACCTGCGCGATGCCAAGCTGGCCTCGCGCTGCGGCATGGGCGCCTGCCAGGGCCGCATCTGCGGCAGTGCGCTGACCGAACTTGGCCTGGCCGTGCGCGCCGACGATTTCTCCGACGACGGCCGCCGGCCGCCGCTGTTCCCGGCGCGGTTGGACGCGCTGGCCCATCCCTGTCCGGACTCCGGTCCGGACACCGCTTGCGCCGCGCCGTCGCGCGCGGCATCCCTTCGCAACTCTCCACAAGGTGTACATCCATGAGCAAGGCTTCCTTCTGGTACGGCGTGCTGCCGGCCATCACCACCCCGTTCAACGCCGACGGCAGCATCGACCATGCGTTCCTGGCCAAGCATGCGCAGCTGATGATCGACGCCGGCTGCACCGCGATCGTGCCGCTGGGTTCGCTGGGCGAAGCGGCCACGCTGAGCTTCGACGACAAGCTGGCGATCCTGAAGACCCTGGTGCAGGCGGTCGATGGCCGCATCCCGGTGGTGCCGGGCATCGCCGCGCTGTCCACCGACGAGGCCGTGCGCCTGGCGCAGGCGGCCAAGCAGATCGGCTGCGGTGGCCTCATGGTGCTGCCGCCGTACGTGTATTCCACCGACTGGCGCGAGATGGGTGCGCACATGCGCGCGGTGATCGCCGCCACCGACCTGCCGGCGATCCTGTACAACAACCCGATCGCCTACAAGACCGATTTCAGCCCGGCGCAGATCGCCGAGCTGGCTGCCGAATTCCCGAACCTGCAGGCGGTCAAGGAATCCTCCGGCGACGTGCGCCGCTTCGCCGCGCTGGGCGAACTGCTCGGCGACCGCCTGGTGCTGCTGGTGGGCATGGACGATGCGATCGTCGAAGGCCTGAGCATGGGCGCCAAGGGCTGGATCGCCGGCCTGGTCAATGCCTATCCGAAGGAGTCGGTGAAGCTGTTCGAACTGGCCCGCGACGGCGGCTACCCGGCGGCCAAGGCGCTGTACGACTGGTTCCTGCCGCTGCTGCGCCTGGACACCGTGCCCAAGTTCGTGCAGCTGATCAAGCTGGTGCAGGAGAAGGTCGGCCTGGGCAGCGAGCGCGTGCGCGCACCGCGGCTGGTACTGGAAGGCGCCGAGCGCGAGGCCGCGCTGAAGGTCATCGACCACGCCATCGCCACCCATCCCGGGCACTGAGATGAGCATGCAACCGCTGTTGCTGGCCGGCCACTGGCAGGCCTCGCTGGAAGAGCGCGGCAGCTTCCGCGCCGAGGATCCGCGCGACGGGAGCGAATTCGGCCCGTCGTTCCCGATCAGCGGCGCCGCCGACCTGGAAGCGGCGCTGAGCGCGGCGGCGCTGAGCGCCGACGCGCTGGCCGCGGCCGCGCCGGAACGCATCGCCGCGTTCCTGGATGCGTATGCGGACGCGATCGACGCCGACGTCGAGCGCCTGGTGGCGCTGGCGCATGCCGAAACCGGCCTGCCGGTGGAGCCGCGCCTGGCCAAGGTGGAACTGCCGCGCGCCAGCGGGCAGTTGCGCCAGGCCGCGCAGGCGGCGCGCAGCCACAGCTGGGCGCAGCCGGTGATCGACACTGCGGCCGGCCTGCGCGCGCAGCTGGGACCGCTGCACAAGCCGGTGCTGGTGTTCGGCCCGAACAATTTCCCGTTCGCGTTCAACGCGGTGGCCGGCAGCGATTTCGCCTCGGCCATCGTCGCGCGCAATCCGGTCATCGCCAAGGCGCACCCTTCGCATCCGGCCACCAGCCAGCGTCTGGCGCAGCTCGCGCACCAGGCGCTGCTGGCCAACGACCTGCCGGCGGCGACGGTGCAGTTGCTGTACCACTTCGACACCACGCTGGGCCTGGAACTGGCCGGCGATCCGCGGCTGGGCGCGATCGGCTTCACCGGCAGCCGCGCCGGCGGGCTGGCGCTGAAGGCCGCCGCCGACCGTGCCGGGGTGCCGGCCTATGTCGAGCTTTCCAGCGTCAATCCGGTCTTCCTGCTGCCGGGTGTGCTGGCCGAACGCGGCGCGGCACTGGCGCAGGAGTTCTTCGCCTCCTGCACCATGGGCAGCGGCCAGTTCTGCACCAACCCGGGCATCGTGGTGGTGCCCGAGGGCGAGGCCGGCGATGCCTTCGTCGCCGCGGCCACCGCGCATTTCGCCGCGGCCGCGCCGGCGCTGCTGTTCTCGCGCGGGGTGCTGGAGCACCTGCAGCGCAGCGTGGGCACGCTGCGCGATGCCGGCGCCGCGGTGCTGGCCGGTGGCGAGGCCGATGCCGGGCCGGGCTATCGGCATGCGCCGACCCTGCTGGAGGTGTCGGCCGAGGCGTTCCTGCAGCAGCCCGAGGCGCTGCAGACCGAGGCGTTCGGGCCGGTCAGCCTGATCGTCCGCGGCGGTGGGGTGGGGCAGTTGACCGCCCTGGCGCGCAGCTTCGAAGGCAATCTCACCGGGACCCTCTATCGCGCCGCCGATGGCAGCGACGATCCGGCCTTCGCCGTGCTGGCCGCGGCGCTGCGTCCGCGGGTGGGGCGGCTGATCTGCAACAAGATGCCGACCGGCGTGGCGGTGAGCCCGGCGATGAATCATGGCGGCCCGTACCCGAGCACCGGCCATCCTGGCTTCACCGCGGTCGGCATGCCCGCGGCGATCCGTCGCTTCGCCGCGCTGCACAGCTACGACGGCGTGCCCGACGCGCTGTTGCCGGCATTGCTGCGCGACCGTAATCCCGGCGGCGTGCAGCGGTTGATCGATGGCTGCTGGAGCACCGCCGACGTGGAGCGCAGCGCATGAGCGAGCAGTCCCAGATCGGCGGGCTGACCCTGGAGCAGGCGCATGCGCAACTGGCGCCGTGGCCGCAGCGGGCGCCGGCGATCCAGGAGCCGGAGTACCGGCAACGCCTGGCCAACGCGCGTGCGCTGATGCGCGCGCACGGCGCCGACGCGCTGCTGATCGGCGCCGGTGCCTCGCTGCGCTACTTCACCGGCGTGCCGTGGGGCGCCAGCGAGCGCCTGGTGGCGATGCTGCTCACCGCCGAAGGCGATCCGCTGCTGATCTGCCCGGCGTTCGAGGAAGGCTCGCTGGACGCGGTGCTGTCGGTGCCGGTGCGCAAGCGCCTGTGGCAGGAACACGAGGACCCGCACGCGCTGGTCGCCGAGGCCTTGCTGGAGCTGGACGCGCAGAGCCTGGCGCTGGACCCGGGCGTAGCCTTCGCGGTGCATACCGGCTTGGCCGCGGTGCTGGGCCGCATCGCGATCCGCGATGCCGCGGCCATCGTCGACGGCTGCCGCATGCGCAAGTCGCCGGCGGAACTGGCGCTGATGCAGCAGGCCTGCGACATGACCCTGCACGTGCAGCGGCTGGCCGCCGGGCTGATCCGCGAAGGCATCACCACCGCGGAACTGACCCGTTTCATCGACCAGGCGCACCGTGCGCTCGGCGCCGACAACGGCTCGACCTTCTGCATCGTGCAGTTCGGCCACGCCACCGCGTATCCGCACGGCATTCCCGGCGTACAGGCGCTGCGCCCGGGCGAACTGGTGCTGATCGACACCGGCTGCACCGTGCAGGGCTACCACTCCGACATCACCCGCACCTACATCTTCGGCGAGCCCAGCGAGAAGCAGCGGCGCATCTGGCAACTGGAGCACGAGGCGCAGGCGGCGGCCTTCGCCGCGGTGCGGCCGGGCGTGGCCTGCGCGGTGGTGGACGAGGCCGCACGCAAGGTGTTGCAGCGCGCCGGGCTCGGCCCGGACTACCAGTTGCCGGGGCTGCCGCACCGCACCGGCCACGGCTGCGGCATGAGCATCCACGAGGCGCCGTACCTGGTGCGCGGCAATGCGCTGGCGCTGGCGCCGGGCATGTGCTGCAGCAACGAGCCGATGATCGTGGTGCCGGGCGAGTTCGGCGTGCGCCTGGAGGATCATTTCTACGTCACCGAAGACGGCGCGCAGTGGTTCACCCCGCCGTCGCCGGCGATCGACCGGCCGTTCGCCTGATGCGCAGGGCGGCCGCCCACGACCCTTGCGCGGCGGCCGCCGCGGCGTGCCACGGGCGCGTGCCGCCCTGCGGAGTCCATCGATGAGACGCATGCCTCTGCCCGCCGCCGGCGTGCTGCTGCTGAGCCTGCTGGCGGGCTGCCAACCGTCCGCAGCGCCGACGTCCTCTGCGTCGGCCGCGGCGGCACCGGCCAAGGCCGCGGTGCCGCCAGCGCAGGCCTTCGCCGCGCTGCTCGATGCGCAATGGCAGTACCAGCTCGCCCACCATCCCGAGTTCGCCAGCATCATCGGCGACAGCCGCTACAACGATCGCTGGAGCGACTATTCGCTTGCAGCGCTGGAGGCCGAACGCCAGGCCACCGCCGGGTTCCTGGCGCGCTTCGATGCGATCGATGCCAAGGCGCTGTCGGCGCAGGAGCGGTTGAGCCTGCAGATGATGCAGCGCCAGTTGCGCGACCGGCTCGAGGCGATCGCGCTGAAGAACGACGAGATGCCGCTGGAGCCGGTCGGCGGCATCCAGGTGGCGCTGCCGGGCTACGCGCAGGCGTTTCCGTTCGCCAGCGTCAAGGACTACGAGGACTACATCAAGCGCCTGCAGGCGATCCCGGCGCTGCTCGACCAGGTGGTGGCGCTGTCGCGCGCCGGCGCCAAGGATGGGCTGGTGCAGCCGAAGTACCTGCTCGAACGCATTCCCGCGCAGGTGCGCGAGATCGCCGCGCCGGCCGGCGCCGACAGTCCGTTCGCGGCGCCGCTGCAGCAGTTCCCGGCGGCGGTGCCGGAGGCGGAGCGGCCGCGCCTGCGCGCGGCGATGATCGCGGCGATCGACCAGCAGGTGCGCCCGGCCTATCGCAAGCTGGCCGATTTCGTCGCCAACGAATACGCGCCGCAGGGCCGCGCCCATGAAGGCCTGTGGTCGCTGCCCGATGGAGAGCGCCGCTACCGCTTTGCGATCCACACCCAGACCACCACCGACCAGTCGCCCGAGCAGATCCACCAGACTGGCCTGGCCGAGGTCGCGCGCATCGAAGGCGAGATGGGCGCCATCGCCAAGCAGCTCGGCTACGCCGATCTGCCGGCGTTGCGCCAGGCGGTGGCGCAGCAGCGCCGCTTCTTCGCCAGCTCGCCCGAGCAGATCCTGCAGCGCTACCGCGACGACATCGCGCAGATGCAACCGCAACTGCCCAAGCTGTTCGGCACCTTGCCGAAGACGTCGCTGGAGGTGCGCGCGATGCCCGCGTTCCGCGCCACCGCGCCCGGTGCCGAGTACTGGCAGAGCGATGCGCAGGGCAGCAAGCCCGGGCTGGTGATGGTCAACACCAGCGACTACGCGCACCGCACCCTGGTCAACATCGAGGCCACCGCGTATCACGAGGGCGTGCCCGGCCATCATCTGCAGATCTCGCTGGCGCAGAGCCTGCCGTTGCCGCCGTTCCGCCAGCAATCCAGCTACAACGCCTACGTGGAAGGTTGGGCGCTGTACGCCGAGCGGCTGGGCAAGGAAGTGGGCTTCTACCGCGATCCGTACAGCGACTACGGCCGCCTGGCCGGCGAACTGCTGCGCGCCAACCGGTTGGTACTGGACACCGGCGTGCACTACAAGCGCTGGACCCGGCAGCAGATGATCGACTTCTTCCACGCGCATCCGTCCGACGACGAACCCAGCATCCAGTCCGAGACCGACCGCTACATCGTCTGGCCGGGCCAGGCGCTGGGCTACAAGCTCGGCGAACTGGACATCCTGGCGCTGCGCGAGAAGGCCAGGCGCGCGCTGGGCGAGCGCTTCGACATCCGCGCCTTCCACGATGCCGTGCTCGGCGGCGGCGCGATGCCGCTGGACCTGCTGGACGCGCGCATCGACGCCTGGATCGCCCAGGTCCAGGCCGGCGCCCCCGCCACTCCGGAGACCCCACGATGATGTCCCGTTCCCGATTGCGCACGGCGCTGGCCCTGGCCATCGCCTGCACCCTGGCCTGGCAGGGCGCTGCCGGCGCCGCGCCGGCACAGGCCTCCACGCCGGCCGCCGCGGCAACCGCCGGCGATACCGACGCGCGCTTCAAGGCGCTGTACCAGCGCGAGTGGAAATGGCGCCAGGAGCAGTTCGCCGGTGCCGACGACGAAGATGCGCAAGGGCAGGCCGCCGATCACCTGCCCAAGGTCGATCCGGCCACCCAGGCGCAGCGCACCGCGTACTGGCAGCAGGTGCTGCACGAGCTGGACGCGATCGACCCGGCGCAATTGTCGGCGCAGGACCAGGTGAACTATCAGGTCTATCGCCAGCAACTGCAGGTGCTGCTCGACCAGCAGCGGTTCCGCGTCTGGGAAATGCCGTTCAACAGCGACAGCGCGTTCTGGAGCGACCTGGGCTTCACCGCGCGCGCCACTCTGCGTAATCGCGAGGAGTACCAGCGCTACCTGGGGCAGCTTGCCGACATCCCGCGCTACTTCGACGAACAGATCGCCAACATGCGCGCCGGCCTGGCACGTGGTTTCGCGCAGCCGGCGGTGACCCTGCAGGGCCGCGACCAGTCGATCGCCGAGGTCGCGCAGGCGACCGGCGAGAGCAATCTGTTCTACACCCCGTTCAAGCAGATGCCGACGACGATCCCTGCGCCGCTGCAGGCGCAGTTGCGCGCGCAGGCGCGCACGGCGATCGCCCAGCAGGTGGCGCCGGCCTACGCCAAGCTGCTGCGTTTCATGCGCGAGGAATACCTGCCCAAGGCGCGCCCGGCGCTGGCCGCCGAATCGCTGCCCGACGGCGCCGCGTACTACCGTGCGCAGATCCGCGAATACACCACGCTCGACCTCAGCCCCGAGCAGATCCACGCGGTGGGCCTGAAGGAAGTGGCGCGGCTGCGCAAGGAGATGGACCAGGCGATCGCCGACAGCGGCTTCAAGACCCCGCCGGGGCAGCAGACGTTCCCGGCGTTCCTGCACTACCTGCGCACCGATCCGAAGTTCTACGCCAAGACTCCGGAGGAACTGCTCAAGGACGCGGCCTGGATCGCCAAGCGCGTGGACGGCAAGATCGGCGACTACATCGGCCGGCTGCCGCGGCAGCGCTTCGCGATCGAGCCGGTGCCGGCGGATCTGGCGCCGTTCTACACCGGCGGCCGTGGCGGCCCGGGTATCTACCTGGTCAACACCTATGACCTGCCGTCGCGGCCGCTGTACAACCTCACCGCGCTGACCCTGCACGAATCCTCGCCCGGCCATGCGCTGCAGATGCCGCTTGCGGCCGAGCAGCAAGGCCTGCCGGACTTCCGTCGCTATAGCTACATCTCCGCCTATGGCGAGGGCTGGGCGGTGTACTCGGAGTACCTGGGGCAGGAGATGGGGATGTACGACACCCCGTACGACCGCTTCGGCTACCTGACCTACCAGATGTGGCGCGCGTGCCGGCTGGTGATCGACACCGGCATCCACCACAAGGGCTGGACGCGCGAGCAGGCGCAGGCGTTCCTGCGCGACAACACCGCGCTCAGCGAGCACGAGGTGACCACCGAGGTCGACCGCTACATCGCCTGGCCCGGACAGGCGCTGTCGTACTACCTGGGCGAGCTGAAGATCTTGGAGCTGCGGCGCAAGGCGGAACAGGCGCTGGGCGAGAAGTTCGACCTGCGCGCGTTCCACGATGCGGTGCTGGAAACCGGCTCGGTGCCGCTGCCGGTGCTGGAGCAGCGCATCGATCGCTTCATCGCCGAGGGTGGGAAGTCGCCTTGGGCGCGGGAGGCGGCGAAGCAATAGCCCCTCTCCCTCCGGGAGAGGGGTTGGGGTGAGGGTCGGGCGCGAAGCGCATGCGGTGTTTCAGCTGCACGAGGCTGCGCCCGTACCCTCATCCGCCCCTGCGGGGCACCTTCTCCCGGAGGGAGAAGGGAGAGCTGGCTTCGGCTGGCTTGCGTGAGCCCCTCTCCCTCCGGGAGAGGGGTTGGGGTGAGGGTAGGAAGCATCGCAGATCGTTGATTCGCCAGTGACACCAATCCAGCGGGAGACGCCATGGCCGCACAAGGCAAGTTCCACAAGCGCTTGAGCCTCACCGATCTGACCTTCATCGGTCTGGGCTCGATCTTCGGTTCCGGTTGGCTGTTCTCCGCCAGCCACGTCTCGGCGATCGCCGGGCCGGCCGGCATCGTGTCGTGGATCGCCGGCGGCGTGGCGGTGCTGCTGCTGGGCCTGGTGTACTGCGAACTCGGCGCGGCGCTGCCACGCGCCGGCGGCGTGGTGCGCTACCCGGAGTACTCGCATGGCGTGCTGCTCGGCTGGCTGATGGGCTTCATCACCCTGATCGCCTTCTCCAGCCTGATCGCGATCGAAGTGGAAGCAGCGCGGCAATATGCCGCGGCGTGGTTCCCCTGGCTCAACCAGGCCGGCAGCACCCATCCCAGCGTCGCCGGCTGGCTGCTGCAACTGGCGCTGCTTGTCGCGTTCTTCCTGCTCAACTACTACAGCGTCAAGACCTTCGCCACCGCCAACAACATCGTCAGCGTGTTCAAGTTCCTGGTGCCGGTGCTGGTGATCGTGCTGCTGATGGCGCACTTCGATGCGCGCAACCTGCACGTGCAGGGCTTCGCGCCGTTCGGCGCGGCCGGAGTGGAGGCGGCGATCTCCGCCGGCGGCATCATCTTCGCCTACCTCGGGCTGACCCCGATCGTGTCGGTGGCCAGCGAGGTGCGCGATCCGCAGCGCAATATCCCGATCGCGCTGATCCTGTCGGTGGCGCTGTCCACGGTGATCTACGTGCTGCTGCAGCTCGCCTTCCTCGGCGGGGTGCCGGCGCAGCACCTGGCCAACGGCTGGGGCGGCATCGACAAGGCGTTCTCGCTGCCATACCACGACATCGCCCTGGCGCTGGGCATGGGTTGGCTGGCGGCATTGGTGATCTGCGACGCGATGATCTCGCCCAGCGGCACCGGCAACATCTACATGAACGCCACGCCGCGGGTGGTGTACGGCTGGGCGCGCAGCGGCGGCTTCCTGCCGGTGCTGACGCGCGTCGATGCCGCCTCCGGCATCCCGCGCCCGGCGCTGTGGCTGAGCCTGGGGCTGTCGGTGTTCTGGACTCTGCCGTTCCCGTCGTGGGAGACCCTGATCCAGGTGGTGTCGGCGGCGCTGGTGCTCAGCTATGCGGTGGCGCCGGTGACCGTGGCCGCGTTGCGGCGCAGTGCGCCGGAGCTGCCGCGGCCGTTCCGGCTGCGCGGCATGGCGCTGCTCGGCCCACTGTCGTTCATCGTCGCGGGCCTGATCGTGTACTGGTCGACCTGGAGCACGCTGTCGTGGTTGCTCGGTCTGCAGATCGCGATGTTCGTGCTGTACGTGCTGTATCGGCTACCCAACGCCGCCGGCCGTGCGCGGCTGTGGCGGCAGGTGCGCGGCGTGCTGTGGCTGATCGTGTTCTTTGCCCTGGTGCTGGTGGTGTCGCGCCTGGGCACCTTCGGCGGCAGCGGCTGGATCACGCATCCCTGGGACACGCTGTGCGTGGCGGCGATCGCGTTGGGTTGCTATCACTGGGGTGCGCGCAGCGGTCTGCGCTCTGAGGAGTTGGCGTTGGAAGAGGATGATGGGGAATAGCCCGTTGTGGATGTACGTAGGAGCGGCTCTTGTCCCCTTTTGTGGGATTAGCCGCGATAGGCTTTCCTGGTAACGCCCGGTCGCGGCTGAAGCCGCTCCTACAAAAAAAGAAGCGTGCCATCGAAACTCTCGGAAACCGCATGAACAAGTTCGTCGCCTCTCTCATCGTCGCCCTGGCGTGCTGCGCCGGCGCCGCACAGGCCGCGCCCAGCGTCGCCGACTACCAGCGTTCGCTGGGCCTGCGCGAGGCCTGGATCGGCCTGACCGAGAACGTGACCTGGCCAGCGCAATGGCGCGACGACGGCGCGTTCTACTACCGCAAGACCGTGCCGGGCGGCTTCGCCTTCGTGGGCGAGGACGTGGCCAGCCAGCGCAAGCAGCCGGCGTTCGACCAGCAGCGAGTGGCGCGCGCGCTGAGCGCGGCGACCGGCACCGCCTATTCGGCGCTACGCCTGCCGTTCGCACGCTTCGCCTATGCCGCCGAGGGCGGCCAGCCGCAGGCGGCGATCGCCTTCGAGCTCGACGAAGCGCCGTGGCGCTGCACCCTCACCACCTACGTCTGCGCCCGCGCCGATAGCGGCCCGCAGCCGCGACCGCGGGGCTTTGGCGTGGTGCGCGACCTCAGCGTGCCGGCCGACGCCACTCCGCGGCGCTCGCCTGACGGACGTTGGGAGGCCTATGTCGACGGCAACGCGGTGATGCTGCGTGCGCTGGCCGACGGGCACACGCTGCGCCTGGCCGACGATGGCCGCAGCGACGATTTCTACGATCCGGAAACCATCGCCTGGGCGCCGGATTCGCAGCGGCTGGCGCTGTACCGGGTGCGGCCCGGCTTCGCCCGCCGCGTCACCCGGGTGGAGGCGGCACCGCCTAGCGGCGGCCAGCCGGTAGTGCGCACCCAACTGTATCCCAAGCCCGGCGACGCGGTGGACATCGAGCGGCCGGTGCTGTTCGACCTCGGCGCGCTGGCAAACGGCGGCGCGCCCAAGCGGCTGGCCATCGACGATGCCTTGTTCGCCAACCCCTACCAGCTCTCGCCGATCCAGTGGCGCCGCGACAGCGCCAGTTTCGTGTTCGATTACGTGCAACGCGGTTTCCAGCGCATGCGCGCGATCGCGGTGGACGCGGCCACGGGCAAGGCGCACGTGGCGGTGGGCGAGGACGCGAAGACCTTCGTCTACGCCGACCGCAGCTACCACCACGATGTCGATGGCCTGGGCAAGGAGATCCTTTGGATCTCCGAGCGCGACGGCTGGCGCCACCTGTACCTGTTCGACGGCAGCAACGGCCGCATCAAGGCGCAGATCACCAAGGGCGAGTGGATCGTGCGCGACGTGCTGCGCGTGGACGATGCGCAGCGGCGCATCTGGTTCACCGCCAGCGGCATGGATGCGGGCAAGGATCCCTATTATCGGCAATTGTTCGCGGTGGATTTCGACGGCAGCCACCTGACCCGGCTGACCGAGGCCGATGCCGACCACGACGTGGCCATCGCCGCCGACGGCCGCCATTACGTGGACGTGTACTCGCGTCCGGACATGGCGCCGGTGATGGAGCTGCATGCCATCGACGGCAAGCTGCTGCAGGTGGTGGAGCGCGGTGACATCCGCAAGCTGCAGGCCGCCGGCTGGCGCGCGCCGCAGACCTTCGTGGCCAAGGGCCGCGACGGCAAGACCGAGATCTGGGGCATGGTGGTGCGGCCGCGCGACTACGACCCGCACAAGAAGTACCCGGTGATCGAGAACATCTACGCCGGCCCGCACGATTCCTTCGTGCCCAAGACCTTCTGGCCGTTCGGCTACCACTCCGGCGGCGACAAGCAGATCGGCATGCAGGCGCAGGCCGACTTGGGCTTCATCGTGGTGATGATCGACGGCATGGGCACCGCCAACCGCTCCAAGGCCTTCCACGACGTGGCCTGGAAGAACCTCGGCGATTCCGGCTTCCCCGACCGCATCGCCTGGCACAAGGCGCTGGCGGCGCAGGATCCGTCCTACGACATCGGCCGTGTCGGCATCTACGGCGCGTCGGCCGGTGGGCAGAGCACGCTGGGCGCGCTGGAGCGGCACCCGGACTTCTACAAAGTGGGCGTGGCCTATGCCGGGTGCTACGACAACCGCATGGACAAGATCAGCTGGAACGAGCAATGGATGGGCTGGCCGGTGGACGCCAGCTATGCGCTTGCCTCCGGCGTGGACAACGCGGCCAAGTTGCGCGGCGACCTGCTGCTGATCGTCGGCGAGCAGGACAGCAACGTCGACCCGGCCTCGACCGCGCAGGTGGTGGACGCCTTGATCAAGGCCGGCAAGGATTTCGACCTATTGGTCGTGCCTGGCGGCGAGCACACCGTCGGCCGCTCCACCGGTCCCATCGATTACGTCCAGCGGCGGCAGTACGACTTCTTCGTGCGGCATCTGCTTGGAGAGCCGACGCCGGCGTGGAATCGGCTGTAGGGGGCGGGATTGGGGAGTTGGGATTGGGGATTGGCAAAGGCGTGGGATCCCTGCTCCTTCAGGGCTCGGCTTTTCCCTTCTCCCTCCGGGAGAAGGTGCCCCGCAGGGGCGGATGAGGGTGCGGGTGCTGCACCGAGTCCGGAAGCGGCGCGGTACTCCCGGACCCTCACCCCAACCCCTCTCCCGGTGGGAGAGGGGCTTTGGTCTCCCGCGATGATTCCTTCTCCCTGTGGGAGAAGGTGCCCCGCAGGGGCGGATGAGGGTGCAGGTGGTGCAATGAATCCGGAAGCGGCACGGTGCTCCCGGACCCTCACCCCGCCCCCTATCCCGGTGGGAGAGGGGCTTTGGTCTCCCGCGATGATTCCTTCCCCCTGTGGGAGAAGGTGCCCCGCAGGGGCGGATGAGGGTGCGGGTGGTGCAATGAGTCTGGAAGCGGCGCGGTGCTCCCGGACCCTCACCCCAACCCCTCTCCCGGTGGGAGAGGGGCTTTGGTCTCCCGCGATGATTCCTTCTCCCTGTGGGAGAAGGTGCCCCGCAGGGGCGGATGAGGGTGCGGGTGGTGCAATGAGTCCGGAAGCGGCGCGGTGCTCACGTACCCTCACCCCAACCCCCGCTCCGCGCCCCGGCCCGCGCTTGCGGCGCGGGCGCTCCAGGGCTTGCGCGCCAGTGGCGCGCAAGCCGTGCCCCGTCGCCCCTAGGGGAGAGGCGCTTTCGCTATCAGCGCTGACGCATCCGCTCTTGCGAATCCCAAATCCCCACTCCCAAATCCCCAAACTAAAGACCTCGCCAAACCAGCCGATATCCCGGCAAGTCTCCCTGCACCCTGGCCCGCCATGACCGCCATCGCTCCCAGTTCCTCGATCGCGCTGTCCGGCATGCGCGCCGCGACGTCCGGGCTGCAGGTGCGCGCCAACAACATCGCCAATCTCTCCACCGATGGCTTCCAGCGTTCCGTGCCGGTGAACCAGGCCACCGCCGGTGGCGGCGTTGTAGGCCAGGTGCAGCAGGCCGACGGGCAGGGCAGCGATCTGGTCGACGACATGGTCGGCACCCTGACCGAGCGCACCGCGTTCCAGGCAAATGCGCGGGTCTTGCGCGCGGCCGACGACACTATTGGCAGCCTGCTCGACGTGCTCGCCTAAGCCGCCCCGGTCCATCGCATTCCCGCAGCGCAGCACCGCCGCGACCACGCGGCTATGCGATTTTCCGCACCGATCCTCGGCACAGCACACAAGACGCTGCGGCGTGCGCAGCGCACGATGCAACGATCGCATTGCATCGGGGACGGTAGATGGATCGGAGAGATTTCCTGCGTCAGGGCCTGGCGGTCGGTGCGGTCGCCGGCGTGGAAGCACTGGCCGGGCGTGCCGCCGCGGCACCGGCGGCGGCCAGCGCCACGCGTGCGACAGCGCCGCCGCAACTGCAGCCATTGGTGGCCGATGCGCTCGCCGGGCATACCTTGCAGTGCCGTTTCGTCGAGGCCGGCGCGACCTGGGAGGTGTACGAAGACCTGCGCCAGCCCGATGGCGATCTGACCCTGCGCGGGCCGGGCGGGGCGCTGGTGCTGGGCAAGCGCACCGAAGCGGTGTTCCCGGCCGCGCAGGCGCCGTACTTCGGCATGGCCCTGGCCGAGGTGGCGATGGCCGACGCCGACCTGCTCGCCGATCGCCTGCTGCGCGACGGCGACCCGCGGGCCGATGAGGTGCGCGACGTCGCGCCGCCACCGGCCTCGCAACTGGATCCCAAGGACTACAACGGGCGCCTGCCGTGGACCACCTTCGTCGGCACCCGCGAATGCGCCGACACCATGCCGGTGTACCCGGACGGGCGCACCCGCTGTTATCGCGCCATCCAGTCGTTTCCCGAGCTGGGCAAGGACGAACTGGTGCGGCGCCGCAGCGAAGGCCTGCTCGGCGGCTGGATGCCGGCGGTGCGCAAGGTGGTGCCGGCCGGCGAGGGCCGCTACTACGACATCCTGCTGTTCGCGGACGTACTGGCCGAGGACCGCTTCGTGGTGCAGACCTGGCACCGCAGCGCGCTGGTCGAACACGGCAAGGTCAGCAAGGTGGTGTACGGCTACAGCTATCCCGACTACCCGCCGCGGCGCGGCCCGCGCAGCGCCGAGGACTTCTACCGCGGCCTGCTGGCCTTCGCCGGTTATTGGCAGGCGCAACTCGCCGACACCGTGCAGGCGCAGACCCCGGACCCGAGCTGGCGCGACATGGCGCACTTCGCCTTCGCCCGCGAGCTGGTGGTGCGTCCGGGCGGCACCTATCCCAAGTACGGCGCGGTGGATCGCGACTACTACGGCAACGAGTACGACGGCTTCCAGGACACCTTCACCAGTTCGCTGTACGCCAACCTCGAGTGGGGCCGCTTCGCCCAGGCGGCGGCGGTGCTGGACGGCTATTTCAGCGATTTCGTGCAGGCCGACGGCATGGTCAACATGCGCGGCGCGGAGACCGGCCAGTTCGGACTGACCCTGTCGCTGCTGGCGCGCTATCTGCGCTACACCGGCGATGCTGCGCTGCTGCGCAAGCACCGCGACAAGATCGCCGCCACCGCGCAGGTGCTGGCCGAACTGCACGACGCCAGCCTGCGTCTGCCGGCGTCGGCGCCAGGGCACGGCCTGATCCACGGCTGGAACGAATCCGATGCCTGCCTGTTCCCCGATCCGCAGGTGTGGTGGAAGCCGTACTACGCCAACAGCGCGCTGGCGGTGCGCGGCTGGCAGGACCTGGCCTTGGTGTGGAGCGGCATCGCCGGGCCTGGCGGGCAGGCCGCCGCGGCGCAGTGGCAGCGCCGCGCGCAGCAACTGTCGGCACAACTGCTGCGCGCCCTGCGCGGCAACGTGCGCCGCGATCTGCAGCCGCCCTATATCGGCCCGTTGCCCGGAGTGAAGCTCACCTTCCGCCAGTCGCTGCAGCAGGAGCACCCCAGCGAGCAGGGCTGGCCGCATCGCGCCTACGCCGAACTGCTGCAGGCCGACGTGCTGCCCGACGACCTGGCGAACCTAGTCATCGACTGCGTGCGCGGCCACGGCGGCACCAGCCTCGGCGTGGTCGGCAACATCACCGCGCCGGCGCCGGAGGCGCGCGACCTGCTCGGCTTCATCTCCTATGGCTACGCGCAGCAGTTGTTGCGCCTGGACCGGATCGAGGAATACCTGCTGTTCCTGTACGCGCACCGCTACCACGTACATACCCGCGGCAGTTGGACCGCGGGCGAGGTCACCGGCATCACCGGCGGCATGCCGCTGTTCTGCATCCCCGCGCAGATGACCATTCCGCTGCTGCTGCGCTGGATGCTGGTGTTCGAGGACAGCGCCGGCGAGGAACTGTTCCTGGCGCGGGCGGTGCCGCGCGACTGGCTGGGCAGCGGCGAGACGATCGCGATCGACGCCGCGCCGACCCGCTGGGGTGCGGTGTCGCTGCGCTTGCGCGCCGATCCGGCGCAGCGCCGCATCGAGGGCAGCGTGCGCTTGCCGGCGCAGCGGCCGGCGCGCACCTGGCTGACCCTGCGGGTGCCGGCCGGCACCCGCCTGCAGGAGGTGCGGCTGGACGGGCAGCCGGCGGCGCTGTCCGGGCCGCGCAACGAGCGCGTGCTGGTCCCGGCCGGCAGCGCGGCGATGGTGTCGATTTCGGCCGTCTACGGCTGAGTGGCGAAAAAGTCGGAAACGTCCCGGTCGCGGGCGGGGCAGTGCGGTATTCCGCACGTTTTCCCGATAAATACGACAAGACGCCGCACGCAGCCTACGCGCACATTGTGGCCGTGCAGTGAATGTCCAGGGGGAGATTCCTGCACGCCACCGGGGACGCAGCGCATGAGTCGTGCGCGTCGCCGTGCAGGCGGCGTCGGGATCGTCCCGTCCGGCGGCGCATGCGTGGACACGTCCGTTTTCGTATCCGCCACACGCGCTGGTGACGGAGCGGCCGCCTGGGGAAGGGCGGCGCTCCGGCGATCGCCAGGCCGCCGCTCAGGAGATTCCGATGCCGTCTTTGCTCGAACGCGTTGCGCCGCTGCTCCCGTGTTCCTGGCGCGCCGCGCCGCAGCCCGGTCCATTGGCCGCGGCGATCTGTACCGCGCTGGCCCTGCTCGCGCCGGCGGCGCAGGCGCAGGATGCGCCGACCCAGGACACCCAGGCGACCACGCTGGAACGGATCAGCGTCACCGGCAGCCACCTGCGCCGCGTCGATGCGGAGACCGCCAGCCCGGTCATCACCATCGACCGCCAGCGCATCGAGGACAGCGGCCAGGACACGCTCGGCCAGTTGCTGCAGCAGCTGCCGGCGATGGCGGGCAATATGCCCAACGTCGCGCTCAACTCCGGCTTCAGCCACGGCCGTGCGCTGGTGTCGCTGCGCAACCTCGGGCCCGAGCGCACCCTGGTGCTGGTCAACGGCCACCGCATGGCCGGGCCGGCCAGCAGCGTCGCCGCCGCGCCCGGCGTGGACGTCAACGCGATTCCGGCGGCGATGGTCGAGCGCATCGAGGTGCTCACCGACGGCGCCTCCTCGGTGTACGGTTCCGACGCCATCGCCGGCGTCATCAACATCATCCTCAAGGACAAGTACGACGGCTTCGCCGCCACCGCCGACTACGGCCTGAGCACCCACGGCGACGGCAACCGGCGCTCGCTCGGCCTGGAGTGGGGCAAGACCTGGGAGCGCGGCGGGCTGATCCTCGGCGTGAGCCGCAGTTCGATGAACGCGCTGTACGACAGCGACCGCGACTACGCGCGCACCGCGCAGAACTACCTCAACGGCCAGGTGGTGGAGCGCCGCGGTAATGGCACGCGCGCCTTCCTCAGCAATGGCAGCGTGCTGACGCCCAATGCCAACCTGGCGCCGGGCCAGGTGAATGCGGGTGACTTCCACACCTACAATCAGGCGGTGGAAGGCTACGACGCCTACACCGGCCAGTACCTGGTCACCCCCGTACAGCGCACCAACGCCTCCGCGCACGCCAGTTTCGATTTCACCCCGAACGTGCAGGGCTACCTGGACATGTTCTGGACTCGCAGCGAGACCACCTCGCAGCTCACCGCCTACGGCCTGGAGTTGCCCAACGCCGCGCAGAACTACTACAACCCCTTCGGCAGCCAGCTCACCCGCTACCTATTGCGTTCGGTGCCGGCCAATACCCGCGTCTACACCTCGACGATGTACCAGACCAACATCGTCGCCGGGCTGCGCGGCAAGTTCGGCGACAGCAGCTGGCAGTGGGATGCGGCGGCCGGCTACGCGCACTACAAGGACACCCTGGTGCGCAACGGCTTCTCCATCACCTCGGCACTGAACAACGCGGTGGGCGCCTCGTTCCGCGACAGCGACGGCACCATCAAATGCGGCACGCCCGGCAACGTGATCGCCGGCTGTACCCCGATCAACGTGTTCAATCCGGACGATCCGGCCACCATCGCCGGCATCAAGGCCACCCAGAGCGCGGTCGACCTGATCGACGAGAGCACGATGAAATTCGCCGAGGCCAGCGTCAACGGCGACCTGTTCGCGATGCCGGCCGGCGCGGTGCAGGCCGCGTTCGGCCTGTCGTTCCGCAGGAACGGCTTCTCGCAGGGCACCAGCAACCCGGTGGCGGCCGCCGATGCGGACGGCAACTGCGACTACAACGACGGCTGCATCATGAACCAGGGCCACGACGAGACCATCAAGGAGGCGTATGCCGAAGTGCTGGTGCCGCTGCTCAAGGGTGTGACCGGTGCGCAGGCGCTGAACCTCAACCTGGGCACGCGCTACTCGCGCTACGACTACTGGGGCAGCACCACCAACAGCAAGGTCGCGCTGGAATGGCGGCCGATCGACAACCTGCTGATCCGCGCCACCGGTTCGCAGGTGTTCCGTGCACCGGCGCTGGGCGACCTGTACGGCTCGCCGTACAACGGCGTGGTCGACGACGTCGGCACCTACACCGATCCGTGCAACGGCTACACCGGCGGCGGCAATCCCGCGGCCTGCGCCAACGTGCCGACCAACGGCAGCTTCGTCAACACCTCCTCGTTCACCGTGCTCACCACCGGCTCGGCCAACGCCGGCTTCGCGATCAAGCCCGAGCAGGGGCGCTCCTACAACATCGGCGCGGTGTACGACCCGGGCTGGGCCGAGGGCCTGTCGCTGAACCTGGACAGCTGGCGCGTCTCCCTGGACGACATGATCAACGGTACCGGCCTGGACCAGGTGCTGCAGAACTGCTACGACGGCCAGAGCGCCTACTGCCCGCTGATCAAGCGTGGCCCCACCGGGCAACTGGTCAGCGTCACCGTGCCGTTCGCGATCAACAGCGGCAAGGTCGACATCCGCGGCGACGACATCGGCATCAAGTACGCGCTGCGCGATACCGCCTGGGGCAACTTCCAGGCCGGCGTGGACGCCACGTTCCTGTCCAGCTACACGTTCAGCGGCGACAGCCACAACTACGTCGGCGAGACCTCCAGCTACGGCAACATGCCGCGCTGGCGCGCCAACTTCAACTTGGGCTGGGACAACGGCCCATGGCATGCCAGCTGGAACACGCGCCTGATCGGCCCGACCACGGTCGGCAGCGCCTACGAGGACTATTGCATCAACACCGCCGCCGACGGCAGCTGCGTCTACTTCAAGGTCGGCACGGTGACCTACCACGATGTCTCGCTGAGCCGGAAGTTCGAGAGCCTGCACACCACGCTGTCGGCCGGCGCCAACAACGTCGGCAACCGCAAGCCGCCGCAGTACTACGGCTACGCCAGTGCGGCCAATACCGATGCGTATACCTACGACACGCTCGGGCGTTACTTCTGGGCGCGGATCAGGACCGAGTTTTGATTCGTACGCCTGCACCCGGTGGCGCCGCGTCGCGCGTGCGGCGTGGCGCCATCGCCCTGCTTGGCAGCCTGCTGTTCGTGGCCGCTGCGGTGTCGGCAGCGGCCGACGCTGGCGACCCGCTCGACAGCGACGGCGAAGGCCTGCAGCCGAGCAACGCCGCGATCGGCATGCCGCGCTTCAAAGGCGCTGCGCACCCGTTGCCGGACAGCGGCGTGGCGTTCGCGCCGGGGCAGGGACAGGGCCAGTTGCAGCGGGTGTTCGCCGCCGATCTGGCGGCGGGCGCCGGCAGCGCGCCCGGTCGCGATTTCTGGATCGATCGCCTGCTGGTGCGGCAGGGCACCGGCGGCGGTTTCGGCGACAGCAACAATTGGCTGTTCACCCGCGGCCGCGCCGCCTACCTGTACACGCACCGGCCGGAGGAGCCCGGCTTCGTCGGCGACGTGGCCTATGTGCACAAGACCGGACACGACGCGCTGTTCCGTCTGCAACTGGAGCGCGACGGCGTGCCGATCGCCCTGATCGAGGACAGTGCGCAGCGGCGGCAGACGCCGAGCTATTTCAGCAGCGTGTATGCCGGCGCTGGCGTGCGCCTGCAACTGGTCAAGTTCATCAGCGAGCAGAACGTGGCGGTGGCCGAGGCCACCGTGTCCAGTACCGACGGCGTGGCGCACACGCTGACCCTGCGCGCGGTCTCGCCGATGGCCACGCATGCGCAAGGCGCCGAACTGACCGGCGCCTTCGTCACCCACAACGCCATCACCACGCTGTTCCCGCGGCTGTCCGGCGATGGTTTCGCCGTCGATGGCGCGAGCATCGTGCGGCCGCTGGTGGTGCCGGCACGCGCGCCTGCGCCGACCCTGAAGGTGCAACTGGGGCTGGTCGCACGCGAACTGCCGGCGTCGCTGCAGGAGTACCGGCGCATCGCCGCGCAGTCGCCGCAGCAGGCCTATCGCGAGCACGTCGTCGCCTACAACCGCTGGTGGGCCGACAACCTGCCGTACCTGGACACGCCCGAGGACAATCTCGACAAGACCCTGTTCTACCGCTGGTGGCTGCTGCGCTTCAATTTCCTCGACGCGGCGGTGCCCGGCAACGACTACCAGTTCCCGGTGGCGATCGAAGGCGTGCTCGGCTACGACAACGCCATCGTGCTCACCACCGGCATGTTCATCGACGACCTCAAGTACCTGCGCGATCCACTCTACGCGTACGGCTCCTGGCTCGGTGCCGGCGAGACCGCCGGCGGCGGCAAGTACGTGGACAACCCCGGCGCGCCGGAGAACTGGTCCAACTCCTACGCGCAGTACCTCAGTGCAGCGGCCTGGCGCGCCTACCAGGTGCATGGCGGGCCGCCGGCGATCGCCGGGCAACTGGCGCGCTACGCCAGCGACGACGTGGAGGCGCTGCTGCGCGCCTACGACCGCAACGGCAACGGCCTGATCGAATACGACTGGGCGGCGATGACCGGCAACGATGCCGACGCGGTCTCCTTCGACTGGGCCAAGCGCCATGGCGCGCCGCGCATGGACCGCAGCGAGAGCGCGTACGTGTACGCCAATGCGCTGGCCGCCGCGCAGGCCGCGCAGCTGGCCGGCGACGCCGCCACCGCGGTGCGCATGCAGGCGTTGGCGGCGAAGATCCGTCGCGCCGTGCTCGAGGTGCTGTGGCAGGACCGCAGCGCGCAGGCCGACGGCATGGGCCTGCACGGCGACCTGCTCAAGCAGCGCCAGGCCGACGGACCGCGCCTGCCGGTGGACTGGAAGGAAACCAACAACTACTACCCCTTCAGCGTCGGCCTGATGCCCAGGCACGGCGATGCCGACGACGATCCCAAGTACGTGCGCGCGCTGCGCCTGTTCGCCGACGCCCGGCAGTTCCCGCTGTTTCCGTTCTACACCGCCAACCAGGCCGACCAGCAGGCGCGCGGCGAGGGCGGCAGCAACAATTTCTCGGTGATCAATTCCACCGTGGCGTTCCGTCTGCTCGGCAGCGTGTTGCGCGATTACCCCAGCCCGTACCTGGACGCGTCCAGCTACCGCAAGCTGCTGTACTGGAACGCGTGGGCGCACTACATCGACGGCGACAACCGCTACCCGGACCAGAACGAATTCTGGGCGCAGGGCAGCGCCGCCGATGGCGGCCGCATCGGCTATCGCTCGTGGATCCACCACACCCAGCTCGGCGCCACCAACTTCACCGTGATCGAGGATGCGATGGGCCTGCGGCCGCGCAGCGATGCCCTGATCGAGCTGTATCCGATCGACATCGGCTGGGACCATTTCGCCGCCGACCGCCTGCGCTATCGCGACCGCGACCTGAGCATCGTCTGGGACCGCGACGGTCGCCGCTACGGCGGCGCCGCGCCGAAGGGCTATTCGCTGTACCTGGACGGGCGCCTGGCCTTCACCATCGATCGCCTGGCGCACGTGCTGTACGACCCGGCCAGCGGTCGCGTGCAGGCCTTGCCGGACGCGGTCAATGCCGATGCAGCGTCGCTGCGCGTGCTGGCCACGCACCGGCTGGCGCTGCAGGTGCCGCAGCAGGTGCGCTTTCCAGGCGCGGCGCGAATCGGGGCGGTCCTCGCCGACGCCGGGCTCGACATCGCGCTGCCGCCCGGCGCGCGCAACCTGGCGCAGGGTGCGGCGGTCAGCGCCAGCTACACGACCGATGGGTTTCCGGCCACGGCGGCGGTCGATGGCAGCACCGCCAACGAGCCGTTCTGGGGCACGGCCGGTTCGCCCGCCGCCAGCGACTGGCTGGAACTGGATCTGCATCGGCCACAGACCCTCGACGACGTGCGCGTGTACTTCTATCGCAGTTCATCGCCACCGGGCGAACAGCACGGCTTTGCGTCGGGCACGCGCGCCGGCTACGCGCCGCCGTGGCTGTACGTGCTGCAGTATCGCGATGGCAACGCCTGGAAGACCGTTCCGGGCCAGGTGCGCGATATGCCGATCGCGCAAGGCAACCGCAACCGCATCCGCTTCCCACCGCTGCGCGCGCAGCACTGGCGGGTGCAGGTGACGCATGCCGGCGCGTTGCGCACCGGGATCAAGGAGATCCAGGCCTATGCCAGCGGTGCCGCGGTGCCGGCCGCGCACGGCAACCAGGCGCCGCAGGTCGAGGCCTGGCAGGAAGACGGCAGTGCCGCGGGCGGCGTGGTGCGCCTGGTCGGTCGGGTCGGCGACGACGCGCTGCCGAACGGCACGCTGGCGCTGCACTGGCGTACGTTGCAGGCGCCGCCGGGCGGCGCGGCGCTGTTCGAGCAGCCGCAGGCGGCCACGACCGAGGTGCGCTTCACTGCGCCCGGTGCCTACACCTTGCAATTGCAGGCCGACGATGGCGCCTTGCGGGGGCACGCCGAGATCGCGGTGGTCGCTGCGCCGACGCCGGCCGGGCAGACGCTGCAGGTGCAAGGCGAGGCCACACCGAGCGCGCAGTTCACCGCCGGCCACCACCGTCTGCAGGCGCTCAACGATGGGCTGCTGCCGGCGCCGGACCAGGTGCCGGCCGCCGACCGCCGCTGGGGCAGTTGGGGCCGCGCGCAGCCTGCCTCGGTCTGGGTGCAGTACCAATGGCCGCAAGCGCAGCGGCTGAGCGCGGCGGCGCTGTATTTCTGGGACGACCAGCCGCAGGGCGGGGTGGCGTTGCCGCGCGCGTGGACCTTGCAGTACCTCGACGGTACGCAGTGGCGCGACATTGCCGTGCGCGGCGGCTATCCGGTGCATGGCGACGGCGCACCGAGCCGGGTGGCATTCGCGCCGGTGGTGACCACGGCCTTGCGTGCGGTGCTGCAGACCGCGGCGCAGGGCGAGGGCCACTACGCGGTCGGCCTGGACGAATGGCAGGTATTCGCCGAGCGCGCGGTGGCGACCGAACCGGTGGACGTGCGCATCGCGCCCGGGCAGGTGCCGGCGTTGCCGGATCGCATTGCCGGCACCTTCGCCGACGGCAGCTGGGCCTGGCTGGGGGTGCGCTGGTCGGCACCGGATGCGGCCGCACTGGCCGGGGAAGGCCGCGTGCAGGTGCAGGGCCTGGCCGATGGCGGCGTGCCGGTGAGCGCCAGCGTCTGGGTCCGCGCGACCGCGCCGGGCCAGCTCACCACGGTGCAGGCGCCGCCGCCACTGCACGTGCGCGCCGGGCAAGCGCCGGCGCTGCCGGAGCGGGTTTCCGTGCAGTACAACGACGGCTCGCGCGAGCGCGTGCCGGTGCAGTGGTCGCCCCTGGCGCCGGCTTCCTATGCGACGCCCGGTCGCACGAGCGTGGTCGGGCAGGCGCAGGGCCGCGATGGCACCGGAACGCTGCCGGTGCGGTTGGAACTGGTGATCGAGGCGGAGGCAGCGCCATGAGCGGGCAGCCCGTACGCAATACAGTCGCTTGGCTGCTTGCGGCATGCGCTGCTTGCATCGGCCTGACCGCAGCCGCCGCACCGGCGGTGCCGTGGTCGCGGCAGGTGCATGCGCCTGGCAATCCGATCCTGGCCGATGGCCGCGATTATTCGGCCGATCCCGCGCCGCTGGTCGCCGACGGCAAGCTCTACATCATCGCCGGCCGCGACGATGCTGCGCCGGAGCAAAACGACTTCGTGATCGACCGCTGGCAACTGCTGGTCACCGACGACGTCGGCCGCGGCAACTGGACCCATTACCCGACGCTGCTACGCCCGCAGCAGGTGTTCGCCTGGGCGGCGCCCGGCCACGCCTATGCCGCGCAGATCGTGCAGGGTCCAGACAAACGCTACTACCTGTATGCGCCGGTGCAGGAGGCGCACTCGCGCAATGCCGATCCGTTCGCGATCGGCGTGGCGGTGGCCGACAGCCCGCTGGGGCCGTGGCGCGACGCGCATCCGCAGGGACCGATCCTGTCGCAATCGCTGCCGGTGCCCAATGCGATCCAGAACATCGACCCGACCGTGCTGGTCGACGACGACGGCCGCGTGTACCTGTACTGGGGCACCTTCGGCAAGCTGTTCGGCATCGAGCTGGAGCGCGACATGGTCACGCCGAATGGGCAGGCGGTGGCGGTGACCACGCTGGACGGCTATTTCGAGGCACCCTGGCTGTTCAAGCGCGGCGATACCTACTACATGGCCTACGCCGGCAACCGCGCCGGGCCTGATTCGGACTGCACGCCGACGCTGTACCACGCCTGCATCGCCTACGGCAGCGCGCCGTCGCCGCTGGGGCCGTGGACCTACCGCGGGGTCCTCCTGCCGCCGGTGTCCTCGACCACCTCGCACCCGGGCATCGTCGAATTCAAGGGTCAGTGGTATCTGGTCTACCACACCGCCGATGCGAAGGGCGGCGGGCATTTCCGCCGCAGCGTGGCGATCGACCGATTGCAGTGGGACGACACCCGGCAGCCGGCGCGGATCCTGCCGGTGGTGGCCACGCGGCGGCTGCAGCCGCCGTTGCCGCCGCAGCGCAACGTCGCCCGCTATGCGCAGGCCAGCGCGTCCAACGGCCCGGACATCCCGCACCAGTACTGGATCGCCGCGCTCAACGACGGTCGGGTCAAGCGCAATCCCTTGCCGCCGCAGCTATGGGGTAGCTGGACCGCGCACAACCCGCCGCAGCAGTGGCTGCAATACAGCTGGGCGCAACCGGTGACGCTGCAGCGCAGCCGCATCCTGTTCTGGGCCGATCATCCGCCGGGCGCGGACACCGGCGTGGCGCCGCCGGCGCGCTGGCGGCTGGAATACCGCCGCGATGGGCGCTGGTGGCCGCTGGCGCAGAGCACGCACACGCCTGTTGCCGGCCATTGGCAGACACTGCGCTTCGCGCCGGTGACCACGCGCTGCGTGCGCGCGGTGCTGGATGCTTCCGGCGGTGGCGAGCGCTACGCCGCGTTAGCTGTGCAGGAGTGGGAAATGCTGGCGCCGCAGCCGCAGCGTCTGCCGCAGGCCGGCACCGCCGATGCGCAGCATTGCGATGCACGTTGAGGCGAGGCGCGCATGCTGACCGAGCCAACCTCGCCGACCTTGGCAGGCGTTGCAGTTGCAACGCCTGCCGCTGACCTCGGCCGGTTGCCGGCCGCATCATGTTCCTGTCGTGACGATCGTTTGATTTTCGGACTCTGTGCGGAATTATCCCGATTCCATGAAGAGAACCGTCGGGTGCATTGCGTTTTACTGGACTAGTCTGGCGACGCGTCGCCGATGCGCGCGTGGCTGACGCGCCGGATGTTGTCGGGGTTCCGCCGGAAGCGTTCTTGTACCGGCATGCCGTCGGGGTGGCGGCATGCATCCATCACCGGAGCTGTTGCGGCGGATCGCGCGTCGATCGTCCTATCCATCCAATGTCGTCGGACAAGAGGAGTTTAGAGCCGTGAAAATTGCTGCTTCTCGATTCATGCGTATGGTCTCCACGGTGTGCCTGTCGGCCATTCTGGTGCTGGCTGCGCAGCATGCGCATGCGGCGGCTGCGGCCGTCTGCACCGCCGGCCAATGGATCGCCAATCCCGACGACACCGACATGCCGGCGGTCCGCTACGAAACCCGACACTTCGCTTTCCGCTGGAAGGACGGACAAACCGTTTCGCAGGACGACGTGACCTCGGCAGCCAAGGAACTGGAGTTGATCTGGGATGACTACATGGGGCGCGTCGGGTTTCCCGAGCCTTACTGCAATACGGGAAAGAAGTACAAGGTCAGCGTCTACCTGGACCACGACTTCGCCCTGAACGGCGGTACCTCCGCCAGCGGCGGCATGGGCATGTGGATCAATCCGGATCAGTTGGGATATCACTGGGGCCTGGCGCATGAACTCACCCATGGGTTGCAGGGCAGTACCGGCGGCTTGCGTGACTCGCCGTACGTGGGCTGGATCTGGGAATCCCATGCCAACTGGATGGCGCATCAGTATTTCCACGACGATGTGCAATGCTCGGAAATGCTGGTGAACTACCCGCATCTCTACCTTGGCTCGACGCGCGACCGCTACTGCAACTGGCAGTTCATGGAGTACCTCAAGGATCGCTTCGGCTACGCGATCGTCAACGATCTGTGGAGCAAGGCGCCCAAGGCCGGCGATGCCGGCCAGGCCGATGCCGACCCGTTCACGATCCTCCGCGACAACATGGGCTGGAGCCAGTCGCAGCTCAACGACGTGTTCGGCGACTGGGCCATGCACAACGTGCAGTGGGACTACATCGACCCCGATGGTCGCGACCATGGCGCCGTGATGCGCCAGCAATACGGCAGCAATACCGCGTTCGATCCGGAAAACCCATCCGACGAGACCAATCGCGATCGTGCATTGCGCCTGACCCAACTGGATCCGGTGCAGGGCCAGGCCGGCGGCTACCAGGTACCGTTCGACTGGGCGCCGCAGCGTTGGGGGTACAACCTGGTCCGGCTGGTTCCCGCCGAGGGGGCGGATGCGGTCGTGGTGAAGTTCCATGGCAACGTGCAGCAGCGATCGGCGGTCGACACGTTGCCGGGGCTGGCGAACGATCCCGAGACGATCGGCGTGCCGGACTCGGATTGGCGCTGGGGCCTGGTCGCGATCGATGCGAACGGCAAGCCGCGCTACAGCGCATTGCAGCGTGGCGCCGATGCCGCGCTGTCGTTCCAGGTGCGCAGCGATGACAGCGACCTGTATCTGGTGGTCATGGGTACGCCGAGCAAGATGCAGAAGATCAAGTGGGATCAGTCCTACTATTCGGTCTACCGCTATCCGTGGCGCGTCACCTTGGAGAACGCCTATCCGTCAGGCGGCCAGCCCGGTGCGCCGACCCCGACGCGCGTCGGCAGTCGCCACCCCAACGGCGGTGGCTGGGTCGCGCAGCATGCGTATGTCGCGTCGACGGCCTATGTCGGCCCGCAGGCGCGGGTGCTTGGCGGCAAGGTGCTGGGCGATGCGCGGATCGAGGATCACGCGACGATCCTGGGCGGGCAGGTGCAGGACGGCGCCGTGGTCGGCGGCTTGAGCGTGCTGCAAGACGGAGTGACGATCAAGGATCGCGCCCAGCTGCAGACGGTGTTCAAGCCGGCAGGGGCATTCGGTGGGTTCACGCTGTCCGGCGCCGCGCAGATGCGTGGCGACGTCGAGCAGCGCGGCGCTTCGGCGAGCAAGGGCGTGTTCTACGGTTACGTGGATGCGGACACGGTGACCAATCCCGACTATGGCGCCGACCTGACCGACGCGGTGCCAGAGGTCACGGCGCGGCCACGCTGATCGACCGGCAATGACTGGCCGGCGGCGTCGCGGCGGATGCCTGTGCATTCGCCGCGACACCGTCGCAGTTTTCCTGATGGCTGCATGACGCGACGTGTCGTGTAGGTGGCTCATGAGACGCAGGGCACTGGTGTGTCGGCCGCGTTCGCCTGCGGCGTGCGCAGTGCTTGGTCGCCTGCGGCCGGCCGAAGCGGCGATTCGGCAGAAATCCGCATCTGCACGCATCAGTGGGGACAAGACGCGCTGTCACCCGGATGACACAGTGGCCATGGATCCGCTGGTCGTTGCCCTGCGGAGTCGGCGTCCCGACATCTCACACAGGAGCAGTCCATGCCTCGATGCGTTTCTTTCCCGCATGCCGCGTCGCACGCGGGAAGCCGGCCATGAGCGGGCAGGGCATGCATCGGCATGGCGCCGCGTGCGCGCATGTCACCGGGGAGGCGGCCGGCGCCGCACTGGATCCCTCGCGGCGCCGCTTCCTGCAGTGGAGCGCGCTGGCGGTGGCGGCCGGGATGCTGCGCTTCCCGCTCGACGCCGCCGCGTCCACGCCCGGGCGGGTGCAGGCGCTGCCCTTGCAGCAGGTCACGCTGAAGCCGTCGCTGTTCCTGGATTCGCTGCAGACCAACCGTCGCTACCTGCTGGAACTGGAGCCGGACCGTCTGCTGCACAACTTCCTGCAGAACGCCGGCCTGCCGCCGAAGGGCGCGGTCTACGGCGGCTGGGAGGGCGACACCATTGCCGGCCACACGCTGGGCCACTACCTCAGCGCGCTGGCGAAGATGCATGCGCAGACGCGCGATCCCGTGCTGCGCGAGCGCATCGACTACATCGTCGCCGAACTGGCGCGCGCGCAGGCCAAGGACGCGGACGGTTACGTCGGCGGGCTCACCCGCAAGAACGACAAAGGCGCCATCGACAGCGGCAAGGTGGTGTTCGAGGAAGTGCGCCGCGGCGTCATCAAGGGCAGCAAGTTCAATCTCAACGGCAGCTGGTCGCCGCTGTACACGGTGCACAAACTGTTCGCCGGCTTGCTCGACGCGCACGAACTGGCCGGCAACGCACAAGCGCTGCAGGTGCTGCTGCCGCTGGCCGGCTATCTGGGCGGGGTGTTCGACGCGCTCGACCATGCGCAGATGCAGACCCTGCTGGACACCGAGTTCGGCGGCCTCAACGAGTCCTACATCGAGCTGGGCGCGCGTACCGGCGATGCGCGCTGGATCGCCATCGGCAAGCGCCTGCGCCACGAGAAGGTGATCGACCCGGCCGCGGCCGGGCGCGACGCGCTGCCGCACATCCACGCCAACACCCAGGTGCCCAAGTTCATCGGCGAGGCGCGCCAGTTCGAGGTCGCCGGCGACGCCGATGCGGCCGCGGCGGCGCGCTTCTTCTGGGAGACGGTGACCGCGCACTACAGCTACGTGATCGGCGGCAACGCCGACCGCGAGTATTTCCAGGAGCCGGACACCATCGCCGCGTTCCTCACCGAGCAGACCTGCGAGCACTGCAACAGCTACAACATGCTCAAGCTGACCCGGCACCTGTATCAGTGGACGCCGCAGGCGCGCTACTTCGACTACTACGAGCGCACGCTGCACAACCACACCATGGCCGCGCAGCATCCGGCCACCGGCATGTTCACCTACATGACGCCGATGATCAGCGGCGGCGAACGCGGTTTCTCCGACAAGTTCGATTCGTTCTGGTGCTGCGTCGGCAGCGGCATGGAAGCGCATGCGCAGTTCGGCGATGCGATCTATTGGCAGGACGCCACGTCGCTGTACGTGAATCTCTACATCCCCTCGCGGCTGGACTGGAGCGAGCGCGACCTAGCGCTGGAACTGGACAGCGGCGTGCCCGACAACGGCAAGGTGCGCCTGCAGATGCTGCGCGCCGGCGCACGCGCGCCGCGGCGGCTGCTGTTGCGGGTGCCGGCCTGGTGCCAGGGCCGCTACACCCTGCGCGTCAACGGCAAGCCCGCACGCGCGGCGCTGGCCGACGGCTACCTGACGCTGGAGCGCGACTGGCGCGCCGGCGACGTCATCGACCTGGACCTGGCCACACCGCTGCGGCTGGAGCACGCGGCCGGCGATGCGGACACGGTGGTGGTGATGCGCGGGCCGCTGGCGCTGGCCGCCGACCTGGGCCCGGTGAGCACGCCCTACGACGCGCCGGACCCGGCGCTGGTGGCCGCGGCCGATCCGCTGCGCGGCTTCGCCGAGCTGCCGCAACCCGGCCATTTCCTGGCCAGCAGCACGCAGCCGACTGGCCTGACCTTCGTGCCGTTCTATGCGCAGTACGAGCGGCGCAGCGCGCTGTACTTCAAGCGCATGGGTCCGGCCCAATGGGCGCAGGAAGCGCAGCGACGGGCGCGCCGCCAGGCCGAGCAGGACAGCCTGCGTGCGACCGCGGTGGACATGATCCAGTTCGGCGACGAAGCCTCCGAGCAGGCCCACCAGTTGCGCAGCGACACGTCCTTCGGCGGCGCCTACCGCCGCCAGCAGTGCCGCGACGTGCGCGGCAAGGGCTTCGTCGAGTTCCGCATGCGTGGCAGCGCGCAGCCGCTGGCGCTGCGCCTGCGCTTCTGGGGCAGCGATAAGGGCCGCTTCAACATCCTGGTCAACGGAAAGCTGGCCGTGGAAGTGGCGGTGGAGCGCGGCCAGGTGATCGATTTCGTCGACCGCGACTACCCGCTGCCGCCGGCCTTGACCCGCGACGCGCAGCCGCTGACCGTGCGCATCGAGCCGCAGCACGGCGACACCGCCGGCCCGCTGTTCGGCGGCTGGCTGATTCCGGTGTGATGCGGCCCGGCACGAACATCGGCATCGCCTCGTGCGACCGATTGCAGCGTGTGCCTGTCGTGGCGGCGTCTGCGCGACACGGCGCCATGCCGCAGCACGGCCGTCGCGCACAGGCGCCGACTCGCACCCGACCATGCATGATTCCGCACGTGAAACCGCGAATCGCGACAAGACGCGGGCATGCATCCACGGCACAGTGTGACCGCGTGATGAAATTCTGATCGCATCGTCGTACCGGCCGTGGCGCCGGCGCGCGCCACCGGAGCGCCGCCGTCGTCGTCGGACGTCATCGCAGTAGCGGGGAGCCGCGCACCGGCCGTGCGCGCAGGACATCGCCATCCCCGCGGTGCGCCAGGCCGTCAAGGCCGGGCGCAGGCATGCCATCGCAGGCGCCGCGCAGGCGCCACCGTCCAGCAGGTCCGTCCGTCGGCATGGCGCCGGCATGGCGTCGTTCGGCCTGCGTTTCTCACTGTCCCGTCTCGTCATCACTCCTGGAGCTCGCCCATGTCGTTTTCGCCGCCACGCCCCTCCTTCCGTCATGCCGCGACGCCGCTGGCGCTGGCGGTCGCCACCGCCTTGTCGCTGGGCAGCGCGGGGACGGCGCAGGCGCAGGAGGCGAGCGCCGACAGCGCTCCCCAGACCCTGGACAGCATCGTGGTCACCGGCTCGCGCCTGCGCCGCGTCGACACCGAGACCGCCAACCCGGTCGTGACCATCAGCCGCGCGCAGATCGAGGCCACCGGCAAGGCCACGCTCGGCGATCTGGTGCAGGAGCTGCCGTCGATCGCCGGCAACGCCACCAATCCGAACACCAACAACGGCGGCGGCACCGGCGCCTCGGTGATCTCGCTGCGCGGCCTCGGCGACAAGCGCACCCTGGTCCTGGTCAACGGCACGCGCCTGGCCAGCAACGACGTCAACGCGATCCCGGCGACCATGATCGAGCGGGTGGAAGTGCTCAGCGACGGCGCCTCGGCGGTGTACGGCTCGGACGCGATCGGTGGCGTGGTCAATTTCATCCTGCGCAAGGGCTTCGACGGCATCGAGGCCAGCGCCGACTTCGGCACCAGCTCGCGCAGCGACGGCAACCGCCGCAACTTCTCGCTGACCGCCGGCAAGACCAGCGAGCGCGGCAGCATCGTCGCCGGCCTGTCCTACCACGACATCGATCCGGTCTCGGCCGGCGAGCGCGCCTATTCCAAGGATGCGCTGTCGCTGATCGACGGCGTCGGGGTGAAGCAGGGCTCCTCGGCCACCCCGACCGGCAGCATCAGCTTCAACGACGGCTCGGCCGCGGCCAAGGCGCTGGCGGCGAGCAACGGCTGTTCGCGGGTCACCTTCAACGGCGGCAGCAGCAGCCCGACCAACGCCAGCCAGTACCACTGCTACGTCGCCTCGACCGATTCCTACAACTACCAGCCCTACAACCTGCTGCAGACCCCGCAGGAACGCACCAACGCCTTCGTGCTCGGCAGCTACCGTTTCAACGACCATCTGGAAGGCTACGTCAACACCTACTTCAGCAAGACCACCTCGTCCTCGATCATCGCGCCGATCCCGATCTTCGCCAACGGCGACAACTTCCTGGTCTCCTCCGCAAGCTACTACAACCCGTTCGGGGTCAACTTCGGCACCGACCGCAGCACCGGCACCTCGTACAACAACTTCAACACGCGCGCCACGGTGCTCGGCAACCGGCAATACCAGTACGACACCTACAATTTCCAGATCAATCCGGGTCTGCGCGGCAGCTTCGGCGACAGTTCCTGGCAGTGGGATGCCAGCCTCAACTACGGCAAGGTCAAGCAGAAGTCGATCAACCAGGGCTTCCTCGACTACGCCGGCTTCAACGCCGCGGTGGGGCCGTCGTTCCTCGCCGCCGACGGCACGGTCAAGTGCGGCAGCGCCGGCGCGGTGATCGCCGGCTGCACCCCGATCGACGTGTTCAACCTCAACGCCGCCAGCAACAAGGCCGCGCTTGAGGCGCTGGTGGTCAACCCGATCGTCACCAACGTCTACACGGTCAAGCAGTTCGAGGCCAATGCCAACGGCGAGCTGTTCGCGCTGCCGGCCGGTACCGTCAGCCTGGCCGCCGGCGTGTCCTACCGCAAGGAAAGCACCAGTACCGCCGCCGATCCGCTGTGGACCGGCGACGAGAACGGCATGTGTGGGGTGCTGGAGTACTGCGCGTCGGTGCTCGGCGGCAGCTTCAGCGTCAAGGAAGCCTATGCCGAAGCGCTGTTCCCGCTGCTGGCGGGGCTGCCCGGCGTGCACTCGCTCAACCTGACCGTGGGCACCCGCTTCTCCGACTACGACACCGTCGGCAGCAAGACCAACAGCAAGGTCTCGCTGGAGTACCGCCCGATCGAGAACCTGTTGCTGCGCGGCACCGCCTCGCAGGTGTTCCGCGCGCCCAACATCAACGAACTGTATGCGGGCGTGGCCGGCGACTCGCCGTCGGTCACCGACCCGTGCAACGGCTACACCGGCGGCCATGCCGCGGCCTGCGCCAACGTGCCCACCGACGGCAGCTACCAGCAGGCCGACAACCAGGTCGGCGCCAAGGCCTCCGGCGCGGCCGTGGCCGGCTACCAGCTCAAGCCGGAGACCGGCATGTCCTACGACTTCGGCGTGGTCTACGACCCGGGTTGGGTCGAGGGCCTGTCGATGAGCGCGGACCTGTGGAAGATCAACCTCAAGGACACCATCACCCAGGTCTCGGCGCAGACGGTGCTCAACCAGTGCTATGCCAACGACGCCAGCGCGTTCTGCGCGCTGATCCACCGCAACGACAACGGCACCGTCAACTACATCGCCGAGCCCACCGTGAACCTGGGCAAGCTGTGGGCCAGCGGCGCGGACTTCAGCCTCAACTACCGCCTGCCCGACACCGCCTGGGGCAGCTTCAGCGCCGGCCTCAACGGCACCTACGTGATCCGCTACGACATCAACCCCGACACCACCGACCCCAGCACCGTCACCATCCACAACGCCGGCAAGTACACCTACGCCTACGGCAACTTCCCGCGCTGGCGCGCGCTGGGCACGCTGAACTGGAACCTGGGCGACTGGAGCGCGTCGTGGCGCGTCCGCTACATCGGCCGCACCGAGATCGGCAGCGCCGACACGCGGCAGAGCCTGTCGGCTGACGCCGATCAGCCCGCCGTGGTCCGCGACATCGGTGCCTACGTTTACCACAGCGTGCAGGTGGGCTATCAGGTCAAGCCGTGGAACACGCGCTTCGAAGTGGGCGTGGACAACCTGGCCGACCGCCAGCCGCCGCTGTACTACGCCAACAACGTCACCAACGCCAACACCGACGTGGCCACCTACGATCTGCTTGGCCGCTACTACTGGGCGCGCGCGACCGTGAAGTTCTGAGCCGAATGCTGTTTGCACAGGCGAGCAGGGTGCCGGTGCCGTGGCGGGTGGAGCCCGCCGCGGTGCGCTCGGCCGGTGCGCTTCCGCACCGGTGGCGTCGAGCCGTCACGGCGTGCGGATTGCGGGTTGGCTGCCGCATCTGGCGCGGCGCATCGCACGATTGCGCCGCGTACCTAGCGATGACGGAAGGCCACTCGTAGGAGCGGCTTCAGCCGCGACAGGCATCACCGGTAACGCCGCGTCGCGGCTGAAGCCGCTCCTACACGACGACGCCATGTCCCGCTGAGCTACGGCAAAGCGGGCTATTAGCGGCGCCCCTCAATCGAGCAAGGCCAGCAGATCCTGATGTAAGGCCTGTGGAATCCGCACACCTTCGCTGCGGCTGCGTGCCCGCGCCTGGTAGCGGCGTTGCGACGGCAGGCGCGCCCCGGTGGCCTCGTAGGCGGCAAAGAAAGCTTCCGCGCGGGCCAGATGCGTCGCACGGTCGGCGCCGAGGAAGCGCGCCGGATCCAGTGCCAGGATCAGTTCGCCGTGGTAGGGCGCCGCGCCGGCACCGGCGTCGTGGGCCAGCGATTCGGCGCTGGTGAGGTCGCCGATCAAGGGGCCGGCGATCAGTTCGATCATTACCGACAGCGCCGAGCCCTTGTGTCCGCCGAAGGTCAGCATCGCGCCGCCGTCGGCGACCGCGGCCGGGTCGGTGGTCGGCGCGCCTGTCGCATCCACGCCCCAGCCTTCGGGAATCGGCTGGCCGGCGCGGCGGCGCAGCTCGATCTCGCCGCGTGCCACCGCGCTGGTGGCGAAATCGAACACGAAGGGTGGCGCGTCCACGCGTGGCCAGCCGAACGCCAACGGATTGGTGCCCAGCAGCGGCGTGCGACCGCCGGCCGGCGTGACCCAGGCATGGCTGGGGTTGCAGATCAGCGCGACCAGACCGGCCTCGGTGAGCCGTTCCACCTCTGGCCATAGCGCGGAGAAGTGAACGCAATGGTTGATCGCCAGCGCCGCCAGGCCATTGCCGCGCGCCTTTTCGATCAACAACGGCAGGCCGCGCTCGAACGCCAGCAACGAGAACCCGCCGCACGCATCGACCCGGACGATGCTGGGCGCATGGTCGTGCACGACCGGCTCTGCGTCGCCCAGCACCTTGCCGTTGCGCAGCGTCGCCACGCAACCCAGCGTCCGGTACAGCCCGTGCGAGGCGCAGCCGTCGCGTTCGCCGGCAACGATGGTGTTGGTGAGGGCGTGTACATGGGCTGGGCTGAAACCGGCGTGGGACAGGATGCGCTCGACCAGGGCGGTGGCCTGGTCCAGGGATAGTGTCGAAGTGGTGTTGGCGGTCATCGAGAAAAGTCGGCGCTGGGACGCCTCGGATTTTCGCCCGGACGTTGTTTGTGAGAACGCTAGGAGTTAGGCCTTAATTGTCGATTTCATCCGCTTACTGGCCAAGTGGCAAGCATGCAGCGCCCAAGCTTGAAGCAGTGCGATGACTGGCTACTCAAGATTTGCTCAGTCGGCAGCTTGGCGGCTTTCACCTCTGTAAGAGGCGACGCCGCTCATCGGACATCTGAAAATTTTCTTGACAGCTATCCCTGAAATGATCCGATAATTCGGCGAGGTCATCTGACCTTTAGGGGATTTCCTTCAGTCGACCCCACTCGTGCTTCGCGCGAGCGGTTTGTTTCATTTTTTTTGCAATCTCGTCATCGCGATACTTCCTTTGAGCATCGCGTTCGTTCGTGGAATTCGGCCGGCAACGGGCTGGAAGGAAAGAGGCAAGCGATGTTCAAGGCAAGGCTGTTGATCGGCATGGTGTTGCTATGCCTGGGCACGCGTGCGCACGCGTCTAACGACGTAACACCCTACGAGGAATACGAAAAGAAGATCAAAGCATCGCAAGTAGTCGGCCCGCTGAAAGGTGACATCTTCGGCGAGAACATTAGTTTGTACGACCGCAGCGTTAGCTTCCGTGCTACAGATGTAGATGTACCTGGCAACAATGCATTGCCGGTCGCGATCGGGCGCGAGTTCAAAGTCATGAATCGGCGCCAGGAATATGTGGCTAAAGGGTTTGGTGACTGGGAAATCGATACGCCGCGTGTATACGGTGAATTTTCGGCTGAGAGGGGATGGGTGACGACCAGCAGTTCGCCTACCGCGCGCTGCTCAATACCGAGTCGGCCCGACGCGGCGATGACGGTCAACGGCATCACCTATGCCGGTACTGCCGATGACGTTTGGCATGGCTATTACCTGCATGTGCCCGGCGCTGGCGAGCAGGAACTTCTCGTCGACAATCAAGCCAAGACGCCGCGCCCCACCGACGGCGCAACTCGTCCCTGGATCACCAGGGATGGATGGCGCTTGGGCTGCCTGACCAATGTCAGCAACTACGCAGGGGAGGGGTTTCTCGCCATCTCCCCGTCGGGGGTAAAGTACTACTTCGACTATGCCATTGCGACTCCGATCAAACCTTACTCTGTGCCCCAGTTCGGGAGCGTAGTTGCTCGGGCGCGTATTGCGCTGATGGCCAGTCGCATCGAGGATCGCTTCGGCAACTGGGTGACGTACAGCTACTCGGGCGACAAGCTTTCCTCGATCCAAGCAAGCGATGGTCGATCGATCGCGCTCAGTTACAACGGCGATTTGATCAGCAGCATCCAGGCCAGTGGCCAGACCTGGACGTATGGCTACGAATTCAGCACTGCCTACCCGTCGCAGCAGGGCGCTTATCGCCTGAAGACCGTGACCCAGCCGGATGGATCGCAGTGGATCTACAGCATCGCTAGCGGCAACATGCTGCCCACGCGTGAGCCGCCGGCTGGTGGCGGCCCCAAAAAATGCATCTCAGAGCCGGACGCGATGAACGGCGCCGTATCCCTGCAGATCAACCATCCTTCGGGTGCTGTCGGATTGTTTGCTTTCACGTACACGAGGCAGTATCGCACCCACACCCCGATCCACCCCTGCGACTACGTTGGGAAGCCAACGCCAACCCCATACGTGCCTGGCTACCTCGATAACTATGCACTGGGGTCGAAGACCATCACCGGTCCTGGCCTGCCACAACAGGTTTGGAACTATTGGGCGGATGCCCCGCGTTCCAACAATTTCTACACGTCGGGTCAAGCGACCGATCCGTGCCCGACATGCGTTCCAAGCAAGATCGTCAAAGTCGTCAATCCTGACGGCACCGCGACTTCCTACGAGTTCGGCTTCATGTACGGTCTCAACGACGGCCGTCTTTTGAGCACCACCGTACTGGACGCCAGCGGAAATACGGTTTCAAAGACTACTAATACCTACTTCGCCGATGGTGACGTTGCCTCTCAGCCGTTCCCGGCCGAAATGGGTAAGTCGCTGCTCGGGATTCCCAATCCGTTGACCAACGTGCTGCGCCCGCTGCGCAGCAAGACCGTGCAGCAGGACGGAACGACCTATACCTGGACTGCCAATGGCTTTGATGCGTTTGCACGTACGCTCAGCGTCACACGCTCAAGCCCCTGGCATTCGCGCACGGATGCGACCGAGTACTACGACGACCTGGGTAAGTGGATCATCGGGCAGCGCGCCAGGAGCATCAACACCGATACCGGGCTGGTGGAGTCCCAGACCAGCTACGACACCAACGCGATGCCGTCCCAGCGCTGGTCGTTCGGCAAGCTGCGCCTGACCTTGGGCTATAACGGCGATGGCACGCTGGCGACGGTCAAGGATGGCAACAACAGCACGACTACCGTGTCCAGTTGGAAGCGCGGCGTTCCGCAATCGATCCGTTATCCGGACGGCACAACCGACTCCGCCACGGTCAACGACAGCGGCTGGATCACCGCGACCACCGACGAGAACGGCTACACCACCAACTATGGCTATGACGCGATGGGTCGACTGGCGAGCATCGCCTATCCCGCCAACGACACCGTGGCCTGGGCTTCTACCACGCAGGCATTCGAGCAGATCAACGTCACTGAGTATGGGCTGGCCGCGGGGCACTGGCGACAGACTGTTGCCACCGGCAACGGGCGCAAGGTGACCTACTTCGACGCATTGTGGCAGCCGCTGCTGACGCGCGAGTTCGATGCCGGCAACGAAGCAGCTACCCAGCGGCTCCATAGGTTCGCCTACGATCAAGACGGTCGCACCACATTCGCCTCGTACCGCGGGACCAGCGACGCACTGACTACCGGAACCTGGACCAATTACGATGCACTGGGGCGCAAGACCTCGGTTTCCCAGAACATCGAACAGGGTGGGGCGCTGACCACTTTGACAGAGTATTTGGCAGGTAATCAAACCCGCGTTACCGATCCGCGCGGCAATCAGACGGTGACCGGTTACCAAGTCTTTGACAAGCCCGATTACACAAACCCGGTCTGGATCCAGCATCCGGAAGGTGCCAACACGGATATCAGTCGAGACTTGTTTGGCAAGCCGCTGTTCATCCGTCGCCACGACGGCAACGGCACCGTGTCGATGACGCGCAGCTATGTCTACGACAGCTATCAGCAGCTGTGCAAGACGGTGGAACCGGAAACCGGCGCCACCGCCAATGGCTATGACGCCGCCGGTAACTTGGTCTGGAGTGCGGCTGGCCTGTCGCTGCCCAGCACCACGTCGTGCGACGCAGATTCAGCATTTGCTTCCGGGCGCCGGGTCGATCGCAGCTATGACGTGCGCAATCGCATTAAGACGCTGAGCTTCCCGGATGGCAACGGCAACCAGGCTTGGACCTATTGGCCGGATGGGGCGGTCAAGCAGATCACGACCACCAACAACGGCGTCGCCACCTACAACAGCTACGCCTACAACAAGCGCCGCCTGTTGATCGCCGAAAGCCAGGGCCAGGCCGATGGAGAGACCTGGGCGCTGGGCTATGCCTACGATGCCAATGGTAACCTGGCCGCGCATCGTTATCCGTCTGGGCAGACAGTGGACTATGCGCCCAATGCCCTGGGGCAGCCCACCCAGGCCGGTAGCTACGCCATGGGCGTGAGCTATTACCCGAATGGTGCGATCAAGCAGTTCACCTACGGCAACGGCATCGTCCACACTATGACGCAGAACGCGCGTCAATTGCCGGATACCAGCCGCGATGCCTACGGCGACACTGCGTTCCTCAGCGACGGCTACGACTACGACGCGAACGGCAACGTTGCTGCGATCAGTGACGGCGCCACCGGTCGCGGTGGTCGTGGTAACCGCGACATGACTTACGACGGCTTGGATCGCTTGATTTCCACCAAGTCGGCGATGTTCGGTTCCACGCCTGCGAGCTACAGCTACGACGTGCTCGACAACCTGACTCACGTCGCCGCGCCGGGCCGTGATCACTATTACTGCTACGACAGCAACTGGCAGCTCACCAACGTCAAGACCGGGAGTTGCGGCGGCAGCACTGTCATCGGCATGAGCTACGACCCGCAGGGCAACCTCGGCAACAAGAATGGCCAGGTCCTCGTATTTGACTATGGCAACCGCCTGCGCCAGGCGACCGGCAAGGAGACGTATCGTTACGACGGCAACGGCCGTCGCACTTTGGCGCTGCAGAGCGCAGGCAACATCGGCTCGCTGTACGACCAGTCCGGTGCATTACGTTTCCAGAAGAACCAGCGCCAGTCCAAGTCCACCGACTACATCCTGCTGGGCGGCAGCCTGGTGGCCGAAGCCGACTGGCCACTGGGCCAGCTTGCATCGGTCAAGGACTACGTGAACTGGAACCCGGTCTCCGGTGCGACCCGCTATGTGTTGGAAGAGAGCGTGGATGGCGTTACCTGGACTGCAGTGTACGACGGCAGCCAGGGGAGCTGGACTTCGTTGGCTAGGCCGGCAGGCACGTATTCTTATCGCGTGACTGCGTGCACAGCGGACGATAACTGCACCGCGGCTTCGAACGTGACGCATGACCAGCGGCCCGCGGTGGATATTGTGCCGTTGCTGTATCAAATGCTATTGAACGATTAGTTCTTGTCGATCAATTAAGCATATGAGCGTAGCTATCTAAAGGTGATCTTTGGGTGGTTATGAACTTAATGATGTATTGAGTAAGAGGGTTTTTTAATGAAAATTAGAATGATGAGCCTGCTGTCGCTGATCCTAGTCCTGTGTTTTTGTCAGGAAGCGTGGGCCGTGCAAGTGATGCCGTCGGCTAAAATCACGTATGTGGAAAACGGATGGTATGGAGAGGGTGTGGCGATCCATATGTCCATTGACGGCCCGCCTGGATGTTCTGCAGCACTGAATGATTTGGCAATCGATAAAAATCATCCGTCGTATCAAGAGCTCATCGCGATGGCGTTGACCGCGTATACGAAAAATATGGATGTTGGGCTCGTGGTTGATCCGGGGGTATGCCTCTTCGGAGGTCGCGTTAAGGTAATTGCGATAAGGTTCGTGCAGAACTAAAGTTTTATGGTGCGCGGCAGCGTTGGCTGTCAGGATGCGAGGGTCCGACAGATTTTGTTAATTTATTTTCATCGCTCTGGATTCAGCCGGAATCCGAAGAGGCTCTGGCTGCAGTCAGAGCAGTGGAATGTAAGGCCACTTCAGGAAACAAAAATCCTGCGTTTTCATGCCGGCCAGCCAGGTAGGGCGTTACTCGCCTGATGATGGTTTTTTTTTAAAATTACAAGTAAGCGTGCTCTGGTGGAGTCTGCACCTTAGATTTCGTTATATAAGTTGCACCGTAATATTGGTAGGGGAAGCGCTGATGATCTAACTTCTATTCAGAAAGTAGATTCTACATCGCGCATCGATGGTTCCAACTCGCAAGGACGAGTGATGTCAAATTTCCAGGGGATTCGTGCGGCACTGCGCCTGATGGCTACGGTCGCTCTTTCATTGTTCGTCGCCTTTGGCGTCTCGGCGCAGACAGTCCGCTATATCCATACGGATGGATTGGGGTCTGTTGTGTTGGTGACGGACAAGGATCGTAACGTCTTAGAGCGCAGAGAGTACGAGCCTTACGGGAGTGTAGTAAGTCAGCCGGTGATGGATGGGCCTGGCTATACGGGTCACGTCATGGACGCGGCTACAGGTCTGACGTATATGCAGCAGCGATACTATGATCCGGCAATCGGGCTTTTTTTGTCGGTTGATCCCGTTGCTCCGCAGAAAAGTGATTTCCGTCACTTTAATCGCTACGTGTACGCGTTCGGTAATCCTTATCTCTTTAGTGATCCCGATGGGCGTGATCCGTACGGATGCGGTGACTACTTGCGTTGTCCTAAGATTGTTGATTTGCTGGCAGTTAAAGTTGCGCCATCAGGGCCGGCAGCCAATGCGGCTCAATCCAGATTTTCCGTTGTTCCAAAAGGTTCAAGCGTTAGCCCGCTTAAGGCAAAGGGTTTTCCTTATGTAGTCAGCGTTCCAAATGGTGTTTTGCAAGTGGGAATTCATGCCTCTGTCTCAGCCTTGGCGGCTACCGAGGCGGGTGTAGGATTTGCTGCTGATACAAATGGTGGAGTAGGGACTTACTCCACGGCAGCTTATGGAGCGGGACCATCTGAAGATGCCAACCTGAGCGTGGTTGTTACTTGGTCTAATGCTAGTACAATTAATCAGCTGGCAGGAGGTGGAACTTCTGCGAATGTAGGTGGAGGTATGTTGGGCCATGCTTCGCTAGGAGGGGGAGTGTCGGATGCTTCTCCAGGTTCGCCGACTATTTATAGCGGCTCACTTTCTGTGGGGCTTGGAGCCGGAGCGGGAGGTACTGCAATGCATACTGAAACGCAAATTTATAGGTTTGGTGATTAATGAAGAATGGGTTTGCAAGAGTATTAGTAATCCCGAGCTTTCTTTCTGGGATGGCTATGATTTTTTTTGTCAGGCCTTATGTTGTTCAAGTGATAATTTCAAGTAGTCCTATGGTTGCAAATGACTCGATTGGCAAGGTTTATGAATATAGCCAGCATGGCTATGTTGTATTTTTAAGTTGGCTTGATTTATTTTTAATGAATGCTGCGACAGCTATTGGTTTTTTGCTTCTGGTTGCTTGTGGTATGTTGTTGAAGAAAATGAACAAGAATTGATATTTATTTTAAAATGATGTGAAAATAGTTTATATTTATTTTGGTATTTTATTACGCTGCCTGTCATGGATGTCGGCTGTGCTCTCGCTTGGCTGCCTCCCCTACGCAAAGCCAGGGTGGTTATCGTGAGGAAGTTAAAGGCTGTGGTCGTCCACGCCTTAGTTTTGCGCAATTATTATTCTTATGTAAAACCGAGGCCGGCAGATGCCGGCTTCGTTCTTTTCGCAATCAAACGTCTCAGGCCTACACCGACAATTCCAACAACAGCTTGTTGAGCCGCCGCACATACGCCGCCGGGTCCTTGAGGCTGTCGCCAGCCGCCAGGGCGGCCTGGTCGAACAGCACCTTCGCCAGATCGCCGAAGCGCTCGCCGTCGGCTTCCGCGTCCAGCTTCTCGATCAGCGGGTGCGCCGGGTTGAACTCGAACACTGGCTTGCTCTCCGGCAACTTCTGGCCGCTGGCTTCCAGGATCTGCCGCATCTGCAGGCCCAGGTCGCCCTGGCCGATGGCCAGGATCGCCGGGGAGTCGGTCAGGCGGTGCGAGACGCGCACTTCGGAGACCTCGTCCTTCAGCACGTTCTGGATGCGCTCGACCAGGCCCTGCTTGGCCTTGGCGGCCTCTTCCTTGGCCTGCTTCTCTTCCTCGCTGTCGAGCTTGCCCAGGTCCAGGTCGCCGCGCGCCACGTCGACGAAGGACTTGCCATCGAACTCGGTGAGGTAGCTCATCAGCCACTCGTCGATGCGGTCGGTGAGCAGCAGCACTTCGATGCCCTTCTTGCGGAACACCTCCAGGTGCGGGCTGTCCTTGATCTGCGCGTAGCTCTCGCCGGTCAGGTAGTACAGCTTGTCCTGGCCTTCCTGCATCCGCGCCACGTAGTCGGCCAGCGACACGTTCTGCGTGCCGTCGCTGCCGTGGGTGGAGGCGAAGCGCAGCAGGCCGGCGATCTTCTCGCGGTTGCCGAAGTCCTCGGCCGGGCCTTCCTTCAGCACCTGGCCGAAGTTCTTCCACACGCCCAGGTAGCGCTCGGCGTCGTCCTTGGCCAGCTTTTCCAGCATGTCCAGGGCGCGCTTGGTCAGCGCCGACTTCATCGAGTCGATCACCGGGCCGGACTGCAGGATCTCGCGCGAGACATTCAGCGGCAGGTCGCTGGAATCGACGATGCCCTTGATGAAGCGCAGGTACAGCGGCAGGAACTGCTCGGCCTGGTCCATGATGAAGACGCGCTGCACGTACAGCTTGAGTCCGCGCGAGGCGTCGCGCTGGTACAGGTCGAACGGGGCGCGGCCGGGCACGTACAGCAGCGAGGTGTACTCCAGCTTGCCCTCGACCTTGTTGTGGCTCCACGTCACCGGGTTCTCGTGGTCGTGGGCGATGTGCTTGTACAGCTCCTGGTATTCCTCGTCCTTGATCTCGTTGCGCGGGCGCGTCCACAGCGCGCTGGCGCGGTTGACGGTTTCCCACTCGGGCGTTTCCGGCTTGTCCTTGTCCTCGCCGTGATGTTCCTTGGGCAGTTCGATCGGCAGGGCGATGTGGTCGGAGTACTTGCGCACGATGCCGCGCAGCTTCCAGCCGTCGGCGAAATCCTTCTCGTCGTCCTTCAGGTGCAGCACGATGCGGGTGCCGCGCTCGGCCTTCTCGACGGTGGCGACCTCGAACTCGCCTTCGCCGCGCGAGGACCAGTGCACGCCTTCGCTGGCCGGCAGCCCGGCGCGGCGGCTGTACACGTCGACCTGGTCGGCGACGATGAAGGCGCTGTAGAAGCCCACGCCGAACTGGCCGATCAGGTGCGAATCCTTCTTCTGGTCGCCGGACAGGTGCTTGAGGAACTCGGAGGTGCCGGACTTGGCGATGGTGCCCAGGTGCGCCACGATCTCCTCGCGGCTCATGCCGATGCCGTTGTCGTCGATGGTGACGGTGCCGGCGTCCTTGTCGAAGCCGATGCGGATGCGCAACTGCGCGTCGCCGTCCAGCAGTTCCGGCTTGACCAGCGCCTCGAAGCGCAGCTTGTCGGCGGCGTCGGAGGCATTGGAGATCAGCTCGCGCAGGAAGATCTCCTTGTTGGAATACAGCGAATGGATCATCAGCTGCAGCAGCTGCTTGACCTCGGTCTGAAAGCCCAGGGTTTCTTTTTGGGTTTCCACGCTCATCGGTAGGTGCTCCATGAAGGATGGGCGGCCGCGCGGAGGAGGGCACGGCTCTGCCGGCCGACATGGTGGCGGCCGCGGCCGGCTTCAAGCACCGGGCCGCGCAGACGCCGGTCGGCGCGCTGGTCTATGATCCGGACCCCGTTCCGCCGCCCGTCGCCGATGCCGTCCTTGCGTTTCATGTCCTGCCTGTCCAGGCCCCTGCGGGGCTGCCGATGAGCCGTCCCGGCGGCGGGCAGGTGCGGATCATCGGCGGGCGCTGGCGCAACACGCGGCTGCCGGTGCCGGACCTGGCCGGGCTGCGCCCGACTTCCGACCGGGTCCGCGAGACCCTGTTCAACTGGCTGCAACCGGTGTTGCCCGGGGCGCGCGTGCTGGACCTGTTCGCCGGCAGCGGCGCGCTGGGGCTGGAAGCGGTGTCGCGCGGCGCGGCTGGCGCGGTGCTGGTCGAACGCGACCCGGGCCAGGTGGCACAGCTGCGCGCCACGGTCACGCGGCTGCAGGCCCAGGACCAAGTGGAGGTGGTGCAGGGCGATGCGCTGCGTTGGCTGACCGAGGCGCCGGCCAATGCCCCGGCGGACATCGCCTTCGTCGACCCGCCGTTCGCCGCCGGGCTGTGGGACGCGGTGCTGCAACGCCTGCCGGCGCGGCTGGCTGCCGACGCCTGGCTGTACCTGGAGTCGCCGGCCGGGCAGGGACCGGCGCCGCCTGCGCCCTGGGCGCTGTACCGCGAGGGCGGCAGCCGCGAGGTGCGTGCTGCCCTGTACCGGCGCACCGCTGCTACACTTCCCGGCGACCTTCACGCGGTACCCGACGCATGACCGTGGCCCATAGCCGCATCGCCGTCTATCCCGGCACCTTCGATCCGATCACCAACGGCCATATCGACCTGGTCAACCGTGCGGCGCCGCTGTTCGAGCAGGTGATCGTGGGCGTGGCGCAGAGCCCGTCCAAGGGTCCGACACTGCCGTTGGAGCTGCGTGTGTCGCTGGCCCGCGAGGCGCTGGCCGGGCACCGCAACGTGGAAGTGCTGGGCTTCGACACCTTGCTGGCGCATTTCGTGCGCTCGGTCGGCGGCGGCGTGCTGCTGCGCGGCCTGCGCGCGGTGTCCGATTTCGAATACGAGTTCCAGATGGCGAGCATGAACCGGCATCTGATCCCGGAGGTGGAGACGCTGTTCCTCACCCCGGCCGAGCAACACAGCTTCATTTCGTCCTCGTTGGTGCGCGAGATCGCGCGCCTGGGCGGGGATGTCTCCGGCTTCGTGCCGCCGTCGGTGGTGCAGGCGCTGGTCCAGGCCCGCCAGGCCGCCGCGCAGCGCTGAGCCGTCCACCATTCACTGACGACACAGAGGGAGCCGTTCCATGAACACCACCGCACGCGCGTTGCTGATCGCTTCGCTGGCCCTGGGCTTCACCGCCTGCAAGAAGGAAGAGGCCGCCAAGCCGGCCGCCGACGCGCAGCCCGCGCTGACCGCCCCGGCCAAGGACGACGACGCCGGCTGGAAGAAGTACCTGCAGGAAGTGGCGATCCAGAACATGGGCAACGTCACCAACAGCCCGTTCCTGTACTACCTGCCGCCGGAGTCGGATCCGGAGTTCCAGGCCAAGTACGACCGCCAGGTCGAGAGCGCCACCACCGCCATCGGCCGCGGCATCCAGCCGGGCAACATGCTGGCGTTCGGCTCCTCGGCCTCGGCCAAGATGGCCGACCTGATCACCGCGGCCTTCGCCAAGGTCGAGCCGAACACCATGAAGGGCGTGCGCGTGGTCTACATCGGCGCCCCGGCCGACAGCGCCCGCGTCGAAGCCGTGGTCAAGCCGACCGGCGCCGACTACATCTTCGTCGAAGCCAAGTAAGCCCGCAGGGCCGGCGCGCCGATGCGCGCCGGTCCCGCCATGTCGCGCCGCACGGCGCGAACCCAGTCTCTCCGCCACAGCGGAGAAGGGCCTGGCCCTCGAGACCAGGCGTGCCATCTTTCGATGCGGCGATGCCAGGCGCCGTGTGTCCGGCGTCGATCGCGGGGCAGACGCGCTCCTTCACGACGAGGCAATGGCGATACAGCGTTCCGCGCCATGGCGCCGCCTTCGCGGGGCCGTCCCGTCCCGATCCGGTAAACTGCCCGGGTCAGTGCCGAAGTGCGCCCCATGTCCCTCAAGATCAACGAGCTCTGCGTCAACTGCGACGTCTGCGAGCCGGCCTGCCCGAACCAAGCCATCGCCATGGGCGAGACGATCTACGTGATCGACCCGGCCCGCTGTACCGAATGCGTCGGCCATTTCGACGAGCCGCAGTGCGTGGTGGTGTGCCCGGTGGAATGCATCGACCCGGACCCGGCCATTCCGGAGACGCACGCGCAATTGCTGGCCAAGCTGCAGCGCCTGCAGCGCGACCACCCCGAGTTGTACCCACTGGAGCCCCCCGCCGCATGAGAAGCCTCGTCCGCCGTGTCCTGCTGCTCGCCCTGGTCCTGACGCCGTCGGCGTGGGCCGAGGCACCGGTCGCCGAAGCGACTGCCACCGCCCCAGCCGCGCATCCGCCCGGTGCCGCGATCGCCAGCGGCCACCGTCTGGCCACCGAGGCCGGCCTGCAGATCCTGCGTGAGGGCGGCAATGCCTTCGACGCCGCAGTGGCGGTGTCCTCGACGCTGTCGGTGGTCGAGCCGATCAGCTCGGGCCTGGGCGGCGGCGGCTTCTTCCTGCTGCACGACGCCAAGACCGGCAAGGACGTGATGCTGGACGCGCGCGAGACCGCGCCGGAATCGGCGACGCCGGCCGCGTTCCTGGACGCCAAGGGCGAGCTGGACCGCGACCGCTCGATCAACGGCCCGTGGTCGGCCGGCATCCCCGGGCTGCCGGCGGCGCTGGTGGAGCTGGCGACCAAGCACGGCCGGCTGCCGCTGCGGCAGTCGCTGGCGCCGGCGATCCGCATCGCCCGCGAAGGCTTCCCGGTGTACGCGCGCATGGCCGAGGGCTACCAGTCGCGGCGCAAGGTGATGGAGCGCTATCCCGGCACGCGCGAGGTCTACCTGCGCAACGGCCGGCCGATCGCCGAGGGCGACGTGTTCAAGCAGCCGGAACTGGCCAACACGCTGCAGTTGCTGGCCGACAAGGGCTTCGATGGCTTCTACCGCGGCGCCACCGCCAAGAAGCTGCTGGCCGGGGTCAAGCAGGCCGGCGGCCGCTGGACCGCGCAGGAACTGGCCGGCTACACGGTCAAGGAACGCACGCCGATCCGCTTCGACTACAAGGGCTGGACCATCACCACCGCGCCGCCGCCGTCCTCCGGCGGCATCGCCCTGGCCAGCATGCTGCAGATCCTGGAGGGCTACGACCTCAAGACCATGGACCCGGTGCACCGCGTGCACCTGACCGTGGAAGCGATGCGCCGCGCCTACCGCGACCGCACCTTCTTCCTGGGCGACCCGGATTTCACACATGTGCCGCAGCGCATCCTGCTCAGCAAGGACTACGCCGTGGGCCTGCGCTCGACCATCAACCCGGACAAGGCTACGCCCAGCGATCTGCTGTCGGGCCAGCCGACTCCGCTGGAAGACGACGAGACCACGCATTTCTCCATCATCGACGGCGAAGGCAACCGCGTCGGCGCGACCCAGACGGTCAACCTGCTGTACGGCTCCGGGTTGATCCCCAAGGGCACCGGCGTGCTGCTCAACAACGAGATGGACGATTTCGCGCTGCGTCCGGGCACGCCCAACGCGTTCGGGGTGATGGGCTACGCGGCCAACGCGCCCAAGCCGGGCAAGCGCCCGCTCAGCTCGATGTCGCCGACCTTCATGGAGAACGCGGACAAGGCCATCGTGCTCGGCACCCCGGGCGGCAGCCGCATCATCACCATGGTGCTGCTCGGTATCCTCGGCTACGACGACGGCCTCACTGCGCAGCAGGTCGCCGCGTTGCCGCGCTACCACCACCAGTGGCTGCCGGACGTGATCGAGGCCGAGACCGGCACCTTCGACGCGGCCACGGCCAAGGGCCTGGAAGCGATGGGGCATGCGCTGAAGCTGCCCGGCGACAGCGCCGAGGATGGCCACGGGTCCAGCCACGTCTGGGGCAACCTGCAGACGGTGGAATGGGACAAGCGCCGTAACGTGCTCAGCGGCGGCAGCGACCCGCGTAACGAGGTCGGCAGCGCCGAAGTGCTGCAGACCGCGCCGGCGCGCTGAGCCGCGCGACGCCCGCTTCTGCGAATCCCCACTCCCCACTCCCCACTCCCGAATCCCCGCTCATGAAGCTCTGGTCCATCCAAGGCAACTCGCAGAAACTTGACGGTGGCGCGATGTTCGGCAACGCGCCCAAGGCGATGTGGCAACAGTGGGCCGCGCCCGACGACGGCAACCGCATCGCGCTGGCCTGCCGCGCGCTGCTGGCCAGCCCGCTGGCCGGCAAGACGGTGTTGTTCGAGACCGGCATCGGCGCGTTCTTCCCGCCGGCGCTGCGCGAGCGCTACGGCGTGCAGGAGGCGCGGCACGTGCTGCTGGATTCGCTGCAGGCTGCGGGCTTTGCGCATACCGACATCGACGTGGTGGTGCTGAGCCATCTGCACTTCGATCACGCCGGCGGCCTGCTGGCGCCGTACCGCGAAGGCGCCGCGCCGGAGCTGCTGTTCCCCAACGCGCAGTTCCTGGTCGGTGCGGCGCACTGGCAGCGCGCGCTGCACCCGCATCCGCGCGACCGCGCCAGCTTCATCCCGGAACTGCCGGGCCTGCTCGAGGCCAGCGGCCGCCTGGAACTGGTCGAGGGCGACTACTCGCGCGCCCTCGGCGAGGCGGTGCGATTCCGTTTCAGCGACGGCCACACGCCGGGGCTGATGCTGGCCGAGATCGTCGGCCCCCACCACGGCGAGGACGGCCAGGCGCACGGCGGGGTGGCGTTCTGCGCCGACCTGATCCCGGGCCGGTCGTGGGTGCACGTGCCGATCACCATGGGCTACGACCGCAACGCCGAGCTGCTGATCGACGAGAAGCGTGCGTTCCTGGAAGACGCGCTGGCGCGCGACGTGCGCCTGTTCTTCACCCACGACCCGGACTGCGCGCTGGCGCAGGTGCAGCGCGATCCCAAGGGCCGCTTCGTCACCGCGCACGAAGTGCCGGCGCTGCAGGCGCGCGCGCTCGCCGCCTGAGCGCGGCGTTCCGGCGCTACCAGCGCAAGTCGGCGTGCGGGAGCGCGCCGGCAGTGGCGCCGTCCAGCGCCACCGAAAAGCCGATGGTGGTGATGCCGTCGCGGTGCTGCGCGAACACGCGCCCGCCGTGCATGGTCGCCACCGCCTTGACGATCGCCAGGCCCAGGCCGTGGCTTTCGCGGCTGTTGGCGCGGGCAGCGTCGCCGCGGTAGAAGCGGTCGAACAGGCGCTCCAGATGTTCCGGCGCCAGCGCCACGCTGGGATTGGAGAAGGCGATCAACGCCTGCCCGCCGCGCTGCACGATCTCCACCACGATCGGCGCGGTGCCCGCCGAATGCTGGATCGCGTTGTGCAGCAGGTTGGACAGCGCGCGCCGCAGCAGCGACTTCTCGACCTGGGCGACCGCATCGCCGCGCAGCTCCACGCGCAAGCCGGCCTCGTCCAGCAGCACTTCGAAGAACTCGACGGTCTTGCCGACCTCCTCGGCCAGCGACGCATCCTCGCACTGGCGCGCGCGCTGGCCCTGCTCGGCGCGCGCCAGGAACAGCATGTCGGCGACGATCGCGCGCAGCCGCTCCAGTTCCTCCAGGTTCGACTGCAACACCTGGCGCAACTGCTCGGCGTCGCGGTGGCGGGTCAGCGCCACCTGGGTCTGGCCGATCAGGCTGGCCAGCGGCGTGCGCAGTTCGTGGGCGACGTCGGCATTGAAGCTTTCCTGCTGCGCGTAGGCGGCGTCGAGTCGATCGAACGCCGCGTTCAACGACGCGCCCAGGTCCTCCAGTTCGCGCGGCAACCGCGGCAGGTCCAGGCGCCGCCGGTCGTGCGGACCGATGCGCTGGGCATCGGCCGACAGCCGTTGCACCGGGCGCAGGCCGAGCTTGGCGGTCCAATAGCCCAACGCGCCGACCAGCGCGGTGCCGGCCAGCGTGACCAGCGCCAGGGCGATGTCGAAGCGGCGCCGGGTCAGCGCGAACGGCGCGCTGTCCATTGCCGCGATCAGTTGCACCGGCGGCCGCACCGGCGTGGCCGGCAGCGTCTGGCCGATGGCCTGCCATGCCTGCGGATGCGCGTCGGCGATGCCCAGCGCCTGCGGATCGCCGATGCGCACCAGGCCGCTGCGCCCGCGCGTGGCCTGCGCCATCGCTTCGGCGCCACGCCCGTAGCGGAACGCCGGGTCCTCGCTCCACAGCCAGAAGCGCAGGTCCGGTGCGCTGGAGACGCTGGCCAGCCGCGTGCGCGCATGCGCGGCCAGGTCCGGCGAGCGGCTGTTGACCAGCATGTACTGCACCGCGTCCATGCGCGAACGCAGTTCCTCGCGCTGGTGGCGGCGCAACTCGTGTTCCAGCACCTGGTGCAACACCAGCCCGATCAGGGCGAAGCCGAGCAGCGCGGTGGCCGCGAACAGGCCGGCCAGGCGCAGCGCGATCGAGGGCCGCGCCGGCGCGCTCACCCGGCCGCGTCCTCGCGTTCTTCCAGCACGTAGCCCATGCCGCGCACGGTGTGCAGCAGCGGCGCGTCGAACGGCACGTCGATCTTGGCGCGCAGGCGCTTGATCGCCACTTCCACCACGTTGGTGTTGCTGTCGAAGTTCATGTCCCAGACCATTTCCGCAATCGCGGTCTTGGACAGGATCTCGCCCTGGTGCCGGGCCAGCGTCGCCAGCAGCGCGAACTCCTTGGCGGTCAGGTCCAGCCGCTGCCGGCCGCGCACGGCCTTGCGGCTGATCATGTCGATCTGCAGGTCGCCCACGCGCAGCAGGGTGCTTTCCTGGGCGCGGCCGCGGCGCGCCAGCACCTGCAGCCGCGCCAGCAGTTCGATGAAGGAGAAGGGCTTGATCAGGTAGTCGTCGGCGCCTTCGCGCAGGCCTTTGACCCGGTCCTCCACGCTGTCGCGCGCGGTGAGCATGATCACCGGCGTGCTCTTCACCGAACGCAGCGAGCGCAGGATGGCGAAGCCGTCCAGGCCCGGCAGCATCGCGTCGAGCACGATCACGTCGAAGTCGTAGTGCAGGGCCAGGTGCTGGCCGTCGATGCCGTCGTAGGCCACGTCGACCGTGCAGCCCTGTTCGCTCAGCCCCTGCTGCAGGTAGTCGGCGGTCTTGCGCTCGTCCTCGACGATCAGCACCTTCATGGCTGCAGCGCCCCCGGTGCGGCGGTGCGTGCGCGGCGTGCCTGGCGCCGCTGCATGTACCAGCCGTGCAGGCGGTCCAGGTACAGGTACACGATCGGCGTGCTGAACAGGGTCAGCAGCTGCGACAGCAGCAAGCCGCCGACCATCGCATAGCCCAGCGGCCGGCGCAGTTCCGAACCGGCGCCGTGGCTGAGCATCAGCGGCAGGCCGCCGAGCAGCGCGCACAGGGTGGTCATCATGATCGGCCGGAAGCGCATCAGGCAGGCCTCGTAGATCGCATCGCGCGAGGACAGCCCGCGTTCGCGTTCGGCATGCAGGGCGAAGTCCACCATCATGATCCCGTTCTTCTTGACGATGCCGATCAGCAGGATGATGCCGATCATCGCGATCACGCTCAAGTCGTAGCCGCCGGCCATCAGGATCAGCAGCGCGCCGACGCCGGCCGAGGGCAGGGTGGAGAGGATGGTCAGCGGATGGATGTAGCTCTCGTAGAGCAGGCCGAGCACGATGTAGACCGCGATCAGCGCCGCCAGGATCAAATACGGCTGGGTGCGCAGCGAGGCGCTGAACGCCTGCGCCGTGCCCTGGAAGCTGCCGCTGAGCGTGGCCGGCACCCGCAGCTGCGTCTGGGCCTGCTGGATCGCGTCCACCGCATCGCCCAGCGCCGCGCCCGGCGCCAGGTTGAAGGAGATGGTCACCGCCGGGAACTGGCCCTGGTGGCTCACCGACAGGTAGCCGGTCTTGCCGGTGTCGAGCGTGGCGAAGGTGGACAGTGGCACCTGCTTGCCGTTCAACGGCGAGGTCAGGTACAGCCGCTGGAACAGCGACGGATCGCCCTGCAGCGCCGGCGTCACTTCCAGCACCACGTGGTAGCTGTTGAGCTGGGTGAAGTACTGCGCGACCTGGCGCTGGCCGATGGCATCGTTGATGGTCGCGTCGATCTGCTGCGGGGTGATGCCGAAGCTGGCCGCGCGCTGGCGGTCGATGGTCAGGCTGGCGATCGGCGCGGCGTTCTGCTGGTCGGAGGCGACGTCGGTCAGTTGCGGCAAGGCCCGGAACGCCTTCAGCAGCTTCGGCGCCCAGGTGTTGAGTTCGTCCAGGTTGGCGTCGGTGAGGGTGTACTGGTACTGGGTGCGGGCCATGCGGCCGCCGACGTTGATGTCCTGCCCGGCCTGCATAAACAGGGTGACGCCCTGCACGTGCGCCAGGCGCTTGCGCAGCCGCGCGATCACCTGGTCGGCGCTGGCGGTGCGGCCGTCGTCCTTGGGCTTGAGCGCGATCGAGAAGGTGCCGGAGTTGAAGGTGCTGGCGCCGCTCTGCATGCCGAAGGACAGCACGTCCGGATCGCGGCGGATGATGTCGGCCAGTTGCAGCATGCGCGTGCGCATCGCCGCCGAGGACGAATCCTGCGCCGAATCGGCGGTGCCGGAGATGAAGCCGGTGTCCTGCTGCGGAAAGAACCCCTTGGGCATCACCACGAACAGCGCCACGCTGGTGGCCACGGTCAGCAGGAAGCTGGCCAGGGTCAGCCGCGGGTGCCGCAGCACCGTCTCCAGGCCGCGCCGGTACGCCGCCAGCATCGCCTCGAAGCCGCGCTCGAACGCGCGCGCCAGACGCCCTTGCGCCTGCTCGGCGTGCGGCTTGAGCAGGCGCGCGCACAGCATCGGGGTCAGGGTCAGCGACACCAGCAACGACACCAGGATGGTCAGGCTCACCGTCACCGCGAACTCGCGGAACAGGCGGCCGACGATGCCGCCCATCAGCAGCAGCGGGATGAACACCGCCACCAGCGACACCGAGATCGAGACCAGGGTGAAGCCGATCTCGGCCGCGCCCTGCAGTGCCGCCTGCAGCGGCGCCATGCCGTCCTCGATGTGCCGGTAGATGTTCTCCAGCATCACGATGGCATCGTCCACCACGAAGCCGACGGCGATGGTCAGGCCCATCAGTGACAGGTTGTCCAGGCTGTAGCCGAGCACGTACATCAGCGCCGCGGTGCCGAGGATGGCCAGCGGCACGGTCAGGCTCGGGATCAGGGTGACCACGGCGCTGCGCAGGAACACGAAGATCACCGCCACCACCAGCACGATCGACAGCAATAGGGTGAATTCCACGTCCCTGACCGAGGCGCGGATGTTCTGCGTGCGGTCGGCGAGGATCTTGACGCTGACGCTGGGCGGAATCGACGCCATCAGCTTGGGCAGCGCGGCCTTGACCTGTTCCACCGTGTCGATGACGTTGGCGCCGGGCTGCTTGGTGATGGCGATCATGATCGCGCGGCCGTTGACGATGCCGCTGTCGGCCGGCGCGGCGGCGCCGGCGAAGCCCCAGGCGGCGATCTTGGCGTTCTCCGGCCCGTCCACCGCGGTGCCGACGTCGCGCACGCGGATCGGCGCGCCGTTGCGCCAGGCCAGCACGGCGTCGTTCCAGGCCTGGCTCTGCAGCAACTGGTCGTTGGTGGAGACGGTGAAGGCCTGGCGCGCGCCGTCGATCGAGCCGGTGGCCGCGTTCACCGTGGTGGTGGCGATCACCGCGCGGATGTCCTCCAGGCTCAGCCCCAGCGCCGCCAGCTTGGCCGGATCCACCTGCACGCGGACCGCCGGCTTCTGCGCGCCGTACAGGTTGACCAGGCCCACGCCGGAGATGCGCGAGATCTGCTGCGCCAGCACGTTGTCGGCGTAGTCGTTGACCTGGGTCAGCGGCAGCACCCGCGACTGCACCGCCAGGATCAGCGCGGGCGACTCGGCCGGGTTGATCTTGCGGAAGCTCGGCGCGCTCGGCAGCGCGCTCGGCAACTGCCCGGACGCGGCGTTGATCGCGGTCTGCACGTCGAGCGCGGCGGCGTCGATGTTGCGGTCCAGGTCGAACTGCAGCGTCACCTGGGTCGAGCCGAGCGCGCTGGTCGAGGTCATCTGGCTCAGGCCCGGGATCAGCGACAACTGCCGCTCCAGCGGCTGCGCCACGTTCGAGGCCATGGTCTGCGGGCTGGCGCCGGGCAGGCTGGCCGAGACCTGGATGGTGGGGAAATCGACCTGCGGCAGCGGCGCCACCGGCAGCAGCGGCCAGGCCACCAGGCCCAGCAACAGCAGCGCCATGGCCAGCAGCGAGGTGCCGATGGGGCGTTTGATGAAGGCGGCCGAGACGCTCACGCGTGCGCTCCCGCCGCGGCCGGCCTGGCGTGCTTGGCCGGCTTGGCTTCCACCACCTTCGCCCCCGGATGCAGCCGGTACTGCCCATCCACCACCACCCGCTGGCCGGCCTGCAGGCCCTGGCCGATCACCGTCTCGCCGTTGGCATCGTCCACGACCTGCACCGGCTGGTCGCGCACGCTGCCGTCGCTGCCGACCACGTACACGAACTCGCCGTCCTGGCTGCGCTGCACGGCCGCGCTCGGCACCACCAGCGCGCCGGCGCGCATGCCCAGGGTGATGCGCGCATCCACCGTCTGTCCCGGCCACAGCGTGTGTCCGGGATTGGGGAAGTGCGCCTTCATCGCGATGGTGCCGGTGCTGGTGTCGATCTGGTTGTTGAGCAGGGCCAGCGTGCCGTGCGCCAGCACCTGTCCGCTGCCGTGGTCGACCGCGTCCACGCCCACGCTGGCCGGCGCGGCATGCAGCGCGCGGTTGATCTGCTGGAACGCGCTTTCCGGCAGGGTGAACTGCACCGCGATCGGGTCGATCTGGTTCAGCACCACCAGGCCGCCGGCGTCGCTGGCGTGGACGATGTTGCCTGGATCGACCAGGCGCGCGCCGGCACGGCCGTCGATCGGCGCGCGGATGGTGGTGAAGTCCAGTTGCACCCGCGCGCTGTCGATCGCCGCCTCATCGCTCTGCAGGGTGGCGCGCAGTTGCGTCACCAGCGCCTTCTGCGTGTCCAGGGTCTGGCGGGTGGTGGCGTTGTCCTGCAGCAGTTGCGTGTAGCGCTGCAGGTCGGCCTGCGCATTGCCCAACTGCGCCTTGTCCTTGGCCAGTTGCGCGGTGGCCGCGGCCAGTTGCGCCTGGTAGGTGCGCGGATCCAGCCGCGCCAGTACCTGCCCGGCCCTGACGTCCTGGCCCTCGCCGAAGCCCACGTCGATCAGTTGCCCGTCGATGCGCGAGTGCACGGTCACCGAGGCGATCGGCAGCACGGTGCCGATCCCGGTCTGGCGGATCGGCACGTCCTTGCGCAGCACCGGCGCACTGGTCACCGGCACCGGCGGCGTGGCCGCGGCGGGCGCGTGGCGGGGGCGCAGCCATAGCACCAGCAGCAGCGCGACCAGCAACGCGGCGACGACGAACGGCCAGCGTCGCCGCGGCGCGGCATGGCGCGCTGGCGGATCAGCGGGGCGGGTGGGAGCGGCGATGGACATGGGTTACTCCGGGACGACGGGAGCCGGCGTGGCGCCCGGCGAGGCGCCGCGCACGGCGGGGAGACGGGCGCTGTCCCAGTCGCCGCCCAGCGCGACCAGCAGCGCGACCTGGGCACCGAACTGGCGCGATTGCACCTGCAGCAAGCTGCGTTGCGCGTCCAGCGCGTTGGCCTGGGCGGTGATCACCGCGCTGTACAGCGTGGTGCCGGCGCGGTACTGGTCCATCAGCACGCGTTCGGCCTGCTGCGCGGCATCTGCGGCGCTGCGCTGTTGCTGCGCCTCGCGCGCCAGTTCGCGCGTGGCGGCCAGTTGGTCCTCCACGCCCTGGAACGCGCTCAACACGGTTTGCCGGTAGCTGGCTGCGGCCGCATCGAAGCTGGCTTGCGCCTGCGCGCGCTGCGCGTGGCGGGCGCCGCCGTCGAACAGCGTGCCGGCCAGCGCCGCGCCCACCGCCCAGACCCGGTTCGGCACGCTCAGCAGCGAGGCCAGCCCGGCACCGTCGTAGCCGCCGCTGGCGCTCAGCGACAGGGTCGGGAACCACGCCGCCACGGCCATGCCGATGCCGGCGTTGGCCGCGGCCATGCGCCGTTCGGCGCCGGCGATGTCCGGGCGCCGTTGCAGCAGCACCGAGGGCAGGGCGTCCGGCGTCGGTGGTAGCGCCGGCAGCGGCGCGTCGCTGGCCGCCAGCGAGAACTCGGCGGGGGTATGGCCCAGCAGCACGGCCAGCGCGTGGTCCAGTTGCCGCCGCGACAGCGCCAGATCGGTCGACGCGGCTTCGGCGCTGTGCAGGGTGGCCTCGGCCGCGGCCACATCGGCGGCGCTGGCGACCCCGGCGCGGACCCGCGCCTGGGTCAGCTGCAGCGCATCGCGATAGCCGGCCAGGGTGCGCTGGTACAGCGCCAGGGTCTGGTCGTCGAAGCGCAACTGCAGGTAATCCGCCACGACCGCGGCCTGGAGCGACAGCCGCGCCTGCGCCAGGTCGGCGGCGCTGGCCTGGGCGTTGTCGCCGGCCTGTTCGACGCTGCGTCGGATCCGGCCCCAGAAGTCCGGTTCCCAACTGGCGCTCAGTCCCAGCGTATCGGTGGTGCGCAGGCCGGGTTTGGGAGTCGCCGTGCGTTCGCGCGTTGTCGCGGCCTGCACGCCCAGCGTCGGCGCTTCGGCCGCACGCGCGCTGCCGACCAGCGCCTGTGCCTGCCGATAGCGTGCTTCGGCCTGGCGCAGGGTCTGGTTGGCGCGATCGGCCTGCTCTACCAAGGCATTCAGCTGCGGATCGCCATAGCGGGTCCACCACGCCACCGCCGGGTCGGCCGCGGCCGGTGCGGCGGGCGCCCAGTGGCCGTCGGCCTCGGCGAACGGCTGCTGTGCGCTGGCCGGCGGCGCCGGGCGCACGTAGTCCGGGCCGGCCATGCAGCCGCCGAGCAGCAGCACACTCAGCAGCGGTGCGAGCGGCGCCAGGCGGCGGGAAACGGGCGGTGGGGGCAGGGCGGTCACGGGGTCGGCGCCGGCAGCGGGAACAGGTCTTCACCGTAGGCGCCGCATGGCGACCCCACGCTGACGCCTCGCTGACGGCGCTGTCAGGAACGCCGCATGCGGCCGTCCCGCGCCGCGTCCTGGGCCGCCCTCGGCGCGTCCGCAACGTGGCGCTTGCAGCCGTCATCATGGCCCGCCAGTATCGGCGCATGAAGCTGCCCCATGCCCTGTCCTGCCTGTTCCTCGCCTGCCTGCTGCTGGGCGGCTGCACCTCGCATGCCGACACTGCCATGCCATCGCCGATCCGCTTGAACCAGGTCGGCTTCCTGCCTGCCGCGAGCAAGCTGGCGGTGGTGCCGGACGGCCACGGCGACGCGTTCTCGATCGCGCGCGCCGACAGCGACGAGGTGGTGCTGCGCGGCACCCTCGGCGCCGCCGCGGCGTGGCCGCCGGCGCAGCAGACCGTGCGCATCGCCGATTTCTCCGCGCTGCGCACGCCGGGCCGCTATCGCCTGCAGGTCGACGGCCTGCCGCCGTCGGACAGCTTCGCCATCGGCGAAGACGCCTACAACGCGCTGTCGCGCGCCGCGCTCAAGGCCTACTACTACAACCGCGCCAGCACCGCGCTGGACGGCGACTACGCCGGCCGCCACGCGCGCGCCGCCGGCCACCCCGACGACCACGTGCTGGTGCATGCCTCGGCGGCGTCGCCGGAGCGCCCGGCCGGCACCGTGATCGCCGCGCCCAAGGGCTGGTACGACGCCGGCGACTACAACAAGTACGTGGTCAGTTCCGGCATCACCGTCTACACCCTGCTGGCCGCCTACGAGCAGTTCCCCGCCTACTTCGCCAAGCATCCCGAAGGCATTCCGAACAGCGGCGGCGACGTGCCGGATATCCTGCGCGAGGTCGACTGGAACCTGCAGTGGCTGCTGGCGATGCAGGACCCGCACGACGGTGGCGTGTACCACAAGCTGACCAACCTGGACTTCGCCGGCATGCAGATGCCGGACCAGGCGCGCGCGCCGCGCTACGTGGTGCAGAAGAGCACCGCGGCCACGCTCGACTTCGCCGCGGTGATGGCCCAGGCCAGTCGCATCTACGCACCGTACGACGCGCAGTTCGGCGGCATCTCCACGCGCATGCTGGAAGCCTCGCGGCGCGCCTGGGCCTGGGCGCAGGCGCATCCGGACGTGGCCTACAAGCAACCGGCCGACGTGCATACCGGCGCCTACGAGGACACCCAGTTCGACGACGAGTTCGCCTGGGCCGCGACCGAGCTGTACCTGGCCACCGCCGACGATGCGTTCTACGAGGCGGCGATGGCGCGCAAGGTGCCGGCCAGCGTGCCCGACTGGCGTCAGGTCGGCGGGCTGGCGTGGATGTCGCTGGCGCAGCACCGCGCACGGCTGACCCCGCGCGCCGACCAGGCGCGCATCGCCGAGGAGATCGAGGGCCTGGCCGATCATCTGGTGCAGGTGTGGCAGGGCTCGGCCTGGCGGGTGACGATGCGCGAGGCCGACTTCCACTGGGGCAGCAACGCCACGGCGATGAACCAGGCGATGATGCTGCTGCAGGCCTACCAGTTGCAGCACAAGCCCGAATACCTGCAGGCCGCGCAGTCGCAGCTGGACTACGTGCTCGGCCGCAACCCGCTGGGCATGTCCTTCGTCACCGGCATCGGCGCGCGCTCGCCGATGCACATCCACCATCGCATCTCCATTGCCGACGGCGTGGCCACGCCGGTGCCGGGATGGCTGGTCGGCGGCCCGCAGCCGGGGCAGCAGGACGCCGATGCGTGCAAGCACGCCTACACATCGACACTGCCGGCGCTGTCGTACCTGGACAAGGAATGCAGCTACGCCACCAACGAAGTGGCGATCAACTGGAATGCGCCGCTGGTGTACGTGAGCGCCGCGCTGCAGGTGCTGCAGCGCTGATCCGCGGCCGCGGCGCGATGGCGGCGCCGCTTAGGGCGTGTCACCCATTCCCGAGTATGCCGCGCGCCTGCCAGGCCCAACCCGAAGGGCCGCGGTTGCGCGCGCCCGCTGCTGCGTCATCGCTCGGGCGTGGACGCACGTCCGCTTCCTCGTTCTTCCTTGCCACAGGCACGCGCAACCGCGGCGCGGCATGCTCGGGGATGGATGACACGCCCTAGCCCAGGCGGGTGCCGAAGATGCGGTCGCCGGCGTCGCCCAGGCCCGGCAGGATGTAGCCCTTCTCGTTGAGATGGTCGTCGATGGCGGCGGTGTACACCTCCACGTCCGGATGCGCCGCTTGCAGCGCCTGCAGGCCTTCCGGCGCGGCGACCAGGAAGATGCCCTTGATCCGCCGCGCGCCGGCGCGCTTGAGCATGTCCACGGTGGCGATGAGGGTGCCGCCGGTGGCCAGCATCGGGTCCAGAATCAGCGCATCGCGCTCCTCCAAGCGGCCGGTGAGGCGTTCGAAGTAGGGCACCGGTTGCAGCGTCTCCTCGTCGCGCTGCAGGCCGACCACGCTGACCCGTGCCGCAGGAATCAGCGCCAGCACGCCGGGCAGCATGCCCAGCCCGGCGCGCAGGATTGGCACCAGGGTGATCTTGGCGCCGGCGATGCGCTGCACCTGGGTCGGGCCGGCCCAGCCGGCCATGGTGTGGGTCTCGGTCTCCAGATCGGCGGTGGCCTCGTAGCCGAGCAGGGTGCCCAGTTCGGTGACCAGCTCGCGGAAGCCCTTGGTGCTCAGCGCCGCGTCGCGCAACAGGCCGATCTTGTGCTGTACCAGCGGGTGGCGGACTTCGACGATCTTCATGGGCGCGCTCGCGAGGGGGAGGCGCACAGTGTGCCGCAGCCGGCTCCGGCGCCGCCAGGGCGCCGTGCTGCTGGCGGCCGCGCTCAGTCGGGCGTCATCCCGATCGTGTGCAGCCAGGTGTCCACCAGCGCCGGCCAGCGGGTGATCGCGAACTTGGTCGGGCGCAGTCCGAACGCGTGTCCGCCGTCGGGATACAGATGCATTTCCACCGGCACCCCGGCGTCCTTCAGGGCGATGTAGTAGACCAGCGCCTGGTTGATGCCATCGACGTGATCGTCCTGCGCCTGCAGCAGGAAGGTCGGCGGGGTGTGCTTGCTGACCGGCACGTCCGGATTGAGTTCGAACTTGTCGTCGTCGATCCACAGGTGCCCCGGATACAGCGCCACGGCGAAATCCGGCCGGCAGCTCTGGGCGTCCGCGGCATCGACGGCGGGATACAGCCGTCGCTCGAAATGCGTGCTGATCGCCGCCACCAGGTGGCCGCCCGCCGAGAAGCCCAGCACACCGATCTTGTGCGGATCGATCTGCCACTGCGCGGCGTGTTGCCGCACCAGGCCGACGGTGCGCTGGGCGTCCTGCAGCGCCATCGGCGATTTCGGATAGGGGCCCGATTGCGGCTGCTGCCGATCGCCCGGCACGCGGTACTTCAACAGCACGCAGGTGATGCCGCGCGCGGTGAGCCAGTCGCACACCTCGGTCCCTTCGAGGTCCATCGCCAGCACCCAGTAGCCGCCACCGGGGAACACCACCACCGCCGCACCGGTGTTGTGGCCCTTGGGGGGATATACGATCATCGTGGGCTGGGAGACCCGCTCCACGGACAACCAGGGGCGGCCGCCGACCGCGGGCCGCGTGGTCGTCGTCTCGGGACCGGACAGCGCCACCGCATCGGGTGGCTCGCCTGGCCAGATCGGTACCTGGGTGTGCCCCGGCGTCGGTTGCCAGGTGGCAGCCGACGCGTGCGATGCCACGACAGCGGCCAGTGCGGCGAAGACCAGGGCGAGCGGGCGCATGCGCATTCCTTGTGAGCGACGGCTTGCGCCGGGGCGCTCAGGATAGTTGCAGCGGTGCGTCTTCGTGCCGCCATCGGCAGTGGCGTCGGAGGTCGGGGCGCGGCCGATCAGCCGACCAGGTCCGGCCATTGCGAACGGGAGCACCGCGGCAGGTGTCGCGATCATCCGGCAAGGGACGGCTAACGACGGACAGTAAACAAGCGCGCGACCTCAGCCGCGGTCGTCGCGGGTCCACAGGCCGCCGTGTTCGGCCTTCACCGGAAACTTCGGTACCGGACCGTAGGCCGGCGCGCACAGGGCGCGGCCGTCGCGCACGTCGAAGCGGGCGCCATGCAGCACGCACTCGATGCTGCCGGCGGCGGGGTCGAAGGTGCCCGGCGACAGTTCGTAGTCCTCATGGCTGCAGCGGTCTTCCAGCGCATAGAACTGGCCATCGAAGTTGAACACCACGATCGGCGTGTCGGTCACTTCGTCCCACACCGTCTTCATTTCGCCTGGCAGCAGTTCGCCATCGGCGCAGACGAAGGTCCAGGTCTCGCTCATGCGGCACCGCCCAGTGGTTTTTCCAGGACCTCGAAGCGCAGGTCGTCGCGGCGGGGCTGGCCGAAGCGCGCATCGCCGTAGGGAAACGGCTTCTTGATCCCGGTGCGGCGGTAGCCGCGGCGCTCGTAGAAGGCGATGAGTTCCTCGCGCAGGTCGATCACCGTCATCCGCATCAGCGGCAACCGCCATTCCTGCCAGGCGATGCGCTCGGCCTCGGCCAACACGGTCTTGCCCAGGCCGCTGCCCTGCGCCTGCGGCTGCACCGAGAACATGCCGAAATAGCCGGCGCCGTCGTCGTCGGCGACGTGCGCACAGGCGATCAGCTCGCCGTCGCGCTCGGCCAGCAGCACCAGGCTGCGCGGGCGCAGGATGTCGGCGCGCAGCACCTCGCGATCGATGCGGTTGCCGTCGAGCAGGTCGGCTTCGGTGGTCCAGCCGACGCGGCTGCTGTCGCCCCGATAGGCCGAGGTGACCAGGGCGGCGATGGCGTCGAGATCGTCGACGGTGGCGGTGCGGAAGGTGAGGGTGTGCATGGGGCGATTATGCCGGAGGCGGGGATTCGGGAGTGGGGATTGGGGATTCGTCAAAGCGGCGCTTTTACCAATCCCGAATCCCGAATGCCCAATCCCGGCGCTTCAGCCCAACAGCTTGCGCACTTTCAGTAGCGCTGCCACGAACCGCTCGATTTCCTCGTGCGTGTTGTAGAACGCCAGCGAGGCGCGGCAGGTGGCGGCGACGCCGTAGAACTGCAGCAGCGGATGTGCGCAGTGCTGGCCGGAACGCACCGCCATGCCTTCCAGATCGAGCAGGGTGGCCAGGTCGTGGGCGTGGGCGCCCTCGATCAGGAACGAGACCACCGCGGCCTTGCCCGGCGCGGTACCGAACAGGCGCAGGCCGTCGATCCGCTGCAGTTCCTCGGTGAGATGCGCGAGCAATTCGGTTTCGCGCGCTTCCACGTGCTGCAGCCCGAGTGTCTGCAGATAGTCCACCGCCGCGCCGAGGCCGACGAAGCCGGCGATGTTGGGGGTGCCGGCCTCGAACTTGTGCGGCGGGTCGTTGAACACGGTGCCGTCGAAGCTGACTTCCTTGATCATCTCGCCGCCGCCCAGGAACGGCGGCATCGCCTGCAGATGCTCGCGCCGCGCCCACAGCGCGCCGGTGCCGGTCGGGCCGCACATCTTGTGGCCGGTGATGGCGTAGAAGTCGCAGCCGATCGCGGCCACGTCCAGTGGCCGGTGCGGCGCGGCCTGCGAGCCGTCGATGACGCTGACGATGCCGCGCTTGCGCGCTTCGCGGCAGATCTCGCGCACCGGGTTGACCGTGCCCAGCACGTTGGAGACATGGGCAAGGGCCAGCAGCTTGACGTCGGCGGTCATCGCCGCGCGCAGCGCGTCCAGGTCGAGCGCGCCATCGGCGGTGATCTCGGCGACCTTCACCGTGGCACCGGTACGCTCCGCGACGAGTTGCCAGGGCACGATGTTGGCATGGTGCTCCATGCGCGACACCAGGATGGTGTCGCCGGCACGCAGTCGCGGCAGCGCCCACGAGTACGCCACCAGGTTCAGGGCGAAAGTGGCGCCGCTGCACAGCACCAGCTCGTCGGCGCGCACGTTGAGGAAGCGGGCGAGCCGGGTTCGCGCACCTTCGTAGGCCTCGGTGGCCTCGCTGCCGAGCGCGTGCACCGCGCGGCTGACGTTGGCGTTGTGGCGGCGGTAGAAGGCGTCGGTCGCTGCGATCACCTGCAGCGGCTTCTGCCCGGTGTTGGCGTTGTCGAAGTACACCAGCGGCTTGCCGTGCACTTCCCGCATCAGCAGCGGGAAGTCGCGGCGGACCGCGTCCCAGTCCGGCGCCTGCGGCGTGGCGGTGTGCGCGGCGGGCCCGTTCATGCCACGCCTGCGGCGCTGAGCGCCCGCTCCAGCCGCGCCAACAGGAACTCGCCCAGCGCCGGGTCCAGCACGCGGAGCGGCTCGCGGCAGAACGCGGCGGTCAGCAGTTGCTGTGCGCGTTCCTGCGGCAGCCCGCGCGAGCGCAGGTAGAACAGCGCATTGGTATCGAGCTGGCCGACGGTGGCGCCGTGCGCGGCCTTGACCTCGTCGGCATCGATCACCAGCACCGGCTGGGTATCGATCTCGGCGTCGGCGGAGAGCAGCAGGTTCTTGTTCGACAGCGCCGCGTCGGTGCCATCGGCGCCGTGGCGGATCTGGATGCCGCCATGGAACGCCACGCGGCTGCGGCCGGTGGCGACACCGCGCCACAATAGCTCGCAGGCGGTGTCGCGGGCGATGTGCTCGATACCCAGGCGGGTATCGAGCTGACGCCGGCCGTTGCCGAGCAGCACGCCGTTGGCGACCAGCCGGGCGTTGTCGCCCTCCAGGCGCACGTTGAGTTCGTGCCGGGCCAGCGCGCCGCCCAGTTCCAGGTCCACGCGCCGGTACTGCGCGTCGCGCGCCAGCACCGCGTCGGTGCGCAGCAGCGCGGTGACGCCGGCCGCCTCGTCCTGCACGCGCGCGTGGCTCAGCTGCGCGCCGGCGGCCAGATGCACGTGCGCCAGACTGTTGCTCAGGTGCGCGGCATCGCCGGCGTGCAGATGATGCTCGACCAGCGCCAGCGTGGCGTCCTGGCGCAGTTCGATCAGGTGGCGGTGGTGCCAGGCCAGGTCGGCCTCGGCGGCGGTGGAGACGAACACCAGGTGCAGCGGCTGTTCCACATGCACGCCTGCGTCCACCCGCAGCACGCAGCCTTCGTCGGCGAGGGCAGCGTTGAGCTGCGCGAACACCTCGTCGCTGCGCTCGAAGCGGCGGCCGAGGAAGCGCATCGCATCGTCGCCGCTGCGCAGGATCGTCGACAGGCGCTGCAATTCCACCCCGGCCGGCAGGCCGGTCAGGTCCGACAGCGCGTCGCTGGCGCGGCCGTTGACGAACACCAGGCGCGGCGCCGGGATGCCGTCGAGCAGCGAGGCGTCCACCGCCGGTGCGGTCTGCGGCGCGGGCGCGAAGCTGCGCCGTTCCAGCGCGCGCAGCGAGGTGTACTTCCAGGCTTCGCTGCGCGTGCCGGGCAGGCCGTCGCGCAGCGCTTGCTCCAGCGGCGCGCGGCGCGCGCCATCGCCGTGGAATGCGGCGGCCAGCGAGTCGAGCAGAGCGCTCATTGCACTGCCGCCTCGGGCGCCACGCGCTCCTTCAACCAGGCATAGCCGTGCGCTTCCAGCTCCAGCGCCAGTTCCGGGCCGCCGGTCTGCACGATGCGGCCGTCGGCCAGCACGTGCACCACGTCCGGCTTGATGTAGTCGAGCAGGCGCTGGTAGTGGGTGATCACCACGAACGCGCGCTCGGGCGAACGCAGCGCGTTGACGCCTTCGGCCACGGTCTTGAGCGCGTCGATGTCCAGGCCGCTGTCGGTCTCGTCGAGGATCGCCAGCTTCGGCTCCAGCACCGCCAGCTGGAAGATCTCGTTGCGCTTCTTTTCGCCGCCGGAGAAGCCCTCGTTGACGCCGCGATGCAGCAGCTCGTCCTTCAGGTGCAGCACCGCCAGCTTCTGCCGGACCAGCTTGAGGAACTGCATCGAATCCAGCTCGGCCTCGCCGCGCGCCTTGCGCTGCGCGTTGAGCGCGGCGCGCAGGAAGTAGGTGTTGTTGACGCCGGGGATTTCCACCGGGTACTGGAAGGCCAGGAACAGGCCGGCGGCGGCGCGCTCCTCCGGTTCCAGTTCGAGCAGGTCGGCGCCGTCGAAGCGCACGCTGCCATCGGTCACGGCGTAGCCGTCGCGGCCGGCCAGCACATTGCCCAGGGTGGACTTGCCGGCGCCGTTGGGGCCCATGATGGCGTGCACTTCGCCGGGCTTCACCTGCAGCGACAGGCCCTTGAGGATGTCCTTGCCGGCGACGGAGGCGTGGAGGTTTTCTATGGTGAGCATGGGGTAGTCCATCAGAATTCTTGATTAGCCCCTCTCCCACCGGGAGAGGGGTTGGGGTGAGGGTCGGTGCGAAGCATCTCGCGGGGTTCGGGTGCACGAGGCTGCGCCCGTACCCTCATCCGGCGCTGCGCGCCACCTTCTCCCGATGGGAGAAGGGCGACGCTGTCAGCCGACGCTGCCTTCCAGCGACACTTCCAGCAGCTTCTTGGCTTCCACCGCGAACTCCATCGGCAGTTCGCGGAACACCTGCTTGCAGAAGCCGTCGACGATCATCGACACCGCGTTCTCCTGGTCGATGCCGCGCGCGCGACAGTAGAACAGCTGGTCGTCGCTGATCTTGGAGGTGGTGGCCTCGTGCTCGACGGTTGCGGTCGGGTGCTTGACCTCGATGTACGGGAAGGTATGCGCGCCGCACTGCTTGCCGATCAGCAGCGAGTCGCATTGGGTGTAGTTGCGCGCGCCTTCGGCGCTGCGCTCCACCTTGACCAGGCCGCGATAGGTGTTCTGCCCGCGGCCGGCGCTGATGCCCTTGCTGACGATCTTGCTCTTGGTGCGCTTGCCGACGTGGATCATCTTGGTGCCGGTGTCGGCCTGCTGGCGGTGATGGGTCAGCGCGACCGAGTGGAACTCGCCCACTGAGTCGTCGCCCAGCAGCACGCACGAGGGATACTTCCAGGTGATCGCCGAGCCGGTCTCGACCTGGGTCCAGGTGATCTTGCTGCGCGCGCCGCGGCATTCGCCACGCTTGGTCACGAAGTTGTAGATGCCGCCGCGGCCTTCCTCGTCGCCCGGGTACCAGTTCTGCACGGTGGAGTACTTGATCTCCGCGTCTTCCAGCGCCACCAGTTCGACCACCGCCGCGTGCAGCTGGTTCTCGTCGCGCATCGGCGCGGTGCAGCCTTCCAGATAGGACACGTAGGCCTTGTCCTCGCACACGATCAGGGTGCGCTCGAACTGGCCGGTATGGCCGGCATTGATGCGGAAATAGGTGCTCAGTTCCATCGGGCAGCGCACGCCCTTGGGGATGAACACGAAGCTGCCGTCGGAGAACACTGCCGAGTTGAGCGCAGCGAAGAAGTTGTCGCCCACCGGCACCACGCTGCCCAGATACTGCTTGACCAGCTCCGGATGTTCCTTGATCGCCTCGGACATCGAGCAGAAGATCACGCCCTTCTCGGCCAGTTCCTTGCGGAAGGTGGTGCCGACCGAAACCGAGTCGAACACCGCGTCCACCGCCACGCCGGCCAGCTTGGCGCGCTCGTGCAGCGGCACGCCGAGCTTGTCGTAGGTGTCCAGCAGTTCCTTCGGCACCTCGTCCAGCGAGGCGTACTTCGGGCCCTTGGGCGCGGAGTAGTAGCTCAGCGCCTGGAAGTCGATCGGCGCGATGTCCAGCTTGGCCCAGTGCGGCATCGGCATCTTCAGCCAGTGCCGGTAGGCGGCCAGGCGCCATTCGGTCATCCATTCCGGCTCGTCCTTCTTCACGGACAGGGCGCGCACGACGTCCTCGTTCAGGCCGGGCAGGAACGAATCGGATTCGATGTCGGTGACGAAGCCGGCGTCGTAGCGACGTCCCAGCCGTTCCAGGATTTCAGCGTTTTCGGTGGCCATGGGGCTGCCTACAGGTCAGGTGGTCGCGAACCGCACGGCGATGGGACGCCGTTTCGGATCGCCGGAGGGGGGGAGGGGGTGGAGCATCTGCGCCAGGGTCACGCCGCGCAGCGCATCGGCGACCACGTCGTTGATCAGCCGCCAGTTGGAACGCACGCCACAGGTCTGGGCGATGCTGCACTGGCTGCCGTGATGGCTGCATTCGGTGATCGCCAGCGGGCCTTCCATCGCTTCGACGATCTGGATCAGGGTGATGGCGTCGGCCGGCCGCGCCAGCCGGTAACCGCCGCGTACGCCGCGCAGGCCTTCGACCAGGCCGGCCTGAGCCAGCGGCTTGAGCAGTTTGCTGACGGTGGGCGGCTCCAGCCCGGCCTGTTCGGCCAGTTCGGTCGCGCTCAGCACTTCGTTCGGACGCGCGGCGAGCACGGTCAGCACGACGGTGGCGTAATCGGTGAGCTTGGTGACGCGGAGCATGGCGACACAGTGGTTTTTCAATGCGGACCGAAATTGTACTCTTTTGCGACGCGGGGTCCAACCGCGCCATTCATCTTTTATTTCGATCGCCGTGATCGGGGATTGCGCCGGCTGCGGTCGCTGCGCCGGACGGCGCGGGCTTGGGATCGCGGGCGATGTGCGCCAGAATCTAGGCTTTCCTGTCCGGATCGCCGCATGCCCCGCAAGATCGCCGCCCGCAAGTCCCGCATCCATGGCAACGGCGTGTTCGCCGTGCTGCCGCTCAAGAAAGGCGAGCGGGTCATCGAGTACAAGGGCCGCCGCCGCACCCACGCCGAGGTCGACCGCGACGAGGCCGGCGACGTCGAGACCGGGCATACCTTCCTGTTCACCCTCAGCGACGACTACGTGATCGACGCTAACTACGAGGGCAACGACGCGCGCTGGATCAACCACAGCTGCGCGCCGAACTGCGAAGCGGTGATCGTCGAGGCCGAAGGCGAGGACCGTCGCAAGGACAAGGTGGTGATCGAGGCGCTGCGCGACATCAAGCCCGGCGAGGAGCTTACCTACAACTACGGCATCACCTTGGGCGAGCGGCACACGCCGCGGTTGAAGAAGATCTGGGAATGCCGTTGCGGCGCCAAGAACTGCACCGGCACCATGCTGCAGCCCAAACGCTAGGGCGTGTCATCAATCCCCGAGCATGCCGCGCCGCGGTTGCGCGCGCCTGTGGCAAGGAAGAGGGAGGAAGTGGACGTCCGTCCACGCGCGAGCGATGACGCGGCCATGGGGGGCGCAACCGCGGCCCTTCGGGTTGGGCCTGGCAGGCGCGCTGCCGGCGCCGCGCGGCTTGACCTGACGGCCAGTCAGGCGCTGCGCCACGCAACGCCGGCCGCGCGCCTGCCAGACCCAACGCGGCATACTCGGGAATGGGTGACACGCCCTAGCGTGCAGGCCGTGCACGCCGCGCCGACACGCGGTTCACGGCCCTGCCACCGACGCGTTTCTACGGTGGGACTCCCCCCTACTCGAGGAGTGACCCCATGAGCGCAATGCCTTCCCTTGCCGGCAAGCAGGTGGCTGTCCTGGCCACCGACGGTTTCGAACAGTCGGAACTGCAGGAACCCAAGCGCCTGCTCGAATCCTGGGGCGCGAAGGTCGACGTGATCGCGCCGGGCGATGCCGACAGCATTCGCGGCTGGAACAAGAAAGACTGGGGCGACAGCGTGCCGGTGGACAAGCGCCTGCAGCAGGCCCAGGCCGGCGACTACGACGCGCTGGTGCTGCCGGGCGGGGTGATCAATCCGGACAGTCTGCGCACGGAGCCGACCGCGATCGCCTTCATCCAGTCCTTCGCCAGCGCCGGCAAGCCGGTGGCGGCGATCTGCCATGGTCCCTGGCTGCTGGCCGAAAGCGGGCTGGTGCGCGATCGCCAGGTGACTTCGTGGCCGTCGCTGAAGACCGACCTGTCCAATGCCGGCGGGCGTTGGGAGGATCAGGAAGTGGTAGTGGACGGCAATCTGATCACCAGTCGCAAGCCGGACGACATCCCGGCGTTCGCGCAGGCCGTGGCCAAGGCGCTGGGCTGAGTCGGCTGCGATTCGCCTGCGCCGCCGCGACGTCGGCGCAGGCGAAAGACGACAGGGCAAAAGTAGAAACGGCGGCCTCGGCCGCCGTTTCTCTGTGCGCGTCGCCTAGTGACGGCGGATGCCGCACGCTGGCTGGCGCATGGGTTACTGCGCCGGGAGCATGCCCGCCGGCACCAGCTTGCCGATGTCCTGGTTGAAACGCACCACCAGGGTGCCGTTCTCCACGCCGGCCGACTGAATCTGCACGTCGCCCAGCATCGCGGTCAGACGCGGATCCAGCTTGTAGATCGGCTCCTTGCGCGCGTAGTCCTCCAGCCAAGCATTGAGCAGCTCGCGGGTATTGGCGTCGAGCTTGCCGCCATTGGCGGCCGGGCGGAAATCGTCGATGGTCGGGGATTGCAGGTGGAAGCTCTGGCTCTGCTGGTCGTAGCGCAGGGCGCTGGTCAGCAGCACTTGGCCCAGCGGCGTCGCCGCACCGCCGCCGGTGGCCATGCTCAGGTCGAACTGCATCTTCAGGCGATCGCCCGGCGGCAGGCTCAGCTTCGGGTCGCGCACGGTCATCTTGATCAGCCCGCCCAGCGCCTTGTGCGTCTGCGGGAAGCTGCCGTCGAGGTAGTGCTGCACGTCGGCGGCGCCGACGCTGACCTGATGGCCCTGGATCGTCGGCTCGGCCTGGACCTGGGCGGCAGTGGCAAGCAGCAGCAACGCTGCGGTGCGCAGGGTGAGCTGGCGGAAGGTCATCGAGCGGGCCTTGGCAACGAAGAGGGTTTCACCATAACCGTGGGCGGTGAATGCGCGATTAGCGGAATCGCTGCATTCCCCGCCCCGATACTTACGCAGCAGGCGCAGGCGCCAGCCGGGCCAGCAGGGCGTCCAGCGCCGGCTGCAACGGCGCCAGCAGTGCGCGCGCCTCGCTGTCGCTGCGCTCGCCCAGGCTGCGCAGCAATTGCGCGCCGACGATCAGTGCGGCCCGTTCGTCGCCGCGCAGTCCGGGTTGGCGCTGTGCTGCTTCGAGCAGGCGCATCCAGTCCTGCCGGCAGCGCGCCTCCAGTTCGATGGTGCAGCGGCCCTGGCAGGGCAGGCCGTCGTCCTGGATCGGGGTGACGGTGACGCGGTAGCGTTGGGAGGCGGTCATGGCAGTGGCGCACGCGGGGTGTGCGTCCAAGATAGGCGCGGCCGGCCGCCGCCACGAGCCTGCTGCCCGCGACGCTCTGTTCCAGTGCTTCCGTTCAGGGTGCGGCGCGCAGCAACGGCAATGGGTCGTAGGCGCCGCCCTCGGCATAGATGCCGTAATGCAGATGTGGCGGGGTGCCGCGCGCGTTGCCGCTATCGCCGACCGCGCCGAGCAGGTCGCCGGGCTGTACCAGGTCGCCGACCTGCAGCCCCGGCGCCCATGTTTCCAGGTGTGCGTAGTAATGCCGCTGCCGGGCCGGGCCCAGCACCCAGACCTGGCGGCCGCCGAGGCCGCGGTCGGCGATGGCGACGACGATGCCGCGTGTCGCCGACACCACCGGCGTGCCGCGCTTGGCGAAGATGTCCACGCCGGCATGCTGGCGGTCGCGCCCGCGTGGCGCACCGAAGGTGGCGGCGACGCGCCGCGGATCCACGCCTTCGACCGGCATGTGCAGCGCCGTCGGCGCCGGTGCCCGCGCCAACTCCCAGCCGACGCGCAGGCGCTGCGCCCACGGATGCTGCCAGGCCCAGGCCGCGGTCACCGCCAGCCCGGCCAGCAGCGCCAGGCGCAGCAGCCCGCGACGCAGGCGCTGCGCTGGCGACGGCGTGGGCGCGGCGGCCACTCGCTCAGTCCGCGTGCAGGGAGGCCGCCTGTTCCTGCAGGCGCTGCTTCAGGGCGTCGTCGATGCCGAGTTGCCGTGCCAGTTCGTCCAGGTAACTGCGCTCCATGAAGCCCTGTTCGTCGGCGGCGAGCAAGCTGGCCAGATACATTTCCGCGGCCATCTCGGGACTGGTCGATGCGCGCGCCACCTCGGCCGGATCCAGCGGCTTTTCCAGTTCCGCATGCAGCCATTGCTGCACGTCGGCATCGTTGCCGTGGAGGCGGGCGAACTCGCCTTCGATCAGGCTGCGTTCGTGCTCGTCCAGATGACCATCGGCCTTGGCCGCGCCGACCAGCGCGCGCAGCACCGCCTGGCTGTGCTGCTCGACTTCCAGCGGCGGCAGGCGGTCCAGCGTCTGCGGTTCGGGTGCGGCGGCACCGAGTTGCTGGCGGCGGTAGTCGCCATAGGCGCGATAGGCCATCAGCCCCAGCGCGGCCAGGCCGCCGTAGGTCGCCAGCTTGCGCGTGGTGCGGTGCTTGCCGAGCAGCAGGCCCAGCGCGCCGCCGCTGAGGGCTCCCTTGCCGAAGTCGGCGTTGAGCAGGCCGCCCAGGCCGCCGGCGGTCTGCGCCGGTGCGGCAGGAGCGGTGGTGCCGGTCTTGCCCATGGCCTGGCCGGCGGCACCCTGCGCCGATTGCAGCAGTTGGTCGAGAAAGCCCTGTAGTTTCATGCAGGTGATCCTGTCGAAGGGAATCACCGGTATAGCGGCAGCCGCCTTAGCGGGCCGTCAACCCGGTTGCGCAGGCGGCCCCAAAAAAAACGAGACGGCCGGGGCCGTCTCGTCGGTGTGCTTGCCTGGATCAGGCGACGCTGCTCAGAGCGCGGCGTCCTTGAGCTTCTTCAGCGGGCGCACCTTGAGCTTGGTGGTGGCCGGCTTGGCAGCGAACCACTGCTCTTCCTTGGTGAACGGGTTGATGCCCTTGCGCTTCGGCTTGGCCGGCACGCTGACGGCGGTGATCTTCAGCAGGCCCGGCAGAGTGAACGAGCCCGCGCCCTTCTTGCTGACCGAACCGGCCACGGCGTGCTCCAGCGAGGCCATCACGGCGCGCACGTCCTTGGCGATCACGCCGCTGGTCTCGGCGATGTGCGCCACGAGCGCGGACTTGCTCAGCACGTCCTTGATCGGCTTGGGAGCGGCCGGCTTGGCGGCAGCCTTGGTCGCTACCTTCTTCACTGCCTTCTTCGGGGCAGCCTTTTTTGCGGTCTTTGCCATGATGTCCTGATTCCGTATTTGGTGGTTTGGGTCGCGCCGACCCCGTCGGCATGGCGAAATGTAGGGCATGTGCTACGCCGCGCCAATAGGCCGGAAGCAAAAAAGCGCGAATATCCGCCGCAACCACGGACTTTTTTGCTGGCGGCCGGCGCCGGCACCGGCAAATCCGCGGGATGCCGCAGGTCTTTTGCCGCTGCGCGCGCGGCGAACGCGCCGGCCACACAGCAGCACACGTGCGTAACGCCGCCTGTCCTAAGGTCGGCGCTCCACTCACCGACAGGAGCCTCGCATGGGCATTTCGCGTCACGCCACCGCGCATTGGGAAGGCGATCTCAAGACCGGCCAGGGCCGGTTGAACACGCCGCAGAGCGGCCTGCTGGAAAACACCCGCTACGCATTCAACAGTCGTTTCGGCGACGAGAAGGGCACCAACCCCGAAGAACTGATCGCCGCCGCGCATGCAGGCTGCTTCACCATGGCGCTGTCGGCCAAGCTGACCGAAGCCGGCTTCCCGCCGACGGCGCTGGACACCCGCGCTGATGTCGACCTGTCGATGGAAGGCGGTCCGCAGTTGTCGCAGATCCGCCTGAAGGTCAAGGCCGTGGTGCCGAACATCGAGGCCGCGCGCTTCCGCGAACTGGCCGACGACGCCAAGCAGAACTGCCCGGTGTCCAAGGCGTTGAGCGCGGTGCCGATCAGCCTGGAAGCCGAACTGGGCTGAACCTTGCGCGGCCCGGTGGCATGCCGGGCCGCGCGTGGGTGCAGCGCACCCGCGGCGCCGCCGCAGCGCAGTCCAGCGTGCGTCTCGCACCGGCCCGCATGGGTTGATTGCCCGATAGCTGTCGCGCCACTAAATGTGCGCGCCACAGCCGTCCCTATTCAGTCTGGTTTCACCGCCTCGGATCGAGCATGCAATCGCGCGATCCACGCGCTTGGAACCATCGCCATGAACAAGCTCTCGACCCGTCTGTTGACCGCTGCGCTCGCTGTCGGCGTCATCGGCTCCGCCGCCGCGCAGGACTACGGTTACACCCGTTACGACGACTACCGCGACCGCGGCTACGCGTCCGGCACCTACGAATATGCGCGCGTGGTACGCGCCGATCCGATCATGGTGCAGGTCAACGGCCCGCGCGAGACCACCGAGCGCTGTTACGACCGTCCGGCTTCGGGCAGCTACGCCAGCGACTACGGCTACCGCGGCACCGACGGCGGCCGCACTGCCTCGTCGGTGGTCGGCGGCATCGCAGGCGCCGTGCTGGGCAGCCGCGTGGGCGGCGGCAGCGGTCGCTTCGTCGGCACCGCGGTCGGCACCATGCTTGGCAGCCTGGCCGGTCGCTCGATCTACGACACCAATACCCGCAGCTACGGCGGCGGCTATGGTGGCGGCGTGGTCCGCGAATGCGACCCGGTGTCGTATCGGACCGAACGCTACGACCGCGTCGACGGCTACGACGTGACCTACGAGTACGGCGGTCGCTACTACCACACCCGCACCGCCTCGCCTCCGGGCGACCGCATCCGCGTCCGCGTCGACGTATTGCCCGACTGACCTGCAGGGCGCCTCCTTCGAGGCGCCCTTTCTTTTTGCACGTTCGTTCGCGCCCGCGGCGCGGAACAGCAGACGCAGGCGATCAGGGCCAGTCGATGCGGCCTTCGATCACCGTCTGTACCTGGCCGCCCGACCACACCTCGCCAGCCTCGTCCACGCGCAGGGTCAGCAGCGCATCGTGGCCGACCTCGCGGCCCTGGCTGGCGACGTAGCGGCCGCCGTGGCCGGGCAGGGCCTTGCTGTGATCCAGCCATGCCGCCAGCACCGCATTGGCCGCGCCGGAGGCGGCGTCCTCGAAGCGCCGGCCATTGCCGACGAACGCGCGTACGGCCAGCGCGTAGGCCGGTTCGCTGGCCCGCGCGTAGGCGAACACGCCCATGCTGGCGGTGCTTTCGGCCAGGGCGGCGATCGCGTCCCAGTCCGGTGCCAGCGCACGCAGCGTGGCTTCGTCGGCCACTTCGACCAGCCACCAGCAGCGGCCGCCGTCCATGCGGACCGGCGGCAGCGCGCCCAGCGTCCAGCCGCGCAGCGCCGACTGCAGGCGCGGATCCGCGGCATCGGCGATCTCGGCCACTTGCGCGCGCGGCGTGCGGATGGCAATGCTGCGCACTCCGGCATCCACATCGACCCGCAACGGCAGCAGGCCGGCGATGCCGTCCTGGGTCAGCACGCCGTCGCGCGGCGTGGCGATGCCCGCTTCCAGCGCGACATGCGCGGTGCCGACGCTGGGGTGGCCGGCGAACGGCACCTCCTTCTGCGGGCTGAACATGCGCAGGCCGTAGCTGGCGTCCGGCCGCGTCGGCGCGAACACGAAGGTGGTTTCCGGCAGGCGCGTCCAGCGCGCGATGGCCTGCATCGTGGCGGCGTCCAAGCCATCGGCATCGAGCACCACGGCCAACGGATTGCCGTTGCCGGCGTGGGCGGAGAAGACATCGACCTGGAAGAAACGGCGTGCGGCCATGGCGGGAAACTCCGGACTGCGGTGGGGGAGGCGGGAGCTTACCAAGCGATCTTGTCAGCGATCACCGCGTGCACCAGTCCGCCGATCCACACCGCTTCCCCGTCGACCAGCAGCTCGACGCGGCCGTCGCGCCCGAGTTCGCGTTCCTGGCTGGCGACGTAGCGCCGAGCGGATTGCCCAGTCCCGGCTGGCGGAAAAGAGGTCCAGTTGCAGGTGGCAACGCTCGCTCATCGGCGCTCGGTTGGCAGTAGAATCGGGGGTTGCGCCCGCGCATGCCGGCGTTTTCCCCACATTCCAGACACCCCCACTCCATGTCAGCTTCCTCTCCTGCCGATCGTTGGATCGTCCTCAAGTTCGGCGGCACTTCGGTGTCGCGTCGTCATCGCTGGGACACGATTGGACGGCTGGCGAAAAAACGCGCGGACGAGACCGGCGCGCGGGTGTTGGTGGTGGTGTCGGCCTTGTCCGGGGTTACCAATGAACTGACCGCGATCGCCGACGGCAGCGCCGACAGCGCGCAACGCGTCGCCGCGCTGGAGCAGCGCCACCGCGAGTTCCTGGCCGAACTGGAGTTGGATGCCGAGGCGGTGCTGGGCGAACGCCTGGCGGCGTTGCGTGGCCTGCTCGCCGATCCGCGCGCGGCCGAGCGCACGCTGGACTGGCAGGCCGAGGTGCTGGGGCAGGGCGAACTGCTGTCCTCGACCCTGGGTGCGGCCTATCTGCGCGCCAACGGCCTGGACATGGGCTGGATGGATGCGCGGCAATGGCTGGACGCGCTGCCGCCGCAGCCGAACCAGAGCGCCTGGTCGCGGCGCCTGTCGGTGTCGTGCCAGTGGCAGTCCGATCCGGCCTGGCGCGCGCGCTTCGTCGCCCAGCCCACACGCATGCTGATCACCCAGGGCTTCATCGCCCGACACGAGGACGGCGGCACCGCCATCCTCGGCCGCGGCGGCTCGGATACCTCGGCGGCGTACTTCGGCGCGCTGCTCGGCGCCAGTCGGGTGGAGATCTGGACCGACGTGCCGGGCATGTTCAGCGCCAATCCGCGCGAGGTGCCGGATGCGCGCCTGCTGACCCGCCTGGACTACTACGAGGCGCAGGAAATCGCCACCACCGGCGCCAAGGTGCTGCACCCGCGCTCGATCAAGCCGTGCCGCGACGGCGGCGTGCCGATGGCGATCCTGGACACCGAGCGCCCGGAGTTGCCCGGCACCAGCATCGACGGCAACGCCCGCACCGTGCCCGGGGTCAAGGCGATCAGCCGCCGCAACGGCATCGTGCTGGTGTCGATGGAAGGCATCGGCATGTGGCAGCAGGTCGGCTTCCTGGCCGATGTGTTCACGCTGTTCAAGAAGCACGGGTTGTCGGTGGACCTGATCGGCTCGGCCGAGACCAACGTCACCGTGTCGCTGGACCCGAGCGAGAACCTGGTCAACACCGACGTGCTGGCGGCGCTGTCGGCCGACCTGGCGGAGATCTGCCGGGTCAAGATCATCGTGCCGTGCGCGGCGATCACCCTGGTCGGGCGCGGCATGCGCTCGCTGCTGCACAAGCTCTCGGACGTGTGGGCCACGTTCGGCAAGGAGCGCGTGCACATGATCTCGCAGTCGTCCAACGACCTGAACCTGACCTTCGTCATCGACGAGACCGATGCCGACGGGCTGCTGCCGATCCTGCACGCCGAGCTGATCGACAGCGGCGCGATGCCGGTGGAGGAGACCGAGGTGTTCGGCCCGCGCTGGCGCGAGATCGCCGGCACGGTGCGGCCGCGGCCGGTGCCGTGGTGGCAGGGCGAGCGCGCGCATCTGCTGCGCCTGGCCGAGGCCGGCACGCCGCGCTACATCTATCACCTGCCGACCCTGCGCGAACGCGCGCGCGCGCTCAAGGCGATCGCCGCGGTGGACCAGCGCTACTACGCGATCAAGGCCAATGCGCATCCGGCGATCCTGCAGACCCTGGTCGAGGAGGGCTTCGGCCTGGAGTGCGTGTCGCACGGCGAGCTGCGCCGGGTGTTCGAGATCGTGCCGGAGTTGTCGCCGCGCCGTGTGCTGTTTACCCCCAGCTTCGCGCCCCGGGCCGAGTACGAGGCCGCGTTCGCGCTGGGCGTGACCGTGACCGTGGACAACGTCGAGGCGCTGCAGCGCTGGCCGGAGCTGTTCCGCGGCCGCAGCCTGTGGCTGCGCATCGACCTGGGGCACGGCGACGGCCACCACGAGAAGGTCAACACCGGCGGCAAGGCCTCCAAGTTCGGCCTGTCGGCGACCCGCGTCGACGAGTTCGTCGAGGCCGCGCGCGCGCTGGACATCCGCATCGTCGGCCTGCACGCGCACCTGGGCAGCGGCGTGGAGACGGCGCAGCACTGGCGGCGCATGTGCGACGAACTGGCCGGATTCGCCCGGCGCATCGGCAGCGTCGAGGTCATCGACATCGGCGGCGGCCTGCCGATCCCGTACAGCGCCGACGACGAACCGTTCGACCTGGACACCTTCGCGCAGGGCCTGGCCGAGGCCAAGGCGGTGCATCCGGCATTCCGCCTGGCGATCGAGCCGGGCCGCTACCTGGTCGCCGAATGCGGCGTGCTGCTGGCCCGTGCCACCCAGGTGATCGAGAAGGACGGCATCCGCCGGGTCGGCCTGGATGCCGGCATGAACACGCTGATCCGCCCGGCGCTGTACGACGCCTGGCACGACGTCGCGAACCTGAGCCGGCTCGAGCAGCCGGCCGAGACCGTGTTCGACGTGGTCGGGCCGATCTGCGAATCCAGCGACGTGTTCGGCAAGCGCCGGCGTCTGCCGGCGGGCACCGCGCCCGACGACGTGATGCTGATCGCCGACGCCGGCGCCTACGGCTACAGCATGGCCAGCACCTACAACCAGCGCGAGTTGCCCCGCGAGGAGGCGATCGATGGGCGCGCGGACTGAGTTCGTCGCGGGCAGCGCAGCGGCCGGTGCGGTGGCGATGGCGGCGGCCACCGCGCTGGACCAGTCCGGCACGTCGCTGCCGTGGACCGACAGCCTCAAGTGGGCGTTGCCGGCGCTGGCCGCGGCGGCGGCCGGCGCGTGGCTGGCATTGCGCTGGACGCGCCGCGTGCCCGTTGCCAGCGCCGGTGCGCTGGCCGTGCGCACCTTGCTGCTGGCCGTGTTGGCCTACCTGCCGGCGCTGGCGCTGTATGTGCTGGTGGCCGTCCTGGCCTCCGCCGCGTCGGTGCCGGCCGGACAGCATTGGCAACTGCTGCTGATGGCCTTCGTGTTCGGCTGCCTGCCGCTGCTGTGGGCGGCCTTGCCGTTTTCGATGATCGAATTTCTTCTGTGCCGCCGCTACCTGCGGCACACCCGTGTGCTTGCAGGACGTCCATGACCGCTTTCGACAAACAGCAGATCGCCACCTTCCGCTTCGTGCGCTGCGGCTTCGATGCCGACAGCGGCGTGGCGCGCCTGGTCTATGCGTTCGACGACGGCCCGGAGCTGGTGGAGACCATCACCGTGCCCGGCGCGCCGTTCGCGCTCGACCCGGCGCGCGCGCAGGCGGCGCAGCGCGCCCTGCGCCTGCTGCACCTGATCGCCGGCGTCAGCTACTACAAGGCGGCGGTGCCGCCGCGCATCGTCATCGACGATTACGCCATCGATGCCGAGACCGCCGCGCTGCTGGACAGCGTGTACCTGCATGGCCTGGGCGAGTTCGCCTATCGCAACGGCCTGGACCTGCGCGGACGCATCCGCTTCCCGGCCGCGGAGGCCGGTGCCGCCGACGCGGCGGCGCTGGGGCTGCGCGACCAGGCCCTGGTGGCGATCGGCGGCGGCAAGGATTCGCTGGTCAGCATCGAGGCCCTGCGCGCGGCCGGCGTGGCGCAGACGGTGACCTGGATCGGCGGATCGCAGTTGATCCGCGCCTGCGCCGAGCGCACCGGGCTGCCGACCTTGAACATCGGCCGCACGCTGGCGCCTGAGCTGTTCGAACTGAACCGGCAGGGCGCGTGGAACGGGCATATCCCGGTGACGGCGGTGAACTCGGCGATCCTGGTGTTCGCCGCGGTGCTGCACGACGCGGGCCAGGTGGTGTTCTCCAACGAACATTCGGCCAGCTACGGCAGCCAGATCGCCGGCACCGGCGAGGTCAACCACCAGTGGTCCAAGGGCTGGGCCTTCGAGCAGGCGTTCGGGACCCAGGTGCAGCGCTACGTGGCCGCGGACCTGCGCTACTACTCGCTGCTGCGCCCGCTGTCGGAGCTGGCGGTGGCGCGGCAGTTCGCTAAAAACGACCACTACGACGCGCATTTCTCCAGCTGCAACCGCAATTTCCACATCCTCGGCGAGCGTCCGGCGCACCGCTGGTGCGGGGTCTGCCCGAAGTGCCACTTCGTGTTCCTGGCGCTGGCGCCGTTCATGCCGAAGACGCGGCTGGTGCGGATCTTCGGCCGCAACCTGCTCGACGATGCCGGCCAGGCCGGTGGCTTCGATGCGCTGCTGGAGTTCCAGGACCACAAGCCGTTCGAGTGCGTGGGCGAGGGCCGCGAGTCGCGGGCGGCGATGGCGGCGCTGGCCGCGCGTGCGGAATGGAAGGAGGACGCGCTGGTGGCGCGCTTCATCCGCGAGATCCAGCCGCAGCTCGACCCCGTCGACCTGCGCGTGGAGCCGCTGCTGGAACTGGACACGCAGCACCGCATCCCGGCCGACCTGTGGGAACGCGTGCGTGCGAATTTCGCAGCTTGAGTCGCAGCGCGTCGCGCTGTGGGGTTGGGGTCGCGAAGGCCGTGCTGCCTACCGCGCGCTGCGCGATAGCCGGGACCCGGGACCCGGGACCCGGAACGCGGCGTCCACGCCGCTAACCCTGTTCTGCACGCCGGCCGAAGCCGAGGAGGTCGCAATGCTTGGCGATCCTGCGCTGCGGGTGGAAACCGAGGCCAGCGCCGAGCGCCTGGCCGCGTTCGATGTCGTGATCAAGTCGCCCGGGATCAGTCCGTACCGGCCCGAGGCGCAGGCCGCGGCGGCGCGCGGCACGCGTTTCGTCGGCGGCACCGCGCTGTGGTTCGCCGAACACGCTGGCGCTGACGGCGTGGTGCCCGGCAGCGTCTGCGTCACCGGCACCAAGGGCAAGAGCACCACCACCGCGCTGCTGGCGCACCTGCTGCGTGCCGGCGGCCATCGCACCGGCCTGGTCGGCAACATCGGCGTGCCGCTGCTGGAAGTGCTGGCGCCGATGCCGCCGCCGCAATACTGGGCGATCGAACTGTCCAGCTACCAGACCGGCGACGTGGCCCGCAGCGGCGCGCGGCCGCAGCTGGCGCTGGTGCTGAACCTGTTCCCCGAGCACCTGGACTGGCACGGCAGCCAGGCGCGCTACATCGCCGACAAGCTCGAGCTGGTCACCCATGCGCGGCCGCGCATCGCCCTGCTCAATGCCGCCGATTCGCAGCTGGCGGCCCTGCAATTGCCCGACAGTGAGGTGCGCTGGTTCAACCGCGAGGACGGCTGGCACATGCGCGGCGAAGTGGTCTATCGCGGCGACACCGCGGTGTACGACAGCGCGCAGGCGCCGCTGCCGGGCCGGCACAACCGCGGCAACCTGTGCGCGGTGCTGGCGGCGATCGAGGTGTTGGGCCTGGATGCGGCGGCGCTGGCGCCGGCGGCCGATCGCTTCCGACCGCTGCCGAACCGGCTGCAGACCCTGGGCACGCGCGACGGCGTGACCTATGTGAACGACTCGATCAGCACCACGCCGCACGCCAGCCTCGCGGCGCTGGAGTGCTTCCGCGGGCGGCGCATCGCGCTGCTGGTCGGCGGCCACGACCGCGGCCTGGACTGGCAGGACTTCGCCGAGCAGATGCGCCACGGCGCACCGCTGGAGATCGTCACCATGGGCGCCAATGGCCCGCGCATCCATGCGCTGCTGGCGCCGCTGGCCGCCGAGGCCGGCTTCGGCCTGCATGCCGCGGCCGACCTGGCGGAGGCGGTGGCGCTGGCGCGCGCGGCGCTGGGCGAGCAGGGCGGCGTGGTGCTGCTGTCGCCCGGTGCGCCCAGCTTCGGTGCCTATCGCGACTACGTGGCCCGCGGGCGCCATTTCGCCGCGCTGGCCGGGTTCGACCCGGACGCGATCAGCGCCATTCCGGGGCTGGGCATCGCCTGAGCCGCGTCGCGTGGGCGCACACATCGCGCTGGCGGCGCCTTGCGTACACTCCCGCGCTGGTTCCCACGGGAGAAGGGCGATGCGCACACGTTCGATGATGCGGTGGACCGGTCTGCTCGGCCTGGCCTTGGCGCTGCCGTTGCAGGCCTGGGCGGCGATGCAGGCCAAGCCGGTGGAGTGGCAGGTCGGCAAGGACAGTTTCAGCGGCGTGCTGGTCTACGACGATGCCGACCACGACAAGCGCCCCGGCCTGGTGATGGTGCCGAACTGGCGCGGTGTGAACGACTCCGCGGTGGAAAAGGCCAAGCACCTGGCCGGCGACGACTACGTGGTGCTGGTGGCCGACGTCTACGGCAAGGGCAAGCGACCGGCCAACGATACCGAGGCCGGACAGTTCGCCGGCGCGTTGAAGAAGGATCCGGCCACGCTGCGCGCGCGGGCGTTGGCGGCGGTGGCGGCGCTGAAGGCGCAGGCCGGCAAGGCGCCGCTGGATCCGACCCGGATCGGCGCGGTCGGCTTCTGCTTTGGTGGGACCACGGTGCTGGAACTTGTCCGTGCGGGGGCGCCGCTGGCCGGCATCGTGAGTCTGCACGGTGGCCTGGCGACCGCGGCCCCGGCGGTTGAAGGCAGTGCCAAGGCGCCGGTGCTGGTGCTCAACGGCGCCGACGACACGAGCGTGAGCCGCGACGACATCGTTGCCTTCGAGCAGGAGATGAACCGCGCCGGCGCCGACTGGCAGTTCGTCAACTTCAGCGGTGCCGTGCACTGCTTCGCCGAAGCCGACGCCAACAGCCCGCCGGGCTGCCAGTACAACCCGCGCGCAGCCAAGCGCGCCTACCGGATGCTCGAGGATTTCTTCGAGGAGCGCTTTGGGCGGGATTAGGGAGGTGCCTCGCGCTGCGCGCTTGGCGGGATTGGGGATTGGCAAAAGCGGTCCGTCGGCGCCGCCTAACTGACCGGTTGGTGTGGCGAGCCTCGCAGCGCTTCAGGCGTCAGCCAAGCCGCCGTTGCGAATCCCCAATCCCGACTCCCCAATCCCAATCCGGCGCGCACAGCGCGCCGGATCAATGCTTCCGCGAGACCGCGTAGCGGGCCAGTCCGCGCAGCGCGGCTACGGCCTCGTTCTCCGGCAGGCCGTCCAGCGCGCGCTCGGCGGCGGCGGCGTAGTCGGCCGCACGGCGGCGGCTGTAGTCGATGCCGCCGCTGGCCTCGATCGCGGCGAGCACTTCCGGCATCGCGCTGGCATCGCCCTGTTCGACGATCTGGCGCAGGCGTGCGCGGGTGGCGTCGTCGGCGTGCGCCATGGCGTGGATCAGCGGCAGTGTGGCCTTGCCCTCGGCGAGGTCGTCGCCCAGGTTCTTGCCCAGGTCGGCAGCATCGGCGGTGTAGTCGAGCACGTCGTCGGCGATCTGGAACGCATAGCCCAGTTGCATGCCGTAGTCGTACAGGCGCGCCTGCACCGCCTCGCTGGCGCCGGAGGCCAGCGCGCCCAGGCGGGTGCCGGCGGCGAACAGCACCGCGGTCTTGCGCTCGATCACCCGCAGGTAGGCGCCCTCGTCGGTGTCCGGGTTGTGCACGTGCAGCAGCTGCAGCACCTCGCCCTCGGCGATGCGGTTGGTGGTGTCGGCCAGCAGGCGCATCACCGCCATGCTGTCCAGCTCCACCATCAGCTGGAAACTGCGCGAATACAGGAAGTCGCCGACCAGTACGCTGGGCGCGTTGCCCCACAGCGCGTTGGCGGTGCTGCGGCCGCGGCGCAGGTCCGACTCGTCGACCACGTCGTCGTGCAGCAGGGTCGAGGTGTGGATGAATTCGATGATCGCCGCCAACTGGTGCTGCATCGGCCCGCCGGCGCCGCAGGCGCGGCCGGCCAGCACCACCAGCATCGGCCGCAGGCGCTTGCCGCCGGCGGAGACGATGTGGTCGGCGATCTGGTTGATCAGCACGACGTCCGAGGCCAGGCGACGGCGGATCAGGGCGTCCACCTCGGCCATGTCCGGCGCGGCGAGCATCTGGATCTGGGGCAGGCCCAGGGCGGTGCTGGGGGATTCGGCGATGCTCATGCGGACAGGACTGGAAACGTGCGCAAAGTATAGGCTGCGCGGCCACATCCGTCCCGCGGTGGGGCGGGGCCCGGGCCGGAGGGCTTGCCACGCCTGGGTCCGGAGCGCCCTGCGGGTCTCGCCCCGGCAGGATTCCGACAGGCCAATGCGGCGTTTTCCGGCATGCCCGCGGGCGCCTGGCGCAGGCCGGCCCATCCCGGCGATGTTAGGATTGCTCCCCGAAATCTTCTTTACCGCTCTGCGTGCCCCCGGCCGCGGAGACCCCAGACGGAAGCAGCTCATGGCCCGCGGCATCAACAAAGTCATCCTCGTCGGCAACCTCGGCAACGATCCCGACACCAAGTACACCCAGGCCGGCATGGCCATCACCCGGATCAGCCTGGCCACCACCAGCGTGCGCAAGGACAAGGACGGCAACCAGCAGGAACGCACCGAGTGGCATCGCGTGGTGTTTTTCGGAAAGCTCGGTGAGATCGCCGGCGAGTACCTGCGCAAGGGCAGTTCGGTCTACGTCGAAGGCTCGATCCGCTACGACAAGTACACCGGCCAGGACGGCGTGGAGAAGTACTCCACCGACATCGTCGCCGACGAGATGCAGATGCTCGGCGGCCGCGGCGAGGGCGGTGGTGGCGGCATGGGCGGTGGCGACCGTCCGCAGCGCTCGGCGCCGCCGCGCCAGGAGCGCTCCGGCATGGGCGGCGGTGGCGGTGGTGGCGGGCAGGATTACGCGCCGCGCCGGCAGCAGCCGGCCCCGCAGCAGTCCGCGCCGATGGACGACTTCGCGGACGACGATATCCCGTTCTGATTTTTCGTAGTTCCTGCGATGCAAATGGACCCCGGTAAGCCAGTGCGCTTACCGGGGTTTTTCTTTTATGCGGGTGTTTCCCTTGCTGACGGCATGACATCTGTCTTCTGTCTGTAGCGGACGTACACGATAGGCGAGGGGCACCAGGGTGCGCGAAAGCTCGCGTACCGATGCGGCCCTTGCGCCCCGCGAATCCGAAGTCGTGCCTGCCGAAGGGCGCTCGTACTGGAATGCCGCGTACATCGCGTCGGCTGGGGGGCGTCGCGATGCCGACGTCGGGCGGGCGGTGCGGACGTGAATTGCGTTCGAAGACGATGAGGCCGATCTGTTCGCTGCGGCAGGCTGCGGTGTCGATCGCAAACCCCGTTTCGACCTTTGTGATCGGGCAAGTTGGTGCGCAAGATCTCGATTCATAGGTCTTCGGTTGCACTGCCATGCGCGCCAATGTGATCGATTGGCTGACTGGCGAGCCGAAGCTTCAGCGCGCCGCGCGAATTCCATCACGTTGATGCGGCCATCGGCGCCACAGGCGTTGTGCCCTGCAGCATGGGTCGTCGTGCAGTGCGTCTTGCAAAACAGCGATTCACTCCTCTATGGTGCAATCGATTGAATCGCGGCGATTCATCAGCGTTTGACACCGGTTGGGAGGCCGGAAGGTGGATGTCTATCCATTCGAACGGACCGGCGCCGGCTTCGGGGTTCACGCGGCGAGACACGCTGCGCATGGCGGTCGCCGGGAGCCTTGGCCTTGGGGCGGCGGGCGTGCTGCCGGCGCGTGCCATTGCCACGCCGCTCAAGGGCAACCTGAAGCAGTCCGTCGCCCGCTGGACGTTTCCGCAGCTGTCGACCGCACAGCTGTGCCAGGTGGTGAAGGGCATGGGGTTCGCCGCCATCGATCTGGTGGGCCCGGCGGATTGGCCCACGCTGAAGGCGCATGCCGTGTACAGCGCGATGTGCAACGGCGCGGAACTCGGCCTGGACAAAGGCTTTGCCGGCAGCCAGTTCCACGACGAACTGGTCGAGCGCTATACGCGGCACATCGATCTGGTGGCCGATGCCGGCTATCGCAACCTCATCTGCTTTTCCGGCAACCGCAATGGCATGGATCCGCAGGACGGCATGGCCCACGCCGAAGTCGGGCTCAAGCGCATCCTCGGCCATGCCGAGAAGCGCGGCGTCGTGCTGGTGATGGAGCTGCTGAACTCCAAGGTCGATCATCCCGACTACCTGTGCGACCACTCTGCCTGGGGCGTCGAGCTGTGCCGGCGGATCGGCTCGGACCATTTCGGCCTGCTGTACGACATCTACCACATGCAGATCATGGAGGGCGACATCATCGCCACCATCGGCAAGCATCACGCGTGCTTCAAGCATTACCACACCGCCGGCGTACCGGGCCGGCACGAGATCGGGGACGCTCAGGAGCTCCACTATCCCGCCATCTGTCGCGCGATTCGCGATACCGGTTTCGATGGCTATCTGGCGCAGGAATTCATTCCTACCACGCCGGATCCCGTCGGCTCGCTGCGCGAGGCGATCCGCCTCTGCGACGTCTGAAACGCTATCCACCCAGGTGAAGTAGAACCCATGGCAGACAATCATTACGACGCCATCGTCGTCGGCTCGGGAATCAGTGGCGGTTGGGCGGCGAAGGAGCTGACCGAGAAGGGGCTCAAGGTCCTGATGCTGGAACGCGGCCGCAATATCGAGCACGTCAAGGACTACGTCAACGCGATGAAGGAGGCGTGGGATTTTCCGCACCGCAACCGTCCGACCCAGGCGATGAAGGCCGCTTATCCGGTGCTGATGCGCGACTACGCCCTGGTCGAGAACCTGCAGGGCATGTGGGCCAACGAACAGGAATCGCCCTACACCGAGATCAAGCGATTCGACTGGTTCCGCGGCTATCACGTGGGCGGTCGCTCGCTGATGTGGGGACGGCAGAGCTATCGCCTGTCGGACCTGGATTTCGAGGCGAACCTCAAGGACGGCATCGCCACCGATTGGCCGATCCGTTACGCCGACATCGCGCCGTGGTACGACCACGTGGAGAAGTTCGCCGGCATCGCCGGCACGCGCGAGGGACTGGACGTGTTGCCGGACGGCGAGTTCCTGCCGCCGATCCCGTTGAACATCGTCGAGAAGGACGTCGCCACGCGGATCAAGAAGGCCTTTGGCGGCACCAGGCACCTGATCCACTCGCGCACCGCGAACATCACCCAGCCCAAGGTCGAGCAGGGCCGGGTCAACTGCCAGTACCGCAACAAGTGCATCCTGGGCTGTCCCTTCGGCGCCTATTTCTCGACCCAGGCGGCAACGCTGCCGGCGGCGATGAAGACGGGCAACCTGACCTTGCGGCCATTCTCGATCGTCAAGGAGGTGCTTTACGACAAGGATCGCAAGCGTGCGCGCGGCGTGGAGATCATCGACGCCGAGAGCGGACAGACCTACCAGTACACGGCCAATGTCATCTTCCTCAACGCGTCCTCCTTCAATTCGACCTGGCTGCTGATGAACTCGGCCACCGACGTCTGGGACGGCGGCCTGGGGTCCTCGTCCGGCGAACTCGGGCACAACGTGATGGACCATCATTTCGGCGCCGGCGCCTCCGGCCGGGTCGAAGGCTATGACGACAAGTACTACTTCGGCCGTCGTCCCTGCGGCTTCTACATCCCCCGGTTCCGCAACGTCGCCGGAGACAAGCGCGGCTACCTGCGCGGCTTCGGCTACCAGGGCGGCGCTAGCCGCACCGGCTGGTCGCGCGAGATCGCCGAGCTGAACATCGGCGCCGACCTGAAGGAGGCGCTGACCGTGCCGGGCGATTGGCGCATCGGCATGACCGGCTTCGGCGAAATGCTGCCGCACCACGACAACGCGATTCGCCTGGACCCGCAGCGCAAGGATAAATGGGGGCTGCCGGTGCTGGCGATGGACGTCGCCATGCGCGAGAACGAAAAGGCCATGCGCAAGGACATGGCCGCCGATGCCGCCGAGATGCTGGAGGCGGCCGGCGTCAAAGAGGTGAAGATGCACGATGCCGACTACGCGCCGGGCAAGGGCATCCACGAGATGGGCACCGCGCGCATGGGCCGGGACCGCAAGAACTCCGTGCTGAACCAGTACAACCAGGTGTGGGACGCGCCGAACGTCTACGTGACCGACGGCGCCTGCATGACCTCCAGCGCCTGCGTGAATCCCTCGCTGACCTACATGGCGCTGACCGCGCGTGCCGCCGATCATGCCGTGCGCGAACTGAAAGCGGGGAACCTGTGATGGAACGTCGCGAACTGCTGAAGATGATCTTCGCCGCCACGGGCGCGGCCATGGTCGGCCTGCCCGCGCTCGCCTCTGCACAGGCGCCGGCCGCCGGGGCGAAGGCCCTTTTTTCCGCCGTCGATATCGGCATGCTGGACGAGATCGCCGAGACCATCCTGCCGCGGACCAAGACGCCGGGGGCCAAGGACGCCGGCGCCGGCGCGTTCATGGCGAAATTCGTCACCGACTGCTACACCCCCCGGCAACAGTCGACGTTCCGCGCCGGCCTGGCCGAGATCGACAAACGTGCCGGCGGTCGATTCGTGTCGCTCACGCCACAGGCCCGCACCGAGTTGCTGCGCGCCCTGGATGCGGAAGCCAGGACACACGTCGTCGACGTGACCGACATCGGCACCGCCGAAGCGGCGGACGCGATGCCGCATCCCTTCACGATGCTCAAGCAGCTGACCATCTTCGGCTTCTTCACCTCCAAGGTCGGCGCGACCGAAGTGCTGCGTTATGTCGCCGTACCGGGCCGCTTCGAAGAGGTGACCTATGTTCCCGGCACACCGGCCTGGGCAACCAGCTGATGGAACGCCTCGCTTCGCCATTCCTTCCTTTCCTGGAAACACGATGACCAGACCCTTGCTGATGGCGGCCTGCCTGCTGGTCGCGGCGCCTGCGTTCGCGCAGGCCGACGGTGACCCCGCACGCGATCCGGCCAAGACCGAAGTGTGGAAGCCCGTGCCCGCGGTCGTGGCCACGCCCCCGGGCAGCGCGCCCTCCGATGCGATCGTGCTGTTCGACGGCAAGGATCTGTCGGCCTGGGAGTCGGAGCAGGGCGGACGCGCGCCCTGGCTCGTCGCCGACGGCGCGATGACCGTGGTGCCGGGCAGCAAGGGCATCCGCACCAAACAGCGCTTCTGCGACATTCAGTTGCACGTCGAGTGGCGCACGCCCACCGCGACCCGCGGATTCGAAGGCCAGCAGCGGGGCAACAGCGGCATCTTCCTGCAGGAACGGTACGAGTTGCAGGTGCTCGACAGCTACAACAACCCCACCTATGCCAACGGCCAGGCCGGTGCGATCTACAAGCAGGCCATTCCGCTGGTGAATGCCTCGCGTGCGCCGGGCCAGTGGCAGGTGTACGACATCATCTGGAAAGCGCCTCGCTTCTCGCAGGGCGGCGGACTCACGTCGCCCGCCCGCATCACCGTCCTGCACAACGGCGTCCTAGTGCAGGACGACACCGTGCTGTCGGGCAAGACCGAGTACATCGGCGCGCCGTCGTACGCGCCGCATGCATGCGCGCCGCTCCTCCTGCAAGAGCACGACTCCAAGGTCAGCTACCGCAACATCTGGGTGCGCGAGCTGTAGCGCCGTCGGCGCCGGTCGCCTATTGCGCCAGGAAGCTGGCGAGGTCGTCGACTTCCTGTTGGGACAGCTGCGAAAAGGGGGGCATCAAGCCGCCGCCGTTGCGGATCTTCTCCTTGATCTGCGCAGGCTGCAGGCGCTTGCCCACGTCGGTCAGTGCGGGGAACGTGGGCGGGACGCCTGCGCGATTGGCGCCGTGGCATGCCGTGCAGTGGGTCGCGTAGAGCTGCGCGCCGGCCATCGGGTCGTCCTTGGCCCATGCCGCGGGCGCAGACGTCGCCCCCAGCAGCACCACGGCCATCGTCAGGATCGTTTTCAAGCGGGCCTCCTTTGTGGACTAGCGCGGCGTGGCGGCGGGCAGGTGTTCGCGCAGGTACGCCGCCCCGGTCTTGACGACGGTGGCCGGATCGCGCGGTTGGTCGTGCTCGATGATGTACCACTGCACGCCGCTCGCCGCCGCGGCATGCAGGATCGCGCTCCAGTCCAGCACGCCCTGGCCGACGGCGGCGAAGCCCCCTTCGTCTTCGGCCTGGCCTTTCGGTGCATTGTCCTTGGCGTGGACCGCGAACATGCGGCCCTTGAACTTGCCAAGCATCGTCGCCGGGTCGTAGCCCGCGCGCGCGACCCAGGCCAGGTCCAGCTCGGTCTGCAGATCGGGGCCGGCCGCGGCGAACAGCAGTTCCAGGCCGGTCTTGCCATCGAAGTCGACCAGTTCGAAGTCGTGGTTGTGATAGGCCAAGCGCATGCCCTTGGCGCGCGCCCGTTTCGCGAGCTGGCCCAGCTCCTTGCCCAAGGCGGTCCAGCCTGCGGCATCGGTGGGCCGCTCCTTCTGGTCCAGGTAAGGCACCACCAGTGTCGTGTTGCCGATCGACCGGTTGAAGGCCACCGCGCCGTCCAGATCCTTGCGCAGATCGGCCAGTTGCACGTGCGAGGAGATCGCCTTGATCGAATACTTGTCCAGCAACTGCTTGAGTTCCACCGCGCCGACGTTCTGCGTACCGACCGTTTCCACCGCGCCCACGCCCGCGTCATGGACGATCTTCAACTGTTGGTCGAGCGAGCCGGCGTTGCGCAGCGTGTACATCTGCACCGCGATGGGTGGCTGCGGGCCGGCGGCGTCGTGTGCGAAGGCGGGCAGGGCAGCCAGGAGCAGCAGTGCGAGCGTTGCGGTTCTGCGTGTCGGTGTGTTCATCAGGAAGTCCTCCCGGGAGTCAATCGATGGATGTCCAGCCGCGTGTCCTGGCCGATGTGATGACGCGATCGACGATCAGCGCCGAGCGCAGCCCGTCGTCGAAGGTGGGCAGGCCTTCCGGCCGCTCGCCGTCGATGGCGCGGTAGGTGTCGGCGACGAACGCCTCGAAGCAATCGCCGTAGCCCTGCGCGTGCCCCGCGGGCAGCGTCGCCAGCCGGCGTTGTTCGGCGCTGCCGGCGCCCGGCCCGCGCACGAACACTTCCTCGCGCTGGTCCGGCCGGCCGATCCACAGGCGTTCGGCGTCCTCCTGGTCGAACGCTACGCTGGCTTGGGCACCATCGATCTCGAACCAGAGGCGATTGCGGCGCCCCGCCGAGACCTGGCTGACCGTCAACGAGGCCAGCGTGCCCGCGCCGGTTCGGAGCATCGCCATGGCCACGTCTTCGCTAGAGACCGCCTGCATCGCGCCGCCCGCCGCCGGCGTGGTGAAGCTCTGCCCGGTGTTGGTGCCGCGCTCGGCGATCACGGTCGCGAACGCTGCGCTGACCTCGGCGAAGCGCTCGCCGCTGACCCATTCCACCAGGTCGCACCAGTGCGAGCCGATGTCGGCGAACACGCGTGACGCGCCGCCCAGCGTCGGGTCCACGCGCCAGTTGTTGCTGGCCGGGTCCAGCAGCCAGTCCTGCAGGTAGCTGCCGTGGATCAGGCGCAGCGGCCCCAGTTCGCCCTGGGCGATGCGGGCGCGCGCCTCGCGGATCACCGGGTGGTAGCGGTAGACGAAGGGCACCGTGGCGACCAGTCCGGTCGAGCGGGCCAAGGCCGCCAACGCCCGGGCGTCGTCCAGCGTCGTGGCCAGCGGCTTCTCGCAGATCACGTGCTTGCCGGCGTCCAGCGCCGCCTGTGTCATGGCACGGTGCAGATGGTTGGGCGTGCAGACGTGCACGACCTGCACCTGCGGATCGGCGACCACCTCCTCGAGATCGCGATAGGCGCGCGGGACGTCCCACGACTGCGCCACGTCGCGCGCGCGCTGCGGGGACGAGGCGGCGACGCCGCGGACCGCGGCACCGGCCAGCAGGGCCGCGCGACGGTGCACGGCGCCGATCATGCCGGTGCCGACGATGGCGATTCCAAGCTTGGGCATCGGGGGGTTCCTCAAGGCGCGGAAGGTGCGGCCGCGACGGCGGGCCGGTCGCGGAACAGCAGCAGGAAGGCGATCAGCACGAGCAGCGCGACACCGGCCGGGAACAGCCAGATCCGCTGCCAGTCCGGGCCCGCCGCGGTGGTGTAGTGCTCCACCACCGCGCCGGACAGGAACGTACCGATCAGCATGCCCACCCCGTAGGTGGCCAGGGTGATGAAGCCCTGCGCACTGCTGCGCGCGGCGGGGCCGGCATGCGCATCGGTGTAGATCTGGCCGGTGACGAAGAAGAAGTCGTAGCAGATGCCGTGCAGCACGATGCCGATCACCAGCAGGGAAAAGCCGCCGCCCGCATCGCCGAAGGCGAACATCGCGTAGCGCACCACCCACGCCGCCATGCCCACCGCGAGCATCGTCTTGACCCCCAGCCGCACGAACAGGAACGGCATGGCCAGCATCAGCAGGACTTCGGACACCTGGCCCAGTGATTGCAGGCCGGCCGCACCGCGCACGCCCAGATCGTTGAGGTAGGGGTTGGTGAAGTTGTAGTAGAACGCCAGCGGAATGCAGATGGCGATGGACGCCAGGAAGAACACCAGATAGGAACGCGACTTCAGCAGCCGCAGCGCGTCCAGCCCCAGGATCTGTCCCAGCCCTGCATCGCGCTGTTGCGCCAGTGGCGGCGTGTGCGGCAGGGTGAAGGCATACAGGCCCAAGGCCAGCGACGCCATCGCCGCCATCCGGAATGTCAGTTCGAGCCGATGCGCCTGTTCCCAGCCCAGCCAGCCGATCAGCACGCCGGCCACGATCCAGCCGACGCTGCCGGCCACGCGTACTGGCGGAAACTGCTTTTCAGGCGATTGCATGTGCCGCATCGCCACGCTGTTGGCCAGTGCCAGCGTCGGCATGAACAGCAGCATGTAGCCCATGACGCAGGCGAAGAACACGCTGAAGGTCGTCGCCGTGGACGCCAGCCACATGAGCACCGCACCGGCGAGGTGCAGCAGTGCGAGGATGCGCTGCGCCGCGAAGTAGCGATCGGCGATCAGGCCGACCAGGAACGGGGCGACGATGGCGCCGATGGACTGGCTGAGGAACGCCGTCGCCACCTGGCTCGCGCTGGCCTGCAGGGGGCCTTGCACCAGGTACGTGCCCAGGGTCACGAACCATGCCCCCCAGATGAAGAACTGCAGAAACATCATCGCGCCCAAGCGCGACATGGTGTGCGTCATGGCGTCCCCTCCCAGGGCGGCAATGGCTCAGGTTCCCAGCATGCGCCGCAGCGATTCCGGATCGGCGCCGCTGCCGGCGAAGTCGTCGAAGGCGCGTTCGGTCACGCGGATGATGTGCTCGCGAATGAACGCGGCACCCTCGCGTGCTCCATCTTCCGGGTGCTTCAGGCAGCACTCCCACTCCAGCACCGCCCAGCCCGGGAAATCGTATTGCGCGAACTTGGAGAAGATCGCCTTGAAATCGATCTGGCCATCCCCGAGCGAACGGAACCGCCCCGGACGATCGATCCAGTCCTGGTAACCGCCGTACACGCCGCTGCGCGCGCTGGCGCGATACTCCGCGTCCTTGACGTGGAAGATGCCGATGCGCGCGTGGTAGCGATCGATGAACCCCAGGTAGTCCATCTGCTGCAGCAGCAGGTGGCTGGGGTCGTACAGGATCTTGGCGCGGGGGTGGTGGTCGACCATGTCGAGGAAGCGCTCGAAGGTCGCGCCGTCGTGCAGGTCCTCGCCCGGGTGGATCTCGAAGCACAGGTCCACGCCACAGGCGTCGAAGGCCTCCAGGAGGGGGCGCCAGCGCCGACCGAGTTCGGCGAAGGCTTCTTCCACCAGCCCGGGCGGGCGTTGCGGCCAGGGATAGAAGTAAGGCCAGGCCAGCGCGCCGGAGAACGTGGCATGCGCGGTCAGCCCCAGGCGCTGGCTGGCCTTGGCGGCCAGCCGCAGCTGCTCCACCGCCCAGGCCTGGCGGGCGGCGGGGTTGCCGCGCTTGTCCGGCGGTGCGAAGCCGTCGAACAGGCTGTCGTAGGCGGGGTGGACGGCGACCAGCTGTCCCTGCAGGTGGGTGGACAGCTCGGTGATCTGCAGGCCGTGCCCGGCCAGCATGCCGGCGAGGTCGTCGCAGTACGCCTGGCTGTGCGCGGCCTGGGCCAGATCGAACAGGTGGGGCGCGCTGGTGGGGACTTGTAGGCCAGAATAGCCCAGGCCCGCGGCCCATTCGGCCAGCGTGTCCAAGCGATTGAAGGGAGGTGTGTCGGCGATGAACTGTGCCAGGAACAGCGCTGGACCCTTGAGCGTCTTCAACGTGATTCGCCCTCATGCAATCGATTGAATCATCCTAGCATGGGCCTCCCGCAAGACCCGTTGTGCACTGCACAGCAGCAACAAGAGCTCAGTTCATGGCGACCACCATCTACGACATCGCAAAGCACGTCGGCGTCACCGCGGGCACGGTGTCGCGGGCGCTCTCCCGGCCGGAAAAAGTCCTGCCCGCCACGCGCGCGCGCATCGAGCAGGCCGCCGCCGCGCTGGGCTATGTCCCCAACACGGTGGCCCGGACGCTGAAGACCCAGCGCAGCGGCAAGCTGCTGGTCACCGTCCCGGACATCGCCAATCCCTTCTTCGCCCAGATCCTGCAGGGCGCGGAGGACGCCGCGCAGGCGGTCGGCTACGCCGTGCTGCTGGGCGATACCCAGCACCAGCCCGACCGCGAGGAGCGCTATGCGCAGATGCTCCCACGCAACGAGGCGGACGGCCTGATCGTGCTGGGGCATCGCCTGCCGCCGACAGCGCGTGAGATCGTCAAGCAGCAGGGCGGCGCCGCGCCGGTGGTCAACGGCTGCGAGTTTGACCCGGCGCTGGGGATTCCCAGCGTCCATATCGACAACGCAGCCGCCGCGCGCGCGGTGATGGAACACCTGTATGGACTGGGGCACGCGCGGATCGCCGTGGTGGGCGGCCCGCCCGACAACCCCCTGCATCAGCAACGACTGGAAGGGGTTCAGGCCTCCGGCAAGGCGCACCGCCGCCTGCGCAGCCTGACCGTCGTGCCGGGCGACTTCTCCGTCGAATCCGGCCATGCGGCGGCGATGGTGCTATTGGGCCGTACACCCGCGCCGACCGCGATCTTCTGCTTCAGTGATCAGATGGCACTGGGTGCCCTGGCGGCCTGCCGCGACCTGGGTATCCGCGTGCCGGACGACCTGTCCATCGTCGGCTTCGACGACCTGGCCTCGTCCAGTTACCTCACGCCGCCATTGACGACCATCCGGCAGCCCATGCGCGAAATTGGCGTCCGCGCGGTCAACCTGCTGCTCGCCATCATCGAAAAGGTGGACGTGCCGTTGCAGCAGACGCTGGATTTCAGCTTGATGGTGCGCGGGTCGACCGGCGCGCCGAGGGGGTAAGTGACGGCAGGGAGGTGGGGCGATGCGCTTGATCGCTGCGCGCCGCCATTTCCGTGGCAGATGAGGGCATGCGGCTTCAGGCTGCATGCCCTTTTGGGTTTCCAGCCCCGAGGTTGCCGGAGGTCGGCGCCCAGATTCCGGTACGCCATCGGACAAGCGCCTGGATTAAACTTCACGCGAACGTCACGCCAACAGGAACAGGGGAACAGGGAATGAAGAGGGGACTGCGCGCAGTCGCGTTGTTGTGTCTGCTGGGAGCGGGGAATGCATGGGCGCAGGTGGATCTGGCGCCTTATCTGAAGAAGGAACAGGTTGGCGAGTTGAAGCTGTCGCCCACCGGTGAGTATTACGCCGCGACCGTGCCGCTGGCCGACCGCACTGCGCTGGCGGTGATGCGCCGCTCCGACAGCAAGATCGTCGGCAGTTTTTCGATGGACAAGAACAGCCACGTCAACGAATTCGAGTGGGTCAACGACACCCGCGTGGTGTTCAGCATGGCCGAAAAGATAGGGTCGCTGGACGCGCCGAGGGGGACGGGAGAGCTGTTTGCGATCAATGCCGACGGCAGTGCCGCCGAATTGCTGGTGGGTCAGCGGGTGACCGGCAACGGTCCCGGCACCTTGATCCAGACCAAGAAGGTCGAGGACGTCATCGCCGACATGGTCGGTCCGCTGCCTGGCGATGACCGCAACGTCATCATCCAGGTCCGCCCGTTCAGCGTCAGCAAGGACCCTTACAGCCGCGCCGAGATCATGGATGTGTACACGGGTCGCCGCCGCACGCTGGCCGGTTCGCCGAAGGTGCGTGGCGCCGAGTTTTATAGCGACGAGCAAGGCAAGGTGCGCTTCGCCTCGGGCGCCGACGCCGACAATGCCAGGAAGCTGTTCTACCGCGATCCGCAGGGCAGCGACTGGAAGTTGATCAACGACGAGAACGTCAGTCAGCACGTAGAGACGCCGCTCGGATTCTCCGAGGATGGGCGGATCGCCTATCTGCAGGTTCAGCAGGCCAAGGGCAGCGACGCGATCGAGTCATGGAATGCGGACAGCGGCGAGCGCAAGGTCGTGGCGCACGATGCGCTGGCCGATCCCTACCGGATCATGTACCGCCACGGCACCCGTGTCCCGGTCGGGGTCGAGGTGCTGGGCGACAAGCCGCGCAGCCTGTTCTTCGACGCGAACTCGCCGGAAGCCAAGACCCAGCGCTCGCTGGAAGCGGCCTTCCCGGGGCAGGCGGTCTACGTCACCTCGAGCACCCGCGATGGCCGGCTCAACCTGGTGCAGGTGCAGTCCGGGCGCAATCCGGGCGAGTTCTATCTGTTCGATACGGTGGCCAAGAAGGCAGAGTTCGTCTTTGCGCGTCGCGCTGCCTTGCAGCCGCCCAAGCTGGGCGAGGTGCGGCCGATCGCGCTGCAGGCACGCGATGGCCTGACCTTGCACGGCTTCGTGACGCTGCCCACGTCGGCCGCCACGGGCAAGGTGCCGATGGTGGTGATGCCGCATGGTGGCCCCTTCGGGATCTTCGACAACGGCCTGTTCGACGAGGATGCCCAGCTCCTGGCCAGTGCCGGCTATGCGGTGTTGCAGGTCAATTATCGCGGTTCCGGCAACTACGGCCGCTCGTTCAAGCAGGCGGGCGCCGGCCAGTGGGGTGGCAAGATGCAGGACGACGTCACCGATGCCACGCGCTGGGCGATCGCCCAGGGCATCGCTGATCCGCAGCGCATCTGCATGTTCGGCGCCAGCTATGGTGCCTACGCGTCGTTGATGGGGGTCGCCAAGGAGCCGTCGCTGTACCGCTGTGCGGCTGGCTATGTCGGTGTCTACGACCTGCCGCTGATGTACGCGAAGGGCGATATCCAGCAACGCGACGCGGGCCAGACCTATTTGCGGGAGTGGTTGGGGCCGAGCAGCGAACTGGCTGCGGTCTCGCCGGTCAACCTGGCCGACAGGATCAAGGTGCCGGTATTCCTGGCCGCTGGCGGCGAGGACGAGCGCGCCCCGATCCTGCATTCCAAGAAGATGGAAGTCGCGCTGAAGAAGGCCGGGGTGCCGGTGGAAACGCTGTATGTCCCGACGGAGGGACATGGCTTCTATACCGAGGAACACCGTCGCGAGTTCTACACCCGGCTGCTGGCGTTTCTGAGCAAGTCGCTGGGCGGTGCGCAGGCGGCGCCGGCGGCGACGAAACCGTAAGTGGTTTTCGCCCGGCGATACGTGTGAGGCGCATGCGCCACAGCTGCGCGGCATCAGTGCGGTCCGGTGCTTCCGGACCGCACTGATGACGGTTGGGCTCCATAGTTCAGCGTGACCAACTGGCACTTCGGGGTCTTGCCGAATTGGTCACCTGCTTCCATGGCTGGTCGATCTTGCCGCTCTGGCCGTACGGCGCCTCGATCGTAGGCTGAGAAAGCGACGTCCGCGCCTGCCGCATGGGATTGTCAGGCAAACTGCCGGACGAAGCGCTCCAGCCAAAGGAACGAGATCAACGGCGCCGTCAGCGGACGTGCGCGCGTCGCCACCAATTCGTCCAGAAGTTGCAGTACGGCGTCGCGGTTGACCAGGCCCAAGTCGGCAAGGGCGCATTCGCTCAGCTGCATGGCGATCGTCTTGGCGTGATGTGCGATCAGCTCAGGCAGGACATGGGCGAACGTTTCCTTGCAATAATCCCGTGGAAATATGTCGCCTACGTTGGCCTGCAAATATCGCCACATCGTTTCTCGATCTTTCCGGCTCTCGAGCGGCAGGCGCCGACAAAAAGCAACCAGATGTGGATCGCTTAGCGGATTGACCGGCCAAAGGCCTCGCCGAAGCAGATGCGGAGCCTGGCACATGCTCGAGGCCAACACCGAGGCAGATAAAGGCCCGGCGGGCGCATCGAATCCATTGAGCGAACGCGATGCATTGAGCGCTCGGGGCGTCAACAATAGGTCCGCGCGCCGCTTGGCTTCTGCGGCCACAATGCCATTGCGGCTGCCGGTGGAGTGTTCCTCATTCCGATACGTCGGGAACAACTGGTCTCCGCCAATGCCGGTGAAAAGTCGATCGCTCCCCTGCGCTTGAGCACTGTCCCACACGCTTTCGAACGCTTCGAGGTAGAACTCGGCAAGGGGATAGTCCGGTCGGCTCGCACTCGGTTGCAGATCGAGCGTTGGCGGGAACGCGTCAATGTTCACGGCCGTGTCGCGAAGACCGAGCGTTTCGACAAGCAGGCGGCGACGTTCGACCTGGGCTTGGCTGGATCCCGCATCGAGCAAGATTCCCAGGCTTACGATGTTGTGCTGCGATCGCGTCAGCGCGCATGCAACAGTCGCCGAGTCCATGCCCCCGCTCAACTCGACGGCCACCTGTTTCGACGCGGGTCGAATCGAAACCGCGCGATGCAATAGTTGGCCGAATCGCTCCATGCCGTAGTCGCTCAATGCGTCATCGTAAGGCGCTACGGTTTCTGCAGGCGAGGGGTAGACGTAACGGACCTTGCCCGGCTCCGCGTAAAGCGTGGCGCGTTCCGTCAGCATCAGAACGCCCGAAAACAACTGCCTGGCGGAATAATCCGCGCCGAGTGCGAGGCGCCGGCTGGCCATCTCCAAATCAATGGTGGTGGACCGGGAAAAAAAGTCGGCCAGATCGTAGGAGATTTCTACTGCGTCATCGGAGACCCGGCAGTAGACTGGCGCCGATCCGAGCAGGCCCGCGCGCAGCTTCAATCGGCATCCGGCCTGGGCCACTTCGATCATGAGATAATCGAGCGGCCATAGCAAAGCCTCTTTGTAGAGCTGGTTGAATCGATCGGCATCGACCAGCATGCCTGTATCGTCTTTTGTCCATTCGATCTCCGTGCAACGTTCGCGCACCGTGGCGAACCACTGTCCCTGCGTGCGGACCACAACGGTTTCCACAGCGGAGTGACGGTAGGGGACGATCTGGCTTTTCCCGAGGCACAGGGTGTCGTTCTGCCACAGCGGCGATTGCTCGAGGTCGGAAAAGGCAATGTTGGCCTTGATCATGGAGATCGGCTGCCTGAGAGCGGTGTCGTGTGGTGACCGCGTTTTCGAACAAAAGAACGCCGCCTGATGGCGGCGTTCTTCATCGCGACGTATCGATCGAATCGCCGTCGTTTTAGCCGCCCGGCTGCGTGGAGTACCAGCGAGAATCGTCGCCGAGATAGGGCTTCATCTCGCAGACGCCGGGCGCCGCGATATTTTGCATGGGTTCGTCGAGCTGGACAGCGAAAGGATTGGAGAGGGACTCTTGTTTCTCAAGCTTGCCATCTTGGATTTTCATCACAAAACTCCTTTTTTTAGATGTCGTCGTCATGCGGCGACGAACAGAACCTATCACTGCGCCTACGGCAAAACAAGTTTGCCGAATTTCATGGTTTCACATGAAACTTGTTAAATCAGGTGTTTTAATAAAGAAAACTGCCTTTATATTCTTAATGTATCGCCCATGTATCGTTAATGGGCAGCCAAGACCCGTTACTGTCTCGCGATGTGGCAATTTATGTCTGTTTGTATCATGTGCCGCTGATCGATGTGAAAAGGCGACGCCAGTAACGCGGTACCGGCCAGACTTATTTGTGCGAACGGTTGGGGCCTGGCAGTGAGCGGGCCCGGTTGGATTTTGGGTTCAGTGCGACTCGCGGTCTTATCGTCGTGGTCGGCACTGACCACGTCAGATGCGCGCGCGTCGAGATCTGAGCCGGCTGCGTCGCCGCTCAGGCGACGCAGCCGCTCAGCGCACTCCGTGCATCATCCGCCGCAGCAGCGGCGCGGCCAGGAAGGCGAGCACCGCGCAGCCCACGCCGATCCACAGCAGCAGCCAGAACAGATGCGCGTACTTGGCCGCGGCGTCGGCGACGTTGAGGGTGACGTTGAGGGTCTGGCCGTCCGGCACCTCGATCGCGGCGAGCTTGCCGAACAGCGCTGCCAGCGCTTCGGAGAAGGCGGTTGCCAGGAACCAGGTGCCCATCATCAGGCTGACCACGCGCGGCACTGCGAGCTGGGTCACCGCCGACAGGCCGACCGGCGACAGGCACATTTCGCCGGCCTCCAGCACGAAATAGGCGAGCACCAGCCACCACACGCTCGCCATCTGTCCGGTCGCGCCGACCTGTTGCGCGGCCAGCGCCAGCGGCACGAAGGACAGGCCGGCCAGCAACAGTCCCATTGCCGACTTGGCGGGCTTGGACGGCTCGCGTCCGCGCCGCGCCAGCCACGCCCACAACGCGGCGAACAGCGGCGCCAGCAGCACCAGGAACAGCGCGCCCAGGTAGGTCAGCGAGCCGGCGGTCTGCGGCAGCACCAGGCAGTCGCGGATCAGGAACAGCAGCATCAACGCGCTGACCGCGACGAACAGCCGCCGCGGCGCGGACGAGCTGGGGCGGCGGTCGGACAGCGAGGCCGCCAGCACGAAGCCCAGCGGCGCCAGCAGCAGCGAGGCGATCGACCAGGGCAGGGGCGTGCCGCCGCGGATCACCAGCGATGGCACGATGTCCTTGGTCATCAGCCGGTCGGTGAAGGTAACCCACGAGCCGTAGGTCTGCTCGTACAGGGTGAAGTACACCAGCGCCATCGCGATCAGCACCATCAGCGCGATCATCTGCTGGCGCTGCACCGGGGTGCATTGGGTGCCGGTGAACCAGGCGAACCACAGCAGCACCGCGCCGAGCACCAGCAGCATCAGCAACAGGGCCAGGGAGATTTCCCCGCCAAGGCTGAAGGCGCCGTTGGCCGCGGCCCACATCAAGGCGGCCACCGGCAGCACGCCCAGCACGGCGCACAGGTAGATCGCCCATTCGCGCGGCACGCCGAGCACGCGCTCGCGCAGCAGTGCCGGCTGCGCCGGTTCGGCGTGACCATGCAGGTACTTCTGGCCCCACAGGAACATGCCCAGGCCGAGCAGCATGCCGATGCCGGCCGCCCCGAAGCCGTAGCGCCAGCCGTAGGCTTCGCCGAGGAAGCCGCAGACCAGGGAGGCGAACAGGGCGCCGAGGTTGATGCCGGCGTAGAACAGCGAGAAGCCGGCGTCGCGGCGCGGGTCGTCGGCCGGATACAGCTTGCCGACGATGGTGGAGATGTTGGGCTTGAGGAAGCCGACGCCCATGATGATCAGCGCCAGCGACAGGTAGGTCACGCCCAGGGATGCGGTGTCGCGCACCACCTCGCCGTTGATTCGGGTGGCGGCGTGACCCTCGAAGGCCATGCCGATGTGGCCGAGCACCAGCAGCAGGCCGCCGAACACCACCGCCTTGCGCATGCCCAGCCAGCGATCGGCGAGCAGCCCGCCGAGCACAGGCACGCAGTACACCAGGCCGCCGTAGGCGCCGAGCAGGTCGAGTCCCGCGTCGTCGCCGAACAGGTGGTACTTGGTCAGGTACAGCAACAGCAGCGCCTTCATGCCGTAGAAGGAGAAGCGCTCCCACATCTCGGTGAAGAAGCAGACGTAGACGCCCTTGGGATGGCCGAGGAAATCGTCGCGCGCGTCGCGCAACGGCAGGGAGGACACGGACACGGCGACTCTCGGCGCAGGAGGCAGGCGGCGGAGTATAGGGTGGCCGGCGTTCGCTCGAATGGCGGTCCGCGGCACGTGAGGTGTCGCACGAGGTCGGACCCTCACCCCAACCCCTCTCCCGCTGGGAGAGGGGCTGCTGCGGTTCCTTCTCCCGTCGGGAGAAGGTGCCCCGTATGGGCGGATGAGGGTTGGGCAGGCACGCAATGGTGGATGTCCTGCGTGCTGCCGGACCCTCACCCCAAGCCCTCTCCCGGTGGGAGAGGGGCTGCTGCGGTTCCTTCTCCCGCCGGGAGAAGGTGCCCCGCAGGGGCGGATGAGGGTCGGGCAGGGCAGGCAAGGATTGGGTGCCCTGCGTGTCGCCGTACCCTCACCCCAACCCCTCTCCCGGTGGGAGAGGGGCTTGCTGCGTTTCCTTCTCCCGCCGGGAGAAGGTGCCCCGCAGGGGCGGATGAGGTTGGGCAGGGCAGGCAAGGATTGGATGCGCTGCGTGTCGCCGTACCCTCACCCCAACCCCTCTCCCGGTGGGAGAGGGGCAACCATCTGCCGCTGAGTACTGCTGCTTCTACGAATCCCCAATCCCCAATCCCCAATCCCAGCCTCCCAGGCATGTGCCACAAGCTGGGCACCAGGAAGCTGGACTTGCCCCGCCCCAGACGCTAGCGTGCAAAGCGTTTTTGTCGTTTCAGGGGTAACCATGAACAACGCTGCCGCGCCGCGCCAGCTCACGTTCCGTGCCGTGGTGCTGGCGATCGTGCTGGCCGTGGTGCTGTCCGCCGCCAATGCCTATCTCGGTCTGTTCGCTGGCCTGACCATCGCCACCGCGATTCCGGCGGCAGTGGTGTCGATGGGGGTGCTGCGCCTGCTCGGCGGCGGCTCCATCCTCGAGAACAACATCGTGCAGACCGGCGCCTCGGCCGGTTCCTCGATCGCGGCCGGGGTGATCTTCACCATTCCGGCGCTGGTGATCATGGGCTACTGGCCGGACTTCAAGTACTGGTGGGTGCTCGGCATCGCCGGCATGGGCGGACTGCTCGGGGTGCTGTTCTCGGTGCCGCTGCGGCGTTCGATGATCGTCGAGGATCCGCTGCCGTTCCCGGAAGGCAAGGCCGCCGCGGAAGTGCTCAAGGCCGGCGAGAACCCCGGGCCGGGGCTGAAGATCCTGGGCCTGTCGGCGGCCATCGGCGGGCTGGTCAAGCTCGGCGCGGCCAGCGGCCTGAAGGTGATCCCGGATACCTGGGCGCAGGCCGCGTACATCGGCAGCAGCAAGATGGTCGGCTACGTCGGCACCAACCTGTCGCCGGCGCTGCTGGGCGTGGGCTACATCGTCGGGCTCAACGTCGGCATCGTGGTGCTGTCCGGTTCGATCCTGTCCTGGCATCTGGCCATCCCGCTGTACCAGCAGTTCTTCATGAACTCTGATCCGGCGCTGGCGCAGAGCCTGGCCAATGCGCCGGCGGCCGAGGCCGCGTTCGGGATCTGGGCGGCCAAGGTGCGCTACCTGGGCGTGGGCGCGATGCTGATCGGTGGCGTGTGGACGCTGTTCTCGCTGCGCAAGTCGTTGCTGTCGGGCGTCAAGAGCGGCTTCGCTGCGGCGCGCAAGAGCACCGGTGGCGCCGCGGTGGCCGAGACCGATCGCGACCTGCCGATGAAGTGGATGCTGGTGGCGCTGCTGTTGTGCACGCTTCCGCTGCTGGGTCTGTACCAGGCCATCGTCGGCCAGTGGCACGTCAGCGTGCCGATGACCATCATCATGATCGTCGCCGGCTTCCTGTTCGTCTCGGTGTCCGGCTACCTGGCCGGGCTGATCGGCTCGTCGAACAACCCGGTCTCCGGCATCACCATCTCCACCATCCTGTTCGCCTCGGCGGTGCTGGTGCTGCTGCTCGGGCGCGATTCGCCGATCGGCGCGGTCGCCGCGATCATGATCGGCGCGGTGGTGTGCTGCGCCGCCGCAGTGGGCGGCGACAATCTGCAGGATCTGAAGGCTGGCTACCTGGTCGGCGCCACGCCGTGGAAGCAGCAGTTGATGCTGGCGATCGGCGCGTTCTCCTGTGCGCTGATCATGGCGCCGGTGCTGAACCTGCTGGCCCAGGCCTACGGCATCGGCGCGGCCACGCCGCAGCATCCCAACGCGCTGGCGGCGCCGCAGGCCACGCTGATGGCGTCGGTGGCCAAGGGCCTGTTCGGTGGCGAGCTGCCGTGGACCATGATCGGCATCGGCGCCGGCGTCGGCGCGGCGATCATCGCCCTGGACGAGTGGCTGAAGAAGACCGGCAAGCGCTTCCGCGTGCCGGTGCTGGCCGCGGCGATCGGCATCTACCTGCCGCTGGAACTGATGGTGCCGATCTTCCTCGGCGGCCTGCTGACCCACCTGGTCGAGCGCTTCCACAAGATCCGTGCCGACGACGAAGAGGGGCGCGACCGCGTGCACCGTCCGGGCACGCTGTTCGCCGCGGGCCTGATCACCGGCGAGGCGCTGATGGGCATCGCCATCGCGGTGCCGATCGTGGCCTCGGGCCACGCCGACGTGCTGGCGCTGCCGGAAGCGTTCCACCTCAACCAGTGGTACGGCCTGGTGCTGCTGGCCTTCGTCGGCTGGCTGCTGTACCGCACCGGCCGCAAGGGCGAGGCCGCGGCTGCGCCGCGCGCATAACGGCGCAACGGCCTCCCGCAACGCAACATCCGAAGCCCGGCCCCGCGCCGGGCTTCGCCTTTGCGGCCGAGCCAGCGTGCGTGCCGCACGTGCCGATCCCATCTGTTTCTCGCCGGCGGCGCGGCGCCGCGTGCATTGCAAAGACCGAATCGCGCCTCAGCCGCGCGCGCCTGTCGCTGTCCGCCTCACCCACCAGGCCAGCCCGGCATCGACCTTCGCACGCCTCGCCGAGCCAGCGCATCGCGCTTGCCGTTCCCGAGGCCCCCTCTCGATCCAGCCGCGCGCCCACCGCTGTCCGCCTGCGATCCGAAGGCTCGCACTGGTCTTCGTATTTCAAACCGAGCCAGTGCCGCACTTGCCAATCCCCACTCCCGATTCCCCAATCCCGGCTCTTCCATGACTTCAGTCCTTTGCGCCGCGCCCACCACGGCCCCTACCATCGACGTTTTGCCGTGTTCCGGAGACGCCCGATGACCCTGCGCTACGCCTTGCTGCCCCTGGCCCTGCTGACCGCGCTGCCTGCGCTGGCCGCCACCCGCGGTTTCGATGTCCGCGACATGGTCGCGCTGGACCGGGTGTCCTCGCCGCTGCTGACGCCCGATGGCGGTACGGTGATCTTCGCCAAGCGGCAGATGGACAAGGCGCTGGAGAAGTCCAGCACCAGTCTGTGGCTGCGCGATCTGCGCACCCGCGATGCGGCGCCGCCGAAGCGGCTGACCCCGGAAGGCTGGAATGTCAATTCGCCGGAGCTGTCGGCCGACGGCAAGACCGTGTACTTCCTCAGCGCCAAGTCCGGCCGCCAGCAGCTGTACGCGCTGCCGCTGGCCGGCGGCGCGCCGCGCCAGCTCACCGATTTCGCGCTGGACGTGGACAGCTACCACATCGCCCCGCAGGGCGACCGCGTGGCCTTCAGCGCCGGCGTGTTCCAGGACTGCGGTTCGGACCTGGCCTGCACGCAGAAGCGCCTGGATGCCAAGAAGCAGTCCAAGGCCACCGGCGTGGTGTTCGACCAGTTGTTCGTGCGCCACTGGGACACGTGGAACGACGGCCGCCGCAACAGCCTGTTCGTCGCGCCGTTGCCGGCCGGCGCCAAGGCCAAGCCGGTGGCCGGTGCCTCGGCGGTCAGCGTGACCCTGGCCGGCGACATCCCTTCCAAGCCGTTCGGCGGCAGCGAGGACTACACCTGGGCGCCGGACGGGCAGTCGCTGGTCGCCAGCGTGCGCGTGGCCGGCCGCGAAGAGCCGTGGTCGACCAACTTCGACCTGTACCGGCTAGATGCCGCCGGCAAGGCTGCGCCGGTCAACCTGACCGCGGCCAACCCGGCCTGGGACGCCGGCCCGGTGTTCTCCGCCGACGGCAAGACCCTGTACTACCGCGCCATGAAGCGTCCCGGTTTCGAAGCCGACCGCTTCGGCCTGATGGCGATGGACGTGGCCAGCGGCAAGACCCGCGAGATCGCCCCGCAGTGGGACCGTTCCGCCGGCGACATCGTGCTGTCGGCCGACGGCACCACCGTGTACACCACCGCCGATGACATGGGCCAGCACCCGCTGTTCGCGGTCGACGTGGCCAGCGGCAAGGTGCGCACCGTGGCCGCCGACGGCAGCGTCGGCGCGCCGGTGCTGGCCGGCAATACGCTGGCCTTCACCCGCAACAGCCTCAAGAGCGGCGACCAGATCATGGTCGCCGACGCCAACGGCCAGCAGCCGCGCGCCATCACCCCCAGCGCCGGCGAGATGCTGCCGGACGTGAAGTTCGGCGACTACGAGCAGTTCTCGTTCAAGGGCTGGAACAACGACACCGTGCACGGCTACGTGGTCAAGCCGTACAACTACCAGGAAGGCAAGACCTATCCGGTCGCGTTCCTGATCCACGGCGGCCCGCAAGGCAGTTTCGGCAACGGCTGGAGCTATCGCTGGAACCCGCAGACCTACGCGGGGCAGGGCTACGCGGTGGTGATGATCGACTTCCACGGTTCCACCGGCTACGGCCAGGCCTTCACCGATGCGATCAGCCAGCACTGGGGCGACCGCCCGCTGGAAGACCTTCAGAAGGGCTGGGACGCGGCGCAGAAGCAGTACGGCTTCCTCAACGGCGACAAGGCCTGCGCGCTGGGCGCCAGCTACGGCGGCTACATGGTCTACTGGATGGCCGGCAACTGGAACAAGCCGTGGAAGTGCCTGGTCGACCACGACGGCGTGTTCGACAACCGCATGATGGGTTACGCCACCGAGGAACTGTGGTTCAGCGAGTGGGAGAACGGCGGCACGCCGTGGCAGAACCCGGCCGGCTACGAGAAGTTCAACCCGATCCTGCACGTGGACAAGTGGAAGGTGCCGATGCTGGTGATCCATGGCCAGCAGGATTTCCGCATCCCGATGGAGCAGGGCCTGGCCGCGTTCGGCGCGCTGCAGCGCAAGGGCATCGAGTCCAAGTTCCTGTACTTCCCGGACGAGAACCACTGGGTGCTGAAGCCGCAGAACAGCCTGTTGTGGCACGACACGGTCAACGGCTGGCTGAAGCAGCATATCGGGCAGTGAGGGGACCTGGGGCTCGGGTTTCCGGGCCCCCGTCCTGGGTCATGGCCCAGGTCCCGGGATTGGGAATTGGGGATTGGGGATTCGGGATTTGGGATTCGGGACTTTCCCGTGATCGCAGCGATCCGTTAGCCGTTGTGGGAGGGGCTTCAGCCCCGACGCTTCATTGGTAAAGCGTCGGGGCTGAAGCCCCTCCCACAAAAAGCAGGTTGCTTGCGGCGCTCCCATGCTGCGAACTCAACCTGCTGCTTTCTTTCGATCCCTGTTTTCATCTCCAACCTCCAACCTCCAACCTCCAATCGCGAATCCCCAATCCCCAATCCCCAATCCCCAATCCCGGCCCCATCGCCCGATGCCCTCGACGCCCCTGATCACCAACGACATCGTCATCTTCGGCCTGATCGCCGCCACGCTGGGCGCGGTGTTCTGGACCGCGGCGCGGCCGTCGGGATTCTGGAAGCGCTTCTACGGCATCGTGCCGGCACTGCTGCTGTGCTACCTGATTCCGGGCATCTACAACACCGTCGGGCTGATCGACGGACAGCACAACTCGCTCTACAACCCGGTGGCGCGCGACGTGCTGCTGCCGGCGGCACTGGTGCTGCTCACCCTCACCGTCGATCTCAAGGGCATCCTGCGGCTGGGGCCGAAGCTGGTGGCGATGTACCTGGGCGCGTCCTTCAGCATCATGCTCGGCGCGGTGGTGGCGTTCCAGATCATGAAGTGGCTGCACCCGGTCACCGTGGCCGGCGACACCTGGGCCGGCATGGCGGCGTTGGCCGGCAGCTGGATCGGCGGTGGCGCCAACATGCTGGCGATGCGCGAAGTGTTCCAGGTCGACGCCACCACCTTCGGCCAGTTCGCCGTGGTCGACGTCGGCGTCGGCTACGTGTGGATGGCGCTGCTGATCTTTCTTGCACAGCGTGCGCCGGCCATCGACGCGCGCAGCGGCGCCGACACCCGCGGTATCGACGACCTCAAGCAACGCATCGCGCACTTCCAGGCCCAGCACGAACGCGTGGCCAGCCTCACCGACCTGATGCTGATCGTCGGCGTGGCGTTCGGCGCGGTCGGCCTGGCGCATGCGATCGCCACGCCGGCGGCGGCCTGGTTCGACGCCAACGTCAGCTGGGCCAAACAGTTCAGCCTCGGCTCCCCGTTCGTGTGGGTGGTGGTGCTGGCGACCACCTTCGGCCTGCTGCTCAGCTTCACCCGCGCGCGCACCCTCGAGGGCGCCGGCGCCTCGCGCATCGGCACGCTGCTGCTGTACTTCCTGATCGCCTGCATCGGCATGCAGATGGACTTGTTGGCGCTGTTCGACCGGCCCTGGATCTTCGCGCTGGGCCTGATCTGGCTGATCGTGCACGTCCTGCTGCTGCTGGCGCTGGGCAAGCTGCTGCGGGTGCCGTTCTTCTACTTTGCGATCGGCTCGCAGAGCAACGTCGGCGGCCCGGCCTCGGCGCCGGTGGTGGCTGCCGCGTTCCATCCGGCGCTGGCGCCGGTCGGCGTGCTGCTGGGCACGATGGGCTATGCCACCGGTACCTATCTGGCCTATGTGGTGGGCATCGTGCTGCGCGCGATGGCCGGCGCCGGCTGAGCCGGGGCGGCGTGACGGTCAGCCGCGGCTTGCTGCGGCGGCGACTGCGGCCGGTGTGAGGTTTCGGCCGCTGGTGCGTATCACCTGGACAACCTTCCCATCGGCACCGTCATGTCGCCCCGCGCCGCCTCCGACTTCACCGACCTGCTGCGCGCGCACCGCGGCATCGTCTACAAGATTGCCGCCAGCTATGGCCTGGGCTACCACGACCGCGAGGATCTGGCCCAGGAGATCGCTGCCGCGCTGTGGCGCGCGTGGCCGTCCTACGATCCGGCGCGGCCGTTTTCCACCTGGATGTACCGCGTCGCGCTGAACGTGGCGATCTCGCACCAGCGGCGCAGCCGCCATCGCGATCGTGAAGTGGCAGCCGAGTACGCACCGGACGCGATGGGGGCGCAGGACGTCGATATCGAAGCGCGCCAGCGCGTGGCGCTGCTGCAGCAGGCGATCCGCCTGTTGTCCCCCGTCAATCGCGCGCTGCTGTTGCTGCAGTTGGACGGATGCAGCCAGCGCGAATGCGCCGAGGTGCTGGGCACGAGCGAGGGCAACGTGGCGACCCGCCTGGGCCGCATCAAGGATCAACTGCGCCGCACCACCGGCGGCAACCGAGGAGACGGCAATGGAACTCGATGAACTCAAGGCGGCCTGGATCGACTATGGCCGGCAACTGGAACGGCAGACGGCGCGGAGCGATGCGCTGCAGCGCGTGCGCGGGCTGCACGGCATCGGCCGGCGCGTGCGGTTGCTCGCCGGCGCGCAGTGGCTGCAGTTGGCGATCGGCCTGTTGTTCAGTCTGTGGGGCGGGGCGGCCTGGACCGACCATTGGGGGAGTTGGCATCTGGTCGCCTACGGCCTCGCCTTGCACGGCTACGGCCTGGCGCTGCTGTTGACCGCGGCCGTGCAGCTGCGGCGCATCGGCGCGATCGACTACGCTGGCCCGATCGCCGACAGCCAGCAGGCGATCGTGCGCTTGCGCCGCGCGCGGCTGCGCAGCGATCGCATCCTGTTCGCGTGCGGCGGCGTCATGTGGGTGCCGGCACTGGGCTTGCTGCTGCACACCGCGGGCGTGGATCTGTGGGTGCTGCGCCCGGCGGTGGTGCTGGCGAACCTGCTGGCAGGGCTGGCGATCTCGGTTGCCCTGGTGGTGGCATCGCTGCGCTGGCCGGCCTGGTTCGAGCGCTCTGCGCAGCATCGGCGCCTGGCCGAGATCGAGCGCGATCTGCGTGGCCTGGACGAGGAGAGTCCGGACGATGATGGGCGGACACGCCGCGGCGCATGACACGCACGCCGCCGACCTTGCGCAATCGCCTCGCGGGGATGGCGCGTCTTCGGTGCACCTCGAATGACGCGCTTTGCTGTCGCTCAGCGGGACGCGCCATTGCCCGTGTAGGAGCGGCTTCAGCCGCGACAGGCATTCCTGGTCAAGCCTGTCGCGGCTGAAGCCGCTCCTACAGGCAGCGTCCGTAGTTAGTAGAAGCTCCCTTCAGCGGGGGGCCGCATCCGGCGACGCATGCGTCATCCGGCTCATGCCGGCGAGTGGGGCAGGGCCAGCACCGTGCAGGCAAGGGGCCCTTAGTCGGCCGCCGCGGCAGGCGTCTCCGTGGACGCCTGCCGCGATGCGGCCTATTGCTAGCGACTACTGCATCGCCACGCTGCGCTGCCGTTCTTCCTGCTGTTGCGGTGGCGCCTGCAGGTTCTGCTGCTGCAACTGGCCGACGTTGGCCTGCGACGGCTCGTGGGCCGCGGCCGCGGTCTGCACCTGGCTGCGCAGGTGCGCCGGGTTCTCCGGCTGCCCCTGGACCGCGAACAGGCGGTCGCCGTCGCGGCTGGGCAGGACCTGGTCGATGCGCTGCAGGCCGTCCTGGCCGGCGCGCGCGGCGACGCTGGCGGCGGTGTTGAGGAAGGCCGCGTCGTCGTGCAGGCCGAGCCGCTCGCGCTGCCCGTCCAACTGCACCACCGCGTCGTTGAACAGGCGGCTGCCGGTCGACAGCGTGCCCGATTCCGCCTGACGCTGGCTCTGGTTCTGCGCCAGGTCCTCGGCCTTCATCACCGAATCGATGCCGTGCAGGTCCAGGCGGTGCTTGAGCATCATGCCGGGGATCAGGCGCTGGCCGAACGACAGCGGGTCCGGTTCCGGCAGCTGGATCTGGCGGCCGGCGGCGTCGGGCATCAGCCCACGGGTGAGCAGGTTGTCTTCCTGCAGGTAGGTCAGCAGTTCGTTCTTGACGTGGTAGCCGCGGATCAGCCCGTCGGCGGCGTAGGCCTTGGCGGCCTCGGCGTCCAGCCCCTCGCGTTCTAGGGTCTTGTTGTTGACGCCGGCGGCGTTGAAGGTCACCGCCGGCACGTCGTTGACCATCGACGAGGCCGCGGCCAGGCCGCCGCCCAGCGAGTGCCCGGAGATCAGCAGGTTCTCGCCGAAGGCCTGCTTGGCCTGGCTGCCGAGCTGGATCGCCGAGGCGTATTGCGCGTCGGAGAAGCCCAGGCCCTGGCCGAGGTTGTGTTTCCAGTCCTTCAGCTCGTCGGTGCCGCAGAACCCCAGCACCACGTTGCCCTGCGGGTTGCGGTAGAACGCGGCATCGAAGCCGCTCTTGGCGTCGTGCTGCAGGCTCGGGTCGATGCCGGCGCGCTGCAGTGCGGCGTCGTCCATGCGCGACCAGCCATCGGGCAGCGCGGCGAAGGTCTCGGCGCCGCCGGCACGGCGCTCGGCCGCGGTGTGATAGAGGTCCTGCAGCAGCGGCGGCAGTTGCCGGTCCACGGCCTGTGGCTGTTGGCCGCGGACGGCCTCGGAGAACGAGGTGGACGGATCGGACGGGGAAAGATCGCTCTGGTTCATGCGCGGCTCCGTGCGAAGAGGGTGACCGACCGCATCAGCGGGTCGCTTCCAAGGGGATGGCGTGGGCGTTCAGCCAGGCGCGCACGTCGTTGCGGGTCTGCTGCGCGTTGGCGTTGAGCAGGCGCTCGGGCGTGTTGAAGAAGTAGGCCTGGAAGGTCTTGCCTTGCGCGTTGCGCAGGGTCGGATCGACACCGGCCTGCAGCAGCTTGGGCACCCACGGGTTGCCGGCGCTGCTCTGCGCGGCCAGGTGCAGCAACGAGTTGCCGGTGGCGTCGACCCGCTTCGGATCGGCGCCGGCCTTGAGCAGCATCTCGATCTGCGCGTCGCGCTTGCTCTGCACGGCGCGGAACAGCGGCGTCCAGTGCGCGCGCGCGCTCACCGGGTCGACCGGGGCGCCGTGCTGCAGCAGCACTTGCAGGTACTGCGGGTCCTTGGCCATGGCCGCCATGTGCACCACGGTTTCCTGGTCCATGCCCGGCAGCGACGGGTCGGCACCGGCGTCGAGCAGAGCCGCCAGTGCGCGCGGCTGTTCGTTCCAGATGGCCCATTCGAGCAGGGTGACGTTCTGGTCGCCGTGCGCGGACAGATCCGTGCTGGGCGCCAGGGCGGCGATGCGGGCGACATCGCCGCGCGCGATGGCGGCGGCGATGTCGGCGAGTGCGGGGTCGCGAAAGGCGACCGACTGATCCTGCAGCGAGGCTGACATGGCGGAATGCTCCTTGGCGCCGGACTGTGCGGCGCAACTGACCGAGAAGAACAGCGAGGTCGCGAGTGCGATCAGGGCGGGGACGGGCGTACGCATGCAAGGCTCCTTTCCTGTTCGCGGTCCTGGATGACGGCGCAGATCCTGGCGCCGCTCCCGATGCTAGCAGCCGATCGCGGCGGTGTTGCGCCAGTTTTGTGACGCTGTCTGCGGATCTCGGGTGGCGTCCCACCAGCTGGATGGTGGTTTAACCGGAAACAAACGTCCGTCAGTCGGGATGCGCCGCGATGTGGTGAGGCGGCGAACAGGCAGGGCATACAGGCAGCGCCGCGTGCGCCTCCTGCATGCACGCGCTGCCGCGGCTGCAGATGCCGCACAGGCGAGGGACATGTGCGCAGCGGCATAATGACGTTTTCCCAAAGGAGCGCGCGATGACGGCGACCCCCTTCGACCTGTTGATCAGCGATTGCGACGGCGTGCTCGTCGACAGCGAAGTGCTGGCCGACCGAGTGATGCTCGACGCGCTGGGCGCCTATGTGCCGCGGGCCGAACTGGAACGCTTTCTCGCCGGCAGCTTCGGCCTCACCGCGCAGGAGATCGTGCAGCGCGTGCAACGGCAGTACGCGCTGACGTTGCCGCCGGGCCTTTATCAGGAGATCCGCGCGCGCTCCGAAGCGCTGATCGCGGCCGAAGTGCAGCCGATCGACGGCGTGCGCGAGGCCTTGCTGGCGTTGCCGCTGCCGCTGGCCGTCGCCTCCAACAGCATGCGCGAGAGCGTGGTCGCCTCGGTGGCGCGTGCCGGCCTGCACGAGCGCGTCGGCGAGCGCATCTTCAGCGCCGACATGGTGGCGCGGCCCAAGCCCGCGCCGGACGTGTATCAGCTGGCGGCGCGCACATTGAACGTGGCGCCGGAGCGCTGCCTGGTGATCGAGGACAGCGCCACCGGCGCCAGTGCCGCGCTGGCCGCGGGCATGACCGTGATCGGCTTCACCGGCGCCGCGCATATTCCTGCCGGGCATGCGGCGACCCTTCGCCAACTCGGCGTGGCCGCGGTGATGGAACACATGCGCGAGCTGCCGCAGACCTATGCGGAACTGGTGCGGGCCGCGGCGGCCTGAAGAGCCGGGATTCGGGAATGGGGATTCGGGAATGGGAGGTTTCCGCGAGTGCCTGGCATCGCGGAATGTCGCTCTGTTCGTAGGAGCGGCTTCAGCCGCGACGCGCTATCGGTAAGGCCTCGCGGCTGAAGCCGCTCCTACAACAGCGCCGCGGCGATGCCTGTCGCCAGGCATTGCCGCGTCAGAACGAGAGCCGCCGTGTGATCCGGTCGAATCGCCAAACGCCGTCAGGCGTCCCACCAATCCCCAATCCCGACTCCCTAATCCCAGCCCCTCAACAACAGCGGAATCCGCTCTTGCCGCCATACCTTGCCTCCTGGCGCTCGCGGAAGAAGGTCTTGTAGTCCATCGGCTCGCGGTCCGGGTGCTTCTCGAGCATGTGCCGCACGTAGTTGTCGTAGTCGGGGATGCCGCAGCACAGCCGCGCGGTCTGCACCAGGCGCCGCCACAGCCGGCGGTGCGCCTGGTACTGGCCGACCGGAACCAGTGCGCCGCTCATTACAGGTCCGCCATCTGGTGCGGCTGCAAGGCCACGTACGGGGTTTCCCTGTCGCTGCGCTGCGGGGTGCGGCGGGCGGCGAGGATGGTCTTCACCGCGTAGATCAGCACGGAGAACACCACGAACAGGAACAGGGCGGTCAGCCCGGTGTTGACGTAGGCGTTGGTCACGATCTGCTGCATCTGCGCCACCGTCTTGGCCGGCGCGGTGATCGTGCCGCTGGCGATCGCGTCCTGGAACTTGTGCGCCTGCGCCAGGAAGCCCTGCGCTGGGTTCGGGTCGAAGATCTTGATCAGCCCCGCGTAGGTGGTGCAGATCAGCAGCCACAGCGCCGGCACGATGGTGACCCAGGCGTAGCGGTCACGCTTCAGCTTGAACAGCACCACGGTGCCAAGCATCAGCGCGATGCCGGCGAGCATCTGGTTGGAGATGCCGAACAGCGGCCAGAGCGTGCGGATGCCGCCGTACGGATCCTTGACCCCGGTGTAGAGCAGATAGCCCCACAGCGCCACACAGCCGCCGGTGGCGACGATGTTGGCGGCCCACGATTCGGTCCGCTTCAGCGCCGGCACGAAATTGCCCAGCAGGTCCTGCAGCATGAAGCGCCCGGCGCGGGTGCCGGCATCGACCGCGGTGAGGATGAACAGCGCCTCGAACAGGATCGCGAAGTGGTACCAGAACGCCATCATGTCCTCGCCCGGCAGCAGTTGGTGCAAGATCTGCGCGATACCGACCGCCAGGGTCGGGGCGCCGCCGGCGCGGGCCAGGATGGTGGTCTCGCCGATGTCGCGGGCGGTGGCTTCGAGCACCTCGGGGGTGATCGCAAATCCCCATTCGCTGACCTTGGCCGCGACCGCGACGACGTCGTTGCCGACCATCGACGCCGGCGCATTCATCGCGAAGTACACGCCCGGCTCGATGATCGAGGCGGCGACCAGCGCCATCACCGCGACGAACGATTCCATCAGCATGCCGCCGTAGCCGATGTAGCGCATATGGCCTTCGTTGGCGAGCAGCTTGGGCGTGGTGCCGGAGGAGATCAGTGCGTGGAAGCCGGACACCGCGCCGCAGGCGATGGTGATGAACAGGAACGGGAAGATGCCGCCGGTCCACACCGGGCCCATGCCGTTGTGCGCGTATTGCGTCAGCGCCGGCATCTTCAGGTCGGGCATGACCACCAGGATGCCGATGGCCAGGGCGATGATGGTGCCGATCTTGAGGAAGGTGGACAGGTAGTCGCGCGGCGCCAGCAGCAGCCACACCGGCAGCACCGAGGCGACGAAGCCGTAGCCGATCAGCATCCAGGTGATCTGCACGTCGGTGAAGGTGAAGGCCGGGCCCCAGGTGGGATCGGCGGCGACCTTGCCGCCGAACCAGATCGCCGCCAGCAGCAGGATCAGGCCGACGATCGAGATCTCGCCGATCTTGCCGGGGCGGATGTAGCGCATGTACACGCCCATCAGGATCGCGATGGGCATGGTCGCGATCACCGTGAACATGCCCCATGGGCTTTCCGCCAGCGCCTTGACCACCACCATCGCCAGCACCGCCAGGATGATGATCATGATCAGGAAGGCGCCGAACAGGGCGATGGTGCCGGGGACCTGGCCCATCTCCTCGCGCACCAGGTCGCCGAGCGAACGCCCATTGCGGCGGCTGGAGAGGAACAGCACCACGAAGTCCTGCACCGCGCCGGCGAACACCACGCCGACCACCAGCCACAGCAGCCCGGGCAGGTAGCCCATCTGCGCGGCGAGTACCGGCCCGACCAGCGGCCCGGCGCCGGCGATGGCGGCGAAGTGGTGGCCGAACAAGACGTGCTTGTTGGTCGGCACGTAGTCCAGGCCGTCGTTGTTGAGTACCGCGGGCGTGGCCCGGGTGGGGTCGAGCTGCATCACCTTGTTGGCGATGAACAGGCTGTAGAAGCGGTAGGCGATCAGGTAGATCGAGACCGCGGCCACCACGATCCACAACGCATTGATGTGTTCGCCGCGGCGCAGGGCGATGGTGCCCAGGCAGAACGCCGCCAGGATGGCGAGTGCGGCCCAGGCCAGCTTGGAAAACCCTTTCATGCAGAACGCTCCCCCAGAGATTGCCGCAAGGGTCGCCCCGATGGCCTGGGGGGTCAATGGCGGGGGCGGTCAGGGGCCTAGTACTTTGGTCGTAGACAGAAGCCCCTCTCCCATCGGGAGAGGGGTTGGGGTGAGGGTACGGAGGCGAAGCCCTCGCGAAACCAGCTTGCGCTGCTGGCGCTGCACGAGGCTGCACCCGCACCCTCATCCGCCCCTGCGGGGCGCCTTCTCCCGGCGGGAGAAGGGATTCATGGCCGCGACGGCACAAGGGGCGCGGCCGCTTGCGCCCCTCTCCCCTCGGGAGAGGGGTTGGGGTGAGGGTAGGGGCGAAGCCCGCGCGAACTCGGTCTGCACCATGGGGCGGTGTGCGAGGTTGCGCCCGGACCCGCATCCTCCCCTGCGGGGCACCTTCTCCCGGAGGGAGAAGGGAGTTCATGGTCTCGACAGGACAAGGGAGCGGCCCCACCACAGCGGATGGAACGATGGGTTGCGCCGGTCGCGGTTGGGCGCGGTGGCGGCGGCACCCATGGTGGGGATCTCATCAGGAGATCGCTCACCATGACCGCGTCCACCACCGTCGCCCCCGCGCGCATCGTCCGCGCCATCCGCGGCCACGCCACCGCCGACGGCGATGGGGTCAAGCTGACCCGCGTCATCGGCGGCAGTGCGTTGCCCGAGCTGGATCCGTTCCTGCTGCTCGACGAGTTCGGCACCGACCGGGCCGAGGACTACATCGGCGGCTTCCCCAGCCATCCGCACCGCGGCTTCGAGACTGTCACCTACATGCTCGACGGGCGCATGCGGCACAAGGACAACCACGGCAACGAGGGTCTGCTGACCCCGGGCAGCGTGCAGTGGATGACTGCCGGCCGCGGCCTGGTGCATTCGGAGATGCCGGAGCAAGAGGAAGGGCGCATGCGCGGCTTCCAGCTATGGGTGAACCTGCCGGCGCGCGACAAGATGAGCGCGCCGCGCTATCAGGAGTTCGCGCCCGAACGCATTCCGGTGGCGCAGCCGGCGCCGGGGGTGACGGTCAAGGTGATCGCCGGCCAGGTCGGCGAGGTGCACGGCCCGATCGCGCAGCCGGCCACCGATCCGCTGTATCTGGACATCGCGCTGCACGCAGGCGCGTCCTGGGCGTTCGAACTGCCGTCCGGGCACAACGCCTTCGCCTACATGTTCGAGGGCGAGGCGGCGCTGGGCGAGGGCGAAGCGGCGCGCGTGCTGCCGGCGCAGACGCTGGCCGTGCTCGGCGGCGGCGACCTGCTGCGGCTGCAGGCCGGCGCGCAGGGCGCGCGGCTGATCCTCGTCGCCGGCCGGCCGTTGCGCGAGCCGGTCGCGCGGCATGGGCCGTTCGTGATGAACACGCGCCAGGAGCTGATGCAGGCCTTCGTGGATTTCCAGGAAGGGCGCTTCTGAGGGCGCGGTTCGCACCGTTTCTGGTGCGAGGTTTGTTTCCTCGTAGGAGCGGCTTCAGCCGCGACAGGGCACTGCCGGCAAGGCCCTGTCGCGGCTGAAGCCGCTCCTACGCCATGTCGCAGTCCATCGCGCGACGCGCCTAACTCAGCGCTCCAGCGCCAGGCTCGACTGACGCATGTCCAGGCCCTGCACCAGCGACTGCAGGGTCTGCAGTTCCTGGGTGTCGGCGGCGTCGATCCAGACCTGGGCGAACTGGCCCTTCTTCAGCTCCGCGACCGCGATCCGGCGCGAGGCCAGGCCCGGCAGCTCCGCGCCGCCGAGGTCCGGCCGGTACCAGTACACCTGCTCGCCGGCGATGGCGCCCTTTTCCTCGCGCAGCGTGCGCTGCAGCGGAATGTTTGGGTCGCGTGCGGTGAGCATCATGCCCAGCACCTGACGTCCCTCGGCGTCGCTGGCGCGGCAGACGATGAATCCCTTGTCGCTGCGCTCGCTCCACTGCAGCTTGCTCTGCGGCGGCAGCGGTGGGCAGTTCTGTGCCTGCTGCGCGGTGGCGGCAGCGGCGGGCAGCGCCGCCGCAGCGGTCAGCAGTGCCTTGCGCAAGAGTGTCTTCATTCGCGATGTTCCCCATACGCCGCGATGCGACGCGTTCGATCCATACGCACGCCTGTGGCGTCGTCTGCGGGAGCGCCCCATCCTGTGCGGGATCCCGGCAGTGCATCCCCCGACGCAGTGCGTGTCCCGTGTGCGGCCACGCGCACGCGGCCGCGGTTGCACCATAGCCCAGCGCCGCGCCGCTGACAATTGGGATGGGAATTCCGGAATATCCGCACGCGCGGTACGGCGTGGCGGCACCTGCCCGGCTGCGCCGACCGGGCGGTTCCGGCGCGAATGGCAGGGGCTGACGAGGGCAGTTGGCGCACTCGCGGGCGGCGCCAAAGCCCGGATGCGCGCCTGCTGCGGCTCAGCGGCCGGGTTCGGGCAGCGGAATGAATTCCTGGTCGTCGCCGGGAATCGTGCCGAAGCGGCCCTCGCGCCAGTCCTGCTTGGCCTGCTCGATGCGTTCCACCGAACTGGACACGAAGTTCCACCACAGGTGGCGCGGGCCATCCAGCGGTTCGCCGCCCATCAGCATCGCCTTGAGCGGGGTCTTGGCGCGCAGCCGCCCGCGCGCGCCGGGCTCGGGCAGGACCAGGTGGCGCGCCGGGATGTCCACGCCGTCCAGTTGCGCCTCGCCCTCCAGGATGTACAGCGAGCGCTCGGCATGCCGGTTATCCAGGTCGATTTCCGCGTCTGCGTCCAGATCCAGGGCCACGTTGAGGGTGTCGGCAAACACCGTCACCGGCGACTCCTCGCCGTAGGCGCGGCCGGCGATCACCCGCAGCCACGCGCCGTCGCGGCGCTGCTGCGGCAGGCTGGCGGCCGGGTGGTGGTAGAACGCCGGTGCGGTCTCTTCCGCCGATTTCGGCAGCGCCACCCAGGTCTGCATGCCGTGCAGCGGATGCGCGTGCTCGCGTAGCGTGGTCGGCGTGCGTTCGGAATGGGAGATGCCGCGGCCGGCGGTCATCCAGTTGACGTCGCCGGCGCGGATCACCTGATCGGAGCCGAGCGAATCGCGGTGGCCGATCTCGCCGGACCACAGGAAGGTGACCGTGGCCAGGCCGATGTGCGGGTGCGGGCGCACGTCCACGCCATGGCCCGGCTCGAACACCGCCGGCCCCATGTGGTCGATGAACACGAAGGGGCCGACGCTACGCGCCTGCACGCTGGGGACGGCACGACGCACTTCGAAGCCGCCGATATCGTGGACGCGGGGGGCGATGAGGGTGGGCATGCGGATGCTCGCGGTCGCAAAAATGGAAGCGAAGCTTCGCATGCGCGGACGCTCGCGGTGCGGCGCCACGGCAAGACGGACTGTCCCGGATGCGCTCATGCGCGGCGCCGATCCCCGACGTGCGCGCGCTATGTCGCGCGGTTATGCCGGCGTCCCGGAATCGCATAGTGCGAATTGCGCGCACTTCTTGTCTGCGACGCAACGGTGGGCCTGTGAATAATCGGCGCGCGTCGTGGCCGTTCGTACGAGCGAGCGCACGGCACCTGGCGCTGCATCGATCCCTCTTCCCCCGAAGGAGCACCCACATGAAGCATGTCGCATCGCACATCCGCTGTCGCCGCGCCGCCTGGTCGCGCCTTGGCCTGGTCCTGCTCGCAGGCGCGGCGTTCGCGGCGCAGGCGCAAGGCGTGCCGAACATGAACGTGCCCACCGAGATCATCAACGATCTGTGGGGCGCGAAGGCCTTGCTGGTCACCGGTGGACAAGGTGCCGGCTGCTATCCGGTCGCCAACGGCCATCGCGTCGCCGGCCCGACCCTGCGGACCAATATCCGCTACACGGCGATCGGCATGGCGACCGCCGATTGCGCCGTCGGTAGCGGCATCGCCAGCGTCAATCTGCAGTTCCTCGCGCGCCCGCGCCCGGCAGGCATGTACATCCAGATCGTCGACAACGGCATCGTCATCAGCAATCGATGATCGATGTGGCCGCCGGCCACGGCGCCCGATTCAGAACAGCGACGGCGTGTCGGCGGCCGGCACCACCACCACCTCGCCGCGGCGCGAGGCCAGCCGGTCGGCCAGTCGGGTCGGTTCCGGCAGGCGGTAGCCGCGCAGATAGCGCTGGGTCCATTGCAGCGCGCTGTCCACCGCCACGCGGTGGCCGGGCGAGACGATCAGCGGATTGCAGCGCAGCTTGCTGCGCAGCGCCCAACCGACCACTTCGCCGCGATGCACGATGGGGCTGTGGTCGCCGGCCTGCGTGCCGGGTTCCTCGAAGCGGCCGGCCAGCAGCGTCTTGGCCACGCCGATGCTGGGCAGCCCGGTGACCACGCCGAAGTGCGCGGCAATGCCGAGTCGACGTGGATGGGCGATGCCCTGGCCATCGACGAATACCAGGTCCGGCCGCTGCCGCAGCAACGCCAACGCAGCCAGCAGCGCCGGCAGCTCGCGGAAGCTGAGCAGGCCGGGCACGTAGGCCATCGAGGTGGGCACGCGGGCGATCTCGGCCTGGTGCGGCTGCAGGGTCTGCGCATCGAGCAGCACCGCGGCCGCACGGGTGACCTGGCCGTCGTCCTCGAAGCCGACGTCGAAGCCGGCCAGCCACCGCGGCGGATCGGGCACGTCGTCCTGCAGGCTGACCTGACGCGCCAGCGTCGCCTGCAGCGCGCGCGCCTGCACGATGCTGCCGTCCCAATCGCCGAACACGGAGTGCGAAGAGGTGTCCATGCGCCGATGATCGCGCCGCGTTCGTGGCTGGGGTGTGGAGAGGCGGGGATTGGGGATTGGGGGTTGGGGATTCGTAACAGCATGGGCTCCGGCACGTCGTGCGGCCCGGCGTGGCCTGGTCGCCAGCGACCGACGGGAACCGGCTCTGGCGATTCCCCAATCCCCAATCCCCAATCCCCGCCACCGGCTACAATCCAGGGCCGCACGACCCACGCATCCCCCAACGGAGACCGTCGCAGTGACCCGCAAACTCGTACTGTTGCGCCATGGCCAAAGCCAGTGGAACCTGGATAACCGCTTCACCGGCTGGGTCGATGTGGACCTGACCGAGCAGGGCCGCCAGGAAGCGGCCGCCGCCGGCCGGCTGATGCGCGAAGAGGGGCTGCAGTTCGACGTCGCCCACACCTCGGTGCTCAAGCGCGCCATCCACACCTTGCAGGGCGCGCTGAAGGAGCTGGACCAGGACTGGCTGCCGGTGCACAAGAGCTGGCGCCTCAACGAGCGCCACTACGGCGGCCTGCAGGGCCTGGACAAGGCCGAGACCGCGGCCAAGCACGGCGAGGAGCAGGTCAAGATCTGGCGCCGCTCCTACGACATCCCGCCGCCGCCGATGGACGCCGAGGATCCGGGCCATCCGCTGCACGACCGTCGCTACGCCACCCTGGACCGCAATGCGCTGCCGGCCACCGAGTCGCTGGCGACCACGCTCGAGCGCGTGCTGCCGTACTGGCACGACGCCATCGCGCCGCAGCTCAAGGCCGGGCAGACCGTGCTGGTCACCGCCCACGGCAACTCGCTGCGCGCGCTGTACAAGTACTTGAACGACGTGTCGCGCGAGGAGATCCTCGAGCTCAACATCCCCACCGGCATCCCGCTGCTGTTCGAACTGGACGACAGTCTGCAGGTGCAGTCCTACCGCTACCTGGGCGATCCGGAAGCGGCGAAGAAGGCGGCCGAAGCGGTGGCCAACCAGGGCAAGGCGAAGTAAGCGCCACGATCGGCACGCGGCCGGAAGGAGCAAGCGATGGGTGGATTCAGCATCTGGCACTGGCTCGTGCTGTTGGTGATGCTCGGTGTCCCACTGCTGATCGGCGTGGTGGTGTGGCTGGCGATCCGTGCCCAGCGGCGCCGGCCGGCGGCCGCGGCGCCGCCGCCGTTGCCGCCCGCCGCTTCGGTCGAACAGCGCCTGCGTGCGCTGGAGCAGTTGAAGGCGCAGGGCCTGATCGACGCGGCGGAGTACGCACGCCGGCGCGAGCAGATCCTGGCCGCGTTGTGAGTGCATGGCGCCGCGGCAGGCGGCGCGTCTTCGTGGTCTGACCAGGCACGGCGCAGTGCGCGTGCTCGCAACGCGCGGCGTGTCGCATGCGGCGTGCGTTGCTGCATCCGCGTGACCACGTGGTGACGCCGGGACGTGCTACCAGACGCAACTGGTGAGCAGCAGGTCGGGCTGTACCTCCACCCAGTGCAGGCGATGCCGTTGTCCGGCCGGCAAGGCCGGCGCCAGCGGTGTGGCGATCCGCGTGTCCAGGCTGCCGCTGGCCGGATCGCAGCCTTCGATGCGCAAGGCGTCGAAGTCGAACAAGCGGCCGACGGTCGCCGCGGCGGCCTTGTAGAAACTTTCCTTCGCCGAGAAGCCCAGGGTCAGCGCATACGGCCAGCCGCGGACACGGGCGAGGCCGGCCAGCGCGGCGCAGTCGCTGGCATCCAGGGCCAGGCTGCGGATCGCTTCAAGCTGGTCCGCGGCCACCACGCGTTCGACGTCCAGGCCGATGCCCTGTGCCCCGACGGATACCGGCATGGCGATGGCGACCGCCAGGCCGTCGGTATGCGAGAGGCTGCCGAGAAAGTCGGTGGGCCAGACCGGTGCGCGGTCGACACCGATCGGCAGATCGGTTGCCGTGCTGCCGGCGGCCCGCAGCGCGGCGAGCGCCGCGCGCCGTCCGGCCAGGTACTCGGCCTGGCGCTTGCGCACGCTGCGTGCGATCGACGCCGGCTGCTGCAGGCCGTGGCGCTGGAAATCCGCGCTGTCGAAGGCATCGACCTCGAACGCCAGCAGCCAGGCATCCGGCACGGCGATGCGATGCGCGCCGAGGGCAAGGCGGGCGAACGGCGGTGCGACGGGGGCCAGGGCATCCATGGCCCTAGCTTAGAGCGTGCGCTGGCCGTTGCGGCGCGTGCGAAGCGGCCCACGGGGCGCGGCAGGCAGGCGTCGCGTCGGTGACCTGCTTCCGCCACGATTGAACTAGATGCAGCTTGCCCGGTAGGAGCGGCTTCAGCCGCGGCGGGCGTTACCGGGAAACGCCCCGTCGCGGCTGAAGCCGCTCCTTGTATCTGGACCTGGCGCCCTTAAACAGGCGTCATGTCTTCCGACTGATCATCGGAGGAGGTGTGGGAAGTCCAGTCGCTCCTGAAGCTTCGAGCTTGCATCGTAGATCGGCTCCCCTCTCCACATGCTGGCCCTTGGGTGTCCGAACGGTATCCAGAGTCCGCCCCCGGCGTGAACTCGCATCGACAAGGCAGGACCGGGCACAGCGCCGATCATGACCCTGACACGATGGAGGAATCGCGTATGTCTCCCGTCATCGGCATCGACGTCGCCAAGCGCAGTTTCGATGTGGCCAGCGAGCTGACCAATGGCAAGCACCGTACCAAGGCCAAGTTGTCCAACGATGCCAAGGGCTTCCAGGCCCTGCAGGCATGGCTGCAGACCCATGCGCAGCCCGATAGCTGGATCGCCATGGAGGCCACTGGCACCTACCACCAGGCACTGGCCGAGTTCCTCCACGCACGAGGCTATCGGGTGTGCGTGCTCAACCCGGCGCAGACGGCCGCGTATGCACGCAGCCAGCTCAGCCGGGTCAAGACCGATCGCAGCGATGCCAAGCTGATCGCCAGCTATGCCCTGCGTCACCGCGAGCAGTTACGCCGTTGGCACCCTGATCCGCCGGCGCTCAAGCAACTCAAGGCACTGGTGCGCCGGCGCCAGGACTTGCAACAGATGCTGCAGATGGAGCGCAACCGGCTGGACGTCGCTCCGGCCCAGGTGAAGGACTCGATCCAGGTCCATCTGGCCGATCTGCAACATCACATCGCCCAGATCGAGCAGGCCATCGATGACCATATCGACCAGGATCCGACCTTGCGGGGGCAGCGCGAGTTACTGGTGAGCATCCAGGGCATCGCCGACACCAGTGCGGCCTTGATGCTGGCTGAGCTTGGCGATGTGAGGCGCTTTGCCGATGCCTCGGCGGTGACCGCCTTCGCCGGCCTGAATCCGTGCCTGCAGGAGTCGGGCGACCGCAAAGGCCATGTCTGCATCTCGCGCACCGGCTCGCCCCGCCTGCGCGCTGGCCTGTTCATGCCGGCCCTGGTGGCCATGACCCACAATCCGGTCATCCGGGCGCTGAAACAGCGGCTAAGCGAACGCGGCAAAGCCGGCAAGCAGATCGTGTGCGCCGCCATGCGCAAGCTCCTGCACCTCGCCTATGGCGTCCTCAAATCGGGCACCGCGTTCGACCCGAAAAGGGGCCTTGCCTGCTAGGGGGTAAGACGGTATCTACAGGATAGGTCCCGCAGCGTTGCCTTCAACCGTCGCCGACGTCCACCCACACCCGCATCTCGCCCTCGCCGCGATTGGCCCAGGCGAAGTAGGGCACGAAGGTCAGGGTCTGCGGCTGCCGCGTCGGTGGCGGCGCATCGTAGCGGTACAGCGGCGCGGCTGCGGCGTCGACGTCGCCGTGCAGGCGTTCGCCACTGGCTTGCAGCAGCACCTGGCCGGCCAGTGCGCCGGTGCCCGGCACCGTCTGCAGCGTGGCGCTGGACGGCAGGCGCAACTGATGCAGGTCGGCGCCGTTGTCGGCCTGCTCCAGGCAGTACACCAGCGGCCCGCGTTGCACCGCGACCTTGCCGGCCAGGTGCCGCACGCGCGGGTGCCCGCTGACCCGCATCGGCGGCATCGGCAGGCGCAGTTGCAAGGTGTCGCCGGATTGCCAGCGCCGGCGCAGCACGCAGTAGCCATGCTGGCGATGCACGTCGATCGCCACCGGTTCGCCGTTGAGCTGCAGGTGCGGCGCCTGGCACCAGTCGGGCAGGCGCAGGGCCAGCGCCGCGTCCACCGGTGCGCTGCAGTCCACGTCGAAGGCGATCGTGTCCTGCCACGGGTACTCGCCGCGCTGACGCAGGGTCAGGGTCTGCCCACCGACCTCGAACAGCGCATCGCTGCCGACGTAGAGGTTCACGTACAGCGTGTCGTCGCGGCGGGTGTACAGGTAGTGGCCGAGCGAGGTCAGCACGCGGGCGATGTTGGGCGGGCAGCAGGCGCAGCCGAACCAGCGCTGGCGCACCGGCTTGACGTGGTCGAAGGTGTGGTTGCCGTGCACCGTGGGCGGGTGCACTTCCAGCGGATTGACGTAGAAGAAGTGGCGTCCGTCCAGCGCCATGCCACCCAGCACCGTGTTGTACAGCGCCCGCTCCATCACGTCGGCGTAGCGGCCGTCCGGCGCCAGCTGCAGCATGCGGTTGGCGAACATCATCAGCCCGATCGAGGCGCAGCTCTCGTTGTAGGCGGTGTCGTTGGGCAGGTCGTAGTCGACGCTGAAGGCTTCGCCGTAGCTCTGCGCGCCGATCGCGCCGGTCAGGTACATCTGCCGCTGCGTGGCGTTGTCCCACAGCCGCTCGCAGGCCGCGCGCAGGGTTGCGTCGCCGCTGTGCCGGGCCAGGTGCGCCACGCCCGCGTACAGGTACACGAAGCGCACCGCATGGCCGACCGCGGTGTCCTGCAGCGCCACCGGCAGGTGCGCCTGGCTGTAGGCCTTGTCCTGGATCATCCAGGCCGGGCCGTGCCCGCCCCAGAAGAAGGTCTGGCCGCGCTTGGCGTATTCTTCATCGTAGTAGTGCGGCGTGGTGCCGCGCTGTTCGACGAAATAGCGCGCCAGCGCCAGGTAGCGGGCTTCGCTTGTCGCTTCGTACAGGCGCATCAGCGCCAGTTCGATCTCCGGATGCCCGGGATAGCCGTGCAGCTGCGTCGGGCCGGGTCCGAACGTGGCGTCGATGTGATCGGCGAGCCGGCACACGATGTCGAGCAGGGCGCGCTTGCCGGTGGCCTGGTAGTAGGCCACACCGGCCTCGATCATGTGCCCGGCGCAGTACAGCTCGTGGCACTCGGCCAGATTGCTCCAGCGTTCCTGCGGCGCCTTCACGGTGAAGTAGGTATTGAGGTAGCCGTCGGCCTGCTGCGCGGCACCGATCAGTTCGATGGTGGCGTCGGCATCGCGCTCCAGCGCCGGGTCGGGATGCTGCGCCAGCAGGTAGGCCACCGCTTCCAGCCATTTGGCCACGTCGCTGTCCTGGAACACCATGCCGTAGAACGCGCCGTCGCTGCGGCCGGCGGCGATGCGGAAGTTCTCGATGGCATGGCTGGGTTCGGCATCGGCGACGTTGTCGTTGAGCGCGTCCCATTGGTAGGGCAGCACCACCTCTTGCACCAGGCGCTGATAGCGCTGCCAGAACGGGTCGGCGATGCGCAGGTGGGCGAGCGGCAGTTCCGGGGACGGCACGGGCGAATGCGGCATGGAGCGGAGATCCTGAAGAGTGGGGAAGGTCAGTGCACCGGGCGCGCGGCCAGATCGGCGGCGATGTTTGCCAGCAGCGGCCGGCGCAGCCGGCAGCGCAGGATCACCGCGGCCAGCAACAGGTGCAGGCCGGCGGGGATCAGGGTTTCCAGCAGGGTGATGGCCTGCAGCGAGGCCGGGCTCTGCTGTGCCGCGCCGGCGCGGTAGCCGGCGTAGACGAACAGCGCGCTGATCACCACCGCGCTCGAGGCCCAGGCCAGCTTGATGCAGAACAGGTTGAACGCGAAGTTGATGCCGGACGAGCGCACCCGGTTCTTCCAGGCGCCGTAGTCGTCGGCGAAGGCCATCAGCGAGAAATGCAGCGGCAGCGCGAAGCCCAGCACCAGACAGTGCACGAAGATCACTCCCAGCCACAGCGTCTGCTGCGCCGGCCCGGTGGGCAGCCACCATTGCGCGACGCCGAACGCGGCCAGCGCCAGGTTGGTGTGCAGGTACAGCGCCAACGGGTCGAAGCGACGGCACAGCGCGTTGACCACGATCGCGCCGAGCACCGTGGCCAGCGCCACCATCGCGAAGAACAGCGAGGCGTAGCCGCTGCTGCCGCCGAGCACGTAGGTGATGAAGTACAGATAGGCGCCGCCGCGGATGTTGTACACGTTGATCAGCAGGAACGACATCAGCAGCACCAGCCGCAGCTGGTCGTTGCGCAGCAGGCCGCGCAGGTGCGCGCCGATGCCGGCACCGCCGAGCAGGCTGACCGGCACGCGCTCGCGCACGGCGAAGAAGCAGCCCAGGAACATCGCCACCGCCAGCGCCGCCAGCAGGCCGACGCCGAGCTGGTAGCCGCGCGCGGCGTCGCCGTTGCCCAGCTCGCGCACCAGCCACGGCAATCCCACCGACACCAGGAAGCCGGCGATGCCGCACAGCACGAAGCGCCACGATTGCGCCGAGACCACGTCGCGGTGGTCGCCGGTCATGCTGTTGATCAGCGCGCAGTAGGGCACGTTGATCGCGGTGTAGCACAGCGACAGCAGGAAGTAGCTGGCGAAGGCGTAGGCGATCTTGGCGCCGGCGCTCAGTTGCGGCGCGCTGAAGGTCAGCACGCAGGCGACGCCGATCGGTACCGCGATCCACAGTTGCCAGGCGCGGAAGCGGCCCCAGCGGCTGCGGGTGCGGTCGGCGATCAGGCCCATCACCGGATCGGACACCGCGTCGGCCACGCGCAGCACGGTGAACAGGGTGCCGACCAGCGCCGGGGTCAGGCCGAACACGTCGGTGTAGAAGAAGGTGAGGAAGTTGGCGATCAGGCAGGTGACGACGGTGCCCCCCGCATCGCCGAGGCCGTAGCCGAACTTCTCCAGGCGCGACAGGCGCGGTGCGGTCGTGGCCGGTGCGGCGTCTGCGGCAGCGGGGCCGATGGCGGTCGCGGTCAACGGGGCGGCTCCTGGCGCGCCCGGTCCGGCGCCAGCGCAAAGTGGCATGGCGGCGCAACCGCGACAAGAGTCTATGCGGTATAAAATCGGTACGATTCCGACCATGGCCGCCGGGCTGCCAATGAGCAGTGTCAGCCATTTAATTGCTGCAGTGCAGCGTCGCGCAGGCGAGGGGAGACGTTTCCGACATGCTCGAGTTCGCCGTCGCCTATCCGATCCGGGTCCAGAACGGAGGCCTGTTCATTTCTCGTGGCGTGGGCGCGCATCCGGCGCGGGTGATCCAGTCCTATGAGTTGATCTTCGTCGAGCGCGGCATCCTTTCGATTCGCGAGCAGGACAACGACTTCCATGTCGGCCCCGGCGAGACGCTGCTGCTGTGGCCGGGCCGCGCGCATGCCGGCCTGGACCAGTTCCCGGACGACCTGCGCTTCTACTGGGTGCATTTCGAACTGGAACCGAGCCTGCCGCAAGCGGACAACGCGGTGGCGCTGTCGATGCCGCAGCGCACCGCGATCCGCGATCCGGAGCGCTTCGTCGGGCTGTTTCGCTGGTTCCTGGCCGAGCAGGAGGAGCGGCGCACGCTGCCGATGCTGGAGCCGATCGTGCTGTCGATGCTGCAATGCGTGGCCGGCGCCTGGCCGGATCCGCACGCGTCCGAGCGCGCCGGGGTGGCGCTGGCGTACCGCGCCAGGCAGCTGATCGGCACGCAGTTCCACACCGCGCTCACCGCCTCGTCGCTGGCCGCGCAACTGCACTGCAATCCGGATTACCTGGGCCGCATCTACCGGCGCAGCTTCGGCACCACGCTGACCGAGGCGATCCACCGCCAACGCATCGCCTTCGCCGAGAAGCTGTTGCTGGTCAACACCTGCGCGGTGGACGACGTGGCGCAGCGCGCCGGCTTCAGCGACAGCGGTTACTTCCGCCGCGTGTTCCGCCAACGCCTGGGCATGACGCCCAGCGCGTATCGGCGGCTGTATTGCAAGGAGCACATCAATTCGGGTTGAGGTTCTTGCGGGTGCGGTGTGCGTTCCGCATGTCGCGCACCGCTTTGCAGGTGCGCGCGCGTCGGTTGGCTGCCGTGGCGATGCGCAGCCTGCCTGCGTCGTAGGAGCGGCTTCAGCCGCGACGGGCTTTCCATGGGAAGGCTCCGTCGCGGCTGAAGCCGCTCCTACAGTAGACGAGGCTTTTGGTTGCTAGCTCAGGGCTCTCATGGGAACGCGCCGTCGCGGCTGAAGCCGCTCCTACGGTAGGGCGGTGCGGCGGCTGGCCGCGCTAGCTCAGCTGCTGGCCGATCTCGCGCGCCATCGCGTTCAGCGGCAGGATCTTCTCCGCGCCGCCGCGCTTGATCGCTTCCTTGGGCATGCCGAATACCACGCTGCTCTGTTCGTCCTGGGCCACGGTGCGTGCGCCGGCCTGGCGCATCTCCAGCAGGCCGACCGCGCCGTCGTCGCCCATGCCGGTCATGATGATGCCCAGTGCGTTGCCGCCGGCGGCGCGCGCGGCGGAGCGGAACAGCACGTCCACCGACGGCCGGTGCCGGTTCACCGGCGGCCCGTCCAGCACTTCGACGAAGTACTGCGCGCCGCTGCGACGCAGCAGCATGTGCTTGCCGCCCGGCGCGATCAGCGCGCGTCCCGGCACCACGCGGTCGTTGTTGGCCGCTTCCTTCACCGAGATCTGGCACAGCGTGTCCAGGCGCGCGGCGAAGGCGGCGGTGAACTTCTCCGGCATGTGCTGGACGATGACGATGCCGGGGCTGACCCGCGGCAGCGCGGTCAGCACTTCCTCCAGCGCCTGGGTGCCACCGGTGGAGGTGCCGATCGCCACCACCCGTTCGGTGGTCTGCGACAGCGCGCGGCCGCCCTGCGCCGGCAGGATGACATCGGCGGTGTGCTTGATCTCTGGCTCCGCCGGCGGCTGTGCCTGACGCACCGCAAGGCGCTTGACGTTGGCGCGCGCGGCGCTCTTCACCGTGGCGATCATCTCCTCGGCCGAGTCGGTGAGGAACTGCTTGAGGCCGAGCTTGGGCTTGGTCACCACCGCCACCGCACCGGCCCCCAGCGCGTCCATGGTCACCCGCGCGCCCTTCTCGGTGAGCGTGGAGCAGATCACCACCGGGGTGGGCCGCTCGCTCATGATCTTGCGCAGGAAGGTGATGCCGTCCATCTTCGGCATCTCCACGTCCAGCACGATCACGTCCGGCCACTGATGGCGCATCTTGTCCATCGCCAGCAGCGGGTCGGCCGCGGAGGCGATGACCTCGATGCCGGGCGCGTCGTTGAGCACGGCGACCAGCACCTGGCGGACCACCGCCGAATCGTCGATCACCATGGCCTTGATCGTGGTGGTCATGCGCGGTTCCCTCCTGGGACGTCGTGGTTCATGGTTTGCGGTACACCGACGGCGCGATCTGCACCACGTCGCTGTTGACGTCGTTGAGGCTCTCGGAGTGGCCGATGCAGAAGATGCCGCCGCGCTTGAGCGCACCGAGCACCCGCGTCACCACCTCGCGCTTGGTCTGGCCGTTGAAGTAGATCATCACGTTGCGCAGGAATACCACGTCGAACTGGCCCAGGTTGGGGAGTGAGGCATTGAGGTTGGCGTGCAGGAAGCGCACGCGGTCGCGGATCTTGCGGTCGATCAGCAGGCTGCCTTCGTATTCGCCGCGGCCCTTCAGGCAGTAGCGCTTGAGCATGGCCGGCGGCATGTGCTCGATGCGCAGCAGCGGGTAGTGGCCGGTGCGCGCCTTGTCCAGCACGCGGGTGCTGATGTCGGTGCCGACCACCTCGTAGGGGCGGCCCTGCAGGGTGTCGTCCAGCACCATGGCCATGCTGTAGGCCTCCTCGCCGGTGGAGCTGGCCGCGCTCCAGCAACGGAACGGCATGCTGCCGGTGTGCGCGGCGGCGACGCTGCGCAGCAGATCGAAGTGCTTGGGCTCGCGGAAGAAATAGGTTTCGTTGGTGGTCAGCAGGTCGATCGCGGTCTGCACCTCGCCGCTGCCCTCGCGGCTTTCCAGCAGCTTGAGGTACTGGGTGTAGGTCTGCAGCGAATGCGCCTTCAGGCGCTTGCCCAGGCGTCCGCACAGCATGGCCTTCTTGGCCGGCGAGATGGTGATGCCGGCGGCGTCGAAGATGAAACGCTGGAACCGGCCGAATTCCTGCTCGGTGATGGTGTCGTGGCTGGTCATGGTCTTGCCGGTCAGTGGGTGGAGGCGGAAGCGGGGGCGTTGGTGTTGCCGATGGGGCCGGGTTCCTGCAGCAGGCGCTGGTGCTCCAGCAGCCAGGCATGCAGCGCGCCGCCCCCCAGCGGGCGCGCCAGCAGATAGCCCTGGCCGAAGTCGCAGCCCAGCTCCTGCAGCAGGTTCCAGTCCTCCACCGTTTCGATGCCCTCGGCGACGGTATGCAGCCCCAGCCGTTGGGCCATGCCCAGCGCCGATTCGAGGACCGTGCGCAGGTTGCGGCTGCGGTGCGCGTCGTGGACGAAGATGCGGTCGATCTTCAATTCGGTGAAGGGAATGCGGGTGAGTTGCTGCAGCGAGGAGAAGCCGGTGCCGTAGTCGTCCAGCGACAGACCGAAGCCTTGCAGCCGCAGCCGCGCCAGCATGCCCAGCGCGCTGCCGCAGACCAGCGAGCTTTCGGTGATTTCCAGCACAAGGTCGGAGGGTGCCAGGCTGTGCTTGCGCAACAGCCCGAGCAGTTCGTCGAGCAGGTTCGGGTCCTGCAGCATGCTCGGCGACAGGTTCAGCGCCAGCGTCAGTTGAAAGCCGTCCTGTTTCCAGGCGGCCAGCCGCGCCATCGCCTGATCGGCGACGCAGGCGGTGAGGTCATGGATCAGGCCCTCGCGTTCGGCCACGGCGATGAAGCGATCCGGCGGGATCGGCCCGATACTGGGATGGCGCCAGCGCGCCAGCGCTTCCACTCCGCCGACGCGGCCGCTGCGCATGTCCACTTTGGGCTGGTAGGCCACCTCGATCTCGCCGCGCTGCAGCGCCTCGCGCAGCATCTCCGCCATGGTCGCCTCGCCGGGCGCCTCGGCCTCGTGCCGCGGTGCTGCCGGTGCCAGTGGCGCGTGCGCGCGCACCGCCGCGGCCAACTGCTCGGCGCGCAACGGCTTTTCCAGCCCCGCCAGCACCTGCAGCCCGTTGCTGCGGCCGACCTGCAGCACCGAATCGATCAACGCCGCGCCGCGCTGCGAGGCGACCACGATCGGCACGCGCATGCCGCAGCGGGACAGCGCCTCGAGCAATTGCACGCCGTCCATGCCGGGCATTTCCAGGTCCACGATCAACAGGCCCAGCGGCGTTCCCTGGGTGATCCGCGCCAGCGCGGCATGGCCGTCTGCCGCGCCTTCCACCGTGGCCGCCCCCATCCGCATGCACAGCGCCAGCGCGTGTTCGCGCTGGACCTGGCTGTCGTCGACCACCAGGACCGTGCCGAAGTGGTGCAGGGCGGCGATGTCGGCGGCCGTAGGCATGCGGAGTCCGGGGAGGGGGAAGGGCAGGGCGCTGTACGGCGAAGGCCGATCAGGCGGCGATGCCTTCTTCCAGGTGGGCGTCGAGGGTGGCCATGCTGGCGAACTCCTGGGGCGCCAGCACTGCGTCGGCGGCGAGCAGGATCACGAAGCGCTCGCCGACCTTGCCCATGCCGTGGATGAAATCGCGGCGGATGCCGGTGCCGAACGCCGGCGGCGGCGCGATGTCGGCGGTGGCGATCTCCAGCACCTCGCTGACCGCGTCCACCAGCAGGCCGAGCACCTGGCGCTCTTCGCCGGCGGCCACCTCGATGATGACGATGCAGGTGCGCTTGCTGATCTCGCTGGGCGCGCGGCCGAAGCGTTGCTGCAGGTCCACCACCGGCACCACCGCGCCGCGCAGGTTGATCACCCCGCGCAGTGCGGGCGGCATCATCGGCACGTCGGTCGGCGTGCGGTACTCGATGATCTCCTTGATGCCGAGGATGCCGACGCCGAACATTTCCTTGCCGAGCAGGAAGGTCAGGAACTGGTCCGTCGCCAGGTCGCTGGCGTCGGAGGAGGAGAGCGAAGCGGAAGCGTTCATGGCCATGTCTCAGAAGGTTTCGAAGTGGGCTTCGTCGAGCGAGTCGGCCAGGACCAGCTGGCCGTTGGCGACGCGGGCGATCGGCTTGGCACCGGTGTGCGCGCTGCGGCCGCGGCCGGCGCCAGGACGGCGCGCCGCGGTCCTGACCGGCGGAGTGCCGTGCACCTTGAAGAAGCTCATCAGCTGCTGCAGTTGCTCGGCCTGCGCGCTCATTTCCTCGGCCGTGGCGGCCAATTCCTCGGAGTTGGACGCGGCCTGCTGCGTGGTCTGGTTGAGCTGGCCGACCGCGGCATTGATCTGGCCGACGCCGGAGGTCTGTTCCTCGGAGGCGGCGGTGATCTCCTGCACCAAGTCGGAGGTACGCTTGATCGACGGCACCATCTCGTCCAGCAGCTTGCCGGCGTTCTCGGCCAGTTCCACGCTGGAGCTGGCGACGTCGCCGATCTCCTGCGCCGCGATCTGGCTGCGTTCGGCCAGCTTGCGCACTTCCGCGGCCACCACGGCGAAGCCCTTGCCATGCTCGCCGGCGCGGGCGGCTTCGATCGCCGCGTTCAGCGCCAGCAGGTTGGTCTGGTAGGCGATGTCGTCGATGATGCCGATCTTCTGTGCGATCTGCTTCATCGCCTGCACGGTCGCGCGCACCGATTCGCCGCCGTCCAGCGCCTGGCTGGAGGCCTTGCTGGCCATGCCGTCGGTGATCTTGGCGTTTTCGGTGTTCTGCGAGATCGACGCGGTCATCTGCTCCAGCGAGGCGCTGGTCTCTTCCACGCCGGCGGCCTGTTCGCTGGCCGCCTGGCTCAGCGACTGCGCGGTGGCGCTGACCTCTTCCGACGCGCTGGCCAGCGATTCGGCATTGCCGTTGACCTCGCTAACCACCTGCGACAGGCGCGCGATGGTGTCGTTGATGTAGTTCTTCATTTCGGCGTAGGCACCGTCGTAGTGCTTGTCGATGCTCTGGGTCAGGTCGCCGTCGGCCAGGCCGCCCATCACCCGCACCACGTCCTGGATGCTGCCGCCGGTGGTGGCCGCCAGCTCGTTCAGGCCCTGGCCCATCTCACGCTGGAACCCGGCCAGGCCGTCCAGCGCGATGCGCTCGGAGAAGTCGCCGCGGTTGGCCGCCGCGACCACGCGGCGCTGGCCGTCGATCACCAGCTTCAGGCGGTCGACCATGGTGCGCATCGCATACAGCGCGCTGCCGGTGTCGTTGGCGCGCACTGCCACCTCCAGGTTGAGGTCACCCTGCGCCACCTTGTTGGCGATCTCGGCCACGTAGGCCGGCTCGCCGCCCAGCAGGCGGGTGAGCAGGCGCACGATGACCACCGCGACCACCGCGCCCAGCAGCAACGCCACCACGATAGTGGCGATGATCAGCGAGCGGGCCGACGCGTACAGTTCGTCGCCGCGGTCGCTGGCATCCTGGCCGCCCTTGACGTTCAGGTCCACCAGCTTGTCGATCGCCTCGGCGGTGCTGCGGAAGATCTGCCGCTGCTCACCGTTCAGCACCGTCATCGCTTCCTGGGACTTGCCCTGCGCGCTGAGCGCCAGCACCTGCTTGTGCAGTTCGCTGTAGCGGTCGAAGTTCTTGGCGAAATCCGTGTACAGCGCCTGCTCTTCGGGCGAGGAGATCAGCGGGATGTAGGTCTTCCTGTTGCTCTCGAACGCCTCGAGGGTCTTGATCATGCGCGTGTCGTAGTCCTGCATCTCGGCCGGGCTGGTGGCGACGACCCGCTGCAGCTCAAGCAGGCGCAGCTTGTTGAAGTTCGCGCTCATCTCCTCGACGTTGCGCACGCTGGGCATCCAGTTGGTGGCCAGCTCGGTGGAAGAGCTATTGATCCGGGCCATCTGCAGCGTGGCGAAAATGCCGGTCCCCAGCAACAGCAGCAACACCAGGCCGAAGCCGATGCCGATGCGCGTGCCGATTTTCATGTGCGTGAACATCGTGTTCCCCTGGATGTGATGTTGTGGAAGTTGGAGATCAGAACGTGTCGAAGTGGGCTTCGTCCGGCGCCGGCACCAGCGCCAGGCCGACGTCACCGAACCCACGCTTGCGCGCCGGCGCCCGGCGCGACGGATTGCCGGAAACGGCGGTCGGGCGCCGCGGCGCCACGACCTCCTTGGTGCGGAAGAAACTCATCAACTGCTGCAACTGCTCGGCCTGGCCGCTCATTTCCTCGGCGGTGGCCGCCAGTTCCTCGGAGTTGGCCGCGGCCTGCTGGGTGGTCTGGTTGAGCTGGCCGACCGCGGCGTTGATCTGGCCGACGCCGGAGGTCTGTTCCTCGGAGGCGGCGGTGATCTCCTGCACCAGGTCGGAGGTGCGGCGGATCGAGGGCACCATCTGGTCCAGCAACTTGCCGGCATTCTCGGCCAGCTCCACGCTGGACTCGGCGACCTGGCCGATCTCCTGCGCCGCCACCTGGCTGCGTTCGGCCAGCTTGCGCACTTCCGCGGCGACCACGGCGAAACCCTTGCCGTGCTCGCCGGCACGCGCGGCCTCGATCGCCGCGTTCAGCGCCAGCAGGTTGGTCTGGTAGGCGATGTCGTCGATGATGCCGATCTTCTGCGCGATCTGCTTCATCGCGGTCACGGTCGAGCGCACCGCGTCGCCGCCTTCGTTGGCTTCGCGGGCGGCCTTGGCGGCCATGCTGTCGGTGACCTTGGCGTTCTCGGTGTTCTGCGCGATGGAGGCGGTCATCTGCTCCAGCGAGGCGCTGGTCTCTTCCACGCCAGCGGCCTGCTCGCTGGCCGCCTGGCTCAGCGACTGCGCGGTGGCGCTCACCTGCTCGGAGGCGCTGGCCAGGGCGTCGGCGTTGATGTTGACCTCGCTGACCACCTGCGCCAGGCGCGCGACGGTGGCATTGACGCTGTCGCACAGTTCCTTCAACTGGCCCTGGCCCTGCACGTCCGCCACGCGGGTCAGGTCGCCGGCTTCGATCGCCTTGAGCACGGCGCCGGCCTCGTTCAGCGGACCGATCACGGTGTCCAGGGTCAGGTTGACGCCGTCGACGATGCGACGGAAGTCGCCTTGGTGCAGGCTACCATCGGCACGCACGTCCAGGCGTCCGGCCGCGGCCGCGTCGACGAGCAGGCTGGTGTCGCGGATCAGCGCGCGCAGGTTGGCACGCACCTGTTCGACGGTGTCGCTGATGAACACCTTCTTGCCCGGGAAGGTTTCCAGCGGCGCGTCGAAATTGCCGCGACCGAATTCGGCGATGCAGGTCATCGCCTTCTTCTTGGTGGCGATGTGGTCGCCGACCATGCGGTTGATGCCGTCGGCCATGCTGCGGAAGTCGCCTTCGAAGCGGTGGCTCTCGATCACCACGTCGATGTCGCCGGCATCGTGCTGCGCGGACATGTGCTTCATCTGCGCGATCAGCCCCTGCATGTTGCGACGCACCTGCTCGACGATCTCGTTGATGAAGATCTTCTTGCCCGGGAACGTCTCCAGCGGCGCATCGAAGTTGCCGCGGCCGAACTCGGCCACGCAGCCCAGCGCCTTCTTCTTGGTAGCGATGTGGTCGCCGACCATGCGGTTGATGCCCTCGGCGATGATCCTGAACTCGCCGTCGAAGCGGTGGCTCTCGATCACCACGTCGATGTCGCCGGCGTCGTGCTCGCGCGACATGCGCACGATCTCGTCGTTGATCTGGCGCACGCCGGTCTGCACCTGGCGCAGCGCCAGCAAGATCTCGCAGGCCTGATCGTTGCGTACGGTCGGCATCACCACCTCGAAATTGCCGTTGGCAAAACGCGCCAGGGTAGTGGTGGCGATGCGCAGCGAGCGGGTAATGGCATGGACGATATAGGCCAGCACCGCAGCGGCGAGCACCGTGGCGCCGATGCTCAGCGCCAGGGTCTGGCCGGCGGGCAGGCCGAGGGCGAACCCGCACGCGGCGGCGGCCAAGGGCAGCGCGACGGCGATGGCCGAACCGGTCCACAGCTTGGAGGACAGCGAAAGGGAGTTGGACATGCCGAAGTACCTTGTGCGGAGTAGAGATGCATCGGCCTGCCGGCCGGTGCGGAGAGGGTCAGAACGAGACGAACGCGGCTTCTTCCAAACGTGCGGCCTGGGCCGTGGCAGCGGGGCCGCCGAAGCTGCGCGAGCGGGGCGCGCGCTGCATCGGCGTCGGCAGACGTCGCGGTTGCGAGGCCTGCGCCGCAGTGGTGGTGGTGCCGGTGGTGAAGAAACTCATGAGCGTTTGCAACTGTTCGGCCTGGCTACTCATTTCTTCGGCCGTGGCGGCCAATTCTTCAGCGTTGGCAGCAGATTGCTGTGTTGTCTGGCTGAGCTGAACCACCGCGGCGTTGATCTGGCCCACGCCGGTGCTCTGTTCCTCGGAGGCGGCGGTGATTTCCTGCACCAGGTCGGAGGTGCGACGGATCGACGGCTCCATCTCGCCGAGCAGGCGCCCGGTGGTCTCGGCCAGGTTCACGCTGGTGCCGGCGACCTGGCCGATCTCCTGCGCCGCCACTTGGCTGCGTTCGGCCAGCTTGCGCACTTCCGCGGCGACCACGGCGAAACCCTTGCCGTGTTCGCCGGCACGCGCCGCTTCGATCGCCGCGTTCAGCGCCAGCAGGTTGGTCTGGTAGGCGATGTCGTCGATGATGCTGATCTTGCGTGCGATCTCCTTCATCGCGGAGACGGTGGCACGCACCGCCTCGCCGCTCTCGGCGGCCTCGCGCGAGGCCTTGCTGGCCATGCCGTCGGTGATCTTGGCGTTTTCCGCGTTCTGCGCGATCGAGCCGGTCATCTGCTCCAGCGAGGCGCTGGTCTCCTCCACGCCGGCGGCCTGTTCGCTGGCCGCCTGACTCAGCGACTGCGCGGTCGCCGACAGTTCCTCGGCGGCGCTGGCCAGGGTGACGGCGTTGCCGTTGACCTCGTTGACGATGCCGGTGAGCTTGTCGATGGTGGCGTTGACATAGCGCTGCATGTCGGCGAAGGCGCCCTCGTAGTGCCCCTGCACCTGGCGGCTGAGATCGCCCTCGGCCATCGCGCCCATCACCTTGATCACGTCGCCGACGCTGCGCAGATTGCCGCGGGTCTGCTCGATGATCTCGTTGATGAACGCCTTCTTGCCGGGCAGTTGCGGCATCGGCGCGTCGAAGTTGCCGCGGCCGAACTCGGCGACCACGCCCAGCGCCTGCTTCTTGACCGCGATGTGCGCGGCGACCATGCGGTTGATGGCCTTGCCGATGGCGCAGAACTGTCCGTCCAGGTGCGCGCAGTCGATCTGCACGTCGATCTCGCCCCGGTCGTGCTCCTCGGACATGCGCGCGATCTCGCCGATCAGGCGCTTGAAGTTGCCGCGCACCTGCTCGAGGGTCTCGTTGATGAAGGCCTTCTTGCCGGGCAGCTGCGGCATGCCCGCGTCGAAATTGCCGCGGCCGAACTCGGCGACCACGCCCAACGCCTGTTTCTTCACCGCGATGTGGCTGCCGACCATGCCGTTGATGCCGTCGGCCATGCTGCGGAAGTCGCCCTGGAAGTGCGCGCTGTCGATGCTGGCGTCGATCTCGCCGGCTTCGTGCTGCTCGGAGACGCGGCGCATCTCGGCGATCAGGCCGAGCATGTTGCGCCGCACCTGCTCGATGGTGTCGTTGATGTAGGCCTTCTTGCCCGGGAACGCGGCCAGCGGCGCGGCGAAGTTGCCGCGGCCGAATTCGCCCACGCAGTCGATCGCCTGCTTGCACACGCCGATGTGGGCGCCGACCAGTTGGTTGAGGTCGCCGGCCACGGTCCGGTAGGCGCCGCTGGCCTGCGCCGCATCCAGCATCACGTCGCAGTCGCCGGCGGCGTGCGCGCTGGTCATGTGGGCGATGTCGGCCTGCAGTTGCCGCAGCGGCTGTCGCGCGGCGAGCAGGGCCTGGCCGATCTCGCTGCCGCCGGCCACCGCGTCCACGCGGTCCAGTTCGCCCTGCGCCAGCGCCTGCAGGCCGGTGCGGGCCAGCTCCAGTTCGCGCTGCGCGGCGGCGGCTGCGTGCTGTGCCGCGCGTACGCCGCGGCCAAGCAGCGCGGCGGCGACCAGCGTGGCCACGGCGATCAGGGTCCATGCAAGGGCGCCGCTCAGCGGCAGCGCCACCGCTGCGACGGCCGCGGCGGCGGGCAGGACGACGGCGGCGATGGCGGCCGTCGGTAGTGTGATAAGGCGCGTCCGGTTCTGGGACATGACTGCGATTCCTGAAAGAGGGTACGGCAGAGGGATGATGGCGGGCATGGCGGCGGCTCAGGCCGCCAGCGATTCGGTGCCGGGTTGCAACTGACCGAGCAGCGACGGCACGTCCAGGATCAGCGCGACTCCGCCGCTGCCGAGGATGCTGGAGCCGCTGATGCCCTTGACCTGGGCGAAGACCTTGGAGAGCGGCTTGATCACGGTCTGCCACTCGCCGAGCAGGGTGTCGACCACCAGGCCGAAACGCTGCGCGCCCTGGCGGATCACCACGATGCTCTCGCGCGCCGGCGGCGCGCCGGCGATGGCGAACAGCGAACGCAGGCGCACGTAGGGCAGTACGTTGCCGCGCAGGTCGATGTACTCGCTCTGGTAGTTCGGCGCGAACTCCACGCATTCCTCGACCACGTCCAGCGGCACCACGAACACCGACTTGCCGACCCCGACCTGGAAGCCGTTGATGATTGCCAGGGTCAGCGGCAGCCGCACCGAGATGGTGGTGCCGACGTCCTGCTGGCTGCTGATGTCCACGCTGCCGCGCAGCGCGGCGATGTTGCGCTTGACCACGTCCATGCCGACGCCGCGGCCGGACAGGTTGGTGACCTTTTCGGCGGTGGAGAAGCCCGGCTCGAAGATCAGCGCGAACACTTCGCGGTCGGAGAGCAGACGGCCGGGTTCGATCAGGCCGCGTTCCAGCGCCTTGGCCAGGATGCGGTCGCGGTTGAGGCCGCCGCCGTCGTCGCTGATCTGGATGACGATGCTGCCGGAATCGTGGAAGGCGTTGAGCCGCACCGTGCCGCGCACCGGCTTGCCGCGCGCCTGGCGCACCTCGGCCGGTTCGATGCCGTGGTCCATGGCGTTGCGCACCAGGTGGGTCAGCGGATCGGCGATCTTCTCCACCACCGACTTGTCCAGCTCGGTGTCCTCGCCGTTGACCACCAGCACGATGTCCTTGCCCAGTTCGCGGGCGACGTCGTGGACCACGCGGTGGAAGCGGCTGAAGGTGCCGCCGATCTTGACCATGCGCAGTTGCAGCGCGCTTTCGCGCACTTCCTCGACCAGCCCGGCGAGGATCGAGGTGGATTCCAGCAACTGCGCATCGCCGGTGCGCTGCGCGTTGGCGCCGGTGCTGGCGACGGCGATGATCAATTCGCCGACCAGGTCGATCATGCGGTCGAGCTTGTCGGCGTCGACGCGGATCGAGCCGCCTTCGCCGCGTGCGCCCGCGGCCTTGGCCGTGCCGGCGCTGGCAGCGGTGGGCGCTGCCGCGGCCGGCGCGCCGGCCATGGCCGCTGCGGCCGCAACTGGCGCCTCCACCGGGGCGCTGGCGCTCTCGAATCCGGCGAAATCGTCGGCGCTGGCCTGGCTGCCGGCTTCGGCCACCAGCAGCGGCAGATCCAGGTTGGCGGCATCGCCGTTCGGCTCCACCGCCAGCACCTGCAGGTCGCAGTCGTCGCGCACGAATTCGAAGATGTCCTCGATCGCGGCCTGCTGCGCGTCGCTGCGCAACAGGATGTCGAAGCCCAGGTAGCAGGCCTCCGGATCCAGCTCCGGCAGCGCCGGCACGCGCTCGTGGTGGGTGCGCACCGCTTCCAGCGTGCCCAGGCTGCGCAGGCAGCGGATCAGGTGCAGCGGCGAATTGCCGAAGCGCAGCGCATCGGCGAACAGCTGCAGCGAGATCCGCCAGTAGCCGGTATGCGCGGGCGCGGCCGGCACTGCCGGCGTTGCCGTGGCGGCGCCCGTCGTGGCGGCCGGCGCAGCGGCAGGTTGCAGGTAGGTCTGCAGCCGTTCCAGCAGCGGCGCGCCCTCGGCGGCCAGCGTGGCTTCGTCGGCCTCGGCGCCGGCGGCGGCTTCCACCAGCGCGCGGATGTGGTCGCAGCAGGCCAGCATCAATTGGATCAAGTCCGAATCCAGCGCGACGGCGTGCTCGCGCACCAGGTCCAGCACGCTCTCCACCACGTGGGTGAAGCCGACCAGCTGCGCCAGGTCGAACAGGCCGCCGGAGCCCTTGATGGTGTGGGCGCCCCGGAAGATCGCGTTGACCGCGTCGGGACCGGCTTCGCCGCGCTCGGCTTCCAGCAGATTGCGTTCCATGTCCTCGAGCAGGTCGCGGCTCTCGGCGATGAAGGTCTGCAGCAATTGATCCATGTTCATGTCGTGCTGCCGATTAGTGAAGAGTGTCGTCGCCGACGCGCTCGAACGCGTCGCCCAGGCCGAGCAGGTCCAGCGCGTCGCCGACCGCCTTGCTGCAGCCCTCCAGCTGCAAGGGTCGCCCCAGGGCGCGCAGCGCGGCCTGGGTGGCCAGCAGCAACTGCACGCCGGTGGCGTCGATGTCGGCCACCGCCTGCAACTGCAGGCGTAGGCCGCCGGGATGCTCCAGCGCGGGCAGCAGCAGCGGCTTCAGTTCGGCCGCGCGGCGGATGGTCATGTCGCCGTCCACGCTCAACTGCAGCGGCGAATCCTGTTCATCGGGGGGCGTCGAACGCATGGCGGGTCTCCGGCAGTAGGGCAAATGGAAAGCCGGCGGCACGCCGTGAAGGGCATGTGTAGGCTTCGGTACCAGCGATATCGGCGCGGTCAGGAAATATTTAGGTTGAGTGACGCATTTGTCTCGCATGCCGGACACGGGCCTGAGTGGTTCAGATCCATGCCAGGACGCGCATCCCATAACCGTGCCGATTGGGGCAGGTTCCCAAGTCGTTGCACGTGCCGTGCCAATCGCGGCAGCGTGTGAAGGCGTCAAAAAGCTGCGCGACACGCAGGCGCAACGGCCGTCTTCACATGAAGACCCGGTTGCGTGGGGTGGTCAGCGAGGGTAGGCGCGCGCCTTACGCCACCGCGTGTGGCGGCGGCTTGTCAGGACGGGACGAGTGGGCGACCGTGGACATAAGCCCACGGTGGCGTGCGCGCAGACGCGGGCAGGATTGCCCGCGTCGCTCAGCGTGGCGACAGCGCGGTCAGCAGGCCGCGCGCGGCGTTGAAGCGATCGGCCGCTTCCGGCAGCGGCAGCTTGAGCTTCAGCTTGTCCGGGCCATCCATCGCGTACAGCTTGGGCTGCTTCTGGATCATCTGGATGATGGTCATCGGATCCACGTTGGGCTTGGCCTCGAACACCAGGCGCCCGCCGTGTTCGCCCAGTTCCAGCTTGCGGATGCCCAGCGCGTTGGCCTGCAGCTTCAGCTCGGCGATCGCGAACAGGTGCTTCACCGGATCCGGCAGCAGGCCGAAGCGGTCGATCATCTCCACCTGCAGTTCGCGCAAACCGTCGCTGTCGCGGGCGCTGGAAATGCGCTTGTACAGGGTCAGGCGCGTGTGCACGTCGGGCAGGTAATCGTCGGGGATCAGCGCAGGCACATGCAGTTCCACCTCGGCACCGCGCGCTTCCTCGCCGGCGTCCAGGTCCGGCAGCTTGCCCTGGCGGATGCTGCGCACCGCGCGTTCCAGCAGTTCGGTGTACAGGCTGAAGCCGACCTCGGCCATCTGCCCGCTCTGGTCCTCGCCGAGCAGTTCGCCGGCACCGCGGATCTCCAGGTCGTGCGTGGCCAGGGTGAAGCCGGCACCCAGTTCGTCCATCGAGGCGATGGCGTCCAGGCGCTTCTGCGCATCGGGGGTGATGCTGCGCCGGTCCGGCACCAGCAGATAGGCATAGGCGCGGTGGTGCGAGCGGCCGACGCGGCCGCGCAACTGGTGCAACTGCGCCAGCCCGAAGCGGTCGGCGCGGTTGATGACGATGGTGTTTGCGTTGGGGATGTCGATGCCCGATTCGATGATCGTGGTCGACAGCAGCACGTTGAAGCGCTGCTTCTGGAAATCCAGCATCACCTTTTCCAGCTCGCGCTCGGGCATCTGCCCGTGGGCGATGCCGATGCGCGCCTCCGGCACCAGCTCGCTCAGTTCACGCTGCATGCGGCCGATGCTCTCCACGTCGTTGTGCAGGAAGTACAGCTGGCCGCCGCGCGCCAGTTCGCGCTGGAAGGCTTCGCGCAGCAGCGCGTTGTCCCACTGGGTGACGAAGGTCTGCACCGCCAGCCGGTTCGGCGGCGGGGTGGCGATGATCGACAGGTCGCGCAGGCCGGCCATGGCCATGTTCAAGGTGCGCGGGATCGGCGTGGCGGTCAGGGTCAGCAGATGCACGTTGGCGCGCAGCGCCTTCAGCGCTTCCTTCTGGCGCACGCCGAAGCGCTGCTCCTCGTCGACGATGACCAGGCCCAGGTCCTTGAACTTCACGTCCGGCTGCAGCAGGCGATGGGTGCCGACGATCACGTCGATGCCGCCGCTGGCGACCTTCTCCAGTTCGGCCTTGATCTCCTTGCTGCTCTTGAAGCGCGACAGCACCTCGACCCTGAGCGGATAGTCGGCGAAGCGGTCGCGGAAGTTGCGGTAGTGCTGTTCGGCCAGCAGCGTGGTCGGCACCAGCACCGCCACCTGCTTGCCGGCGCTGGCCGCGGCGAAGGCCGCGCGCACCGCGACCTCGGTCTTGCCGAAGCCGACGTCGCCGCAGACCACGCGGTCCATCGGCTGGCTGCTGGCCAGGTCGCGCAGGGTGGCGTCGATCGCGGCCAACTGGTCGGGGGTTTCCTCGAACGGGAAGCCGGCGGCGAACGGCTCGTACATCGCGCGGTCCACCTGCAGCGCCAGCCCGGCACGGGCCTGGCGGCGCGCCTGGATCTCCAGAAGTTCGGCTGCGACGTCGCGCACCTTCTCGGCGGCCTTGCGCTTGGCCTTGGTCCATTGCTCGCCACCTAGCGAATGCAGCGGCGCGGTTTCGGCCGAGGCGCCGGAGTAGCGGCTGATCAGGTGCAACTGCGCGACCGGCACGTACAGGCGGTCGCCCTTGGCGTATTCGATTTCCAGGAACTCGCCGGGCATGCCGCCGGCATCGAGCACGATCAGCCCGCGGTAGCGGCCGACGCCATGATCTTCGTGCACGATCGGCGCGCCCTCGGACAGCTCGCCCAGGTCGCGGATGATCGCTTCGGGCTCGCGCCCGACCCGGCGGCTGCGCCGCGGCTGGCTGGCGCGCTCGGGGAACAACTGGCGCTCGGTCAGCACCGCAATGCGCGGCGCCTCCAGCGCAAAGCCGTCGTCCAGCGGCGCAACGGCAATGGCGAAACGTGCAGCAGAAAGCCCCTCTCCCTCCGGGAGAGGGGTTGGGGTGAGGGTACGACCGCTAGTGGAGTTCGTCTGCGCAGCCGTGGACGTTGCCGAAGAACCCGCCTTCTTCGTTCCCGACCGCGCGCGCGCCGTACCCTCATCCGGCGCTTCGCGCCACCTTCTCCCGGTGGGAGAAGGGAGGAATGCCGAGAAGTTCGGCAGCACCTCGGGCTTCAACTCCGCGGCGGCCAACACTTCCAGCAGCGCCTCGCGCCGGCCGGGCGAATCGGCGGCGATCAGCACCCGGCCCGGATAGTGGTCGAGAAAACTCTTCAGCGCCGCACCCGGCGCAGCGTCCTTGGCCGCCACCGGCAGCGGCGGCAGCGGCTGGTCGCCCAGCGCCTGCGCCTCGTCGATGCGCGGATGGTCGGCGGCCCACACGTCGATACGCGGCAACCCGTTGAGGCGTTCGCGCAACACGTCGGGTGCCTGGTACAGCTCTTCCGGGGCCAGCAGCGGGCGCTCCACGTCGTGGCGGCGCTGCTCGTAGCGGGCCTGGGTCTGCGCCCAGAACGCATCGGCGGCGGCGCCCACGCCCGGCGCGATCAGCGGCAACACGTGCTCGCCCAGATAATCGAACAAGGTAGCGGTGGTCTCGCGCGCGCTGCTGCCGCGGCTGTCCTGGAAGAACAGCGGCAGGTAGTACTCGATGCCCGACGGCGCCAGGCCGGCCTTCAGGTCCTGGTACAGCGCACTGCGCCGGGTGTCGACGTCGAAGCGCTCGCGCAGCGCGGTCAACACCCGCTCCACGCTGACGTCGTCCATCGGCACCTCGCGTCCGGGCAGCATGTGCACCGCCTGCACATGGTCCAGCGAGCGCTGCGATTCGGGATCGAAGGCGCGGATCGAGTCGATGTCCTCGTCCAGCAGCTCGATCCGCAGCGGCGCCTCGGTGCCCATCGGGTACACGTCGAGCAGGCCGCCGCGCACGGCGAAATCGCCCGGGTCCATCACCTGCGGCACGTTGCGGTAGCCGGCACTTTCCAGTCGCCGCTTCTCCGCATCCAGGTCCAGGCGCTGGCCCACGCGCAGGTCGAAACTGCCGCCGACGATGTAGCGCAGTGGCGCCACCCGCTGCATCAGCGTCTGCACCGGCACCACCACGATGCCCTGGGTCAATGTCGGCAGCCGGTGCAGCGCCGCCAGGCGCTGGCTGACGATGTCCGGGTGCGGACTGAACTGGTCGTAGGGCAGGGTTTCCCAATCCGGGAACGGCACCACCGGCAGGCCGGGATCGTCGCCGATCAGGCTGTGCAGGTCGGCTTCGAGCTGATGCGCGCTCTGGTTGTCGCGGGCGACCACCAGCAACGGACCGCGATGCGCGGCCGCGGCGCAGGCGATGTGCCAGGCCAATGCGGTGGAGGACGCGGGAGCGCGCCAGTGCGCGCGGAGCTGGCCGGATCTGGGCAGCGGCGGAACGGGGAAGGAGAGGGGCGGCATGGACGAACTAGTTTAGCAAGGTCGGGACCCGGGACCCGGAAGAGCAGGAACTAAAGCTGCCTGCGGAGCTCTGGCTTTTCCGGGTCCCGGGTCCCGGGTCCCGAGCTTTCAGCTGCCCAGTTCCAGCACCACCCGCACCAGATCCGGATTGTCCGGATGCGGCATGCGCTGGAAGCCCAGCGACTCGGCCAGTTGCAGCATCGGCACGTTGCGTTCGAGCACGTCGCCGTAGAGCCGGTCCAGGTACTTGCGGCGCGCCCACTTGACCAGCTTGCGCATCAACTGCCGGCCCAGGCCCTGGCCGGAGACGAAGCTGCTGACCAGGATCGCGTACTGCGCCTCGCGGGTGCCGGGGTTGATCGCCGCGCGCGCCACCGCGCCGACCACGGCCTCGCCCGGCGGCAACGGCTCGGCCGCGACCAGGATCAGTTCCGATTTCGGATTGGGGTGGGTGAGCCGTTGCGCCATTTCCTCGGTCAACTCCTGCATCGAATGCAGGAAGCGCTCGCGGATCTCGGTTGGCCCGAGCAGGCCGAAGGCGCCCTGCAGCGGCGCGCTGTCTTCCGGCCGGATCGGCCGGATCAACAATTCGCGCCCACTGGGCAGGGTGAAGGTTTCATGCCACGGAGGCATGCGGTTGCGGGTAGCCATGGCCGTATGATCCTCGACGAAGCCTGGATTCTCGCATTAGCCGACACCCGCGCCCGTGAACGCAGCGTCCTGCGCGTGTGCGGTTGCGGTGGCCTTGCTACAGTGGCGCTTCGTCCAAGGGAATGCACGACGATGAAGACTTCGCATGCCGTCGCCGTGTCGGCGGCGATCGGGCTGGGACTGGCTGTGCTGCTGGTGTTGCTGCTGCTGGGTGGCGGCTGGTGGGCGCTGCGCGCGCAGCGCAGCCACACGCCGACGACCGCCACCGCCGCCTCTGCCTCCCCTGCCGATGCGGAGCAGCTGGCGGCACAGGCGTTGGCCCCGTACCAGGCGCGCCTGCAGGCCACGCGTCGGCCGATGCTGCAGCTGCATTTGCAGCCGATGGCGCAGGACGATCGCCTGGTCAGCAAGGTCGGCGGGCGCCCCTACTGGACCGGCGACAAGCCCTATCCGCACGCGGCCGATGGCCAGCCGCTGGCGCTGCTGGCGCAGATCGATCTGGCGCGCGTGCCGCCGCTGCCCGGCTACCCACGCCAGGGCATGCTGCAGTTCTTCATCGGCGGCGACGATTTCTATGGCGCCAACTTCGGCGACGCGCGCAGCGACCTGGACGCGCTGAGCGTGCAACGCAATTTCCGCGTGGTGTACTGGCCGCGGTTGGAAGCCTCGGCGCGGCAGGTGCAGGTGCCGTTGCCGGCCGCCGACACGCTGCCGTTCGATCCGGCGCGGCCGCGGGCGATGCAGTTCGACGCGGGTGAGGAAACCATCGGCAGCAGCGATGTGCGGTTCGAGCAGGTGCTGGGAACGCCGCTGGAGGAGATTGCCGCTGCGTACGCCAGCCGCCACGCGGTGGCGCAGGATGCGGTGGACGATGCGCTGTTCGATGCGCTGAGCCGGGGCGGACACAAGCTCGGTGGCTACCCGGAGTTCACCCAGGAAGACCCGCGCACGCGGCAGGACCGGCAGGTCCTGCTGCTGCAGTTGGACAGCGACGAGGAGATGATGTGGGGCGACACCGGCGTCGCCAATTTCTTCATCGATCCGGACGACTTGCGGCGCGGCGATTTCAGCCGTGTGGCTTATCACTGGGATTGCTTTTGAGCGCGCACGTGCGCCATGCGCGAGAGGTACTGCGCGCCGTCGCCGTGTCCCGGCACTTCACGTCTCGCGCTTGAGCCACTCCAGGCGCGTGCTGGCGCCGGCTTCGCCCAGATGCGCCTTCAGCGGCGGCAGCGCCTGCGCCAGCGCCTGCTCGAACTGCCAGGGCGGATTGAGCAGCAACATGCCGCTGCCGTTGAGCCGCAGCGGCGAATCGTCCGGGCGCACCTGCAGTTCGGCGACCAGTGCCGACGCCACCGGCAAGGCCGCGGCCTTGCGGAAGAACGGCTGCAGGCTGCGGCGCTGCTTGATCGGGTACCACACCGCGCACACCGCCTGCGGCCAGCGGCTCAGGGTCTCGCGCAGCGCGGCCACGATCAGCGGGTACTCGGCGTCCTGCGCCTCGTAGGGCGGGTCGATCAGCACCAGCCCGCGCCCGATCCTGGCGGCCCCGGACTTCGGCGGCAGGAACGCCTTGATCGCCGCATAGCCGTCGCCGGCATGCACCTGCACGCGGCGGTCGTGGGCGAACAGCGCCTTGAGTTCGACGGCTTCCTCGGGCTGCAGTTCGCAGGCGGCCAAGCGGTCCTGCACACGCAGCGCCTGCGCCACCAGCAGCGGCGAGCCGGGGTAGGCGACCAGGGCGCCGACCGGATTGTCGGCCTGCACCGCGCGCAGATAGCGCTCCACCACCTCGGGCAGGGTCGGCTGGCCCATCAGCCGCAGCACGCCGGCCACCGCCTCGCCGGTCTTGCGCGCTTCGTTGGCGGTGAACAGATAGCGGCCGCGCCCGGCGTGGGTATCGAGCACGAAGAACGGGGTGTCCTTGCGCTTGAACGCATCGAGCAGCGCCAGCAGCACGACGTGCTTGAGGACATCGGCATGGTTGCCGGCATGGAAGGCGTGGCGGTAATTCATCCGCGCAGTGTACGGGGCGCCACGCCAGCCGGCCACGTCCTGGCATTGCCGCGGCGGTGCGATCCGCTGGGACCGAGGCAGGGCGATCGGCGGTGCGCGCGGGGCGGGCCAGCCGGGGGCGTTGGACGAGCATTGCCAGTGCAAGGCGTGGCGACGGTCCCACTGCGTATCGCGCATCACACGGAGCATCCCCCATGCGCAAGCCCCTTCTTCCCACGCTCGCCGTCCTCGCCCTCGCAACGCTGGCCAGTGGCCAGGCCGCGGCCCAGTACACCGGTCCCAGCAGCGTGCAGGCGACCACGGTGAAGCAACTGCTCGACCACGGCAAGGACGACCAGCATGTGGTGCTGCGCGGGCGCATCGTTTCCCATGACGGCGGCGACCGCTACACCTTCCGCGACGCCAGCGGCAGCATGAAGGTGGAGATCGACGCGCATCGGCTGCCGGCCGGGCGCCCGTTCGACGACAAGGCCGAGGTCGAACTGCTGGGCGAGGTTGACAAGGACCTGCGTTCCATCGAGGTCGACGTCGACGAAGTGCGCTTCCTGCGCTGATCCGGCGCGGCCGGCGTGCCGTGCCCGCTGCGCGGCGCGCCCGGCTGCGGCTATGCTGCGCGGCATGTCCACGCCTGCCGCTGCCACGCCCGCCGCCTGTGTCCTCGTGGTCGAGGATGAATCCGCCATCGCCGACACCGTGCTGTACGCGTTGCGCAGCGAGGGCTACCAGGTGCGCCACTGCCAACTCGGGCGCGAGGCGCTGGTGCAGCTCCGCGAGGGCGGGATCGACGTGGTGGTGCTGGACGTCGGCCTGCCGGACCTGAGCGGGTTCGAGGTGTGCCGCACGCTGCGCGGCTTCAGCCAGGTGCCGGTGCTGTTCCTGACCGCGCGCAACGAGGAGATCGACCGCGTGCTCGGCCTGGAACTGGGCGCCGACGACTACATGGCCAAGCCGTTCTCGCCGCGCGAGCTGGTCGCGCGGGTGCGGGCGCGGCTGCGGCGTCCGGCGGTGGCGGTCGGCGATACCGACGCGGGCTGGCAGCAGCACGGCGATTTCGCCATCGACCGCGACGGCCGCCGCATCCGCTGGCGCGGCGCGGTGCTGGACCTGACCCGCTACGAGTACGCGCTGCTGGCGGCGCTGCTGCAGCGGCCCGGCGCCATTCTCAGCCGCGCGCAACTGATGGACCGCGGCTGGGACAGCAGCGCCGACAGCGCCGACCGCACCGTCGACACCCACATCAAGACCTTGCGCGCCAAGCTGCGCGCAGCCGGCGCCAGCCACGACCCGATCCGCACCCACCGCGGCCTCGGCTACGCGCTGGAGGCCTGAGGTGCGGCTGGGGCTGAAGCTGTTCCTGGGCTTCTTCCTGATCGTCGGCGTGGCCGCGTTCTTCGTGATGCGGGTGTTCGTCAACGAGGTCAAGCCAGGCGTGCGCCAGGCGATGGAATCGACCCTGGTGGACGCGGCCAACGTGCTGGCGCAGATGGCCGCGCAGGATCTGAAGGACAGGCGGATCGCCAGCGGCCGTTTCGCCCGCGATCTGGCCGCTGCGCAACGGCGCGATCCGCGGGCGATGGTCTGGCGCTTCCCCAAGCACAGCATCGACTACCGCGTCACCCTCACCGATGCGGCGGGCATCGTGGTGTTCGATTCGCGCGGGCAGGACATCGGCCGCGACAACTCGCGCTGGAACGACGTGTACCGCACCCTACGCGGCGAGTACGGCGCCCGCTCCAGTCCCGAGGCCGACGGCGACCCCAACCACACGGTGATGCACGTGGCCGCGCCGGTCTACGATCCGGCCGATCCGCGGCGGCTGATCGGCGTGCTGACCCTGTCCCAGGCCAATCGCAGCATCGAGCCGTTCATCGTCGCCAGCCAGCGCAGCATCCTGTTGCGCGGCGCCTGGCTGATCGGCATCTCCGCGCTGATCGGGATCCTGATGACCTGGGGCCTGCTGCGCGGGATCGGCCGGCTCAACCGCTACGCGCAGGCGGTCAGCGCCGGTGCCCCGGTACCGCCGCCGCCGCCGCGCCGCGACGAGATCGGCGATCTCGGCCGGGCGCTGGAGACCATGCGTCGCAAGCTGGAGGGCAAGCAGTACGTCGAGCAGTACGTGCAGTCGCTGACCCACGAGATGAAAAGCCCGCTGGCGGCGATCCGCGGCGCTGCGGAACTGCTGCAGGAGCCGCTGCCGGAACCGGAACGGCAGCGTTTCGTGCGCAACATCGCCGATCAGCAGCAGCGCCTCACCGAGACCATCGACAAGCTGCTGGCGTTGGCCGAGGTGGAGCAGCACGGCTGGCTGCAGCGGCGCGAGCCGGTGGCGCTGGTGCCGCTGTGCGCCGAACTGGCCGAAGCATTGGCGCCGCAGCTGCAGGCGCGCGGGCTGCGGTTGGAGGTGCAGGCGCTGGACCCGGCCCTGGTGGTGTCGGGCGATCCCTACCTGCTGCGCCAGGCGCTGCACAACCTGCTCGACAACGCCATCGCCTTCTCGCCGGAGGGCGCGGCCATCGTGTTGCGTGCCGAGCGCGGCGCCGATGCGCGCGTGCTGCTGACGGTGGAGGATCACGGCCCGGGTGTTCCGGACTATGCGCTGGAGCGTGTGTTCGAGCGCTTCTATTCGCTGGCGCGCCCGGCCACCGGCCAGCGCAGCTCCGGTCTGGGCCTGCCGTTCGTGCGTGAGGTGGCGCGCTTGCACGGCGGTGACGCCAGCCTGCGCAACCGCGACGGCGGCGGCGCGGTGGCCTGCCTGGCGCTGCCGCTGGCCTGAGCCGGAGAGCGCTCGTGTAGGAGCGGCTTCAGCCGCGACGGGGCGTTCCCGGTAGAGCCCTTCGCGGCTGAAGCCGCTCCTACAGTAGGGCAAGCCGCGTCGACAGCATGCCGGTTGCCGGTTGCCGATTCCCGATTCCCGATTCCCCAATACCCAATCCCCAATCCCCAATCCCCAATCCCCCCACTTCACACTCACTTCAAATTCGCCTCAAACCCTGCCCACGCAGCGGCAGCATCCTGGCGCCCTCCCAATCGAGAGGCCGCCATGAAATCCGTGAAACTGCTCCTGCGATTCGCCACCATCGGTGGATTGATCCTGTTGTTGCTGATCCCGCTGCTGATGATTCGCGGCACCGTGCAAGATCGCCAGCACTACCGCGACGAAGCGGTGGAGCGGGTGTCGCAGAGCAAGGCCGGCGAACAGCGCCTGCTCGGCCCGCTGCGGGTGATCCCGTGGACCCAGGAACGCGACGTGATGGTCCTCGATGCCGACGGCAAACGCGTGAGCCAGCGCCAGACCGAGACCGGCTACGTGCTGCAGGCGCCACGGCGGCTGCTGGTCGAAGGCGAGCTGAAGCCCTCGCAGCGCCACATCGGCCTGTTCAAGGTGCAGGTCTACAGCTGGCATGCGCGGCTCAAGGCCGAGTTCGACGATCTCGATTACGCCGCCGCCGACCGCCGCCGCTATGGCACGCCGTATCTGGCGATCGGCCTGCAGGACGTGCGCGGCCTGGTCGGCACGCCGAACCTGCGCGCCGACGGCCGCGCACTGTCGCTGCAGCCGGGCTCGGAGGGGCTGGCCAATATCTCCAAGGGCGTGCACGCGGTGCTTCCCGCGCTGGCCGATCCGCAGCAGGGGCGGCTCACCAATCTGCACGACGTGCAGATGGAGTTCGTGCTCGACGGCACCCAGGCGCTGTCGATCGTGCCGGTCGGCGACGACAATCAGATCGCGTTGAACTCGCCGTGGCCGCATCCGTTGTTCGGCGGCCGCTTCCTGCCCAACGAACGCCGCATCGGCGCGCAGGGCTTCCAGGCGAACTGGGCGCTGTCGTCGCTGGCCACCGGCGCGCAGGCGCAGCTGGCCTCCGGCGGACAGGACCTCGATGCGTTGCGCGTGGACCTGGTCGACCCGGTGGACGTGTACACCCAGGCCGAGCGCGCCAGCAAATACGGCCTGCTGTTCGTGGTGCTGACCTTCGTGGCCTTCGGCCTGTTCGAGCTGATCAAGCGCCTGCCGATCCACCCGCTGCAGTACCTGCTGGTCGGCCTGGCGCTGGCGATCTTCTTCCTGCTGCTGCTCAGCCTGTCCGAGCACATTCCGTTCTGGCAGGCGTATCTGGTGTCGGCGGTGGCCTGTATCGGGCTGCAGTTCTTCTACCTGTCCGGGGTGTTGCGCAGCCGCCTGCGCGCGGCCGGCTTCGCCACCATGCTTACCGTGTTGTACGGCGCGCTGTACGGCCTGCTGGCCTCGGAGGACAACGCCTTGCTGATGGGCTCGCTGCTGCTGTTCGGCATCCTCGGCGCGATCATGTGGATCACCCGCCGGATCGACTGGTACGAACTCGGCGCGTCGCTGCGCTGAGCCGTCGGAAGGAGAACCGACATGGTCGCGCACCGTCATCTGCATCGTCGCCTGCAGGCGCTGTTGCCTGCAGCGCTGGAGACCCATGGCCTGCATCACGGCAACCTGCCGGCGAGCCTGGCGCGCAGCGCGCAGGCCGCACTGGTCACCGCTGCCGACCGTGGCGGCGCCCTGTGGTTGCGCCTGAGCGAACGCAGCCGCGCCGCCCTGGCCGGCGACGCGGCGACGTTCCTGGCCAGCGCATTGCAGGCGCGTGCGGCCTTGCCTGGCGACGCTGCGCCGTGGTGCTACTGCCCGTGGCGCGCGGTACGCCGCGATCCGGCCTGTGCCGCGAACGCGGAAGACGTCACCCGTGCGTCCGCGTCGGCCTTCGTGACCTGGGAAGCGCAGGGCCGCGCGCGCTTGCTGCTGCTGCCTGCGCAGGCCGCACTGCTGTGCCGGTGGTGGCGCTGAGGTAGGGCACCCACGTCGATGGCCGCGACGTCGGGGTCGGATGGCCATCGATCATCGCCGAAAGCAACACAGGTGGTGGCAGGACGTCGCCACCGTTCACAGGACGGGCAGGACGCCCACGCAGGGAAGCGGCAAGGACGCACGCAAGGGCTATCGCCCAGGCAGGCAGCGCAAGCAAGCGCTTGCATCACGGGACGGGCAGGACGCCCATGCAGGGAAGCGGCAAGGACGCATGTGCAAGGGCATCGCCAGGCAGGCAGCGCCAGGGAAACGCTTGCGGTAGAGTGCACGGATGCACTCTCCGCTCTCCATTCAGCGCCTGCGCGGCGCCGGGATCGTGCCGTTCCTGGACGCGGTCGCGCAGCTGCGCATCGCGGTGTTCCGCGATTGGCCGTACCTCTACGACGGCGACCTGGACTACGAACGCGACTACCTGGCCGCCTATGCCGCCTCGCCAGACAGCGTGTTCGTACTGGCGCGCGACGGCGAGCAGGTAGTCGGCGCGTCCACCGGGCTGCCGCTGGTCGACGACACCGAGGCATTCGCCGTGGCCTTCGCCGGCAGCGGCATCGCCCCGGCCGAGGTGTTCTATTTCGGCGAGTCGGTGTTGTTGCCGCAGTACCGCGGCCGCGGGATCGGCCATGCCTTCTTCGACCAGCGCGAGGCGCATGCGCGCGCGCTCGGTCGCTTCCACCTGACCGCGTTCTGTTCGGTGGAGCGCGCGCCCGACGACCCGCGACGGCCGCCGGACTACCACGGCAACGACGCGTTCTGGCGCAAGCGCGGCTACCAGCCGCAGCCGGCGCTGCGCATGCACCTGCCGTGGAACGAGGTCGACCGCGGCCAAACGCCGCATACCCTGGGTTTCTGGACCCGCGCGCTGGAGCCTGCCGCATGAAAGTCGCCGTCGCCAAGTATCCGATCGGCGCGCCCGCCGATTTCGCCGCCTTCGCCGACAAGCAGGCGGCGTTGCTCGGCGAGGCCGCACAGGCCGGCGCGCAACTGGCGGTGCTGCCCGAGTACCTGTCGCTGGAACTGGCCGCGACCTTCGGCCCGGCCGTGTCCGCGCGGCTGCCGGCCTCGCTCGCCGCGATCCAGGCGCTGCATGCGCCGTACCTGGCGTTGTTCGCCGACCTGGCGCGGCGCCATCGCCTGCACGTGGTCGCCGGCAGCTTCCTGCTCGATGTCGGTCAGGGGCGCTATCGCAATCGCGCGTACTGGTTCACCCCCGATGGTGGCCATGGCTGGCAGGACAAGCTGCAGCTGACCGGCTTCGAAAAGGCTACGGGGTTGATCGACGGCGGCGATGCGCTGAAGGTGTTCGAGGCCGACGGCGTGCGCGCCGGCGTGGCGGTCTGCTACGACAGCGAGTTCCCGCTGCCGGTCCGCGCCCAGTACGAGGCCGGCGCCCGCCTGCTGGTGGTGCCCAGTTGCACCGACACCGAAGCCGGCGCCACCCGCGTGCGCGTGGGCTGCCTGGCGCGGGCGCTGGAGAACCGCATCTTCGTTGCCCAGTCGGTGACCGCCGGCGTCGCCGAGTGGAGCCCGGCGCTGGACGTGAACACCGGCGAGGCGACGCTGTATGCGCCGATGGACGCCGGCTTCCCCGCCGACGGCATCGTCGCGCAGACCCGCGGCGAGCAGGTCTGGGCGATCGCCGAGCTGGATTTCGCCGCCTTCGAAGCCAGCCGCGCCCACGCCCAGGTGGCCAACGACCGCGACTGGCGCGGCCAGCTGTCTCCGGCGGTGGTGCGAGCGGAATTGAGCCGCTTCGCGTAGGGAAAGATCTTTTGTCGTCGGCAGTCCACTCAGGCACGCCAGGCCCTGTCCCTGGGCAGTAATGCTGCTTGCACCAATCCCGAATCCCCAATCCCCAATCCCGCGGCGCCAGGCAGGCGCCGCCCCAGCAAGGTAAAATCGCCCGATTCCCGTCGTTTCGAGCGTTCCATGGCCTGCCGTACCCGTTTCGCCCCCAGTCCCACCGGTTACCTGCACATCGGCGGCGCGCGCACTGCGCTGTACTGCTGGCTGGAGGCGCGCCACCGCGGTGGCGAATTCGTGCTGCGGATCGAGGACACCGACCGCGAGCGCAGCACCCAGGCGGCGATCGACGCGATCCTGGAGGCGATGGAGTGGCTGGGCCTGGATTACGACGAAGGCCCGATCTACCAGACCCGGCGCCTGGACCGCTATCGCGAGGTGGCCGAGCAGTTGCTGGCGCAGGGCCAGGCCTACTACGCCTACGAGACCCGCGAGGAACTGGACGCCATGCGCGAGGCGGCGATGGCGCGGCAGGAAAAGCCGCGCTACAACGGCGCCGCGCGCGAACTGAACCTGCCGCACCGCGACGATCCGAACCGGGTGATCCGCTTCAAGAACCCGACCGAGGGCGTTGTGGTGTTCGACGACCTGATCAAGGGCCGCATCGAGATCGCCAACAGCGAACTGGACGACATGGTGATCTTCCGTCCCGACGGCTATCCCACCTACAACTTCGCGGTGGTGGTGGACGACTGGGACATGGGCATCACCGAGGTGATCCGCGGCGACGACCACATCAACAACACCCCGCGGCAGATCAACATCTACCAGGCGCTGGGCGCGCCGGTGCCGAAGTTCGCGCACATGCCGATGATCCTCGACGAGCAGGGCGCCAAGCTGTCCAAGCGCACCGGCGCGGCCGACGTGATGCAGTACAAGGACGCCGGCTACCTGCCGCATGCGCTGATCAACTACCTGGCGCGGCTGGGTTGGTCGCACGGCGACCAGGAGCTGTTCGGGCGCCAGGAGCTGATCGACCTGTTCGACGTCAAGGACGTCAACTCCAAGGCCGCGCGCCTGGACATGGCCAAGCTCGGCTGGGTCAACCAGCACTATCTCAAGAGCGACGACCCGGCGACGATCGCGCCGCAGCTGGAATTCCAGTTGCGCAAGCTCGGCATCGACCCGGCCGCCGGCCCAGCCGCGGCCGAGGTGGTGGTGGCGCTGCGCGAGCGCGTGCAGACCCTGAAGGAAATGGCCGAGAAGGCCGAGGTCTGGTATCGCCCGCTGACCCGCTACGACGAGGCGGCGGTGGCCAAGCATTTCAAGCCGGGCGCCGAGCTGGCGCTGGGCAAGGCCCGGGAACTGCTGGCCGCGCTGCCGCAGTGGAGCCTGGACGGCGTCGCCGCCGCCCTGCACGACACCGCCGCCGCCCTGGAGATCGGCATGGGCAAGGTGGCGCAGCCGCTGCGCGTGGCCATCACCGGTACCCAGGTCAGCCCGGACATCTCGCAGACCGTCTACCTGGCCGGTCGCGACGAGGCCTTGAAACGCATCGACGCCGCGCTCATCAAGATCCCAGCGGGAAGCTGATTCCCGGGAGACCGTCATGTCCAGCAAGAAGACCGCCTGCACCGAGCCGCACCACCACGTCCACGACGCCGCCGACTTCGTCAAGGTGGTGGAGCGGGTGAGCCGCGAGCGCGGTCTGCGCCTGACCCCGATCCGCGCCAACGTGCTGCGGCTGATCGCCGAGGCCGGGCGCCCGGTCAAGGCCTACGACCTGCTGGAATGGGTGCGCGAAGGCAAGGGTGTGGGCGCCGACGCCCCGCCCACCGTGTATCGCGCGCTGGACTTCCTGATGGCCAATGGCTTCGTGCACAAGCTCGAGTCGGTCAACGCCTTCGTCGCCTGCCACCACCCGAGCAGCGCCCAGCACTCGGTGCCGTTCCTGATCTGCGACCGCTGCCATAGCGCGGTGGAGTTGGAAGATCGTGACGTGGTCAGCCAACTGGAGCAGCGCGCCAAGGCGCTGGGCTTCCAGCCGCAGGCGCAGACCCTGGAAGTGCACGGCCTCTGCGCGAAGTGCGCGGTTGCGGGCGACGCCCCTCGCGCGGCGCGCGCGACCTGAGGTTTTGCGCCTCGCTTGATCGCTCTGTGCTGTGATCGAGGTGTTGTCGGGCTTCGCCCGTACCCTCATCCGCCCCCTTCGGGGGCACCTTCTCCCGAAGGGAGAAGGAATTCAAAAGCCCCTCTCCCACTGGGAGAGGGGTTGGGGTGAGGGTCCGGCGAGCACGTGGAGCAGCGATGCCGGCCGACTGAAACCGACCAACGGCCGTTTTCGGACATCCGTCGAGCCGGCGACGACGTCCTCAACACCTCATGGCGCGCGCGGCGCCGGCGCCTTCGCGCCCCACAGCGCATAGAACAGCACGTACAGCTCGCAGGCCGCGGTGAGCAGGAAGGCATGCTGCAGGCCGACGTGGTCGGCGAGCCAGCCCTGCACCACCACCAGCGCGCCGCCGGCGATGGCCATGATCAGCAGGCCGGAACCCTCCTCGGTGAGCGGCCCCAGGCCCTTGATGCCGAGGGTGAAGATGGTCGGGAACATGATCGAATGGAACAGGCCCACCGCGATCAGCGACCACATTGCGACGTGGCCGGTGCTGAACACGGTCAGCAGCATCACCGCGAATGCGCCGATCGAGAACAACGCCAGCACGGTTTCCGGTGCGACGCGGCGCATCAGCGCGCTGCCGGCGAAGCGCCCGACCATCATCCCGCCCCACAGCAGAAACAGGTAGTGCGAGGCCTGTTCGTGGCTGAGGTTGCCGATCTGCGGTTGCGACACGAAATTGATGAAAAGGTTGGAGACGCCGATCTCGGCGATCAGATAGATGAAGATGGCGGGGATGCCGAGCATCAGATTGCGGTGCCGCCAAAGCGAATGGCTGGCACGCTGCTGGCGTGTGGCGCGCCGGGTGTCCTGGCCGAGCGCCGGTAGCTTGAATCGGGCGATGACCACGGCCAGCGCCACGAGTGCGGCGGCGACGATGAGATAGGGCAGTTGCACCGACTGCGCGTCGGCCAGGCGTTCGGCCTGGGTCAGCAGCAGCGCATCGCCCTTGGCGGTGCCGGAGGTGGAGCGGCCCAGAATCAGATAGCCGCCGAACAGCGGCGCCAGGGTGGTGCCGACCGAGTTGAACGCCTGCACCAGGTTGAGCCGCGCCGAGGCGGTGTCCGGGCTGCCGATCACCGCGACGTACGGATTGGCCGCGACCTGCAGCAGGGTGATGCCGCTGGCGATCACGAACAGCGAGCCGAGGGTGATGCCATAGGAGACCAGGCGCGCGGCCGCGATCATGCCCAGCGCGCCGAGCGCCATGATGCTCAATCCGGTCACCAGCGCGCGTTGGTAGCCGATTCGCTCGATCAGCTTCGCCGCCGGCAGCGAGGCGAAGAAGTAGGCGATGAACCAGACCGACTCGATCAGCGTGGCCTGGGTATAGCTCAGCGCGAACACGCTGCGCAGATGCGGCAGCAAGGTGTTGTTGATGACGGTGATGAAGCCCCACATGAAGAACAGCGAGGCGAGCAGCGACAGTGCGGCGCGATGGGACGGCGCGTGCCCGGCGCGCGGCGCGGAAGATGAGAGCGGGGCCGTCGGCCCGATCGGTCCTGCCATGTTGTGGGTACCTCTGCGCGATTGCGGTGTCGTCGGCGGCAGGCGTTCCCGTCACGTGATGGGCGGTGCCGGCGCTGCGGCGAGGATAGGCGGCCATCGCGGCGGCAGACCAATGAATTAAATCGCGGCGACCATACGCGCATTGCAATGCTGCACTGCAGGGATTGCGTGATCGGCAAGCGGCCTGGGGCTGGGTTTGCAGCGCATGGGTGCAGAGCCTGGAAGTGTTGTATTGGGGTGCGTCCAGTGCGGGGGCTGCGTCAGGCCGGCGCCCCGTGCGCTGTGCACCGGTTGTATGGGGCGTCCGACCCGGGGCTGGCCGTCGCCCGCGCTTGCGGCCGGCGTTGTCGCTGCTGCGCCGCGGGCAGTGCGGTGTCGGACGGCCGCGTTCCGCGTCAGCGGCGCCGTTCCGGTCCTGCAGTCGCAGCGTGGTGGCCTGATCGCCGGGCCAGGTACGCTGTCTCGCTCAGTCCCGTGGCGCGGCGCGCCCGCCCTCGCGCACCTGTTCCCAGTCCAGGCCGAACCGCGCCAGGTACTTGCGCAGGCGGTCGGCGTCGTTGGTGCTGGCACGTTGCGTGCGCGAGACCGCGAACAGTTCGCGCCCGGCCTGCGACAGCGACTTGGCGGTGGCGCAGACCCGCGCCACGTCTTCCAGTTGCACGCGGTCGAAGCGGTCCAGCTGCGCCGCCGCGTCGCCGAGCAGCGCATCCAGCGGCGAGGGCGGGGTGCCGTCGTGCCATTGCCGGCGCAGGCGCTCGATTTCCTCCTCCACCAGCTCGAGCTGGATGCGCCCGGCATTGGCCAGCGTCGCCAGGCGCATCACCGAGGCGCTGAGGTCGCGGAAGTTGCCGTGCCAGCGCGCCTCCGCGCCGGTGGCGAAGGCGAGGTAGCGGCTGCGCGCCTCGCGATTGAAGGTCACCCGCTGGTGCTGTTCGCGCGACCAGCGCTCCAGTTCGAACTCCAGGTTCGGCTCGATGTCCTCGCGGCGTTCGGCCAGGCCGGGCAGGTGGTAGGTCCACAGGTTCAGGCGTGCCAGCAGGTCCTCGCGGAACCGGCCTTGGGCGACGTGCTGTTGCAGATCGCGGTTGGTGCCGGCGATCAGCTGGAAGTCGCTCTCCACCTCGCGGTCGCTGCCGACCGGCAGGAAGCGCTTCTCCTCCAGCGCCCGCAGCAGCATGGCCTGCTCGTCCAGGCCGAGCTCGCCGATCTCGTCGAGGAACAGCAGGCCCTGGTGGGCCGAGCGCAGCAGCCCCGGACGGTCGCTGACCGCGCCGGTGTAGGCGCCCTTGGTATGGCCGAACAGCGCGCTCATCGCGCCGTCGCCGCGCAGGGTGGCGCAGTTGACCTCGACGAAGCGTCCGGGCAGTTGGTGCTTGAGCTTCTTCAGCTCGAATACGCGCTTGGCCAGCTGGCTCTTGCCGGCGCCGGTCGGGCCCATCAGCAGCATCGGCGCCTTGGAGCGCGTGGCCACGGTCTCGATCTGTTCGATCATGCGGTTGAACGCCGCATTGCGCGTGGCGATGCCGCTTTTCAGCAGCGCGCGGTCCTGCAATTGCTGCTGCTGGAAGCGTTGTGCGATGCGGTCGTAGCGCGACAGGTCCAGGTCGATCACGGTGTAAGCGCCGGCCTCGCCGCTGCCCTGCTTGCGCGGCGGCGAGGTCTGCAGCAGGCGCCCGGGGAAGTGCCGGCTCTCGGTCAGCAGGAAGCCGCAGATCTGGCTGACGTGGCTGCCGGTGGTGATGTGCAGGTAGTAGTCCTCTTCGTCCGGGCGGAAGGCATAACCGGCGAAGAAGTCGTGCAGGGTGGCGTAGACCCCTTCGAAGTCCCAGGGGTCGGCCAGGTAGGTGTCGTGCAGCCGCACCTGCGTGTCCGGCGAGACATGGCCCAGGTCCTCGCTCACCAGTTGCGCGAGCTTCTGGTAGCGGCGCAGGTCGGTCAGCAGCTCCAGGCGGCTGAGCAGGAAGTCCTCGTGCATCCCCAGCGCCACCGTCGGGCGCCACTTCTCCCAGCGTCCGGGGCCGCTGCCCGCATCCAGCTGGGTGCCGAGCATGCCGAATACCACCTGTGGCCTGTCCATATCCATCCTTATAAGAACGTCGCCTAAATTATAGAAATATCCGGTATCGGACAAGCCCCCATGGGGTCTGGTTCCAATATTTCTACTTTTAAATCAATGGTTTAATTGGTTTCCTGGAAAGTTGGCACGGCCATTGCGATACCTGGTCATCACCAACGCGGGCCTTTCCCGCCAGGAGCCTGACATGGTCAACATCAGTTTGTTCTCGTCCTCGCGTGGCGCGCTGTTGCCGCCAGCGACCGTGCGCAACGACGCGGGCGGCGCCGCCTATGCGCGTTCGCCGCAGGCGGCGCTGGCGCTGTACGCGGCCACCGGCTGCTTGAACGGCACCTTCTATGCCGGCGCAGAGCTGCAGCTGCAGCAAGTGCTCGGGCTGTGCGCGCAAGTCGATCCGGCCTTCGTCGCGCAGACCGCGATCTACGCACGCCAGGTCGCGCACATGAAGGACATGCCGGCATTGTTGTTGGCCACGCTGACCACCCGCGATCCGGATCTGTTCGCGCGGGCCTTCCCGCGGGTGATCGACAACGGCCGCTTGCTGCGCAACTTCGTGCAGATCGTGCGCAGCGGACAACTCGGGCGCAAGTCGCTGGGGTCGCGGCCCAAGCGCCTGGTGCGGCAGTGGCTGCAGCAGGCCCCGGCGCAGACCATCGTGCAGGCAGCGATCGGCCAGCAGCCCTCGCTGGCCGACGTGATCCGCATGGTCCACCCGAAGCCGGCCGACGCCGAGCGCGAGGCCCTGTACGCGTGGGTCGTCGGCAAGCCGTACCGCGAGGAAGCGCTGCCGGCGATGCTGCAGGCGTACGAGGCGTTCAAGCGCGCCCCGTCGGGGGCGTTGCCGGAGCTGCCGTTCCAGTACTACACCGCCTTGCCGCTGACCGCGGCGCATTGGGCGGCGCTGGCCCGGAACGCCTCCTGGCAGACCTTGCGCATGAACCTCAACACCTTCGCGCGGCATGGCGTGTTCGAGGATCCGGCGATGGTGGCGAAAGTCGCGGCACGCTTGCGCGATCCGGCGCAGATCCAGCGCGCCCGGGTGTTTCCATACCAGTTGCTGGTGGCCAGCACCGCGGCCAGCCAGTTGCCGCTGCAGATCGGCGAGGCGCTGCGCGACGCGATGGAGATCGCGACGCGGCAGGTCCCGCGCTTGGACGGCAAGGTGGTGGTCGCGGTGGACGTGTCCGGATCGATGGCCGCGCCGGTGACCGGCTTCCGCCGCGGCGCCAGCAGCAGCGTGCGCTGCGTGGATGTCGCCGCGCTGATCGCCGCCTGTGTGCAGCGAGTCAATCCGCGCGCCACGGTGTTGCCGTTCGACACCCAGGTGCGGTCGCTGCGGTTGCGGCAGCGCCAGGATGTGATCGCCCAGGCGCAGCAACTGGCCGCCTTGTGCGGTGGCGGGACCAGCGTCAGCGCGCCGCTGCTGCAGTTGAATGCGCAACGTGCGCCGGTGGATCTGCTGGTGCTGGTGTCGGACAACGAGAGTTGGCGCGATACGCGCAACGGGGCGACGGCGACCATGCAGGCCTGGGCGGAGTTGAAGGCGCGGTGTCCGCAGGCGCGCATGGTCTGCATCGACCTGCAGCCGGTGGCCACCAGCCAGACGGTCGAGCGCGACGACATCCTGCATGTCGGCGGCTTCAGTGACGCGGTGTTCGACCTGCTGGCCACGTTCGCGGCAGAAGGGGCTGGCGCCAAGCGCTGGGTCGAGCGAATCGCCTCGATCGCGGTGTGAGGCCGGTTGCAGGGAGGGTGTTACCCGGCGGGCAATGGGGCCCGCCGGGCTGCAGGAGGAGCCATATTTTCAGTTGAAGGGTGCGGCACTCGCCGCTTCCGGTTTCGCCGCCGGCGTCCACGAATGCCGATGGAACTACAGCCTTTGAAGCTCCAGGTCGCGGGTTCGAGTCCCGCCCACCCTTCGATGGGGTGGTAGCTCAGTTGGTTAGAGCAGGAATGTTCCATCACTCTTGTCGCGGCCGTCGTCGGTCCTGCTGTGTGCGTTGCAGGGAAGCGCTGGACCCGGCGGGCAATGGGGCCCGCCGGGCTGGAAGAGACGCAAAATGTTCAGTTGACGGAGGTGGTGCTCGCCGCCTCCATGTTTCGCCGCCGGCGTTCACGAATGCCGATGGAACTACAGCCTTTGAAGCTCCAGGTCGCGGGTTCGAGTCCCGCCCACCCTTCGATGGGTGGTAGCTCAGTCGGATAGAGCGGGAATGTTCCATCCCCCTTGTCGTGGCCGTCGTCGGCCCTGTTGTACGCGTTGCCTGGCGGATGCAGGCGGAACTCCATCGGTCGCGGGTTCGAATCCTGCCCGCCGTCAGGCGGTAGCTCAGGGGTAGAGCGATCGTTCCGCACACGGACTTGCCGCGTGAGGCGATGCGTTAGTTTTGCGGTGAATGCAGGTGGAACTCCATCTGGTAGCCCTTCAAGGGTCGGGTTCGAGCCCCGGCCGCCCGGCGGCACTGCCGCCAGGCGGAAGGTTCCACCATCCCTCGTCACCGCGCTTTTTTTCTCGAAGATCCGTTGCACAAGGAGCAACATCATGAACACCGAGCAGTACGACGTCATCGCGCAGCCGGGAGCGGCGCCGATCAAGCTGTGGACCCGCGGCGTGCCGCTGGAGGACGAGGCGCGCCAGCAGCTGCAGAACATCGCCAAGCTGCCCTTCATCCATCGCTGGATCGCGGTGATGCCGGACGTGCACCTCGGCAAGGGGGCCACCGTCGGCTCGGTGGTGCCGACCATCGGCGCGATCGTGCCTGCTGCGGTGGGCGTGGACATCGGCTGCGGGATGATCGCGGCGCGTACCTCGCTGGTCGCCAGCGACCTACCGGACAACCTGGCGCCGATCCGCAGCGCGATCGAGCGCGCGGTGCCGCATGGGCGCACGCCCGGCGCGCGCGACAAGGGCGCGTGGCAGACGCCGCCAGGCGCGGCGGTGGATGGCTGGGCGCAGCTTGCCAGCGATTTCGCCCTGATCTGCGAGCGCCATCCGCGCCTGCGCAAGACCAACAACCTGCAGCATCTCGGGACCCTCGGTACCGGCAACCACTTCGTGGAGATGTGCCTGGACGAGGCGCAGCGGGTCTGGTTCATGCTGCACTCCGGCTCGCGCGGCGTGGGCAATGCGATCGGCAACCACTTCATCCAGCTGGCCAAGGAGGAAATGCGGCGCTGGATGATCAACCTGCCGGACCAGGACCTGGCCTACCTGCCGGAAGGCAGTCAGTACTATGGCGACTACGTGTTCGCGGTGGACTGGGCGCAGCGCTATGCGCGCATCAACCGCGAGATCATGATGCGCAGCGTGGTCGAGGCGGTCCGCACGGTCATCGCCAAGCCGTTCGAGGCGCAGGCCGAAGCGGTGAACTGCCACCACAACTACGTCAGCCGCGAGCACCACTTCGGCAAGGACGTGTTCGTGACCCGCAAGGGGGCGGTGAGCGCGCGCAAGGGCGAACTGGGCATCATTCCCGGCAGCATGGGCGCCAAGAGCTTCATCGTGCGCGGGCTCGGCAACGCGGACAGCTTTCATAGCTGCAGCCACGGCGCCGGGCGGGTGATGAGCCGCACCGAGGCGCGTCGCCGTATCAGCGTCGATGAGCACGCCAAGGCGACCGCGCACGTGGAGTGCCGCAAGGACCAGGACGTGGTGGACGAGTCGCCGGCGGCCTACAAGCCGATCGAGGCGGTGATGGCCGCACAGCGCGACCTGGTGGAGATCGTGCATACGCTGCGGCAGGTGGTGTGCGTCAAGGGTTAGTCACAGGTGCCGGCCGGCTTGCAGTGCCGACGGCCGGCGCCGATGGTCCGTGCGGGCTTGTCCGCATGGGCGTTTTCAACGACGGATTGTTTCGCAATGGACATGATCGAACTCGACGGTGCCGCGGGCGGCGGGCAACTGCTGCGCACCGCACTGACGCTGAGCCTATGCACCGGGATCGGCTTCACCTTCAGCAACATCCGTGGTGCGCGCCCGCGCCCGGGCCTGATGCGCCAGCACCTGACGGCGGTCGTCGCGGCGGCCACGATCGGCCAGGCACGCACGCACGGGGCGCAGATCGGCGCGACCGCCCTGCGGTTCGAGCCGGAAACGGTCGTGCCCGGCGACTATCAGTTCACCACCGGCAGTGCCGGCTCGACCACGCTGGTGCTGCAGACGGTGCTGCCGGCGCTGTGGCGTGCCGGTGCGCCGTCGCGCCTGACCCTGGAGGGCGGCACCCACAATCCGCTGGCACCCAGCGCCGACTTCCTCGCCGAGACCTGGCTGCCGGCACTGCAGCGCCTGGGCGTGACCGCGGCGCTGACGCTGGAGCGGTATGGCTTCTATCCGGCCGGCGGCGGTGCGCTGCATGCCAGCGTCGCGCCTTGTACGCAATTGCGCCACGTGGACTTCGCTGCGCGCGGTGCGTTGCAGGCGCTCGAGGCGCAGGTGCTGGTCTCGGGGCTGTCCGGCAAGATCGGCCGACGCGAACTGGCGGTGCTGGCCGAGCATCTCGGCGTGGATGCGAACCCGCGTCACGTGCATAGCGTGCGTCCGGCGATGGGGCCGGGCAATACCGCGCTGGTGCGGGTGCGACATGCGGCGCACGTGGAGGTCTTCGCCGGTCACGGCGAGCGCGGCGTCTCCGCCGAGCAGGTTGGCGAACGCCTGGCAGCGCAGGTGCGCCGTTACCTGGACAGTGGCGCGTGCGTCGGCGAGCACCTCGCCGACCAGTTGCTGCTGCCGATGGCGTTGGCCGGCGGCGGTGCCTTCACCACCGACACGGTCAGCGCGCACCTGTCCAGCAATGCCCGCCTGATCGAGAAGTTCCTGCCGGTGGAGATCGGCTGGGAGCAGGTGGCCCCGCAGCAGTGGCGGGTGGTCGTGTCCAGCTGAGGGCGGCGGTGCTGCCGGCAGGGAGCAACGGTGTGGATGCCAGGGAAGGCACAGCGGGCGCGGTCGTGCTCGCGTGGACTTGTAGGATCGACAGCGGCGCGGAACGCAGCGCCGCTTGTCTACGCGTGGCGCCGCCGGTTGTTGGATGCGGGACCATAATGGCGCGGCGCGGGCGCAGTCCCGCGCGGTCCGGCGGTGTGCCGGGTTCCTGTCGCAGGATCAGGCGCAATGGAGGATGCACATGGACAAGAACGTGCGCGTGCTGTGCTGGTTGTTCTCATCGACGCTGGTGCCGAGCGCGCCGGCGCTGGCCGATCCCCCCACCGAACTCATGCAACCGCTGCCCGCGTCGCTGATCTTCAACGACGACAACGGCAAGATCCTCGGGACGTCCGGGCCGCAGCAGCCCACCGCGTATGCCCTGGCGCAATGGGGCGCCAATCCCAACAGTTCGGATACCTTGCAGCCGGTCGTCGGCGGTTCGGCGCAGGGCTGGCAAGCCGAGAGTGTGCGTGCGCGGGTGAAGTACTACCCGGTGTACGCCGGTCACGCCAACGCCTACGAACTGGCGCAGGCCGACAACAAGTGCGCCGGCTCGGATCCGGGCAATCCGAATCCGTACGATGGCGAGAAGGACTTGTTCCTGGTGACTGCCGATCCGAGGTTCTGGGGCAGTAACGCCCTGCTGGGCTTCACGCCCAGCGCGCCGCTGTCCAGTCTCGGCGCCATCCGTGTACGCGTCGGGTTGAGCAGGACCTACGAGGACGATGCCCGCTGCGGCGGCACGGCGCCCAGTGGCACCGGCTATGCCTTCAGTTTCATCCTCGGCAATACGCAGGGGCAGACCCTGTTCTATCAGATCGACCTGGGCCATACCGGCGCGACTCCGGCGCTGGATCCGTCCACGCCGTGGTGCCCGCACGGGTACGAAGACACGCAGAGTCTGGACTTCTGCCTGGACGACGACATCCGCAACATGGGCGGGCAGTGGAATCTCGCCGGCACGGCGACCTCCAACGACGTCGATTTCCTGCCCAGGCTGCTACAGGTCATCGGCAAGGGGCACACCAAACCGGTGCGCGACAAGCAGGGCAATGCCATCGACCTGGACCGCGATCCGAGCCACTGGACGCTGACCTCGGTGTACATGGGCCATGTCACCCAGGGCAAGACCATCAGCACCACGATCTGGTACGACCCCAGCGTCAGGACCTGGCCGGGCGGCACCTTCTGCAGTGCGGCGGGCACGCTGACCCAGTACACCTGCAACATGAGCGCGCAGGATGCGACCCAGCTCGGAGCGGGATGGGGTGCGGTCGGCAATGCCTGCTATCACCGCAACGCGGGTACGTCCTGTCCGTAGTGACGTGTCGTCGCGGTGTGCGGTCATGCCGCAGGGGAGGCGCACGCTGCGGCGCTCTCCGGCCAAGGTGGGCGGTGTTTGCCGCCCGGCAGGTCAACCAAGGCCTGGCGGCGCAGGGCGCGACCGTCTTCTGCATGCGACCGCCCAGCATGGCTGGGCGGCGCGCATGTACTTCACAATGCGCGGTTGAAGCCCTGCACGATGTCCATGGAGACCTCGCGCATGCCTGGCGCTCCCTGAAGTTGCCTGGACGCCGCCATCGCGGCGTCGGCCGAGCCGTAGTCGATCATGGCGCTGCCATCGACGTCCGAGGCATACACCAGGCTGCCGCCGCTGCGGCGCGCCAGTGCCCGGGCCACGTCCGGCGTGGTGCCGAACAGCTTGAGCTTGCCGGTGACCACCACCGGCTGACCGCTGCGTTCGTCGATCGCGGCGCGCAGCGCGGTCGCGTCCGCAGCGCGGGACTGGGCAGCCGCTGCGGTGCCGGCGTGGCCGTTGCCGCCGAGCACGATGGCGTACGGTCCGATGCGGGCGGCGACGGTGCCGCCGCCATCGGCGGCAGCGACCTGGGCGCGTTGCGTGCCGGCGCCTGCCATCTGCGGTGCTGTCTGCACCGTGGCATCGGGCAGCAGACGATAGGTGCTGCGGCCGATCTGGAAGCGCGCGCCGTTTGCTGCCTGGTGCAGTGCCTGGGCATCGGCGTACTGGGCTGAGGCCGGCGCGGCCACGGTCAGTGCGAGCACGGCGAAAAGAAAGAGCGTATTGGTCTTCATGTCAGTGGCCCACCACGCGGAGTTCGAAGTGCTGCAGTTGTTCCTTGCCATGCGCGTCGAGCATATCGGCGACCTCCAGCGTCCAGGGCCCGGCCGCATCCTCGTCCAGGAAGGCATTGCTGGCGGTCAGCGGGATCGACATGCCCTGGGTGTAGACGTCCTTGTTCAAGGCCGAGAACGGGGTCATCACGTAGCTGCGCGTGCCATGCGGGGAGACCAGCACCACGCGCAGACGGCTGGGATCCTTGTGGGTGCCGTCGAAGTACAGTTGCACCGCCTCGACTTTCATCTGTTGTTTGATGTTGACGGTCAGCCTGGCTGGCGATGCGACACCGCCGATGGTGCTGGCCGCACCGCTGTAGACCTGGTAGTCGGTGTCCTGCAGCGGCGGCAGCGTTGTGAAGTGCGTGGCCGCTTCCACGGCCGCGGCTGCATCCACCAGCCCGAAGCCGTACCAATTGCTGAAGCGATGGCCGGCGGCGTTGGTGATCCAGCCGGGATCGATCACGCTGCCGTTGTAGAGCGCTTTCGGCTGCCCGCTGTCGATCTGCCGCGCGGTCGTGGCCAGGATGTATTTCACGTCGCGCCAGGTCAGTTGCGGATTCACGCCGAGCATCAGCGCCGTCACCCCTGACACCGTCGGCGTGGCTGAGGACGTGCCGTTCATGAGCCCGGTGTAGTTGCACGAAGCGTCGATCGGGGACTTGCTGCCGTCCAACGCGTTCTCCACCGGCACCCCGTCGCGGTTGTACCCGGCGGCGCAGCCGCTGAGATCGGTGGTCACGATCGCCGGGTCGTAGAGGGGGTCGCTGGCGGTCGCCGCCGACCGGGACTGCTGGTAGCGCTTCTGCTGCCCGTATTCGCCGCCGAAGCCGCTGACCCAGACCGCCGAGCCGGGCGATGAGTACGAGCTGCGCACGCCTCGCGCATTCACTGCGCCGACCACGATGGTGGTGATCAGATCGTTCTTCGGATCGACGTTGGCCAGGCTGCAGGCGACGTTGTAGCGCTTGGGCAGATCCGGGCAATGATCGGCCAGAGCGCCTTGCGCGTCCGCGTAGATGAAGCTGTCGAAGTCGTTGCCGGCCGCTTTGACGTAGATGGCGCCCTTGCCGTTGCGCCCGGCGCGCATGAGTTTCTCCCAGGCGTATTGATCTTCGACCGAGACGTTGGGATAAAAATTGGAGACGATGCCCCAGCTGTTGTTGAAGATGTCCAGATTTCTGGCGTCGGCGCCATTGCCCCATGCATAGCGGAGCTTGTCGTCGCTCTGGTCCGACTGGAGGTAGTTGAAGCCGGCCAGCGATGCTTGCGGGGCGACGCCGCGTCCGCCTTTGCCGTTCCAGCCTACCGCGGCGGCGATGCCGGCCACCGCCGTGCCGTGCGCGTCGTCGACGTCGCTCGGCTTGGGGTCGTGCGAACCGTCGAGGAAATTGTGCGAGCCGTTGGGCAGGATGTTGGCGGCAAGGTCTTCGTGGCGGATGTCCAGCCCGCCATCGATCACGCCGATCTTGGCGCCTGCACCGCGGATGTGGAGTTCATGCAGGACATCCACATCCAGGTCGACGCCCGCGGTGGGAAGCGTGTCGCCGATGACCGCCTGGCCCTGGTTGTGCAGGTACCACTGATAGCGGAACAGTGGATCGTCGGCGGCGCTTGCGGCGGCCGCGCTATTGCCTGCGGCCATGCCGAGCGCGAGGGCCGACAGCAGGACAGTGACCGGTCGTGTGCAGGGAGATGTCATGTGGCGGATCCAGGGGAGGTGGGGACAGTCGATGGCGCTTGCCACGCATGCCAGGCATCGCCTGCGCAGTGCCGATCCAGGCGTTGCCTGCCGGCGTTCGCCATTGGGTCGGTTGCGGTCGATCGCCAAGCGCGGCGCAAACTACCCGCATCCGGATTTCCGTCGCAAGCGCAACGCACGCCGCGAAAATGACGTGGTTCGCATGTGTTCCGGTACTGTGCGGATCGCCGCGCGTTGGCGCGGGATTTCAGCCGAAATGCGCTGCCGGCGTGGGCAAGGCGTTTACGAATTGCTCCAGCGCATCGACGGCCGCGCGGCCCGGGCAACGGATGGGCCGCCACGGTTGCGCGAACGGCATGCAGGCACGCTCGCCATCAACTGCGGCCTGGGGCTGGGCTGGTCGAAGACGCCGCTACATCGCCCGGAACGACGGCAGATAGCTGCGGCTGACCGGCAACGTCTCCTTGCGGCCGCGCAGGTGGATCTGCGCGGTCTCGTTGTCGCCACGCACTACATGCAAGATCGCGCGGCGGTTGACCACCACCGCGCGGTGCACCTGCTGGAAGTCGTCCGGATCCAGTTGTGCCGCCAGGTCCTTGAGCGGCGTGGCCACGATCGAGGTGCATGCCTGTCCGTCCGGGTCGCGCCAGGCCACGCTGGTGTACTTGCTGTCCGAGCGCAGGTAGTCGATGGCCTCCACCGCGATCAGGCGCACGGTGCCGCCGCTCTGCGCCTGCAACCAGCGCAGCGGGGCGGGGCGCTCGGGCGGGCGCAGCCGCTCCGCCAGGCGCAGCAGTTGCTCGGTGAGGTCGGCCGCCGGTTGCGCGGCCTGCAGGCGCTGTTGCAGCCGTCCGACGGTATCGGCCAGGCGTGCGTCCTGCACCGGCTTGACCAGATAGTCGAGCGCGCCTTCGGCAAAGGCCTGCACCGCGTAGTCGGTGTAGGCGGTGACGAACACCAGGTGCGCGCGCCGGCCGATCTGCTGCGCGGCCTGCACGCCGGACAGACCTGGCATCTGGATGTCGAGCAGGCAGATCTGCGGCGCGTGTTCCTCGAACAGGCGCACCGCCTCGCGGCCGTTGCGTGCCTCGGCGACGATCCGCAACTCGGGCCACAGGCGGGCAAGCTGACGCCGCAAGGCCTCGCGCAGCAGCGGTTCGTCGTCGGCGATCAGCGCGGTGGGCGGGATCATCGGGGCGGTACCGTCATCGGCAGGCTGAGATCGGCGCAGGTGCCGTGCGGCAGGCGTGGACGCAACTGCAGTTGTGCCGTATCGCCGAAGCCAAGCGCGAGGCGGTCGCGCAAGGTGCGCAGGCCGGTGCCCAGCCCGCCGCGGCCGTCGTCCTCTCCGGCCCCGCTGTCCTCCACCCGCAGATGACAGCGCTCGCCGCTGCGCCAGGCGCGAATGGCGATGCTGCCGCCTTCCTCGGATGGATCGATGCCATGCTTGACCGCGTTCTCGACCAGGGTCAGCACGGCGAGGGTCGGGCAGCGCACCTCCTGCACGGCGTCCTCGGCGTCGATCGCATAGCGCAGCCGGTCGGGCATGCGCATGTGCATCAGCTCCAGGTAGGCGCGGGCCAGCGCCAGTTCGTCGCCCAGCGTGCTGGTGGCGTCGTGCAGGCGCGGCACCGCGGCGTGCAGGTAGGCGATCAGGCTGCGCATCAGCTCCGCGGCCCGCGGCGAACCGACATCGATCAGCGCCTGCACGTTGGCCAGGGTGTTGAACAGAAAATGCGGGGCGACCTGGCGCTGCAACAGCTGCAGGCGCGCGTCCAGCGCCTCGCGCTCCAGTTCGCTGCGCTCCAGCGCGAACGCCAGCGCCTGATGCCGGGCCAGGGCATCCTTTTGCCGGACCAGGGCGGCCAGGGCCATCCATGGCGCGATCAGCACGCCGACGATGGTCAACGTGGCGAAGCCGGCCAGCCGATCCGAGTCCTGCCAGAACGGCGGCGCACCGGCTTGAGTGGAGCCCAGGTAGATCAGCAGGGTCGTCGTCGGGATCGCCAGTGCGACGCCGAACACCTGCAGCGCCCAGCGCGCCAGCCAGCGCGGCAGCCGTGGCGGCCAGCGCTCGAACAGCGTGTAAGCACCCAGTGCGGCCGCGCCCAGCATGAGGCTGCGGACCAAGACGGGCAGGGGACTGTCCCAACTCAGGCTCATCAGCAGACCGAGCGCGCCGGAGACCAGGAACACCGGCACGATGCGCGCCCAGGCCAGCAGCGCGGGTGCGCGCGGTGGTGCGGGGAGCGGGGACGGAGGCGACATGGCCGCGAGCATACCGGAGCGCGGGCGTTCGGCGCGGTGGCCGCGCTCAGGCTTGCCGCAGCACCGGCCACCACATCCCCGCGACCGCGGCGAGGGTGCCGACCAGGGTGGCCGCGCTCATCGCAGCGAGCACCACCGCCGCCAGCCACTGCGGGCCGCTGCGGCGGCTGTCGAGCGCACGCAGATACAGTTCCAGGACGGCCAGCGGCAGCAATGCCTGCGCGAACGCCAGCGCGGTCAGCGTCGGCCCGACGAAACGGTCCGGATCGAAACCGACCGGCGCCTGGTTGACGGCCAGCCAGCCCATCAACCCGATCCGGAAGAACCACACGCCGCTGACCGCCAGAAACAGGCGTAGCGCCCAGCGTCGATGCGCCGGCCACTGGCCGCGTCGGGCATGGCGCCAGGCCATGGCCACGCACAGCAGGATCAGCACCGCATTGGCGCTGGTGCCCAGATGCTGTCCCAGATCGCCGGCGACGCCGCCGCGAATCCAGATCATCGCCAGCCCACCGAGACTGAGGGCGACGGCACTGACCAGGTAGACGCGCCCGTTCCAGCGGTGCACGGCCGGGCGCCGGCGTCGCAACGCCGGCAGCAGTTGCGCAGCGCCCCCGAGCACGATCGCCACTGCCAGGCCCAGATGCAGCGCCAGCACCGCATTGAACACGCTGTCGCCGGCGACATGGCCGCGTGCCATGACCTGGTTCCAGCGCTCGGGAGTGCCGGCCAATGCGGTGCGTCCGTAGAAGCCGGCGACGTAGGCGGCGAAGGCGAGCTGACCGCCGATGGCGATGCTCATCCACAGCGCCGCCGCCCCACGCAGGAGTCGCGGCGCCCAGGCTTGCCCGGCGTGCGGCCGCGGCGGTGTCGCCAGGCGGGGCGCAGTGGGAGCGGGGCGGGGCGGTATGGAGGCGATCGAGGTCATGGCGGCGTGCGCGGCGGTGGCGGTGGCACGCAGTGTCGACAGACCATCGCTGCCTTGCCTGGGCGATCGGACCGGTGGCGGCCATGGCGGATGAAGTGCGGCGCACGCCGACCAAACGCGCCGCGACGGATGCCCTGTACGCCGCGTTGCGCAATCCGGGTTGCTATCCTCATGGGCGCTGTCGCGTTACGAGGAAGGCCGTTCGATGCGCACTCCCATCGCTTCTGTCCCGCTCGCGCCCGCCCGGGCGCGTGCACTGTGGCTGCACGCGCAGCGCCTGACCACCCCGGCGCCGTTCGGGCGTGGTGCGGAGGCGGTGCGGCAGGCCACTGCGCACCTGGGCTATGTGCAGATCGACACCATCCACGTGATTGCGCGTAGCCACCACCATGTGCTGTATACGCGCATTCCCGAGTACCGCGAACAGGACCTGGAGCAGGCGCAGTCGCAGGACAAGTCGCTGTTCGAGTACTGGACGCATGCCCTGGCCTATGTGCCGGTCGCCGACTACCGCATGTACGTGGCGCAGATGGCGCGTCGACGCGCACAGGCCGACGCCAGGGGCACGGTGGATGCGCAGGACTACGCGCGCTTGCTGCGGCGCATCCGCAGCGAGGGGCCGTTGTCGATCCGCGACATCGACGATGAGGTGCTGGTCGAGAAGACCCATCCGTGGGGCAGCCGCAAGCCGTCGCGGGCCGCGTTGCAGTACGGTTTCTTCAGCGGCGACCTGGTGATCAGCCAACGCAGCGGCATGCTCAAGACCTACGAACTGGCCGCGCGGCATTTCGGCTGGCGGCAGCGGCCGCGTGTGGTCAGCGACGCGCAGTACGCGCGTTACCTGCTGCAGCGTGCGCTGCGCGCGCAGGCCATCGTCGGCGTGGATTCGGTCTGCTATGGCGAGACCGCCGCCAAACCGGCGGTGCGTGCGTTGATCGCCGCGGAAGTGGCGCGCAAGCGCCTGCGCCCGGTGCATCTGCAGGGCCAGGAGGGCGTCGCCTTGTGGGCCGAGCCGGAGGTGCTGGACAGCACGCCGCCGCCGCCCGATCCGATGCGGGCGCACTTGCTGTCGCCGTTCGATCCGCTGGTGATCCAGCGCAAGCGGCTGCAGCAGTTCTTCGGCTACAGCCATCGTTTCGAGGCCTACGTGCCGGCGCCGCAGCGGGTGCTGGGCTACTTCGCGCTGCCGGTGCTGGTCGGTGACCGCATCGTCGCTGCGCTCGACCTGAAGATGGACCGGCGCGCCGGTCGCCTGCTGATCCAGCAATGGACCTGGCTGGAACCGCGGCGGCCGGCGCTGCAGGCGACGATCGACGCGGCGCTGCAGCGCTTCGAACGCTTCCATCTTCGCTAGCGGCTAATCGCCGCGGGGGCGTCGTGCGGACGGCGCAAGGTCGGCGGCACCGGTATCCGCAGCGCAGCGCCGGCTGTGGCATCGCGCCGCGCATCGCCGATCGCATGGGTGCGGCGGTTGACGCCGACCTTACGCTGCCGTCGCCGCAAACCCGACACCTACCGAACGACAGCCAGGGTCACCTCGCGACCACAGGCCGCCGCTTAGGCTCGGGCTTCCCCCTTTCGCCTGTGCCGCCGCATGTCCGCTGCCCGACACTGTCTCCATCAAGCCCTCGACGCCTGCCGCCGCCGCACGCCTGCCGTGCTGGCCGTGGCGATGGCCCGCGAAGGCTCCACCTACGCGCATGCCGGGGCGATGGCCTTGTTCGGTCCCGATGGTGCGCAGCAGGGTTGGCTCAGCGGCGGTTGCCTGGAGCCGGAGATCGCGCGGTGTGCCGCGGAGGCCGCCGTCGCCGGCATGCCGGTGTGGATGGAGATCGATACGCGCGAGGACGAAGACCTGCTGTCGGGTTCGTCCGCCGGTTGCCGGGGCCGCCTGCACCTGGCCTTGTTGCCGCTGCTCGCCTTGCCCGGTTTCGATGGGCTGGCCCAGGCCTGGCTGAAGGGGCGCGGTGGATTGACCCTGGCGCTGGATGCCGACGGTGGCATCGCCGCCCGCGTGGCCGAGCAGGCGTTGCAATGGCGCTTGCCCTGGCGCACGGTGTCTGCGGCGCCGCCGCGCGTCGGCGAAGTGCATGTGCCGCCACCGCCGAGAGTCAGCATCTTCGGCGCCGGCCCGGAAACCACGTTGTTGCTGCCCTTGCTGCGTCAGTTGGGCTGGATGACCACCCTGGTCGAGCAGCGGCCGCGCTGGTCTGCGTTGGGAGCGCTGGCCGACTGCGCCCTGGCGTGCACGCCGACACGCGCCCTGGCCGACTGTGCCGGTAGCGATGCGGCGCTGGTGATGCACCACAATTTCGAACTGGATCGCGAAGCGCTGGATGCGCTGGCCGGCAGTGCGATCCCGTTCCTCGGCCTGCTGGGACCGGTGCGGCGGCGCGAGGACCTGTTCCGTTTGCTGAGCCCCACGCAACGCGCGCAGCTGTCGCCGCGCCTGCATTCGCCGATCGGGCTGCGCCTGGGAGTCAGCGGCGCGGAGGCGATCGCGCTCAGCATCGCCGCGCAATTGCAGGCCAGCCGGGCGGCGCCGCCGCGGCTGAGCACGGTCGCGCAGGCGAGCGACAGGCCGCGGCGATCGCATCGCGATGCGCTGGCGGCGGCACCGCGACGGTTGGCCGAGGGCGGCGGGTGATGACACAGGCACATGCGGCGCTGATCCTGGCCGCAGGCGCCAGCCGCCGCCTTGGCCGTCCCAAGCAGACGCTGACCAGCGACGGCGAGCCGCTGCTGCGCAAGGTCGTGCGACTGGCGTTGTCGACGGCGCCGGCGCGCTGCGTGGTGGTGCTGGGCGCGCAGGCCGAGGCGCTGCGTCCGCTGCTGGAGGGATTGCCGGTGGAATGTGTGTGCAATCCGGACTGGTCCACCGGCATGGGCGGCAGCCTCGACTGCCTGCGTGCGGCGGTACGCGACGATGCATCGATCACCCATAGCCTGGTGCTCGGCTGCGACCAGCCGGCGCTATCGGCGGCGCATCTGCAGGACCTGCTGGCGGCGGCCGCGCGGGCGGCGTCCGGTTGCGCGGTCAGTGCCTACGCCGGCGTGCGCGGCATGCCGGCTGTCGTAACGCAGCAGCGCTGGCGCACGCTGCCGTTGGGCGGCGATCAGGGCTTGCGCGCGCTGTTCGCGACGCTGTCCCCGGACAGCCTCGGCTGCATCGTCGCACCTGCACTGGCGTTGGATCTGGACACGCCGGAGGACGTGCAGGCGGCGGTGGCGCGGGGATGGCTGGATCCGTAGCGGTTGCCGTGGGGCGGGGCGTTGCGGCAAATCCTGCAGAGCTTGCTACGCAATGGACGGATTGAAGCGAGCAGAAGTTCGCGTCGGACGGCGGTAACCGTTGGAATGATGTTCTGCCTCGCTCGTCAGGACGGAAAGGGCTTTTCTAATGACGACGAAAGCCTGCTGTAGGAGCGGCTTCAGCCGCGACAGGTGTTACCGGTGACGCCTGTCGCGGCTGAAGCCGCTCCTACAAGGGGAGGGACGCGCGGCAAAGTGCATTAATGCAGCGCGGCGCAGCAAGGGTGACTACGCTCAGCCGATCAACTTGTCCGGGGTGATCGGCAAATCGCGGATACGCTTGCCGGTGGCGTGGAACACGGCGTTGGCGATGGCCGCGGGAATGCCGACCATGCCCAGCTCGCCCATGCCCTTGACCCCGAGCGGGTTGACGATCGTGTCGTCCTCTTCGACGAACATGGTCTGGATCTCGTGCACGTCGGCGTTGACCGGCACGTGATAGTCGGCCAGCGAGGCGTTGAGCATGCGCCCGTAGCGATGGTCGATCTCGGTGCCTTCGCTCAGCGCCATGCCGATGCCCATCACCACGCCGCCGATTTCCTGGCTGTGCGAGGTCAGCGGATTCATGATCTTGCCGCAGGCGGTGGCTTCGATGACCCGCGTCACCTGCACCATGCCGGTATCCGGATCGACCTTGACCTCGATGAACTGCGCACCATGCGCGGCGGTTGCGTATTTTTTGCGCTCGGCCGAGGGCTTGGATTCGTGCACCACCTCCAGTTCCTGCAGGCCGTGCTGGCGCATCAGCTTGGCGACCTCCAGGCCGGCCTCGGGCTTGCCGGTCGGCCGCAGCCGGCCATCGACCAGTTCCACTGCATCCACGTCCAGCCCGCTGAACGCCGCCTGCCCATCCTGCCGCGCCAGTTCCAGCAGCTTGCCGCGGATCTCGCGCGCCGCACCGTGGATCGCGCTGCCGACGCTGGCGGTGGTCCACGAGCCGCCCTGCGCGGGCGCCTTGGGTAGACGCGTGTCGCCGAGTTCGAACTGCACGCGTTTGGCATCGATGCCCAGATACTCGGCGGCGATCAAGGTCATCACCGTGTAGGTGCCGGGGCCGATATCGGCCGTGGCACTGCCGACCCGGGCACTGCCGTCGGCTTTCAGCACGACCCGCGCCAGCGCCGGCATCTGCATCGCCGCCCAGGTGCCGGTGGCCATGCCCCAGCCGACCAGCAGGCGGCCGTCGCGCATCGAGCGCGGTTCGGGCGTGCGCTTGCTCCAGCCGAAGGTCTCGGCAGCGAGCGCGTAGCATTCGCGCAGCGCCTTGCTCGAGAACGGTTTGCCGGTTTCCGGGTCGGTCTCGGCATAGTTGGCCAAGCGCAGTTGCAAGGGGTCCATCTTCAGCGCATAGGCCAGTTCGTCCATGGCGCACTCGATGCCGAACATCTGGCTGATGGTGCCGGGCGCGCGCATCGCCTGCGGCGTCGGCAGGTCGGTCTCCACCACCTCGAAGCGATCCTCCACGTTGGGGCAGGCATACAGTGAGCGCGCATTGCGGAAGATCGCCTCGTTGAACGCCTCGATGCGCGAGGTGTTGAGCACGTGCCGGTAGCGGATCGCCTGCAGCGTGCCGGCGGCGTCGGCGCCCAGCCCCAGTTCCACGCGGTAGTAGGGGCGGTAGCCATGGCCGCTGAACATCTGCCGCCGGGTGTAGACGATTTTCACCGGCAGCCCCACCGCTTTGGAGACCGCGCCGAGCAGGAAGGTGTAGTAGTTCGGGCGCAGGCACGAGCCGAACGCGCCGCCGACGAACAGCGACACCACGTTGACCTTGTCCACCGGGATGCCGAAGTAGCCGGCCAGCTGTTCGCGGTCCTGGTAGACGTTCTGGCTCTTGTTGACCACGGTCAGGGTGTCGCCGATCCAGTAGCCGATGCCGCCGTGCGGCTCCATCGGGTTGTGGTGCTCGACCGGCATCGTGTACGCGGCCTCCAGCCTCACCGGCGCGGCGGCGAACGCGGCAGCCGGGTTGCCGCGCGGCTTCGGCGATTCCTCCGGGGTCGGATCCTGCGCCTGGTCGAGCAACGCGTCGAAATCGGTGTGCGCGGTCTCGGCGGCGTAGTCCACCTGGATCAGCCGCGATGCGTGCCGTGCCTGTTCGAAGGTCGTGGCCACCACCACCGCGATCGGCTGCGCGTTGAAATGGATGCGGTCGTCGACCAGGGCGCGGAACGACAGGTCTTCGCCCTTCTTCTTGACCGCATCGGACACCGGCTTGATCGCATTGAGGTGGGTCAGCACCTTGATCACGCCGGGCGCGGCTTCGGCGGCGCGGGTGTCGATGCGCACGATGCGGCCCTTGGCGATGGTGCTGGTGAGGATGTAGCCGTGCACCAGATGCGGGATCTGGAACTCCGCGGCGTAGCGCGCCTTGCCGGTGACCTTGGCGTAGCCGTCGACGCGGCGCATTTCCTTGCCGATGTAGTTCATTGCGGGTTCTCCGGTTGGCCGCTCACGCGGCGTCACTGCCGCTGGCGCGGTGCAGGGCGCGGATCATCGCGTGCGTGCCCATCGGGATCTTGTAGGCGTTGTGCGCCAGCGGCCGCGCCGCGGCCATCTCGGCCTGCGCAGCGGCGGCGAAGGCGGCTTCACCGACATGCTGCCCGACCAGCGAACGTTCGGCGGCGCGCGCGCGCCAGGGTTTGTGCGCTACCCCGCCCATGGCGATGCGCGCTTTGCGGATGCGTCCGTCCGGTTCCAGCGCCAGCGCCGCGGCCACCGACACCAGCGCGAACGCGTAGCTGGCCCGGTCACGCACCTTCAGGTAGTGGCTGTGCGCGGCGAAGCTCTGCGCCGGCAGCGTGATCGACTCGATCAGTTCGCCGTGCGCCAACTGGTTGTCCAGGTCGGCGCGTGCGTCGGGCAACAGGTGGAACTCGGCGAACGGGATCTCCCGATGTGCGCCGGCGGGCGTGCGTACGTGCACTGTCGCGTCCAGTGCGGCCAGCGCCACGCACATGTCCGACGGATGCACCGCCACGCAGTGTGGGCTGTGGCCGAAGATCGCGTGGGTGCGGTTGAGTCCCTCGCGCGCGCCGCAACCGCTGCCGGGTTCGCGCTTGTTGCAGGGCAGGGCGGTGTCGTAGAAGTAGCCGCAACGCGTGCGTTGCAGCAGGTTGCCGCCATTGCTGGCCATGTTGCGCAGTTGCATCGTGGCCCCGGCCAGGATCGCCTGGCTCAGCAACGGATAGCGTTGGCGCACCAAGGGATGGTTGGCGGTCTGCGTATTGTTGGCGAGCGCGCCCAGGCGCAGTCCACCGTCGGCGGTTTCGGCGATCTCGGCCAGGCCCTTGAGCCGGGTCAGGTCGACGATCTCGTCGGCGCCGGTCACCCCTTCCTTCATCAGGTCGAGCAGATTGGTGCCGCCGCCGAGGAATCGCGCGTTCGGGTTGGCGGCGACACGGCGCACCGCGTCCTCCGGCGTGGTCGCGCGCTGGTACTTAAACGGCGTCATCGGCCACCTCCTTCGCCATCTTCAGGGCAGTCAGTTCGGGCTGGTCGACATAGCGCCATGTCAGCGGCCGCGGCGCGCCGCCACTGTGCACGTCCTGGATGGCGGCGACGATCTTCGGGTAGGCGCCGCAGCGGCAGATGTTGCCGCTCATGCGCTCGCGCACCTCGGCGTCGCTGAGCTCGGTGACCGGCCGACTGACGTCGGCACTGACATGGCTGGCGTCGCCGCGCTTGATCTCGTTCAACAGCGCCACGGCCGAGCAGATCTGCCCCGGCGTGCAGTAGCCGCACTGGAACCCGTCGTGCTGCACGAACGCGGCCTGCATCGGATGCAACTGCTCGCCGTCGGCCAGGCCCTCGATGGTGGTGATCTGCGTGTCTTCGGCTTGTGCGGCCAGGGTCAGGCAGGAGAGGCGGCGTTCGCCGTCGACGATCACTGTGCAGGCACCGCACTGGCCGTGGTCGCAGCCCTTCTTGGTGCCGGTCAGCGCCAGATGTTCGCGCAGCGCGTCCAGCAACGTCGTCCGTGGGTCCAACTGCAGCGCGTGGCGCTGACCGTTGACCTCCAGGACCACGGGCAAGGCGTTCTGCGGCGGTGCGGTCTTGGCAACCGGTGCGGCGAACGCGGCGTCGCTGAAGAGGATCTGGCCGCCGGCACTGCTCAGGCCGGCGGCCGAGAGCAGGGCGATGAATTCGCGGCGCGAGAGGCCGTTGATGCCGAGCCGGCGCGCGAGCGCGGCCTCGTCCTCGCTCAGCGGGGTATCGGGCGCGCTGCCGGCGGCGCCGGACGCGGCTTCGGAACGGTGGGGGTCATGCTGCATCGGTCTCTCCTGCCTGGGGACCGCCGCCGTGCGCGCGCAGGCGCAGCATGGAGCGAGTCGACCTGGGTAGCGGCACCGCCATGGTGGCGCCGACGAACGGGCACGCATCCGAACCCGGTCGCCAGCATCGCGGCGATCCCGCGAAGGGATTGCGAAGAGAACGCGAAGGGAGGGTGTCGAGGCACTGATGCGTTCGGGCGGATCCTCGTGGCCGCAACTGCACGAGTGCGCGTCGTGGGCGCATCTGCAGCAGCGGCGGCCGCCGCGACAGACGACGGGTCGCGCCTGTCGCGGCCGATGCGCGACGAAACCCTGGCGATTGCAGCGCGTGCGTCTGCAATCGCGCAGGCGCTACCAGCGGTAAGCCACCGACAGCTGATACTGGCGACCGGCGATCGGGCGGCCCATGAACACGCCCCCGGTGGCCGCACCAGGTACGCGCACATTGCCCTCGGTCAGGCCCAGCGTGTCGGTCACGTTGCTGCCGCTGGCGGTGAACTCCCAGTGCTCGCCGCTGTGCAGGCTGGCGCCGACGTCGAGCATGTCGTAGGACGGCAGACGCTGGCTGTTGGCCAGGTCGGCGTAGCGTTCGCCGATGTAGGAATAGGTCGCGAACACGCGCAGGTCGCCGAACGGCAGCATCCAGTAGTAGCTCGGGGTCAGCCGGAACTGCCGCTTGGGCTGGCGCATGACCTGGTTGCCGGTGTACTCGCGGTAGTTGCGGTACTTCGCATCCAGCCACACCCCGGTGCCGGCCAGTTCGAAACCGCCGAACGGGCGGATCGCGCCTTCCACCTCCAGGCCATAGGCGCGCGAATCGCCGACCGTGGTGAAGTTGGTGCCGTTGGCCAGGAAGGCCTGGAACGGCGAATTCTTGAAGGTGTTGTAGAACCCGGTCAGGTACAGATCGTAGTTGGTCGCGCCGGACTTCAATCCCAGTTCGTACTGCCTGATGTCCTGCACCTTGGTCTGCCCGTCGCGCAGGTTGTCGAAGCCGGGAAACTTGACCCCGGAATTGACCCGCGCGAAGACGCTGTTGTGCTCGTCGAGCTTGACGTTCAGACCGGCGGTCCACGACAGCGCGTTGTCGTCCTGGTCGATGCGCCGTGCGCTCGGCAGCGAGATCGAGGTGGCATTGTCGTAGAGCGTGGCCGGGTTGCCGTCCAGGTCCACCGTGGCGGTGTCGTGCACGGTGCCGGTGACGCGCTGGCGCTCGTAGCGCACGCCCAGGTCCAGGCGCAGGCGCTCGTCCAGCTCCCATTCGTCGGCGACGAACACCGCGGCGTTCTCGCCCTGGTAGTGCGCGCGCAGGGCCAGGAAGGCGGTGCTGGTGAAACCGTCACGGGTGGGCTGGCGGCCGTCGTCCAGGGTCACGTCGATGCGCCGCGCGTGGTTCTGCGCGGTCAGCAGCATGGTGTTGCCGAGGTGCCAGGTGTCGTTGGAGGTGTACCTGGCGTAGTAGCTGCCCACGGTGAGCGTGTTGCCGGCGAACAGCGTGCGGCTCAGGCGCAGGTCGTTGGTGAAGGAATTCAGGCGCTTGTCCACCGACCACCAGCCGGCTTCCAGCACCTGCTGGTTCTGGTCGACCGTGCCGCCGCCATTGGTATAGCGCGCGCTGCCGGGGCTGCCGTAGCCGGCGATGAAGTCGCCCAGCCGCTGCGGCGCGTCGCCGGTGAACAACGCATAGGTCGGCGCGGTGCCGCCCATCACGTTGAAGCGGTCGGCGACGGTCCAGTCGCCCACCTGCCAGTTCAGCTCGCCACCGAACACGTCGATGTTGACGCCGCGGCCGTCGCCCAGATCGCGCTGGATGGTCTCACCGTTCGGGCCGACCGGCAGGGTGACGTTGCGGAAGTCATTGCTCAGCAGCGTGCCGCGCTGCGCGTTGAGCCCGGGAAAGCTGGACAGGTCGTTGCCGTTGTTGCGCGACAGCAACGGGATCGCGGTGTAGAAGGCGTTGTTGTCGTCGGTGTGGCGCGCATAGAACGACAGTTCGCCGCTGTCCCAGCGCTTGCTCAGGGTGGCGCTGAACTGGCCGCCCTTGTCGGCGGGGAACTGCGGGTCGCGCACGCCGTCGGTCTCGCGAAAGAAACCGCCGACGCTGTAGTACCAGCCGTTGCCCATTGGTCCGCTGTCGAACAGATCGATGCGGCGCAGGGCGTCGCTGCCGCCGGTGACGCGGACGCTGCCTTCCGGCTCGTCCTGGCCCTTTTTCTGGATGAAATTCACCGTGATGCCGGCCTGGCCGTTGGAGAAGATCGGGCTGGGACCGCCGCGCAGCACCTCCATGCGTTCGATGGTGTCGTCGGTACGGAACAGCGTGGAGTTCTCCAGGAACGACAGGGTCGGCGGCGGGAACAGCGGCGCGCCATCGAGCTGGAAGGTGACGAACGGCGCATCGCCTTCGGAGGGCATGCCGCGCACGAAGATGTTGGCGCCGGTGCCGCCGCCGCTGGGCTCGGCCCACACGCCGGGCACGATCTTCAGCAGGTCGGCGCTGCTCTGTGGCACCGCCTGCTGGATCTGTTCGGGCGTGGCGGTGGTGATCGAGAAGCTGGCGTCGCGCTTGCGCAGGCCCTTGAAGCGCGCGGTGCCGCTGACCACGACGGTATCCAGGGTGGTGGCGTCGGGTTGCGCTGCAGGCGCAGCGGGCGCGTCGGCGGTCTGTGCCTGCGCGGGTGGTGCGAGCAGGGCGGCGGCGACGGACAGGGGCAGCAGATGGCGAAGCGGTGCAAGTTGCATGAAGAATCTCTCCTTTCTTCATCCGGAACAGTCGACCGGCAGGCGGCGCGCACGTACAGTGCGCGGCCGCGTCGCATCGGCCGGTACGGCGCGAGACAGGGGTAACGCGCGGTGCTCTTTGTAACGCCGCCGGGCGATCGGACCGTTGTGCAGCGCGGTACATGCCTCGTTTGCGTGACAGGTTGCCCAGCCAGGCCGCCATTGCCCTGCAACGTACGGCATGCGGTGCGCAGTGCGGCGTTGTTTCATTTGGTCAGGCGTGGCTGCGCATGAGGAACGCAGTCGCGACAGAGGCGGTTCCTGGATGCCTGTCGCGGCCGATGGCCCAAAAACGGCACAAAGCGGGCTGCTGCGCGAGTACATCTGCGATAGCGCCCATCGCCATTGCCATCGCCGCCACGCCCCCAGTTGCTATCGTGGCGCGCATGGTTTCCAAGAGTGTCCTGCAATGAAGAACTGGCTGTTCCTGCTGGTGGCGATCCTCGCCGAGGTGGTCGCGACCTCGGCCTTGAAGGCCAGCGAGGGGTTCACCCGGCTGTGGCCGACGCTGCTGGCGCTGTGCGGCTATGGCATCGCTTTCTATCTGCTGTCGCTGACCCTGCGCAGCGTGCCGGTAGGCGTGGCCTACGCACTCTGGTCGGGCATCGGCATCGTGCTGATCTCGCTGCTGGCGTGGTGGCGGTTCGGCCAGGCGCTGGATCCGCCGGCGATCGTCGGCATGGCGCTGATCGTCGCCGGCGTGGTGGTGATCAACGTGTTTTCGCGCAGCGCGCCGCATTAGCCCAAAAAAAGAGGCCGCCCGAAGGCGGCCTCGTCACGTTGCGGCGAACGTGCCGATCAGAAGAACAAGCGTACGCCGAACGAGGCGCTGCGGCCGGGCAGCATGACGTCGTCCTTGAGGAACGAGGTGTGCACGCGCGCGTCCTGGTTGGTCAGGTTGTTGCCGTCCAGGAACACTTCCCAGGCGGTGCTGCCGGTATCGACGTGATACGCCAGGTGCGCATCGACCAGGGTGTAGCCGGCGGTCGGGGTCTCGTTGACCGCCACCTTGTCCTGCTTCTGGTAGCGGGTGGCGCCCAGCGCGGCGCGCCAGTGGCTGGCGTCCCAGCGCAGCTGGGCGCCATAGCGCGCCGGCGCGATGCGCGGCAGGTTGCCGCCGTCCTTCAGCCGCGCACGCACGGTGTCGCCGAACACGCGCAGGTCCCAGGCGCCGCTGTCGTTGTTGGCCAGGTGGAAGGTGGCCTCGCCCTCGAAGCCGTGGAAGATCGCATCGGCCTGGGTCCACTGGCGGATCGGCAGGAAGTCGTTGTCCTCCTCGTGGTACCACTGGCCGCCGGTGTCGACGATGTAGATGAAGTCGTCGTAGCGGTTGTAGTAACCGGCCACCTTGGCGTCGACCCAGTCGTTCTTGAAGATCAGGCCCAGCTCGGCCTGGTTGGCCTTTTCGGTCTTCAGATCGGGGTTGCCGATCTCGTAGGCGAGGGTGGCGATGTGCGGGCCGTTGGCGAACAGCTCTTCCTCGGCCGGGGCGCGCTCGGCGTGGTCGAGGTTGGCGGTCAGGCGCCACTGTTCGTTGAAGCGGAAACCGCCGCTCAGCGACAGGCTCTTCGGAGTGAAGTCGCGGTCCACGCCGGTGTCGGTCTCGTACTTGGTCTTGTCCACGCGCGCGCCGAGCTCGGCCTGCACGCGGTCCCAGCTGTTGCGCGCGAGTGCGAACACGCCGATGGCGCGGGTGTCGGTCTTCGGCACGAAGGCCTCTTCGCCGACCGCCTGGAAGGTCGAATCGCTGCCCTGCACGCCGACCGCGGTCTGCCAGCCGCCGCCCAGGCCAAAGGAGGCCTCCACGCGGCCTTCGTTGGCGCGCTTGTCGAACTTGGTGCCCACTTCCGCGCCTTCGAACTCGGTGTGGGTGTAGGCGGTGTGGCCGAAGCTGTAGCGCAGCGCGCTGCCGTCGCCCCACGGGTCGTTCAGCGCGCCCTTGAGCTCGAAGCGGTCCTGGTGCAGCTGCAGCGACACGCCGCGCTCGCCGGCGGCCGGATCGCCGGGTTCGCCCGGGTTGCCGTAGTCGTCGCGGAAGCGCGAGACCGACACGCCGACGAAGCCCCAGTCGCCGGCCAGCGAACTGCCGATCGAGCCGACCTTGGACTTGACGAACGAATTGAGCTGCGGGCCCTGCGGCGTGTCGTAGTCCTTCAGATTCCGATACACGCCGTCGGCATGGATCGACAGGCCGCTGCCGTTGCCGGCGTCGACCCGGAACATGTCGGTGTTGCCGCTCTTGTCGCCGCCTTCCCAGCGCGCCTCGGCACGGCCGTGCACGCCGTCGACCGGGGTCTCGGCGATGCGCCCGTCGACCACGTTGACCACGCCGCCGATGGCGCCGGAGCCGTACAGCAGGGTCGACGGGCCCTTCAGCACCTCGATCTGGTCGGCCAGGAACGGTTCCACCGCCGGCGAATGGTCCTGGCTGACCGTGGACACGTCCTGCGAGGACAGGCCGTCGTTGAGCACCGCCACGCGCGGGCCGTCGAGGCCGCGGATGATCGGCCGGCCCACGCCGGGGCCGAAGTTGGAACTCTGCACGCCCGGCAGGCTGGCCACGGTCTCGCCGATGCTGGCGCCGCGGTTCTCGTCCAGGCGCTCGCCGGCCAGCACGTCCACCGGCTGGCTCAGTGCGCCGGCGGCATCGCGCAGCGGGCTGGCGGTGACCACCACCTGGTCCATGTCCTTCACGTGCCGGTCCTGCGTGTGGCCTGCGCCGTGGCGGCTGTCGCTGGCCGGCGGCGTGGCATCGGCGGCGGTCGTCGTGGTGGTCGGGTCGGCGGCGAGGGCCAGCGACGGGCTCAACAGGCCAAGCAGGGCCAGGGACAGGGCGGAACGGCGGAGCAGGGCGGGGCGGGAAGAGGGCATGGGCATTCCATTTGGAGGGATGTTCGTGGCGACGCGCGCGCGACCGGCGCCGCGCAATCGCGGCGGACAGTCCAGGAAGGGGCGCGGGACGCGCTGGTCGCCGGCGGCCGAATGTTATATTATTCCGTAACACTTTCAACCGTGCCGACCGTCATGTCCTCACCGTTCGATCTGCGCGCCGCGCTCGACCGCCTCGGCGCCACCGGTTCGCTCCTGTGCGCGGTGCATTGCGCGGTGTTGCCGCTGGCGCTGGCGGTGCTGCCGTCGCTGGGCCTGTCGATGTGGTTGGGCGACGGCGTGGAGCGCACCCTGGTGCTGTTCGTGACGTGCCTCGGCCTGTTCAGCCTGGTGCTCGGCTATCGCCGCCATCGCGTGTGGCAGGCGCTGGGATTGCTGCTGCTGGGCCTGTTGTCGCTGTGGGCCGGGTTGCTGGTGCCGGCGTTGCACCACGCGGTGGCGCCGCATGCGGCGATCATGACCTTCGGCGGCACCCTGGTCGGGCTGGCCCACCTACTCAACCTGCGGCTGAACCACGGCCACGTGCACGACGCAAGCTGCGCCCACTGAGCGCACGTGGTAGTCTTGCCGCCCTTGCGCGAGGGCGCTGACCGCGTTGGCCTCGCCAAACCCCGTGCAGCTCGCGGGGGTTTTCGCAAACACATTCAGGAGTCGATGAGCATGGGTAAGGGTGACCGCAAGACCGCCAAGGGCAAGCGCTACAACGCCAGCTACGGCAATTCGCGCTCGCACAGCGTGAGCAAGGTGGCCGTGGGCGCTGCCGCGCCGGCCGCGAAGAAGTCGGTGGTCAAGGCCCCGGCGGTGAAGAAGGCCGTGGCCAAGAAGACGGTCGCCAAGGCCGGCTGAGCCAGCCACCGGTTGACGAAGAACGCGGCGCTTGCGCCGCGTTTTTTTTGCCTGGCGTGCATGCCTGGCAGTGCCGTGATGCGGGGGTGGACGGCTTGCAGTGGAGCAGGACGGAGCGAAACGTCATCCCGATCGCGCTGCCGCTCAGGACACGCGGCCGCTCAGGGCGAGCCGCCGCGCAGGACCAACCGCCGCTCAGTGCGGACGTGGCGCGGTGGGGCCGTCGTCGCGGTCGTCGTGGTCGCTGCCGGCCAGATCGGCGGCCAGCGAGATCGGCGCTTCCTCTTCGGCAGGCGGCGCGGGCGCCGGCGGCGGCGCCACCAGCAACAGCTCGGCCAGGCCGCGATAGATCGGCGTGCGGCAGACCAGCGCCGAGGCGCCGCGGGCGATCAGTACCGTGGCCAGGATCGGCAGCAGCATGTCGCTGCTGTCGGTGAGTTCCAGCGAGATCACCGCCGAGGTCAGCGGCGCCTGGGTCACCCCGGTGAGATAGGCGCACATGCCCAGCAGCACGAAGATGCGCGGGTCCACGCCCGGCATCAGCACGGCCAGGTTGTGGCCGAGCCCGGCGCCGACCGCCAGGGCCGGCGAGAACAGGCCGCCGGGAATGCCGGCGACGTAGGACACCAGGTTCGCCAGCAGCTTCATCAGGCCGAATTCGTGGCCGACGCTGGCGTGCCCCTGCACCAGGCTGCGCGCCTGCTCGTAGCCGGTACCGAACGCGCCGGTGCCGAAGATCAGGCCCAGCAGCACCAGCGCCAGGCCGCACAGTGCGGCCAGCAGGACCGGCTGGCGCCGGCGCAGCTCGCCCAGCCAGCGCGGCTTGCCGGCGACGGTCAGCAGCACCATGCGCGCGAAAGCGCCGCCGAGCAGGCCGGCGACCACGCCGCACAGCAGGATCGCCAGCCACGCCTTGCCCAGCGGCAGGCCGGCGGTGGCGACCCGGCCGAAGTAGGTGTAGTCGCCGAGCAGGCCCAGCGAGATCACGCCGCCGACGATCACCGCGGTCAGCAGGGTGCCGGAAAAGTGGTGCTCGAAGCGCCCGCTCAGTTCCTCGATGGCGAACACCACGCCCGCCAGGGGCGTGTTGAACGCGGCGGCGATGCCGGCGGCGCCGCCGGCCAGCAGGAAATGGCTGGCCTGGCGCGCATCGCGGAAGCCGAACCAGCGCCCGAACACGTACATCAGGCTGGCGCCGACGTGCACGGTCGGGCCTTCGCGGCCGATCGAAGCGCCGCCGAACAAGGCCATGGTGGTCAGCATCAGCTTGCCCACGGACACGCGCAGCGACAGGTTGGCCTGGCGGAAGCCGTCGTCGGGGCGCTCCAGCGCGGCGATCACCTGCGGAATGCCGCTGCCGCGGGTAGGGCGCAGCGCGCCGTTGGTGAGCCAGGCGAGCAGGGCGAAGACGCTCGGGGTCAGCAGCAACGCCCACCACGGCGAATGCCCGATGATGCGCTGAAACACGTGGAAGGCGGCGTCGCTGGCCTTGGCGAAGACGATGGAGACCAGCGCCACCGCTACCGCGCCGCCCCACAGCACGGCGCGCTGTTTCCAGCTCTCTTGCGAGATCAGTTGGCGCAGACGCGGCGGTTGCGCGGAGTCGGGCGAGTGCATGCGGCCATTGTCGCACGCGTCGCCCCGTGCGGGCGCCCTAGCGCAGCGCCGGCAGCAGCGCCTGCGGATCGCCGTCGTTGGGCGCGGCGGGGATGCCGAGCAGGCGGGTCAGCAAGGGATAGACGTCGACGTTGTCGATCGGCGGCAGGGTGACGCCCTGGCGGAAGGCCGGGCCGCGGGCGACGAACACCGCACGCATCGACGGCAGCGCCGGGTCGTAGCCATGCGAGCCGCGCAGGCTGCGCGGCTTCTCGGCGATGCGCGCACGCGGCAGCGCATCCCAGCCCTCGTGCATCTGGCACACGATCGGCGGGATGCGCGGGTTGCTGCCGTAGTGCCAGCGCGCCGGCAGTTCGCCCTTGCGCCAGCAGTCGTACTGCGGGTGCGCGCCGAGCAGCCGCGCTTCCACTGCCGCCTGCTGGCCCGGGCGCGGGGCGATGCCTACCGACTGCCCGTAGCTGATCACCGTGACCTGTTGCGGCGGGACCATCTCCTCGACCGCCAGCACCTGCTTGGGCGGCACCGCGGCCATGCCATGGTCGGACACCAGCACCAGGTTGATGCGGTCCAGCTCGCCGCGCTGCGCCAGGCCGTCGAGCAGATGCCCGATCGCCGCATCGATGCTGGCGATGGCCTGCGCGTATTCCCGCGACTCCGGGCCATGGTCGTGGCCGGCTTCGTCCACCTGTTCGAAGTACAGCGTCAGCAACTGCGGACGCGGTGCGCCGGTATCGTCGAGCCAGCCCAGCACCTGATCGACCCGTGCGTTCGGCGGCATGTCGGCGTCGAAGGCCTGGCGACGGCTGGGGCGCACGCCCTGGATGGCCGCCTCGCTGCCCGGCCAGGCCCAGGTCGCGGCGTGCAGGCCGGCTTTCTCGACGCCGACCCAGATCGGCTCGCCTCCCCACCAGCGGCCGTCGCCGACCGCGGCGCGATCGCTGATCTGGAACGTGCCCAGCAGCGGGTCCTGCATGCTGTTGTGGACGATGCCGTGGTGGTCCGGACGCAGGCCGGTGGCGATGGTGTAGTGGTTGGGGAAGGTCAGCGACGGATAGGAGGGCGTCATCCACTGCGCGCGCACGCCGTCGTGGACCATGCGGCTCAGGTTCGGGGTGATGCCGCGATCGAGCATGTCCGCGCGCAGGCCGTCGATCGAGATCAACAGCACCGGCGCTGGCGGCGTCGCCGGTGCGGCGGCGCTGGGTGCGGCGGCCGCGGCGGTCGCGTGCGACGGCGTGGAAGGGGTGGAGGCGCAGGCACCGAGTAATAGGGTGGCGCAGACGAGCGTGGAACGCAGGGCGGAGGACATCATCGCGGCATCATAAAGCGCGCACGGTGACGTGGCGAAGACAGGACGCGCTGCGCGCGCATCGGCATCGGCGCCACACGCGACGCGCGACGCGCGACGCGCGACGCCGCAGCGTTCGCTGCGCTCAGCCGAACAGCGACGCCATCGTGCCGGACGTCGTGCCGCTGCCGTCGCGCCGTTCCAGCGCCAGCAGCGCGGCCTTGGTCGGCAGGCCGCCGCCGAAGCCGGTGAGCGCGCCGTTGGCGCCGATCACCCGATGGCAGGGCAGCACGATCGGCAGCGGGTTGCGGCCGTTGGCGGCGCCGACCGCGCGCACCGCACGCGGCTGGCCGAGATGCTGCGCCAGCTGCGCGTAGCTCCAGGTCGCGCCGAACGGGATCTCGGCCAGCGCCAGCCACACGCGGCGCTGGAAGTCCGTGCCGTGTGGGGCGAGCGGCAGGTCGAAGCGTTCGCGCTCGCCGGCGAAATAGGCCAGCAATTGCTCGCGTGCCTCGCGCACCGGCGCCGGATCGTGGATCCAGTCGGCACGGCCGCGGGCGTCGTAGCGATTTTCCGGGAACAGGATGTGGCGCACGCCATCGTCGCCGACGGCGACGGTGAGGAGGCCGATCGGCGTGTCGAAGCGGTCGTAGTACAGCGGGGACGCGGTCATGCGCGGGTCTCCTCGGGAGGATCGTTGGCCAGGTGCCACAGGTGCAGCACCGCGTAGGCGCGCCAGGGCCGCCAGGCCTGCGCGCGCGCCTCGGTGGCGCGTTCGCTCAGGCGTGCGCCGTCCGCGCCGAGCATGCGTTGCAGGACCAGGTCGCCGGCGGGGAAGGCATCGGGCTGGCCGAGCGCGCGCAGCGCGATGTACTGCGCGGTCCAGGCGCCGATGCCCGGCAAGGTGACGGCGTGGGCGACGAAATCGTCCAGGCGCTGGCCGGCGCGGAAGGACAGGCGGCCGTCCAGCACCGCCTGCGCCAGCGCGCGGATCGTCGCCGCACGCGAGCGCGGCAGGCCGATCGCTTCCAGCGGCGCGTCGCGCAGCGCCTGCGGCGTCGGGAAGGCGCGGTCCAGCCCCGGCGGCTGGCCGGGCCGCGCGGCGCCGTGCCGCTCGACCAGGCGCGCGGCCAGGGTCGCCGCGCCGGCCACGCTGACCTGCTGGCCGAGCACCGCGCGCACCGCCACTTCGAACCCGTCCCAGCCGCCCGGCACGCGCAGCCCGGGACGCCGGGCGATGGCGCGCGCCAGCAGCGGATCGTCGCCGAGCGTGGCATGTACCGCGCGCAGGTCGGCATCCAGGTCGAACACGCGGCGTACCCGGCGCACGATATCGGGAATGGCGCGCGGATCGGCCGCAGCGATGTGCAGGCGCAGTTCGTGGCGCTGCGGATCGGCCTCGACGCGGATGCGGGTGGAAGCCTCGCACGGGCCCAGCACGCGCTCGTAGCTGGCCTCGCCGATGCGCTCGATGCCGGGGATCGCACGCTTGCGCAGGAACGCCAGCATCGCCGGGAAGTCCAGCGGCGGCCGATAGCCCAGGCGCAGCACCAGATCGCCCCCAGGGCTCTCGGCGCGCTGCTTGCGGATCGCCGAGGGTGGCATGCCGCAGCCGTCCAGGAAGGCGGCATTGAAGCGGCGCAGGCTGTTGAAACCGGCCGCCAGCGCCACCTGGGTGATCGGCAAGGCGGTCTCGGTGAGCAGTTGCTTGGCCAGCAACAGGCGCCGGGTGGCGTGCACCGCCGCCGGGGTGGCGCCGAGCTGGGCCACGAACAGGCGCTGCAGCTGGCGCGCGCTGATGCCCAGTTCGGCCGCCAACGCGGCGACGCTGGCGTCCTGCAGCGCACCCTCGGCGATCAGCGCCAGCGCACGTCGCACGACCTCTTCGCCCAGGTGCTGCTGCGCCTCCGGCGACAGTTCGGGGCGGCAGCGCAGGCACGGCCGGTAGCCGGCCGCCGCCGCGGCCGCGGCGCTGGGGTAGTAGCGCACGTTGCTGCGCTTGGGCGGCGGCGCCGGGCACACCGGCCGGCAGTAGATGCCGGTGCTGCGCACGGCGGTGAAGAACACCCCGTCGAAGCGCGCGTCGCGCGACTGGCGGGCGCGGTCGTAGAGGGTGTGGTCGGTGGCGGCGAGGGCAGGCATGGCGCCAGTCTAGTCGGCTCGGGCGCGGTGCACTGGCCGTTTTCGGACAGCAATGCCGCGGCTGCCGCGTGGCCGTCGCGCCCGCGGTTTAGGCGCAGTTGGGGAGGTGTCGTGCGGCGGCACTAGACTAGGTCCACGGGTGCCTGGCGCCTGTGTTTTTCGTGTTCCCCATGGATGCTCCGCTTGGCCGTTCCGTTCAGACTCTGCTGGTTGTCGCTGTGTTGCCTGGGCCTGTTGGCGTGCGGGCAGCAGCCGGCGTCGACGCCGCGGACGGTTGCCGACAGCCCGTCCGCCGACGGCGAGCACATGGTCTCGATCGGCACGCCGCCGGCACCGCCGCCGCATGCGGTCGCGCCCAAGCGCGACCCGTTGGCCTGGGACGAGGCCACCCTGGAGAACGGCGAGGCCTTCATCAGTTGCGACACCGACTATGCCGCCGAGGCCGGCGACGGCCAGCCGCTGGCCGGGCTGGATCGGCCCGCTGTCGAAGCGGCGCTGGCGCCGTGCCGCGAGCGCGGGCTGATGCGGGTGCGCTATGTCGGCAAGATCAATGCCGGCTTCGCCGAAATGGTGCGGCGCCTGGCCGAAGTGGCCAAACAGACCGGCATCGGCAAGCGCGTGCTCGACCTGGATTCCAGTGGCGGCCAGGTCGAGGCGGCGATTCGTGCCGGCGATGCGATCGGCGAATCCGGCTGGACCGTGTGGGTGCGCGAAGGCTCGGTCTGCCACAGCGCCTGCGTGTTCGTGCTGGCCGCCGGCGACAACCGGCTGATCTCGGGTAACGTCGGCATCCACCGGATGATGCGGATCAGTTCCACCGCGACCTCGCGCGCCGAGCTCAACCGCGAGTTGCAGGAGGTCTATGGCAACGTCAAGGACTACCTGGAGCGCAACGGCGTGGCGGTGGCGGTGGCCGATCTGATGATGACCGTGCCCAACCGCAGTCTGCGTCTGCTCACCAGCGACGAACTCAAGCAGTACGGGCTCGATGGCACCAACGCGGTGCAGGACGACCTGGAGCGGATCAAGCAACTGCGCAAGTGCGGCGACGATTTCGTGCGGCGCAAGGATGCGTTCCTGGTCGCCTTCGACCAGGAGTGCAAGACCAGGAAGGATGTGGATCTGGAAAGCCTGACCGCCTGCGGCCAGGCGCTGAAGCAGCGCTTCGGATTCCCGGACCAGGCCTGTCCGGCCGAAAGCCCGCTGTCGGAGATCGACGTGGCGACGCTGCCGCTGGCCTCGCCCGGCGCCTGAACGGAGATTGCGGTGCGTGCCGGTCATTCACGTGGCGGGCATGGACGCGGGGCTAGCGTCGCCGCATCCCAACCCGGAGCACGCGCATGGCCGCCGGAACCCGCTTGATGCTGCGGCTGTACCTGCCCCCGGCCTTGCTGGCGCTGGGCGGTTTCCTGATCGCCGAAGTGCTGCTGCACGTCGCCAATGGCCTGCATGCGCCCTGGCTGGCGCGCACCGGCTCGCTGCTGAGCCTGTTCGGCTTGCTTGCGGCGACCGCCTGGGCGCTGTGGGCCAGTTGGCGCGCCTGGCACCGGCAGCGCTACGCCGTTCCGGCCGCGGTGGCGCCTGGCGAGGAGACGCCATAGGCGCCGCTGCGCGGGGCCGCCATGGCGGCGTAGACTGCGGCCCTCGCCACCGCCGCTGCCGAGCGATCTCCTTGCCCACGTCCGTTGCATTTCGCCTGCCTGTCGTCCTGCTGGCCCTGATGGCCGGCGCCGCCTTCGCGCAAACCGCGGCGCCAGTGCCGTCGGCTGCGCCCGTGCCGCCCGCCGCTCCGCCAGCAACGCCCGCTGCCGCGCCCGCGGCTGCACCGAAACCGGCGCCGCGCCACGCCGGCGCCGCTGTGCCTGCCCCCGGGCCGCTGGCCAAGCAGGATGCGCAGATGGCGCAGGCCGGGCTGCGCGCCGCGCAGCTGGTCGATGCCGGGCGCGCTGGCGAGCTGTGGGACGGCGCCTCGGCGGTAGCGAAGAAGGCGGTGACGCGTGCTGTGTTCGTGCGCGAGATCGACGCTGCGCGTGCGCGGCTGGGCGCGCTGATCGGCCGCGGCGTCGCCAGCGTGGCGCGCGTGCAGTACGCCGCCGGCTCGCAGGTGCCGCCGGGCACCTACGTCAACGTCAGCTTCCCCAGCCGCTTCGCCAACGCGCCGCAGCCGGTGCGCGAGCTGGTGTCGTTGCGGCTGGACGAGGACAAGACCTGGCGACTGGTCGGCTATCACGTCGGCATGCCCGACTGAGCGGCATGCTGCGCGCCGTCTTCCCTTTCCCTACGAGACTCCGATGCCCATCGAAATCCGCATGCTGGCCTGGGCGATTCTGCTCGGGATCGCGCAACTGCTGCTTGCCTCCGCCTTCGTCACCGCGCAACGCGGGGTGAAATGGAATGCCAGTGCGCGCGATGCGCCGCAACCGCCGCCGGCCGGCGTGGCCGGGCGCCTGGACCGCGCGCTGCGCAACTTCCTGGAGACCTTCCCGTTCTTCGCCGCAGCGGCGGTGGCGGTGGCGGCGCTGGGCAAGGGCGATGCGCACACCGCGCTGTCGGCGCAGATCTACCTGTGGGCGCGGGTGGCCTACGTGCCGCTGTACGCGGCCGGCGTGCCGTACGTGCGCAGCCTGGTGTGGGTGGTGTCGCTGTGGGCGATCCTGCAACTGGTGTGGGCGTTGCTCTGAGCGGCGCGGGTTGCGACCGATCGTCGCAGCGCTGATCCAGATCAAGGACGCGCTGCGCGACGGTCGTATCCTGGTCGGGTCCGATCACGGAGTCGTCGCATGCAAGTGGATATCGCCATCGTCGGTGCCGGCCCTGCCGGCCTGTGCTTCGCCCGCTCGCTGGCCGGCAGCGGCCTGTCGCTGGCGCTGATCGAGCCGCAGCCGCGCGCGGCGCTGGCCGAGGCCGCCTTCGATGGCCGCGAAATCGCCCTGACCCATGCTTCGCGGGCATTGCTGGAACAGTTGGGCCTGTGGGCGCGGATCGACCCGCAGGCGATTGCGCCGCTGCGCGATGCGCGGGTGATGAACGGCTCCTCGCCGTTCGCGCTGACCTTCGCCGCGGGCGAGGGCGGCCATGGCGATCTCGGCTGGCTGGTGCCCAATCACCTGATCCGCCGCGCCGCGTTCGCCGCGGTGCAGGACCAGCCCGGCCTGACCCTGCTCGACGGGGTCTCGGTGCAGGCGCTGCGCCGCGACGCGCGCCAGGCGCAATTGCAGCTTTCCGACGGGTGCAGCGTGGCCGCGCGCCTGGTGGTGGCGGCCGACAGCCGCTTCTCCAGCACCCGGCGCATGAGCGGGATCGGCGCGCAGCTGCGCGATTTCGGCCGCACCATGCTGGTGTGCCGCGTGCGCCACGAGCGCCCGCACCATCAGACCGCCTGGGAGTGGTTCGGCTACGGCCGCACCATGGCGCTGTTGCCGTTGCACGGCAACGAGGCCTCGGCGGTGCTGACCCTGCCGCCAGAGCGCGCGCAGGCCCTGCTGCAGATGGACGAGGCAGAGCTGGGGGCGGAGATCGGCGCCTGCTTCGAGCACCGCCTGGGCGACATGACGCCGCTGGTGCGGCCGCAGGCCTATCCGCTGGTGGCGGTGTACGCGCAGCGCTTCGTGGCCGAGCGCTATGCCTTGATCGGCGACGCCGCGGTGGGCATGCATCCAGTGACCGCGCATGGGTTCAACTTCGGCCTGCAGAGCCAGGCGCGGCTGGCGCGCGCGCTGCACGCGGCGGTGGCGCGTGGCGGCGACATCGCCGCGCCCGACCTGCTGGCCGGCTACCAGCGCGGGCACCGGCTGGCCACGCGGCCGCTGTACGAGGCGACCAACGCGATCGCCGCGCTGTACACCGACGACCGCCTGCCGGCGCGTGCCCTGCGCAGCGCCGCGCTGCGCGTGGCCGACCGGGTCGCGCCGTTCAAGCGCGCGATCGCCGCGCACCTGACCCAGCGCGTGGCGGCCATGGCGCGTTGAGTTCAGGCATGCGGCGAGAGAGGAGGGACGCGTCGGCGCAGGCGGTGTGGCGTGCGGCGTGGCGTTGTCGCCGGGCCTCGGGTCACGGCTGAGCCTGTTGTGCGCTTTCTCGTAGGAGCGGCTTCAGCCGCGACAGGCTTTATCAGGAAAGCCCGGTCTCGGCTGAAGCCGCTCCTACGGGGGATTACAAAAAGCCTGCTGCAGTGGGCGGAAGACAAGCATCCTGGGTCAGCGACCTCAGGTTGAACGTCGTTGCGCCGCACCGGCGGCGAGTTGGGCGAGGGCGCTCTGCAGGTCGCCGCTGCGCTGCGCCGCTTCGATCGGCGCGATGGCCCAGGCGCAGCCGGCGTGGCGCAGGTGCTGGCGCCAGTCGCCGGTCCAGGCCTCCAGTTCGTCCAGCGCCAGGGAGATGGAACCGCCGCGCTCCGCGTGGCCGCCGCGGATGGACTGCCCCAGGCGGAACGGCTGCGCTGCGTCGGGGTCGAGCTGCACGATGTACACGTCGTGGTGCGGATCTTCCGCGGACGGCGCGATGTTGCGGATGCCGAGCGTGATCAGCATCGTTTGGCGATCCGCGCTGTCCGGCGCCGCCGGCCGGCGCATGGCAGGCCGGGTTTGCCGATGGCGGTCATACCTTGCCGAGCACCTGCACCTGCACGTCGCCCAGTTGTACCACCTGGCCCGCGCGCACCTTGCAGGCCTTGCGCAGTTCGACCTCGCCATCCACGCGCACCTGGCCTTCGCTGATCACGGCCTTGGCCGCGCCGCCGCTGTCGCACAGGCCGGTCAGTTTCAACAGGTGCTTGAGTTCCACGTAGTCGCTTTCTAGCTGGAGATCGATGGTCTGCATTGGGGGTTGCTCGGAAATCGGCGCCCATTGTCGGTCATTCGCGGGCAAAACGCCCAGTGTTTCGGTCGGCTGGGTGTCATGGCGGTCGTACGCGGGTGGCCCGCGCGTCCTGGAATCGCGCGCGAAAGCGGTACGTGGGATAGTGCGCGTGCGGCCACGCTGAACGGCGACCTTCACCCGCTTTCGACATGCGGCCCGTCACGGGGCACAATAGGGCTTCTTTGCGCCTGCCGGTTCTCTGCGGCGCCTCCGGAGTCTCCCATGTCCCAAGATACCCCCGCGCCGCTGCTGTTCGCAGATCTCGGCCTCTCCCCTGCTGTGATGAAGGCGGTCGCCGACGTCGGCTACGAGTCGCCTTCGCCGATCCAGGCCGCCACCATCCCGGCGCTGCTGACCGGCCGCGACCTGCTCGGCCAGGCCCAGACCGGCACCGGCAAGACCGCCGCGTTCGCGCTGCCGATCCTGTCGCGGCTGGATTTCGCCCAGCGCAAGCCGCAGGCGCTGGTGCTGGCGCCCACGCGCGAATTGGCGATCCAGGTGGCCGAGGCGTTCCACCGCTATGCCGCGGCGATCCCCGGCTTTCAGGTGCTGCCGGTGTACGGCGGCCAGCCCTACGTGCAGCAGCTGTCGGCGCTCAAGCGCGGCGTGCACGTGGTGGTGGGCACCCCCGGGCGGGTCATCGACCATCTCGACCGCGGCACCCTGGACCTGTCCGAACTGAGGACGCTGGTGCTGGACGAAGCCGACGAGATGCTGCGCATGGGCTTCATCGACGATGTCGAGGCGGTGCTGAAGAAGCTGCCCGACTCGCGCCAGGTGGCGCTGTTCTCGGCGACCATGCCGCCGGCGATCAAGCGCATTGCGCAGACCTATCTGAACGACCCGGCCGAGGTGATCATCGCCTCCAAGACCACCACGTCGGCCAACATCCGCCAGCGCTACTGGGCGGTGAGCGGGCTGCACAAGCTCGACGCGCTGACCCGGATCCTGGAGGTCGAGCCGTTCGACGCGATGATCATCTTCGCGCGCACCAAGGCCGGCACCGACGAACTGGCGCAGAAGCTGCAGGCGCGCGGCCTGGCCGCGGCGGCGATCAACGGCGACATCCAGCAGGCGCAGCGCGAGCGGGTGATCCAGCAGCTCAAGGACGGCAAGCTCGACGTCCTGGTCGCCACCGACGTGGCCGCGCGCGGCCTGGACGTGGAGCGGATCAGCCACGTGCTGAACTACGACATCCCCTACGACACCGAAAGCTACGTGCACCGCATCGGCCGCACCGGCCGTGCCGGGCGCAGCGGCGAGGCGATCCTGTTCGTCAGCCCGCGCGAGCGCGGCATGTTGCGCGCGATCGAGCGTGCCACCCGGCAGCCGATCGAGGAAATGCAGCTGCCCAGCGTCGACGCGGTCAACGACCAGCGCGTGACCCGCTTCATGGAGAAGATCAGCGAGACCATCGCCAGCGGTGGCATCGACATGTACCGCGATCTGCTGCAGAAGTTCGAGGCCGAGAAGAACGTGCCGATGGTGGAAGTGGCGGCAGCGCTGGCGCGCCTGCTGCAGGGCGATACGCCGCTGCTGCTGGCCCCGGACCGTCCGCGTGCCCCGCAAGGCGAACGCTTCGAGCGCCGCGAACGCACCGAGCGCACCGAGCGCACCGAGCGCCCGGAACGTCCCCGTTTCGAGCCGAAGTTCGAGCGCGAGCCGCGTGCGCCGCGCCGCGACGACGGCGAGCGTCCGGCGCGTCCGGCCCCGGCCGCGCGCGGCGAGGATTTCGATTACCACCGCGACGTCGGCAGCTTCGAGGCGCCGCGCCGCGACAAGGCGCCGAAAGCGCCGCGCGGCGCGCCGGAAGTGGGCATGGAGACCTACCGCATTGAGGTCGGCCACCAGCACGGGGTCAAGCCGGCCAACATCGTCGGCGCGATCGCCAACGAAGCCGGGCTGGAGAGCAAGTACATCGGCCGCATCGACATCCATGACGATCATTCGGTCCTGGACCTGCCGGCGGACATGCCGCGCGAGCTGCTGACGCACCTGAAGAAGGTCTGGGTGTCCGGCCAGCAACTGCAGATGCGCAAGCTCGAGGGCGACGATGCCGGCAGCGCGCTGTTCAAGCCCAAGTTCGCCCGTACCGGCAAGCCCGGCGGCAAGCCCAATGCCGCCGGCCCGCGCCCGGCCGGCCGCTTCGCCGCCGACCGCCCGCCGCGCAAGGGGCCGCCGAAGCGTTGAGCGGCCGGGAGTGGGGAGTCGGGATTGGGGATTCGTTGTAGCGTTCCCTGATCCTGATGTCGCCCGTGCCGTCGGGCAGGTCGCGTCCCTGCCGTGACGTGGGCATGCGCGCCGCAGCCCGGTCGCGTCCGCCCACCGCCTGCCGCCTTGCACTGCCTGGCTCCCCGTAGCGTCGCCGTACACGATCGCCCGCTTTAGCGAATCCCTAATTCCCAATCCCGAATCCCCGCCCCATGCCAGTCCGCCTCAACAAGCACATCGCCGAGACCGGTTTTTGCTCGCGCCGCGAGGCCGATCGGCTGATCGCCGCGCGCCGGGTCACCGTCAACGGCATGCCGGGCGGCGTCGGTTCGGTGGTGGGCGAGGGCGATGAGGTCAAGGTCGACGGGCAGCCGCTGCGTGCGCGCGCCAAGGCCAAGAGCGGGCGCCGCCACGTCTACATCGCGCTGAACAAGCCGGTCGGGGTGACCTGCACCACCGAGAGCGCGGTCAAGGGCAACATCGTCGACTTCGTCGGCCACGAGCAGCGCATCTTCCCGATCGGGCGCCTGGACAAGGAGTCCGAGGGGCTGATCCTGATGACCAGCAACGGCGATATCGTCAACGAGATCCTGCGCGCCGAGAACCGCCATCAGAAGGAATATCTGGTGGCGGTGAACAAGCCGGTCACCGACGAATTCCTGCGCGGCATGGCGCGTGGCGTGCGCGTGCACGACCAGATGACGCTGCCGTGCCGCACCGCGCGGATCGCCAAGTTCGGGTTCCGCATCGTGCTGGAGCAGGGGCTCAACCGGCAGATCCGGTTGATGGCCGCGGCCTTCGACTACCGCGTCACCCAGTTGCGCCGCGTGCGCATCGACAACATCAAGATTGGCGCGCTGAAGCCGGGCCAGTGGCGCAATCTCACCGAGCAGGAACTGCGCGGCCTGCTGCCGCAGCGCCAGGAGTGGTAACGGCGTCTCAGTGTCGGCCGTTGGCCGCCGCCGCGCGGCCAAATTGTACAGGTGGCGCGCCTGCCAGGACTGGCGTCCGCCGCGGATATGGCCATACTGCGCAACGCGCACCATTGCCGCTGCCAGGTACCCTGTGATCAAGCCCCGCAAGCCCGACAACGAAGCCGCGCGCCTGCAGGCGCTGCATGCGTTGCAGATCCTCGATACCGAACCGGAAGCGTCCTACGACGATCTGGTCGACATCGCCGCCAAGCTGTGCGACACGCCCTCGGCGCTGATCTCGCTGGTGGACGACGAGCGTCAATGGCTGAAGGCGCAGCGCAACGTGCGCCTGTTGAGCACCGCGCGCGACGAGTCCTTCTGCGGCCATACCATCCTGACCCCGGAGCAGGTGATGGTGGTCGCCGACGCCACCGCCGATGCGCGCTTCCAGCACAATCCGCTGGTCACCGAGGGCGGCGTGCGGTTCTACGCGGGCGCGCCGCTGCTGACCCGTGACGGCCTGCCGGTCGGCACCGTGTGCGTGCTCGACAACCGTCCGCGGACCCTGCAGCCGGAACAACTGGCGGCGCTGCAGGCGTTGTCGCGGCAGGTGATGCAACTGATCGAGCTGCGCCGCAGCAGCCATGCGCTGGCGCTGCAGCTGCGCGAACGCGCCTGGTACGAGCAGCAGTTGCTGCAGTACCAGCACTCGCTGGAATCGCTCAACGCCGAACTGCTGGAGCAGGCGCGCACCGATCCGCTGACCGGTCTGCTCAACCGTCGTGCCTTCGCCACCGCCCTGATGACCCATGCCGAAGCGGCGCAACGGGGCGCCGCGCCGCTCAGCGTGGCGATCCTGGACCTGGATTACTTCAAGAGCGTCAACGACCTGCACGGCCACGACAAGGGCGACGAGGTGTTGCTGGCGCTGGCCGACATGCTGCGCACGCGGATGCCGCCGGACAGCGTGGTCGCGCGCTACGGCGGCGAGGAGTTCGCGCTGCTGCTGCCGGGCCTGGACGCGGCGCAGGCGGTGCGCACCTGCGAGCGCCTGCGCCAGGACACCAGCCTGCTGCAGCTCGGCGTGCCGCTCACCGCCAGCATCGGCGTGGCGACGTTGCAAGGCCGCGAGAGCGCCGAGGACCTGCTCAAGCGTGCCGACCAGGCCCTGTACGAGGCCAAGCGCGCCGGCCGCGATTGCGTGTCGCTGGCGGCGTAGGCGCGCTATCTCGTCGCGACGGGACGATACTTAGGATCCTTCCTGCTGGAAGAAGATGCCCCGCAGGAGCGGATGAGGGTAGGCGCGTCGCCTCGCGCACTTACATTCCGCCAGACGCTTTCGCGCCGTACCCTCACCCCAACCCCTCTCCCGGGGGGAGAGGGGCTAGGAATGTCGAGCATGCCACGCCCTTCGCGTTGGCCTGCGGTCATGCCGCAAATGTGCAGGACGGGGCCAATCCCGAATCTCCAATCCCCAATCCCGGAGTGAGCGCGCCAGCGCTCACTCCACCACGTTCTTCGCCTCGCAGGTCGCCAGCAGTTCCGGGTGCTGCACCGGGCGCGTGCGCGTCAGCAGTGGATGCAGGAACACCGCGCCCAGGATCACCGCCACGCCGAGGTAGAACAGCCCGGTGAGCTGGCGCTGCTCGTCCAGCAGCACGATCGCGAACACGATCGCGTAGACCGGTTCCAGGTTGGTGACCAGTTGCACCGCGTAGGCGCTGAGCCGGCGCAGCGCGACCAGGGCCAGGGCGAACGGTAGCAGCGTACAGAGCAGCGCCAGCGCCAGCAGCAGGGCTGTGTCGTGCAGACTGGGCAGCACCAGCAAGGGCCCGCTCAGGGCCGGCAGCACGAACGGCAGCAACGGCGCCAGCGCGGTGAGGGTGAGGGTGCCGGCGCCCAGTTCCAGCGCGGTCACGGTCAGCGGATCGGCGTGGTCGACCAGGCGCTTGTTGAGCGAGCCGAAGGCCGCCACCAGCAGCGCCGACACCGCACCGACCGCCACGCCGGCGCGCATCCCGTGCGGCACGCCGCCGACCACCAGGGCCACGCCCGGCAGCACCGCCAGGCCGAAGGCCAGTTCGCTGGGGCGGAACGGCCGCTTCGCCACCCACGGTTCGATCACCGCGGTGAACACCGGCGCCAGCGCGATGCAGGTCGCCGCCACCGAGGCGTTGGCCAGCTTGATCGCGCCGTAGAAGGTCAGCCAGTGCAGGCCGACCAGGGCGCCGACCACGGCGTAGCCCAGCGCCAGTTTCGGCGTCAGTGCGGCCAGTCCGCGCCACACCCGCGGCAGCAAGGCCAGCGCGGCCACCACCATCAGCATCCGCCACCACACCAGCGGCAGCGCGGGCAGGGTGATCAGCTTGCCGAGAATCGCGGTGATTCCCCACAGCAGGACGCAGAAATGGATTTGCAGCTGGGCTTTGGTGGTGGGGTGCATCGGCATCCGCATATTGTCGCGCAAAGCACGGCGCGACGGTCGCAGATCGGGGGGCGGATCAGGCGTCCGCTGCGGACGGCGACGTGGTCCGCGCCATCCTGCGCGCATAGGCGGCGGTGAGCGGCGGCACCAGCAGCGCCGTCACCACCACCGAGGTCGCCACCAGCGCGGTCGCGGCCGGCGCGGTGGCCTGGAACTGCGGCGCTACTGCCGCCACCAGTGCCGGCGTGGCCACCGCGGCGCCGGCGGTGCTGGAGGCGGCGAGGCCGGCGCTGCCGTTACCGCCGGCCAGCCAGCGGTCGGCCAGCAGCAGCGGGATCCCGGTCGCCACGATCACCAGCAGGCCGAGCGCGACCCCGGCCACGCCGGCGTGGGCGACCATGCGCAGGTCCAGGGTATTGCCCAGGGCGAAGGCGAAGAACGGGATCAGCGCCGGCACCGCCCGCGCGAACAGGGCGCGCAGCGCCGGGTCCAGATTGCCGAGCACGAAACCAGCCAGCAGCGGCAGCACCGCGCCGAGCAGCAGCCGCGGTTCGAAGCTGGCGACGCCGGCAGTGCCGAGGATCAGCATGGTCACCAGTGGCCCGGATTCCAGCGACATCAGCGCCATCGCGCCGGCCTCGCCGCGGCCGCCGTACTGCTGCATGAGCGCGGCGAACAGGCCGGCATTGGTCATGTCCATCGCTGCGACCAGCGCCAGCACCGACATGCCGCTCCACACGCCGGCGACGATGCCGCCCGGCGGCAGCAGGCGCGCGGCGATCACCGCGGTCAGCCACGCCACCGCGATCTTGGTCAGCACCAGCACGCCGGAGGCGCGCAGCACGCGGCCGCCGCTGCGCAGCCGGATCGAGGCGCCCAGGCAGAAGCACCACACCGCCAGGATCGGCACCAGCCCGCCGATCAGGCCCTGGGTGAACGAGCCGAACCAGGCGCCGGCCTGCGGCCACAGGGTGTGGCAGAGGGCGCCCAGCAGCAGCGGCGCCAGCATCATGCCGCCGGGAAGACGTTCGAGCGTGCGCTTGATCCGCATCGATGGGCTCCGCGTGTGGAGGCGCGACCGGTGGCCGCGGCCCGGCGATGGCACCGGACCGGCGCTGTTGTACCGCAGTGCGGCGACTGCCAGGTGTCGCCGGGTGTGCGCGGTCGATGCCCGGTTCAGCCGTCGTGCGACCGCGGCGTCGGCGGTCGCGCTTGCGCTGTGCCGCACGTCGCGTGCGTGCGGCACAGCGCGTCACGCCTGTGCGGCGGACCCGAGGATCTTCAGCAGGGCCATCGCCGCTGCGGGATTGCGTTCCTTGGCGGCGCTGATGAAGTAGACGAAGACTTCGCGCGGCGTGGTCTTGGCCACGGTCGTGTCGGCGTGCGGCAGCGCCTGCGGGTCCTCGCCGCGGCGCCAGGCCTGCGCGTGCGCGGCCCAGGCCTGAAGCTCCTTGGGCGGGTAGCCATGGGCGACGTCGGCGCGGCTGCGCATCAGCCGTGCATAGACGAAGTCGGTGCCCAGGTCGGCGAAGGAGGGGAACTCGGGCGAATCGGTGAACACCGTGGCCACGCCGTGCCGGCGGGTCAGCTGCAGCAGTTCCGGGCCGACGCAGGCCGGGTCGCGCACTTCCAGCACGTGGCGCAGCCGGCGTCCGCCGGCCTTGCGCGGCAGCAAGTCCAGGAACGCGGCCAGGTCGTCCAGGTCCAGGCGGTGGCCGTGCTCGAACTGCCACAGCAGCGGGCCGAGGCGGTCGCCGAGACTGGCGATGCCGCCGACGAAATCCTCGATCTGCGTGCCGGCGCCGGCCAGCCGCCGCAGCGCGGTGATGCGCTTGGGCGCCTTGGCCGAGAACAGGAAACCCGGCGGCGTCTCGTCGCGCCAGCGCGCATAGGTGTCCGGCTTCTGCGCGCCGTAGTAGGTGCCGTTGATCTCGATGCTGGTGACGTGGCGGCTGGCGTATTCCAGCTCGCGGCGCTGCACCAGGCCCTGCGGATAGAACATGCCGCCGCGCCACGGCGCGTAGGTCCAGCCGCCGATGCCGACGCGGATGCCGTCCGGCGCGGCCGGGGCGGAGTCGAAAAGATCGTTCATGCGGGTACGCGAGCGGAGGGGGAAGACCCGATTGTGCCGCAGCGCGGCGTCGTCGCACCGTCTGCGACGCGGCCCTGCAAGCGCGGCACTGCCGCCTGCGCACGCGCTGGCCTACACTCGGCGGCGACGCCCGCGTGGCTAGGCCTGCGCCGCAGCCCGCGCCGGCCGGTCCCTTTCCCTTGGTTCTTTCAGGAGCGACGCAGTTGAAGAGCATCTCGATGGGCTGCGGCCTGTTGTTGGCGGTGAGCGCCACCGTGCAGGCGCAGGCGCCGGCCCCCACGTCGTCAACTCCCGCGCCGGCCCCGGCCGCGTTGCCGCCGGCCTTGCAGGATCTCGATGCGCAGGTGGAGCGCGTGCGCAAGCAGTTCGACGTGCCGGGCATCGCCATCGCCATCGTCAAGGACGGGAAGGTGGTGCTTGAGCGCGGCTACGGCGTGCGCGAACTCGGCAAGCCGGAGCCGGTGGATGCGCAGACCCTGTTCGCGATCGCCTCCAATACCAAGGCCTTCACCTCCGCGGCGCTGTCGATCCTGGCCGACGAAGGCAAGCTCAAGCTCGAGGACCGGGTGGTGGATCACCTGCCGTGGTTCCAGATGTCCGATGCCTATGTCACCCGCGAGATGCGCGTGCGCGACCTGCTCAGCCATCGCAGCGGCCTGAGCCTCGGTGCCGGCGACCTGTTGTTCTGGCCGGCCACCAGCTACAGCAACGAAGAAGTGGTGCGGCGCCTGGCGCACGTGCCGCTGAAGGGCGGTTTCCGCGACCGCTACGCCTACGACAACATCCTGTATGCCGTAGCCCAAAAGCTGATCGAGCAGGTGTCCGGGCAGAGCTACGCCGAGTTCGTGCGCCAGCGCATCTTCGTGCCGGTGGGCATGACCGGGGCGCGCATCAACAGCGACCACCTGCAGCCCGGTGATGCAGCCGCGGTCGGCCACGCCAAGTTCGATTTCCGCGAGTTGCGCACGGTGGCGCCGCTGACCTGGTCCAACAATTCCGGCGCCGGCGGCATCTACGCCAACGTGCACGACATGGCCAAGTGGATGCAGGTGCAGCTCGACGGCGGGCGCCTGCCGTCGGCCGATGGCCAGACGCGGCAGCTGTTCAGCGCCCAGCGCCAGCAGGAGATGTGGCAGATGATCACGCCGATCGCGGTGTCCGAGCCGAGCGTGCCGGAACTGCTGCCGGCCAAGCCGAACTTCGCCGGCTACGGCGAGGGCTGGAGCCTGAGCGATTATCGCGGCGCCAAGCTGGTCTGGCACACCGGCGGCTGGCCGGGCATGGTCTCGCGGCTGACCCTGGTGCCGGAGCGCAAGCTGGGCGTGATCGTGCTGACCAATCAGGAGGTCGGCGCCGCCTTCAACGCCATCACCCTGCGGGTGCTGGACGCTTACCTGGGCGCGCCGGCGACCGACTGGACCGCCGCCTACGCCAAGGCCGTGGCCAAGGCCGACGCCAGCGCCGACGAGGACTGGGCCAAGCACGTGGCTGCGCGCGACGCCAAGTCCACGCCGTCGCTGCCGCTGTCCGGCTACGCCGGCACCTACCGCGACCCCTGGTATGGCGACGTGGTGGTGCGCCAGCAGGGCAAGCGCCTGGAACTGCAGTTCAGCAAGACCGCGCAACTGGTCGGCACCCTGGAGCACTGGCAGCACGACACCTTCATCGTGCGCTGGCGCGACCGCTCGCTCAACGCCGACGCCTTCGTCAATTTCGCGCTGACGCCCGACGGCAAGGTGCGCGAGGCGCGCATGCAGGCGATCTCGCCGTTGACCGATTTCAGCTTCGATTTCCAGGATCTGGTGTTGACGCCGGAGTGAGACCGGGATTCGGGAGTGGGGATTCGGGATTCGTAGGAGCGGCTTCAGCCGCGACCAAGCGTTATCGGTAACGCCTGGTCGCGGCTGAAGCCGCTCCTACAACAGAAAGCGATAGGCGCCATGCGGGCGGGAGGCCGCTCTTGCGAATCCCCAATCCCGACTCCCTAATCTCGGCTTCACCTCGAATCCCGAATCCCAAATCCCCATTCCCAGCGTCACAGGACGTGACGCCAGATACGCTACCCTGACGCCCCTTTTTAGCGTGGCGTCGCGATGTTCCGCTGGTTCGAGTCCCTGATCGAGGTCTTCCCGAAGGTCGAGACCCAGATGCCGCCGCGCGGGGTGGTGCGCTTCTATCTGCACTACCTGCGCCCGTTGTGGCCGCTGCTGCTGGCCACGGTGGTGGCGGGGTTGCTGCTGGCGCTGGTGGAAGTGGCGATGTTCGATTTCCTCGGCCGCATCGTCGACATGGTCGCCGAGCAGCCGGGGCCGGATTTCTTCCAGCGCCACGCCGGCGAACTGCTGTGGATGGCGCTGATCGTGCTGGTGGCGCGGCCGTTCTTCGTCGGCCTGCACAACCTGCTGGTGAACCAGGCGATCGTGCCCGGCCTCAGCAACCGCGCGCGCTGGTTGATGCACAACTACGTGGTGCGGCAGAGCCTGGGCTTCTTCCAGAACGACTTCGCCGGGCGCATCGCCAACCGGGTGATGCAGACCGGGACCTCGCTGCGCGAGTCGGCGGTGCAGATGGTCGATGCGCTGTGGTACATCCTGGTCTACACGACCAGCGCGCTGTGGCTGTTCGCCCAGGCCGACCCGTGGCTGATGGTGCCGCTGATCGCGTGGCTGCTGGTCTACGTGGGGTTGATGGTCTACTTCGTGCCGCGGATGAAACAGCGCGCCTGGATCGCCTCGGACGCGCGCTCCAAGGCAATGGGTCGCATCGTCGACGGCTACACCAACATCGCCACGCTCAAGTTGTTCTCGCATGCCGGGCGCGAGCAGGGCTATGTGCGCGAGGCGATCGACGAACTGGCGGTCAAGCATCGCCGGCAGACCCGCATGACCACGGCGATGGATACCGCCATCGCCATCGCCAACGGCTTCCTGATCGTCGGGACCTGCGGCCTGGCGCTGTGGCTGTGGAACCGCGGCCAGATCAGCGTAGGCGCGATCACCGTGGCCACCGGCCTGGTGATCCGCATCCACAACATGTCCGGCTGGATCATGTGGACGGTCAACGGCCTGTTCGAAGACATCGGCGCGGTGCAGGACGGCATGGAAACCATCGCGCAGCCGGCGCAGGTGCAGGATCGCGCCGACGCGGTGCCGCTGCGCGTGCAGCGCGGCGCGGTGCACTTCGAGCACATTCACTTCCACTACGGCAAGCGCGGCGGGGTCATCGCCGGGCTCGACCTACAGGTGCGCGCCGGTGAGAAGATCGGCCTGGTCGGCCCGTCCGGCGCCGGCAAGTCGACCTTGGTCAACGTGCTGCTGCGGCTGTACGACCTGGAGCAGGGCCGCATCCTGATCGACGGTCAGGACATCGCCGGCGTCACCCAGGAGAGCCTGCGCCAGCAGATCGGCCTGGTCACCCAGGACACCTCGCTGCTGCATCGCTCGATCCGCGACAACCTGCTGTACGGCCGCCCCGACGCCAGCGAGGCGCAGTTGCACGCGGCGGTGGCGAAGGCGCGCGCCGCCGAGTTCATCGAGCAGTTGGTGGACGGCGAAGGCCTGCGCGGCTACGACGCGCAGGTCGGCGAGCGCGGGGTCAAGCTGTCCGGCGGCCAGCGCCAGCGCATCGCCATCGCGCGCGTGCTGCTCAAGGACGCGCCGATCCTGATCCTGGACGAGGCCACCTCGGCGCTGGATTCGGAAGTGGAAGCGGCGATTCAGGACAGCCTGGACGAGCTGATGGCCGGCAAGACGGTGATCGCGATCGCCCACCGGCTCTCCACCATCGCGCGGATGGACCGTCTGGTGGTGATGGACCGCGGCGTCATCGTCGAGACCGGCACCCATGCCGAACTGGTCGCCCGTGGCGGCCTGTACGCGCGCCTGTGGGCGCGCCAGACCGGCGGCTTCGTCGCGGCGGAATAGGATTTCGCCGGACCTCGCCGCGCCCGGCGGTCGCGGCGCAACGACGCAGCGGGGCAGGGCAGCGGCACTGACGGCGGTGGCCGGGACGCCGTGCTCCGCTCGGAGGCGGCGCCGGCCGCCCGGCAATGCGACAATGCGCGGCTTACCGATAGTCGCCAGACCATGTCCCGATTGCAGTTCGAGCTCCATACCACCGACGGCGCCGCGCGCCGCGGCCGCCTGACCTTCCCGCGCGGAACGGTCGAGACTCCCGCGTTCATGCCGGTGGGCACCTACGGCTCGGTCAAGGGCGTGCTGCCCGAGCAGATCAAGGCGTTGGGCGCGCAGATCATCCTCGGCAACACCTTCCACCTGTACCTGCGCCCGGGCCTGGACGTGATCGGCGATCACGGCGGCCTGCACGGCTTCGCCCGCTGGGACGGGCCGATCCTGACCGATTCCGGCGGCTTCCAGGTGTTTTCGCTGGCGCACCGGCGCAAGATCAGCGAGCAGGGCGTCACCTTCGCCTCGCCGACCGACGGCGCCAAGGTGTTCCTGGGGCCGGAGGAGAGCATGCAGATCCAGCGGGTGCTCGATTCGGACATCGTGATGATCTTCGACGAGTGCACCCCGTATCCGGCCACCGAGGATGTGGCACGGCGTTCGATGGAGTTGAGCCTGCGCTGGGCGCAGCGCTCGCGCGACGCGCACGACGCACTGGGCAACGACGCGGCCCTGTTCGGCATCGTCCAGGGCGGCGTGCATGCGGACCTGCGCACGCGTTCGATCGAGGGATTGCAGGCGATCGGCTTCGACGGCTACGCGATCGGCGGCCTGGCGGTGGGCGAACCGGAGCACGAGCGCAACGCCATGCTCGAGCACCTGCATCCGCGGCTGCCGGGCGACCGCCCGCGCTACCTGATGGGCGTGGGACGCCCGGAGGACCTGGTCGAGGGCGTGGCCCGCGGCGTGGACATGTTCGACTGCGTGATGCCGACCCGCAATGCGCGCAACGGCCACTATTTCACCTCCTTCGGCACGGTGCGCATCCGCAACGCCCGCTACGAGCGCGATCTGGATCCGATCGAGCCGGGCTGCGGCTGCCACGCCTGCAGCGGTGGCTACACCCGCGCCTACCTGCGCCACCTAGACCGCTGCAACGAGATGCTGGCGCCGATGCTGGGCACCCTGCACAACCTCTGGTACTACCAGAAGCTGATGGCCGACATGCGCGCCGCGATCGCAGCGGGAACCTTTGCCCAGTTCCGGCGGTCCTTCTATGCGGCGCGCGGCGTGGAAGCAACCCCACTACCGGAGCACGGATAAGCCCCTCTCCCTCCGGGAGAGGGGTTGGGGTGAGGGTCGGGCGCAGCCTCGTGTTATTCGGGACAGGAGTTGGGGGGTGAGGGTCCGGGCGAAGCCTCGTGCCGTTTGGGAGGGGTTGGGGTTAGGTCCGGCCGCAGCCTCGTGCAGTCGAACTGACACGTGGCTTCGCCCGCACCCTCATCCGCCGCTACGCGGCACCTTCTCCCGTAGGGAGAAGGAAGGCACGCCGCGGCGGTTCCGGAGGGTGAAGGAAGATCGTGGCATAATCGGCGGCTGCTTGCTGCCGCAAGGCAAACCAGCGGTCCGTGCCCCAGGGCGGCGGGCTGCCCAAACCATAGGACGTACCCGATGAATCCGCTCGATTTCCTGATTCCCGTCGCCCAGGCGCAGACCGCCGGCGGCACCGCCCCGGCCGGTGGCGGCCTGCAGATGTTCCTGCTGCCCATCATCCTGATCGCGGTGATGTATTTCGTGATGATCCGGCCGCAGATGAAGCGCCAGAAGGAACACAAGTCGATGCTGGACAAGCTCGGCCGTGGCGACGAGGTCATCACCTCCGGCGGCGTGGCTGGCGTGGTCACCGACATCGGCGACAACTTCATCACCATCGAAGTGGCCGACAACGTGCGCATCCGCGTGCAGAAGGGCGCCGTCGGCAATGTCCTGCCGAAGGGCACGCTGAAGTCCGCCTGATCCATTTCTCCTACTGCTAGGCGCGACGCCGGCGTGGCGTCGTGCGGGGTCCCGCAATGCTCGAGTTTCCGCGCTGGAAGTATGTCCTCATCCTGATCGTGCTGGCGTTGAGCGCTTTGTACGCGCTGCCCAACGTGTACCAGAAGGATCCGTCGGTCCAGATCACCGCCAGCCGCGGCGGCAAGATCGACGACGCCCTGCGCGAGCGGGTGCTCGCCGACCTGAAGACGGCCGGGATCACCCCGAAGCTGGTCGACAAGGAAGGCGATAGCCTGATGGTGCGCCTGCCGAACCTGCAGGCGCAGACCCGTGCCAACGACGTCCTGCGCCAGCAGGTGGGCGAGAACTACACGGTGGCGCTGAACCTGGCCTCGACCGTGCCGGACTGGCTGTCGCGGCTGGGCGGCAAGCCGATGGTGCTGGGCCTGGACCTGGTCGGCGGCGTGCACTTCGCCCTGCAGGTGGACCAGAAGGCGGCGCTGGAAAAGCGCCTGGACGCCTTTGCCGAGGACATCCGTACCACCTTGCGCGATGGCCGTCTGGCCTACCGTTCGGTCGAACGCCGTCCGGACAACAGCATCCAGGTCAGCCTGGGCGAGGGCGTGGACGCCAGCGCCGCGCGCGCCGCCATCGCCAAGGCGCAGCCGACCCTGAGCTACGCGGTGTCCGGGCAGACCATCACGGTCACCGTGCCGGAGGCGGAGCTGAAGCAGATCGCCGCCGGCGCCATCGAGCAGAACCTGACCACCCTGCGTAACCGCGTCAACCAGTTGGGCGTGGCCGAGCCGATCATCCAGCGCCAGGGCGACGACCGCATCGTGGTCGAGCTGCCGGGCGTGCAGGACACCGCCGAAGCCAAGCGCATGATCGGCGCCACCGCCACGCTGGAGTTCCGCGGCGTGGTCGACGGCAATGCCGAGGACGCGGTGCGCAGCGGCAACATCCCGCCCGACGCCAAGGTCTTCCGCCTGCGCGACAGCGGCGCCCCGGTGCTGCTGAGCAAGCGCGTGCTGGTGTCCGGCGACCAGATGGTCAACGCCACCGTCAGCACCGACCAGAACGGCATGCCGGCCGTGGCGGTGACGCTCAACAACGCCGCCGGCCAGCGCATGTTCGACTACACCAGCGCCAATACCGGCAAGCTGATGTCGGTGGTCTACATCGAGCGCATCCCCACCGTGACCATGGTCGACGGCAAGGAAGTGCGCAGCGTGCGCGTCAACGAGGAGGCGCTGGCGCCGACCCGTATCGCCGGCGTGTTCGGCAAGAACTTCCAGACCACCGGCCTGGAGAAGACCGAGGCGGAGAACCTGGCCAAGCTGCTGCGCGCCGGTTCGCTGGCCGCGCCGATGGACTTCGTCGAGGAATACGTGATCGGCCCGAGCCTGGGTGCGGAGAACGTGGAGCGCGGCGTCACCGCGGTGGTCTACGCCTTCCTGTTCACCCTGGTGTTCTTCAGCGTGTACTACCGCATGTTCGGCCTGATCACCTCGGTCGCGCTGCTGATGAACCTGCTGATCGTGGTCTCGGTGATGTCGCTGTTCGGCGCCACCATGACCTTGCCCGGCTTCGCCGGCCTGGCGCTGTCGGTGGGCCTGTCGGTGGACGCCAACGTGCTGATCAACGAGCGTATCCGCGAAGAGCTCCGCCTGGGCGTGCCGCCCAAGTCGGCGATCGCGGCCGGCTACGAGAAGGCCGGCGGCACCATCCTCGACGCCAACCTCACCGGCCTGATCGTCGGCGTGGCGCTGTACGCGTTCGGTACCGGCCCGCTGAAGGGCTTCGCGCTGACCATGATCATCGGCATCTTCGCCTCGATGTTCACCGCGATCACCGTGTCGCGCGCGCTGGCGGTGCTGATCTACGGCCGTCGCAAGAAGATCAAGTCCGTGGCCATCTGAGCCACGCACGCCACCTTCCGCACGTCCCCGCGCCGGCAGGCGCGGGGTCCAAAAAAACGCAGAGCGGTCTCCAATGAAAATCTTCCCGCTTCACCTGATCCCCAACGACACCAAGATCGACTTCATGCGCTGGCGGCACCCGACCCTGGTGCTGATGCTGGTGCTGGCGCTGGCCTCGTTCGCGGTGATCTTCGCCAAGGGCTTCAACTACGCGCTGGAGTTCACCGGCGGCGCGCTGGTGCAGACCAGCTTCCAGAAGCCGATCGACGTGGACCAGGTGCGCGAGCAGTTGGCCAAGGCCGGCTTCGAGAACGCGCAGGTGCAGAACGTCGGTAGCGGCAACGAGGTGGTGATCCGCCTGCAGCCGCAGGGCGAGCACAACAACGAGGACATCACCAAGAACCTCGCCGAGCAGGTGCGCAAGGCGGTGAGCACGCCGCAGAATCCGGCCACGGTCAAGCCGGGCGAGTTCGTCGGCCCGCAGGTCGGCAAGGACCTGGCGCTGAACGGCGTCTACGCCACCGTGTTCATGCTGGTCGGCTTCCTGATCTACATCGCCTTCCGCTTCGAGTGGAAGTTCGCGGTGGTGGCCAGCGTGACCGCGCTGTTCGACCTGCTGGTGACGGTGGCCTACGTGTCGGTCACCGGCCGCGAGTTCGACCTCACCGTGCTGGCCGGCCTGTTGTCGGTGATGGGCTTTGCGATCAACGACATCATCGTGGTGTTCGACCGCGTGCGCGAGAACTTCCGCAGCCTGCGCGTGGAGCCGATCGAAGTGCTGAACCGTTCGATCAACCAGACCCTGTCGCGTACGGTGATCACCGCGGTGATGTTCTTCCTGTCGGCGCTGGCGCTGTACCTGTACGGCGGCGAGTCGATGGAAGGCCTGGCGCTGACCCACATGATCGGCGCGGTGGTGGTGGTGGTGTCCTCGGTGATCGTGGCGGTGCCGCTGCTGTCGATCGGGCCGTTCCAGGTCACCAAGCAGGACCTGCTGCCGAAGTCGAAGGACGTCGAGGCGCTGGCGCGTAGGCCCTGAGGGGCCGGGATTGGGGATTCGGGAGTCGGGAATCGTAAAAGCGTGATTCCTGGTCCTGAAACACTCGCTCCTGCGAACAGAAAAGCCGCGCGGATGCGCGGCTTTTTCTTTGTGCGGACGCTTGGAGATTCGAGTTGGGGCGGCGCCGCATCCGCTTTGTCGTAGATACCGTCTTACCCCCTAGCAGGCAAGGCTCCTTTTCGGGTCGAACGCGGTGCCCGATTTGAGGACGCCATAGGCGAGGTGCAGGAGCTTGCGCATAGCGGCGCACACGATCTGCTTGCCGGCTTTGCCGCGTTCGCTTAGCCGCTGTTTCAGCGCCCGGATGACCGGGTTGTGGGTCATGGCCACCAGGGCCGGCATGAACAGGCCCGCGCGCAGGCGGGGCGAGCCGGTGCGCGAGATGCAGACATGGCCTTTGCGGTCGCCCGACTCCTGCAGGCACGGATTCAGGCCGGCGAAGGCGGTCACCGCCGAGGCATCGGCAAAGCGCCTCACATCGCCAAGCTCGGCCAGCATCAAGGCCGCACTGGTGTCGGCGATGCCCTGGATGCTCACCAGTAACTCGCGCTGCCCCCGCAAGGTCGGATCCTGGTCGATATGGTCATCGATGGCCTGCTCGATCTGGGCGATGTGATGTTGCAGATCGGCCAGATGGACCTGGATCGAGTCCTTCACCTGGGCCGGAGCGACGTCCAGCCGGTTGCGCTCCATCTGCAGCATCTGTTGCAAGTCCTGGCGCCGGCGCACCAGTGCCTTGAGTTGCTTGAGCGCCGGCGGATCAGGGTGCCAACGGCGTAACTGCTCGCGGTGACGCAGGGCATAGCTGGCGATCAGCTTGGCATCGCTGCGATCGGTCTTGACCCGGCTGAGCTGGCTGCGTGCATACGCGGCCGTCTGCGCCGGGTTGAGCACGCACACCCGATAGCCTCGTGCGTGGAGGAACTCGGCCAGTGCCTGGTGGTAGGTGCCAGTGGCCTCCATGGCGATCCAGCTCTCGGGCTGCGCATGGGTCTGCAGCCATGCCTGCAGGGCCTGGAAGCCCTTGGCATCGTTGGACAACTTGGCCTTGGTACGGTGCTTGCCATTGGTCAGCTCGCTGGCCACATCGAAACTGCGCTTGGCGACGTCGATGCCGATGACGGGAGACATACGCGATTCCTCCATCGTGTCAGGGTCATGATCGGCGCTGTGCCCGGTCCTGCCTTGTCGATGCGAGTTCACGCCGGGGGCGGACTCTGGATACCGTTCGGACACCCAAGGGCCAGCATGTGGAGAGGGGAGCCGATCTACGATGCAAGCTCTAAGCTTCAGGAGCGACTGGACTTCCCACACCTCCTCCGATGATCAGTCGGAAGACATGACGCCTGTTTAGGGGCGCCAGGTCCAGATACAAGGAGCGGCTTCAGCCGCGACGCCTTGCCGGTAAGGCGTCGCGGCTGAAGCCGCTCCTACAGATAGGTCGGTCGGGTTGCAGCGCCTGCCGGTGTCGCGGGATGGGCCGTCGACGACGGCCCATCCCTCCGCGGCGTCCCTGCCGCGCGGCGGGTCCGGACTAGGCCGCGTTGGCGGTGGCGCGGGCGACCAGGTGCGCCACCATCGGGTAGGTCTCGCTGCGCACCTGGAACTGGCCGACGATCTCCACCAGGTCGCCGGCCTGCTGTTCCATCGCGCGCGCCGCGGCGGTGGCTTCCTCGACCAGGGCGGCGTTCTGCTGGGTGGTCTCGTCCATCTGGGTGACGGTGTGGTTGACCTGTTCGATGCCGGCCGACTGCTCCTGCGAGGCCGCGGCGATCTCGCCCATGATGTCGGTGACGCGCTGCACCGAGGCCACGATGTCCTGCATCGTCGTGCCGGCCTGGGCGACCAGTGCCGAGCCTGCGCTCACGCGCTCGACCGAGTCGTCGATCAGCGCCTTGATTTCCTTGGCCGCGCTGGCCGAACGCTGGGCAAGGGTGCGGACCTCGCTGGCGACCACGGCAAACCCACGGCCCTGTTCGCCGGCGCGCGCGGCTTCGACCGCGGCGTTCAAGGCCAAGATGTTGGTCTGGAAGGCGATGCCGTCGATGACGCCGATGATGTCGGCGATCTTCTTGGAAGCCGCTTCGATGCCGTCCATGGTGGTGACGACCTGGCCGACCACCGTGCCGCCCTGCGAGGCCACCGAGGCGGCGCCGGCCGCCAGTTGATTGGCCTGGCGGGCATGCTCGGCGTTCTGTTTCACCGTGGCGGTCAGTTCCTCCATCGACGCGGCGGTTTCCTCCAGGCTCGCGGCTTGCTGCTCGGTCCGGCGCGACAGGTCGTCGTTGCCGCTGGCGATCTCGCCCGCGGCGGTGTCGATGCTGGCCGCGGCCTGCTGGATGCGGCCGACCATGTCGGTCAACTGCGCGACGGTGGCGTTGGCGTCGTCGCGCATCCGCGCGAACACGCCGTGGAAATCGCCCTGCATGGTCTGGGTCAGGTCACCGGCGGCGATCGCGCGCAACAGCTGCGACAGCGCCGCGAGGTTGGTCTCGGTGCCGGTCATCATCGTGTTGAGATTGGCGACCATGCCGCGGAAGGCATGCTGGAAGCGCTGCTCCTCGCCGCGGCGGGAGAAGTCGCCCTGCGCGGCGGCGCGCACCAGCAGGTCGATCTCGTGGTTGATCGCGCCGAGGTTGCGCTTCACCTTGGCCATGGTGTCGGTCAGGATCGCCATCTCGCCCGGGAACTGTTCCAGATCGCGGCTGAGGTCGCCTTCGGCGTACTCGCCCATCAACGTGATCAGCCGCTGCTTGACCGAAATATGGCTGTGCACCAACGCGTTGGTGTCGCGCACCATGCGCCCGTAGTCGCCGGGGAAGCGCGCCTCGTCCATGCGGAAGCTGATCTGGCCGGCGGCATGCTGCCGGGCCATCTCGGTCTGCGCCTGGATCACCGTGCGCAGTTCCTCCTGCATCTGCCGCATGTCGTTGAGCAGCGACGGCGCCTGTGTGCGCAGGCGCACGTCCTGCGACAGGTCGCCGCTGGCGATACGGCGCACCACGTCGGCCGCGTAGGCCGGCTCGCCGCCAAGCTGGCGCATCAGGCTGTTGCGGACCAGCAGGCCGAGCAGGATCGCGGCGACGATGCCGATCAGCATGCCGCCGATGCTGGTCCACTCGCCGGACTGCGCGCGTGCCTCGCTCTCGGCCTTGCGCACCTGCAGCAGTGCGCGTTCGGCGTCCTCGTACTGGCCGATCGTGTCGCGCAATCCGTCCATCTGCTGCTTGCCGACGGTTCGGAATGTGTCCAACTGGGCGTCGTCGCTGTCGGCGGCGGTGGCGCGCATGTGGTCCAGTGCCTTGCGCTTGGTCGCCATGAACTGCGCGTAGTCCTGCATCAGGGTTTGCAGGCGCGCTTGCTGTGCCGCATTGTCCGCGGTCAGCTGCTTGGATTCCTGCCACTGCGCGCGGAACTCGCGCTCGCCGAGTTCGAACGGCTCCAGATAGGACTTGTCGCGGGTCAGGGCGAAGCCGCGTGCGCCGCTCTCGATGTTGAGCAGGCTCACCAGCATGCGGTCGCCGAGAGTGATGACCTTGTACGTGTGCGCGTCCAGCGCCGCGGCGCTGGTGAACTTGCGGAAACCGATCAGGCTGGTGATGCCGACCAGCAATAGCATGGCGATCACGCCGCAGAAGCCGATTGCCAGGCGTTTGGTGACGGTGAGATGATGGAAGGACACGCGAGATCTCCGAAAGATGCGAGAGAGCGGGCGCCACCGGCTCCATTGCCGCAGGGGCGGCAACGCAGGCGCGGATCAGCGGGGGAAGTTCGGGCAAAAGCCCGCATCTTTATCGGCCGCGTTCTGGGGATCTTTAGGGCTGTGTTCGCCGGTCGCATCGGGCGCATCGCACAGGCCATGGCAGCTGCACGCAGCGCCTCGTGTCGCCGTTTTCTACGCAAACCGCGATCAAGCACAGGTGAAGCGCGCGACGTGCAATGCGTGAGCGTGGCGTGAGGCGCAGGCGCTGTGCCGCGTAACGAGCGCAAGCGGAAATTCTGGAAGTCCCATGTCCTCTCGCGATGCGAAAGCGGTGCGTGCAAGGCCCTCGCTGAGAGGCGTGAGCGCGCGGTGCGCGAATGCCGGGCACAAAAAAGCCGCGCAAGTGCGCGGCTTTTTTTGTGCTGGAGTGTCGGCGCCGGCCAGTCGCCGGACGCGCCCGCTCAGAACTTCGCGTCGAACTCGCCGGCGTAGCCGGTGTTGACGATCAGCTTCTGCAGCGCATCGCCGACCTTGAGGTTGCCGGCGACCACCTGGAACTGCTGTGGGCCGCGGTCGTCGATGCGGCCCAGGGTGCCGCCCTTGAAGTCGGTGACGCGGCCGCCGGCCTCGCGCACCAGCAGCACGCCGGCCGCGATGTCCCAGGCCTTCACCCCCGCTTCGAAGTAGGCGTCGCTGCGGCCGCAGGCGACATAGGCCAGGTCTAGCGCCGCCGAGCCGGTGCGGCGGATGTCCTCGGCCTGCACCAGCAACGCGTCCACGCACTTGAGCTGGGCGCTGGCGTGCTTGCGCTCGCGCGGCGCGAAGCCCGTGTGGACCATGGCGCCGTTGAGTTCCTTGCGCTCGCTGACGCGGATGCGGCGGTCGTTGAGCACGGCGCCGTTGCCGCGGCTGGCGGTGAACAGTTCGTTGCGCAGCGGATCGAAGATCACCGCGTCGATCGGCTCGCCGTTCTCGACCAGGGCGATCGACACGCAGTAGTGCGGGAAGCCGCGCAGGTAGTTGCTGGTGCCGTCGAGCGGATCGATCACCCACATGTAGCGCCCGCCGCCCTGCACGCCGCCTTCCTCGCCCATCACGCCGTAGTCGGGGTAGGCGCGGCGCAGCTCCTTGACGATCACTTTCTCCGCATCGGCATCGACTTCGCTGGCGTAGTCCATGCGGTCCTTCTGCACCACGTTCAGTGCTTCCAGGCGGTTGATGTGGCGCAACAGGACGTTGCCGGCGAGGCGGGCAGCCTTGACCATGACGGTGACGGCGGGTTTTTGCATGGCAAACGCTCCCGAAAAGGCGGAGGTGGGTCTGGAGGAGGAAAAGAGCAATCCGGCGCCAAGGCCGGCCGCGCAGTTTACCATCTACGCCCCCGTTCGCTTCGCCTGCCGTGCCGCCATGACCGATTCTCTCCGTATTCGCTTCGTCCTGGTCGGAACCCAGCATCCCGGCAACATCGGTGCGGCGGCGCGCGCGATGAAGACCATGGGGCTGTCGCGGCTGGTACTGGTGGCACCGGAATGCGAGCTGGATACCGAGGCGTACCGGCGTTCTGCTGGTGCCGAGGACCTGCTGCAGCAGGCGCCGGTGCTGCCCGCGCTGGCCGACGCGGTGGCCGATTGCCGGCTGGTGCTGGGCTGCACCGCGCGAAGCCGCCGCGTGTCGCTGGAGGAACTGCTGCCGGCCGATGCCGCGCAGCGCCTGACCGCCACCAGCGCCGAGCCTGCGGAAGTGGCGCTGGTGTTCGGCCGCGAGCGTACCGGCCTGACCAACGAGGAGCTGCAGCTGTGCCACGCGGCGGTGCACATTCCCTCCGATCCGGCGTTCAGTTCGCTCAATCTGGCCGCGGCGGTGCAGGTGCTGGCCTACGAGGTGCGCCTGGCGCAGCTGCGCAGTGCCGCCCCTGCTCCCGCGCCGGCGCCGGGCTTTCGCGAGGCGCCGGCCAGCCACGCCCAGGTGGAAGGGCTGTTCGGGCAGTTGGCCGAGACCCTGGACGACATCGACTTCCACAAGGGACGCGCCCCGGATTCGGCGATGCGCAAGCTGCGCCGGCTGTTCCTGCGCACCGAACTGACTGAGCAGGAAGTGCGCCTGTTGCGCGGCGTGCTGTCCGATGCGCAGCGCATGGCGCGGCTCGCCGGACAGGCGGGAAACTGAGGCCGGACAAGGCGCGAAGGCATCCTTCGCGGCGCGCGCGGTGACGCGCGCGTCGGGGGCGAACAGCATGCGCGGCTGGCGCCATTCTGTGACGCTGTCACCGGCATGCGCTTTCGGCTAGGCTTTGCAAGGTCTACTTGGGGATCGTGGTTTGTCCAGTTCGCGTTGGCGGGTGGTCGTGGTGTGGCTGGCGCTGGCGATCTGCTGGCCCGCGTCCGTGCACGCGCGGCCCTCGGTCCTGGTGCTGGGGCGCATCAGCGACAATCCCAAGGCCCATTACGAGCAACTCAAGCCGCTGCTGGACTACGTGGTGCCGCGCATGCGCGAAGTCGGCATCACCTCCGGGCAGATCCTGATGGCCCGCGACAGCCAGCAGATGAGCAGTTACCTGCGCCGTGGCCGGATCGACTGGGTCACCGAGACCGCCGCCACCGCGATGGCGCTGGAACAGCGCGGCGGCGCCAAGCCGCTGCTGCTGACCGAGCGCAACGGCGTGCGCCAGTACCACACGGTGTTCTTTGTGCGCCGCGACGGGCCGGTGCACGACCTGGCGGATCTGCAGGGGCGGACCCTGGCGCTGCAAAGCCCGCTGTCCACCAGCGCCTACATGGTGCCGATGATGACGCTGTTCGAGCACGGCCTGCATCCGGAGATCCTGCTGTCCAGCAAGGACCAGCCCTCGGCAGAGACGGTCGGCTATGTGTTCGCGCGCTCGGAACTCAACATCGCCGCCTTCGTGCACAAGCACCTGGTGGATGCCGGGGCGTTCAGCAATCTCGACTGGGACGACGAGCGCCGCATCCCGCCGGCATTCCGCCGCGACTTCCGGGTGATCTACCGCAGCGAGCCGTATCCGCGCGCGATCGAAATGGTCCGCAGCGACCTGCCGACCGAGGTGGAGACGCGCTTGCGCGAGGTCCTGCTGCATGCCGCCGACGATCCGCAGGGACGCGCGGCGCTGCGCCAGTTCTTCGGTACCTCCGGCTTCTACCCGATCGATCCGGCCTCGCAGAAGCGCCTGGACACCCTGCGCGCCGGCGTGGCGCGGGTGAGGGCGGAAGTGGAATGAAGACCATGCGTTTCGGGTTGCAGGCCAGGTTCCTGCTGGCCATGGGCGTGGCTGCGCTGTTGGTGATGGCGATCCTGGCCCTGCTGCTGGAGCGCCAGGCGGCGATGCAGCGCGAGGTGCGCACGCTCAGCGGCAATGCCATCCACAGCCTGTTCGACAGCAGCATGCGCACCCGCGGCGAGTCGCTGGCGCGGCAGCTGGCCGACTCGCTGGCCAATCCGGTGTACTACTCCGACCTGGATGCGATCGGCACGCAGGTGCGCGGGGCGCTGGGCTATGTGGCAGTGGCCTATGTGCTGGTCTACGACGCCGACGGGCGGCTGATCCACGACGGCAGCGAGGATTTGCTCGGCTACGGCCAGCGCATGCGCGGGACGATGGCCGACGCCGCGATCCGCTCCCGCGGCCTGCTGGCGCAGGAGTCGCCGGAGTTCCTCGACGTGTCGATGCCGATCATGATCGGCGACCAGCGGGTGGGCGGGGTGCGGGTGGGCATGTCCTGGGCGCGGGCGCAGGAGTACGAGCGCAAGGCCGGGCAGAACCTCGACCAGCGCCTGGGCGCACTGGGCAAGCGCCATCTCGGCTGGCTGCTGCTGTTGCTGGCCGCGCTGGGCCTGACCGCGGCGATGGTGACGGTCTACGTGCAGCGCACCCTGGTGGCGCCGCTGCGCTGGATGGCCGCGGCCGCGCGCCAGATCGAGGCCGGCAACTACGCGGTGGAACGCCGCGACAGCGGCCGTCACGACGAGGTCAGCGAATTGCTGCGCGCGTTCGGGCGCATGAGCGAGGCGATCGCCCGGCACGACCGCGACGTGCGCCACATGGCCTACACCGATGCGTTGACCGGGCTGACCAACCGGCTCGCGTTCCGCGAGGCGCTGGACCATCGCATGCTGTCGGCACGCGCCTCGCAGCGCCGGCTGGCGCTGCTGTTCGCCGACATCGACGATTTCAAGCGGATCAACGACACCCTGGGCCACGAGGCCGGCGACGAAGCGCTGCTGCAGTTCGCGCGGCGCATCCAGCTGGCGGTGGAGCAGTTGGGCGGCGACGACGCGCTGCTGGCGCGCTTCGGCGGCGACGAGTTCGTGATCCTGGTGGAGGACCCGCAGGCGGCCAAGGTCGCCACGGCGCTGGCGCAGCGGCTGGTGCAGGAACTGCGCGAGCCGCTGCGGATCCAGGGCCGCGAGGTGTTCATGGGCACCTCGATCGGCATCACCGTCTACCCCGGCGATGCCGAGGACGCGTCGGCGCTGCTGAAGAACGGCGACATCGCCATGTACCAGGCCAAGCTGGCCGGCAAGAACTGCCACCGCTTCTACAGCCGTGCCATGGACTATGCGGTGGAGCGGCGCGTGCACATGGAGCACGAACTGCGCGGCGCCTGGGAACGCGACGAACTGAAGCTGGCCTACCAGCCGATCTTCCGCACCCAGGACCGGCGCATGGTCGGCGTGGAAGTGCTGTTGCGCTGGCAGCATCCGGCGATGGGCACGATCTCGCCGACGGTGTTCATCGACGTGGCCGAGCAGAGCGGGCTGATCGAAAGCATCGGCCCCAAGGTGTTGCGCGCGGCCTGCAGCGAGGCCACGCAGTGGCGGCGCGCCGACGGCAGCCGCGACCTGTTCGTCTCGGTCAACGTCTCGCCGCGGCAGTTGCGCAGCGGCGACCTGCCGGAAGTGGTGGCCGATTGCCTGCGCGAGTCCGGGCTGCCGGCGGCGCAGCTGCACCTGGAGCTGACCGAGACCGCGGTGATCGGCGACGAACTGCAGGCGGCGAGCATGCTGGCGCGGTTGCACCGCACCGGGGTCAAGGTGTGGCTGGACGACTTCGGCACCGGCTTCTCCGGCCTGAGCCACCTGCGCCAGGTGCCGGTGGACGGGGTCAAGATCGACAAGAGTTTCGTCGCCGACCTGCAGCGCGACCCGGACGATCTGGCGCTGACCACGGCGATCATCGCGATGGCGCATTCGCTGGACATCACCGTGGTCGCCGAAGGCATCGAGCAGGAGACCCAGTTCGAACTGCTGCGCGAGCGCGGCTGCGAACTGGGGCAGGGTTTCTGGCTCAGCCGTCCGCTCAGCGCGGAGGAATTCCGCCAGTTGCTGGCCAACGAGGACGCGCCGCCCGCCGGTGCCTGAGCGCGGGCGCAGTATCGCGGCTAGCCCGGCGCTCTGCCTGCGGCGATCGCCGCCAGACGGGTCAGGGCGTCAGCGCGCGCTTGCCGCTGTCGCCGGGGATCTCGCGTACCAGCTTCGGCACGAGATAACCGGACAGGCGCGCGGCCAGCGCCTGGTGCAGGGCCAGCGCGCGGGCATCGTCCACTTCGAAATGGGCCACGCCCTGCACCCGGTCCAGCTGGTGCAGGTAGTAGGGCAGCACGCCGGCGGCGAAGCTGCGCTCGCTCAGCGCGGCCAGCGCCTCGACGCTGTCGTTGACCCCGCGCAGCAGCACCGCCTGGTTGAGCAGGTGCGCGCCGGCATCGCGCAGGCGCGCCAGCGCGGCATCGACGCCGGCATCGAACTCGTTGGCGTGGTTGGCGTGGATCACGAACGCCAGCGGCCACGGCAGCGCGCGCAGCCAGGCCAGCAACGGCGCATCGACGCGCTCGGGCAGCACCACCGGCAGGCGGCTGTGGATGCGCAGGCGCTTGAGCTGCGGCAGCGTCGCCAGCGCCTCGGTGAGTTCGACCAGTTTGGGTGTGGCCAGCGACAACGGATCGCCGCCGGACAGGATCACTTCCTCGATGCTGGGGTCGGCGGCGATCGCCGCCACCGCCGTGCGCCAGCCGTCGCGCGCCGCGGTCTCGTCGGCATAGGGGAAATGCCGACGGAAGCAGTAGCGGCAGTGCACCGCGCAACTGCCGGTGGCCACCAACAGGGCACGGCCGCGGTATTTGTGGATCACCCCGTCGGCCTTCTTGGCCGCGGCGTCGCCGACCGCATCCAGGGCGAAGCCGGCGACCACGCGCTGCTCGTCGTCGATCGGCAGCACCTGGCGCAGCAGCGGGTCGTGCGGATCGCCCGGGCGCATGCGCGCGACGAAGCTGCGCGGCACGCGCAGCGCGAACTGCGTCGCAGCCTGTTCGGAGACGCCCATTGCCTGCGGGTCCAGCCCGAGCAATGCCAGCAGTTCGTGCGGATCGCGCACGGCGTCGCGCCAGGCCTGTTGCCAGCGCGGCGGCGCGGCGGGCAGGGGCGAGGACGGCTGCATCGGGCGGGGGGCTGCGGTTATCATAGGCGGTCATCACACGAGCGCCCGCCGTTGCGGCGGGGCTTCCATTCTATCCGGCCGGCCGCCGAACGCGGTGGGTTTGCCTTACCCGAGGAGTTTCAGATGGCCAGCTACGGCATGAACGACGTCAAGAACGGGATGAAGATCCTGGTCAACAGCGAGCCTGCGATCATCACCGATACCGAATACGTCAAGCCCGGCAAGGGCCAGGCGTTCACCCGCATCAAGTACCGCTTCATCAAGTCCGGGCGCGTGGTCGAAATGACCATGAAGGCGACCGACAGCGTGGAAGCGGCCGACGTGGTCGATACCGACATGCAGTATCTGTACAGCGACGGCGAGTACTGGCACTTCATGCAGCAGGAAACCTTCGAGCAGGTGCAGGCCGACAAGGCCGGCGTCGGCGACGCCGCCAAGTGGATCAAGGGCGAGGAAGATTGCGTGGTGACGCTGTGGAACGGCACGCCGATCCAGGTCACCCCGCCGAACTTCGTCGAACTGAAGATCGTGGAGACCGACCCGGGCGTGCGTGGCGACACCTCCGGCGGCGGCGGCAAGCCGGCCACCCTTGAGACCGGCGCGGTGGTACGCGTGCCGCTGTTCGTCGGCCAGGAAGAAGTGATCCGCGTCGATACGCGTTCGGGCGAATACGTCTCGCGCGTCAAGTAATACGTCGACACGCCCGCGGCCGCAGCCGGCCGTGGGCGTGCGCACGCGCTGGCTGCGGCGGCCAGGCAGCGCCATGCGCCGGATCGCCGCGCGGCGGTGATGGACCACCTCGCTCCCAGGACACCCCGTGACGACCAGCCACGCCGATAGCGCCGACAGCAAGTACCCGCACGACCGTGTCGTGTTCTTCAGCGATGCGGTCTTCGCCATCGCCATCACCTTGCTGGCGGTGGAAATCAAGGTGCCAGGGCACGCCGAGGTCGCGGCCGCCGGCGGCATCCTCGCCGCGCTGCACCGGATGCTGCCGCTGTTCATCGGCTTCGCGGTGAGCTTCCTGGTCACCGCGCTGTTCTGGAAGTCGCACCTGCAGCTGTGCCGGCACATCCGCCAGTTCGACGACCGGCTGATCTGGCTCAACGTGCTGCAGCTGCTGCTGATCGGCCTGCTGCCGTTCTCCACCGCGCTGTATTCGGACTATTTCGGCAACCACGAGGCGTTCGCGGTGTACTGCGCGCATCTGGCCGCGATCGGCCTGGCCGGCTACTGGCTGCATGCCTATGCGGTGCGCAAGGAAGGCCTGGCGCAGCGGCTGGGTCCGCTGCAGACGCAGGCGATAAAGCTGCGCGCGGCGGTCTCGCCGGTGGTGTTCGCGTTGTGCATCCCCGTGGGCATGGTGGCACCCTGGCTGGGCCGCTTCGGCTTCCTGGCGATCTTCCTGCTGCAGTGGGTGGTGATGCGCGTGTACCAGCGGCGCATCCTCCAGGCGCAGGTGGCGCCGGCACCCGTACCGTGATCCTTCCCTTTCCAGAGCATCTGCGATGACCTCCATTCCCGAATCCTGCGACCTGCTGATCGAAGCCGGCTACGTGGTCCCGATCGAGCCGCATGCGGTGGTGCTGGAAGACCACGCGGTGGCGGTGCGCGGCAGCGAGATCGTGGCGGTGCTGCCGATCGCCGAGGCGCGCACGCGCTTCGCCGCCACGCGCACCGTCTCGCGCCCGGACGCGGCCCTGCTGCCGGGCCTGGTCAACGCGCACACCCACAACCCGATGACCCTGCTGCGCGGCATCGCCGACGATCTGCCGCTGATGGTGTGGCTGCAGCAGCACATCTGGCCGGTGGAGACCGCGGTGATCGGGCCGGAGTTCGTCGCCGACGGCACCGCGTTGGCGATCGCCGAGATGCTGCGCGGCGGCACCACCTGCGCCAACGAGAACTACTTCTTCGCCGACGTGCAGGCCGCGGTGTACAAGCAACACGGTTTCCGCGCCCGTGTCGGCACGGTGATCATCGATTTCCCGACCGCCTGGGCCAAGACCTCCGACGAATACTTCGCCCGCGCCTGCGAGGTGCACGACCAGTGGCGCGACGATCCGCTGGTCGGCATCGCCTTCGCCCCGCATGCGCCGTACACGGTCAACGACGCCAACTTCGAGCGGGTGCGGATGCTGTCCGACCAGCTCGAGGTGCCGGTGCACCTGCACACCCACGAGACCGCGCAGGAAATCGCCGACTCGCTCAAGCAATACGGGCAGCGCCCGCTGGCGCGGCTGGACCGGCTGGGCCTGGTCAACGACCGCCTGATCGCGGTGCACATGACCCAACTCACCGACGCCGAGATCCACCTGTGCGCCGAGCGCGGGGTCAGCGTGGTGCATTGCCCCGAATCCAACCTCAAGCTCGCCTCCGGGTTCTGCCCGGCCTGCGCGCTGCAGCGTGCGGGCGTGAACCTGGCGATCGGCACCGACGGCTGCGCCAGCAACAACGACCTGGACATGTTCAGCGAGAACCGCACCGCGGCGATCCTGGCCAAGGCCGTGGCCAACGACGCCACCGCGCTGGACGCGGCCAGCACGCTGCGCGCGGCCACCCTGGGCGGCGCGCGCGCGCTGGGCTTCGGCGAGAAGATCGGCTCGATCGAGCCGGGCAAGCAGGCCGACCTGATCTGCGTGGACCTGTCGGCGCTGGAGACCCAGCCGCTGCACAACGTGCTGTCGCAACTGGTGTACGCCACCGGCCGGCAGCAGGTCAGCGACGTGTGGATCGCCGGCCAGCCCAAGCTGAGCCAGCGCGTGCTGGTGGACATGGACGTCGACGCGCTGGTCGCCAATGCGCGGCAGTGGCGCGAACGTATCCGCAGCGTCCACGCCTGATCCGCTATGTTCGCCGTGCCGCACCGCGCGCGCGGCCCCAACGAGAGTTCGCCATGACCGCTTCCGCCGCCAACGCCTCCGCCAATTTCGATCAGGCCGAACTGGACAAGTTCGGCGCCCTGGCCACCCGCTGGTGGGATGCCGACGGCCCGCAGAAGCCGCTGCATGCACTCAATCCGGTGCGCCTGCGCTACGTCGCCGAGCGCCTGCCGCTGCGCGGCGCAGCGGTGCTGGACGTGGGCTGCGGCGGCGGCCTGCTCAGCGAGGCGCTGGCCAAGGAGGGCGCGCAGGTCACCGCGATCGACCTGGCGCCGGAGCTGATCAAGGTGGCGCGGCTGCATCAGTTCGAATCCGGGGTGGAGGTCGACTACCGCGTGCAGTCGGTCGAGGACCTGGCGGCGGCGCAGCCGGCCAGCTTCGATGCCATCACCTGCATGGAGATGCTCGAGCACGTGCCCGATCCGGCGGCGATCGTGCGCGCCTGCGCGACCCTGCTCAAGCCCGGCGGACAGCTGTTCCTGTCCACCCTCAACCGCACCCCGGCGGCGTTCGCCCTGGCCATCGTCGGTGCCGAGTACGTGGCGCGGCTGCTGCCCACCGGCACCCACCGCTACCAGGATTTCATCAAGCCGGCGGAACTGGCCGCCTGGTTGCGCCAGGCCGAGCTGCAGCTGCGCGACGTCAGCGGCCTGGCCTACGAGCCGTGGCGCAACCGCGCGCGGCTGTCCTCGCGCACCGAGGTCAATTACCTGGCGTGTGCGGGGAAGCCGTGATTCGGGAGCCGGGATTGGGGATTGGTAACGGCGGGTGCGTGTGGGCGTGAAGTCCGCGGCGGGCAATACCCGGGCGCGCTTTCCGCGGGTGGTGTTGTTCGATCTGGATGGCACGCTGCTGGACAGTGCGCCGGATCTGTTGGCCGCGGCCAATGCGGTACTGGCCGAGCACGGCCGTGCAGCGTTGACCCTGGCGCAGTTACGGCCGGTGGTGTCCAAGGGCTCGCGGGCGATGCTTGGCGTGGCCTTCCCGGACCTGCCCGCCGCGCAGCGCGATGCGCTGATCCCGGCATTCCTGCGCCATTACGAGGCGCTGATCGGCCGCCATTCGCAGCCGTTCGACGGCATCGCCGGGTTGCTGCAGCGGCTGGAGGCTGCGGGCAGCGTGTGGGGCATCGTCACCAACAAGCCCGAGGCGCTGGCACGGTTGATCCTGCCGCAACTGCAGTGGGAGCAGCGCTGCGCGGTGCTGATCGGCGGCGACACGCTGCCCGAGCGCAAGCCGCATCCGCTGCCGCTGCAGGTCGCCGCGCAGCGCCTTGGCGTGGCGCCGCACGAGGTGGTCTACGTCGGCGACGACGAACGCGACATCCTTGCCGCACGCGCCGCCGGCATGGCCTCGGTCGCGGTGCTGTGGGGCTACCGGCTGGACGAGGACGATCCGCTGGCCTGGCGCGCCGATGCGATGGTCGCCACGCCCGCCGAGTTGTACGCCGCCGCGGCCTGGCCGGTCAGCGCAACCGCTCCCTGACGCCGGTGCCGTCGCTGCGTTGGCGACGCCGCCGCGCAGCGGCCGCGACCGTCGTGGCGCCGCCTGCACGCCGGCACCGCTCGGCATCCACCGGTCGCGCACGTAAACTGCGCGTTCTGCGCGACAACCGCGCTCACTCCCCCGTTGCGCGACGCCTTCGCTGCGCGCGCCTGACTCCGGATTCACCGATCGCATGAGCAGTTCGTCCGCCCTGGATGCCTTCCTCGACAAATGGCGCCGCCGCTGGCCGGAATGGGCCGTGGCCGAGGCCTTCGTGCCGGCGTCGCAGCGCGCCCGCACCGTGGCCTGGTTCGCCCTGCTGCAGGAGTTCGACGACATCCTCAACATCGCCGGCGATCCGCTGCCGGCCGACGCCAAGCTGGCCTGGTGGGGCGAGGAACTGCGCAGTTGGGCCGGGCAGCGTTCGCGGCATCCGCTGGGACGGGTGCTGGAGCCGGTGGCCGCGCCGTGGACGCAACTGGCCGAGGCCTTGCCGAGCCTGCCGCAGTCGCGCGCGGCCGCGGCCGACACCGCGCACGCACTGGAGCGGCTGGAGCCGTTCGCGCAGGCGGTGGTCGCGGTCGAGCGCGCGCTGTTCGAGGCCCCGGTCGAGGGCGCCGCGGTGCCGGTCGCGCTGCAGGTGCTGGCGCAGCGCCTGGTCGAGGCCGGCGCCGCCACCGCGCCGCTGGCGCTACGCGGCGGCGATGAGGCGCAGCAGCGCCAGCGCTGGGCGCAGGCGTTGCTGAAGCCATGGCCGCGCCGCGTGCGCGGGCCGCGCGCGCGACGCATCCTGTCGGCGCTGGCGCGTGCGCGGACGGCGCAGCAGGCAACCGCCACGCCCAAGCCGCCGGGACAGATGGCGACGCTGTGGCGCGCCTGGTGGGCCGGGCTGGGCTAAGCCCGGCCCACACCACGTCGCCTTGCTTCAGGGGGCGCTGCCGGCGCCGCTGTTGGCGTATTCGTAGAAGCGGTTGGCCGAGGTGCTGCAGCCACTGCTGCAGTACGGCCGGCCGATGGTCGAGGCGTTCCACGGCGCGCTCTTGCGGATGTGCCCGCCCAGCACCGAATCGCGGATCACCACCTTGCCGTTGGGCGAGGTGCCGTCGACGTAGTTGGCCAGGCTGCCCACGCTCTCGTCCCAGGCCCGGCCCAGCCACACCGTGCCGCTGCCGGGAGTGCCGACCGCATCGAAGGTGCTGCCGATGGCCAGGAAGCCGTAGCTGCTGCCCGGGCGGGTGCTGGGCGCGAAGATCACGCCGCCGTCGGTGGCGCCGCGGCGGGCCGCGGTGTAGCGGATGGTGCTGCCGGCGAACACCGCCACGCCCGAGCCGAAGATGAAGTCGGTATCGCCCTCGATGGTGCCGCCCTTGAGGTACGCGCGGATCACCGTGTTGGCGCTGCCGGCGCTGACCAGCAGGGTGTCCTGATTGCCGGTCAGCACCACGTTCTCCAGCACCGCCTTGTCGCCGCGCAACGCCAGCGCCACCGCCGACTGGTTGCTGCCGCTGTAGGTACCCTCGACGTAGCTGTTGACGATCGCCAGGTTGCGCGCCTGGAACTGCGCGGCGCGCACGGTGACGGTGCCGCTGTCGGAGGTGCCGATGGTGCTGCTGGCGGCGTTGCTGGCGCAGGCATGAGTGGCGCTGCCGGTGGGCTTCGGCGTCGGGTTGGCGTTGCCGAAACGGATCGTGGTGCTGGCCGGGCTGCCGCCCAGCCCGAACAGGGTGAGCGGCGGCGCCGCGGCGGGGACGCAGACCACTTCGGTGTACGTGCCCGGTGCCACGCTGATGTAGCGGCGCATGCTGCCGCCGGCGGCGACCGCAGCGTCCACCGCGGCCTGCACGGTGCGGTAGCGGGTGCTGCCGTCGGCCGCCACGGCGTAGTCGGCCTTCAGCAGCGCGACCCCGGCGCTCGGATCCCAGTTGTCGGTGACCAGGGCGCCGATCGGGCCGGCCTGGGCCAGGTGGCGGGCGACGGTCTGGCTGGCCGCCTCGCTGCTGGTCAGTTGCGGGCGCGACGTGGTCCCGGTCAGGGCCGGCGCATCGGTGACGACCCCGGCCGCCAGGGCCAGGGTGGAGGAAAGCAGCAACCAGCGCGATACGGTCATGGGAAGCCTCCGCTCAAGGATAAGGGGCCGCGGCGACGCTTAAAATGATACCGGTGTCATCCGGTCGCCTGATCCGGCGTCGTCAGCGGACCGGCGATGGTAGGGACGTTCGCGCGTCGATGCCGGCCGATGTCGCAGCCAGAGGCCGGTTGTGTCGTCTCCATCACGATCACTGATCCGCAGCACGTGCGGAGCGCCGGTTGGTGTGGGCGTGGAGGGCGATTCCCAGGGCAAAACGCGACGGCTACCGGCGTTCCAGACCTTTCGGCGGGAGACTGCCGCCGCACTGCGGCATGGATCTGCGCGCCGTGTGCCGACCCCACGTTGTGGTGTGACGGGGTCGTGAATTTGGATACGAACGGCGTCGCGGCTTGCGTTACGCTCGACGCCGATCCCACTTGGAACCCGTCGATTGAAGCGCCTGTGCCGTTGGTGCTGCCTGTTGCTGTGCCTGGGGATGGTCGGGTCGGCGCTGGGGCAGGAACTGTTGTTGCAACGGCTGGCCGCCGACCCTCCGGCGCCGGAGGTGGTGGCGGGGCGCCACGATGCCGCGTTCGCCGATGCCGGCCATGGCGCGACCCTGTACGAGCGCAGCAAGCAGCCCACCTGGTGGCGCATCCGCGCCGATCGCGCGATCGGCAGCGCGGGCCAACCGCAGCTGGTGCTGCAGTCGCCGTACCTGACCCGGGTCGAGGCCTGGGTGCCGGGACGCACCGCGCCGACCCGGCACGCGATCTACGGTGCCGACGCCGACCTGCGCTACTCGACCCGCGCCCTGGTGATCGCCTTGCCGCAGGGACTGCCGCGCGGCGCCTCGATCTGGCTGCGGGTGCATGCGCCGGCGGCGATGCCGATGCCGGTGGGCATCGTGCCGCTGGCGCAGGTGCAGCGCGAGGACCTGCACTACGTCGGCTGGCGCGCCTTCATCCTCGGCTCGACCGCGGTGCTGGCGATCCTGGCGATCGCGTTGTGGGCGCGCCTGCGCGAACCGATCTACGGGTACTTCACCGCCAACGTGATGTGCGTGCTGCTGTACCTGCTCGGCCTCGGCGGCGAGGCGCGCGCGGTGCCCGGCCTGGCCAGCGTGTTCGCGTCCTCGCCGACGCCGATGCGCATCGTCGCCGCGCTCGGCGGCTTCTTCATCATCACCTTCCAGCGCCGGCAACTGGAGATGCACCGGCAACTGCCGCGGCTGGACCGGGTGCTACGGCTGTGCGCGCTGTTCCTGCTCGGCATCGCCATGGCCTGCCTGGTGTCGGATTCGGTGGTGCTGAGTCTGCTGGGCAATGTCGGGCTGATCGTCGGCGCGGCCCTGCTGCTGCCGTGCTGCCTGCTGCTGGCCCTGCGCGGGCAACGCTACGCCTGGCCGCTGCTGGCCTCGTGGACGCCGCTGTGGATGCTGTGCGTGCTGCGCTGCCTGGAACTGACCGGTTGGCTGCACCTGGATCTGGCTGCGCCGCTGCTGGCGCACGGCATCAGCCTGGCGCTGGCGATCTCCTGCCTGCTGGTCACCTTCGGCCTGGCCGAGCAGATGCTGGAGCTGCGTCGCGATCGCGACCGCGTCAGCCGCATGGCGACGGTGGACGAACTCACCGGCATGCTCACCCGCGCCGCGCTGCAGCAGCGCCTGGCCGAGGCGCTGCAGGACGCCGCACGCAGCGAGCGGCCGTTGGCGCTGGCCTACATCGACATCGACCACTTCAAGCGCATCAACGACATCCACGGCCACGCCGGCGGCGATGCCTGCCTGCGCTGGGTCGCCGCCTGCGCGCGGGCGCGCCTGCGCAGCACCGACACGCTCGGCCGCCAGGGCGGCGACGAGATGCTGCTGTTGATGCCCGGCGCCACGCTGGAGGCCGCGCGGCGCGTGGCCGAGGACATCCGCCAGCACGTCGCCGCGCAGCCGCTGCCGCGCGAAGGCCAGGCGCTGTCATGCACCCTGAGCGTCGGCGTGGCGCAATGGCAGCACGGCGAGAGCGTCGCGGCGCTGCTGCAGCGCGCCGATGCCGCGCTGTACGCCAGCAAGGCCGCCGGCCGCAACCGCGTCAGCGTGTCCCCCACCCACCGCGTCACCCACCAGGAGCCCCAGCCATGACTGCCCAGCCCGCTTTGCCCGCGTTCGCTCCCGATCAGTTGCAGGTCGGCGACATCCTGTTGCAACTGGGCTGCGGCCCGGTGTCCGAACTGATCGCCTGGTGCGGCGACAGCATCTACAGCCATGCCGCGATCGTCGCCGACCAGGGCGATCTGATCGAGGCGGCGGCCAGCGGCGTGCGCCGCTATCCGCTGTCGCAACGGCTGACCGACACCACCAACTACCTCATCATCGACGCCTACCGGCCACTCAGCTACGCCTGCCTGGCGCTGGACGACGCCGACCGCGCCAGCGTGCTGGCCAAGGCGCAATCGCTGCTGGGCGTTCCGTATCCGCTGGACAGCCTGGCCACGCTGGGCGTGCTGGTCGCCATCCGCGGCAAGTGGCCGCAGCACTGGCTGGCGCGGATCGTGGTGCGCGAGGCGCTGGACCACCTGGTCCGCGACAACCCCTCGCACATGGTGTGCAGCGAGGTGGTGTACCGCGCGCTGGCCGAATGCGACGCGGCACCGCCGGGCCGGCTGGCGCCGCAGATCGTGCTCAGCGGGCCCACCCACATGCCGTTCCCGGACCTGGACTGGAAGGCGCTATGGGAAGAGGTGTGGCAACTGCTGCATCCGCACCGGCAGCAGGTCCTGGGCGACGTGGCGCAGCGCCTGGCGGCGGTGGAGGGCGCACCGGCCAGCCTGGCCGCCTCGGCGCTGACCACGGTCACGGACGAGGACCTGCTGAACGGTGCCAACGCGGTCCGCGCCGGGCTGGGCCTGCCGCCGCTGCCGCCGGTCACCGACCAGGTGGAAGACAACGGCAGTCTGCTGCGGGAAGCCGGCGAAGAGGCCCCGGGAACGCCGTTGCCGCATCCCAATCCCAAGCTGGTGATGCCGCTGGACCTGGCCAACAGCCCATCGCATGTCGTGCTGGGGCGCCTGCTGCCGACGGCCACGCCGGTGTAACGGGAAGGCTACGCGCCAGCGCATTGCACGAGGCTGCGCCCGACCCCTCATCCGCCCCTGCGGTGCACCCTCTCCCCGCAATAAGAGAGCTGTGGTCCCGAGGGGAGGGCAGAAGGAAAGGACCGGCAGCAAGCCCCTCTCCCACCGGGAGAGGGGTTGGGGTGAGGGTACGGCCTCGCGCGACACCGCCTGTCCCGCTCCCGCGGCCATTCGAACAAGCGCCGGCGCGCCTCTCCGCTGCCGCTTGCGTTCCTGCGCCGAGACCCGCCGCCCAGCCGCTGCGCGACGCGGATGCCGCGCAGCGTTCCGATGTGGGAGCGACTTCAGGACGACATCCCTAGCAACGCGTCGTGGCTCGGCGCGATCTATCGTCGCGATTGTAGGAGCGGCTTCAGCCGCGACGGGCGTTACCGGGAGTGCCCGTCGCGGCTGAAGCCGCTCCTACAAAATGAACATGCCGCTGTACGTCACTGCACCTGATGAACGCGCCGCCGCGCGCCAGTGAACCCGCTTCAAAGCTGTTTCGTCCGCTCCAGCACCAGCAACGGGTCGATGCGCACATCGAACCGCGCCAAGCGAAGGCGTCGGATGCGCAAATCAGGAACGCGCCGCCGCGCGCCAGCGCAACTGACGCGCCCGCGCTTTAGGGCTGCTTCGTGCGCTCCAACACCAGCAACGGGTCGATCCGTACGTCGAACCAATTCATCCCCCAATGCAGATGCGGCCCGGTCGCACGACCCGTGGCGCCGACGGCGCCGATGACCTGGCCCTGGGCGATGCGGTCGCCGACTTTCACGTCGATCCGCGACAGGTGCAGGAAGTTGGAGCTGACGCCATAGCCGTGATCCAGCAGTACGGTGCCGCCGGTCAGGTACAGGTCGGGAGCAGCGAAGGTGACGACGCCGGCCGCCGGGGCCTTGACCGGAGTGCCGGTGGGCACGGCGATGTCCATGCCGGAATGCCCGGCGCCAGGCTGGCCGTTGTAGACCCGGGCATTGCCGAAGCGACCGCTGATGCGGCCCTGTACCGGCCAGATGAAGGGCGCGGCGAAATCGGTGCGCGGGTCGTCGCGGTCGCGCGCGGCGGTGACCTGGGCCTGTTCGCGCTTGATCCGCTCGGCGATCGCCGGCGGCGGATTCACCGTCTTCGGCGGCACCCCGTTGACCTGTTCCAGCGGCCAGTCGCGCGGCGTCACCGCAATCTCGACGGTTTCGCTGCCGCCGTCCGGGCGCTGCACGGCGATGCGCAGCGGACCGCGCTCGTCGCGGCCGATGCCGAACACCACGCTGCCGTAGTCGCTGACACGCAGGGTGCGTCCGGCGTACTGCACGCGGCTGCCGGGCGCCACCTTGCCGATCACCAGTGCGCCCTGCGAGGCGCTGCGCGGGAACACGCTGCGCGCCTCGGCGCCGGCCGCGGCCGGCGTCTGCGCGTGCAGCGCCGGGGCGAGCGGTGCGGTCAGCAGGACCAGCGCCAGTGCGGCGCCGGACACCAGGGCGACGCGCATCAGCGGTCGAACGCCAGGCGCTGCCCGTTGGGGCTGCCGACCAGGCGGGTCCCGTCCCAGGCCAGCACGCCGTTGACCCAGGTCGCGGCGATCTTGGAGCGGAAGCTGCGGCCTTCGAACGGCGACCAGCCGCACTTGGACAGCACGTCCTCGCGGCGCACGGTGAACGCGGTGTCGTCGATCAGCACCAGGTCGGCGTGGTAACCCTCGCGCAGGAAGCCGCGTTCGTGCACGTCGAACAGCAGCGCCGGCGCATGCGCGAACTTGTGCACCACCTGGGCCACGCTGAGCCGGCCCTCGTGGACCAGTTCCAGCGCCGCGACCAGTGCGTACTGCACCAGCGGCAGGCCGGACGGGGCCTGCGCATACGGCTTGCTCTTCTCTTCCCAGGTGTGCGGCGCGTGGTCGGTGGCGAGCACGTCGATCACGTCCTCGGCGATCGCGCGGATCAGCGCTTCGCGGTCGCTGGCGTCCTTGATCGCCGGGTTGCACTTGATCAGGTTGCCGAGCGTGGCGTAGTCGGCGCGGTCGAAGCGCAGGAAGTGGATGCAGGTTTCGGCGGTGATGCGCTTGCCCTGGATCGGGCCGGGCGTGAACAGCGCCAGCTCGTCGGCGGTGGAGATATGCAGCACGTGCAGGCGGGTGCCGTGCTTCTTCGCCAGCGACACCGCCAACTGCGAGGACTTCAGGCAGGCTTCGCGCGAGCGGATGTCCGGGTGCATGTCCGGGGTCAGCGCCTCGCCATATTTTTCCTTGAACGCGGCCAGGGTCGCGTCGATGGTCGGGGTGTCTTCGCAATGGGTGATGATCGGCGTCGGCGCGTCGCGGAAGATCGCGTCCAGGGTCTGCGGGTTGTCGACCAGCATGTTGCCGGTGGAGGCGCCCATGAACACCTTGATGCCGGGCGCGGTCTTCGGGTCCAGGGTCTGGATCGCGGCCAGGTTGTCGTTGCTGGCGCCCAGGTAGAAGCCGTAATTGCCCCAGGCGCGGCCGTGCGCGGCGTCGTACTTGGCCTGCAGTGCGGCGGCGTCGAGCGTGGGCGGATTGGTGTTGGGCATGTCCATGAAGCTGGTCAGGCCGCCAGCCACCGCCGCGGCCGATTCGCTGGCGATGTCGCCCTTGTGGGTCAGGCCGGGTTCGCGGAAGTGCACCTGGTCGTCGATCATGCCGGGCAGCAGCCAGCGTCCGGCGGCGTCGACCACGGTCTCGCCCTCGCGCGCGGCCAGCTGCGGGGCGATCGCGGCGATGCGGCCGTCGGCGATGCGCAGGTCGCCCTGGGTTTCGCGGCCTTCGTTGACCAGGCGCGCGTTGACGATCAGTGTGGAAGCGGACATCAGTGTTTTCCTTGGCAGCGGCAGGGTGGCGGCGCCGTGGGGTCGGGCACCGGGTCGAACCCGCCAGGATGGAAGGGGTGGCAGCGGCCGACGCGGCGGGCGGCCATCCAGCCGCCGCGCAATGCGCCGAAACGGGCGATGGCGGTCACCGCATACGCCGAGCAACTGGGCACGAAACGGCAGCGCGGCCCCAGCAGCGGGCTGATGAAGCGCTGGTACAGGTGCAGCAAGGCGATGAGAGCGCGGGCGATCACGCCACCATGATATGCCACTGTGCTCGACTAGGCGGGTCGCTCGGCGTATACGCCGCGTTGTTGCCGCGGGGGGTAGGGTAGGCTATAAAGGCCCGCTTTCCCGGGCCCCGGGAAGACCAAGGAAGAGCGTTCGTGGCTGCTAAAAAACCTGCAAAGAAGGCCGTCCAGGCCGCCAAGAAGCCTGCCAAGCCCGTCGCCAAGAAAGCGACGGTGTCCGCCGCCAGCAAACCGCTGAAGAAAGCCGCGCCTGCGAAGTCGGCAGCCAAGGTCGCGCCGGCCAAATCGGCCAGCAAGGCTGTGGCCAAGAAGCCGGCGGCCAAGCCCGTGGCGGCGGCGTCGGCCAAGTCCGCTCCTGCCAAGAAGGCCCCGGCCAAGAAGGCGCCCGCCAAGCCAGTCGCACCGGCCAAGGTCGCGACCAAGCCTGTGCCCGCCGCCAAGCCGGCAGCGAAGACGCCCGCGGCCAAGCCTGGCGCCAAGGTTGCGGCCGCTCCTGCCAAATCCAAACCGGCCACCGCTTCCGTCGCACCTGCGGTGGCCACCTCCGTACCGAAGTCGGCCTCCAAGCCGGCTGCGGCCAAGCCTGTCCCGGTCAAGCCCGCCGCGGCCGCTGCAGCACCGGCTCCCAAGCCCGTTGCCGCCAAGCCCGCCGCGTCGTCGACCCCGCCACAAAAGAATCCCGTGTCCGTTTCGAAATCCTCCGCGAAAACCCCCACCAAGTCCGAATCCACCCCGAAGGCCCCGGTCGCCAAGCCCACCGGCAAGGTCGCGGTGGCCGTGACCGCCAAGTCCAACACCCCGGCCAAGCCGGCCAAGTACAAGGTGGTCGAGTACAAGACCGACGAGGCCACCGGCCGTCCGATCCTGCCCAAGGGCTACAAGCCGGCGGCGGACGAGGAGTACATGAGCGCGCTGCAGCAGGAGTACTTCCGCCAGCGTCTGCTCACCTGGCGCGCCGACCTGGTCGAGGAATCCAAGCAGACCATCGAGAACCTGCGCGACGAAGTCCGCGACATCGGCGACGAGGCCGAGCGCGCCACCCGCGAGACCGAGAACTCGCTGGAACTGCGGACCCGCGACCGCTACCGCAAGCTGATCGGCAAGATCGACAGCACGCTCAAGCGTCTGGACGCCGGCGACTACGGCTACTGCGTGGACACCGGCGAAGAGATCGGCCTGGAGCGCCTGGAAGCGCGCCTGACCGCCGAGCGCACCATCGATGCGCAGGAGCGTTGGGAGCACCTGCAGAAGCAGCAGGGCGACTGAGTCCTCACCGTTTCGGTGTGTCGAGGCAAGGCCCCGCTCGCGCGGGGCTTTGCGTTTTACGGCCTGCCGGTCCAGGCGTTGCACGCCCCGGCTCGTGCCGCATGCCCCGGACGCGATGCCGCCGCGGGAAGCCGGTACTCGCAGGGTCGGTGCGCGATGCTCGGCCTGGGCCAATCCTGCTGCTGGGGCCACCTGCGGCTGCGTGGATGCTGCGTCGAGGCGGCCATACCTCAGCATGAGCGGCGGCGCCCTTCAGCGCACCCCGTTGACCAGCCCGCTTTGCGTCTCCTTGCTCAGTTGCAAGCCGGGCAGGGCGAAGCTGTCCAGGTCCTGCTTGGTGGCTGCGATGTCCAGCCCGACGAGAGCCGAGGTGTCCGGATCGACCTCCAGGCCCAGCGGCATCGCCGCGAACTGCACGTAGTCGCGGCTGGCGTTCCATTGCGGCTGGCCGCCGATCGCCTGCAGCACGCGATCGACGTGCGTGCCGACCGGCTGGCCGAGCAGATCGAACGGCAATGGCGCGCCGGGGGTGGCGGAGGCGATCGCGTTGACCACCCGGTCGTGGCGAAAGCGCACCGCCAGCTGGCTGTAGGCGAGGGCGGCGGCTGGCCGCGGTTGCTGCGCCAACTGCGCATCGAATCCGCGCGGATACAGATACACCACACTGAGCGTGTCCGGATGCGCCGTATCGCGGCGGGTGATGTCCGGCTGGCCCAGCGCGGCCAGGACCTGTTGCCTGCGCATGCCGAGCGCGACCGGGCCGAGACGTGTGCATGAGGGGGGCAGGGTGGCGGCGCTGCTGGTGCCTGCAAAAACCTGATGCAGCGCGTGCGTGCAGGCCGCCGCATCGCGGCCGGCGGCATGGACCCGCGAGAAGGCTAGACCGAGAGCGAGCAGGCCGCACAGCGAAAGAAGCCGGGGTGCCATGAGCAATCTCCGTAACGGGTCATGTGTGGCGAAGACGGGAGCGCTCCCGTCCCCGCCACAGGGTGAGTTGGTTGCCGTGCCAGCCTTCGCGGTGCCCGTAGGCGGTGATGAACGCGTCGTGCTGGTCGCTGCTCAATGAGCCCCATTGAGCGGACGGGTTCAGGCCCGAATGGGCGGTGATGGTGGCGATCATCACGAAGATTGCATTCTCGCCACCGCGTGTTGCGCCGGCGTCGTAGGCACCTGCGCGGCGGTTACATCCGTCGCGTCGTCGTTGCTCCCTCGCTGGAGCACACCAAGGTCAGTTCCTGGCGACGTACCGTCCAATGCGACGGCGAGTCGATCGTCCCGGTCGCACGGACGTGATAGGCGGGACAGTCCGCATCTTCCTCCGGGTTGTTCTTGATGTCGCAGTTGCCTTCGATCAGGAAGGACTTGGCGCCATCGGCGCCGGTGCGTGCAAATTTCAGTGCAGGGCAGCCCCCGAATAGCCTCGATAGCACGATGTCGTTCTTCAGCACATAGGCGATCGCCTGTTCGCCGTCTGCAGGGGAAGGGGCTTGCTTCGCCTGCAAGGATCCTGGCACGGCAATGGCGAACGCCAATGCCATGCCGATACTTGGTAACCAGAAGGACTTCATGCGCAGAGCTCCGATAGGGGGTTGTGTGTCGGGCTGGCGGCGCCGGCCCGGGAGAGGATGGGAGGGAGTGCCTGCAGCGACATCACAACGGCGGCGATGTCGAGTGCGACGCAGGTCCAGGCCTGGGTCGAGAGCGGCGTTGCCAGTCGTAACGTTCCCAGCCACGCCTGGCTTCGGGCGTCCACTGCCTCGTCCCGGGAAAGCGAACGTTCCATTCGGTTGATTCCATCCGTGTTTCATATGGGGGGCTGCGCTCGACGCGCACCCATTTCAAAAAGCGGTTTGAGCTTTATCGCTGAAGATAATCTCCAGTGCTTCTTTCGTCTTCCTTTCCTTTTTTGTTTTCTGTCTTTTCTGCAAAGTGCGCTCTCAGGATGGCGATGAAAAGCGCGGATCCAGCCTGGAAACGTTGCGGCTTTCGCTCAAGTTGCGGTTTCTTCGGTGCCGGTCGAAGGCTTTAAATGTGCCTGTCATGGCGGTGTCGCATAATGAAATGCGTGGTATGTCGCCATGTCACCTCTGACAATCCATGTCGTTGCTTGAAAATTATTTCCATGTCGTATCCAGGGTTGGATCGAGAACGGAGTGCCGTCCTTGAGCCGCAATGCCGAATTGGCCGGCCTAGACATGCGCAGACGTCGTCGTTGGCGTTTGCCCATCTTGATCGCCTTGTTATTGCTGGCGGTCATTGCGCTGGGGCCGCGGGTCAGTGTGGCCCTGCCGCAGGTGGCGGCGCCGGCGGTACCGCAGGATCCGCTGGCGCTGCAGGCCTGGATCGATGCGCGCGAGCGCACCACGCCCGGGGTGCGTCCGGATAACCAGGCGCGCATCGTGTGGGCCGATCCGGCGCATCCGGGGCGACGCGCCTGCGCCATGGTCTATCTGCATGGCTTCACCGCCAGCCAGGGCGAGGGCGCACCCACGCATGTGCGGCTGGCGCGCAGCTTCGGCTGCAATCTGTATCTGCCGCGCCTGCCCGGGCACGGGCTGGTCGCGGCCGATGCGCTACGCGGCGTCGATGCCGGGCGCTTGCTCGCCGGCGCCGCCGAGGCGCTGGCGGTGACCCGGGTATTGGGCGACCGGGTGGTGGTGATCGGCAATTCGATGGGCGGTGCGTTGGCGCTGCAGGCGGTGGCGGCGAATCCGCGGCAGGTGCGGGCGCTGGTGTTGTGGTCGCCGCTGGTGCGCGAGTACGGCGATCAGTTGCAGCCGATGCTGTGGCCGTGGGGCGCGCAGTTGCTGGCGTGGACGCACAACGGCGGCGATCCGATCCTGCGCTATCCGGTCGACAGCGCCTACTGGGCCGATGCCACCCACCTGGACGGCTATCGCGCGCTGGCCGCGCTGACCCGCGGCGGCATGCAGCCGGCGACCTATGCGCGGATCCATGTGCCGGTGTTCCTCGGCTACTACTACCGCGATCCGCAGCACCAGGACCGCACGGTATCGGTGGCGGCACTGCAGGCGATGTTCAAGGAGCTGGGGACACCACCGGCCTTGCGCCAGGCGGTGGATTTTCCCGGGGCGGACAACCACGTGCTGGCCTCGCCGATCCGCTCGCGTGCGGTGCCGGCGGTGTTCGCCGCCACCTGCCGGTTCCTGGCGGGGCGGGGCGGTCTGCCGCAGCCGGCCGGCGTGCCGGATTGCGCGCATGCCTGGGCCGACGACGAGGCGCAGGCGCATGCCGTGGCGGCCGCGCACTGAGCGCGGTCGTTGCAGCGAGCCGAAAGAGGTTGGGCGGAGTGCAGGCAGCAATACCGCCGTGCGCGAAGCGCGGTGGGGCGGGGCCGTCACTGCGCGCACTCGGCGACGACGTAGGTACGCCGTCCGCAGAGCCTATTGCAGGTCGCGCAGATCCAGATTGCGCAGTTTGGGCGCCTTCCAACTGGTAACGCCGACCACGCCCAGGGTCACGCAGCCGCCCAGGACCACCGCCGGCACCAGCCCGATCAGCCGCGCCATCACGCCGTCGTAGAACGCGCCCAGTTCGTTTGACGAGCCGATGAAGATGCCATTGATCGAAGACACGCGGCCGCGCATCGCGTCCGGCGTGGCCAGCTGCAGGATGGTCGAGCGCACGATCACCGAGACGCCGTCGCACATGCCGTAGGCCAGCAGGATCGCCGCCGACAGCCAGAAATGGCGCGACAGGCCGAAGGCGATGGTGCACAGGCCGAAGCCGGCCACTGCCAGCAGCAGTACGCGTCCGGCATTGCGCTGCAGCGGGTGCCGCGCCAGCCACACGCCCACCAGGATCGAGCCCAGTGCCGGTGCGCCGCGCAGGATGCCCAGGCCCTCGGGGCCGTAGTGCAGGATGTCGTGGATGAAGGCCGGCAGCATCGAGACCGCGCCGCCGAGCAGCACCGAGAACATGTCCAGGGCCATCGCGCCGAGCATGATCTGGTTGGAGAACACGAACTGCGCGCCTTCGGCGATGCTGCGGAAGATCGGTGCGCGCGGGCCTTCGTGCACCGGCTCGGCGACGCGCAGCAGCCACAGCGCGGCCAGCGCCGCGGTGGAGGCGCCGATGGCGGTGCCGTAGGCCAGGCTCTTGCCGCCCCAGCCGACCAGCAGGCCGCCCAACGCCGGGCCGATCACCATGCCGGCCTGGAACGCGACGCTGCCGACGCTGGCGCCGCGCGCATAGGCCTCGCGGGGCAGGACGCGGGCGAACAGGGCGTTGTACACGGGCGACAGGAACGCGCGCGCGGCGCCGGTCAGCGCGATCGCCGCATAGATCGGCCACACCCCCTGCGCGGACAGCCAGCCGCGGCTCACCGCCAGCAGCACCGCGGCGGTGGCGATCAGGCCGACGCTGGCGAGCATGCCGAGGTAGCGTCGCGGCAGGTGGTCGACCAGGTAGCCGGCGAACGGGGCGATGCAGAAGAACGGCAGGATCTCGGCCAGCCCGATCAGGCCAAGCGAGAACGGATCGCGGGTGATCTCGTAGATGTGCCAGCCGACCGTGACCGCGACGATCTGGTAGGACAGCATCGCCAGGATGCGATAGGCCAGCACCAGGGCGAAGCCTGGGTGCGCCAGCAGCGTGCGCAGGGTCTGCGGGGTGGGCAGGGGCGCGCTCATGCCTGCTGGGCGCGCGCAGTGTCCTGGATGAAGGCCAGCAGCGCGGCCAGGCCGTTGCTGCGGGTCGGCGACAGATGCTTGCCCAGGCCGATGGCGGCGACGAAATCCGGCGCGGTGGCGAGGATGTCCGCGGCGCTGCGTCCGGAGTAGACCCGTAGTGCCAGGTAGATCAGCCCGGAGACGATCGCCGAGTCGCTGATCGCATGGAACACCAGGCGCTCGGCATTGCCCTCGGGCACGATCCACACCATCGACTGGCAGCCGTGCAGGCGATGCTCCTCGGTCTTCCAGTGCTCGGGGAAGGCAGGCAGCTTGCGTCCCAGGTCGATCAGGTACTGGTAGCGCTCGGACCAGTCGCCGAAGAAGCCGAATTCCTCGGCGATGGCGGCCTGGGCCTCGGCGGGCGTGGGTTCGAGCGGGAAGTCGGTGTCGGTCATCAGCAATCCAAGATCAAGCGATGTAAAGCCCCTCTCCCTCCGGGAGAGGGGTTGGGGTGAGGGTTGGGCGCAGCCTCGCGAACTGTCTATGCGAGTCGCTTCGCGCCGTACCCTCATCCGCCCCTTCGGGCACCTTGTAAGCCCCTCTCCCTCCGGGAGAGGGGTTGGGGTGAGGGTTGGGAGCAGCCTCGCGAACTGTCTATGCGAGTCGCTTCGCGCCGTACCCTCATCCGGCGCTGCGCGCCACCTTCTCCCGGAGGGAGAAGGGAATAGCCGTGCTCCCTTCTTTTACGAGGGCGCGGTTACCCACGCTTCCAGCGTACGCCCTGGGGCGTGTCCTCCAGGACAATGCCGGCGTCGGCCAGTTCCTGGCGGATGGCGTCGGCGCGGGCGAAGTCGCGGGCTTTCTTGGCGTCGCTGCGTGCGTCGATCAGCGCCTGGATGCGGGCGTCGTCGTCGCTGCCGGCACCCTGGAACCAGACCTGCGGATCCTGCTGCAGCAGGCCCAGGGCCAGGCCGGCGCCGAGCAGTCGGCTCTTGGCCTGGCGCAGCGTGTCCGCACGTTGCGCGGCATCGGCGGGATCGGGGCCGCCGGCCGGCGCCGCATCGCGCAGCGCCTGCCGCGCCTGTGTCGCCAGGCTCGACAGTACCGACAGCGCCAGCGGCGTGTTGAGGTCGTCGTCGAGGGCCTGCTCGATCTCGGCCGGAATGACAGCCTCGGCGTCGATGGCCTGCAGGTCGCGCAGCGTCCCGTACAGGCCGTCGAGCCGGGCGACCTGGGCCTGGATCAGGGCGTCCGACCAGTCCAGCGGCTGCCGGTAGTGCGCGCTCAGCAGTGCGCAGCGCAGCGCTTCGGGCCGATGCCGGGCGATCAGGTCGTGCACCGTCTCGATGTTGCCCAGCGACTTGCTCATCTTGGCGCCGCTGAAGGTCAGCATGCCGTTGTGCAGCCAGACGCGGGCGAAGGTGGCGCCACCGTGGGCGCACTCGCTCTGCGCGATCTCGTTCTCGTGGTGCGGAAACTGCAGGTCGACGCCGCCGGCATGGATGTCGATGGTCTCGCCCAGGTGCGCGGCGGCCATCGCCGAGCATTCGATGTGCCAGCCGGGGCGGCCGCGTCCCCACGGCGAGTCCCAGCCCGGCAGGTCATCGCTGGAAGGCTTCCACAGCACGAAGTCGCCCGGGTCGCGCTTGTACGGGGCCACCTCGACACGGGCGCCGGCCAGCATCTCCTCCGGGTCGCGCCGCGACAGCTTGCCGTAGTCGGCGAAGCTGGCCACCGCGAACAGCACGTGGCCCTCGGCGGCATAGGCATGGCCGCCGGCGATCAGCCGCTCGATCATCGCCACGATGTGCGGGATGTGCGCGGTCGCCGCCGGCTCGATGTCCGGCGGGGTCACCCCCAGCGCGGCCATGTCCTGCCGGTAGATGGCGGCGAAGCGGTCGGTGATGGTGGAGATCGGCACGCCTTGCGCCTGCGCGGCGGCGTTGATCTTGTCGTCCACGTCGGTGATGTTGCGGGCGTAGCGCAGCTTGCCGTAGCGGCGCCGCAGCAGCGCCGCCAGCACGTCGAACACCACCGGGCCGCGGGCATTGCCGATATGCGCGAAGTTGTAGACGGTGGGGCCGCAGACGTAGAGCGTCGGTCCAGCCACCGGATCGAGCGGTTCGAAGGCATCGACCCGGCGGGTCAGGTTGTTGTGCAGGCGCAGGCTCATCGGCATCGGCGGTGGGGAAACCGCTCGATTCTACCGGCAGCGGCCCCGAGGCGGGTCATCCGCCCCCCGGGCGCACCGGGCGGCAGGTGTGCGTGCCGATGGCAAGGAAACCGGAAGAAGCAGCCGTCTGTGCACGCGTGCGCGATGACGCGGCCATGGCGCGCGCCACCGCGGCGCTCCGGGTTGGACTGGCAGCCGCAGCCTGGCACCGCGCGGCATGAACTGACGACCGCTCAGGCGTTGCACCACACCATGCCGGCCGCGCGCCTGCCAAGCCCGGCGCGGCGGACTCGGGGATGGGGTGGCATGCCCTCGACGAGGTCGGTGCACGGCCGTCGGCTTGCGTTCAGCCCGACGCAAGCCGCCATGCCTACACTCAGAGGTCTGCCCTTGCGAAGCCTGCTGCCGATGCGTCCGATCCCGTTGTTGCCGCTGGTCGGCATCCTTGCCTGCGCCGTCGCGCCGGCCTGGGCGCAGGACTCCGAGGCGCGCAACCGGGTGGTGGTGATCGAGAACGTCAAGCTGGACTACGCCCAGGTGCTGAACGTGGAGCCGGTCTACCAGACCCTGCGCGCCACCCGTACCGAGCAGCAATGCGATCCGGCCCCCGCGCCGGCCCCGGCGGCGCCGGCGCCCAAGCCGGCCGAGGACGACAGCCGCTTGAACCGGCTGATGGATTCGGTGAAGGACATCTTCAGCCGCCGCCACGAGGAACCGGCACAGCAGGCGGCCGCGCCGGCTGCGGCACCGGCGGGCGGACGCAACTGCCGGATGGTCGAGGTCGGCCGCGAGTTCCGCCGGCCCATCGCCTACGACGTGGACTATGTCTACAAGGGCACCAAGTACCGCTCGCGGCTGCCCGAGGATCCGGGCAACCGGCTGCGCATCCGCGTCTCGGTGGCGCCGTACGTGCCCGACGCGGTGGTGGTGCCGCCGCGCTGAGCGCCGCGCGCGCTTGCGCCTGTGGCGTGCGCGTGCGAGGATGCGCGCCGATGAAAGCGAACCTGCCCCAGCACGATCTCAGCGCCGCACGCATGGCCTCGGGCATGACGTCGCGCGCGCGTCGACCGGAATCCCACATTCTCGCTGGGTAACCGGAGCGTCGTGCCGTTCGTTCTGAAAACCCAGCCCGAGGCTGGGTTTTTTCGTTTTCATCGGCCGGAAAAGTTTCACCCGTAAAGAACCAGGCTGTAGACCCCCCGCGCGTCCCGCGTCCCCACCGCTGCAAAGGATCGACCGATGTCTCTGAAGCACTTCTTGAACACCCAGGACTGGAGCCGCGCCGAACTGGACGCGCTGCTGACCCAGGCGGCGCTGTTCAAGCGCAACCGCCTCGGCAGCGAACTGAAGGGCAAGTCGATCGCGCTGGTGTTCTTCAATCCGTCCATGCGCACCCGCACCAGCTTCGAGCTGGGCGCGTTCCAGCTGGGTGGCCACGCGGTGGTGCTGCAGCCTGGCAAGGACGCATGGCCGATCGAGTTCGACCTGGGCACGGTGATGGACGGCGACACCGAAGAGCACATCGCCGAGGTGGCGCGGGTGCTGGGCCGCTACGTCGACCTGATCGGCGTGCGCGCGTTCCCGAAGTTCGTCGACTGGGCCAAGGACCGCGAAGATCTGGTGTTGAAGAGCTTCGCCAAGTACTCGCCGGTGCCGGTGATCAACATGGAGACCATCACCCATCCGTGCCAGGAGCTGGCGCACGCGCTGGCGCTGCAGGAACACTTCGGTACCCGCGACCTGCGCGGCAAGAAGTACGTGCTGACCTGGACCTACCATCCCAAGCCGCTCAACACCGCGGTGGCCAATTCCGCGCTGACCATCGCCACCCGCCTGGGCATGGACGTGACCCTGCTGTGCCCGACCCCGGACTACGTGCTCGACGAGCGCTACATGGGCTGGGCCGCGCAGAACGTGGAAGAGAGCGGCGGTTCGCTGACCGTCAGCCACGACATCGACAGCGCCTACGCCGGCGCCGACGTGGTCTACGCCAAGAGCTGGGGCGCGCTGCCGTTCTTCGGCAACTGGGGCCCGGAGAAACCGATCCGCGACCAGTACCAGCACTTCATCGTCGACGAGCGCAAGATGGCCCTGACCAACAACGGCGTGTTCTCGCACTGCCTGCCGCTGCGCCGCAACGTCAAGGCCACCGACGCGGTGATGGATTCTCCCAACTGCATCGCCATCGACGAGGCCGAGAACCGTCTGCATGTGCAGAAGGCGATCATGGCGGCGCTGGCCGGCCAGGGCCGCCGGGATTCGTGATTCGGGATTGGGGAGTCGCAACGGCGACTCCCTTCCTGCTCTTAATTTAGTCAACCGCAGAGAGACGCCCCCATGTCGCAGCACCCCGCTTCCACCAATCCCGACTCCCCAATCCCGACTCCCGGCACCAAGGACATCGTCCTCGCCTTTTCCGGCGGCCTCGACACCAGCTTCTGCATTCCCTACCTGCAGGCCAAGGGCTATGCGGTGCACACCGTGTTCGCCGACACCGGCGGCGTGGACGCCGAGGAGCGCGACTTCATCGAGAAGCGCGCCGCGGAACTGGGTGCGGCCAGCCACGTCACCGTCGATGGCGGCCCGGCGATCTGGGCCGGCTTCGTCAAGCCGTTCGTGTGGGCCGGCGAGGGCTACCAGGGCCAGTATCCGCTGCTCGTGTCGGACCGCTACCTGATCGTCGATGCCGCGCTCAAGCGCGCCGAGGAACTGGGCACCAAGGTCATTGCCCATGGCTGTACCGGCATGGGCAACGACCAGGTGCGCTTCGACCTGGCGGTCAAGGCGCTGGGCGACTACGAGATCGTCGCGCCGATCCGCGAAATCCAGAAGGAACACACCCAGACCCGCGCCTACGAGCAGAAGTACCTGGAAGAGCGCGGCTTCGGCGTGCGTGCCAAGCAGCAGGCCTACACCATCAACGAGAACCTGCTCGGCCTGACCATGTCCGGCGGCGAGATCGATCGCTGGGAAGCGCCGGGCGAGGGCGCCCGCGGCTGGTGCGCGCCGCGCAGCGCGTGGCCGACCGAGCCGCTGACGGTGAAGCTGAAGTTCGTGCAGGGCGAGGCGGTCGAACTCGACGGCAAGGCGCTGCCGGGCGAACAGATCCTGGCCAAGCTCAACAAGCTGTTCGCGCCCTACGGCGTGGGCCGCGGCGTGTACACCGGCGACACCGTGATCGGCCTGAAGGGCCGCATCGTGTTCGAGGCGCCGGGCCTAGTGGCGCTGCTGGCCGCGCACCGCGCGCTGGAGGACGCGGTGCTGACCAAGCAGCAGAACCGCTTCAAGCCGGACGTGGCGCGCAAGTGGGTGGAGCTGGTCTACGAGGGCTTCTACCACGACCCGCTGAAGACCGACCTGGAAGCCTTCCTGAAGTCGTCGCAGGCGATGGTCAACGGCGAGGTGACGCTGGAGACCCGCGGCGGCCGTGTCGACGCGGTGGCGGTGAAGTCGCCGCACCTGCTCAACGCCAAGGGCGCGACCTACGCGCAGTCGGCGGATTGGGGCGTGGCCGAGGCCGAGGGCTTCATCAAGCTGTTCGGGATGAGCTCCACGCTGTACGCGCAAGTCAATCGCTGACGCTTTGAAAAGCCCCTCTTCCCTCGGGAGAGGGGTTGGGGTGAGGGTACGGGCGAAGCCTCGCAATCGTCGGCTGCGCGTTGCGCCTTTCCCTTTACCTCGCTGGCGCGATTCGCTTTACCAGGCTTCGCCCGTACCCTCATCCGCCCCCTTCGGGGGCACCTTCTCCCGGCGGGAGAAGGGGGCCACTGCAATGGAACCCATGCACGCACTACGCATCAGCACCGACAAGCAGGAACTGGATCTGTCGCTGATCCATCGCTTCCTCAGCGAGCAGGCCTATTGGTGCCTGGGCATCCCGCTGAACACGGTGCAGCGGGCGATCGCCGGTTCGCTGTGCTTCGGCGGCTATGTCGAGGGCGCAGGGCAGGTGGCGTTCGCCCGAGCGATCACCGACGGGGCGACGTTTGCCTATCTGGCCGACGTGTTCGTGCTCGACGCCTACCGTGGCCGCGGCTACGGCAAGCAACTGGTCGCCGCGATCATGGCCCATCCGCAGTTGCAGGGCCTGCGCCGCTTCATGCTCGCCACCTCCGATGCGCATGCGCTCTACGCCCAATACGGCTTCGCCGCGCCGGCGCGGCCGCAGTCGTTGATGGAAATCGCCTATCCCGACCTCTACCGCACCAGCACCACGGCGGACTGACCCACCATGACCGATCTGCTCACCTCCACGCTCGATCACCTGCAGGCGCTGGTGTCCTTCGACACCCGCAATCCGCCGCGGGCGATCGGCACCGATGGCATCTTCGACTACCTCCGCGCGCAGCTGCCCGGCTTCGCGGTGGAGGTGATCGACCACGGCGCCGGCGCGGTCAGCCTGTACGCGGTGCGCGGCACGCCCAAGTACCTGTTCAACGTGCATCTGGACACGGTGCCGGATTCGCCGCACTGGAGCGCCGATCCGCACGTGATGCGGCGCCTGGACGATCGCGTGGTCGGATTGGGCGTGTGCGACATCAAGGGCGCGGCGGCGGCGCTGCTGGCCGCGGCCAATGCCGGCGACGGCGATGCCGCGTTTCTGTTCTCCAGCGACGAGGAAGCCAACGACCCGCGCTGCATCGCCGCGTTCCTGGCCGCCCACCCCTCGGTCCCGGGTCCCGGGTCCCGGGTCCCGGCATTCGAGGCAGTGCTGGTGGCCGAGCCGACCATGAGCGAGGCGGTGCTGGCGCATCGTGGCATCAGTTCGGTGCTGATGCGCTTCGCCGGCCGCGCCGGCCACGCCTCGGGCAAGCAGGACGCCGCAGCCAGCGCGCTGCATCAGGCGATGCGCTGGGGCGGCCGTGCGCTGGACCATGTGGAGTCGCTGGCGCACGCGCGTTTCGGCGGGTTGACCGGGCTGCGCTTCAACATCGGCCGTGTCGAGGGCGGGATCAAGGCCAACATGATCGCGCCGGCGGCGGAGTTGCGCTTCGGTTTCCGGCCGCTGCCGTCGATGGACGTGGACGCCTTGCTGGCGACCTTCGCCGGTTTCGCCGAGCCGGCCGCGGCGCACTTCGAGGAAACGTTCCGTGGTCCCAGCCTGCCGTCGGGCGCGGCTTCTGACTGGAATGGCGCGCGCGCCGAGGACAAGCGCCTGGCCGCGCGCGACGTCGCCGATGCGCTGGAGCTGCCGATCGGCAACGCGGTGGACTTCTGGACCGAGGCCTCGCTGTTCTCCGCCGGCGGCTACACCGCGCTGGTCTACGGCCCGGGCGACATCGCCCAGGCGCATACCGCCGACGAGTTCGTGACGCTGGAGCAACTGCAGCGCTACGCCGACTCGGTGCACCGCATCATCAACGGCGCGCGCTGAGCCGCGCGCCTTTCCCACGTCGCCCGGACCGATCCCGCGATCGCGTCCACCCTGGACTCCTTCGGACACCGCCCCACGCCATGCACGCCAACCGCCAAACCCGCCAGACCATCGTGCGCCTGCTCTCGAGCATGGCCAGCGCGAAGGAGATCAGCCAGTACCTCAAGCGCTTCTCGCAACTGGACGCCAAGCGCTTCGCCGTGGTCAAGGTCGGTGGCGCGGTGCTGCGCGACGACCTGGAGGCGCTGACCTCTTCGCTGTCGTTCCTGCAGGAAGTGGGCTTGACCCCGATCGTGCTGCACGGCGCCGGCCCGCAGCTGGACGCGGAGCTGTCCGCCGCCGGCATCGACAAGCAGACCGTCAACGGTCTGCGGGTGACCTCGCCGGAAGCGCTGGCGATCGTGCGCCGGGTGTTCCAGGCCTCCAACCTCAAGCTGGTCGAGGCGCTGCAGCAGAACGGCGCGCGCGCCACTTCGATCACCGGCGGCGTGTTCGAGGCGCAGTACCTGGATCGCGACACCTACGGGCTGGTCGGCGAAGTCACCGCGGTGAACCTGGCGCCGATCGAGGCCAGCCTGCAGGCCGGCTCCATCCCGGTCATCACCAGCCTGGGCGAGACCCCCAGCGGGCAGATCCTCAACATCAACGCCGATTTCGCCGCCAACGAATTGGTGCAGGAGCTGCAGCCGTACAAGATCATCTTCCTCACCGGCACCGGCGGCCTGCTCGACGAGCGCGGCACGGTGATCGATTCGATCAACCTGTCCACCGAGTACGACCACCTGATCGCACAGCCCTGGATCCATGGCGGCATGAAGGTGAAGATCGAGCAGATCAAGGATCTGCTGGACCGGCTGCCGCTGGAGTCGTCGGTGTCGATCACGCGCCCGGCCGACCTGGCCAAGGAACTGTTCACCCATAAGGGCTCGGGTACCCTGGTGCGGCGCGGCGAGAAGGTGCTGCGCGCCACGGCGTGGAGCGAGCTGGACCTGCCGCGGCTGAAGACCCTGATCGAATCCAGCTTCGGCCGCACCCTGGTGCCGGATTATTTCGACACCACCAAGCTGCTGCGCGCCTACGTCAGCGAGAACTACCGCACTGCGGTGATCCTGACCGACGAGGGCGGCTACACCTACCTGGACAAGTTCGCGGTGCTCGACGACGCGCAGGGCGAGGGCCTGGGCCGCGCGGTGTGGAACGTGATGCGCGAGGAAACGCCGCAGCTGTTCTGGCGTTCGCGCCACAACAACCAGGTCAACATCTTCTACTACGCCGAGTCCGACGGCTGCTTCAAGCAGGAGAAGTGGAAGGTGTTCTGGTACGGGCTGGACACCTTCGAGCAGATCCAGCACTGCGTGGCGCATTGCGCGACGCGCACGCCGACCCTGCAGGGTTGAGCGGCCCCTTCGTTTAGGACTTACCCCATGTCCAGCATCGATCCCGTGCTTCCCGAATCCTGGCGCCACGTGCCGATGCTGCGCGGGCGCCACGTCAGCCTGGAGCCGCTGCAGGCGGCGCATGTCGAGGGCCTGCGCGCCGCGCTGCGCGGCAGCGGCCTGGACGCGCTGTGGTACACCAACGTGCCGGCGCCGGAACGCGTGGACGCCTATGTCGCCGCTGCGTTGGAGGTGCAGGCATTGGGTCGGGTGCTGCCGTTCGTGGTGCGCGACGCGCAGGGCGAGATCGTCGGCAGCACGCGCTTCTACGGCCTGGATCCGCAGGTGCCGACCCTGTCGATCGGCTACACCTGGTACGCGCCGCGAGTGCAGCGCAGCGGCCTGAACACCGAGGCCAAGCTGCTGCTGCTTGGCCACGCCTTCGACACGCTCGGCTGCCTCAGCGTGGTGTTCGAGACCAGCTGGTTCAATCACGCCTCGCGCACCGCGATCGCGCGGCTGGGGGCCAAGCAGGACGGCGTGCTGCGCAACCACAAGCGCCACGCCGACGGCACCCCGCGCGACACCGTCATCTTCTCCATCATCGATACGGAATGGGCCGGGGTGAAACGCCACCTGCAGTTCCGCCTGGATTCGCACGCATGAGCACTCCCATCTATTCCATCGGCATCGTCGGCGCCCGCGGCCACACCGGCGCCGAGCTGATCCGCCTGATCGCCGCGCATCCGCAACTGCGCCTGGCCTTCCTGTCCTCGCGCGAGCTGGACGGGCAGCGCGTCGATGCGCACCACGACACCTACCAGGGCGAACTACGCTACGAGAACCTCGATCCCGAGGCGGTGGCGGCCAAGCGCGCCGACGTGGTGGTGCTGGCGCTGCCCAACGGCAAGGCCGCGCCCTACGTGGCGGCGTTGGACGCGGCGGTCGCCACCGGCGCGGCCGATCCCATCGTGGTCGATCTGTCCGCCGACTACCGCTTCGACCCGGCCTGGTACTACGGCCTGCCGGAACTGACCCGCGCGCGCTACGCCGGGCAGCGCCGCATCAGCAACCCGGGCTGCTACGCCACCGCGATGCAGCTGGCGATCGCGCCGCTGCGCGAGCAGCTCGCCGGACCGCCGCAGTGCTTCGGCGTGTCGGGCTATTCCGGCGCCGGTACCACGCCGTCGGACAAGAACAATCCGGCGCTGCTGCACGACAACCTGATGCCGTACGCGCTGACCGACCACATGCACGAGCGCGAGGTGTCCGCACAGTTGGGCGTGCCGGTGGAGTTCATGCCGCACGTGGCGCCGCATTTCCGCGGCATCACCATGACCGTGAACCTGTGGCTGCAGCAGCCGCTGAAGCTGGAGGCCGTGCAGCGGCTGTATCGTGCCCGCTATGCCGATGAGTCGCTGATCGAGGTGATCGACGAGGCGCCCTGGGTGAGCCGCATCGCCGGCCGCCACGGCGTGCAGCTCGGCGGCTTCACCCTGGCCCCGGGCAACAAGCGCCTGGTGCTGGTGGCGACCCTGGACAACCTGCTCAAGGGCGCGGCGACGCAGGCGATGCAGAACCTCAACCTGGCGCTGGGCGTGGACGAGCTGACGTCGATCCCGCCGATACACACGCCGGAGTAGGACACTCACAATCAGCGCCGCATCCCCAACGGACGCAGCGCGCCGCTTTCCGAATCCCAATTCCCCAATCCCCATTCCCGGCTTCCCAATGACCAATCTGCTTTGGCAAAAACCCGGCGTCGCCGTCGACACGCAGATCCAGGCGTTCCTGGCCGGCGACGACGTGCTGCTGGACCGCGAGTTCTTCCTGCACGACATCGCCGCCAGCGGCGCGCACGCAGAAGGCCTGCAGCGCATCGGCATTCTCTCGGCCGACGAACTGGCCGGGCTGCAGCGCGAGCTGGCGGTGCTGGCCGAGGATTTCCGCAGCGGCGCGTTCGTGCTGGATTCGCGCTTCGAGGACGGCCACTCGGCGATCGAGGCCCGGCTGACCGAGCGCCTGGGCGATGCCGGGCGCAAGATCCACACCGGACGCAGCCGCAACGACCAGATCCTGGTCGCCACCCGGCTGTGGCTGAAGGACAAGCTGGCGCGGCTGGCGCAACTGAGCGCGGAGATCGCCAAGGTGGCGCTGGACCGCGCGCAGGCCGAGCGCGACCTGCCGGTGCCCGGCTACACCCACATCCAGCGCGCCGTGGTGTCCTCGGCCGGCATGTGGTGGGCGGGCTGGGCCGAGGCCTTCATCGACGATGCGCTGCGTGCCCGCGACACCCTGCGCCTGGTCGACTGCAATCCGCTGGGCACCGCCGCCGGCTATGGCGTCAACCTGCCGCTGGACCGCGCCCACACCACCGCTGCGCTGGGCTTCGCGCGCCTGCAGGTCAGCCCGATCTATGCGCAGCTGTCGCGCGGCAAGTTCGAGATGGCCGCGCTGGAAGCGCTGGGCAGTGCGACCCTGGACCTGCGCCGCCTGGCCTGGGATCTGTCGTTGTTCACCAGCGGCGAGTTCGGCTTCGTGGCGCTGCCGGCGCAGTACACCACCGGCAGCTCGATCATGCCCAACAAGCGCAACCCGGACGTGATCGAACTGATGCGCGCCACCCACGCCAGCGTGGCCGCCGCGCGCACCGAGATCGAACAACTGCTGTCGCTGCCGTCGGGCTATCACCGCGACCTGCAGAGCAGCAAGGGCGCGATCTTCCACGGCTTCGGTCGCGGCCTGGCCGCGCTGGAGCTGCTGCCGGCGCTGCTGGCCAACCTGGAGTGGCGCGAGGACAGGCTGCGCGCGGCGATCGATTCGGGCATGTACGCCACCGACGTGGCGGTGGAAGCCGCGGTGGCCGGCGTGCCGTTCCGCGAGGCCTACCAGGCCGCCGCCGCATCCGCCGACAGCGCAGGGCAGGGGCGTACGCCGGAAGGCAGCCTGGCGGCGCGGGTGTCGCCCGGCGCCGCCGCCGATCTGCAGTTGCAGGCGCTGCGCGCGCGCTGGGACACGCTGGGATGAGCCTGCGTGGCCGTCCCACAGGCTGGCGCCCGGCGATCGCATCGCCCGCGTGGCCAGGCAGGGCGGGCGGCCTGCGGACCATCGCCTTGGCGCTGCTCGCCGTGGGGCTGCTGGCGCTGCCCGCGGCCCCGGCCAGCGCGGCGGTCGGTGCGGCGCCGAAGGTGGCGGTCTACCGCGGTGCGGCCGGCTGCCGCGGCTGCTCGGAAATGGTGGTGGATGCGCTGCGCGCGACCGGGCTGCCGCTGACGATCGTCTATGTCGGCGAGCGCGAGCCGCTGCACGTGACCCCCGCCACGCTGCACGACGTCGATCTGTACATCCAGCCCGGCGGCGGCCAGGACATCCCGGCCGCGTACGCCGCCCTCGGCGACGATGGCGCCGATGCCCTGCGCGACTTCGTCAGCGGCGGCAAGGGTTTCTTGGGCCTGTGCATGGGGGCGTACCTGGCCGACCGCGACGGCATCGGCCTGGTCGATGTGGCGCTGCAGTCGGAAGTCGGGCGTCCGCGCTCGGGCATCGACGACGAAGGCGACCACACCATCGCCATCCGCTGGGACGGAACCTGGCAGCGCGTCTACTATCAGGACGGCCCGTTCCTCACCGGCAGCGCGGCGGACGGCTTCGTGCCGATCGCCCAGTACGGCAACGGCGACGTGGCGATCGCGCGTTATCGCCATGGCCGCGGCACGGTGGTGCTGGCCGGGCCGCATCCGGAGGCGGACGAACGCTGGATGGACGAGGCCGGCGATGTCGCCCCGCAGGACAACCTGCGACGGCTGCTGCGGCTGTTTCCCGGCCTCGGCGCCCGCGCGGAGGCACCACCGCCGGTGCGCTGACGCAGCGCGCGGTCGTCGAACTTTTACCGGAGGCGCATGCCATGCCGCGCCTCGCATGCAGGAGAAGGCAATGACGTTGTACCTGGTGATGGCGATGCGCAAGCCGGCGTTTCCGGAGTCGGTGATCCAGCCGCATCGCGACTTCCTGGCCGCGCTGCGCGAGCGCGGGCTGCTGGAGCGCAGCGGTGGCTTCGGCGACGGCAGCGGCGGTGCCTATGTGCTCAAGAACGTGGACAGCCTGGCGCAGGCGCAGGCCATCGTCGCCGAGGATCCGCTGGCGCTCCAGGCCGCGTCCGAGCTGACCGTGTACGCCTGGAACGCGCACTGAGCCGAGCGAGCGCCCGATGACCGCACCGACCGCCACCGCCGCCACGCCCTTCGTCGAGCAAGCGCTGCCGCCCTGGCGGCGCGCGGTGCTCAAGGTCGGCAGCAGCCTGCTGGCCGCCGACGGCGGCGGCCTCACGCCACGCTTCGCGCTGGGCCTGGCGCAGTTCGTCTCGGCCAACCTGGCGGCCGGGCGTGAACTGGTGATCGTGTCCTCCGGCGCGGTCGCCGCCGGCCGCGCCATCGTGCCCAAGGCCGCCGAAGCCGGCGCGGCGCTGGCTGCGCGGCAGGCGCTGGCCGCGCTCGGCCAGGCGCAGCTGATCGCGCTGTGGCAGCGCTTCTTCGAACGGCCGGTGGCGCAGGTGCTGCTGACCCACGACGACCTGCGCAACCGCCGCCGCTACCTCAACGCACGCGCCACCCTGGGCGAACTGTTGCGGCTGGGCGCACTGCCGGTAGTCAACGAGAACGACACCGTCTCGGTGGACGAACTCAAGCTCGGCGACAACGACAACCTGGCCGCGATCGTCGCCGCCCTGGTCGACGCCGATGCGCTGTTCATCGCCACCGACATCGACGGCCTGTACACCGCCGACCCGCGCCGTGACTCGCAGGCGCAGCCGCTGCACGAGGTGCAGGAACTGAGCGCGGCGGTGCTGGCGATGGCGGGCGGCAGCGGCAGCGGCGTGGGCACCGGCGGCATGCGCACCAAGCTGGAGGCCGCGGCCAAGGCCGGCGCCGCCGGCATCGAGACCTATCTGTTCAACGGCCGCAGCGCCGAGGTGGTGCGCGGCCTGGCCCAGGACCGCCTGCGCGGCACCCGCATCCATGCCGCGCGCACCCGCATCGCCGCGCGCAAGTACTGGCTGCGCCACGTGCCGGTGGAACCGGGCGCGATCCTGGTCGATGCCGGCGCCGCGGCCGCGCTGCTCGACAAGGGCGCCTCGCTGCTGCCGGGTGGCGTGGCCGGCGCCGTGGGCGAGTTCCGCCGCGGCGACATGGTCGAGGTGCGGCTGCGCGACGCGGCCGGCGAGCGCTGCCTGGCGCGCGGCGTCAGCCAGTACGCGGCGGTGGACATCCGCCGCATCGCTGGCCGCCACTCGCGCGACATCGAGGCGATCCTGGGCTACAACTACGGCGAGAACGTGATTCATCGCGACGATCTGGTGGTGGTGCGGGAATCGGGAGTCGGGAATGGGGAATCGGCGTAAGCGCGCCCGCCCCACGGTGGCCGCGACGGCGCCGCCGATCCCGCTGCAATGCGCGCGCATGCGATGTTGCGCCTCGCGCTCGCCGCCTTTCATCCGCCGGCGCAGCGCGTAGCCTTTCCGAATCCCGAATCCCGAATCCCGAATCCCGAATCCTAGCCACCGGAGCCCCCAATGACCTCCATCCGCACCCAGGCCCTGCAATGCCGCGATGCCGCGCAAGCGCTGGCGCAGTTGTCCTCGTCGGCCAAGCAGGCCTTGCTGGAGGCGATGGCGGCGGCGCTGCAGGCCGATGCGGAGGCGATCCTCGTCGCCAATGCACGGGACCTGGAGGCGGCGCGGGCCAAGGACGTCGGCAGCGCGATGCTCGATCGGCTGGCGCTGGACCGCAAGCGCCTGGACGGCATCGCCGCGGCGTTGCGCGAGGTCGCGGCCTTGCCCGATCCGGTGGGGCAGGTCACCCGCGACGACGTGCGCCCCAACGGCATCCGCGTGCAGAAGATCCGCGTGCCGCTGGGTGTGGTGGCGATGATCTACGAGGCGCGCCCCAACGTCACCGCCGACGCCGCGGCGCTGTGCATCAAGGCCGGCAACGGCGTGATCCTGCGCGGCGGTTCCGAGGCGATCCACTCCAACACCGCCATCGCCACGGCGCTGCGCCGGGCGCTGCGCGAGGCCGGCATCGGCGAGGCCGCGCTGACCCTGGTCGAAGACCTGCGCCGCGAGACCATGCTGGAACTGCTGCAGCTCAACGACATCGTCGACCTGGCGATCCCGCGCGGTGGCGAGGGCCTGATCCGCTTCGTCGCCGAACATGCGCGGGTCCCGGTGATCAAGCACTACAAGGGCGTGTGCCATCTGTTCGTCGATGCCTCCGCGGACCTGGAGCTGGCGGTGAAGCTGCTGGTCGACGGCAAGACCACGCGGCCGGCCGCCTGCAATTCCCTGGAGACGCTGCTGGTGCACGCCGACGTGGCCGCACGCTTCCTGCCGCTGGCGGCGCAGGCGCTGCGCCAGCGCGGTGTCGCCCTGCGCGGCGATGCCGCCGCCCGCGCACTGCTGCCGGACATCGACAGCGCCAGCGACGACGACTACGCCGCCGAATACCTGGACCTGATCCTGGCGATCGCGGTGGTGCCGGACCTGGACGCGGCGATCGAGCACATCCGCCGCTACGGCTCGGACCACACCGAGGTCATCGCCACCGCGGACGCGGCCAACGCCGAAGCCTTCGTGCAGGCGCTGCGCGCGGCGGTGGTGATGGTCAACGCCTCCTCGCGCTTCTCCGACGGCGGCGAACTCGGCCTGGGCGCGGAGATCGGCATTTCCACCACGCGCCTGCACGCCTACGGCCCGATGGGCCTGGAAGCGCTGACCGTGGAGCGCTTCGTGGTGCGGGGCGAAGGCCAGGTCCGGCACTGAGGCGCCGCCGCACATTGGTTGGGCGGGCGCCTGAGCTGCCTGGCATGTGAGGGATCGGCGTCCTGCTGGTGGCGGTGAAGCAGGGTGGCAACCTGTGCTGATCGGAATAGCGCGCCTGTGCGCTCGCACACCGCCATATCAGCGGCCAGGATCGGCGACCCAGCCTTTGTCACTTGCCGAGCAACGCGCCGTCGCCTAGCGTCGCGGATTCGCCTCCTTTCCGGATCCAACGCCCATGCGCCGCCTCGCTCCCTGCCTGCTCGCCGCTGCCGTCGCTCTCGCCACCGCTGGCACCGCGTTGGCCCAGACCGCGCCGATGACGCCGGACATCACCGGCAAGCCGTTCGTCGCACCGACCGCGGCCAACGACTACGTCAAGCGCGAGGTGATGATTCCGATGCGCGACGGGGTCAAGCTGCACACGGTGATCGTGCTGCCCAAGGACGCGCACGGCGCGCCGATCCTGCTGACCCGCACGCCTTACGACGCCAGCGGCCGCGCCAGCCGGCTGGCCTCGCCGCACATGCGCGACCTGTTGCCGCAGGGCGACGAAGTGTTCGTCGACGGCGGCTACATCCGCGTGTTCCAGGACATCCGCGGCAAGTACGGCTCGGAGGGCGACTACGTGGTGACGCGGCCGCTGCGCGGGCCGCTCAACCCGACCAAGGTCGACCACGCCACCGACGCCTGGGACACCATCGACTGGCTGGTCAAGCACGTGCCCGAATCCAACGGCAAGGTCGGCATGATCGGCTCGTCCTACGAGGGCTTCACCGTGGTGATGGCGCTGGCCGATCCGCATCCGGCGCTGAAGGTGGCCGCGCCGGAAAGCCCGATGATCGACGGCTGGATGGGCGACGACTGGCTCAACTACGGCGCCTTCCGCCAGGTCAACCTGGACTACTTCACCGGCCAGATGACCAAGCGTGGCAAAGGCGAGGGCATTCCGCGCCACGGCTACGACGACTACAGCAACTTCCTGCGCGCCGGTTCGGCCGGCGACTACGCCAAGGCCGCCGGCCTGGAGCAGTTGCCGTGGTGGCGCAAGCTCACCGAGCACCCGGCCTACGATGCGTTCTGGCAGGAGCAGGCGCTGGACAAGGTGATGGCGCGCACCCCGCTGAAGGTGCCGACGATGTGGCTGCAGGGGCTGTGGGACCAGGAAGACATGTGGGGCGCGATCCACAGCTACGAGGCGATGGAGCCGCGCGACACCGGCAACGACAGGAACTACCTGGTGATGGGGCCGTGGCGGCACAGCCAGGTCAACTACGAGGGCGCCTCGTTGGGCGCGCTGCAGTTCGACGGCGACACCGCGCTGCAGTTCCGCCGCGACGTGCTCAAGCCGTTCTTCGACCAGTACCTGGTCGACGGCGCGCCCAAGGCCGACACGCCGCCGGTGCTGATCTACGACACCGGCGCCAACCACTGGGACCGCCTGCAGCGCTGGCCGCTGAGCTGCGCGCAGGGCTGCCCGGCGCAGAGCAAGCCGCTGTACCTGGAGGCCGGCGGCCGCGTTTCGTTCGAAGCGCCCAAGGCCGGGCAGGGAGACTACACCGAGTACGTCTCCGACCCGGCCAAGCCGGTGCCGTTCGTGCCGCGCCCGGTGGTGTTCGGCGACCGCGACATGTGGACCACCTGGCTGGTGCACGACCAGCGCTTCGTCGACGGCCGCCCGGACGTGCTGACCTTCGTCAGCGAACCGCTGCAGGCGCCGCTGCGCATCGCCGGCGCGCCGCAGGTGCACCTGCAGGCCTCCACCAGCGGCAGCGACAGCGACTGGGTGGTGAAGCTGATCGACGTGTATCCGGACCAGATGGCGTCCGAGCCGAAGCTGGGCGGCTACGAGCTGCCGGTGTCGCTGGCGATCTTCCGCGGCCGCTACCGCGAAAGCTTCGAGCATCCGGCGCCGCTGACCCCGAACCAGCCGCTGGCCTACCGCTTCGGCCTGCCCACCGCCAACCACACCTTCGAGCGCGGCCACCGGATCATGGTGCAGGTGCAGTCCACGCTGTTCCCGCTGTACGACCGCAACCCGCAGACCTACGTGCCCAACATCTACTTCGCCAAGCCGGGCGATTACCAGAAGGCGACGCAGCGGATCTGGCACACGCCGCAGCAGGCCAGCTACATCGAGCTGCCGGTGCGCTGAGCGCCGCTAGCGAACGTGCGTGCGGCCACGCCGGACACGGCGCGCGACGCGCGCCGCACTCGCTGGCCGGCGCGGTTGCCGCGGCCGCGCGGCGCACTCAAAGGCGCAGTGCGTCGAGCACCAGCGAGAACGCCGGCGAGTGCTGGCGGCGGCTGGGGTAGTAGAGATGGTAGCCGGAGAATGGCGGGCACCAGTCCTCCAGCACCCGCACCAGGCGACCGTCCTCGAGATGGGGCGCGAATTCCTGCTCGGGCAGGAACGCGATGCCGAGTCCGTCGAGCGCGGCGCGCACGATCGGCGGCGAGGTGCTGAACGTCACCTGGCCTTCGACCCGCACGTTCACCTGCCGGTTGCGCCGCTCGAACTCCCACACGTACAGGCCGCCATGGGTGGGGAAGCGGATGTTGATGCAGCGGTGTTGGGTCAGGTCGCCCGGCACCTTGGGCAGCGGGCGCTGCTGGAAGTAGGCCGGCGCCGCCGCGGCGGCCATGCGCAGCGGCGGGCCGATCGGCATCGCGATCATGTCCTTGTCCACGCTCTCGCCCAGGCGCACGCCCGCGTCGAAACGGTCGGCGACAATGTCGCGGAAACCGTAGCTGACGTCGAACTCGATCTGCACGTCCGGATAGCGCTGCAGCACCGGGATCAGCTTGGGCAGCAGGGTGGTGTGCAGGATGTGGTCGCCGCTGGTGATGCGGACCACGCCGGCGGGCTTGTCGCGCAGCGCGGTCAGCGCGTCCAGTTCCGACTCGATCTCGTCGAAGCGGTTGCCGATAGCCTGCAACAGACGCTGGCCCGCCGCAGTGGGCGAAACGCTGCGCGTGGTGCGGGTGAGCAGGCGGATCTGCAGCCGCGTTTCCAGCGCCTTGATCGCCTGGCTGAGCGCCGACTGGGTGACCCCCAACGCGGCGCCGGCGCGGGTGAAGCTGCCTTCGCGGGCGACGGTGACGAAGGCCAGCAGGTCGTTGAGATTGCGTCGTGCCATGGCCCAGTCTGACAGGTCGATTGATTAGCTTGGCTAATAGGGAAGGAAAGGATTCATCATCTTATCAGGCGGATCAGCGATGCCGACAATGGCCATCCTCCCCTCCACCGGAATCCCGCCATGTTCGTCAACGCCTATGGCGCCCACGCCGGCGACCAGCCCCTCGAACCCATGCGGATCGTGCGCCGCACGCTCGGCCCGCACGACGTGCGCATCGACATCGCCTACTGCGGCATCTGCCATTCCGACCTGCACCAGGCCCGCGGCGAATGGGCCGGTACGCGCTTCCCGTGCGTGCCGGGACACGAGATCGTGGGCCGCGTCGCGGCGGTCGGTGCGCATGTCGCCGGCATGCGTCCGGGCGACCTGGTCGGCGTCGGCTGCATCGTGGACAGCTGCAGGCACTGCGCGGAGTGCGAAGGCGGACTGGAGAACTACTGCGACGGCATGGTCGGCACCTACAACTTCCCGAGCGCCGATGCGCCCGGCCACACCCTCGGCGGCTATTCGCAGCAGATCGTGGTCCACCAGCGCTACGTGCTGAGAATCAGCCACCCGGCAGGGCAACTGGCGGCGGTGGCGCCGCTGCTGTGCGCGGGCATCACCACCTATTCGCCGCTGCGCCACTGGGGCGCAGGTCCCGGCAAGACGGTGGGCGTCGTCGGCATCGGCGGGCTCGGCCACGTCGGCGTGAAACTGGCCCATGCGATGGGCGCGCGCGTCGTCGCGTTCACCACCGCCGAGGCCAAGCGCGAGGCTGCCCTGGCACTGGGCGCCGACGCGGTGGTGGTGTCGCGCAACGCGCAGGAAATGGCGGCGCATGCCGGGAGCATCGACCTGATCGTGGACACGGTCGCCGCGGCGCACGACCTGGACGCGTTCCTGGGCCTGCTCAAGCGCGACGGCGCAATGGTGCTGGTCGGTGCGCCGGCCAGCCCGCATCCGTCGCCGGCGGTGTTCAGCCTGATCATGCGGCGTCGCACCCTGGCCGGCTCGATGATCGGCGGCATTGCCGAGACCCAGGAGATGCTGGATTTCTGCGCCGAGCACGGCATCGTCGCCGACATCGAGTTGATCCGCGCCGAGCAGATCAACGCCGCCTACGAACGGATGCTGCAAGGCGACGTGAAATACCGATTCGTCATCGACAACGCCACCTTGGCCGCCTGACCGGGAGAAGACCGATGCAACGACTGCTGCTGATCCTGGCCCTGGCGGCCGGCACCTCACCTGCGATGGGACAGGACATGGCCAATGGCGCGAACAACTTCTACAAGAGCGACGCCGTCGCCACGGAAAAGGTTTCCTTCCGCAACCAGTACCGAATGACGATCGTGGGCAACCTGTTCCTGCCCAGGCAGCGCAAGGCCGGTGTCCGCTATCCGGCCATCGTGGTCGGGCACCCGATGGGCGCGGTGAAGGAGCAGAGCTCTAACCTGTATGCGCAGAAGCTGGCCGAACAGGGCTTCGTCACCCTGGCGATCGACCAGTCGTTCTGGGGCGAGAGCGAGGGCCAGCCGCGCAATGCGGTGGCGCCGGATCTGTATGCCGAGGCGTTCAGCGCGGCGGTGGACTACCTGGGCAGCCGGGCGTTCGTGGACCGCGAGCGCATCGGCGTGCTCGGCATCTGCGGCAGCGGCAGCTTCGTCATCAGTGCGGCCAAGATCGACCCGCGCATGAAGGCCATCGCCACCGTGAGCATGTACGACATGGGGGCGGCCAACCGCGATGGGCTCAACCACGCGCAGACCGTCGAGCAGCGCAAACAGATCATCGCGGCCGCGGCGCGGCAGCGCGACGTGGAATTCGGCGGCGGCAAGACCGAGTACACCGGCGGCACGGTGCACGTGCTCGATGCGCAGACCCCGCCCATCCAGCGCGAGTTCTACGACTTCTACCGCACCGCGCGCGGCCAGTTCACCCCGGCCGGTTCCTCGCCCGCGCTCACCACGCACCCGACCTTGAGCAGCAACGTCAAGTTCATGAACTTCTATCCGTTCAACGACATCGCGACCATCGCACCGCGGCCGATGCTGTTCATCGCCGGCGACCAGGCGCACTCGAAGGAATTCAGCGAAGAGGCCTTCCGCCTGGCGGGCCAGCCGAAGGAGTTGTACTGGGTGAAGGGCGCTGGCCACGTGGACCTGTACGACCGGACCGACCTGATCCCATTCGACAAGCTGGCCTCGTTCTTCCGGCAAACCCTGGGGGCGCCATGAGCGTGCGCATGGGCAGGCGCGGGTGCCATCGCACGCGGCCGATCGCACACGAACACCTCGCGCGCTGCGGCCGCCACGGAGCGGGGCGGTGAGCGCGGCGCTGCCGGCGGAAGCGGGGCGCGGGCAGGCCGCCGCCGCCCCACAGCGCGCCCATTGGGGCGGCGTGTACGCGATGACGCTGTGCGTGTTCGCGCTGATCGCGTCGGAGTTCATGCCGGTCAGCCTGCTGACCCCGATGGCCGCCGACCTGCACGTCAGCCAGGGGTTGGTCGGCTACGGCATCGCCATCTCCGGTGCGCTCGCGGTGCTCACCAGTGTGTCCATTCCCGCCCTGGCCGGGGCCATCGACCGCAAGCGCCTGTTGCTGGCGCTGACCGGGCTGATGGCGGTGTCCGGCGCGGTGGTCGCGTTGGCCCCGAACTATGCGGCCTACATGGCCGGGCGCGCGCTCATCGGCGTGGTGATCGGCGGCTTCTGGTCGTTGTCGGCCGCGACCGCGATGCGCCTGGTGCCGCCGGCCCAGGTGCCCCGCGCCCTGGCCATCTTCAATGGCGGTAACGCCCTGGCCACGGTGATCGCCGCGCCGCTCGGCAGCTACCTGGGCGGGGTGATCGGCTGGCGCGGCGCGTTCCTGTGCCTGGTGCCGGTGGCCGTGCTGGCGTTCGCCTGGCAGTGGGCCAGCCTGCCGGCCATGAGCGCAGCGCGCGCGGCAGGGGCCGGCAACGTGTTCGGCCTGCTCCGGCAGCGCGCGGTCGCGTTGGGTATGGCGGCCTGCGCCGCCTTCTTCATGGGCCAGTTCGCGTTGTTCACCTACGTGCGCCCGTTCCTGGAAACGGTGACGCTGGCCAAGGTGCCGGTGTTGTCGTGGCTCCTGCTGGGGATCGGCGTGGCCGGTCTGCTCGGCACCCTGCTGGTCGGCGCCGCGCTGCAGCGCAGCCTGTATCGCACCCTGATCGCGATTCCGCTGCTGATGGCGGCGGTCGCCCTGGCCCTGATTCCGTTCGGTACGCGTGTCGCCGCCGTGGCGGTCTTGCTGGCACTGTGGGGATTGCTGGCGACCGCCGCGCCGGTGGGCTGGTGGAGTTGGATCGCGCGCGCGATGCCCGGGAGCGCCGAGGCCGGTGGCGGCCTGATGGTGGCGGTGATCCAATTGGCCATCGCGCTGGGCTCGACCGTCGGCGGCATGCTGTTCGATCGCCACGGCTATGCGGCGACCTTCGTGGCGAGCGCGGCGCTGCTGCTGTTCGCGGCGGTGTTGACCGGGCTGGCATCGCGTGCGTCCGCCGCTCGACCGGCGCCATCGGCGTAGCGTTCGAGCATGCCGATGAGGCCGCGACTGGACACCGGCCACGCCATGCGCGTATCGCTGCCGTCCGCCCGCCGTGGTGGCCGCCGCTCGTGGCAGCGGTTGTTGCGCTGGCTGGTCCTGCTGGCCGGCTTGCCGATTGCCGCCGCCGGCGCGGCCGGCTTGCATACCGCGGTGGCGCCGCGCGCCGCCGCGGCGCCATCCATCGTTCCGGAGTACGCACGCATGTGGATGACCGTCGGCGATCGTCGTTTCGTCATCACCCTGGCCGACAACGCCGCCGCCCGCGCGTTCGCCGCGCAGCTGCCGCTCGCGCTGGACATGGACGAACTCAATGGCAACGAGAAACACGCCGAGCTGCCGCAGCCGCTGCCGGCGGCGCCGCATCGGCCGGGCACGATCCGGCCCGGCGATCTGATGCTCTACCGCACGCAGACCCTGGTCGTGTTCTATGCGCGCTTCGCGTCCGCCTATTCCTACACCCGGCTCGGGTGGGTGGACGACCCGGCCGGGCTGGCCCAGGCACTGGGCAGGCGTCGGGTCCGGGTCGCGTTCTCCAGGGACTAGGGCGTGTCCGCCATCCCGAGCATGCCGCGCGGTGATCGCGCGTGCCTGTGACAAGGAAGAGGGAGGAAGTGGGCATTGCGTCCACGCCCGAGCGATGACGCGGCCACGGGCGCGCGTCTGCCAGACCCAATGCGGCGCACGCGGGAATGGATGACACGCCCTGGCGGCGCGTGCTGCCACTGGGGCGCGCGCATTGCGTGGCGACTGGCGTTCGCTCGCGCTGAAGCACGATGCGGCTGCGTGCGTACGGCAAGGCGGTCCGATGGCCTTGCGCGCGCGTTCTTTGCGTCGAAAGCAGGATCGGTATGCGCAGTGGACGACGTACCCGACAGGGAGATGCTGGTGGTCGGCATGCCTCCACCTGCGTCACACCGGGCAGCAGGCGTGCACGCAACGTGCGCGGTCTGCCGGACGCCGGGCCGCGGACACAAAAAAACCCGGAAAACGGTGGTTTTCCAGGCTTCTTGTGACCTTGAAACTGGTCGGGGAGACAGGATTCGAACCTGCGACCTCTACGTCCCGAACGTAGCGCTCTACCAGACTGAGCTACACCCCGAAGGAGCCGCACATGATACGGAGGTCTTCCGCATTCGGCAAGCGCCTTTGCAAAAAAATTTCAGTCCGTCGCGTCGGCGGCATCCACCGCGTTGCGCTCGCGCGCCTCGAACCACATGCCGTTGAGGATGGCGGCGGTGGAGGCCAGGCCGACACCGAGAATCCAGGCGAAATACCACATGATCGTTTCTCCTTGCAGGGGGGCGCGTCAGTACGCGTTGGGGTTGTCGTCCAGCGAGGCGGCGGTGACCTTGCCCTTCAGCACGCGGTACACCCAGGTGGTGTAGCCGAGGATGATCGGCAGGAACACCACGGTGGCCAGCAGCATGATCCACAGGGTCAGGTGGCTGCTGGAGGCGTCCCACACGGTCAGGCTGGAGCCCGGCTGGCTGGAGGACGGCAGCAGGAACGGGAAGAGCGCAAAGCCCACGGTCAGGATGATGCCGGCGATGGCCGCACCGGAGGCGATGAAGGCCAGGCCGCCGCGGCGCTTGCGCAGCAGCACCGCGCTGAGCAGTAGGCCGAGCAGGCCGGCGGCCGGGGCCAGGGCGGTCAGCGGCATGGTCTGGTAGTTGTGCATCCAGCCGCCGACCTCGCCGAGCACGGCGGTCTTCAGTAGCGGGTTGGTGGCGCCGTCGGTGACCACCTGCGAGGTGACCGCGTAGCCGGGCAGGCCGGTGGCCACCCACACTCCGGCGCCGGCGAACAGCGCACAGGCCACCAGTGCGGCGACGCTGCCGTAGCGCGCCGCGCGCTCGGCCACCGGGCCGTCGGTCTTCAGCACCAGCATCGCCGCGCCGTGCGCCACCAGCATGCTCACGCTGAGCAGGCCGGCCAGCAGGGCGAACGGCATCAGCAGCCCGAAGAAGCTGCCGGTGTAGAACACCCGCAGGGTGTCGTCGAAGTGGAACGGCACGCCGAGCACGACGTTGCCCACCGCCACGCCCATGATCAGCGCCGGGATGAAGCCGCCGACGAACAGCGCCCAGTCCCAACTGTTGCGCCAGCGCTGGCTGGGCAGCTTGCCGCGGAACTTGAACCCGACCGGGCGCAGGATCAGCGCGAACAGGATCACGAACATGGCCAGGTAGAAGCCGGAGAAGCTGACCGCATACAGCGGCGGCCAGGCGGCGAAGATGGCGCCGCCGCCGAGCACCAGCCAGACCTGGTTGCCTTCCCAGACCGGGCCGATGGTGTTGACCACCAGCCGGCGTTCGGCGTCGTTCTTCGCCACGAACGGCAGCAGCGCGCCGACGCCCAGGTCGAATCCGTCCATCACCGCGAAGCCGATCAGCAGGATGCCCAGCAGCAGCCACCAGATCACGCGCAGCGTGGTGTAGTCCAATGCAATGAAGTCCATGGTGTGTCTCCTGCCGGGGTCAGAGGTGGCCGGCGGCCGCAGGTGCGGCGATCGGGGTCGCGGGGCGCGGGGTGGGTTGCAGCAAGGCGGGCAGGGCGTCCGGCCCCTTGCGGATCGCCTTGAGCATCAGCTTGATCTCGATGATCAGCAGCGTGGTGTAGATGGCCACGAAGCCGCCCAGGGTGATCAGGATGTCGTGCAGGGCCAGGCCGGAGGCGGCATAGAACGTCGGCAGCACGCCTTCCACCGCCCACGGCTGGCGGCCGTACTCGGCCACGAACCAGCCGCACTCGATCGCGATCCACGGCGCCGGCAGGGTCCACACCGCCAGCTTCAGGAACCAGCGCTTGTCCTCGAAGTTGTGCTTGCACGAGAACCACAGCGCGGCGGCGAAGAAGGCGATCAGGTAGAAGCCCAGGCCGGCCATCACCCGGAACGTCCAGAACAGCGGCAGCACCCGCGGCACCGTGTCCAGCGCGGCCTTGGCGATCTCCTCCGGGGTGGCGTTGAGGATGTCCTCGCGGTAGCGCTTGAGCAGCAGGCCGTGGCCGAGGTCCTGCCAGTGCTTGTCGAACACCGCCCGTGCCTCGACATCGTTGCGGTTGGCCTTGAGCCGCTGCAGCGCGCCGTAGGCGATCTGCCCGCCGCGCACGCGGTGCTCGGCGCGCTTGACCAGCTCCAGGATGCCGGGCACCGGCGTGTTCAACGAGCGCGTGGCGATCAGGCCCATCAGGTACGGCACCTTGATCGCGTAGTCGTTCCTGCCGGTGGCCTGGTTGGGGATGCCGAAGGCGGTGAAGTCGGCCGGCGCCTGCTCGGTTTCCCACATGGCCTCGATCGCGGCCAGCTTCATCTTCTGGTGTTCGTTGGCGGCGTAGCCGCTCTCGTCGCCCAGCACCACCACCGACAGCGAGGAGGCCAGGCCGAACGCGGCGGCCACCGCGAACGAGCGCCGGGCCAGGTCGCGATGCTTGCCGCGCAGCAGGTACAGCGCGCTGATCGACATCACGAACACCGCGCCGGTCACGTAGCCGGCGCTGACCGTGTGCACGAACTTGGCCTGCGCCACCGGGTTGAACACCACCGCCATGAAGTCGACCACTTCCATGCGCATGGTGTCCGGGTTGAACACCGCGCCGGTCGGGTTCTGCATCCAGCCGTTGGCGATCAGGATCCACACCGCCGACAGGTTGGTGCCCAGCGCCATCAGCCAGGTCACCATCAGGTGCTTGACCGGCGTGAGCTTGCTCCAGCCGAAGAAGAACAGGCCGATGAAGGTCGCTTCCAGGAAGAACGCCATCAACCCTTCGATCGCTAGCGGCGCGCCGAAGATGTCGCCGACGTAGTGGCTGTAGTAGGACCAGTTCATGCCGAACTGGAACTCCATGACGATGCCGGTGGCCACGCCCATCGCGAAGTTGATGCCGAACAGCACGCCCCAGAACAGGGTCATACGCCGCCACACGTCCTTGCGGGTCATGACGTACACGCTCTCCATGATCGCGATCATGAAGGACAGGCCCAGGGTGAGCGGAACGAACAGGAAGTGGTACATGGCGGTCATGGCGAACTGCAGCCGCGACAGCTCTACGACAGTGGTGTCGATCATGGCTGTGCTACCTCGTGGAAGATGTGCATCTGGGTGGCCGAGTGGCGGGAGATTGGAGGCGATCTTCCGCCGCGCCGGCGCGTTCGACCTTGATTCAGATCAATGTGCGCCACGGGAAGGCCCGGCATCGTGGCGGCCACCGCGGTTCCAGCCCGGAAGTGCCTTCCCCGCTAAACTGATGGCTTCGTTCGCCGTGCCGAGCCCGTTTTGACCGATTCCGCCGAGCCGTCCGCCGACACACCGCAGCAGCGGCAGCAGCGCATGCGTTGGCTGGATGCCCTGGCCGCGGCCGCGCGCGGCCGCCAGCGCCTGGCCGCAGCCGCCATCAGCGTGTCCGGTGCGCTGCTGATCGTGCAGGCCGGGGCCATCGCCTGGCTGGTGCAGGCGCTGCTGGTGGAGCGCCGCGAGCTGGCGCAGGCGCTGCCGGCCTTCGGCCTGCTGGCGCTGGTGTTGGTCCTGCGCGCCGGGCTCGGCGCCGCCGCGCAGCGTGCCGCCGGCGATGTCGCCGATGCGGCGAAACTCGAGCTGCGCCGGCGCGTGTATCGGCAACTGCTGCAGCGCGGGCCGCTGTGGCTGCGCGGACAGCGCAACGGCGAACTGGGCGAGCTGCTGCTGGCGCATGGCGATGCGCTGGACGGCTACTACGCCGGCTACCGGCCCGCTCGCTGGGAAGTGAGCGTGGTGCCGCTGCTGATCGTGCTGGCAGTGGCGTGGAGCGACTGGGTGGTCGGCCTGATCCTGCTGTTCACCGCGCCACTGGTGCCGATCTTCATGATGCTGGTGGGCTGGGGCGCCGAAGCCGCCGGCCGCCGTCAGTTGCGCGAGCTGGCGCGGATGGGCGGGCACTTCGCCGATCGGCTCAAGGGCCTGGGCGTGTTGCGCCTGTACGGACGGGGCGACGACGAGCTGCGCGGGATTGCCGCTGCCGCCGAGGGTGTGCGCGAGCGCACGCTGAAAGTGCTGCGCATCGCGTTCCTGTCGTCCACCGTGCTGGAGTTCTTCGCCTCGGTCAGCGTGGCGATCGTCGCGCTGTACCTGGGCCTGAGCTACCTCGGCATGATCGCCCTGCATGCCAGCGTGCCGACCCTGGGCACCGGTGTGTTCTGCCTGCTGCTGGCGCCGGAGTTCTACGCGCCGCTGCGGCGCCTGGCCGCGCATTACCACGATCGCGCCAATGCGCTGGCCGCGGCGGCGGAGGTGGAGCGCCTGCTGGAAGGTCTGCCGCAGGCCGTGGATGCGCCGGTCGCGCGCGACGAGGGCACTGCCGTGTCGAACGATGTCGCTGCCGTGACGTCGATCGAGACCGATACCACTGCAGCGACGTTTTCCGTGCAGGCAGCGGGCGCGCTGCGTGCGGAGGAGCCATTGCTGCGCGCACGCGCGCTGTACCTGCGGCCGCTGGGTGCGCGCTGCGATGCGGTGCAGGGCCTGGATTTCGAATTGCATGCCGGCCAGCGCTTGGCCCTGGTCGGGCCCAGCGGTAGCGGCAAGAGCACGTTGCTGGAGGCGCTGGCCGGATGGCTGCCGCCGCGTGCCGGTGCCATGCAGTTGCGTGCGGGGCTGCGCATCGGCTACGCCGGCCAGCGGCCGTATCTGTTCCACGGCAGCATCGCCGACAACCTGCGTCTGGCCGATCCGCAGGCCAGCGATGCGCAAGTGCGCGCGGCGGCCGATGCTGCACAGGTGCTGCGTTTCGCCGCACGCCTGCCGCAGGGGCTGGACACGCCGATCGGCGAGCGCGGCTTCGGCCTGTCCGGCGGCGAGGCGCGACGCATCGGCCTGGCTCGTCTGTTGCTGCGCGATCCGGAACTGCTGTTGCTGGACGAACCGACCGCGTTCCTGGATGCGGACACCGAAGCGGACCTGCTGCGCACGCTGGCGGACTTCGCCCGCGGCCGCAGCGTCATCGTCGCCACCCACAGCGAGGCGGCGATGCACTGGGCCGATGCCGTGCTGCGGCTGCCGGCGCGCAATGCGTCCGCCGCAACCCAGGAGACGCTGTCATGAGCGGCGACACCCGCGACACCTTGCGTGGCGTGTTCGGCCGCCATCTCGGCCGCCTGCTGCTGACCGCACTGCTGGTGCTGTGCACGATGCTGGCCGGGGTCGGGCTGCTCGGCCTGTCCGGTGGCTTCCTCACCGCCGCGGCGCTGGCTGGTGCGGTCGGCATGGGCAGCGGCTTCAACTTCTTCTCGCCGTCGGCCGGCATCCGCGCACTGACCTTCGCCCGCATCGCCTCGCGCTACGGCGAAAAGCTGGTCGGGCACGACGCCACCCTGCGTATCGCCCGCGACCTGCGCGTGTGGTTCTTCCGCCGCGCGCTGCCGCTGGCGCCGGCACGGCTCGGCGCCAGCCGCACCGGCGAATTGCTGGCGCGGCTGATGTCGGACATCGGCGAGGTCGACGGTCTGGTGGTGCGTGCGCTGGCGCCGCTGGCGGCGCTACTCGGCGTCGGCGCGATCGGCATCGCGGCGGCGGCGGCGATCCACTGGCCGGCGGCGCTGGTGCTGACCGCGCTGGCGCTGGCGATCGGGCTCGGCGTGCCGTGGGTGGTGGCGCGCGGCGGCGAAGCCCGCGAACGCGCGCGCGCGCAGCAGCGCGAAGCCTTGCGCACGCTGGCCTATGAAGGCCTGGAGGGTGCCGCCGACCTGGCCGCGCTCGAGGCGCAGGCCGCCTGGATCGCGCGCGTGGATGCCAGCGCGCAGGCCGTGCGCGGCGAGGACCGGCGCCAGCGGCAACGGCTGATCGGCGGCAACGCCCTGCACGCGCTGTGCGCGGCGGTGGGCCTGCTGGCGATGCTGTGGGTGGCGCTGGGTGCGGCCCGCGCCGATGCGATCGGCGCCGAACAGGCCGCCGGCCTGGTGTTCCTCACCGTGGCCCTGCTCGAGGTCTGGGCCGGCGCCGGTCTGGCCTGGCAGGCGCTGCAGTCCGGCCGTGTCGCCGCGCGGCGCCTGCAGGCGATCGCCGGGCAGGCGCCGCCGGTGGTCGACTCGGCGCAACCGCAGGCGCTGCCGGCCACGGGTGAGGTGCAGTTCGACAACGTAGTGTTCGCCTGGCCGGGCGAGACCCGGCGCGTGCTCGACGGTGTTTCCCTGCGCATCGCGCCGGGCGAGCGCATCGCCATCTCCGGCGACAGTGGCAGCGGCAAGACCACCCTGTCGGCGTTGCTGCTGCGCTTGTGGGACCCGCAGCAGGGCAGCATCCGCTATGCCGGCGTCGACCTGCGCGAGGTGGCCGAGGCGCAGTGGCACCGCCGTATCGCCTGGCTGCCGCAGGGCGCGCCGGTGTTTGCCGGCAGCGTGCGCGACAACTTGCGCCTGGGCGATCCCACGGCCGACGATGCGCGGCTGCAGTGCGTGCTCGCCGACGTGCGGCTCGATCCCTGGCTGCACGAAGTCGGCGGCCTCGACGCCTGGCTTGGCGAGAACGGCGCGACCATGTCCGCGGGTCAGGCGCGGCGCCTGGCCCTGGCCCGTGCACTGCTGCGCGAAGCGCCGCTGCTGGTGCTGGACGAACCCACCGAAGGCCTGGACGTCGACACCGCGCAGGCGCTGTTGCGTGACCTGGCACACGCGCTGGGTCAGCGCAGCCTGCTGCTGATCAGCCACGATGCGCTGCCCGAGGGCGTGGTGCATCTGCGCTATCGGTTGCAGGACGGACGGCTGCAGGTCGAGCCATAGCGCTGCTGCGCAGCGCTCTGTAGGAGTGGCTTCAATCGCGACACGCGATGCGGAATCACGCGTTTGTATGGGAGCGATCCGGTCTTAGCAGGCTGATGGTTCGTGCAGTCGGGACTGAAGTCCCTCCCACAACGGGCAGGTGCCTGCCTCCATGTCGCAGGAGGCCCTTGTGGGAGCGACTTCAGTCGCGACGAGTGGGGGGCAAAACCTTCTGGATACATGCCGTCGGTCCAGCCCAGATCGACCTGGTGCGTAACCATCGGCGAGCGGAACGGTATCCTCCCGCCCATGGCCAAAACAGGGCCCTCAATCGCTACAGCGCGTCGAGAAACTCCCGCACCGCCGGCCCGAACCGCGCGAAATCCACCAGGAACGCGTCGTGCCCCTGCGGCGAATTCAGCCCCAGGAACTGCGCCTGAGCGCCGCCGGCGCGCAGGCCGTCGGCGATCTGTTGCTGCTGCTGCACCGGGAACAGGATATCGGTGTTGGCGCCGATCGCCAGCGCGCGCTCGACGCGGATCGTGGCGAGACCGGCGAGCACGTCGCCGCCGGCAGGCTCGGCCAGGTCGAACCAGTCCATCGAGCGGCTCAAGTACAGATAGCAGTTCGGGTCGAAGCGGCGCACGAAGCGGCGTGCGTGGCCTTCCAGGTAGCTTTCCACCTGGAATTCCAGGCCGAACGGATCGTCGTCGGTCTGGTCCGAATCCAGCCGCACGCGGCCGAAGCGGCCGTCCCATTCCAGCGCCGAACGGTAGGTGATCACGCCCAGCTTGCGCGCCATGCGCATGCCGGACTCGGGATAGGTTGACTCGTCGTAGTCGCCGCCGTTCCAGTTCGGATCCAGGCGGATCGCTTCGCGCTGCAGCGAGCGGATCGCGATCGAGAACGGCAGCGCCTGCGCGCTGCCGGAAATGTTGACGTGGCTGCGCGCCAGGCCAGGATGCCGGTGCAGCAGCGCCAGGGCGGTCATGCCGCCCATGGAGTTGCCGATCACGCAGGCCAGTTGCGCGATGCCCAGCGCCCGCACCACCTGCGCGGCGGCATCGGCGCCGTCCTCGATCGACAGCTCCGGGAAGCGCAGGCGATACGGCTGGCCGTCGTCAGGATGCGGCGACGCAGGGCCGGTCGACCCCTTGCAACTGCCCAGCGAGTTCACGCAGATCACGAACCAGCGCTGCGTGTCGATCGGCTTGCCCGGGCCGAGCATGCCTTCCCACCAGCCCGGCGTGGGATCGTCGGCATTCGCCGCGGCATGCGCGTCGGGCGACAGCCCGGTGACGATCAGGAGCGCGTTGTCGCGCGCGGCCGACAGCGTGCCCCAGGTCTCGTAGGCGACCCGCGCGCCACGCAACTGGCCGCCACGTTTCATCGGGAACGGCGAGGGCAGGGCGAGGAAGCGGCTGCCAGGCGGGATGAATTCGGTCATGCGCCGATTCTAGCTGCGCCATCGCATCCGGCGTGTGTGCGGTGCGAGATGCAGCGTGTCGATGGCGATGGCGTCTACTAGGGTGCACAGGAGCCTCGCTAGGCCGCCTGTAAATTTGTTTGTGCCGTGTGCAGCTTGACCCATCGTTGTCGCAGGAGTGGCTTAGGGCACTTCTAAGAGGGGACGGCGGGCCACTTGTAGGAACGGCTTCAGCCGCGACGGGCGTTATCGGCAGCGCCTCGTCGCGACTGATCCCCAAAAGGGGACAAGAGACGCTCCTGCAAAATGCGCTTCACGTCGTTGCTGGCGTCTCGTTCCAGCCGCGACTGGTATTCCCCATAAGGCACGTCGTGGCCTGATCTCGAAGAGGAACACGAGCCGCTCCTCCGCGTAAGCCTCTTATCATTGCCAGAGGTCTGCTGTCCTTGCGACGGGGTTTCCGCGGTCGGGCTGGTCGCAGCCGATCCCCAAAAAGCCCAAAGCCGCTCTTGCGCCATGCGGCAACGGCTACGGCTTGCCGATCACCAGCTCCACCGGCGCGGTCGCCGGCAGGGTCACCGTCACCGGCGCCGATTCCAGATCGCCCTCCTGACGCATTGCATTGCCGCTGGCCGACAGCCGCGCCACCACCTGCACCTGCTGCAGCTGCGAGAGTTTCTGCGTCGGCATCGGGCTGTCCGCATCGCTCAGTGTCACCCGCAACGGCAGTGCCTGCAGCGGATGCTTCTGCACCGCCACCGGCATTGGTGGGCCGCCCGGCACGCGCGCGATCACGAAGACGCTGGCGTCGCCGCGCAGGCGTACGCGGGCGGCGAACGCCGGATCCAGCGACACCGCCACGGTCAGGCCGCTGCTGGCCGGGGCCTTCGCGTCCTGCGCCGGGGCGGCCGCGCTGCCGGCGGCGGGCAAGGCCGGCAGACCGGCCGCGGTGCGGGCCGCATCGATCTGCGGCCGCAGCGCCGCGGCGGTGGCCGCATCCACGCGCGGCAACAGCGCTTCCCAGGTGGCGGCTGCGGCGGCGTCCTGGCCGCGCTGGCGCTGGGCGATGCCCAGGAACCAGGCGCCGCGTTCGCTGCCCGGTGCCAGTTGCAGGGCATGCTGCAGCCAGGCCAGCGCCTGGTCGTCGAACTGCCGTTGCGGATTGGCCAGCGCACGCGCCTCGGCCGCTTCGATCAGCAAGGGCGCCTGCTCCGGCGCCAATTGCACGGCGCGTGCGAAGGCGTTGGCGGCCTCGGCGGCGTGGCCCAGCGACAGCTGGCTGCGGCCGAGCAGGGCCCAGCCGTCGGCGCGGTTCGGATCCTTGGCCAGCGCCGCCTGCAGTTGCTTGACGCCGTCTTCCAGCGTGCGCGGCGCCTCGCGGTTCTGCGCCTGCAAGGCACGCGGAGTGCCGACCAGGGCGTACAGCGCTGCGGTCGCCACACCCAACGCCAGTACCGCTACCGCCAGCACCGCGCCCTTGCGCCCGCCGCTGCGCAGCGGCCACAGCACCACCGCGAACACCAGCGCCGCCAGCGCCACCGCCGCGGCCGACATGCCCCAACTCAGCATCGCCTCACCACTCCTGTTCGTCCTGCAGCGGCAGCGCGGTCGCCGCCGGCGCGCGCCGGCGCACCATCCGGATCAGCACCACCGCGCCGCCGGCCAACAGCAGCAAGGGGCCGAACCACAGCAGCCAGGTCCGCGCTTCCAGCTGCGGCCGGTACAGCACGAACTCGCCGTAGCGATCGACCAGGAACTGCTTGATCTGCGCATCCGACTTGCCCTGGTGCATGAGCTCCAGCACTTCGCGGCGCAGGTCCATGGCGATCTGCGCATGCGAATCGGCCAGCGACTGGTTCTGGCATTGCACGCAGCGCAGTTCGGCGGTCAGCGCATGGAAGCGCGCTTCCTCGGCGGCGGAGCGGTAGGCCAGCGGGGTCGGATCGGACACCGGTTCGGCGCCGGCCAGCGTGGACCACGCCAGCAGCGCCAGCAGGCCCAGCCGCAGCGCACGCCGGCCGTGGCTCATGGCGTGGCCTTGCCCTGCGCCCGCGTCGGCGGCGCGTCGCGCTCGGCCTGCTGCAAGGCCGGCAGCAGTTCGTCGCGGATGATCTGGTCGGTCAGCGGGCCGGCGTGCTTCCAACGCACCACGCCGCGCGCATCGACCAGGAAGGTCTCCGGTGCCGCGGCCACGCCCCAGTCGATCGCCGTGCGTCCCTCGGGATCGAACAGCACCGCCAGGAACGGATTGCCGAGCTGTTCCAGCCAGCGCAGCGCGTCCTCGCGGCTGTCCTTCCAGTCGTAGCCGATCACCCGCACGCGCTTGCTCAGCGCGAAGCGGGTCAGCACCGGGTGTTCCTCGCGGCAGGCCGGGCACCAGCTGCCCCACACGTTGAGCACGTACGGCGCGCCGCGCAACTCGCTGCTGCGCACGCGGATCGAGGCGTCGTGCAGCAGCGGCAGTTCGAACGCCGGTGCCGGCTTGCCGATCAGGGCCGACGGCAGCGCGTCGCGATCGGCGCTGCCGGAGCGCTGCACCGCATACACCATCAACGCCAGCAGGCCGAGGAAGAACAGGGCGCCCAGCAGGATGGCGGGTAACGGCAGGCGGCGTGGAGCGGGAGCGGACATCAGGGGGTCTCCGGAGAACGACGGAAGCGCCGGTCGGCGGCGGTGACGAAACCGCCCAGCGCCATCAGCGCCGCGCCAAGCCAGATCCAGCGCACGAAGGGTTTGACGTGCACGCGCATCGCCCAGGCGTTGCCGCCCAGCGGCTCGCCCAGGGCGACGTAGACGTCGCCGAACAGGCCGGGGTGGATCCCGGCCTCGGTCATGTTCTGGCCGCCGCTGGCGTACAGGCGCTTTTCCGGGTGCAGCAGCGCCAGCGGGCGATCGTCGCGCAGCACCTGCACGTGCGCGCGTTCGGCCACGTAGTTGGGGCCCTTGCGCTCGTCCAGGCCCTGCAGCTCGAAGCGGTAGCGGCCCAGGTCCAGGTGCTGTCCGGGCGCCAGCGCCACTTCGCGCTGCTGTTCCAGCGCCTCGACCAGCAGCGCACCGGCCAGGAACACGGCGATGCCGGTGTGGGCCAGGGTCATGCCCAGCATCTCGGCGGTGAAGCGGCTGCCCTTGAGCTGCCGCCGGCTCCACACGAAGCGCGCGGTGCCCAGCAGCACCCAGGTTGCCGCGGCGACGCCGGCGGCGGTCTTCCACGCGCCCTGCGGTGCCAGGAAGAAGCCGATCGCGCCGGCCAGCAGAGCCAGGCCAGCCCACGGTGCCAGCAATGCCAGTGGCCGCGACGCCTGTTCGCGCTGCCAGCGGGTCAGCGGGCCGAACGGCAGCAGCGCCACCAGCGGCGCCATCAGCACGATGAACAAGGTGCCGAAGTAGGGCGGTCCCACCGACAGCTTGCCCAGGTCCAGCGCATCGGCCAGCAGCGGATACAGCGTGCCCAGCAGCACCATCGCGCAGGCGCAGGTCAGCAGCAGGTTGTTGGCCAGCAGCAGGGTCTCGCGCGAGGCCGGGGCGAAGCGTTGCCGCGCCTCGTCGGCCGACGCCGCCACGCGGCCGCCGCGCAGTGCGTACAGCAGCAGCGCGCCGCCGCACAGCAGGCTCAGGAACACCAGGATGAACAGGCCGCGGGTGGGATCGGCGGCGAAGGAGTGCACGCTGGTCAGCACGCCGGAGCGGACCAGGAAGGTGCCCAGCAGCGACAGCGAGAATGCGGCGATCGCCAGCAGCAGGGTCCAGGCGCCGAAGCTGCCGCGCTTTTCGGTGACCGCCTGCGAATGCAGTAACGCCGCACCGGCCAGCCATGGCATGAAGCTGGCGTTCTCCACCGGATCCCAGAACCACCAGCCGCCCCAGCCCAGTTCGTAGTACGCCCACCAGCTGCCGAGCGCGATGCCGATGGTCAGAAAGCCCCAGGCCACATTGGTCCACGGCCGCGTCCAGCGCAGCCAGCGCGCGTCCACCTGGCCGTCCAGCAGCGCGGCAATGGCGAACGCAAACGGCACCGCGAAGCCGACGTAGCCGGCGTACAGCAGCGGCGGATGGATTACCAGGCCGGGGTCCTGCAGCAGCGGATTGAGATCGCGCCCTTCCAGCGGCGCGGGCAGCAGCCGCGCGAACGGGTTGGAGGTGAACAGCAGGAACGCCAGGAAGCCCACGCTCACCAGCGCGAGGGTGCCGATCACCCGCGCCACCACCTGCGCCGGCAGGCGCCGCGAATACAGCGCCACCGCGCCGGTCCACAGCGCCAGGATCAGCGTCCACAGCAGCAGCGAACCCTCGTGCGCGCCCCACACCGCGGAGTAGCGGTACACCAGCGGCAGCAGCGAGTTGGAGTTCTCGGCGACATAGGCCACCGAGAAATCCTGGGTCACGAAGGCGTGGGTGAGGATCGCGAAGGCGCCGGCGACCAGCGCCAGCTGCGCGAACGCCGCCGGCCGCGCCACGCCCATCCAGCGCGCATCGCCGCGCTGCGCGCCGGCCAATGGCAGCGCCGCCTGCAGCACGGCAGTGAGCAGGGCGAGGATCAGCAGGAGTTGGCCGACCTCAGGCAGCATGGCGCGGCCGGGACCCGTGACCCGGGACCCGGGGCCCGGAAGAGCGCATATGCGACGGCTGTGGTGTGGTCGCGGGAGAAGCCGGGAGCCGGGCAAAGCAGAGAAAGCCAGTTTCGCTGCGGAAATGCGCAGCCAAGCTGCAGACGTTGTGCAACCGCTTTTCCCGGTCCCGGGTCCCGGGTCCCGAGTCCCGACCTCTCCGCGCCATCACTGCATCGTCCCCACGTCATGCTTCCGATGCGCATCCCCCATCTTGTCCGCCAGCTCCTTCGGCATGTAGGTCTCGTCGTGCTTGGCCAGCACGTCCTCGGCGACGAACACGCCGTCGCGCATGCTGCCGGTGGCCACCACCGCCTGGCCCTCGCGGAACAGGTCGGGCAGGATCCGGTCGTAACGCACGGTCAGTTGCGCATCGCCGTCGGTCACGCGGAAGTGCGACTGCAGCGAACCCGGGGCGCGCTGGAACGAGCCTTTCTCGACCATGCCGCCGAGGCGGAAGCGCGCGTGCGCGCCGGTCTTGCCGGCCAGCACTTCGGCCGGGGTGTACAGGTAGGCGGTATTGCGCTGCAGGGCCATCGCCACCAGCGTGGTGGTCAGGCCGGCGGCCAGCACCAGCAGCATCAGCCACAGCAGGCGGCGCTTGCGCTGCGGGTTCATCGGCTCAGCTCCAGCGGCGGCGCCGGTTCGGCCTTGGCCTGGCGCTTGCGTTGCGCGCGCAGCCGCGCCGCCCGCAGCGCAGTGCGCACCTGCAGCCGCGCCAGCACGAAATCGGCGAGCAGCACGCCGGCGAACACCGCATAGGCACCGACCACATACGGCAGGTAGTTCATCCGCGCGCCTCCGCCAGTTGCGTCACCCAGTCCTTGCCGGCCTCGCGGCGCAGGTTGTCGGCGCGCGCGCGCGCCAGCAGCGAGCCGGCGAACCAGAACTTGGTCGCGGCCACCATCAGCCACAGCGGGGGCAGCATGCTCGGGTCCATGCTGGACTGGCCGAACAGGCGGATGGTCTGGCCCTGGTGCAGCGAGTTCCACCACACCACCGAATAGCGGATCACCGGCAGCAGCACCACGCCGACGATGGCGAGCAGCCCGGCCGCACGCGCGGCGGTGCGCCGGTCCTCGATCGCCAGGTACAGGCCCATCACGCCGATGTACAGGAACAGCAGGATCAGCTCGGTGGTCAGGCGCGGGTCCCAGTCCCACCAGGCGCCCCACATCGGCTTGCCCCAGATGCTGCCGGTCAGCAGGGTGATCAGGGTGAAGGCGGCGCCGATCGGCGCGCAGGCCATCGCCAGGATCTCGCACAACTTGATCCGCCACACCTGGGCGATGGCCGCGTACACGGCCATCAGGCCGAACACGAACAGGCTCATCCAGGCGCTGGGCACATGGATGTAGAGGATGCGGAAGGCGTCGCTCTGCAGGCGGTCGGCCGGCACCACGAACAGCGCCTGCCAGATGCCCACGCCGGCCAGCAGCAGCGCCGCCAGGTAACACCACGGGGTCCAGCGCGCAGCGAAGCGATCGAAGGTCGGCGGCGAACCGAGTTGGTGGAACCAGCGGACGAGAGAGACCATGCGGACGATTCTAGCTGGCGGGAGGCGGGCTTCGATGCGACAACGACGGAACGGCGATGGAGCACTGCGCTTGCATGGTACGGCCGCCGCCGCGCCGGCGCTGCGCCAACGGCTCAGCTCAGCGAGATGCGGATCGCCGCGGCCGCCGCCAGTGGCGCCAGCACCAGGCCCGCCACCAGACCCGCGGCCAGCAACAGCAGGCCGCCGGCCGGGTCCAGGCCCTGCGCCGCCGCCGCCACGCTGCCGGCGCCGAACACCAGCACCGGCACATACAGCGGCAAGGCCAGCAGCGCGACCAGGATGCCGGCGCGCTTCATGCCCACCGTCAGCGCCGCGACCACCGCGCCGAGCAGGCTCAGCAGCGGGGTCCCCAGCGCCAACGATGCCAGCAGCACCGGCATGCGGTCATGCGGCAGGTGCAGCAATTCGCCGAGCAGCGGCGCGGCCACGATCAGCGGCAACGCGGTGGTGACCCAGTGCAACAGCACCCGCACCAATACCAGCCAGGCCAGCGGCACCGGCGTCAGCAGCCACTGCTCCAGCGAGCCGTCCTCGGCATCGCTGCGGAACAGGCTGTCCAGCGCCAGCAGGCCGGCCAGCAGCACCGCCAGCCACAGCGCGGCACCGGCCACCTCGCCGAGCAGGCGCGGCTGGTTGCCCAGCGCCAGCGCGAACAGCGCCACGATCAGCAGGGCGAACAGCGCCGGCTGCAGCGCGTCGCCGCGGCGTCGCCACAGCAGGCGCAGGTCGCGCACCAGCAGTGCGCGGGTGGCCTGCCACAGGGAGGGAACGGGCGTGGCCAGGCTCATGCGGCGACTCCGCTCAAGCTCAGCATGCGGGTACGCACCGGTGGCGCGGCATAGGCGCCATGGGTGGTGACCAGGGCCGCGCCGCCGCTGCGCAGGTGCGCGGCGATCATGCGGTTGACCAGGGTGATGCCGTCCAGGTCGAGGTTGGCGTAGGGCTCGTCGAGCAGCCACAGCGGCGCCGGCGACAGCCACATCCGCGCCAGCGCCAGGCGCTTCTTCTGCCCGGCGGACAACTGCCGCACCAGGGTGTCCTCGTAGCCGGCCAGGCCGACGATGGCCAGCGCGCTGCCGGGCATCTGCTTGGCGCGGCGCCCCTGCAGGCCGCACAGGTAGTGCAGGTTCTCCAGGGTGCTCAGGTCGGCCTTCAGCGCGCCCAGGTGGCCCAAGTAGGCCATGAAGCGGGCGCGGTCGCCGCGCCGCACCGGGTGGCCGTCGATCTCGATGCGCCCGGCCTCGGCACGCAGCAGGCCGACCAGCACCCGCAGCAGGGTGGTCTTGCCGGCGCCGTTGTCGCCCTGCACCAGCAGCGCCTCGCCGGCATCCAGGTGGAAGTCCAGCGGACCGAACACCGCTGCGTCGTCGCGGGCAAACGTGAGCCCGTGCGCGGCCAGCAGCGGCGGCGGGGTGTACAGCGGATCGGTCATCGGCGAAGGCCGCGGCGGATGGCGCGGCGGCGGGCGGCAAGGGAAGGCGCGCATTGTATCGGCATGCGGGCGTCCGGCGGATGCCGGCGGCGGCACACGCGGCGATGCGCACATTGCCCCGTGGCGGCGGCCAGGCGATGGCGCATCGCCGGCAAGCGGCTTTGCGTACACTCGGCGTTTTCCCGCTGCCCGCAGATCCCCCGCATGCATCCGCAGACCAAGCTGCCCAAGGTGGGCACCACCATCTTCACCGTGATGTCGCAACTGGCCGCCGAGCACGGCGCGGTCAACCTGGGCCAGGGCTTTCCCGATTTCCCGGTGCCGCCGCGGCTGATCGAGGCACTGGCCCGCGCCATGCGCGACGGCCACAATCAGTACCCGCCGATGACCGGCGTGCCGGCGCTGCGCCAGGCGATCGCCGAGAAGGCGCTGCGCTGCTACGGCGCCCAGGTCGATGCCGACACCGAGGTCACCGTCACCAGCGGTGCCACCGAGGCGCTGTTCAACGCCATCCACGCCGTGGTGCGCCCGGGCGAGGAAGTGATCGTGCTGGATCCGGCCTACGACAGCTACGAGCCGGCGATCGACCTGGCCGGCGCGCGTGCGGTGCACGTGCCGCTGGACCCGCACACGTTCGCGGTGGACTGGGAGCGCGTGCGCGCGGCGATCACCCCGCGCACCCGCCTGCTGATGCTCAACAGCCCGCACAACCCGTCCGGGGCGATGTTCGGCGCCGACGACCTGCAGGCAGTGGCCAAGCTGCTGCGTGGCAGTGACATCTTCCTGATCTCCGACGAGGTCTACGAGCACATCGTGTTCGACGGCCGCCGCCACGAATCGGTGCTGCGCTGGCCGGAGCTGCGCGAGCGCGCCTTCGTCGTCTCCAGTTTCGGCAAGACCTATCACTGCACCGGCTGGAAGATCGGCTACGCGATCGCGCCGCCGGCGCTCAGCGCCGAATTCCGCAAGGTCCACCAGTACAACACCTTCACCAGCTTCGGCCCGGCCCAGCACGCCTTCGCCGCGATGATCCGCGAGGAGCCCGAGCACGACGAACAGCTCGGCGCGTTCTACCAGGCCAAGCGCGACCGCTTCCGTGAACAACTGTTGGGCACCCGGCTGACGCCATTGCCGGTCCCGGGCGGCTACTTCCAGCTGGTGGACTATTCGGCGGTCAGCGACCTGCCCGATACCGAGTTCGTGAAGTGGCTGACCATGGAGAAGGGCGTGGCGGCGATCCCGCTGTCGCCGTTCTACCAGGACCCGCCGCAAGGGCAGCGCCTGGCGCGGCTGTGCTTCGCCAAGAACGAGGCGACGCTGGATGCGGCGATCGAGCGGCTTCGCGCGCTGTAGCGCGCGTAAGCACCGGGATTCGGGAATGGGGAATCGGGATTCGTGGAAGCCGGTTACTGGGCGGGGTAGGGTATGTCGGTCGCTGGGATCTATTTCGGGGTCACGTTCGGGTTGGCGGCGGTCTGCGCGGTGGTCGACGGCGCGCTGTTCTACGGGCATGTGCTGACTGGATTGGCTGATCGTGGTCAGCGTGTCGGGATGGATTTCGGGGTGGTGCCGTTCCGGCGGCAGGCCTACGTGGACCGCTATCTCGGCCTCCTGACGCCGCAGGAGCGGGGCACGCTCGCCAACCGCCTGGTCCGCCACCTGCCATGGGTAACGCCTACACTTGGGCTGCTGTGCCTGGTCGGCACGATCTGCATCGGAGTACGTTGGGGATGACACAGGTGGCACAGGATCTGAGGATTTCATTGGTCCAGGGCGACACCCGCTGGCACGATCCGGCCGGCAACCGCGTGCATTACGCCGAATTGCTGGCGCCGCTGGCCGGCGTCACCGACCTGGTGATCCTGCCAGAGACCTTCACCAGCGGCTTCTCCAACGATGCGCTGGCGCAGGCCGAGGACATGAACGGGCCGACCGTGGCCTGGATCCGCGAGCAGGCGGCGCGACTGGGCGCGGCGGTGACCGGCAGCGTGCAGTTGCGCGTGCCCGGCGCCGACGGCGAGGCCAAGGTGTTCAACCGGCTGCTGTGGGCCACGCCGGACGGCGCGCTGCAGCACTACGACAAGCGCCACCTGTTCCGCTACGGCAACGAACATCTGCGCTATGCCGCCGGGCGCGAACGCCTGTGCGTGGAGTGGAAAGGCTGGCGGATCAATCCGCAGGTCTGCTACGACCTGCGCTTTCCGGTGTTCTGCCGCAACCGCTACGATGTCGAGCGCCCCAGCCAGCTGGATTTCGACCTGCAGCTGTTCGTCGCCAACTGGCCGTCGGCGCGCGCCTACGCCTGGCGCACGCTGCTGCGCGCGCGCGCGATCGAGAACCTGTGCTTCGTGGCCGCGGTCAACCGCGTCGGCGTGGACGGCAACGAGTTGCACTATGCCGGCGACAGCGCGGTGATCGATTTCCTCGGCCAGCCGCAGCTGGAGATCCGCGAGCGCGAGCAGGTGGCCACCACCACCATCTCCGCCGCCGCGCTGGCCGCGCACCGCGCGCGCTTCCCGGCCATGCTCGATGCGGACGCCTTCAGCCTGGACGATTAGCGGGAGAGGAGTGGCTTGGGCCGCGACTCGGTTCGCCGGAAACACCCCGGTCGTGGTTGGACGACACCTCCGATAGCGATGAAAGTGTCCTCGTAGGAGCGGCTTCAGCCGCGACCGAGGCGTTCTCGGGAAAGCCCGTCGCGGCTGAAGCCGCTCCTACGCGACAAGCGGCCTCCGGCTTGATCGCGACGAAAGCCGGCGCTGCGAGGCGCCATGAAGCCTGGGTCGAGGGAGCGACGTCTGCTACTGAGCCACGGTCGACTCCGTCATGGGAGTTGCCCTCGCATCCGCGGCTGGCCTTGCCCGCCGCAAGTGGAAATGCCTGCTGAACGCACGCGCGGCGCCCCTGCAACCTTGTCGCGGCCGCGACAACCCCGTTGCTACTCTCGCGGCCAGTCCACCCACCGGTAATGCTCACATGATCAAGTCGCTTTCTCTGCTCGCACTGCTGGGCGCGGCCGCCCTCGCGCCGCAGGCCCAGGCCGCCGGCAACATCGATTGCAAACTCTCCTTCAACCTGTCGGGCTGGTCGGTGCTCTACAAGACCGCCAAGGGCACCGGTACCATCACCTGCAACGACGGTGCGGTGATTCCGGTCAAGATCAGCAGCAAGGGCGGTGGCCTGACGGTCGGCAAGTCCAAGATCGTCGGCGGCCGCGGCACCTTCAGCGGCGCCTACAGCCTCAACGACCTGTTCGGAACCTATGCCGCCGCCGAAGCACACGCGGGCCTGGTGAAGTCCAGCACCGCGCAGGTCGTCACCAAGGGCGATATCTCGCTGGCCCTGGCCGGCACGGGCGAAGGCGTCGATCTGGGCGTCAACGTCGGCAACTTCGTGATCGAGCGCCGCAAGTAAGGCACCGCCTCCTGCCTGCGCTGCGGCGCAGGCGGGGCGGTTACGACGCAACGAATCGAATCCAGGCGCAGTGCGCCTGGATTCTTTTTTGCGTCACTGGGTTTTCGCGGCCATCCACCGCAAGTCGGCCACGCGCTGGAGATGCAAGGCGACCCGACCAAGCGCGCCCTGCGCAAGGACGCGCTTCGTGTCTGCTCTGTGCTTACTGCTGCGCGAACACCCAGGCCAGCTGGCCGCGCACCGGCTCCGGGGTCGCCAATGCCTGGCGGTACAGGGTGCGCGCGGTCCAGCAGGCGTCCTCGTCGCTGGCCTTGGCGATCTCCGGCAACACCCGCATCAGGCGCTGCTGCTGGTCGGCGGGCAGCGACTTGACCAGCGTGCCCATCGCCGCTTGGATCTGCTCCGGCGCCACCGTCTGCGGCGGCGTCTTGTTCAACTCCGCGTCGGTGGCCTTCAGGGAGGCATCGAACCAGCGGTCGATCTGCGCCTGCGGCAGCTTTTCCAGTCCCGACAGCATCGCCGCGCTCAGCGCCTGCGCGTCGTTGGGATTGCCGCCGCGGGCCAGCACCGCGCACTGCGACACGTCGACCTTGTCGCTGACCTGGGACAGGATCTGCAGGCGCTGTTCCAGCGTCGCATGGTCCAGCCGCGCGATGCCGTTCTGCGCCAGCTGGAAGCCGGCCTGCTGCGCCTGCGGGCCGCTCTGCTTGAGCAGCGCCACGTAGCGCGGATCGTTGGCCAGCTTGCGCAGCATGCGATCGAACGGCGCGTGCAGCGGCGAACTGGCAGGGTAGGGGTTCTGCGCCGCGGCGATTTCTTCCTGGGCCTTCTGCTGCGCCTTCTGGCAGGCGGCGAGGCTCAGCACGCCGGCGATCAGCAGCGGCAGGGCGATCTTCATCTTCCGTGTCATCGGGATTCCTGGTTGGTAAGAGCGGCCATCAGCGGTGGCCGCCGGATGCGCCAGGATATCGGCTTCGTCCGCGCAGGGCGAACGGCACACTACTGCGCGCGCTGGTGTCGCCACATGCATGTCGCTCACCAGCGAGGACGCCATCGAGCGCCGCGTGGGCGGTAGCCGCCACGGCCATCGCCATTGAGCGTGGGGCTTCGCGCTGCCTATCATCGCGGTCCTCCCTCTGTGCGCGAGATCGTCCCATGAATGCCGGAATGCTGGTTGGCCTGGTCGCGCTTGGGGTCGGTGCTCCGTCCCTGGCCGCCTCGCAGGAGGCAGGCGTCAGGGATGCGGTCATCCAGCACCTGGACCTGACCTCTTTTCCCAACTCGGTCGGTCCCCGTCGCATGCCGGGGAAGACGACGTTCGCGGACTATGGCTTCGTGGACGTCACAAAAACCGCCAATGGCGCCCGCCTGCTCCAGGCCGACAAAGGCTGGATGATGCGCTTCGAGGTGCTATCTGCCGACCCCACGTCCGTACGCCTGTGTTTCCATGACAACGCGCTGGCCAGGCCCGGCGACACAAGCGCCCCGAGCTATAACGCAACCTCGGCGCTGCTCGTCGCGAAGTCTGCTCATGGCGACTGGACCGCCAGGCAGGTGCCCGCCGGGTTTGCGGACTGCAGGAACGATCCTGCCGATGCTTGAGCGAGCGGGCGGCCGCGATGCGGACCGTCTCACGTAGGTCACGCGGACGCCGGCGTCCAGTGGTCTGCTCCATTCCCGCTGGCGCTAGCGCCCAACGAAAAAGGGCGCCGCTTGCGCAGACGCCCTTGTCGGGAGCGGGGCAGGCCGACGCGCGCCGCGCCGGCACCGTCACTCAGCCGCCGCGCGAACCGCCGCGGTTGCCGCCGCCGCCGGGACGGCCGCCGCCGCCCGGCGGACGACCGCCGGCCGGGCGGTTGCCGCCGCCGGGGCGTCCGCCCGGACCCGGGCCGCGCTTCTGGCCGCCGGCCGGGCGCGCTGCGCGCGGCGCGGCGCCGTAGGGACTGAAGCCGGGGTTGGCGTGATCGGACGGGAAGCTCGGCGCATTGGCCGGATGCCCGTACGGGTGCGCCTTGCGCTGTCCCTGACCTTGGCCCTGACCGCGGCCCTGGCCGGCTCCGGCGCCCGCACCGGCACCGGCCGGACGCGGCTTGGCGTAAGGACGCCCCTGGCCCTGACCTTGGCCCTGGCCGCGACCACCGGGACCGGCGTTGCGGTGGCCGGTCGGGCCGGTGCTCACGCCATCGGGCACGTACCAGGTGCGGAACGCGGCCGGGTTGCCGTCCGGCAACGGCTTGGGGCCCTTCGGCGTGCGCTGCTTGAACGGCTTCTGCGCCTGCTTGGCGGCCATTTCGCCGCTCACGGTCAGGCCGCCGTGCGGCTTCTTGCCGCCGCGGCCGCAGCCGCGGTCCTCGCGGAAATTGTCGAAGCGGCGCAGCTCGCGGCCTTCGTCGGCGGTGTTGTGGCCGTTGACGTAGGCGTTGCCGCCGCGACCGACCTGCACGGTGGCCTTGGCCGCCTTGCGCTGGCCGATCACCGGCTGCAGGGTCAGCGCCGACGGGGTGCCTTCCTCCAGCTTCAGCTCGGCGCGCAGCGCCTCGACCTTGTCCTGCGCCAGTTCCATCGAGTGCCCGCGCAGCAGCTCGCGCGGCAGCGCGATCTTGCCGTAGCGGGTGCGCTTGAGCCGGCTGACCTGGCAGCCCTGCGATTCCCACAGGCGCCGCACTTCGCGGTTGCGGCCTTCCTTGACCACCACCCGGAACCAGTCGTGCGAGTCGGTGCCGCCGATGCGTTCGATCTCGTCGAACTTGGCGCCGCCGTCCTCCAGCAGCACACCGCGCGAGAGCCGCTCGATCATGCTGTCGGGTACGGTCTCTTCGCCTTCCGGGGCGCGCACGCGCACCACGTACTCGCGCTCGATCTCGTAGGAGGGGTGCATCATCGCGTTGGCCAGCTCGCCGTCGGTGGTGAGCAGCAGCAGGCCGGTGGTGTTGATGTCCAGGCGGCCGATCGCGATCCAGCGCGCGCCCTTCAACGCCGGCAGCGCCTCGAAGATGGTCGGGCGGCCTTCGGGATCTTCGCGCGTGGTCACTTCGCCTTCGGGCTTGTTGTAGATCAGCACGCGCGAGGGCTCGGTCAGCGCGCTGGCGACGAAGCTGCGGCCGTCCAGCTCGATCTTGTCGCCGCTGCGGATCGACATGCCGGTCTGCGCGACCTCGCCGTTGACCTTGACCAGGCCGTCGGCGATGCGCTGTTCCAGCGCCCGGCGCGACCCCAGCCCGGCCTGGGCCAGGACCTTGTGCAGGCGTTCTTCCAGTTTCGGCTGCTCGGCGGCAGCGGCATCGCGCTTGAGCGAGAGCTTGTTCAACGACAGCTTGCGGGAGGTGTCACTCATTTACTTGGCTCCGGCCGGCGCGTTGCGCGTCGGCCTGTGGTTCGGAATCGGCATCGTCAACAGCCACGGTCGTCGTCGCGACGGCGTTGTCTTCGGCTTCGTTCGCATCCGCCGCGCGCTCTCCCGGCGCGGCTTCGGGTTCGCCCGTCGGGGCGGTCGTGGGATCCGTGGCCGGCGGCGCGTCGGCGTCGTCGGTCGCGGGGGTGTGCGGTACTGCGGTGTCGCTTGCGTCTGCTGCGTCGGCATCGGCATCGGCATCGGCATCGGCGTCTGCTGCAGCGGCCGCGTCTGCCTGCGCCGTCGCGCTGGGCTCGGCGGATTCGCCGGCGGCCGCGGCCTGCGTCGTGGTGTCGCCCTGCTCACCCTGATCGGCGTCGTTGCCCGGGGCGGCATCGGCCTGGGCCATGTCGCCGACCGGCAGCGCGTCGCGGTCCAGCGGCAGCTGCGGTTCCAGTTCGCCGATGTCCTTGAGTTCGGACAACGGCGGCAGTTCGTCCAGGCGCTTGAGCCCGAAATAGTCCAGGAAGGTCTTGGTGGTGCCGAACAGCGCCGGCTTGCCCGGCACGTCGCGGTGCCCGACCACGCGGATCCATTCGCGCTCTTCCAGCGCCTGGATGATGTTGCTGCTGACCGCCACGCCGCGCACCTGCTCGATCTCGCCGCGGGTGATCGGCTGCCGATAGGCGATCAGCGCCAGGGTCTCCAGCGTAGCGCGGGTGTAGCGGGTCTTGCGCTCGGTCCACAGCCGCGCCACCCAGGCGTGCACGTCGCTGCGCACCTGGTAGCGGAACCCGGAGGCCACTTCGACCAGTTCCACGCCGCGGCCCTCGCAGGCCTCGCGCAGCAGTTCCAGCGCGCGCTCGATGCTGCCCGGCGGCGCGGGTTCCTCCTCCGGGAACAGGCCGTGCAACTGCGCCAGCGGCAACGGCTGGTTGGCGGCGAGCAGGGCGGCCTCGACGATGCGGTTGATCAGCGCTTGATCCATGCGTGGACGGGTTCTCGGTGGACTCAGGTGGTGGCGTCGGCGGCGTCGCTGTCGTCGAACTCGCTGTTGAACTGCAGCGGTGCGTTGGTGTTGCCCAGCGCCAGCGACTTGACGTAGATCGGCGGCAGAGGCGGCCGGTCGGCGGCATCGGCGGGGACGTGCGCCAGCGGCTCCTGGACGATGTCCAGCAACTGCTCCTTGGCCAGTTCCAGCAGCGCCAGGAAGGTGACCAGCACGCCCAGCTTGCCTTCCTCGGCACTGAACAGCGATTCGAAACGGTGGAACTTGCCGTCGTCCAGACGGCCCAGCACATCGCCCATGCGCTGGCGCACGCTCAGCGCCTCGCGCTTGATGGCGTGGCCGCTGAACAGTTCGGCGCGCTTGAGCACGTCGTACAGCGCCAGCAGCATCTCCTTCAGCTCCACCGGCGGCGGCAGCTTGACCGCGGCCCGGTCCGGCACGTGGGCGTGTGCCGGGGTGGTGTCGCGGTCCTGCCGCGGCAGCGCGTCGATGTCCTCGGCCGCCTGCTTGAAACGTTCGTACTCCTGCAAGCGGCGGACCAGTTCGGCGCGCGGGTCCGTTTCCTCGCCGTCTTCGGCCGGGGGCCGCGGCAGCAGCATCCGCGACTTGATCTCGGCCAGGATCGCGGCCATCACCAGGTATTCGGCCGCCAGCTCGAAGCGCAGCTCCTGCATCACGTTGATGTAGTCCACGTACTGCCGGGTGATCTCGGCGACGGGGATGTCCAGGATGTCCAGGTTCTGCCGGCGGATCAGGTACAGCAGCAGGTCCAGCGGGCCTTCGAACGCGTCCAGGATGACTTCCAGCGCATCCGGCGGAATATACAGATCCTGCGGGATCTGCAGTACCGGTTGCCCATGCACGACCGCCAGCGGCATTTCCTGCTGCTGTGGCGGGGTCGTCTGGATTGGCGGGTTCGCGTCGAGCGCGAGTTCGGAGGTCATCGGTTGGACATCGGTGTTGCGGTAGCGAAGGGCCGGGCAGGCGCGACCCGGCGCGGCTCCTTGCCGGCAGTGCTGCGGTTCAATGGCGCGTCGTCCCCGCAACGCGCTCGGTACTTCAACAAGACACACGACGCACGCCACGCGTGTCGTGGCGGCGGGAACTACAGAGGAGGACGTCTGCGCGGGCGGTGTCAGGCAGCGAATCGGTCGTCGGAGGGGGCTTGGGGTCGCCGATCACCGACGGGCCGCTGCATCCGGCCGCGTGCAATGGAACCAAGGGTAATGCGCCGGCGGGGTCGGTGTCCAGCGCCGCCGCACCGGGGCAGGTCCTACAATGGCACGTCTGTGAAGATAGAACGAGGGCGAAGACGCGATGTGGTACGTGATCGAGGGGTACGACGTGGCCGATGCGCTGCCGCGGCGGGCGGCGGCACGGCCGGCGCATCTGCAGCGGCTGACCCAGTTGCAGGAGGCCGGGCGGCTGCTGCTGGCCGGGCCGTGCCCGGCGATCGACGCCGAGGATCCGGGCCCGGCCGGCTTCAGCGGCAGCCTGGTGGTGGCTGCGTTCGATTCGCTGGCCGAGGCGCAGGCCTGGGCCGAGGCCGATCCGTATGTCGCTGCCGGGGTCTACGCCCGGGTCGAGGTGCGGCCGTTCCGCAAGGTGCTGCCATGAGCCAGGTCGGTGCCGAGCGGGTGGCGCGCATCCGCGCCGCGCTGGAGGCGGCATTCGCGCCGCAGGCGCTGGAGGTCGAGGACGACAGCCATCGCCATGCCGGCCATGCCGGCGCGCGCGATGGCCGCGGGCATTTCAATGTCCACATCGTCAGTGCCGCCTTCGCCGGGATGGCGCCGCTGGCCCGGCACCGCGCCGTCTATGCCGCGCTGGGCGAGATGATGCAGACAGATATCCATGCGCTGTCGATCCGCGCCGAGGTGCCGGGTACGACCGGCTGACGCCTGTGGCCGATCGGGTGCCACCAGCCCGAATCGGGGTGCGCACCCCGCGGAAAACCGGAATCTGCACCTGGATTATGTTGCGTTGCGGCACGATTTCGGTCGCTTTCTCATTATTCAAGTGACTGAAAAAAAAGACGTTTATTGTAAAAATAACAAAAGGCTTCTGCCTCGCGCTGAAAACGATTACAGTCCGCGCCAGTTTCTCAAGGTCTCTGCCGCGGAGGGCGGCACGATGGCGAAGAGCGCGGTCACCATCAAAGATGTCGCACGTGAGGCCCGGGTTTCCGTGGCCACCGTGTCGCGTGCGCTCAACGGTCACGAGAACGTGGCCGCGCCGGTGCGGACCCTGGTCCTGGAAGTGGCCGAACGCCTGCGCTACAGCCCGCATGCGGCGGCGCGCAGCCTCAGCAGCCGCCGCACCCAGACCCTGGGCGTGGTGCTGCCCGACCTGTACGGCGAGTTCTTCTCCGAACTGATCCGCGGCATCGACGGCGCCGCCCGCGCGCGCCGCCAGCACCTGCTTGTGTCCAGCTACCACGGCGACCCGGAAGAGCAGGGGCGGGCGCTGCGCGCGATGCGCGGCCGCGTCGACGGCCTGCTGGTGCTGTCGCCGTATGCCGAGCGCCCGGGTTTCCTCACCGACAACCTGCCGCAGGCGTTGCCGACGGTGTTGATCAACACCCACCTGCCGGGCACCGAGTACCCGGTGCTGAGCATCGACGACCATGCCGGTGCGGTGGCGATGACCGAGCACCTGCTGGCGATGGGGCATCGGCGCATCGCCTTCATCGGCGGTCCGGAATTGAACTTCGACGCGCGCGAACGCCTGCGCGGCTTCCGCGACGCCATCGCGCGCCATCCCGGCGAGGCGCACGGCCAGGAGTTTCCGGGCGACTTCGACGAAGCCTCCGGCTACCGCGCCGGACAGGCGATGCTGCAGGCCGACGCGCTGCCCGATGCGGTGTTCGCCGCCAACGACATGACCGCGCTCGGCTGCCTCTACGCCTTCACCCAGCGCGATGTGCGCGTGCCCGACGACGTCGCGCTCGCGGGATTCGACGACATCCCGTTGGCGCGTTTCGTTCACCCATCCCTCACCACCATGCGCGTCAGCATCGCCGGGCTTGGTGAGCAGGCGATGCATCGCCTACTGCAGCTGATCGATCGGCCCGACGCGGACGACGGACAGCGGCAGACCCTGGTTCCTACGTTGGTCGTGCGCGATTCCAGCACGGCCCGTTCCTGATGCGACGCGGTGTCCGCGCCGCATCGCTTGTTCCACTTCGTTCCATCGAAGCACCACGCACCACCCATAACGAGCATCACGTCTTCCTGGAGGGAAAACCCCACATGCAACACACCCCGCACTCCGCCCGGCCCACGCGCAAGCTGTTGACCTGCGCCCTCGCCAGTTGCCTGCTGCTGGGCGCCGCGCCGGCATTCGCACAGAGCACCGGCGCCACCATCCGCGGCCAGGTCAAGGTCGATTCGGCACCGGCCGCGTCCGCGCAGGTCACCGCCACCAACCTGGCCACCGGTCTGACCCGCAGCGTGCAGACCAGCAACGGCACCTATTCGGTCGGCGGCCTGCCGCCGGGTTCCTACCGCATCGACGTCACCGCCGACGGCAAGACCACCTCGCAGAACGTCACCGTGCAGGTTGGCCAGACCGCGACCCTGGACCTGGGCGTGGGCGGCGAAGCGGCCACCGCCAACGGGCAGGGCGCGACCACGCTCGACGCGGTGCAGGTGCAGGCGCCGCCGGTGCTGGTGGAAACCCGCACTTCGGAGAACGCCACCTACATTTCCAACGTGCAGATCGAGAAGCTGCCGCAGGCCACGCGCAACTTCCTGGAGTTGGCCGACAGCGTGCCGAGCGTGCAGTTCCAGCGTGATGCCAAGGGCAACACCACGGTGCGTTCCGGTGCGACCTCGGCCAACGGCACCAACGTCTACATCGACGGCATCAGCCAGAAGAACTACGTGCTGACCGGCGGCGTCAGCGGCCAGGATTCCAGCCGCGGCAATCCGTTCCCGCAGTCGGCGATCGGCGAGTACAAGGTCATCACCTCCAACTACAAGGCGGAGTTCGACCAGGTCAGCAGCGCGGCGATCGTCGCCTCGACCAAGTCCGGCACCAACGATTTCCACGGCAGCTTCTTCTGGGATACGACCAACGACGACTGGCGTGCCGAAAGCCCGCTGGAGCGCAAGGCCGGCCAGCGCGACGACTTCTCCGAGACCCAGTACGGCGCCACCTTCAGCGGCCCGATCCTCAAGGATCGCGCGCACTTCTTCGTGGCGTACGAGGCCAAGGAATACAACACGCCGAACACGGTGATCCCGGGCGGCATCTACGCCGATCGCGTCGACCAGTTGCCGGCGCAGTTGCAGCCGCTGGTGGCCACCTACAGCACCCCGTTCAAGGAAGACCTGTACTTCGGCAAGATCGACTGGACCCTGGGCGACAACAACCTGTTCGAGCTGACCGGCAAGTACCGCAAGGAAGACGAGCTGTCGGACATCGGCGACACCACCACCTACCAGCACGGCAGCACCAACGGACAGAAGGAAAAGCGCGCCAACCTGCGCTGGCAGTACAGCGGCGAGGCGTTCCTCAACGATCTGAACCTGAGCTACGAGAGCGCGTTCTGGACCCAGACCCCGCTCACCGACGGCAGCGGCTACGTGCTGTCCTACGTGCCGCAGGCCGGCAACGAGACCACCATCCTCAGCGCCGGCGCCGGCAGCAGCTTCCAGAACAAGGGCCAGAAGGGCTGGACTCTGCAGGACGACCTGACCCTCAACAGCCTCGACTGGCACGGCAGCCACACCATCAAGATGGGTGTGAAGTACAAGGACATCCAGCTCGATTCGACCCAGATCAATCCGGCCAATCCGCAGTACTACTACAACATCCTCAGCGATGTCGGCACGCCGTACCGGGTGCGCTTCGGCGACACCGGCGACGGCGGTTCGGTGCAGTCGCAGAACAAGCAGTACGGCATCTACCTGCAGGACGACTGGGAGGTCAACGAACACCTGACCCTGAACCTGGGCGTGCGCTACGACTACGAGAAGACCCCGTCGTTCCTCGACTTCGTCACCCCGGCCGACGTCGCCAGCGCGCTGCTGAACTGGCGCAACCTGGACAACGCCAACTACGACATCGCCAACTACATCAGCACCGGCAACAACCGCAAGGCGTTCAAGGATGCCTGGCAGCCGCGCCTGGGCTTCTCCTACGACCTGTTCGGCGACCAGGCGCACGTGATCTACGGCGGCGCCGGTCGCGCGTACGATCGCAACCTGTTCGACTACCTGGCGCTGGAGCAGCTGAACAACAACTTCCGTTCCTACAGCTACTACTTCAACAGCGCCAACACGCCGTGCCTCGGCCAGCCGTGCGTGGCATGGGATCCGAATTATGCGACCCAGGCCGGCCTGGCCGGGCTGGCGGCGTCCAACACCGGCGGCGCCGGCGGCGGCCGCGAGGTCTACCTGATCGACAACAACATCAAGGTGCCGTACTCCGACCAGTTCAGTCTGGGCATGCGCAACATGGTGCATTTCTGGGGCAACGACTGGTACACGGACGTGACCCTGAGTCACATCGTCAGCGAGGACGGCTTCGTGTTCCTGCGCGGCAACCGCCGTGCCGACGGCTCGTTCTTCCTGCCCGGCACCACCTCCGGCGTGCCGACCGACTCGCCCAATGGCTACAGCGCGATCGTGCTCGGCACCAACGGCCTGAAGACGCGCAACAACCAGCTGGCGCTGAAGCTGGACAAGCCCTACGACAAGGAATCCGGCTGGGGCCTGACCGTGGCCTACACCTTCTCCGATGCGAAGGAGAACCGTCAGTACGGCGAGCACTACGCGCTGGACCAGCCGTCGATGGCCGGCTACGGCTGGCGCGAGGCCGGCGGCATCCCGAAGAACCGCCTGGTGGTCACCGGCATCTACGACCTGCCGTACGACGTCACCCTGTCGGCCAAGCTGTCGCTGGCCAGTCAGACCCCGCGCTACGGCACCGACTGCCTGGCGGGCAACGACCAGTGCTATATCATTCAGTACAAGCCGGATTCCACGCTGGGCTACAAGGAATTCAGCCTGGCGGCGAACAAGGAATGGGATACCGGTTCGGGCATCAAGTTCAACGTCCGTGCCGATGTCATCAACCTGTTCAACTGGACCAATTACGCGGACTACAACACCGATACCGGCACCTACGCCGATCTGAACACGGCGTTCGGCACGCCGAACGGCGTGCTCGCCTCGCCGATGCGGACGTTCAAGCTGTCGTTTGGCTTGAACTGGTAAGCAGGGTCGCCGCGGCTCCCGTGCAACGGGGGCCGCGGCGATGCATGTAAACGATTTCACGGGGGGCACGATGAAGAAGCAGCGCAGTTTCATCAGGTTTTCGTTGATGGTGATGGCAGCAGGGGTGCTGCTGACGGCGTGCAAGAAGACCGAGGAGCCGAAGGCGGTGGAGAAGAAGCCGGTCAAGGTCATCCTGGTCGAAGCCGAACTGCCACCGAAACTGCTGAAGCCGGAACTGCCGCCCCTGTTCGAGGACATCGAACGCCGCACCTTCCAGTTCTTCTGGGACACCACCAACGAGCAGAACGGCATGGCGGTGGATCGCTATCCGTCGCGGCCGTTCGCGTCCATCGCGTCGGTCGGCTTCGCGCTCACCGTCTACCCCATCGGCTACGAGAACGGCTGGATCAGTCGCGAGCAGGCGGTGCAGCGCACCCTGACCACGCTGCGCTTTTTGCGCGATCTGCCGGTCGGCCCGCAACGCACCGGCCGCGCCGGCTACAAGGGTTTCTACTACCACTTCCTGGACATGCAGAAGGGGCTGCGCTACGACCAGTGGGTGGAACTGTCCAGCGTGGACACCGCGCTGCTGATGATGGGCGTGCTGTTCGCCCAGTCCTACTATGAAGGCGACACTGCCGACGAGAAGGAGATCCGCCAGATCGCCGACACGTTGTACCGGCGCGTGGACTGGCCATGGATGCAGCAGCGCAAGCCGCTGATCTCGATGGGCTGGTATCCCGAGCGCGGCTTCATCCAGCACGACTGGATGGGCTACAACGAAGGCATGATGGTGTACCTGCTGGCGCTGGGTTCGCCGACCCATCCGGTGGAGCCGGACGCGTGGCAGGAGTGGACGCGCACCTACAACAAGGACTGGGGCGTGTACTACGGCCAGGAATACCTGGCGTTCGGCCCGCTGTTCGCGCACCAGTACAACCACGTCTGGATCGATTTCCGCGACATCCAGGACCAGTACATGCGCGAGCATGGCATCGACTACTTCCTCAACAGCCGCCGCGCCACGCTGGCGCAGCGCGAGTACGCCATCGACAATCCGATGAAGTGGAAAGAGTACGGCGAGAACGTGTGGGGCCTGACCGCCAGCGACGGTCCGCAGAACACCACCCAGGACTACCGCGGCGAGCAGCGCCAGTTCTTCCACTACCGCACCCGCGGCGCCGGCCTGTTCGAGGCCTTCGACGACGGCACCATCGCGCCGACCGCGGCGGTGTCCTCGATCGTGTTCGCGCCGGAGGTGGTGATTCCGGCGACCCAGGAAATGCACAAGCGCTTCGGCGACTTCCTGTATTCGAGCTACGGTTTCCTGGATTCGTTCAACCCCAGCTTCAACTACGATATCCCGCTCAAGACCGGCCGCATGATCCCCAACCGCGGCTGGGTCGCCAGCGACTACATCGGCATCGACCAAGGCGCGATCGTCACCATGATCGCCAACTACCGCAACGAGTTCGTCTGGAACGTGATGAAGAAGAACAAGTACATCCGCACCGGACTGGAGCGCGCCGGCTTCACCGGCGGCTGGCTGACCCCGGAAGGCGAGACCCAGCCGCTGCCCAAGAAGGACGAGCAGGCGGCCAATGCGCGTGCGCTGGGCATCGCCGAGTCGCGCGCCGCCGCCGCCGAGGCGCAGTCCACCCCCCCACAGCGCCAGCCGCAGCAACCGGAATGAGCACAGCACGCATGATCGGTCGTTGGTTTTCGCTGGGTTTGCTGGTGGTGGCGATCTGTGGCTGCGCACGCGCGCCGCAGGGCGAGGTGGTGCGGTTCTGGGCGATGGGCCGCGAGGCCGAGGTGGTGGCCGAGCTGATCCCGCAGTTCGAGAAGGAGAATCCCGGCATCCACGTGGACATCCAGAACATCCCGTGGACCGCCGCGCACGAGAAGCTGCTCACTGCGTTCGCCGCCGACGGCCTGCCGGACGTGTGCCAGCTGGGCAACACCTGGATTCCGGAATTCGCCGAGCTGGGTACGCTGCAGCCGCTGCAGCCCTACGTCGACCGCTCCAAGGTGGTCGACCCGAAGGACTACTTCCCCGGCATCTGGGACACCAGCGTCATCGATGGCCATCTCTACGGCATCCCCTGGTACGTGGACACGCGCCTGCTGTTCTACCGCAAGGACATGCTGCGCGACGCCGGCGTGACCAAGCTGCCGCAGACCTGGGCCGAGTGGGAACAGGCGATGGCGGCGGTCAAGCAGCATGTCGGGCCGAAGCGCTACGCCATCCTGATGCCGCTCAACGAGTTCGAGCAGCAGCTGTCGCTGGGCCTGCAGCTGCCCGATCCGCTGCTGCGCGACAACAACAACTACGGCAATTTCGAAAGCCCCGGTTTCCGCAAGGCGCTGGCGTTCTACGCCAACATGTTCGACCAGGGTTGGGCGCCGAAGATGTCGGAGACGCAGATCTCCAATGTCTGGGACGAGTTCTTCAATGGCTTCTACGCCTTCTACATCTCCGGCCCGTGGAACATCCGCGAATTCCGCAAGGTGCAGCCGCCGGCGTTGAAGGATCAGTGGGGCACCATGCCGCTGCCCGGTCCGGACGGTCCCGGCGCCGGCATCGCCGGCGGCACCAGCCTGGTGATCTTCCGCAAGTCCGAGCACAAGGACGCGGCGTGGAAGCTGATCGAGTTCCTGTCGCGGCCGCAGATCCAGGCGCGCTTCCATGCGCTGATCGGCGACATGCCGCCGCGGCGCAGCACCTGGGCGTATCCGTCGCTGGCCGACGATCCGTTGGCGCACGCGTTCCGTGACCAGCTGGAGCGGGTCAAGCCGGCACCGAAGGTCCTGGAGTGGGAGCGCATCGTGCAGGAGATGCGGCTGGCCACCGAGCGGGTGGTACGCGGCGGCGAACCGCAGGAGAAGGCAATGCAGGAACTGGACAAGCGGGTCGACGAGATCCTGGAGAAACGCCGCTGGATCCACCAGCAGCATCGCGAAGGCACGGCGGCGCCGGCCGCGGGAGCCACGCCATGAAGCGCGGTTGCCTGATCGGCTGGCTGTTCGCCGGCCCGGCGCTGATCGTGATCGGCGTGTTCTTCGGCCTGCCGGTGCTGTCGGCGCTGGCGCTGAGCGTCACCGACTTCGACCTGTATTCGCTGGCCGACCGCCACAACCTGCGCTTCGTCGGCTTCGGCAACTACAGCGAGTTGCTGCAGACGCCGATGTTCTGGAAGTCGCTGTGGAACACCACCTACTTCGTGATCGTCGGCGTGCCGCTGTCCATCGCCGCCTCGCTGGGCGCGGCGCTGCTGCTGAACGCGCCGGTGGCGCGGTTCAAGGCGCTGTTCCGCACTGCCTTGTTCGCGCCGGTGGTGACCACGCTGGTGGCGGTGGCGGTGATCTGGCGTTACCTGTTCCACACCAGCTACGGCCTGGTCAACTATGGCCTGGCGCACCTGGGCATCGGCCCGATCGACTGGCTCGGCGACCCGCACTGGGCGATGCCGACCATCATGCTGTTCGCGGTGTGGAAGAACTTCGGCTACAACATGGTGATCTTCCTCGCCGGCCTGCAGGCGATCCCGCAGGACCTGTACGAGGCCGCGCGCATCGACGGCGCCTCGAAGTGGCGGCAGTTCCTGCACATCACCCTGCCGATGCTCGGGCCGGTGCTGCTGGTGGTCGGGGTGATCACCGTGTCCGGCTACTTCCAGCTGTTCGCCGAACCCTACGTGATGACCCGTGGCGATCCCCTGCAGAGCACGGTCAGCGTGCTGTACTACATGTTCGAGGAAGGCTTCAAGTGGTGGAACCTCGGCCGCGCGTCGGCGGTGGCGTTCCTGCTGTTCCTGATCATCCTGGGAGTGACGACGGTGATGCTGCGCTTCGGCCGCAAGAGGGACCTGGTATGAGCCGTGAGATCGGCGCCTCGCGCTGGAACACGCTGCTGGTCAACGGCGGGCTGCTGCTGCTCGCCGTGATCAGCCTGGCGCCGCTGTTGTGGATGGTGTCGGTGTCGTTCATGCCGGCGGGGCAGGCCAGCCGCTTCCCGCCGCCGATGCTGCCCACCGGCGCCACCCTGGCCAACTACGGCGAGCTGTTCTCGCGCACCGGCATGGCGCGCAATTTCGCCAACAGCCTGCTGGTGTCCTGCGCGATCACCTTCGGCTCGCTGCTGGTCAACACCATGGCCGGCTATGCCTTCGCCAAGCTGCGCTTCGTCGGCAAGGAACGGATCTTCCAGATCCTGCTGGCGGCACTGGTGATCCCGGCGCAGGTGGCGATGCTGCCGCTGTTCCTGCTGATGAAGCAGCTGCACCTGGTCAACAACTTCGGCGGGGTGATCGTGCCGGCGCTGGCGACGGTGTTCGGCATCTTCCTGGTGCGCCAGTACGCGCGGTCGATCCCGGACGAGTTGCTGGAGGCCGCGCGCATCGACGGCGCCGGCGAGCTGCGGATCTTCTTCCAGATCGTGCTGCCGATGCTCAAGCCGGTGCTGGTGACGCTGACCATCTTCACCTTCATGGCCGCGTGGAACGACTTCATGTGGCCGCTGATCGTGCTGACCGACCAGGAGCACTACACCTTGCCGGTGGCATTGGCGGCGCTGTCGCGCGAGCACATCATGGACGTGGAGATGATGATGGCCGGCGCGGTGGTCACGGTGATCCCGGTGTTGGCCCTGTTCCTGGCGCTGCAGCGCTACTACATCCAGGGCCTGCTGCTCGGCAGCGTGAAGGGGTGAGGCGCAACGCTTGCGCGCCACTGGCGCGCGTTGCGCCGAACGCCCGGCCATGGATGGTCATGCCGCAGATGTAGGAGCGGCTTCAGCCGCGTCAGCAGACGGGCAATGCCACTGGGGCACCGGGGGCGGACGCCCTCGCATACAAGCAGACACGCAACGACACGACAGCAACGGGGAAGGCGATGAGGGACGGGATGGCGATAACGTGCGCACGCGCGATGCTGACGATGCTGGGGCTGGCGGCCGCCCATGCCGTCGCCGCGCCGCCGACCTCCACGGTGACGCTGGACAGCTTCAACGATCTGGACAAGTGGCAGATCGTCGTCTCCAACCAGGTCACCGCCTCGACCCGGCTGGTGCAGGCGCCCAGCGGCGGCCGCGCCAAGGCGCTATGCCTGGACTACGACTTCAACGGCGTGTCCGGCTACGCCGGGATCCGCCGCAGCGTGCCGATCGACTACCCGGACAACTACCAGTTCGCGTTCCAGCTGCGCGGCGAGTCGCCGAGCAACGACCTGCAGTTCAAGCTGGCCGACGCCAGCGGCGACAACGTGTGGTGGGTCAACCGGCCACGCTATGCGTTCCCCACGCAATGGAGCACGGTTACCTTCAAGAAGCGGCAGATCGACAAGGCCTGGGGGCCGAGCCCGGAGAAGGAACTGACCCGCAGCGCGCAGATCGAGTTCACCATCTACAACCAGGTCGGTGGCGCCGGCACGGTGTGCTTCGACCAGCTGACCCTGACCCCGCTGCCGCCGCAGGACACCTCGCCGCTGACGGTCAAGGTCAACACCGATACCGCGCCGGCGCTGGAGCAGCGCATCGCCGACGGCAAGCCGGACACGGTCTGGTACAGCGGCAACGCCAAGAACCAGACGATCATGCTGGACCTGGGCAAGGTGCGCGAGTTCGGCGGCGCCAAGGTGCAGTGGGCGCCGGGCGTGTACGCCTCGCGCTACACGGTGCAGGGCTCGGCCGACGGACGCAGCTGGCGCGAGTTGCGCCAGGTGACCGCCGGCAACGGCGGCACCGACTGGCTGGCGCTGCCGGACACCGAGGCACGCTATGTGCGCTTCGACCTGCAGGACGGCCCCAGCTTCCGTTACGGCATCGCCGATATCGCGCTGCAGCCGCTGGCCTTCGCCGCGACCCAGAACGACTTCATCAAGTCGGTGGCGGCACAATCGACCCGCGGCTGGTTCCCGCGCGGCTTCAGCGGCGAGCAGCCGTACTGGACCATCGTCGGCCTGGACGGCGGCCGCGAACAGGGCTTGGTCGGCGAGGATGGCGCGATCGAGGTGGGCAAGGGCGGCTTCAGCATCGAGCCGTTCCTGTTGCTGGACGGCAAGCGCCTGAGCTGGGCCGACGTCAAGACGGCGCAGAGCCTGCAGGACGACTACCTGCCGATTCCCAGCGTGGACTGGACCCACGACAACGCCGCGCTGCGCGTGACCGCCTTCGTGCAGGGCGAGCCGGAGCAGGCGCAACTGGTGGCGCGCTACCGGCTCAGCAATCCGAGCAAGCAGCCGCACGACTACACCCTGGCGCTGGCGGTGCGTCCGTTCCAGGTGAATCCGCCCAGCCAGTTCCTCAATACCGTCGGCGGCGTCAGCCAGATCCGTTCGCTGGCGATCGCCGGCACGCAGGTGCAGGTCAACGGCCAGCCGCGTGTGTTCGCGGTGCAGAAGCCGGATGCGGCCTATGCCACTGCATTCGACGCCGGCATCGACGTCGAACGGCTGAGCACCGACGCCAGCGGCCTGCCGCAGCAGGCGCAGGATCCCGACGGGTTGGCCTCCGGCGCACTGCTGTATCGCGGGCGCCTGGCCCCGGGCGAGGTGCGCGAGGTGGCGCTGGTGATTCCGCAGACCGGCAACGCCGCGCTGCCGGCGGGCTTCGATGCCGCACGCGCGCAGCAGCAGGTCGCCGCGCAGTGGCACGAGAAGCTGGACCGCGTGCAGCTGCGCGTGCCGGCGCAGGGCAAGGCGGTCGCCGACACGCTGCGCACCGCGCTGGCGCACATGCTGATCTCGCGGATCGGGCCGCGCCTGCAGCCGGGCACGCGCTCGTACTCGCGCAGCTGGATCCGCGACGGCGCGATGATTTCCGAAGGCCTGCTGCGGCTGGGCCGCGCCGACGTGGTCCGCGAGTACGTGGAGTGGTACGCGCCCTACCAGTTCGCCAACGGCATGGTGCCGTGCTGCGTGGACGACCGCGGCAGCGACCCGGTGCCGGAGAACGACAGCCACGGCGAACTGATCTACAGCGTCGCCGACTACTACCGCTACAGCGGTGACCGCGCCTTCCTGGAGCAGATGTGGCCGCACGTGCTCGGCGCCTACACCTACATGGAGCAGTTGCGGCTGAGCGAGCGCACCGACGAGAACCACGCGCGCAACGCGGCTTTCTACGGGATGATGCCGGTGTCGATCAGCCACGAGGGCTATTCGGCCAAGCCGATGCATTCGTACTGGGACAACTTCTGGGCGCTGCGCGGCTACAAGGACGCGGTGAGCATCGCCGCCGAACTGGGCCGCATCGACGATGCCGCGCGCTTCGCCGCCTCGCGCGATCAGTTCCGCCAGGACCTGTACGCCTCGCTGGACGCGGCCACCCAGCAACACCACATCAACTTCCTGCCGGGCTCGGCGGAACTGGGCGATTTCGATCCGACCTCGACCACCATCGCGCTGGCACCGGGCGGCGAACAGGGCCGGCTGCCGCAGGCCCTGCTCGACAACACCTTCGAGCGCTACTGGAGCGAGTTCGTCGGCCGCCGCGACGGCACTCGCGAGTGGAAGGACTACACCCCATACGAGTGGCGCAACGTGTCCGCGTTCGTCCGCCTGGGCTGGCGCGAGCGCGCCTGGGAGGCGACGCAGTTCTTCTTCAAGGACCGCGCCCCACAGCCCTGGAACCAGTGGGCCGAGGTGGTCTCGCGCACGCCGCGCAAGCCGTTCTTCCTCGGCGACCTGCCGCATGCCTGGGTCGCGTCCGACTTCGTGCGCTCGGTGCTGGACATGTTCGCCTACGCCCGCGACGTCGACGACAGCCTGGTGCTGGCCGCCGGCATTCCGGCCGACTGGCTCGACGGCAAGGGCGTGGCGATCGAGCAGTTGCGCACCCCGCAGGGGCCGCTGAGCTACCAGCTGCGCCGGCAGAAGAACCGCTTGCTGCTGAACATCCCCGAGGGCCTGCGCATGCCCAGCGGCGGCCTGGTGCTGCCGTGGCCGTACCCGGGCGAACCGGGCCGCACCGTGGTCAATGGCGAAGCGGCGCAGTGGGAGCACGGCGAACTGCGCATCCATGCGTTGCCGGCGGATGTGCAGATCGAGATGCGGTGAGGCTGGGATTCGGGAGTCGGGATTGGGGATTCGTAACAGCTAAAGCAAAAAAAGCGCTGGCATGCCGGCGCTTTTTTTTGAGGTGCTGGGTGGAGCTGCTTTTGCGAATCCCCAATCCCGAATGCCCAATCCCGGCGGCCGCGGCCGCGGCCGCGGCGCTACCGCGCCGCCGCCACGATCGCCGCCGCCTTCGCCGAACTCTCCCGCACCTTGTCCCAGGCGCCGTCGGCCAGCCAGTCCTTGGGCACCATCCACGAGCCGCCGATGCAGACCACGTTGGGCTGCGCCAGGTACTCGGCGGCGGTGCTTTCGCCGATGCCGCCGGTGGGGCACAGCTTGAGCTCGGCCAGGGGCCCGGCCAGGCCCTTGAGCATCGCCAGGCCGCCGACCGCGGAGGCGGGGAACAGCTTGCACACGCGGAAGCCGCGCTCCATCAGCGCCAGCAGTTCGCTCGGAGTGGCCGCGCCCGGCACCACCGGCAGCGGCGCCTGCGCCAGGGCGTCGGCCAGGGTCGGGGTGGTGCCTGGGGTGACGATGAAGTCGGCGCCGGCGTCGATCGACTGCTGCAGCTGGGTGGCGTTGAGCACGGTGCCGGCGCCGATCACGATGTCCGGCAGCTCGCGCTTGAGCATCGCCAGCGCTTCCATCGCCACCGGCGTGCGCAGGGTCAGTTCGATCGCCGGCAGGCCGCCTTCGAGCAACGCGGCCGACACGCGGCGCGCCTCTTCCAGGCTGTGGACGGTGACGACGGGCAGGATGCCGGCCGCGCGCAGCAGCTGCTCGGCCTTGGTCTGGTGTTCGGCGATGGTCATAAGCGTCTCGGTTGCGAGGGGGCAAGGCCCCGGCCGCGTACGGGCGGGGCAGGGTGGGGCGCGCGGTAGCGCCGCCGGTCAGGCGTCCTTGGATTCGTGCGGCGCGGCGGCGGCCTCGGCATCGCGGCCCAGGTCGTACTCGGCGTCGTAGTTCCACAGGTCGCCATCGGCGGCCGGCGGGCCGCAGGAGATCGACAGCGCGCCCTGGTCGGCGGGGCCGACCATGCGGCGGTTGAGCCCGAACAGGTTGCGACCCATGTCGTGCGCGGCCGGCGCGGTGTTCGGCGCCAGCGGCCGTGCCGCCCACTCGGCGGCGTCCACCAGCACTTCCAGGGTGCCGGCTTCGCCGTCCAGGCGCACGATGTCGCCTTCGCGCACGCGTGCCAGCGGGCCGCCTCGCGCCGCTTCCGGGGTCACGTGGATGGCCGCGGGGAACTTGCCGGAGGCGCCGGACAGGCGCCCGTCGGTGACCAGCGCCACGCGCCGGCCCTGGTTCTGCAGCAGGCCCAGCAGCGGCGCCAGCGAATGCAGCTCCGGCATGCCGTTGGCCTGCGGGCCCTGGTAGCGCAGCACCACCACGAAGTCGTGCGGCAGCGCGCCGGCGGCATGCAGCTTGTTCAGCGCCTGCGGCGCGTCGATCACCACGGCCGGCGCTTCGATGCTGCGGAACTGCGGCTTCACCGCCGACAGCTTGATCAGCGAGCGGCCGAGGTTGCCGCGCAGCAGGCGCAGGCCGCCCTGCGCCTCGAACGGGTTGGATGCCGGACGCACCACCGCCTCGTCGGCGCTCTTGGCCGGACTCGGCACGTAGGCCAGCTTGCCGTCCTGCACGCACGGCTCGTCGCCGTAGGCGCGCATGCCGCCGGGCACGATGGTGGCCAGGTCGTCGTGCATCAGCCCGGCGTCCATCAGCTCGCGGAACACGAAGCCGATGCCGCCGGCGGCGGCGAAGTGGTTCACGTCGGCCTCGCCGTTCGGATACACCCGCGCCAGCAGCGGCACCAGCTGCGACAGCGCGTCCAGGTCGTCCCAGGTCAGCACGATGCCAGCCGCGCGCGCCACCGCCAGCCAGTGGATGGTGTGGTTGGTGGAGCCGCCGGTGGCCATCAGCGCGACCACGGCGTTGACGATGGCGCGCTCGTCGATCAGCCGGCCCAGCGGGCGGAAGTCGCTGCCCAGGGCGGTGATGCGCAGCGCGCGCTCGGTCGCCTGCTGGGTCAGCGCGTCGCGCAGCGGGGTGCCGGGGTTGACGAAGGAGGCGCCGGGCAACTGCACGCCCATCGCTTCCAGCAGCACCTGGTTGGAGTTGGCGGTGCCGTAGAAGGTACAGGTGCCGGGGGCGTGGTAGGACGCCGATTCGGCGGCCAGCAACTCCTCGCGGGTGGCCTGGCCGGCGGCGTAGCGCTCGCGCACTTCCGCCTTCTGCTTGTTGGGGATGCCCGGCGTCATCGGCCCGGCCGGCACGAACACCGCCGGCAGGTGGCCGAAGGCCAGCGCGCCGATCAGCAGGCCGGGCACGATCTTGTCGCACACGCCCAGGTACAGGCTGGTGTCGAACATGTCGTGGCTGAGGCCGATGGCGGTGGCCTGGGCGATCACGTCGCGCGAGAACAGCGACAGTTCCATGCCCGGCCGGCCCTGGGTCACGCCGTCGCACATCGCCGGCACGCCCCCGGCCACCTGCGCGGTGGCGCCGAGCGCGCGCGCGGTGTTGCGGATGATCTCCGGGTAGTGCTCGAACGGCTGGTGCGCCGAGAGCATGTCGTTATAGGCGGTGATGATGCCGAGGTTGGGAGTGATCCCGCCTTCCAGCCGGCTCTTGTCGGTGGGGCCGCAGGCGGCGAAGCCGTGGGCGAGGTTGCCGCAGCTCAGGCGGCTGCGGAACGGGCCGTCGCGCAACGCGGCGTCGATGCCGGCCAGATAGGCGCGCCGCGACGGCGCACTGCGCTGGCGGATGCGTTCGGTGATCGCGTGGAGGGTCGGATGCAGGCTCATTGGCGGAAATGGCTATGAAGTGTGGGGGGGCGTCGCGAATCGGGACTCGGGAATGGGGACTCGGGAGAGCGGGGATGCGTCAGCACGCGGCCGTTGCCAATCCCCAATCCCGACTCTCCACTCCCGGCCTCACTCGCACCAATGCACGCGCAGGCGCGCACCGGGCGTATCGAAGGCGACGCGAATCGGATACTCGTGCGGATCGGTGCCGGCCAGCGCACGTTCCAGCACCTCCAGCTTCTGCTTGCCGCGCAACAGCAGCATGCGCTGGCCGATCGGCGCCAGGCCGGCCGGAGTCAGGGTGATGCGCAGCGGCCAGGTATTGGCGCCGGGGCAGCCGGTGGCGTCGAGCGCGGCGTAGGGCAGCGGGTTGGTCAGGGCCTTGTTCAAATCGGTGGCGCCGGGGAACAGCGAGGCGGTGTGGCCGTCGCCGCCCATGCCCAGCACCGCCATGCATGCGGCCGGGGCGTGCTGCGCATGCAGGTTGGCCGCGTGCACGCAGTCCTGCAGCGGCTTGCCGACCCGCACCAGCGGCTCGAACCGCGCGTCCTCGGTGCGATCCAGCAGGCTGTGCCGGATCAGGTAGGCATTGCTGTCGCTGTCCTGCGGCGACAGCCAGCGCTCGTCGACCAGGCCGACCTCCAGCTTGGACCAGTCCAGCGGCAGCTCGGCCAGCGCCTGGTACACCGGCGCCGGGGTGGTACCGCCGGACAGCAGCAGGCGCGCGCCGCCGCGGCGCTGGATCTCCTCGCGCAGCGCGGTGCCGATCTCGGCCGCCGCCGCGTCGATCCATTCATCCGGATCGTCGTAGCGGATCAGCGTGATGCGGTCGGACAGCGTGGGGCTCATGCAATGGCTCCTGGGGATTGCCGCGCGGCGTCCACCGCGTAGGCAGCGGCGCCGAGCAGGCCGGGACGGGGATGGGTCACCGCCAGCGACGGCACCCGCGCCATGATCGACGAAAACCGGCCCTTGTGCTCGAAGCGCTGGCGGAACCCGGAATGCTGGATCGCGTCGAGCATCTTCGGCACCAGCCCGCCGGTCAGGAACACGCCGTCCCAGGCGCCCTGCATCAGCACCAGGTCGCCGGCGATGGCGCCGAACACAGCGCAGAACACGTCCACCGTGCGCATCGCCCGGTAGTCGCCCTGCGCGGCGCGCGCGGTGATGTCTTCCGGCTGCAGCGGGCCCGGGTCGTCGCCGGCGATCTCGCTCAGCGCGCGGTGGATGTTGACCAGGCCCGGGCCGCAGATCAGGCGCTCGTTGGAAACGCGGCCGAACTGCTGCGAGAGCAGTTCCAGGATGCGGATCTCCTCCGGCGTGCCCGGCGGGAAGCTGACGTGACCACCCTCGGTTTCCAGCGGGAAGCAGCGCCCGCCGCGCACCAGCAGGCCCCCCACGCCCAGGCCGGTGCCGGGGCCGATCACGCCGTAGTTCCGCGGCACCTCGATCGGCGACGGCGTCCAACTGGCGCCGCCGACCTGGACCACGTCCTGCGGCCGCAGCAGGCTGATCGCCATCGCCTGCGCGGCGAAGTCGTTGATCAGGTGCAGTTCGTCGAAGCCGAGCATGGCGCGGGTGCGCGCCCGCGAGATCACCCACGGATGGTTGGTGATGCGCGCCTCGTCGCCGTCGACGCGGCCGGCGACCGCGAAGGTGCCGCTGCGCGCGTCCACCCCGGTCTGTTCCAGGTAGTGCCGGGCGGCGTCGCCCAGCGACGGGAACTCCACCACCGAGTAGGTCTGGGTGCTGTCGTCGAGCAGCGGCACCGAGGCGTCGAGATCGGCGAGGGCGAAACGGGCATTGGTGCCGCCGATGTCGGCCACCAGCACCGGGCGTTGCGGCGCGCTCACGGCGTGCCCCGCGGCGCGGCGCCGGACTGGTCGCAGGACACGTAGGCCTGCGCTTCCTCCGGCCCCCAACTGCCGGCCGGGTAGGGCAGCAGCGGCAGTTGCGCCTGCGCCCAGGCGGCGCTGACGCTGTCGATCCAGGCCCAGGCGGCACGCACCTCGTCGTCGCGCACGAACAGCGCGTGGTTGCCGTTGAGCGCGTCGAGCATCAGCCGCTCGTAGGCGATGCGCCGGTGCAGGCCGGTGGGCACCGACAGTTCCAGTTCCAGCGGCTGCAGTTCCAGCGCGCCCCATTCCGGACCGGCCAGGCTGCTCATCAGCCCCAGTTCGATGTTCTCCTGCGGCTGCAGCTGGAAGGTCAGCCGGTTCGGCGCCGCCTGCTGCGCGGCCGGGCGCTCGAACAGCCAGTGGGTGACCGGCTTGAGCGTGACCACCACGCGGGTGGAGCGCTCGGCCAGGCGCTTGCCGGTGCACAGCCGGAACGGCACCCCGGCCCAGCGCCAGTTGTCGATGTAGGCGGTGACCGCGGCGAAGGTTTCCACGTCGCTGCCTTCCGGCGGCTGGTAGGCCTGCGCCGGCTGGCCGTTGATGGTGCCGGCGGTGTAGCGCCCGCGCACGCTGTCGCGGGCGGCATGCTCTGCGCTCAGCGGACGCAGCGCACGCAGCACCTTGACCTTCTCGTCGCGGATACGGTCGGCTTCCAACGACGCCGGCGGCTCCATCGCCACCAGGCACAGCAACTGCAGGATATGGCTCTGCACCATGTCGCGCAGCGCGCCGGAACGCGCGTAGTAGGCGTCACGGCCGTCCACGCCCTCGCTCTCGGCGACCAGGATGTCCACCGACTCGATGTAGGTGCGGTTCCACACCGCTTCCAGCAGCGTGTTGCCGAAACGCAGCGCGATCAGGTTCTGCACCGCGGCCTTGCCCAGGTAGTGGTCAAGGCGGAATACGCGGTCCTCGTCGATCAGCGCGCCGATCGCCTGCACGATTTCGCGGGCGCTGTCCGAATCGTGGCCGATCGGCTTCTCCAGCATCAGCCGGTGCGGCGCGGCCAGCGCCCCGCCCAGGGCCAGGCCCTGGCAGGTGCTGATGTACAGCCCCGGCGGGATCGCGAGATAGCTCACGCAGCGGCGCGCGGTCAGGTCGCGCACCGCGGCGGCCACCGATTCGGCATCGCGCAGGTCCACCGAGCGGTAGTCGATGCGCGCCAGCAGCGCCTGCACGATCGATTCGCCGATCTGCGGCATCGCCGCCTGCAGGCGCGGCTTGAGGAGTTCGTGGAACTTGGCGGTGTCGTGCGGCGACAGCGCCAGCGCGCGGATGCGGAAGTCCTCCGGCAGGAAGCCGTCGTCGAGCATGCGCAGCAACGAGGGGAACAGATAGCGCTGGGCCAGATCGCCGGTGGCGCCGAACAACAGGAAGGTATCGTGCATCGACCGGGTTTCGGTTTCGGGTGACATGGTGTCGATCACCTGGGGGCTAGGAGTGACGTGGCGTGGGGAAGCGGACGGCGGGAACGGCCTGTATCCGGCCGGTTCGGGCGAAAGCGTGACGCGGAAAGGCCGCCAGACGGGAACGCACGATCCAGGAGATGAATACGACTGCCAGACCTCTGAGCATACCTCTCCCATGCCGCGTGCTGCAGGCCGGATAACGACGGCGCGCCGGATCGGCGGCTGGCGGATCGCATTGCGTGCCCTCCCAGGCTCGATGTTGCCCCGTGAAAACGGTTACATGGCAGAATACCGCATCGCGATCCATTGTTGCCTGCGCGCTGGCACGATGCGACCCGCATTCGTATGCACTGCCTTCGGGAGGGACCGGCGGCAGCCCGTTCCTCACTGCCGGAAACCGGATACCGCACCATGGCGAAAGTACAACTGGACAACATCCGCAAGGTCTACGACAACGGCCAGGTCGCCGTGCACGGGGCCAGCTTCGAAGTGGCCGACGGCGAACTGATGGTGCTGGTCGGGCCGTCGGGCTGCGGCAAGTCCACGCTGTTGCGGATGATCGCCGGCCTGGAAGAGATCAGTGGCGGCGAGTTGCGCATCGGCGAGCGCGTGGTCAACGACGTGGCGCCCAAGGACCGCGACATCGCCATGGTGTTCCAGAGCTATGCGCTGTACCCACACATGACCGTGGCCGAGAACCTGGCGTTCGGGCTCAAGCTGCGCGGCGAGAGCAAGGAGGTCATCCGCCAGCGCGTGGCCGCCGCCGCCGACACCCTGGGCCTGACCCCGATGCTGGACAAGCTGCCGCGCGCCATGTCCGGCGGCCAGCGCCAGCGCGTGGCGCTGGGCCGCGCGCTGGTGCGCGAGCCGGCGGTGTTCCTGCTCGACGAGCCGCTGTCCAACCTGGACGCCAAGCTGCGCCACTCGGTGCGCACCGAGATCGCGCAGCTGCACCGCAAGCTCGGCACCACCATGATCTACGTCACCCACGACCAAGTCGAGGCGATGACCCTGGGCCAGCGCATCGTCGTGCTCAAGGACGGGCTGATCCAGCAGATCGACACGCCGATGGCGCTGTACGACCGCCCGGCCAACCTGTTCGTGGCCGGTTTCCTCGGCAGCCCGGCGATGAACGTGCTGCGCGGGCGGCTGGTGGAGGAGGGCGGCCTGCACCTGCAGTTGCAGGACGGCGGGCGGGTGCCGCTGCCGGGTGCGCAGATCGCGCCGCAGTGGCTGGGCCGGGAGCTGGCGATCGGCGTGCGGCCGGAGCACCTGCAGCCGAGCGAGGAGGCGCAGGCGGGCTTCGAGGCCACCATCGAGGTGATCGAGCCGGTCGGCAACGAGATCTTCGTCAATCTCAGCCACGGCGCGCAGCCGCTGGTGATGCGGGTGGCGCCGCGTGCGCTGCCGGGCCTGGGCGAGCGCCTGCGGGTGGTGGTGCGCGGCGAGGCATTGCACTTCTTCGACGGCGAGAGCGGGGAGCGGCTGGAGAGCCGGGACACGGGACCCGGGACCCGGGGCCCGCAACAGCCGTAAGCGACGGCAAGTACGGCGGTTGGCGCGCGCTCAGCGCGCCAGGCCGTCGCGCAGGGGCTGCCAGTGCGCCGGATGGCCCTCGACCTCCAGCCCGGTCGGCGGTGCGTCCTCCAACGGCAGGACCGCCAGCGCCAGGGTGCCGGCGACGCTGACCACGCTGCCGAACGGCTGGCCGTCGCGCAGCACCGCTGCGTCGATCGCGACGGCGTCCTCCAGCTCCAGCAACTGCACCGCGCGCTTGGCCTTGCCCAGGAAATGGGTACGGGCGACGATTTCCTGGCCGGGGTAGCAGCCCTTCTTGACGCTGAAGGCGTGCAGCCGGTCCAGGCCCAGTTGCTGCGGCGTCCACTGTTCGCGCTGGCTCGGCGCAAGCCGGACCAGGCCCAGGCGCAGGTCGGCCGCGCGCCAGGCCTGCGTCAGCCCCGGGTCGGCCGCCGGCGCATCCGCCACCGCTGCCGGCACCAGGCGCAGCGTGCGCGGCAGGCCGTCGCCGCCCATGTCCAGCTCGATCACGCCGGCCTCATCGTGCGCCGACGTCGCGCCCCGTGCCTGGTCCGGTAGGCTCGGACGACCGAAAGCAAGCAGCGTGTCCTCGACGGCGAGGCGCAGCTTGCGCCGGAACACGAAGCGGCCCAGCGCTGTCGCCAACTCCTCGGCGCCACCGTCGGGCAGCAGCATCAGCAAGGCGTCGTCGGCCTGGCGCAGCAGCGCGAACACCGCGATCACCCGGCCCTTGGCGGTGAGCCAGGCGTTCCATTGCCACTGGCCCGCCGCCAGCGCCTGCACGTCGTTGGCGAACTGGGCATGGGCGAAGGCCACTGCATCTGGACCGCGCAATGCGACGTATTGCAGGTGTGGCAAGGCGGAAAAACCGCCGGAATCGAGATTCAGGTTGTCAGGCACGAGAGGGGAGGACTAAAATTGACGAGTTGTGAGACCCGCATGATAGGCCAACCAACCCCCACACCCGAGTCCGATCCCGAAACGCAGCGGCCCGCCGAGGACACCCCTCCGCAGAGCCCGCCTGCGCCGCGGGAGATCGGCGGACGCGGCGGCCTCGAGCCGACGCGCTACGGCGACTGGGAGAAAAACGGACGCTGCATCGATTTTTGATCAGCTTTGAGCCAACGCGGCCTTAAGCACGCCGCCCAGCCGAGACAACGAGCCAAGCGCATGGCGACCCGCGAACGTCCTCTTTCCCCCCATCTGCAGGTCTATCGCTGGCAGATCCAGATGGTCACGTCGATCCTGCACCGTGCCACCGGCATCGTGCTGTCGCTCGGCGCGCTGATCATCGCCGCCGCACTGCTGGTGCTGATGCTCGGCCCGGCGTCCTGGAACTGCTTCCGCGGCATGGCCGGCGCCTGGTACGGGCAGGTGTTCCTGTTCGCCTGGAGCTGGGCCTTCGCCTACCACCTGTGCAACGGCCTGCGCCACATCGTGCAGGACTTCGGCCACGGCTTCAGCATCCCCGCGTTCGTGCGCAGCAGCTGGATGTCGGTGATCGCCAGCCTGGTGATCGTGGCGCTGATCTGGGCCTACGTCCTCAACGGAGCCGCCGCATGAGCCGCTACCGCACCCCTCTGAAGAACGTCCGCGGCCTGGGCGCGGCCAAGTCCGGCACCGAACATTTCGTGCTGCAGCGGCTCACCGCCACCGCGCTGGTCGGCCTGGCCGTGTGGTTCCTGGTGTTCGTGCTGAGCCTGCTCGGCGCCGACTACGTCACCGCCACCGAGGCCGTGGCCAAGCCGTGGAACGCGGTGCTCCTGGTCGGCTTCCTGATCGCGATGTTCTGGCACGCGCAGATCGGCCTGCAGGTCATCCTCGAAGATTACGTGCACAACTCGCTGCTGGCCCTGGCGCTGCAGACCACGGTGAAGTTCGTCGCCGTGCTCGGCGCGATCGTCGGTGTATTCGCGGTCGCCCGCATCGCCCTGGGCAGCGCCTGATCGGCGCCCGGAACAGGAATTCAAAGTAGATGTCCGCTTACAAGATCACCGAACACAAGTACGACATGGTCGTGGTCGGCGCCGGCGGCGCCGGCCTGCGCGCGACCTTCGGCCTGGCCGCAAAGGGCCTGCAGACGGTCTGCCTGACCAAGGTCTTCCCGACCCGTTCGCACACCGTGGCCGCGCAGGGCGGCATCTCCGCCGCGCTCGGCAACATGGGCGAGGACGACTGGCGCTACCACTTCTACGACACCATCAAGGGCTCGGACTGGCTGGGCGACCAGGACGCCATCGAGTACATGTGCCGCGAGGCGATTCCGGCGATCATCGAGCTGGAGCACTACGGCGTGCCGTTCAGCCGCACCGAGGATGGCAAGATCTACCAGCGTCCGTTCGGCGGCATGACCACCAAGTACGGCGAAGGCCCGTCCGCGCAGCGCACCTGCGCCGCCGCCGACCGTACCGGTCACGCCATGCTGCATACGCTGTACCAGCAGTCGCTGGCGCACAACGCGCGCTTCATGATCGAGTACTTCGCGCTCGACCTGATCTTCGACGAAGAGGGCGTGTGCCGCGGCGTGCTCGCCCTTGACATGGCCGAAGGCTCGCTGCACCTGTTCCGCGCCCACGGCGTGGTGCTGGCCACCGGCGGCTACGGCCGCGCCTACTTCAGCGCCACCTCGGCGCATACCTGCACCGGCGACGGCGGCGGCCTGGTGATGCGCGCCGGCCTGCCGATGCAGGACATGGAGTTCGTGCAGTTCCACCCGACCGGCATCTACGGCGCTGGCTGCCTGATCACCGAAGGCGTGCGCGGCGAAGGCGGCATCCTGCGCAACAGCGGCGGCGAGCGCTTCATGGAGCGCTACGCGCCGCACTACAAGGACCTGGCCTCGCGCGACGTGGTGTCGCGTTCGATGACCATCGAGATCCGCGAAGGCCGCGGCGTCGGTGAGCACAAGGACCACATCCTGCTCGACCTGACCCACCTCGGCCCGGGCGTGATCGACGAGAAGCTGCCCGGCATCGCCGAGAGCGCGCGCATCTTCGCCGGCGTCGACGTGCACAAGCAGCCGATCCCGGTGATCCCGACCGTGCACTACAACATGGGCGGCATCCCCACCAACTACCACGGCGAAGTGGTGCGCAAGGATGGCGACAACCCGGATTCGGTGGTGCCAGGCCTGTACGCCATCGGCGAGGCCGCCTGCGTGTCGGTGCACGGCGCCAACCGCCTGGGCTCCAACTCGCTGCTCGACTTGGTGGTGTTCGGCCGCGCGGTGGCCAACCGCTGCGCCGAGACGATCAAGACCGGCGCCCCGCACAAGGGCCTGCCGGGCGACGCCTGCGACAAGGCGCTGGGCCTGCTGGACAAGCTGCGCAACGCCAACGGCGGCACCCCGACCTCGGTGATCCGCGACAAGATGCAGCGCACCATGCAGTCCGACGCGGCGGTGTTCCGCACCAGCAAGACGCTGAAGGAAGGCGTGGACAAGATGGCCGACATCTTCGCCAGCTTCGAGGACGTGAAGGTGTCCGACCGTTCGCTGGTGTGGAATTCCGACCTGATCGAGACCTACGAGCTGAACAACCTGCTGCTCAACGCAGTGGCGACGATCAACTCGGCCGAACAGCGCAAGGAAAGCCGCGGCGCGCACGCCCACGAGGATTTCCCCGACCGCGACGACGTCAACTGGCAGAAGCACACGCTGGTCACCGTCGACGACAAGGGCCAGTGCAGCTTCGACTATCGCCCGGTGCATATGTACACGCTCAGCAGCGACGTGGACGTGGTGCCGCCGAAGCCGCGCGTTTACTGACCAAAGCCGGGATTGGGGAGTGGTGATTCGGGATTCGAAACATGCTTCGTTTCCTGCTCTCGCCCGAATCTCCAATCCCTAATCCCCAATCCCGGATTTAAAAGCCATGGCAGAGTTCACCCTCCCCAAGAATTCCAAGATCGGCAAGGGCAAGCACTTTCCCGCCAAGGGCGCGAAGAATGTGCGGACCTTCAAGGTCTACCGGTGGAATCCGGACGACGACAGCAACCCGCGGACCGACACCTACGAGGTGGATCTGGACGCGTGCGGCCCGATGGTTCTGGACGCGCTGATCAAGATCAAGAACGAGATCGACCCGACCCTGACCTTCCGCCGCTCGTGCCGCGAAGGCATCTGCGGGTCGTGCGCGATGAACATCGACGGCACCAACACGCTGGCGTGCACCAAGGCGATCGCCGACTGCGGCAAGAAGGAAGTGCCGATCTACCCGCTGCCGCACATGAGCGTGGTCAAGGATCTGGTGCCGGACCTGACCCACTTCTACGCGCAGTACGCCTCGATCAAGCCGTGGATCCGCACCCAGACCCCGCCGCCGCCGGATCGCGAGCGGCTGCAGTCGCCGGAAGACCGCAAGAAGCTCGACGGCCTGTACGAGTGCATCCTGTGCGCCTGCTGCTCGACCAGCTGTCCGAGCTACTGGTGGAACGGCGAGCGTTACCTCGGCCCGGCGATCCTGTTGCAGGCCTACCGCTGGATCATCGATTCGCGCGACGAGGACACCGGTGCGCGCCTGGACGATCTGGAAGATCCGTTCAAGCTGTACCGCTGCCACACCATCATGAACTGCGCGCGGACCTGCCCGAAGGGGCTGAACCCGGCGCTGGCGATCGCCGAGATCAAGAAGCTGATGATGGCGCGCCGCGCCTGATCGCAGCGGCGGACGTTCCAAGCGGCGGGCCTGCCCGCCGACCGCGCGGCACCGGCTTTCGGGTTCGGTGCCGCGTTCGTTTTCGGCGGCTGCCGTGCGGCGCCGCCCCCAGGCAAGGGCGCATGCGATGGACGAGACCACCGAACTGAAGAAGCTGCGCTGGCGCTGCCGGCGCGGCATGCGCGAACTGGACCAGCTGTTCGGCCGCTACCTGGACCGGCGCTGGGGGGAGGCGTCCGAGGCCGAGCGCGGGGTTTTCCTATACCTGCTCGATTGCGAGGACGATAAGTTGTGGCGCTGGTTCATGGGCTACGAGGCCTGTCCCGATGCACGCGCCGCCGATCTCATCGCCTCCATCCGCGCCATGCCGGCTTGACTGGCGTCCCTCGCGCTGGCTGCTGGCCGCGCTGACCCTGCTCGGCGCGCTGGCGCCGCTGTCGCTGCTGGGCTCCGACCTGCCGCCAAGCCTGGCCTGGCCGGCGGCCGCGCTGGCGCTGCTGTACGCGGCTTGGCTGCTGCGCCGCGAGGCCCGGCGCGCGCCGCGCAGGCTGCTGCTGCCCACCGGCGCCGGTGCGCCCAGCGTCGACGGCGTGGCGGTGACCGAGCTGCAGGTCGCCTGGCGCGGACCGCTGGCGTTCGTGCGCTGGCGCGACGCGCAGGGGCGCACGCAGCGCCTGGCGTGGTGGCCGGACACGCTGCCGGCGGCGGCACGACGTGAACTGCGTCTGGCCGCTTCGGCCCTTGCCGCTTCGTCTGCGCCGCCGCAAATGGCACCATAGCGCTCCCTGGATGGTGGCTGCGTATGTTCAAACCCTTACCCGTGGCCATCGGCCTGCGCTATCTGCGCGCCAAGCGCCGCAACAACTTCATCTCCTTCATCTCCATGGCCTCGATCCTCGGCATCGCCCTGGGCGTCACCGTGCTGATCACCACCCTGGCGGTGATGAGCGGCTTCCAGAAGGAGATCCGCGACCGCCTGCTGCAGATGGCCGCGCACGCCACGGTCAGCGCGCAGGGCGCGCCGATGGAGGACTGGCAGCACGCGGTTGACGTGGCCATGCGCGACAAGCGCGTCGCCGGCGCCGCGCCCTACGTCGAGGAAGAGGCATTGCTCACCGGCCAGCGCAACCAGCCGGCGATCGTCCGCGGCATCCTGCCCAAGGAAGAGGCCAAGGTCTCGGTGCTGGCGCAGAAGATGAAGCAGGGCTCGGTCGACAGCCTGACCCCGGGTTCCTACAACATCCTGCTCGGCCAGGAGCTGGCGCTGTGGCTGGGCGTGGGCGTCGGCGACAAGGTCGTGGTGATGCTCGGCGAGCCGCAGGCCAGCCCGATGGGCATGGTGCCGCGCTACAAGCGCTTCACCGTCAGCGGCATCTTCGAGGCCGGCTACAACGAAATCGACCGCGGCCTGGCGGTGACCAGCATGCCCGACCTGCAGCGCGTGCTGCGCATGGGCGACGGCGTCACCGGCGTGCGCCTGCGGCTGTACGACATGGACCAGGCCTGGAACGTGGCACGCGACCTGGCGCTGAACCTGCACGGCCCGTACATGGTCAGCGACTGGACCCGCGAGAACGCCAACCTGTACCAGTCGCTGAAGATGGAAAAGACGGTGATGGGCATCCTGCTGTCGCTGATCATCGCGATGGGCGCGTTCAACCTGGTGTCCTCGCAGGTGATGCTGGTGACCGACAAGCAGGCCGACATCGCCATCCTGCGCACGCTGGGGCTGAGCCCGGGCGGAGTGATGCAGGTGTTCATGGTGCAGGGCACGCTGATCGGCGTGATCGGCACCGTTGCCGGCGTGATCGGCGGCATCGTGCTGACGCTCAACCTGGAGCGGATCCTGGCCGGCATCGAGGCGGTGTTCAACATCAAGCTGCTGCCGGAGGACGTGTACTACATCACCGGCCTGCCGACCGACATGCAACCGCACGACGTCATGGTGATCACCATCGTGGCCTTGCTGATGAGCTTCCTGGCCACGCTGTACCCGGCCTGGCGCGCGGCGCGTACGCAGCCGGCGGAGGCGCTGCGCTATGAATGAGGGCAGGGAATCGGGAATGGGAAATCGGAAATCGGGAATGCAGAAGCCACAAGCGGACGCGGCGATCCGCGCCGAAGGCCTGGCCAAGACCTACGCCGAAGGCAAGATGCGCACGCCGGTGTTCGACGGCCTGGAGTTGAGCGTGGCGGCGGGCGAGACCGTGGCCATCGTCGGCGCTTCCGGTGCCGGCAAGAGCACCTTGCTGCATCTGCTCGGCGGCCTCGACGTGCCGACCTCGGGTGAGGTCTATGTGGCCGGCCAGCGTATGTCGGCGCTGACCGATGCGGCGCGCGGGCAGTTGCGCAACCGCTCGCTGGGCTTCGTCTACCAGTTCCATCACCTGCTGCCCGAGTTCACCGCGCTGGAGAACGTGATGATGCCGGTGCTGCTGGGCGGCGCGCCAATGCAGGACGCCGATGCGCGCGCACGCGCCCTGCTGGAATCGGTGGGCCTGGGCCATCGCCTGGAGCACAAGCCGGGCGAACTGTCCGGCGGCGAGCGCCAGCGCGCCGCGGTGGCGCGTGCGCTGGTCAATCGCCCGGCCTGCGTGCTCGGCGACGAGCCGACCGGCAACCTGGACGACAAGACCGCGGCCAATGTGTTCGCGCTGATGCTCGAACTCAACCGCGCGCAAGGTACCAGCCTGGTCCTGGTCACCCACGACCGCAGCCTGGCGCGCAGGCTGGACCGCGTGCTGGAGCTGCACCAGGGCAAGCTGCGCGAACTGGCGCCTGCGGACGTTTGAGGGGGCGGTGGCGGCCGCATGTGCCGCCGCGTCGAGCATTGTCGGGCCACGATCGCGGCCTGAGGGTCGTGAGCCGCTGAAGCCCGTTGCATGCGGGGCCAGGCGTGACAGCCTGGTTTGCTGTGCGCCAGCGGTCACGACAAGAGCAGTGTCCCGCTACCCGATGCAGTGCGCGTCGGGACTGAAGTGCCTCCCACAGTGCATATCGCCGCTTCGCCGAGCAATGGAGCGACGTCAGGCGCGACGAACGAGGTAGCAAGTCGCAGCGGCTTCCGTGCATCTGCCGACGCCGAAGATCCTCGGACAGGCAAAGCACTTCTAGCGCAAGCGGCCCTCAGGAGCGGCTTCAGCCGCGAAGGAGCATCACAGGTAGAGCCCGTCGCGGCTGAAAGCCGCTCCTATACGTGGTCCCATGTAGGAGCGGCTTCAGCCGCGACGAACGAAGCCGGGTAGGTAGCCTGCCTTGGTTGCTGTCGGCGCCGAAAAACTTCGCACAGCATGCCCAGCAAACGCGTCGCCACGGCAATGCGGCGCATGTCCATACAACGCCATACAACGGCGATCGTCCTGGAGCACGTCGCGTGCCCCATAAACGGCAACCTTTGGAGTGCCGTTTCCCGCTGCTTCGGCGCTCCTGATCAGACTGCGTCCCTCAGGGAATCATCCGCTGCGCACGCAGTCGCGTGAACAGTTCCAGGAACGAGGCGCGGCTGTCGTAGTAGCCGAAGAAGCCCAGGTCGCGGCTCTTGGTCATGTCGTTGACGCACTCGATTTCGCGGCCAAGATCGGCATCGGTGTGCCACCACGACGCGAGCTGGTTCACGTCCGTCTGGACCAACCCATGTTGTTCGGCGATCTCGCGCCACAGTGCCGGTGCGGTGTCCTGCAGGCGCGGCTGCAGCGGCATCGGCGTGTTGGGATACGGAGCAGGTTCCAGGCCGAAGAACGCGGCGATTTCGCCCCACATCCAGCGCCAGCGGAACACGTCGCCGTTGACCGTGTTGAAGGCCTGGTTGCGTGCGGCCGGATTGGTCGCGGCCCAGGCCAGCTGGCGGCCGAGCAGGCCGGCGTCGGTGAGGTCGGTGAGGCTGTCCCATTGCGCGCGCGAGCCGGGGAACACGAACGGCTGGCCAGTGTGCTTGCACAGCGTCGCATACACCGCCAGGGTCACGCCCATGTTCATCGCATTGCTGCCGTTGGCCTGGCCGATCATGGTGTGCGAGCGATGCACGCTCCAGCCGAAGCCATGGCGCGCGGCGGCGTCGAACAGCAGGTCTTCCAGCGTGTAATAGAAATTCTCGCCCGGCTGCCGCGGTTCGCTCTCGCGGAACGGCGTCTCCGCCTTGCCGCTGCCGTAGTGCTCGAACGAGCCCAGGTAGTGCTTGGTGCCGGTGACCAGCGCCATGTGCTGCAGCGTGGCGCCGTCCAGGCCCTCGCACAGATGCCGCAGCATCGCGCCGTTGGCGGCGACGTTCTCCTTCTCGGTGTCGCGCCGCGTCCAGGTGCAGAAGAACACGTGGGTGATCGGCAACCCGCGCAGCGCGGCGATGGTGGCCTCGCGATCGAGCAGGTCGGCCGCCACCGGGATCACGCCTTCCTGCGGCACCGGGCGGCGTGCCAGCCCATAGACGGTCCAGCCATCGGCAACCAGCACGTTGGCGAGGTTGTAGCCGGAGATGCCAGTGACTCCGACGATCAGTGCGATGCCCTTGCGCATGCGCGAACTCCTTACGACGTGGGGTATCGCACCATAGGCGCGGGGCGATGAAGCTGCGGCGAACTGCGCCAGGACTGTGACGCGGCGCGCGCCTGCGTGTTAGGCAAATTCTGACGAGGTGTCCCGGGGTAGACCGATGGTCCGCGGCGAGAGGCGATGCGACGCTGGCGTTGCGATCGCGATGGTGTCGCGCGATGCGCATCTCGTGCGGCGGCATGTCGCTGCTTTCGATCCGTTGAGGCCAAGGAGGGCAAGCACATGCAAGCGTCTGCAGACAGCGTGCCGCGCCAGGATGCCGCTGTTCCCGACTCGCGCTGGCCGGTAATGGCGCCGTTCGGTCCTGCGGTCGCCGCCAGCCTTGCCGCGGGCGTGCTGGCCGCGCTGTGGCTGCCGCGCCTGCTTCCCTGGCCGCTGGCCTTGGCGATCTTGCTCGCCGGGGCGTCGCTGTACGTCGCGGCGCCGCGCTGGCGCTGGCTGGGAGCGTTCGTGATCGGCGCCGGCTGGTTGGCGCTGGTCGCCGGCATGGTGCTGGCGCGGCAGTTGCCGGCCGACTGGGAAAAGCGCGTGGTCGACGTCCGCGGCCAAGTGGTGGAACTGCCGCAGGCCGAAACCCGCCGCACCCGCTTCCTGTTCCGCGTCGACGCCGATGCGGCGCAGCCGGCGCCGTTGCGTGGGCGCCTGTTGCAACTGGCTTGGTACGACGACTTCGGCACGCATCAGGCCGGACCGCGCAGCGCCTTGCGCGCCGGCGCGCGCTGGCAGTTGCAGGTGCGCCTGCGTGCACCGCGCGGCTTGAGCAATCCCGGCGGTTTCGACGCAGAAGCCTATGCGCTGGCGCAGCGGATCAGCGCCAGCGGCTACGTGGTGGCGCCGCACGCGGCAGCGCCACTGGCGCCGGGGCAGGGCATCGATGCCTGGCGTGAGGACATGTCCGCACGCATCGCCGCCGCCGTGCCGCAGGCCTCGGCGCGCTACGTGCAGGCGCTGGCGCTGGGCGACACGCGGCGGCTGGACGATCGCGACTGGCGCATCCTGCGCGCCGCCGGGCTGACCCATCTCATCGCCATTTCCGGCTTCCATGTCGGCCTGGTCGCCGGCGCCTTCGCCTTGCTCGGCGGCGGCGTGTGGCGGCTGTGGCCGCGACTGGGCCGCTATTGGCCGCGACGCCAGGCCGCGGCCGCGCTCGCGTTGCTCGGCGCCGGTGGTTACACGCTGGTGTCGGGCATGGCCCTGCCGACCGTGCGCACTGCGTTGATGATCGCGGTGGTGGTGGCGGCACGGCTGTGGCGGCGGCCAGTGCGGGTCGCCGACGCGCTGGCGCTGGCGGCGATCGCCATGCTGCTCTGCGACCCGCTGGCGGTGCTCTCGGCCGGCTTCTGGCTGAGCTTCCTCGGCGTCGCCTGGCTGGCTTGGTGCATGCCCGACGCCGGGCGCGGCTGGCGCGAGACGCTGCGCAGTTTCCTCACCGCGCAGGGCGTGGCGACGGTCGGCCTGCTACCGGTGAGCACGATGCTGTTCGGGCAGGCCTCGCTGGTCGGGCCACTGGCGAATTTACTGGCGATTCCGTGGTGGAGCCTGGTGGTGGTGCCGCTGGCGCTGCTCGGGACCGCGCTGGAGGCGCTGCATGCCGGCGCTGGGGCCTGGCTGTGGCGCCTGGCCGCGGCCTGCTTCGACCTGACCTGGCCGCTGTTCGTGGCCCTGGGCGAGAGCCGCTTCGCACTGCGCTGGCTGCCGGAGGCGCGCGACTGGGCGCTGCCGCTGGCCCTGCTGGGTGCGTTCTGGCTGCTGTTGCCGCGCGGGGTGCCGGGCAAGCCGCTGGCCGCGCTGCTGTGGTTGCCCTTGCTCTATCCGCCGCTGGAGCGGCCGCGGCCGGGCGAGGTCGATATGGTGATGTTCGACGTGGGGCAGGGACTCTCGTTGCTGGTGCGCACCGCCCACCACCAATTGCTGTACGACACCGGGCCGGCGGTGGAGGACGGCTACGACGCCGGCGAGCGCGTGGTGGTACCGGCGCTGCATGCGCTCGGCGTGGCGCGGCTGGATCGCGCGGTGATCAGCCATGCCGACAACGATCATGCCGGCGGTCTGGCGGCGGTGCGTGCGGCGCTGCCGATCGGCCTGGTCCAGGCACCGGCCGGCGCGCCGTTGCCGGTGGACCGGGCCTGCGTGGCCGGGAGCGCCTGGGAATGGGATGGGGTGCGTTTCCGGTTCCTGCATCCGGCGCCGCACTTTCCCTATCTGCGCAACGAGGCCAGCTGCGTACTGCGCGTGGAAACCGCGCACGGTGCGCTGTTGCTGGCCGGCGACATCGGCGACGTGATCGAGCGCAAGCTGCTGCGCGAGGCGCCGCAGGCATTGCGCGCCGACGTGGTGGTGGCGCCGCATCATGGCAGCGCGCATTCCTCGCAGCCGGCCTTCGTCGCCGCCACCGGTGCGCGGCTGGTGCTGGTCTCGGCGGCCTACGGCAACCGCTTCGGCCATCCGCATCCCGGCGTGGTGGCGCGCTGGCAGGCGGCCGGCGCCGAGGTCGCCGGCACGCCGCAGAGTGGTGCGCTGCGCGTGTGGCTGGGGCGTGCCGGCCTGCAACTGCGCGAACGGCGGCCCTGGCGGGCGCGGTTGTGGGATGCGGTGGAGCGGGTGCGGGCGGCTGCTATCCTATCGGCCAGTGAACGAACGGCCGAGCGTGCCGGAGGGTTGCGACGTGTGGGAACTGGTCAAGGCCGGTGGCTGGCCGATGGTGCCATTGCTGCTGTTGGGCGTGGTCGCGCTGGCGATCGTCCTGGAGCGGTTCTGGAGCCTGCGCCGTAGCGAGGTGCTGCCACCGGGACTCGGCCAGGAAGTGCGCAACTGGGCCACGCGCGGCAAGCTCGACCCCACCCACATCGAATCGTTGCGGCGCAATTCGCCGCTGGGCGCGCTGCTCGCCGCCGGCCTGGACGTGCGCAACCGCCCGCGCGAGATCGTGCGCGAGCGCATCGAGGACACCGGCCGGCACGTCGTGCACCGCATGGAGCGTTACCTGAACGCGTTGGGCACGGTCGCATCGGCCGGGCCGCTGCTGGGCCTGCTCGGCACCGTGGTCGGCATGATCCAGATGTTCCTGGGCATCCTCGACCACGGCCTGGGCGACGTGAACCAGCTCGCCGGCGGCATCGGCAAGGCGCTGGTGTGCACCGCCACCGGCATGATCATCGCGGTGCCGGCGCTGATCTTCCATCGCCATTTCAAGAGCCGCATCGCCGGCTACGTGATCGAGATGGAGCAGGAAGCCACCGCGCTGACCGACGCGCTGGACGGCCACGGCCGTGCCGCTGCGCCGGCCGCACCGGCGCGCGGCGCCGCGTCGAGCGCCGCGGCGGCCAAGGGCTGAGCCGGTGCGGATACGCGACGACCGTGGCCAGGACGAGCCGCAGATCGACCTGGTGCCGTTGATCGACGTCATCCTGGTGCTGATCATCTTCTTCGTGGTGACTACGACCTTCGATGCGCGTTCCACGCTGCAACTGCAACTGCCCAACGCCAGCGACCGCAACGCGCCGCCACCGGCGCGCGCGCTGAGCGTGCTGATCAACGCCGACGGGCATTACTTCATCAACGACCAGGAAGTGCTGCGCACCGACGTGGAGTCGGTCAAACGCAGCATCGCCCAGGTCGCCGGCGACGACCGCGAGCAGCCGGTGCTGCTGCGCGCCGACGCGCGCACGCCCTACCAGGCGGTCGTCACCGCACAGGATGCGCTGGGCCAGCTCGGGTTCCGCCGCATCGCCATCGCCACTGCTCCCGAAGTCAACAGGGACGGAAGCTCCAAGTGAATCTACCCTCCGACGTGCCCGTCCAGGATTCCCCCTGGCGGACCTATCGCCGCCTGTTGTCCTATGCCGGCGGCTACCGTGCACTGCTGCTGATCGCCGCGGTCGGCGCGCTGCTGGAGGCGCTGGCCGGCTCCGGTTTCCTGGCGCTGATGAAGCCGATCACCGACGAGACCTTCATCGCGCGCAACCGCGATGTGGCGATGTGGCTGCCGCTGCAGATCGTGGGTCTGTTCGTGCTGCGCGGCATCGCCGGCTATGTCACCGACATGTCGATGGGGCGTGCGGCGCGAAGCATCTCCCGCGATTTCCGGGTCAACGTGCTGGACAAGTACCTGCGCCTGCCGGGCAGCCGTTTCGACGCCGAGCCGGTGGCCTCGATGCTGGTGCGGCTGGGCTCGGACAGCGAGCAGGTCGCGCAGGCCGCGGTCGACGCGATGAAGGTGATGGTGCAGCAGACCCTGCAGATCGTCGGCGCGCTGGCGGTGATGCTGTGGTACAGCTGGACCGTGACCGTGACCATCCTGCTGGTGGCGCCGCCGCTGGCGTGGGTGATGGACCGCGTGGCCAAGCGCTACCGGCGGGTGAGCCACCGCATCCAGGAAAGCAACGCCGAACTGATGCAGGCCGCCGAGCAGGCGCTGTCCGGCAACCAGGAGGTCAAGGTCTACGGTGCGCGTCCCAGCGAGATGGAGCGCTACCAGCAACTGGCCAACACCAACCTGCATCTGGCGATGAAGGTCGAATCCACCCGCGGCATTTCCTCGGCCGCGGTGCAGTTGCTGGGCGCGATCGGTCTGGCCGCGCTGTTGCTGATCGCCGGCCACGAAGCGCTGGCCGGGCGCCTGACCGCCGGCGAGTTCGTCTCGCTGATGACCGCGATGATGGCGATCATCCCGGCGCTGAAGAACCTCACCAACGTGCAGAACATGCTGCAGCGGGGCGTCGCCTCGGCGCAGCGGCTGTTCGTGGTGCTGGACGCGCCCGAGGAACAGGACAGCGGCACCCGCCACATCGAGCGCGCGCAGGGACGGATCGAATTCCGTGAGGTCACCGCCGCCTATCCGGGGCAGGCGCGGCCGGCGCTGGCCGAGGTCAGCTTCGTCGCCGAACCCGGCACCGTCACCGCCATCGTCGGCCGCTCCGGCAGCGGCAAGTCGAGCCTGGTCAAGCTGATCCCGCGTTTCTACGACCCGCAGTCCGGGCAGATCCTGCTCGACGGCCATCCGCTGCAGGACTATCGGCTAGAGGATCTGCGCCGGCAAATCGCCCTGGTCGGCCAGCAGGTGATGCTGTTCGACGGCAGCATCGCCGACAACGTCGCCTACGGCGAGATGCGCGAGGCTGGCCCGGCGCAGCTGCGCCAGGCGGTCGCCGACGCCAATGCCATGGAGTTCGTCGACCACCTGCCGGAGGGCCTGCAGGCGCAGGTCGGGGCCAAGGGCGGGCGTCTGTCCGGCGGCCAGCGGCAGCGCCTGGCGATCGCGCGGGCGATGCTCAAGGATGCGCCGATCCTGATCCTCGACGAGGCCACCGCGGCGCTGGACAACGAATCCGAGCGGCTGGTGCAGGACGCCTTGCACCGGCTGATGCCCGACCGCACCACGCTGGTCATCGCGCACCGGCTGTCGACCATCGAGCACGCCGACCAGGTGCTGGTGATGGACCATGGCCGCATCGTCGAGCGCGGCACCCACCACGAGTTGCTGGCGCTTGGCGGGGTCTACGCGCACCTGCACAGCATGCAATTCCGCGAAAGGCAGTACGGATGAGCGAGCGCGGGCCACACACACCGGCCTACTGGTACGGCAAGGGCGCGCCGCCGCTGCACGCGCGGTTGCTGACCCCGCTGTACGCGGCGGCGATCGCGCTGCGCCGCGCGCTGTACCGGCGCGGCTGGCGCAAGCGCCACAGCATCGCTGCACCGGTGGTGGTGGTGGGCAATCTCACCGCCGGCGGCACCGGCAAGACGCCGCTGACCATCGCCCTGGTGCAGCGCCTGCGCGACGCCGGCTGGAGCCCGGGCGTGGCCAGCCGCGGCTACGGCCGCAGCCAGCCGCAGGAGCCGCGCTGGATCGAGCCGGGTACCTCGGCCGAGCAGGGCGGCGACGAGCCGGTGCTGATCGCACGCAAGACCGGGGTGCCGGTGCGGGTGGACCGCGACCGCGTCGCCGCGGCGCGGGCGTTGCTGCAGGCCGGCTGCGACATCGTGGTCTGCGACGACGGCCTGCAGCACTACCGCCTGCAGCGCGACATCGAGATCGAGGTGGTGGATGGCCAGCGCCGCTACGGCAACGGCCGCCTGCTGCCGGCCGGGCCGCTGCGCGAACCGGTCGCCCGCGGCAACGAATGCGATTTCCGCGTCATCAACCTGGGCCAGGCCAGCGACAGCGGCGAGCTCGAAGCGGGCTTCGGCGAATGGGCGATGCGCCTGCGCATCGACAGCGCGCAGCCGCTGCGCGGCGGCCGTGCGCGGCCGCTGCGCAGCTTCGCCGGCCAACGCGTGCACGCCGTCGCCGGCATCGCCCATCCGCAGCGCTTCTTCGACATGCTGCGCGCGCAGGGCATCGGCGTGGTGCCGCATGCCTTTCCCGATCACCACCAGTACCGCGCCACGGACCTGGCCTTCGGCAGCGAACTGCCGGTGCTGATGACCGAGAAGGACGCGGTCAAATGCGCCGCCTTCGTCAACGATTGGTGCTTCAGCGTGCCGCTGGCCGCCGAACTGCCGGCGGCGTTCTGGATCGGCCTGCTCGACCGGCTGGACAAGCTGCGTGGCCGCGCGGGCGGGACAGGCGACTAGGACGTCTGCCCATCCCCGCGCGCGGCGCTGTGGTCTGCGGGTACGCCACCGACGTGGGTGGCGCAGCGCGGCCTTGGCCGTGTCCAACCGCGAGAGGCGTTCGTTGCGCATCCGCCAGCCAGCCAAAGGGCGCAGCGTTGTGCAAACGCAGAGTCTCGCTAGGCATGGCGCCCACGTCCTCGCGCTTCTTTGCCACAGATAGGCGCCAACACGGTGTGCGGCATGCGCGTGAAGTGAGTGCACGACCCAACATGCCGAGGCTTTCCGCACCGCGGGGCAGGGCGCCGGTGCGGTCGCCGGTCGTCGCCACGACCCGCTCACCGGCGATGCCGGCCCGGTCGATACAATGGCCCTTCGGGCCGTTGCTGCGCGCGGCCACCACCGGGCCGCTGTCCGGCGCCCACCCGGCCGTTTCCGGCCAGCCATGCGGAGAGCTTTCGATGACCGTCTTCTCGCGATATCCCCGGCGCCCGCGCGCCGCTGCCGGCGCCGCCCGCGCATGAGCGCCGCCGCGCCGCCGTTCGTCGTCGCCATTCCGGCCCGCTATGCCGCATCGCGGCTGCCGGGCAAGCCCTTGCGCGCGCTCGGCGGCGAGCCGTTGATCCGCCACGTGGCGCGGCGTGCGCTCGCCGCCGGTGCCACGCAGGTGTGGGTGGCCGCCGACGATGCGCGCATCGCCGCCGCGGTGGCCGACCTGGACGGCGTGCACGTGGCGAATACGTCGGCCGACCACGCCTCCGGCACCGACCGCCTGGCCGAGTGCGCCGACATCGCCGGCTGGGACGATGCGACTTTGGTGGTCAACCTGCAGGGCGACGAACCGTTCGCGCCGGTCGCCGGCATCGTCGCGGTGGCCCGGACCCTGGCCGACAGCGGCGCCGAGATGGCAACGCTGGGCACGCCGGTGGACGCGGCCGAGCACCTGTTCGATCCCAACGTGGTCAAGCTGGTGCGCAGCGCGACTGGCGATGCGCTGTACTTCAGCCGCGCGCCGATCCCGTGGCACCGCGACGCCTTTGCCGCCTCGCAGGCGCAGTTGCCGCTGCCCGGCCCGTGGCTGCGGCATATCGGCATCTACGCCTATCGCGCCGGCTTCCTGCGCCGGTTCGCGGCGATGCCGCCGGGCACGCTGGAGCGGATCGAGTCGCTGGAGCAACTGCGGGTGCTGGAAGCCGGCTTCCGCATCGCGGTGGCGCTGTCGCCGGCACCATTCCCGCCCGGTGTGGACACGCCCGAGGACCTGGCGCGCGCCGAGGCCTACCTGCAGGGGCAGGCATGAAGCTGCTGCTGGTGTGCCTGGGCAACATTTGCCGTTCGCCGATGGCCGAGGGCGCGTTGCGCCACCACCTGCAGCGCTCGCCGCTCGCCGGGCGGGTGGAGGTCGACTCGGCCGGCACCGGCGACTGGCACCGCGGCGAGCCGCCGGACCGGCGCGCGGTCGCCTGCGCGGCCGCGCATGACGTGGACATCGCCGGCCTGCGCGCGCGGCAACTGCGCGATCGCGACTTTGCCGACTTCGACTGGATCCTGTGCGCCGATGCGGCCAATCTGCGCGACGTGCTTCAGCGCGCCCCGGCGGCGGCGCGGGAGCGCGTGGCGCTGTGGCTGCCGTGGGCCGGGGTGCACAGCCGCAGCGAGATCCCGGATCCGTACACCGGCGGCAGCGCGCAGTTCGAGCAGGTCTGGAAACTGGTAGACGAAGCCGCCGCCGGCAGCGTGGCACGACTGTCCGTCGACCTCGGCTCCGGCATAATCGGCCGATGAATTCCATCGCCGCCCTGGAACTTCCCGCGTCCGGCGCCTGGCTCAACGCGGCGCCGCTCCGCCTGCGCGACCTGCAGGGGCGGGCGCTGGTGCTGGCCTTCGTCAACGCCGCCTCGGTGTGGTGCGCGCAGCGCCTGGCCGAACTCGGCCAGTGGCAGGCGCGCAATCCCGGGAGGCTGCAGCTGATCGTGGTACAGGTGCCGCGCTTCGACAGCGAGCGCGAGCCGCAACGGGCATTGAAGCTGTTGCGCAGCCAGGGCGTGTCCGCGCCGATCCTGCTCGATGCCGATTGGGCCGCCTGGCAGCGCTTCGACATCCAGGCCTGGCCGACCCTGGTCCTGATCGATGCCGGCGGGGTCGAGCGCGAGCGCCTGGTCGGGATCGGCGGCGCCGAACTGGACAAGGCGCTGCACGCGTTGTGCGCCGGGCAGCCGCTGCCGCTGGACGAGGACCTGCGCGACGCGCGCGAGACCCAGCCGGAACCGCGCCTGCCGCTGCGCTTCCCGACTGGGCTGGCCGTGGCCGAGGACCGCCTGTACATCGCCGACAGCGGCCATCACCGCATCCTCGAATGCAGCACCAGCGGCCGCGTATTGCGCCAGTTCGGCATCGGCACCGCCGACTTCATCGACGGCGCGATCGGCGAGGCGGCGTTCCACCGCCCACGCGGGCTGGCCCTGGAGCGCGGCGTGCTGTACGTGGCCGACACGGGCAACCACGCGCTGCGCCGGATCAACCTGCTCACCGGTCAGGTCGACACGCTGTGCGGCAACGGCCGCGCCGGCGAGCCGGTGGAAGGCCCGGTGGAGCAACCGCTGCTGGCACCACTGAATCATCCGCAGGGTCTGGTGATCGCCGACAACCAGGTGCACCTGGCGATGGCCGGCGACAACCGCATCTGGAGCTACGACCTGGGCAGCCGCAGCCTGCGCTGGCGGGCTGGCGCGGGCGCGCTGGAACTGCGCGACGGCAGCGGGCATCTGGCCGCGTTCGCGCAGCCGTGCAGCCTGGCCGCGGTGCAGCAGGTGCTGTACGTGTGCGATGCGCTGGGTTCGGCGGTGCGCTCGATGCAGTTGCGCGGCGATCTGGTGCAGACCTTGCTCGGCGGCCAGGGGCCGTGGGATTTCGGCAACGAGGACGGACCACGCAGCCGCGCCCGCCTGCAGTTCCCGCAGGCGATCGCGCTGAGCCCGGACGCGCCGTTGCTGTGGATCGCCGACAGCGGCAACGGCAGCCTGCGCAGCCTGCGCCTGGGCGGCGGCGAACTGTCCACCGCGGCCTTGCCGCGGCGCCTGCACGGCCCGGGCGGGCTGGCGGTGAGCGCCGGCACGGTGTGGATCGCCGAGACCGACGCGCATGCGGTGCTGCGCTACGACATCGCCAGCGGCGAACTGCACGACGTCGCGATCGGCGAATGAGCACCCCCGAATTGCCCCCGTTCGACGGCAAGGCCTTTGCCGCCAACCTCAGTACCGCGCCCGGCGTCTACCGCATGTACGCCGCGGACGATACCTTGCTCTACGTCGGCAAGGCCGGCGCGCTGCGCAAGCGCGTGTCCAGCTATTTCAGCGGCTCGCCGAAGAACGCGCGGACCATGGCCATGCTGGCGCAGGTGGCGCGCATGGATGTCACCGTCACCCGCAGCGAGGGCGAGGCGCTGCTGCTGGAAAACCAGCTGATCAAGTCGCTGTCGCCGCGCTACAACGTGTCGCTGCGCGACGACAAGAGCTATCCCTATGTGCTGCTGACCCGCGAGGAGTGGCCGCGGATCACCCTGCATCGCGGCCCGCGCGCAGTGCCCGGTCGCTATTTCGGTCCGTATCCCGGCGTCACCGCGGTGCGCGAGACGCTGAACCTGATGCACAAGCTGTTCAAGCTGCGCAGCTGCGAGGACAGCGTGTTCCGCAACCGTTCGCGGCCGTGCCTGCAGTACCAGATCGGCCGCTGCAGCGCGCCGTGCGTGGCGCTGGTGGCGGCCGACGAGTACGCCGAGGCGGTGCGTCGCTCCACGCTGTTCCTGGAAGGGCGCAGCGACCAGCTCGGCGAGGAGCTGGTGCAGGCCATGCAGGACGCCAGCGAGCGCCTGGAGTTCGAGCGCGCCGCACGCCTGCGCGACCTGCTCGGCTCGCTGCGCAGCATGCAGAGCCGGCAGTACGTGGACGGCCGCGCCGCCGACCTGGACGTGCTGGCCTGCGCCACCCAGGGCGCCAACGCCTGCGTGCTGCTGCTGGCGTTCCGCGACGGCCGCAACCTCGGCACCCGTGCGTTCTTCCCCAAGACCAACGGCGAGGACAGTGCCGCCGAGGTGCTGGGCGCGTTCGTGTCGCAGTATTACGTCGAGCACGCGCCGCCGCGCGAGGTGCTGCTGGACCGCGAGATTCCCGACGCCGAGCTGATCGAGGCGGCGCTGAGTTCGGCCGCCGAGCGCAAGGTGCAGCTGAAGTGGAGCGTGCGCGGCGAGCGCGCCGGGTACCTGGAGCTGGCCAGCCGCAACGCCCAGGCCACCCTGGTCACCGAACTGACCAGCCGCAATGCCCAGCACGCGCGCAGCGAGGCGCTGCGCGAGATGCTCGGCCTGGCCGAGCCGGTCAAGCGGGTGGAGTGCTTCGACATCAGCCACACCATGGGCGAGGCCACGGTGGCCTCGTGCGTGGTGTTCGACGCCAGCGGCCCGGTGCGCAGCCAGTACCGGCGCTACAACATCAGCGGCATCGAGCCGGGCGACGACTACGCGGCGATGCGCCAGGCGATCGAGCGCCGCTTCCGCCGTGCCGCCGAAGGCGAGGGCAAGGGCGATGCGATCCTGCCGGACGTGCTGCTGATCGACGGCGGTGCCGGCCAGTTGGCGCAGGCCAATGGCGCGCTGGCCGACCTGGGCGTGGACGGGGTGCTGCTGATCGGCGTGGCCAAGGGCGCCGAGCGCCGCGCCGGCCACGAGACCCTGGTGATGCCGGACGGGCGCGAACTGCGACCGGGTGCGGCGTCGCCGGCGCTGCAGTTCATCCAGCAGGTGCGCGACGAGGCGCACCGCTTCGCCATCACCGGCCACCGCGGGCGCCGCCAGAAGGCGCGCATGACCAGCAAGCTGGAGGACATCCCCGGCATCGGCCCGCGGCGCCGCGCCAGCCTGCTCAAGCATTTCGGCGGGCTGGCCGGGCTCAAGGCCGCCGGCGAGGCCGAGATCGCGCGAGTGGAGGGCATCAATGACGCACTGGCCGCACGAATCTACGCTAACCTGCACGGACTGCCGGTGCCCGATCCGGCAGGCGAGTAGAGCAGCGCAATGAAGTTGACCATCCCCACCTGGCTCACGCTGCTGCGGATCCTGATGATCCCCGTGCTGGTGCTGGTGTTCTATCTGCCGTACACCTGGACCAACTTCGCCTCGGCGGCGATCTTCGGCCTGGCCGCGTTCACCGACTGGCTGGACGGCTGGGTGGCGCGGCGCTACCACCAGTACTCCGCGTTCGGCGCGTTCCTGGACCCGGTGGCCGACAAGCTGATGGTGGCGGTGGCGCTGTTCCTGATCGTGCAGGGCCATCCGACGCCGTGGATGGCGTTCTGGGCGGCGGTGATCGTCGGCCGCGAGATCGCGGTGTCGGCGCTGCGCGAATGGATGGCCGAGATCGGCCAGCGCGCCAAGGTGCGGGTGGCGATGATCGGCAAGATCAAGACCACCGCGCAGATGGTGGCGCTGCTGTGCCTGCTGTACTCGGTGATGCCCGACGGCTCCCCGCCGGAGAGCGTGTGGATGGGCTTGTTCATCTTCCACGTCGGCGACTGGACCCTGGCGATCGCGTCGATCCTGACCCTGTTGTCGGGCATCCAGTATCTGCATGCGGCCTGGCCGAGCCTGCGCGACGACGAGCGTGCGGCGATGGCGGAAAAGAACGCGAAAAAAATCGAAGGCAATGGTTGACAGCCTGCGCGTACCCGGTAGAATTCGCGGCCTCAAGCGGGAATAGCTCAGTTGGTAGAGCGCAACCTTGCCAAGGTTGAGGTCGCGAGTTCGAGTCTCGTTTCCCGCTCCAGATCATGAAAACAGGACCTTCGGGTCCTGTTTTCGTTTGGGCGGCTGCACTGCGTGGCAGACGCGCCACACCCCGCTAAGCCATCGCGCAATTCCGCCTCGCTTCATGCGGCCGCCAGCAGCGCAATGGCCAACACGCACGGCGCCAGTTTGGCCGCCGCCATCGCATTGCGCAGACATCCGGGCTGGGTTGATCCACGCCGCGAGCGCTGCATCGGAACGCGGGCAGCGCGATCGCGCACCGACCATGTCGCGCGCCAGCAGCGATCGCGTCGTCCAGACGCGATCGCGATGCGGCAGATGACGCCTCTCCGTTTCGCGCAGGCTCAGGGCGCGGGGGTGGCCGCACGGAAGCCGGCATGCCCGCAGGCGGCGTCGTAGGCGTAGTCGCCGGCGGCGAGCAAGTGGCGGCCGCTGTTGATGTGCGCTGGCGGCGTTTTCAGCGGCCCGCGCCACTGCACGCTGTCCGGCGTCGCCGCCTTGCCGTCGCCGACCGCAAAGCCGTAGCCGAACACCGGTTGTCCCTTCGCGTCGACGACGTCGAGCCGCAACTGGGTGGCGTCCGGCACCACCCGCGTGGGATGCCCGGCCATCTCCACGGTCTGTTGCAGGCTGTCGGGCGTGGCGGGCGACACCACCGGGTTGAGCATCATGTAGGACACGCCGGTATCGGGCAGCAGCTTGCCGCAGACGCGGTAGTCGCTGCCGCTGCCGGGGAAGCTGGCGCAGGCGGTGGGCGCTTGCCAGTCGCTCGGCGCATCGGCGGTGGCGGCGCCGCGCTGCAGCGGGACCAGGGCGAACCCCTGCAGCGCCGCCTTGCTGACGCCCAGGGTGATGCCCTTGGCGCTGACGATGTAGCCGGGGCTCATGCGCTGCGCGCGCATCTGCGCCAGGTTGAGGAACGGGTTGCGCGCGGCGTCGACGCCGCGGTCGTAGCCCACGCCCATCATGCCGAACTTGGGGGAGATGGTGCTGCAGTTGCGCAACACCTGCGTGCTGCTGCTCAACGCAGGGCTGCCGTCGTAGCCGGCGCAGGTGGCCGGCACCTGCGCCAGCGGCTTGGGCTGCTGGGCCACGCTGGCGACATCGCAGGTGCACTGCGCAGCCAGCACGGTAATGCGGTCCACTCGCGCCGCAGCATGCTTGCCGTCGGCGGAGACGCCGAGCCGCATCGGCACGTCCACGTACTTGCCGGGGTGATACTTGCTGTCGCTCGAATAGAAGATGTGGCCGGGCGTGTTGGAGGCATCCCAGGCGCTGCGCAGTGCGTCGCTCAACGGCACCACCACGCCGGTGGAGCCGGTATCCACCTCCAGCACCTGGCTGCCGCTGCTGCGGCCATCGGCGTCGCTGCCGAGCTGCACCCGCACCTGGTAGGCGAATGTCGGCGTGGCCTTGGAGGCCAGCGGCAGATTCACGGTCTGCGTCTGCAGCGCGCAGGTCTGCGCGGCGGCGGTGGCGCTCGCGGCCAGGCACAGCGCGGCCCCGCTCCAGCGTGTCCATCGGTTCATGGCGATCTCTCGTTCGGGTGTGGCGCCATGCTAGAGCGCGGCAGCGTGCCGATCGTGCGCCGATCCGCGCGAGGCCTCGCTTGTCTACTGCCACCGGCGTGGCGCTGTGGTCGGCATTCCAGTCGGGCGGCGATACCGCGTGCGAGTTGCAGTGTCCGCAGCACGTCTCCGCAAATCCCGCGCACGCGCGGCGCAGGGTTGCCAAGCCGGGGAGCTTGGTACACAATGCAGTCCGTTGTGCGCCGGGTTGATTCAAAAACATCTTTTGAATCAATGCGTTGGAAGATAGCCGCGAGGCATCGTCCAGTTCCCGCCGCAAGGGCCCCGGCAGCGGGGCTTTGTTTTTGTCGGACGTCACAGGCGTTGCGGCAAGACGTCAGTCCACCGGCCTGGTGGCAGAGTGGTTATGCAGCGGACTGCAAATCCGCGTACGCCGGTTCAATTCCGACCCAGGCCTCCATTTCGTTTCAGCGCATTGGGCCGCTTTCTGCGGCCCTTTTGCGTTGCGTAATCTCAAGCTATTTCCCATGCGCTGCTCCATACCGACGAAGCGCCAAACGAGGGTGTGTCGATCGTCAGGCTCTTGGTCGATCGGCTTTACTTGCGCGGTACATCATCGCGAAGCTTGGCCGCCTGTAGCGGTTTCTCGGCAATGCCGGCAGACGCCAATTTGCGATGATGCCGGCCTCGACATTCGATCCTGACGTCATGACTTCATCGCGACCTGTCCTGCAGTGCACACGCGTGTTCAGTGCGGCCCTAGCCGTGGCGCTCGGTCTGTGCGCTGGTGTGCAGGCTGCGCCGCCCACGGACACCGTCACGCGCTGCGGCTGGTTCGACAATCCCTCGCCAGGCAACGCCACGCTAGTGGACAAGGACGGCGAATGGACGGTCGGCCAACAGGGCGGGCACCAGGCCGAGGGCAACTGGCCTACGTTTCCCCGCGCGCGCTGGGTGGCGACCGGGACGGGCAGTGCCGGCTATGGCTGCGCCTGCCTGAAGGTGCGCGCGCGTGCCAACACCCAGGAGGTGACCACCATCGTGGCGGCCACAGTTCAGCCCTTGAAGATCTGCCGGCAGGACAAGGCGCTGCAGGTCAAGGAGCCGGAGAATCCGCTGAAGTAGCGCCTTCGCTCCGCAGCGCGTTGCCGCAGCGGTGCCATCGGAGGAGACGCTGCTGCCGAGGATGTGGATCGAGGCAGGTTGGCCGGCGGTTTCACTGCAGCCTGGATCGGCTTGCTGTCGGCGAGGGGAAAGCGCCGCTCCACCTCCTGGCGGCGGCGTTGCGATTCGCCGAGGCGGCGTCGCTCGGCCGAACGAGTCCATCGGACGATGGCGCCGCTTTGATGCCCGGTGCCGACACCGCCTGGCCATCGTTCTGCGCGTTCAGGATTGGAACGGCCGAGGTGGCGTGCAGCGTCGTCTGCCGGCCGCCCGATCCGGCGCGAACGGGATCGCTGTCCATGCGAATCCGACGCCCGTAGCACCGCGAACGGGAAAGTGCCGAATCGCACCATGACACCACGCCGCCGGCGGCGGACATGTTTTTGCAACGAAGGGCTAGCGCGCCTCCTGGGAGGCGTGTAGAATGCGCGGCTCCCAAGCGGGAATAGCTCAGTTGGTAGAGCGCAACCTTGCCAAGGTTGAGGTCGCGAGTTCGAGTCTCGTTTCCCGCTCCAAATTGCGTCACTTGCCACCTGTTGCGCGAGTGAACCCCTGAAAAAAGGAGCTTCGGCTCCTTTTTTCGTTTCCGCGATTCGTTCTTGTCCCGGAGACGCCAGGCACGGCCTCGGCGCCGATGCTGGGCACTACGATTTCGTCGGCATCACGGACATGCCCAACGTTCGCTTACGGAAGTGGGCCGGTGAGTAGCGCCTGCCTGGTCGCATCGTCGGCAGGGTAGAAGCATTCCAGCGTCAGCTCCGCCAGGGTCACGTCGGTCGCGGTGCCGAAGACGGTCGTGGTGGAGAGAAACGACAGGATGCCGCCGCTGGTTCCGCTGCGGATCGAGAGCGGCACCGCGATGCGCTCCGTAGGCCCGGGCGGGCGGTCGCTGGCCGGGCAGGGCAAGCCCTTGAGTTCGGCATGCAGCGCTTCGAGTTCGGGATCGGCCGACTGGTCGATCTCGAGGCGAAGCCGGGCCAGCAGATGATGCCGCCACTCGGCCAGGTTGACGATGCGTGGCGCCAGGCCATTGGGATGGAGGGTCGCGCGCAGCACATTGACGGGCGCCGCCAGAAGCGCCGGATCGATACCGACCAGCAGTGCGGCCGCTGCATCGTTGGCGCGCACCAAGTTCCAGTGGCGGTCGACCGCGAGTGCAGGAAACGGGGCGTGCGCGCGCAGGACCATGTCGACGGCCGACAGCGCCGCCGCCATGTCCGGCGTGTCCAGTGCACGCTCGCCATGCACGGGCGCATAGCCCGCCGCGCGCAGTAGCCGGTTCTGCTCCCTGAGCGGCATCGCCAGCGGTTCGGCCAGACGCAGCAGCAGGTCGCGGCTGGGAGCCGCTCGCCCGCTCTCGACGAAGCTCAGATGGCGCGTCGACACCTCCGCCGCGCCGGCGAGATCGAGCTGGCTCAGTCGGCGCCTGGCCCGCCAGTCGCGCAGTACGTCGCCAACGGTGATCGGTCGTGTCGCCATGCCTTCATCCTACCGGCCCGCTGCGGCGATGCCATTACCTGCGAGGTAATCGCATTGCCCGATTGCCATCGGCATGCTCGGCCCATCGACGACGAGGAGATGGCGATGAACGACCCGAACACGCTGGCACGTGCCTATCTGGCGCTCTGGAACGATGCCGATGCCGCATCGCGCGCGCGTCGCCTGGCGGACGGCTGGACCCCTGATGCCCGCTACGCCGATCCGATGATGGCGGGCGAAGGTCGTGACGGCATCGCCGCGATGATCGCGGCCGCACGCGCTCAGGTCCCCGGCCACCTCTTTGCGCTGCGCGGCACGCCCGATGCGCATGGTCCGTTCGTACGCTTCTCCTGGACGTTGGCGCCCGAACACGGCGCGCCGATTGCCGGCGGCACCGATATCGCCCGGATCGCCCCGGACGGGCGCATCGCCGAGGTCATCGGCTTCCTCGACAAGGACATCGCATGACGCCGGCATTCATCCCGCGTGGCCCCGGTCATGCGCTGTTCGTTCGCGATTGGGGCGAGGGACCGCCTGTGGTCCTGCTGGCGGGCTGGGCGATGGATGGCCGGATCTGGGGCGACACCATGCTCCATCTCAATGCCGCCGGCCTGCGCGCCATCGCGTGCGATCGCAATGGCCACGGACGATCGACCGACCGAGCCGACTATGGCTACGACGCGCTCGCCGACGACCTGGCCGCCGTGCTGGAAACGCTCGACCTGGAGGGCGTCACCCTGGTGGCGCATTCGGGCGCTGGCGGCGAGGCGATCCGTTACCTCGCGCGGCACGGTCGTCGGCGGATCGCACGACTGATGCTCGTGGGTGCGACAGGCCCGCGGGTCATCGGCGACACCGGTGTGACCCCTGCGATGCTGGATGCGCTGTGCGCGCAGCTTGCCTGCGATCTGCCGGGCTGGATCGACGCCAACATCGCTCCTTTTGCGCCCGGTGCGTCGGGCCGCGTCAACGCGTGGATGGCCACCATGGTGCTCGACTGCTCGCGCCGCGCCGTGGTCGCATTCCAGCGCACGATCGCGCTGAGCGATCTTTCGGCGGAAGCCGCCGCGCTCCAGCTGCCGGTCACGATCATTCATGGCGACCGCGACGCGTCCGCGCCACTCGATGTCAGTGGTCGTGTCTATGCCGCGACCATCCCCGGCGCCGAACTGCTCGTCTATGAAGGTGCAGCCCACGGCGTGATGGTGACGCATGCCGCACGGCTCGCCGGCGACATCGTCAGCCGAGCGGCGTCATGAGCTGGCTGGCCACTGCACAGGCCGGCAGCGCAGACCGGCCGCCGGGCGCAGTTGTCGCGCGCTCGCTGGGAATGGTCGTCGATCCGGAGGTGGCGCCCGCATGAGCTCGACGACACGCCCGGAGACCTACGTCATCACCTTCCACGTCAAAGCGGATCAGGTGGAACGCTTTCGCGCGCTGCTCGACCCGGTGCTCGATGCGATGCGTCACGAGCGGACCTTCGTGCGTGCGGCGTTGCACGTCGATCCCGAGCGACCGACGGTCTTCCAGCTTCACGAGACCTGGACCGATCGCGACGATGTCCTCAAGGTTCAACTGCATCGGCGCTATCGTCACGAGTGGAATGCCGCGCTGGACGACATCCTGGTTGCGCCGAGGCATATCGCGATCTGGACAGTGATGCGAACCGATTGAGGTCGGACCGCAAGGGCGCCAGCCTCCATCGCTGGCACCGCCGTTGGTCTGCTAGCGCACCGCCGACCGGATCGCAGGAGGCGTGGGGCAGGTGGTATGCGCCTCTGTCATAAGCTTCAACAGCGCTGCCCGCGCAACGGCGCGCGCGGCCTTGTGGTCGAGTCGGGAAAGCTCGGTGATCTGCAGGCCCGTCGCCTGCGCAAGGCGCAAGCCGACGTAGTAGCCAAAGCGATCCGGCAGCCCATCCGGCGGATGGCCCCCCATCTGCAAGGCGCTGGCGGTCGCCGCGCCGTCGCCATCGTCGAAATGGGCTGCCACGAAGCACAGGGCAGCCGACCAGCGCCGATCGGTCGGTGCGCGAATGGGAGCGGGGATGTCGAGCAGCAGTTGATGATCCGATGCATGCGGCACCATCGTGGCGGTCGCCTGGACCGCCAACCCCTCCTGCCACAGCGTGCACCACAGCGGGTCGCAATCGGCGAAATGGCGGGCATGTTGCAGATGGAAGATCTCGTGGATCAGGAACGGTTCGAGCGAATCGTCGGCATGGTACTTCGCGATCATGTCGGCACCGAAAAGCATGACGTGCCGATTGCCCGGTTGCAGGTAATCCGAACCGCCATCGCGCTGCCCGAGCGAGTGATAGAGATAGATCGGCAGCGGGGACGAAAAGCCAGGGAAGACGGCCTGGAATCGCGCGATCGCACCGTTCAGCGCGATCGGAAAATCGGCGACCACCCGATCGTAGTCGTCATGGCCAACGGAAAACCGATGCAGGGCGGCGCCGATCCGCTTGTCTGTGCCGGCACCTTCTGGATACAGGCCAGGCAGCATCGCATCGATCCGGGAACGGATCGTCGCAATGCGGATATCTTCCGGCTGGCCCGCGGTCTCGATCGCGGCCTTTTCGAACGGCGTGGCGAGATCGACATAGCGCGCCGCCGGTGCCGTGCTCGCCGAAAGACCGCTGGTCGAAAGGCCAATCGCTAGGCAAACGGCGAGCAGCACTCGCCCATTGCTGACCTGCCTCATGTTTGCTCCTGTCCAATTTGCTCCTGTCCAAATTCGGCCAAGCCGCATACCGAGCCGTGGGAACAGCGCCACTTCGATGGTGTTCGAAACGCGATGGATGTCGCGCCCTCAACGTCGCGCGTTGCTCCCACTCCTGCGCTTCGGTCTTGCGGCGCGCATGCTGCAGAGCGTAAGCCGGGAGGCATCCGATGTTGTGAAAGAGCCCCGTGCCGGCCTGCGCCGATTCACGCCGCCAGCCACCACCACGCCAGCAGCGCCACCAGCAAGATAGCGCCGCCGCCCAGCAAGCGCGGCCGTCGCCACCAGCGCCGCGGTTGGCGGTCGATGGCATTGGCGCCGGCCCGACGCAGCAGGCCGCGCGCGAACGCATGCTGATCCATGCTGCGGTCGCAGGCGTCGACGCAGGCACCGCAGGCGGTGCACGCGTAGTGCGCGCCGTTGCGCGGATCGATGCCGGCGGGGCAGGCCTGCACACAGGCATCGCAGGCCATGCAGTCGCCGAGCTGCTCGGCGCTGAACTTGGGTAGGGTGCCGGCATACGCGGCCAGCGCCTCGCCGCGGCTGCCGCCTTGGCCGGCGAGTTGCGCGATGCTGGCGCGCAAGGCGTAGTCGCGTGCGGTGACGGGATCCAGCAAGCGCCGCCCGCGCTGCGCGACGCTGCCTTGGCCGCATGCGCGGGCGCCGCGCGGTTCGCCGCGCATCGCGTCGTAGCCGATCAGCGGCGTGTCGCGGTCGCACAGCAGCGGTTGCAGGCGCGCATACGGGCACAGGTAGCGGCAGGCCTGGCTGCGCAGGAAGCCCGCATTGCCCCAGGTGGCCAGCGCGTAGAACAGCACCCAGAACGTCTCCCAGCCGCTCCAGGCGAATGGATGCAGGCGCACGACCAGATCGGCGATCGGCACGAAGTAACCGACGAAGCTGACCCCGGTCCACAGCGCCACGGTCGCCCACAGCAGGTGCCGCGCCGCGGCCGGCCAGTCGGCGAAGCGGCGTTCGATCCAGGCGAAGGCGTGGCTCCACACCGTCTGCGGACAGGCGAAGCCGCACCATAGGCGCCCGGTCAGCGTAGTGAGCACTGCCAGCGACGCCGCGGCGGCGCCCAGCGCCAGCAGCAGCCAGCCGACGTCGTGCGGCCACAGGGTCCAGCCGAACAGATCGAAGCGCCGCGCTGGCAGGTCCAGCAGCAGGGCCTGCCGGCCCTGCCAGCGCAGCCACGGCAGCAGGTAGAACCCCGCCAACAGCAGCCACAGCACCACGCGCCGCAGTTGCGTGTACCGATGTGGCGGCGCGGGCCCCGCCGCGGCGGCGGGCGACGTGACGACATGCAAGGGAATCGTGCGCGCCATCGGCAGCCCGCTCACGACAGCGGCGCGGCGGCGTCGCCGTGCGGCGCCGGACGCAACAGGAAACCGGTGAGCAGGCTCGAGGCCAGCGTCGCCAGCCAGAACATGAAGAAACCCACCGTATAGCCGAGTTCCCGGCTGATCTGGCGGCCGGGGAAGGTGATGTCGCGCAGCGCCAACGGATCGACCAGGGCGAAGAACAGCACGCTCATGGCGCCTGCGACCAGGAAGCTCGGCCACAGGATCACCCCCAGCCGCTGCACCAGCGGGCGCGGCGCGCCGGGATCGAGCGGATCGAGCAGCGGATCGTCGGGAGAGACCATGACGGTGGATTCCATCGCGAAAGAAGGATGCGGCATGCGCCAAGGCAGCGGCGCCACACGTCGCCGCGCCTGCCAGCCGCCTGGCCGCCGATCCCCCGTCGACACCGGCGTCGGCGCATGCCGCAGCTGCAGACTAGGCAGCGCGGGCCGGCCCGACATTGATCCTGATCAAGGCCGCTGCCGCCGCGACGTGGAGACTGATGAGATCGCACGCTGTGGAGCCGACCATGCAGGACGAGATCGAAGGCATGCCCTTGCCGGGGCCGGACCTGTGCAGCGAGACGGACGTGCAAGCGCTGGTGGGAGCGTTCTACCGCCGTGTGCGCGCCGACGCCGACCTGTCGACGGTGTTCGCCGCGCACATCGAGGACTGGGAGGCGCATGAGCAGCAGCTGTGCGATTTCTGGTCGGCGATGCTGCGCGGCACCCGCCGCTTCCGCGGTGCGCCGATGCCCCGGCACATGGCCATGCGCGAACTCAGCGAACTGCTGTTCCAGCGCTGGCTGGGCCTGTTCCGCGCCAGCACCGCCGAGCTGCACAACGCGCCGATGCGGTTGTTGGCCGACGACGTTGCCCAGCGCATCGCCGAGACCTTCTGGCGCCGGCACCAGATGAGCTGGCGTCCATTCGAGCCGGTGTCGCCGCTGCCGCCGGCCGCGTGCGCGGATTGATCCAGGTCAAGGCGGCCGCGCCCGGTGCCGCGCATGCTCGGTCCATGGACATCCTCACCGCGCCCGATCCTTCCGCCGCCTGGACCTTCGACGCCGACCTGCTGCGCCGCTACGACCGTCCCGGCCCGCGCTACACCTCGTACCCGACCGCGCCGCATTTCCAGACCGGCTTCGGCCCGGCGCAGTTGTTCGCCGCGGTCCAGGCCAGCGATCCGCGCCGGCCGCTGTCGCTGTACGTGCACGTGCCGTTCTGCCGCAGCCCGTGCTTCTACTGCGGTTGCCATCGGGTCATCACCCGCGACCCGGAGCGCGGCCGCGCGTATGTGCAGCGGTTGCTGCGCGAGGCGGCGATGATGGCCGCGTGTTTAGAGGGCGAGCGCGAGGTGGTGCAGCTGCACCTGGGCGGCGGCACCCCGAACTTCCTCGCGCCGGAGCTGCTCGGCGAACTGGTGCAGGGCCTGCGCGGCCTGTTCCGCTGCAGCCAGGCGCCGGACCGCGAGATGTCCATCGAACTGGATCCGCGCACGGTGACGCCGCAGGACATCGCCGCGCTGGCCGAGCTGGGCTTCAACCGCGCCAGCCTGGGCATCCAGGATTTCGACCCGCTGGTGCAGCAGGCGATCAATCGCCGCCAGGGCGTGCACGAAACCCTGGACATCCTGCGCGCCTGCCGCGTGCACGGCATGCGCTCGGTCAACGTGGACCTGATCTACGGCCTGCCGCGGCAGACCCTGGCCGGGTTCGAGCAGACCCTGGAGACGGTGATCGCGGCGCGGCCGGACCGCCTGGCGGTCTACGGCTACGCGCACATCCCGCAGCTGTTCAAGGCCCAGCGGCGCATCGCCGACGCCGACCTGCCCGACGCCGAACAGAAGCTGGCGCTGCTCGGCCTGTCGGTAAGCCGGCTCTCGGCGGCCGGCTACCAGTACATCGGCATGGACCACTTCGCGCTGCCGCAGGAAGACCTGGCGCGCGCGCAACGGCAGGGCAGCCTGCACCGCAACTTCATGGGCTACACCACCCACGCCGACACCGATCTGCTTGGCCTGGGCGTCAGCGCGATCAGCCGCATCGGCGCCAGCTACAGCCAGAACCAGCGCGACCTGCCGGCCTGGGAAGCGGCGGTGGATGCCGGCGACAGCCCGGTGCTGCGCGGCCTGCAGCTCAGCGCCGACGACGCCCTGCGCGCCGAGCTGATCCAGCAGTTGATGTGCCAGGGGCGGGTGGACGCCGCGGCGGTGGCACAGCGTCACGGCATCGACTTCGCCAGCTATTTCCGCGAGGAACTGCGCGCGCTGGCGCCGCTGTGCGCGGACGGCCTGGCCGATTACCGCGACGGCGTGGTCCAGGCCACCGCCCGCGGACGCCCGCTGCTGCGCCTGATCGCCATGTGCTTCGACCGCTACCTGCGCCAGCCCGATCAACCGGCGCGCTATTCGCGCGCCATCTGAGCGCGCCGCGCTTCTCGCTTTCCGTTGGCATCCCCGGTGCCGCCGTGGCGGCGGCGCCGGGGCTTTTCGGTGGTGGTACTCAAGCCTGCCGATGCCGGTATGTGGTGTCTCTGTTCGGCGCGTCTGCCGGGTCGGCAGCGCCCTGCGGTTCACAAGCGCCGCCCGATCAGGCACGCTACGCGCCACCAGGCCCGGATGGCGAAACTGGTAGACGCATCGGACTTAAAATCCGCCGGGGGCGACCCCATGCCGGTTCGATTCCGGCTCCGGGCACCATGGGTACGTAAGCGTTTCAGCGCTCAGGCGGCGCCGATCGACTTCGCCGCTGTGCAGTTTTTGTGCAGTCGGCTAAATCGCTAGTGCTTCAGCCTGCTGGGCGACGTCATCGGCACCGTGACCCAGCCCGTCTACGACACCGCCACGGGCCGGCACCTGCTCATCCCGCAGGGCTCGCGCATCTTCGGCCGGTACAACAGCCAGGTCAGCTACGGGCAGAGCCGCCTTCAGGTGGTCTGGCATTGGATCATCTTGCCCGACACGTCCTCGCTCAAGCTCGACAACCTCGTGGGCACCGATCCGGCCGGCTACGCAGGCCTGGAGGATGTTGTGGACCGGCACTGGAACCGCCTGCTGGTCGGCTCGGCGCTCACCACGCTCTTTAGGCGTGGGAGCCGAACTGGCCGGGTCGGAGAACCGCCAGGACGGCAACCGCATCGTCATCGCTGGCCGGGATGGGCTGCAGGACTCTATGAATCATGTTGGGTAGGAACTGACCCGGCGGAACCTCAATGTGCGATCCACCTTGACGGCCCGGCCCGGGCTGCCGGTGCGCATCGTCGTCAATCGAGATCTGGTGCTGCGGCCGTACCCGGACATCCTAGAGGTGTTCATGGCCGGGGATCGAGGGTTTCGATGGAAGGGCTGATAGAAGCTTGCCCCTGCAATATGTTTGGGGGTAGTGTGGCCCCCACAATGTTCAAGTGTTCACGGACTGAATATGAACAAAATTCCTGGCTTTTGGTATGTCGGCCAGCGCCTTGGCAGTTTATTGCGTTGCCTGTTGAAGAATTCGGGCGATCCTTCCAAAAGTACTCGGCACCCCCAATCTGATTCGCGCTGAAATCAAGGCGCAACCTCGCCGGTGGCACTTATCTCCTAATGGAAGGCCCGAATATATGTACTTCGGGCGCTGAAATCAGATCACGACAGGGAGTCTGACATGCAGGTCTTGCTTGGTGGTGGGTACCGAATCATCTCGGCTCTAGTTGTGGCCTTGCTGATTTTTTTTGCCACTTCCTTCGGCGCTCGTGCTGAAAATAAATATTGCTACGTGGAGTCTGTTGCTGGAGGCTCGGATCAGTGTTTTTCAAGCTTTCAGGCCGCATTCGATGCGGCGACTGCCGATGCGAACGGGCGTCAACTGATGCTGAGTAAGCAAGGCCCCTATTACGCGGATGTGATGGATAATAAGGCGCAGGATTTGCTTCTTTACGAATATGAGGCAAAAGATCTTCCTCCCGCCAGATTTTTGGATAAAGGGTATTCTCTCACTCCCGAGGGAATGCCTAAATATTCTCCTTGTGATTACAAGATTCCCTATGCCTATGGGTATCATTGTAAGTCGGAAAATGATTTGTCTAATGTGGCGGCGATGATTTTGCCGGAAGTGGTAAGTGGTCGCGAAGTCGTGACTCCTAAAGCGAGCACCGGCTCATGGGTGGCTGTGAGTTCAGGCACAAAGCCGACCATGGGGGGGGATCAGCCATCAGATCTAACGGCGCCTCACTACGGCGCGGTGGTTTATTCGGGCCGGAAGATGAATTTGCATCACTTGGTGAGGCAGTCTGGGGAGACATACGAAACTTCTGGTGATTATACGCGGGTCGATCCTTTCCAGTGCCCACAGGGTATGGTTGCTCGCGATTACGAGGATGGCGACTGGGGTTCGGCGGGTGGTTCCAATCCACCTTCGGAACTCTGCATGGACCCTCATGTCTACAAGATCGTCCAGCGTCTTGACCTGTCTTGCGGAGAAGAGGGCTGTAACTCGGCGGGCGTTCAGCTTGGAACAGGTGCTCATGCCCTGAATGAAGACCTGTTGTCTATCGAAGGATTTCCCGTTTCGCTTGCTTATGACTCCAAATCGCGCTCGTGGGATTTGAGCTTTGAAAAGCGCATGGCTTCAGGCGGAAATGATTCTTACATTGAGGTCGCGCCAGGCACGTATTCAAGGTTATTTGTAGACGACGGCGAGGGCTTTGGCTTGGAGGGGCGCCCAGCGGATCGGGTGACCAACGATGACAATGGCAGTATCTATACGTCCGGAAATTTTCAGTACAAGTTCAACGACGATGGCCGGGTCGCCGAATTCGGCCCGATGGGTCAGGCCCCATTCGTGGTGCAACGTGATGACGGTGGTCGAGTCGTTCGACTGACGTCGCCGGCGGGTCGGACGCTGAACTTCGAGTACGTGAATGGCCGGATCAGCAAGGTCACCGGTGGGGATCGTGAGGTTCTTCTTGAATATGATGCCTCGGGCAATCTGTCGAAGATATGGAAGGACGCTAGCGCTGTTCGCCAGTTCTTGTATGGCGAACAGGGTCTGATCGGGGTTGCACGGCAGAACGTCTTGACGGGTGTCGTCGATGAGCAGGGGCAACGCCAAAAGAGCTTTGGCTACGACGCCAATGATCGGTTGACCTACAAGTCCGAGGGTGGTGGGGACACCCCGGTCAACACCGTCCGCGTGAGCTATCCCGATGCGGCGCATACGCAGGTCGTGACCGCTGCTGGCGCAACACGCAGCTATACGCTGCGCGACGACGCATATCATCGTCCGACCAGCGAGTTGGATCCCTCCGGGCAGATATCGAAGCAGTACGACGAGAACCAGAGGATCATCAAGTCCATCGCGGCGACTGGCTCGGTCACGCAGTACACGTATTCGTCCGATCCGTCAGAATCAATCGTTGAGGGCCTGGGATCCGCGCAGCAGCGCCGGGTCGAGATCACGCGCAGCACCTACGGGCAGATTGCCAGGCGCTTGGTGTATGACGCTGCCGGTAAGCCCGTAGCCGGCTACATGCGCACCTTCAATGCGCGTGGCCAAATGTTGGCCTCGACGCAATTCCAGTCCTCGCAGACGGCTGCCGTTCGTACGAGTACGACGACCTATTGCGAGAACGATGACATCAGCGCAGGCACATGCCCGCTGCTGGGCCTGGTGATCAAGGTGGATGGGCCGCGCTCGGACAAGGCGGACGTCACGACCTACACCTATCGGATGGCGGATGCGCCCAACTGCGCCACCACCTCTGCCGCCTGCCCATACCGTAAGGGCGACCTGTGGAAGGTGACCAATGCGCTCGGTCAGATCACCGAATACCTGGCCTACGACGGTGCCGGCCGTGCGCTCTCGGTGAAGAGCGCCAACGGCGTGGTCACCGATTTTAGCTACCACTCGCGTGGTTGGCTGACTGCCAGTAAGGTGCGTGGGGCCGACGACAGCAGCGAGAGCGACGATCGCATCACTGCGATCGACTACTGGCCGACCGGGCTGGTCAAGCAGGTGACGCAGCCCGATGGTGCGTTCACCCGCTTCACCTACGATGCCGCGCACCGGCTGACCGATATCGCCGACAACGCCGGAAATACCATCCATTACACCTTGGACAATGCCGGCAACCGTTCCAAGGAGGACACCAAGGACGCGTCGGGCACGCTCAAGCGTACTTTGTCTCGGGTTTACAACCAGCTCGGCCAGTTGGCCACGCAGGCCACCGCGCAGGGCGATCCGACCGACTTCGGCTACGACGGCAACGGTAACACCAAGACCGTCACCGACGCGCTCGGTCATGCCACTCAGAACGACTACGACCCGCTTAACCGCTTGGCGCGCACCCTGCAGGACGTGGGCGGCATCGCCGCGGAGACCAAGTTCGGTTACGACGCGCTGGACAACCTGACCAAGGTCACCGATCCCAAGGGGCTTGACACCACCTACGCCTATAACGCCCTGGGTGACCTGACCAAGCTCACCAGCCCGGACACCGGCAGCACGACCTACACTTACGACAGCGCCGGCAACCGCGCCACCCAGACCGATGCGCGCAACATCAAGACGACCTACGGCTACGATGCGCTGAACCGGCTGTCCCAGGTCACCTATCCGACCACCAGCCTCAACGTCAGTTATACCTACGACGTAAGCCAGAGCACCTGCGCCAGCGGCGAGACCTATGGTGTTGGTCGCCTGACCCGGATGCAGGACGGCAGCGGCAGCACCGACTACTGCTACGACCGCTTCGGCGAGTTGGTGCGCAAGGTGCAGACCACCAACGGAAAGGTGTTCGTGGTCCGCTACGCCTACACCAAGGCCGGGCAGCTGAGCCGCCTGACCTACCCGGATGGAGCGGTGGTGGACTACGTGCGCAATGCCCAAGGTCAGACCGCCGAAGTCGGGGTGACGCCACCTGGCGGTACAAGACAGGTTCTGCTGAACCAGGCCACCTACTATCCGTTCGGCCCGGTCGCCGGCTGGACCTATGGCAACGGCCGGCCAATGCAGCGGGTGCTGGACCAGGACTACCGCCCGCTGGCGGTCAACGACACCCGTAGCGACGGGTTGGCGGTGGGCTTCGCCTTCGACCCGGTCGGCAATCTCAGCGCGCTGACCGCGCCGGGCAACACTGCGCCGGTCATCAAACTGGACTACGACCCGCTGGGCCGGCTGACCGCGTTCAAGGACGGCCCGACCGATACGGTGATCGATGGCTATAGCTACGACGCCACCGGCAACCGCCTCAGCGCCAAGGTCAACACCAGCACGCAGACCTATAGCTATCCGACCACCAGCCACCGCCTGAGCAGCGTGGCCGGTACCGCACGCAGCTACGATGCGGCTGGCAACACCACGGCCATCGGCGGCACCGCCGTGCAGTACGTGTATGGCGCCAATGGGCGGCTGACACAGGTCAAGCGCAGCGGCACGGTGGTGGCGAACTACGCCTACAACGGCCGCGGCGAGCAGGTGCGGCGCGTGGGCAGTACCAACACCTACACGCTGTACGACGAGAACGGTCAATGGCTGGGCGACTACGACAACAACGGTGCGGTCGTGCAGCAGACGATCTGGCTGGATGATCTGCCGGTGGGCGTGCTGGCCAAGACCACGCTGCGCTACGTGCAGCCGGACCACCTCGGAACGCCGCGCGTGGTGATCGACCCGGTCCGCGACGTGGCGATCTGGCGCTGGGACCTGAAGGGCGAAGCCTTCGGCAGCACCGCGCCGGACCAGGACCCGGACAAAGACGGCACCGCCTTCGTGTTCGATATGCGTTTCCCGGGTCAACGTTATGACGCCGCGAGTTGGTTCAATCAGAACTACCTCCGAGACTATGACACTAGTACGGGGCGATACGGGCAGAGCGATCCGCTGGGACTGCTCGGTGGTGTCGGGACATTCACCTATGCTGGAGGTGCCCCGCTCGCAAAGATCGATCCCTTCGGCCTTGTGGAGGGAAGTCCACGCAACCTGCAGACACGAGTGATGATTTCTGACTGGGCAATGCAGAAGGTCGGATCTACAGCTTACGGGTTTTACGAATCGAGGTCAGAGCAGTACCCGAAAGGCTCGTGGAAGTGCTCCTCGTTTGTTTGCGACGCTGCGTCCGCAGCAGGTGCTCCGACGACGGTCTCGGTAAAAGGCAGAAATGGTGCATCCGTTGATCGCTGCGCTACTGCGGCAGAGCTCGCTCAGGGAACGATTCCAAATTGGAGGAGGCTCGGGCAGTATGAAGAGCGACTGCCTGGCGACATTGCGGCCTATAGGAACCTTGGGCCAAACTCGACTGGACATACAGCGATAGTGGTTCCCAGCGGAAACGGTGGCGTGTCTACGCTGGGAGCTCATGAGGTGTACGTGGGACCTGTCGGTATCGACAGCTTTCCCGATCCTACAAACATGACCGTTCTGAGATATACGGGTGAATGACATGAAGCTAGTCGCGAGCTTTGCAGCAGCACTACTCACCTTCTCCATCGTTGGCCCAGCGAGTGCCTCCAGCTCGTGTGATGCCCGTGCTGTGGTCGTGGTGGAGCTCGATGTCTACGATGGACACGAGGTCATGAGGATAAATGAGGTTGAGCCGAAATCGGGTGCAGCATTCGATGACTTCTTCAAGAACTGCGCGCGCAAGACCGTCGTGCTGGCCAGCCCCAGTTCGACGATTTCTCAATTGCTCAATATTCGTTTTTTCATTGGCAAGATAGGGTTGAAAGCTAGCAAGGAGAATTTTTTTGTCTTTGCTGCGCGTCCAGGCGGTAGGACCATGACGTACTTGGAAACCTTTGCGACGATCAAGTACACCAGAAACAAAGACGAGCTTCTGAAAATCACCGAGGATCCGCCCCAGGAGAGCAACTACCTGTAGAACGGCCTGTCTCCGTGAATTGAATGAACGAGTTGCCCGGGTGCGGCGGCAGGATAGTCGATGCACTCTGGCCACGCAGGCAAAAGTGCAGGGTTACCCGGGCGACTTAAGCTATTACTCCAACGGCACCAAGACCGTCACCGACGCGCTCGGTGATGTCACCCAAAACGACTACGACCAGCTTATTGGTCAAGAGCGCGCTGCGTTATGTGCAGCCGGATCACCTGGGCACGCCGCGCGAGGTGATCGACCCGACCCGCGACCTGGCGATCTGGCGCTGGGACCTGAAGGGCGAAGCCTTCGGCAGCACCGCGCCGGACCAGGACCCGGACAAGGACGGCACCGCTTTCGTGTTCGACATGCGTTTCCCGGGCCAGCGCTATGACGCGCTGAGCGGGCTCAATCAGAACTACTTCCGCGACTATGAGCCGGGTGCGGGTCGGTATGTGCAGAGTGATCCGATTGGATTTTTGGGGGGAGTAAGCCTATATGGGTATGCAGGCCAAAATCCCGCCTCCGAAATTGATACGTATGGTCTGCAAGCCTACTCGCCGGGAACAACTCCGCCCAGTAGTATCCCCGGCGGTCCGTGGACGCCAGCTCCAGGGCAGCCGCCTGGAACATTTTTTGGTCCAAAAAATGGCGCCGATAGAGCAATATGTAGATATGTGCCAGATGGAAATAATGGTGGTCCCAAAACCGCGCCAAAGGCTTACTGGAAAACCAAGACTCCAGGCACGCCTTGGCAGCGTTACAAGCTTAACGGGATACCTCAAACTGCACAGCAGGCTCATCCTGCACCCGCAACCAAAATTCCATGGATTCGCTTGCTCGGAATCACGTCTAGGTGGGGTGTGGGCGCATTCTTTGCAACTTATTCGGATTCGCTTAATGCTACCGAAGAGCAAGATATAGCGATAAGGAATGAAGGCAATGAAAGATAAATTCGAAATTAAGCAGGATCCGCGGGGCGATTCGGGGATCTCTGTTGAAGAGTCGTTATTGCAATGCCTTTTGTATTTCGATGAGGCTGTATCTTCTTTCTGTCTTGGTGTTGACTATTTACATAAAAAATTTGGTGATCATCCGGGTGTGGCTTGGGAAGTTAAACAGGAGTTTCTATCCGGTAAATCGCTCATTGCATGGGAGGGAATTCCAAATTCAAGACGTGAGGCGATAAGGAAAATAGTCATGGCGGTTGAAGGTGTTCCGGATGCAGGTGTTGATGGGGTATCGGATTTTAGCCACGCTGCATGGAGTGATGTCCGTGATGCGGCTGTTGAATATCAAGCCTTCAAGGATTCCTAAAGTGCACAGTGTATGGCATGCACTGCGAAGATGTATTTTCTGATTTTTGCGTTAATTATTTATGTTTCAGGATGCGCGCATAATTTTTCAAAATTCTATGCGACTTATGGTGATGCGGTGGCGGATGATGCTATCGCAAAAGGGTGGGTTCCGGACTTTTTGCCGCAGAGTGCTACCGATATCTATGAGCGGCATAGTGTTGATGCTGGTGGAGTTGCAGTTGTATTTTCTGCGCCCAGTGACAACTTTCTTAAGGGCTTTTCCAAGCTCGATCATTCGTATTTTACATCTGCTGAACGAGCATTTTCTTTGGTGCATTCGCCCGCAAAGTATCCTGGGGGAGTGAATAATTATTATTACAGGTGTGGCGGTGAGGGGCTCGGCCTGCTTAAAGTGCATGATGGGAATAAATTCTATTATATTGAGCCGGCTTCTAGTGAGGTACTTAAGGTTTTATGCAGGGCGCCATCTGGTTTGTCGGAGGGGCATTGAAACGCTAGGTGGCTCCTGAGTATAGGTCAATCTAATTTTTTGGGCTCGGGTGACTATGCATTAATGACTTTTTTGGCATAAGGGAGTGTTGGTATTGCGCTTTGTCGGGATGGTAATGCTCGCGGCCTTATATGCTGGATGTGCAAGTGACTGATGGCGCGGAGAACTGCAGTTCTGATGTGTTTTACATCATGGTGCTGTCGGTGCATGTCACGTCGGCAGACGAGCAAGACCGCGCCCAAGTGGACACGCTGTGCAAAGACGTGCAGCACGCCACAGGCCACACGGTGCAACTGGCTTGTGCGGATCAGGGGCTACAAGGGTGCAGCGGCATCCAAGGCAGCGCCAAACAACGGCATCGACCTGCAGATCGTGAAGCTGCCCGAGGTGAAAAAGGATTTAGAGTTGCTGCTTCGGCCCTAGGTGGAGAGAGAAGCTTCGACTGGCTAGCGAGGTTCCACAGGCTCTCGCGGGACTATGAGCGGTTGCCAGACGTGCTCGCGAACTGCATTTCCTAGTCTTTGCAGTGCGTATGTTGCCCGCCGCTGCGCGGGCGTTCGCTGCGGCGGGAAGTTCATGACACGCTCCAGGACACGGGGTGTAGCAGGCCCACAGCGCGCGCCAGCGTCCAGGGGCTGACCGAAGCACCTGCCAGCCGGGTTTCAACCAAGGGGGTATCAATGCCCCGCCACCGCCATGTTCGATGCCCGAGGACCGGCAGGAAACCCACGCGCGCGGGCCGACCAGGCCACCAGCCAACCGACCAGCAGCAATGCCAGAACAGCCCAGGGGAGAGAAGCAACCCCCTGGGTTTCCAGCAGGACGCCACCCAGCAAGCCGCCGCCGGCAATCGCGCCGTTCCAGGCCACCACGTTCATCGACAGCGCCACATCGGCGCCATCGCCCGCGGTATCGGCCAGGGCCGTTTGCAGCAACGTGGCCGCACCACCGAACGTCAGTCCCCAGACCGCAACGCCCACGTAGACGACCAGGGGCGACGCCGTCCACAAGCCGAGCGCCAGCGCCGTCAGGGCGAACACGGCGAGGCTGATCAGCACACCCGAGCGCAGACGGCGATCGACCCAGCGACCGGCGATCCAGATGCTCACCAGCGCAGCGAGCCCGAACAGCAGCAGGACGCGGTCCACCTTGGCCGTCAACCCGGCGGGCGCCACGAACGGTGCCACGTAGGTGTAGAGGATGTTGTGGGCCAGCATCCACGCGATCACCACGCCCAGCACCGGGCGCACGCCCGGCGTCGTGAATACCCGGCGCAGCGGCATCGGTTCGCGGCCCGACTGGCCCGGATAGTCGGGCACCTTCAGCTGCACCCAGACGATCAGCGCCAACGTCAGCAGCGACATGATGCCGAAGGCGGTACGCCAGCCTGCGAGCGCACCGAGCCAGGTTCCCAGCGGCACTCCTAGCGAGAGCGCGACCGGCGTTCCCACCATGGCGATGGCCATGGCACGCCCCTGCTGGTGCGGCTCGACCATCCGGCGTGCGTAGCCCGCCAGCAGGCTCCAGGCCAACCCTGCCGCCGTGCCGGCGAAAAAGCGCGACACCAGCGTCAGCCAGTAGTGCGAGGACAGGGCGGTGACGGAGTTGAAGACGAGAAAGCCCACGATGGTCAGCAGCAGTACGTTGCGGCGCCGCCAGCCACGCGTCGCGATGGTCAGGGGAATGGCCGCCAGCAGCGACCCCAGGGCATACGCCGTGACCATCTGCCCCGCATACGACGCGGACACGCCCAGGCCTTCGCCGATCTGCGGCAACAGGCCCGCGGGCAGGGTCTCGGTCACGATGCAGATGAAGCCGGTCATGGCCAGGGCCAGCAATGCCGCGATCGGCAGTCGTCCGGCAGCGGCAGCGGTGGGCGCGCCCTTGCGGGGCGGCAGGATCGTTTCAGTCATCGGATCACGTCCAAAGAGGAGTCGGGGAGGAGGCGCAGACGGCTGGCAAAGCCACCGCCGCTTGAAGGTCGAACATAAGTATCGATTGGTACAAATGTAGTGATGCCTGGCGCCCCTCGTCAACGACTTTTGTATCGACTAGTATTTATCTAGCTTCCGCAGGAGTCTTCCATGGCGCAGATGGGCCGCCCCCGCAGCTTCGACCGTGACGAGGCCATCCGTCAGGCCATGCACATCTTCTGGGAGCATGGCTACGAATCCACCTCGCTCGCCCAGCTCAAGGCCGGCATGGGCGGCGGCATCACGGCCCCCAGCTTCTATGCGGCGTTCGGCTCTAAGGAGGCGCTGTTCAAGGAGGTCGTGGCGCACTACCTGGCCACGCACGGGCGCGTGGAGGAAAGTCTGTGGGACGCGAGCGTTCCGGCACGCCAGGCCATCGAACTGACCTTGCGCCGCTCGGCGAAGATGCAAAGCGAACGCGGCCATCCCAAGGGCTGCCTGATGGTGCTGTCAGCTGCCGTCTGTTCGCCTGAGCATGCCCACGTGCAAAAACTGCTGGCCAAGGCCCGCGCACGCACGCGCGAGGGCATTGCAGCCTGCGTCGAGCGCGCGGTGGCGTCGGGTGAGCTGCCGGCCGGTACCGACGTACGCGCGCTGGCGATGGTGTTCGGGAGCTTTCTGGTGGGCTTGTCCACCCTGGCCCGGGACGGCCTGACGCCGGCGGCCCTGGACAACGCGGTGACCGAGGTCATGCAGGTCTGGGACGCCGCCGCGCACCGCGCCAAGCCCTGATGGCGAAGTGCATCAACCCCTGAGCGTGATCCGCTGGATCGCGTCGTAGATCTCGTTCTCTGCATCCACGGGGTGCACCTCCCCTGCCAGCGCCGCGAAGGACACCGCTTCGGCCGCCCCCAGCAAGGCATGCATGGCCACCGGCTTCAAAGGCTTCTTCGCAAAAGGCGCGAGCGCGTGACGGCACTTGTCCAGGAAAAGGGCTTCATGTTCCTTCTTCAGGGCTTCCAGCTCCGGTGAACCGGTCAGTGCCGCGCTCACTCCCGGCATTTCCCGCCCCATGGTCATGACGCAGTCGACGTAGCTCGCGGCGATGACCTTGGCGACCGCGGGAAGTGTCCTGGCACAGGCTGCGAGGGCTTCGTCCAGCAGTGCGTGCTGCCTGCGGTCGTACTCCTCGTAGAGCGCCGCGAGCAAACCGTTGCGCGCCCCGAAATGGTCATAGACGACGGGCTTCGTCACGCCTGCGCGCTCGGCCAGGTAGCCCAGCGTGAGCGCATCGCTGCCTTCGCTGCGAACGATGGACCAGGCGACATCCAGCAGTTGGCGCTGCCGGGCCTGCTTGGGAAGGCGCCGCTTGATCGCACGGTCCGCGTCTGGCCTCGTCGGGTGGTTGGGCATCGATAACCTACCAAAAGTAATTTAAAGGGACTAATATACCAATGGTAGTTTATGCCCATCCCCAAGGATTTCCCATGCATGCCCTCATCGTCGTCAGTCACCCCGATCCGCAGTCGTTGACCCACGCAGTCGCGCACGCGTTTGCCGAGGGCGTTGCAGCGCTTGGCCAGCACACCACGGAGCTGGCAGACATCGCGGCAGAGGGATTCCAGCCCGCATTCAATCCGGCAGACCGGGCCACGTTCCTGTTGCAGGCATCCGCGCCGCCCGACGTCCTACGCGAGCAGGAGCGTATCGACCGCTCCGATGCGCTGGTGCTTGTCTACCCTGTCTACTGGTGGTCGTTTCCAGGGCAGCTCAAGGGGTGGATCGACCGCGTTTTCTGCAATGGGTGGGCGTACTCGGAAACCCCGGAAGGTGCCATCGAGAAACGGCTCGGCCGTCTTCCCGTCCACCTGCTCGGCATCGGCGCTGCCGACGAGAGAACATATGCGCGGCACGGTTACGACACGGCGCTGCGCGCACAGATCGATCACGGGATCTTCGATTACTGCGGCGCCAAGGTGGTCACCTCGAGGATCCTATGCGGCATCGACAGTGCAAGCGCCGCATCCCACATCACCACCGCGCGTGAAATGGGTCGCAACGCGTTCGCGCAGCACGGTACAGGCGATGTCGAGCACAGGACTTCGGACACGTCCATGCCCGCTCACGGTCTGCGCGCAACCCACCCCTTGAACGTGAACGCGCAGTAGAAAAGCTCGATGTCCACGAATCCGGCCTCCCGCAGCAGATCCACGTCCTGCTGCGGCGAGAGTGCCGGCAGCTTCTCCTTGATGGCGGCGATGCTCGCTTCGGCCTGTAGCGCAGGCGCGCCGGAAGCCGCCGCGAAGGCGGCATTGCGCTGGAGCCAGCGGGTCCTGGCCGGCTCCTCCCCCGGAAAGCTGTGGTGCGCGACGACCAGAGGCGACCCGGACGCGAGCCTTGCGAACACCTGCTTCAGCGTCTGCAGGCGTTCGGCCGCCGGCAGGAAATGCAACGTCAGCAAACAGGTCACCCCATCGAAAGGCCCCATCGGCGCATGGTCGATATACCCGTGGTGCAGGCGCGTGCGGGCAGCCAGGTTCCCCAGCGTCGTGCGCGCGAGGTCGAGCATCTGCGCGGAGGGATCGACACCATCGAATTGCCAATCCGGCTGCATCTCGGCGAAGGCTTTCAGCTCCAGCCCGCCGCCAGCGCCGAGCACGAGAATCCGCGCATCGGCAGCCGCGCGCTCGCGCAACAGCAGGCCGGCCATGCGGTGCAGGTCGCGCAGCCCGGGCACCATCCGGGCGGCCCGCTCCGCATAACCTTCCACCGCTGCCGGGTCGGAGAACAGGGTCACCGAATGCGCTCTCGCTCGCTCACGACGGTGCGAGCGTTTCGGGCCAGACCAGCGAACGGTGCACCTGGGCGCCCGCCATGGCCCCGCTGCCCACGGCCAGCGAGACGGAATGCGGCACGCGCGCCACGTCGCCGCAGGCGAACACCCCGGCGACCGACGTCTTGCTCTCCGCATCGGTGCGGATCTGGATGCCCATGGGCGTCTCTTCCAACGCACAACCGATGCCCTCGGCCAAGGCATTCGATGGAGACGTGCGCGTTGCCGCGAACAGGCCCGCGAAGGGCAGCTGCCGCCCGTCGGCCAGCACCACATCGGCAGGGCCTTCGATGCGGTCGATGGGCGTGGACTCGATCGCCACTCCCCGGTGCTCCAATTTTTCGCGGGTCTCGGGGGTCAGCTCCACGGCGCCGTTGACGAGCAGTGTCACGGCGCCCCACTCGGTGAGCAGTTCGGCCTGGTGGAGCGACAGCGGGCTGCTGCCGACGATGCCGATGCGCCCCTTGTGCAGTTCATAGCCGTGGCAGTACGGGCAATGGAAGACGGACTGCCCCCAGCGCTCGGCCAGGCCCGGCACGGCGGGAAGTTGGTCGGCTACCCCGTTGGCGAACAGGATGCGGCGCGCATGGTGCGAGACGCCATCGGCCGTGGTGACCTCGAACCCGTCCACCCGTCCCGTGACCGACCCGGCCCGCTCCTCACGCCAGGTCAGGGTGGGATAGATCTCCAGCTGGCGGCGCGCCTGTGCCGCGATCTCGCCTGGCGGCACGCCGTCCTGGCCGAGAAACCCATGCGCGTGGCTGGCGAACCGGTTGCGCCGTTCGCCCGCGTCGATCACCAGCACGTTGCGCCGCGCGCGGACCAATTGCAGCGCCGCGGCCATGCCCGAATAACTTCCACCGATGATGATGGCGTCGTGCTGCATGCTCAGCTCCTTTTGCGTCGAACAGCCGCATGCCGGCGCGCGAAGTCGGCGGCAAGATCGGCCAGGGTGATCTCGGAGAAACGCTGCAGCAGCAACGCCTCGGCCTCGGCAAACGTGCTTTCGAGCGCGGCGTTCACCGATTGCTCGACCAGGCACTCCGGCGTCTCGTGGCGGTTGCCGATGGCGAACATCGCAGGCTCGCCCAGCGCCTCGTGCAACTGGCGGAGGGTGACGGCACGCAGGTCGGCCTGGATGCGCCATCCACCCGCATGGCCTCTCTCGGACTGGACGATGCCGGCGTCCCGCAGAAATCCCATGGTGCGCCGGACGACGACGGGATTGGTTCCGAGGCACTGGGCCAGGGCGTCCGAGGTCATCGGGCCCTCCTGCTCGGCCATGTGCAGCAAGGCATGAAGGACCGAGGAAAGGCGGCCGTCGCGTTTCATGTAACTAATGATGTTTCATGATGCGCGAAAGATCAACCTTCATCAACATCAGGCGGCTCTGGAACGACCGATGGAGGCCGACACCCAATGCGGCCTCAGTCGGGTGGCCTATCGAGATCGCGGGATGTGAGATGCAGCCTAGAGGGGAGGGCGCTGCGCTTGAGTCCGGCCGCCGTGATCCTGGCGCACAGCCATCCCAGGAGTCGACGAGGAATCCGCTGCTTTCAACAATCGACTTTGAAGACTTCAGTGTCGCAGTCATCCAATACTGCAACGCCATCATTTCCTGAAGACCGCCGCCTTCGGCGCACTGGTCGCGAGGTCAGGTGTTGCACTCCCACCTTCGCGCGCCGCGGATAGGCCAATGCCGGCACAAGCCTGCTGCCGTAACGGCCGCGTGGGTTGTCTCGACCCTGGTTCCGGCATGGCGGCAGACCAAGCAGGGAGGTGGTGGATGCGCGCGGCGGATATCGGTAAATGCGGACGGGCATGTGCTCGCGGCGGCCCCGGGCGATCCCGCCGTCTGGCAGGACAGCGACCCGGATCGTGATGGACTTGGGCTGTGCAATGCATCACTCCCTGACGGGAGCGCGACGCGCGGGTAGGCGTTACCACGTGCAATGTGAACGCTCCGCTTTCTTTCACCTCGCCGAAAGGAGTGCGAAAGACAGCGTGCCTAGGCTCTGCCCCCATCAGCCGGAGAGCCACCTTGCGCGCCCAATGGAACATCCTTTGCGATTTTGACGGTACCGTGTCCCTGCAGGACGTGACCGACAGCCTGCTCGAACACCTCGGGAGCCCCGGTTGGCGGGAGCTGGAGGACGACTGGGTCGCCGGTCGGATCGGGGCCCGCGAGTGCATGAGCAAGCAGGTCGCGCTGCTCGACGGCGACGTCGATGCGCTACACCGGGTGCTGGATGCGGTGCGGATCGATCCGGCCTTCGTGCGCTTCGTCGCGCTGGCCGAGCGCCTGGGCATCCCGCTGAGCATCGTCAGCGACGGCCTGGACTACGGCATCGCCCGGATCCTGGCCCGCCACGGCCTGCACCATCTGCCGATCATCGCCAACCGCCTGCTGCGTACCGACGCCGGGCAGTGGCGCATGGCCTCGCCGCATGCGCAGCCGGACTGCCCCAGCGGCACCTGCAAGTGCGCGGTGATGGCGCAACAGCCGCCCGAGCGCGCCACCTTGCTGATCGGCGACGGCCGCTCCGATTTCTGCCTGGCTGGCAAGGCCGACCTGGTGTTCGCCAAGGACGGTCTGCTGCGCCATTGCCGCGCCAACGGGATCGCCCATTGCGCGATCACCGGTTTCGACGACGCCATCGCCCTGCTGCCCGAGTTGGCCGAGCCGGCGACGGCCGCCGTGTCCTTCCCGCTTCCTCTCACCCAACGAGCCTGATCCCGATGAACCGGAATGTCCCGCTTTCCTCGCTCGCACCGCTGCATGGCGATGCCGCGCCCGATCCGGAGGCGCTGCTGCGCACCGGCGCAGACCACCATCGCGCGCTGAGCGATGCGCAGATGCTGGCCGACGAGTCCCAGTACTGCTCCTACGGCGACACCGTGCACTACAGCGAGCCGCCGCGCATCTTCGGCCGCTGCGACGGCAGCTACCTGTACGACACCGAAGAAGTGCCGTACCTGGACCTGCAGATGTGGTACTCGGCGGTCAACTTCGGCTACGCCAATCCGCGCCTGAACCAGGCACTGACCCGCCAGATCGAGACGCTGCCGCAGGTCGCCAGCCAGTACCTGCACCCGACCAAGATCGAATTGGCCAAGACCATCGCGGTCGACGCCGAGCGCAAGTGGGGCCGCAAGGGCCGCGTGCACTTCAACGTCGGTGGCGCGCAGTCGGTGGAAGACTCGCTGAAGATCGTGCGCAACGCCAGCGCCGGCAAGAGCCTGGTGTTCGCCTTCGAAGGCGGCTACCACGGCCGTACCCTCGGCGCCTCGGCGATCACCTCGTCGTACCGCTATCGCCGTCGCTTCGGTCATTTCGACCGCGCCCAGTTCATCGAATTCCCGTACCACTTCCGCGGCCCCAAGGGCATGTCCAAGGAAGAGTACGGCGAGCAGTGCGTGGCCAAGTTCGAGCGCCTGTTCGAGACCGAGTACAACGGCGTGTGGGATCCCAAGGCCGGGCAGTGCGAGTACGCGGCGTTCTACGTCGAGCCGATCCAGGGCACCGGCGGCTACGTGATCCCGCCGCCGAACTTCTTCACCGGCCTGAAGCGGGTGCTGGACAAGTACGGCATCCTGATGGTGGTCGACGAAATCCAGATGGGCTTCTTCCGCACCGGCAAGCTGTGGGCGATCGAGCATTTCGGCGTGACCCCGGACGTGCTGGTGTTCGGCAAGGCGCTGACCAACGGCCTCAATCCGCTGGCCGGCATCTGGGCGCGCGAGGAGCTGATCAACCCGACCGTGTTCCCGCCGGGCTCGACCCACTCCACCTTCGCCTCCAACCCGCTGGGCACCGCGGTCGGCCTGGAAACCATGCGCATGCTGGCCGAGACCGACTACGAGTCGATGGTGATGGCCAAGGGCGCGCACTTCCTGGACGGACTGCGCGACCTGCAGAAGCGTCACCCGGAAATCGGCGACGTCGATGGCCTGGGCCTGGCCCTGCGCGCGGAAATCTGCCAGGCGGACGGCTTCACGCCGAACCGCAAGCTGCTCGACACCATGGTCGACATGGGCCTGGAAGGCGAGCTGCGCCACAACGGCAAGCGCATCGGCCTGATCCTGGACGTGGGCGGTTACTACAAGAACGTGATCACGCTGGCGCCGTCGCTGCACATCAGCCACGAAGAGATCGACCTGGGCCTGTCCTTGCTGGACCAGTTGCTGACCCGCGCCAAGCAGGTCGCATGAGCCGGGCGGGAGACGACGCGCGCGGTTCGCGTTGCCTCCCGCCGTTCGCCGCGGCGGCGGGCGCTTCAGCCCGCCGCGCGCAGCGCGATCACCGCATTGAGTCCGCCGAAGGCGAAGGAATTGCTCAGCACCGCCTGCACGTGGCGGGCGCGCGCCCGGTTGGGCACGTAGTCCAGGTCGCATTCCGGATCGGCATCGAGGAAGTTGGCCGTGGGCGGGACCACCTGCTCGCGCAGCGCGCCGATCGCCGCCACCAGTTCCAGCGCGCCGGCCGCACCGAGCGCATGGCCGTGCACCGCCTTGGTCGAGCTGACCGCCAGCGCCTCGGCATGCGCACCGAACACCTGACGCAGCGCCTTGGTTTCGCAGCGGTCGTTGGCCTGCGTGCCGGTGCCGTGGGCGTTGATGTAGTCGATCTGTTCCGGGGCCAGGCCGGCATCCTGCAGCGCCAGGCGCATCGCCGTGGCGGCGCCGTCGATGCTGGGCGCGACGATGTCGCCGGCATCGGAACTCATGCCGAATCCCGCCAGTTCCGCCAGCGGCAGCGCGCCGCGGGCGGCCGCGTGTTCGGCGCTTTCCAGCACGAACATCCCGGCGCCTTCGCCCAGCACCAGGCCGCTGCGCTGTGCGCAGAACGGCCGGCAGGTGTCGTCGCTGACCACCCGCATCGCTTCCCAGGCGCGGATCAGCGGCAGGCTCAGGCACGCTTCGCTGCCGCCGGCGATGGCGACGTCGGCCAGGCCATGGCGGACCATCAGCGCGGCCTGGGCGAAGGCGTGGTTGGCCGAGGCGCAGGCGCTGGACACGGCGAAGGCCGGGCCGCGCAGGCCGAAGGCGATGCTGATCTGGCTGGCCGCGGCATTGTTCATGCTGCGCACGATGGTCAGCGGATGCAGGCGTTCGGCCTGGTCGCGGTACAGCCGGCGCGATTGCTCGTCGCGGCTGAGTTCGGCGCCGACGCCGGTACCGACCACCACCGCGCAGCGCGCGCCGAGCGTGGCATCGTCGCGCGGCAGCAGTCCGGACTGGGCGATGGCTTCCTGGGCGGCGACCAGGGCCATCTGGGTCATGCGATCGAGCTGGCCGGGGGCGATGCCGCCGGTCTGCGTGGCGTCGGGCGCGAACCCGGGCAGGGTCGCGGCCAGGCGCATCTTCAGGGTGCTGAGCGGATCGGGCGAGGGCAGGGCGGCGATGCCGCTGCGGCCCTCGCGCATCGCGCTCCACAGCGCCTCGGCGCCGAGGCCGAGCGCGCTGACCGCGCCCGTGCCGGTGACGACCACGCGCCGCACGTGCGGGGAGGCGCCCATGGTGCGTCAGTGCGCCGGTTGCGCCGCGCCGGCCGCCGCCTTGGCCGCCAGCGCGTCCTCGACCGCCTGCACCAGCTTGCCGAGCGAGCCGTCGTCCAGGTTCGGGTCGCGCTGCGGGAAGGTGATGTCGAAGTGCTCTTCGATGTCGAACAGGATTTCGATGGCCTCGAGCGAATCCACGCCCAGGTCCTGCAGCTTGGCATCGGGGGTCAGGCGCGCCGGGTCGATCTCGCCATGCTTGGTGACGATGCTGTGGATTTGCGACTCGATGGACGGGGTCATGGCAGTGCTCCGCGAAATGAAGGGCCACCGTGCGGCACCCGCCGCCGGTGGATCGCACGCTGCGGCCTGGGCCGCAGCATCCATTCTCCACGCTAGACGATCAATCTTGCAGATGCCTTTCGTCAACCAACTCGAACCGCAGGCCTTGCAGCGGCAGTTCCTGCAGCACCCGCCGTCCGGTTTCCTGATCCAGCCCCTGGAGCACGGGGTGCCGGCCTTCGAGGCCGATTTCGACCTGCTGACCACGGCCGAGCCGGCGCTGCGCGACCGCGTGGCGCGGCTACCGTTGCAGCGCCTGTGGCAACGCCTGCTGCGGCCGCGCACCAGCTTCGTCGGCAGCACCGTCAGCGAATACGCCTGGCTGCCGCGCGCGGCCGACCCGGCCCAGTTGCCGCGGCAGTGGCGCACGCAACTGGGCCGGCGCCGCGCGCTGATGATCGTCAAGGACGTGCCGCAGCGCTCGCCGCTGCTGGATGAGGCCGACAACGCCTGGTCGCAGATCTTCCTGGACGCCTGCGAGCGCAATGGCTATGTGCTGTTGCGCGGGCAGGCGCTGGCCTGGGTGCCGATCGATTTCGCCTCCACCGACGAGTACCTGGCGCGGCTCTCGCGTGGGCGCCGGCGCAACATCCGCCGCAAGCTGCGCTCGCGCGCCGACCTGGAGATCGAGGTGCTGCCGACCGGCCCGGCCTTCGCCGACTCGGCGCTGCGCGCGCACTGCTATGCGCTGTACCAGGAGGTGTATGCGCAAAGCGAGATCCATTTCGACCTGCTCACCGAGCCGTTCTTCGATGCGCTGCTGACCGACGCCGCGTCCGGTGGGCAGGTGTTCGTGTACCGCCACCAGGGCCGCATCATCGGCTGGAACCTGTGCTATGTGCACCAGGGCCGGCTGCTGGACAAGTACATCGGCCTGCATTACCCGGATGCGCGCGACCACAACCTGTACGCGCTGAGCTGGATCGAGAATCTCGATTACGCCTGCCGCCACGGCCTGACCGCCTACGTCGCCGGCTGGACCGATCCGGAAGTGAAGGCCCAGCTCGGCGCCAGCTTCACCTACACCTGGCATGCGGTGTACCTGCGCAATCCGCTGCTGCGCGCCGTGCTGCGCCGGCTGCGGCCGCTGTTCGAATCCGACGACGTCGGGCCGGCGGCCGATGCCGCCGAGGAGGACTGAGATGCGCACTCCGGTCCTGCTCGATCTCGACGATTCGCTGGGCGCAGTGCCCGACGCCGTGCGTCTGCCGCTGCGTGACTGGTGCGACGGCCTGCGCTTCGCCTGCTCGATGGCGCGGCTGCGTCGCTTCGGCGCGGCGCTGGAGCAGGCACTGCCGACGCAGTACGGCACCGTGCTGCTGGGCAGCGGCGATTTCCATCACCTGAGCCTGCCGCTGATCGTGCGCCTGGCGGAGCGTGCGCAGGCACCGTTGCGGGTGGTGGTGTTCGACAACCATCCGGACAACATGCGCTTCCCGTTCGGGGTACATTGCGGCTCGTGGGTGCGGCGCATCGCCGCGCTGCCGCAGGTGGCGCAGGTCGAGGTGGCCGGCATCACCTCCGGCGACGTCGGCCCCGGCCATGCCTGGGAGAACCATCTGCTGCCGCTGTACCGCGGCAAGCTGCGCTACTGGTGCAGCGGCGTGGACGTGGGCTGGGCGCGGCGGCTGGGCCTGGGCCAGGCGGTGCGCGGCTTCGCCAGCGTGAGCGAACTGAGCGATGCGTTCGTGGAGCACCTGCGGCGCACGCCGATGCCGACCTATCTGTCGCTGGACAAGGACGTGCTGGATCCGCAGGACGTGCGCACCAACTGGGACCAGGGCCAACTGCGCGTGCCGCAGTTGCTGCAGGCGATCGACGCGCTGCGCGGGCAGGTGTGCGGCAGCGACATCACTGGCGAGGTCTCGCTGGCCCACTATCCGCAATGGTGGAAGCGCACGTTGGCATCGCTGGATGCGCAGCCGGAACCGTCGCCGGCCGATCTGTCGGCCTGGCAGGCGCAGCAGCATGCGTTGAACCTGCGGCTGCTGGCGGCGCTGGACGCGGCCAGCGTCGGTTAACGCGGGCCCTGTCCGTCTGTAGGAGCGGCTTCAGCCGCGAGAGGCATTACCGGTAACGCCCTCGCGGCTGAAGCCGCTCCTGCAGGATTCTTCCCGTCGTTACGCGAGGCGCATTTTCATCGCGACGCTGGCGAAGCCGCCCGTCGCCCAGTCAGGCGCTCGGCGCAGCGGCGTGCACCAGATCGACATCCAGCGGCGCCGGCCCGACCGCGCCGGCGCAGGCCGCCTGCAGCGTGGCCACGATGGTCTCGAAGCGCGCCTCGTCCAGCCAGGGGCTGTTGCTGATGCTCAGGCAGCGTGCGGCGAAGTCGCTGGCGTTGGGCATCGGCGTGCGCTCGACGATGCCGTGCAGGTAGTCGTAGCCGGGCAGGGCATGCACGAACGGCACCGCCACGCCGAGCCCGCGCGGCCACAGCGTAGCCAGCACCGATTCGCGTGCGGCCGCGTCGGGCAGCAGCACCATCAGGATCGGCCAGCTGCCCTGAGCACCCGGGGTATCGGCGATCACGCTCAGGCCGGGGATGCTGGCCAGGCGTGCGCTGCGGCGTCGGCCCTGCTCGCGAATCTGCGCAAGGAATGCCGGCCAGCGCGCGCTGGCGCGTACGCCCACCGCTTCGCGCCAGGCGCCGACCGCGTGTTGGGCGATGGCCGTGCCGAAGCGGTCGCCGGCCGCGCCGACGCGGTCGCCGCGGCGCAGCGCGCGGCGTACCGGCGCGCCATAGGCCCAGCGCAGCGGCTGCGGCCGGTACAGCGCGGCGTAGCCGAGCAGTTCCAGGCTGCGGCGCAGTTCCCAGCGCCAGTCGCGCTGGCCCAGGCGGGCGGCGGTGTCGGCCAGGCTGCGCTGCAGCGGCGCATGCCGCGACATCAACAGCCCGCCTTCGTAGAGGGTCAGGCCCTTGCCGGCGGCCAGGCTGCAGAAGCCGATGTCGCCGCCCAGGCCGGCCGGGCGGCCGTCGGGGTGCACGCCGCCCAGCGCCTGCGCGGCGTCCTCGATCAGCAGCGCGCCGCAGCTTTCGGCGGCACGGCGCAGCGGCGCAAGGTCGGTCAGGCGCCCGCCCAAGTGGGTGGCGATGATCGCCAGGGTGTCGCTGCCGCAGCGTTGCGCCAGCTGCACCGGGTCCAGTTCCAGCGAGCCGGGCAGCAGATCGCACAGCACCAGTTGCAGGCCGCAGTGCGCCACCGCCAGCGCCACCAGCGGGCAGGTATAGGCCGACACCAGCACCTGCCGGCGCCGGTTGGCCGCAGTCAGGGTGCGCAGGGCCACGATCAGCGCCGCAGTGCCGGAGCAGGTCAGCAGCGCCTGCGGCAGGCCGACCGCGCTGGCCAGGCGGGTGCGCGCACGGCCAGGCCACAGGTCGCGCCACTGCAGCGGCAGGCCGGCGGTCGGCGGGATCTCAATGCGCATCGGCAGGATCCGCGCGTTCGCCCATCGCCAGGCAGACGATGCCGCCGACGATCAGCGCCGCGCCCAGCGCCTGCAGGACGCCGATGTGTTCGTTGAACCACCACGCCGACAGCAGCATCACGCTGACCACCTCCAGGTGCGAGGCGGCGAAGGCCGGGCCGATCGGCGCGTGCTCGAGCAGCTTCATCCAGGTGAAGAACGCGCCGATGTAGCCGAGCAGCGCGGCGTACAGCCATGGGCTGCCGAGCAAACGCAGTACCCAGGCCAGTTCGGCCTGCGGCGGGAAGGCATGGGTGCCGGCCAGCTTGAAGCCGATCTGGGCCAGCGTGTCGAAGCTCAGCAGCAGGGCGAAGCCCACCGCGTAGCGATGCAGCGGCGGCCGGCTCATGAGCCCAACCCCACCACGGCCACGCCGGCGCTGACCAGGCAGATGCCGGCCACCTGCATGCGCCCCAGGCGTTCGCCGAACAGCCAGCGCCCGGCCAGCATGATCGCCACGATGTTGATCGAGCCCAGCAGCACGCCGCGGCCCAGCGGCACCAGCGACAGGAACGCGGTCCAGGCGAGGAATTCGAGCACGTAGCAGGCCACGCCGAACCACAAATATGGCTGCCGGGCCATGTTCTGCCAGCGCGTCACCCCGGCACCTTGCGGTCGGCTGGCGACGTACTTGAAGGCCAACTGGCCGGCGGTGTCGAGGACCACCGTCGTCAACCAGATCGCCACCACCGAGCCGCTCATCGCCATCAGGCGGCCGCCTGCTGCGGGGTGGTCAGGGCCGCGAAGAACTGCGCCAGGCGCGCGCCGAGCACGCGCCGTTCGCGGTCCAGGGTGATCATGTGGTAGCTGTCGTGCAGCAGCAGCAGCTCGGTCGGCCCGGAGACGTTGGCGATCACCAGCCGCGCGTTGCGCAGGTCGGCGATGTCGTCCTCGGCCGCGTGCGCGACCAGGCATGGCGCGACGACCTTGGGCAGGTTGCGGCGCACGTCGCGCGAGAGCAGGTACATCTCGGCCAGGGCGTGCCAGGGGTTGCCGGGCAGGCCGGCGGCGCTGCTGTCGCCGCCGAGCATGGCGCTGCTGACCTGGGCGCGGATGCGCTCGTCGCGCAAGCCGTACGGCGGCTCCTCCAGGAACATGCGGCGCTTGCCGATGCCCAGGCGCTTGAACCACGGCAGCAGGAACGCCAGCCGCGCGCGCTTGGGGATGTTCCAGCCGTCGTAGCGGAAGGTGGCGCCGAGCACGCCGACCCCGTCCACCCACTGCGGACGCTCCTGCGCCAGGCGCAGCGCCAGCAGCGCGCCCATCGACAGCCCGGCCACGAACAGCCGGTCGACCTGCGGACGCATGCGCTCGGCGGCGGCCTCGACGCTGGCGTACCAGTCGCGCCAACTGGTGGCCAGCAGGTCGTCCTCGTCGCCGCAATGGCCGGCCAGCTGCACGCCGTGCACGCTGAAGCCTTCGCGGTTCAGGCTCTTGCCGAGCAGGCGCATCTCGCTGGGCGTGCCGGTCAGGCCATGGATCAGCAGCACGCCGTTGCGGCCGCCTTCGAAGTGGAACTCGGCAGATTCGATCATGTGAATAGGCGCGGCTGCGCAGTCTCGGCAATCCGTGCAGGGTCGCCGCCGCGCGTTTCAGCAGCCTTTCGCCGCGGTGGCGGCGTGCAGGCTCAGCGCTTGGCTGCGGCCGGGTTGCGGAAGCGCACCAGCACGCGCTGGCCCAGGCGCAGGGTCGAGGGCTGAGTGAAGGCTAGCACGCAGGCCACGCTGCGGTCGTTGCCGGCGGGCGTGGCGTCGTCGTGCAGCTGGGTGGGGCCGTAGGCCGGCGCCAGCCAGCGCACCACCGCCTCGCCGAGCACGGTCTGGCGGCCGTCGTCGCTGATCACCTCGGCGGCCATGCCCGGGGTGACGCTGCCGGCATAGCTTTCGTTCAATTCGGCGCGGACCAGACGCGGTGCGTCCGGCAGCAGGGTCAGCAGCGGCGTGTTGGCCTCGCTGCGCGCGCCGACCGCGGCCGACAGCTGCAGCACGCGACCGGCGACCGGCGCCTGCAGACGATACTGCGCGCGCTGCAACTCGGTCGCGCGCACCTGCGCCTCGGCCAGGGCCGCGTCGCTGCGCGCGGTGTCCAGCGCGTCGACCAGGCTCTGCACCGCGTCGCTGGCGTCGTCGGCGGTCTGCCCGTCGCCGGCGCCCAGGCGCGCGGCCTCGGCCAGCCGCCGCTGCTTCTGCTGGGCGCTTTGCAGGCGTTGCTGCAACTGCTTCAGGTGGGCGGCGGCGGCCTGCGCGCGGGTGCGGGCGATGTCCAGGTCGACCGCGGCGGCGCGATCGTCGCCGGCGATCAGCAAGGCGCCTTTCTGCACCGCGTCGCCCTCGTGCACCGGCACCTCGCGCAGGGTCGCGGCGACCGGCAGGCCGAGCTTGAGTACGCCGCCTTCCACGTCGATGCGGCCGCGCGCCACTGCCAGGTAGGCCGGGGTGGCGGCCGGCGCCGGGGCCGGCGTACGGTCCGATGGCGCGCATGCGGCCAGTAGCAGGCTCAGCAGGGGCGCGGCGGCGAACGCTTTCATGGTGCGGGATTCCGTGAGGGCAGGGGCGAGGGCGGCGCGATGACGCGGCGGTCGTCGTGGATGCGGCCGTCCTCCATCGACAGTACGCGGTCGGCGTGGCGGATCAGGCGCGGGTCGTGGCTCACGCACAGCACCATGGTGTTGTGGCGGCGCGCGATGCGATGCAACAGGTCGATCACGATCTGGCCATTGCCGGCGTCCAGCGCGCTGGTCGGTTCGTCGGCGAACAGCAGCGCGGGGTGCTTGGCCAGCGCGCGGGCGATCGCCACGCGCTGCTTCTCGCCGCCGGACAGTTCGGACGGGCGCAGGTGCTGGCGGTGGGCGATGCCGACCTCGGCCAGCGCCTCTTCGGCGCGGCTGCGCACCTCGGCCGGGGCCAGACCCATGTACTGCAGCGGCAGCCGCACCTGGTCCAGCGCGCACAGCGCCGGGAACAGGTTGAAGCCCTGGAAGATGAAGCCGGTGTGGCGCAGGCGGAACTGCTCCAGCGCGGTGGCGCCGAGCGCGCCCAGCTCCTCGCCCAGCGCCAGCACGCGACCCGCGTCGGCGCGCTGCAGGCCGCTGAGGATCGACAGCAGCGTGCTCTTGCCGCAGCCGGACGGGCCGGAGATCAGGGTCAGCTCGCCCGGCCACACCTGCAGTTCCACGTCGCGCAGCACCGGCGTGCGCAGGCTGCCGGAGACGAAGCTCTTGCACAGCCCGCTGCCGCTGAGGGTGGCAGCGGCCGGGTGCAGTGCGGCGGGGGCGACGATGCGGCTCATCGCAGCAGCAACGCCGGATCGGCGCGACGCAATCCGCGCAGCGCGGCCAGGGCCGAGACCACGGTCAGCAGCATCACCGCGCACACGCACAGGCCCCAGCCGCTGGCGTTGAACGCCACCGGCACGTCGTGCGCACGGGCCAGCGCGACCAGCGCCGCGCCCAGGGCGCTGGCGCCGATCAGGCCCAGCGCGCCGACCCAGGCCGCCTGTTCCAGCACCACCCAGCGCAGGTTGCGCATGCTCACGCCCAGCGCGTTGAGCGTGGCGTACTCGCGCGCCGCGCCGAGCACCGTGCCGAGCAATGTCTGGCTGGTGATGGCCACGCCGACCAGCAGCACGATGCCGCCGAGGAACAGCACGCCGGAGCCGGCGCCGGTGTCGAACATCCAGAACAGGATGCTGCGCCGGGCGAAATCGTCGGCGCTCCAGGCTTCCACGCGCGGCCGCGCGACCGCGCTGTCGATCGCCTGCGCCACCGCCTGCGGGTCGGTGCCGGGGCGCAGCTTGGCCACCATGTAGGTGGGCCAATCCGGGTGTGCGGTGTCGCTGTTGAGCGCGCGCGCGGTGTCCAGCGACGCCAGCACGTTGACCCCGCCGAGCGCGCGCAGGCCACGGCCGACCCCGATCACCCGCACGCGGTGGCCGTTGATGCGCGCGCTGCTGCCGACGCCGACGCCGAGCTTGTCCAGTTCCGCGCGGTCCACCACCACGGTGTCCGGTTCGCGCAGGCCCACACGCAGGGCGGGGCTGAGCAGGCGGGAGAACATCAGTCCGCCGTCGCGGGTGTCGATGCCGGAGATGTAGACCGACACCGCACCGGTGTCGCCGGGGCCGCGCCAGTCGCCGTCGAACCAGATGAATGGCTCGACCTGCGCCACCCGCGGATCCAGGTACAGCGGCGCGGCCGCGTCCGGATCGATGGCGCGGCCCTGGTCCACGCTCTGCGTGCCGGGATAGCCCAGCCACAGGTCGGCGTCGGAGCCGGAGACATAGACGCTGGCGCTGCCGAAGATGCCCAGCACCAGCGCGGTCTGCAGCAGCAGCAACAGGCTGGCGAAGCCCACCGACACCACCACCGGCAGGAAGCGGCGCCACTCGTAGCGCAGGGTCTGGCGGGCCAGTGCGACCATCAGGGCTGCGCGCCTTGGTGTTCGTTGCCGGTGTCGGGAATCGGCGCGGTGGCGCTGCCCAGCGCGGTGTGCAGGGCGACGTAGGCCAGGTCGCGCTGGCGCTGCGCTTCCAGCAGCTCCAGCGCGGCCTGGTCGCGTGCGGCCTGCTGCGTGGCCACGTCCAGGTCGCTGCCCAGGCCCAGCCGCCGGCGCTGCTGGGCGACGTCGCTGGCCTGCTGCTGTGCCTGCAGCACCTGCTGCTGGGTCTCGGTGTTGCGCCGCTGCTGTTCCAGCGTGGTCAGGGCGTTCTCGACCTCGTTGACCGCGTCCAGCACGCTCTGCCGGTAGGCCAGGGTGGCCGCTTCCAGCAGGTCGCCGCGCGCCTTCGCCTTGGCCTGGCGGATGCCCCAGTCGAACAGGGGGATGTCGATCACCGGGCCGAACGAGGCGATGCCATGGGTGGCGGTGCGGCGATGGGTCAGCAGGCTGGTCGACCAGCGGATCGCGCCGCCCAGGCCGATGCTGCCGTAGCGGTCGGCGCGGGCGATGCCCAGCGCGCCGGCGGCGCTGATCACCTCGGCCTCGTGCGCGGCGATGTCCGGGCGCCGGCGCAGCAGGTCGGCCGGCACGCTGTCGACCGCGGCGATCTGCAATTGCCCCGGCGCGGTGGCGGCCGCGGCCGTGCTCCACGCCGGGTCGGGCGTGTCGCGGCCCAGCAGCACCGCCAGGCGCCGCGCGGCCGCGGCTGCGGCGTCGCGCGGTTCGTTCGCCGCGGTCTGCGCCTGCAGCGCCGCGGCCTGCGCCTGCGCGGCGGTGGCCGGTGCGGCCAGGTGCAGATCGACCAGGGTCTGCTGCAGGCTGGCCTGGCGCTGGCGCGCGCTGGCGATGTCCTGCAGCAGGCGTTCGGCCTGCTGCGCGTGGCGCAGGTCGATCCAGTTGTGCGTCACGTCGGAGATGGTCGCCGCGCGCACCTGCGCCAGGTTGGCCTGGGCGCTCTGCAGGTCGCCGCGTGCCACCCGGTTGGTGGCTTCGCCGCGGCCGAACAGCGGCAGCTCCCATTCCGAATCGACGCCGACCACCAGGAACGAGGCGCTGGCGTCGGGGTCGATCGGGTCCTCGGTGCGCGCGCGCAGCTGCGGCCGCAGGGTCGCGTCGGCGACCGCATCCAGCCGCCGCGCCGCGCGCAGCCGCGCCAGCGCCTGGCCCACCTCGAGATCATCGCGCAACGCCTGCGCGACCAGCGCGTCGAGTTGCGGATCGTGGAAGTCCTGCCACCAGGCGTTGCCCGGCGGGCGTGGCGCGGCCGCCTGCGGCGTCGCGCTGCTCCACTGTGCGGGCATCGACGGCTGGCGCAGGTCGGGGATGGGCTTGCTGGCACAGCCGCCCAGCGCGAGCGCGGCGGCCAGCGTCAGCATCGTGAGCGGGCGGATAAGGATCCGGCTCATGCCTGCGGCTCCGCGGCGGCCGGCAAGTCCAGTTCCGCGCGCAGCCCGCCCAGCGCCGAACGCCGGTAGCGCAGCGTGGCGTGGTGGCGCGCTGCGATGTTGGCGACGATCGCCAGGCCCAGGCCGGTGCCGCCTTCGGGCGCGTCCGGGGCACGGAAGAAACGCTCGCCCAGGCGCGGCAGCAGGGCCTCGTCGATGCCGTTGCCGGCGTCGTCCACGGCCAGGCGGACAGACTGTGGATCGCGGCGCAGGCTGACCGTGACCACACGGCCGGCGGCATGGCGGAAGGCGTTGTCCAGCAGGTTGTCGAGCAGCTCGCGCAGCGCATAGACGTCGGCGGCCACCCAGGCGGGCGCGTCGTCGTCGGCGCCGTCGTAGCCCAGGTCCACGCCGGCGTGCAACGCGTCGGGGATGCGCTCGGACAGCGCTTGCGGCAGCCATTGCGCCAGGTCCAGCGGCAGCAGTTCGCGGATGCTCTCGCGCGGCGCCTGGGTGCGGGTCATCGCCAGCAACTGGGTGGAGGTGCGGGTGGCGCGGTCGGTCAGCTGGCGGATGTGCTGCAGCGCCTGCGCGGTGTCTTCCGGGCGCTGGCTGGACTGGGCGCGCTGCACGTGCATGCTCAGCCCGGCCAGCGGCGTGCGCAGCTGGTGCGCGGCGTCGGCGAGGAAGCGCTCCTGCAGCGCCATCATGTGCTTGAGGCGGCCGAGCAGGCCGTCGATGGCCTGGGTCAGCGGCAGGATCTCCACCGGGATGTCCGGGCCGGATACCGGGCTGAGGTCGCGCTGGCTGTCGTCGAGCCGGCGCACCGCCGGCTCCAGCATGCGCAGGCCGACCCGCACGCCGTGCCAGACCAGCACCAGCAGGGAACAGGTGAGCAGCAGTTCGGTCGGCAGCATCAGCACCAGGATCTCGCGAGCGCGGCGGTGGCGGTCGTCCAGGGTCTCGGCCACCGACACGGTGAGCCAATCGCCCGGCTCCAGCGCCGAGGGCAGCAACAGGCTGGCCACGCGCACCGGCACGCCGTTGTCCATGTGGTCGTCGTACAGCATCACCCGGCCGATCTCGGCTGGATCCGGGTGTGCGGGAATCGGCAGGGTGCTGCCGCTGATCACCCCGTGGCGGCGGCTGTCCAGCTTGAAGAACACCCGGCCGTCGCTGCTGTACTCCAGCAGCTGCCGCGCCTGCAGGGTCAGCGGCATGCGCTCGCCGGGGTCGTTGACCGCGTTGGCCAGGCCCTGCGTGTCCTCCTTCAGGTCCATGTCGTGGACGTGATTGGTGTACTTGAGCATCAGCAGGTAGAACAGCGCCGACACCACCAGCATCAGCAGCACGGTGGGGATCAGCAGGAACGCCAGCAGTCGCTGGCGCAGGCTGGGGTGGCGGTATGCCGGCGACTGCGCGGCCGCGGTCGCGCTCACTGCGGGATCTGTGCGTGGTCGGCGGCCGGCGAGGCGGCGCGCGACTCCTCCAGCAGGTAGCCCAGGCCGCGGATGGTCCGGATACCGACGCCGGCGCCGTGCAGCTTGCGCCGCAGGCGGTGCATGGAGATGTCCAGGCCGTTGTCGGTGATTTCGTGTTGCCAATCGCACAGCGCTTCGGTCAGCTGGCTGCGGCTGACCACGCGCCCGCTGCGCAGCAAGAGCGTCTCCAACAGCGCGAACTCGCGCGCGGTCAGGTCCAGCGGCTGGTCCTGCAGCCACACCCGGCGCCCGGCCAGGTTGATGCGCAGTTGCCCCAGCACCAGTTCGGGTACGCCGCCGCTGCTGCTGCGGCGCAGGAGCGCGCGGGTGCGGGCGAGGAACTCGGACAGTTCGAAGGGCTTGATCAGGTAGTCGTCGGCGCCCTGGTCGAGCGCGCGGATGCGGTCTTCCACCGCGTCGCGCGCGGTCACCACCAGCACCGGGATCTCGTCGCGGCGGGCGCGCAGGCGCTGCAGTACCTGCAGCCCGTCGCGGCGCGGCAGGCCCAGATCCAGGACCAGTAATTGATAGCTTTCGCTACCGAGTGCGCGTTCGGCGGCGGCACCGTCGCTGACATGGTCCACCACATGACCGCACTCGGCGAGCGAATCGCGTAACGCAACAGCAATGGACGTATCGTCTTCGGCAACCAGGATGCGCATGACGCGAATGCTTGCAACGGGGATGTGGGAAAACCGTCGTAATCGGCGGCGGCGAAGTCGCTACGTTCACATACGTCGATGTAGTTTCGGTGGAGTCTGTATCCAGATTCTGCGATGCGGTGATGACGATTGTCATCCATGACATCGTTTGCGCGGTGTTGGTCCTGACTCCGCCGGGTAGGGAAAACCCTATAGCCTGCCGCGGCATCCGCCGATCCTCACGCCCTCCGGGCGGCGGCATCATGAACGCGCTGGCAACGTCACCGCTCCCGCGCCAGGGAGACGGCTCGCACGGAATCGAAGGGAACTCGATTCGCCGGCCACTTTTCGCTCCCGCAGGCGCCGATGGACTGGCGTAGCAGCACTGCGATAGGAATCACAGGGAAGGGAACGCACGAGGCCCCGGCATGCCGTGGCCTCGTGCGTTCCGCCATTTTTCGCTCGGCCAGTTGGTTAGCGTCCTGTCATCCAGCGCCGGGTCATCGGAGGCGGCCGGCGCGCAATCGGCGCCAGTGCGGTCTCCCTGGCGTGGAGGGCGCTGCGCCCGAACGGCGCGACAAGGGAAAGGCGTTCACCGCGCCGGGCCTTCACACGCGCGGGTGGACGCAGACCCGCCATCGCCGCCGCTGCGCCAATCCGTGTCCAGCCGTCACGCCAGGGCAGGGAGCCGAGCGCGGGGCGTCTGAAACAACATGCGCCATCACCCGGCACGCACCGCCCCAGCCGCGACCCGCCCGCTTTTGCGAATCCCCAATCCCGACTCTCCGCCCTTCAGAGTGTCCAGTCCAGCCGCAACCCAGCCACCAAGGCATTGGGCAGGTCGCGGGTGCGCGCCGGCTCGTTGAACTGGTCCGGGTGCACGATGTACTGCAGGTTCGGCGCGATGCGCAGCTGCGGGGTCACCTCGATGCCGTAGCTCAGTTCCATCATGGTCTGGGAACGGTGCGGGGTGCCGCTGCCGCCAGCGGCGGCGCGGGCCAGGCGCAGGTCTTCCAGGGCGTCGTCGCTGTAGTGCTGCTGGGTGACGACGAAGGCGATGTTGTCCTGCGGGCGGCTGGCGAAGGTGCCGCGCTGGACCAGGCCCAGCTCCAGGAAGTGGTCTTCGATCAATTGCCCGGAGGTGCCCTTGAGCGCCGAGCCGAACAGCACCAGGCCGCGGTTGCTGTCCGGGTCGGGGCGGGTGACCTGCTGCTCGAAGCGCACGAACGCGCCGGAGCGGCCGTTGCGATTGGCGTAGTCCAGCCCGCTCAGCCGCGCCGGGTTGCCGTTGCGGTCGTTGAGCGGGTCACGGTAATCGGAGTTGTCCTGCCAGCCGCCGATCTCGTACAGCGCCGGCAGGCGCGCGCCGCTGGTCTGGGTGCTGTAGCCGATCGCGTACGGCACGATCACCCCGGTGCGGTCGTTGGTGCTCCAGTTCAGGCCGTGCTGGCCGCGCTCGGCCTGGATCGGGTTGACCTCGTAGGCGCCGACGTGGACGTAGACGTTCGGCGTCACCCAGGCCTTGGCGTGCGCGGCCCAGCTGGACACCGGCCAGTAGGTGAAGTTGCTGGTGCGGAACACGAAGGTCGGGTTGCCGCAGGCCGAGTTGCCCTGGAAGTAGCCGCACAGCTCCGAGCCCAGGAAGTGGATGTTGGCCACGCTGCGGCCGGCTTCCAGTTCCAGGCGGTCGTTGAACAGCTTCTGGTCGATGGTGAAGTTGGCCAGGCGGGTGCCCTGGCCGCCGTAGATTTCCTGCACCGAGGTGCTGTTGCCGATGTTGCCGTTGGCCAGGTTGGTGCCGTGGCGGTTGATGCCGTAGACCTTCAGGGTGGCGCCGTTCCAGCCCATCAGCCGTTGCAGGTCCACGTCGGTGCCGAACATCAGCTGGCCGGCGTAGGCGCTGCCCTCATGCTTGCCGCCGTCCAGCGAGACCGCGGCCTCGCCGGTATAGGCGAGCTTGAGCTTGAACGCGTCGCTGGCGTCCTGGGCGTGGGCCAGCGGCGCGGCGAGGGCCAGCGCCAGGGTGGCCAGGGGCAGGTGCGAGACGAGGGGACGGGACATGGCGGAACTCCTCAGCAGGGAAAGGCCGGCGCGCCGCCAGCGGCGACGGGGGGAGGGGCATCGCATGGCGACGCGCCGGCGCATGGAAGGGACTAGGCGACGACGACCGGCTTCTTCAGCACCCGCAACGCCACCGCAGTGACCACGGTGCCGGCGAGCAGCGCCACCAGGTACATGCCCAGGTGGCTGACCGCATTGGGGATCGGCAGCACGAACACGCCGCCGTGCGGCACCTTCAGCTCGGCTCCGGCGGCCATCGAGATGGCGCCGGCCAGCGCCGAGCCGAGCATCAGCGCGGGGATGGTGCGCAGCGGGTCGCGCGCGGCGTAGGGGATCGCGCCTTCGGTGACGAAGGCCAGGCCGAGCACGCCGGTGGCGGCGCTGCTGCCGCGCTCGTCCTGGGTGAAGCGGTTGCGGAACACCCAGGTGGCCAGGGCGATGCCCAGCGGCGGGGTCATGCCGGCGACCATCGCCGCGGCCATCGGCGTGTACACCTGGCTGGCAATCAGGCCGGTGGAGAAGGCATAGGCGGCCTTGTTGACCGGCCCGCCCATGTCGAAGGCCATCATCGCGCCCAGCAGCAGGCCCAGCAGCACCGCGCTGCTGCCCTGCATGCCGCGCAGCCATTCGGTGAGCCAGGCCAGCAGCTCGGCCACCGGCTGGCCGACCACGTACAGCAGGGCCAGACCGACCAGCAGAGTGCCCAGCACCGGCAGGATCAGCACCGGTTTCAGGCCTTCCAGGGTGCGCGGCAGCTTGATCGCCCGGTTCAGCGCGGCCACGCCGTAGCCGGCGATGAAGCCGGCGAAGATGCCGCCGATGAAGCCGGCGCCGAGATTGGCTGCGACCATGCCGCCGATCATGCCCGGGGCGATGCCGGGGCGGTCGGCGATGGAGTAGGCGATGTAGCCGGCCAGGGCGGGCACCATCAGGCTGAAGCCGGCCTTGGCGCCGATCTGGAACAGCGACCAGGCCAGGGTGCCCTTGTGCGCGTCGTCGAAGGCGTAGATGCCGCCGAGCGCGAACGCCAGCGCGATCAGCAGGCCGCCGGCGGTGACGAAGGGCAGCATGAACGACACGCCGGTCATCAGGTGCTTGTACGGGCCGGCGGAGCGACCGCCCTGGGCCTGGGCCGGGGCGCTGCCGCCAGTGCCGGCCGCGTGCACGCTGGCCTCGGCCAGGGCCTTGCGGATCAGCGCCGGGCCGTCGTTGATCGCCGGCTTGGTGCCGCTCTTGAACAGGCGCTTGCCGCCGAAGCGGCCCAGGTCGACCTCGCGGTCGGCGGCGATCAGCACCAGGTCGGCCGCGGCGATCTCCTCGGCGCTGAGCGCGTCCTGTGCGCCCACCGAGCCCTGGGTTTCCACCCGAATCTGGTGGCCCAGCGCCTTGGCCGCCTGCTGCAGGCCTTCGGCGGCCATGAAGGTGTGGGCGATGCCGGTGGGGCAGGAGGTGATGGCGACGATGCGCTTGCCGGCGCCCTCGGCGCTGCCGGCAGCGGCCGGAACGGCGGCGTCGGTCGTGGCGTTCGCCAGCAGCGGCGCCAGGACGGCGCCGGCATCGGCCAGCACCGCATCCAGGCTGTTGCGGTGCAGGCTGCGGCCAGCGAAGCGGGCGGTGTCGGCCTCGCCGTCGCCGACCAGCAGCAGCGGCGCGGCCGCGGATGCCGCGGCCAGGTCCAGCGGCGCGATCACGCCCTGCGGCGTGCGCACCTCGGCCTGCAGGACTGCGCCCCGCAGCGTGGCGGCATGGCGCAGCGCCTCGGCGGCGAGGACGGCTTCGGTACTGCGATCGCCGGCGGCGATCACCACGAGGATCGGATTCATGCGGGCTCCCGATGAGCGCAAGAGGGCGCGGCGCACGGCAGCGACGCGGCGGAAGTCATGACAGGGTCTCCAGGCGGACCGCGGCGGCCAGCGCCGGCAGGCGCTCGCGCGGCAGGCGGCGGGCGACGCCGCTGCCCAGCGTGGCCACGGCGAAGGCGGTGGCCTGGCGCGCGCAGGTCGCCAGGTCGGCGTCGGCGCGCAATGCCGCGACCAGGCCGGCGACCATCGCATCGCCGGCGCCGACGCTGCTGCCGCCGGTCACCTGCGGCGGCTGCGCCAGCAGCGCCTGCTCGCCGCGCACGAACAGCGCGCCCTCGGTGCCCAGCGACACCGCGACCAGGCCGATGCCGCGCGCCAGCAGCGCGCGTGCGGCGCCGAGCAGGTCGGCGGTGGTGGCCAGCGGCACGCCGGCCCATTCCTCCAGTTCGTGGCGGTTGGGCTTGATCGCGAACGGCAGTTGCGCACGCGGCGCGTCGAGGGCGGCATGCAGCGGCGCGCCGCTGGTGTCCAGCAGCACCCGCGCGCCGGCGGCGGCGGCCTGCGCCTGCAGCTGCCGCCAGGTGTCCTCGGCCAGGCCGGCCGGCAGGCTGCCGCTGAGCACCACCGGCAGGCCGGGGCGCAGCACGTCGGCCAGGCGCGCACCGATGGTGTCGAGCTGGGCCTGCTCCAGGGCCAGGCCGGGCAGGTTGATGTCGGTGGTGGCGCCGCTGTCGGCGGCGACCAGCTTGAGATTGCTGCGGGTGTCGCCGGGCACGCGCAGGCAGCGGTCGTCGATGCCGCGTTCGGCGAACAGCGCCTCGAACACCGGCGCATTGCCGGCGCCGAGCGCGCCGAGCGCGGCGCAGCGCAGGCCGGCGTCGGCCAGGCAGGCGGCGACGTTGATGCCCTTGCCGCCGGCGATGGCGTGGGCGCTGCGCGCGCGATGCACCTGGCCGGGCTGCAGCCGGTCGATCGCCACGGTCAGGTCGATCGCCGGATTCAGGGTGACGGTGACGGCATCGACGCTCATGCGCCGGCCCCGCCGTCGAGCGCCCGCACCTCGGCCGCGCTTTCGCAGTCCAGCGCGCGCTGCGCCAGCGCCTGCAGCGCATCCAGGCGGCTGCCGCGCAGGCGCGCCTTCACCGCCGGGATATCGTTGGGCGTCATCGACAGCTCGTGCACGCCCAGGCCGGCCAGCAGCGCCGCGCCGAACGCGTCGCCGGCCAGGCCGCCGCACACGCCGACCCAGCGTCCGTGGCGCGCCGCGCCCTCGACGGTGGTGCGGATCAGGCGCAGCACCGCCGGATGCAGGCTGTCGGCCTCGGCGGCCAGGTCCGGGTTCTGCCGGTCGATGGCCAGGGTGTACTGGGTCAGGTCGTTGGTGCCGATCGAGAAGAAATCCGCGTGTTTGGCCAGCGCATCGGCCTGGATCGCCGCGGCCGGCACTTCGATCATGATGCCCAGCGGCACCTCCGGCGCCTGCAGTTCCGCGCGCAGGCGCTCGCATTCGGCGCGCAGCGTCAGCAGTTCCGCTGCCGAGGTGATCATCGGGAACATGATCGCCAGGCGCGCGCCGTCCTTGGCCGCGCGGTACAGCGCGCGCAACTGCGGTTGCAGCAGGTCGGCGCGGCGCAGCAGCAGGCGCGCGCCGCGCACGCCCAGGAACGGGTTGTCCTCGCGCGGCAGGTTCAGGTGCGCGACCTGCTTGTCGCCGCCGATGTCCAGCGCGCGCACGATCAGCGCGCGGCCGTCCAGCGCCTGCGCCATCGCGGTGTAGGTGGCGTACTGCTCGTCCTCGCTGGGCGTGCTGCCACGCTCCAGGAACAGGAATTCGGTGCGCATCAGGCCCACGCTCTCGGCGCCTTGCGCCAGCGCCGCGGCGACCTGCTCGGGCAGGTTGACGTTGGCGCCGATCTCCAGGCGATGGCCGTCCTCGGTCTGCGCCGGCTGGTTGCGCTGTTCGGCCTCGCGCGCACGCAGTTGCTGCTGTTCGTCGATGTAGGCGCGGGCCGACGCCAGGTCCTCGTCCGACGGCGCCACGTACAGGCGGCCGCTCGTGCCGTCGACGATCACCGTGGCGCCATCCTCCAGGTCCAGCAGGTCGGCACCGCCGGCGACCAGCGCCGGCAGGCCGAGGGTGCGCGAGAGGATCGCGGTGTGCGAAGTCGGGCCACCCACCGCGGTGGCCAGGCCGAGCACGCGGCGGGTGTCCAGGTTGGCGGTGTCCGACGGCGACAGGTCGTGCGCGAGCAGGATGCACGGCGCGTCCGGCAACTGCTCCAGGCTGCCGCCGGCCAGGCCCGGATCCAGTTGCGCCAGCACCCGGCGGCCGACGTCGCGCAGGTCGCTGGCGCGTCCGGCCAGCACGGCGTTGCCCAGCGCCGAGAGCTTGTTGGCTAGGCGCTCCACCGACTGCTGCCAGGACCAGGCGACGCCGTGGCCTTCGACCATCAACTGGCAGGCCAGGGTGATCAGGTCGGTGTCGTTGAGGAGTTCGGCCTGGGCACGGAAGATCGCCGCATCGCCGGCGCCGAGGCGGCGCCGGGTGTCCTCTTCGATGGCCTGCAGTTGCGTGCGGGTGCGCTGCAGGGCGTCGTGCAGCAGGGCGCCGCCGTCGCTCAGCGGTACCGGCGTGTCCGCCACCGCCACGTCATGGCCGGCCAGCTTGTGCACCACGCCGATCGCCAGGCCGGGGCTGGCGCCGATGCCGACGATGGCCGGCTGCGCCTGCGGCGGGGTCCAGCCGGCGATTGGCGCGGCGCGGCGTTGCGCGGCGGCCTCGGCGTCGGCCTGCTCCTGCGCGGTCAGGCCGTCGATCACGCTGCGCAGCCGCGCCAGCGCCGCGGCGGCGTCCTGGCCCTCGGCCGAAATGGTCACGCTGTCGCCGGCGTGCAGGCCCAGTTGCAGCAACGACACCAGGTTCTTGGCATCGCCGACCTGGTCGCCGGCGCGTACCTGGATGCGGGCGGCGAAGCCGCGCGCGGTTTCCACCCAGCGCGTGGCCGGGCGCGCGTGCAGGCCGGTGGGGTAGCGCACGGTCCAGTCGAAGCGCTCGGCCAGGTCGCTGGCCGGGGCGGTGGGCGCGGCGACGGCCGCATCCTCGCTCAGCGCGGCGACGATCGCCTGTGGGTCGTCGCTGGCGAACAGCGCCTCCAGCCGTGGCGGGTCCTGGATCAACCGGGTCAGGCGCCGCAGTACGGTGATGTGGGTGTCGGACTGGGCGGCGATGGCGACCACCAGGTGCGTGGTCTGGCCCGGGTTCCACTCCACGCCGGCGCGCAGCTGCAGCACCGCGATGCCGTCGCGGCGCACCAGGTGGCGGTCTTCGCCGGTGCAGTGCGGGATCGCCACGCCATGGCCCAGGAAGGTGTTGGCCAGCGCTTCGCGGCGCAGCATGCTGGCCTCGTAGGCCGGCGGCACGCAGCCGGCGGCGACCAGCAACTGCGCCGCCTGGGCGATCGCGTCGGCCTTGTCGCGGGCCTGGACATCGACCCGGACCAGGTCGCTGGAAACCAGGGGAGAGGAGGGCGTCTGGGACACGCGGGTTCCTTGGGGTGGGCGGCGAGTGGGCGCAGTGTGGGAACGTTCCCAGTCTCTAGTCAATGTGCAGTGCACAAATCCTTCGGAAAAAGCCGGTGCTACTATCAAGAAACGCCAGGTGACAGGGAGTTGAAATGAAAACGATGCGGGAACGTTGCCAGTGAGCGTCAGCATTCACGACGTGGCCCGGGTCGCCGGCGTCTCGACTTCCACGGTGTCGCGCGCACTGGGCCAGGGCCCGGTCAGCGAAGAGGTGCGGGCGCGGGTGGAGGCCGCGGTCCGCGAGACCGGCTACCGCCCCAACCTGATGGCGCGGCGGCTCCGCTCGCAGCACTCCGGGGTGGTGGGCCTGATCGTCGCCGACATCCGCAATCCGTTCTTCACCGCGGCCATTCGCGCGGTCGAGGACGTGGCCTACCGTGCCGGCATGCGGGTGATCCTGTGCAATACCGACGAGGATCCGCAGCGCGAGGCGCTGTATCTGCAACTGATGCAGGAAGAGCGGGTCAGCGGGCTGATCTTCGCCCCCACCCGCACCACCCAGAGCCAACTGGGCAAGTTGCATTTCGACCATCCGGTGGTGCTGCTGGACCGTGCCGGCAAGGGCGGCACGCACGACAGCGTGGTCCTGGACAATGCCGCGGCGATGGCCGCTCTGGTCGATCACCTCGTCGGGCAAGGCGTGTGCCGCATCGGCGGCCTGTTCGGCAAGACCAGCAGCACCGCCGCCGAACGCCGCGATGGCTATCTGGAGGCGATGCGCGGGCACGGCCTGGCGCCGGACTACCGCGAGGTGGCGCCGAGTGCGGAGGCGGCGATCGCCGAGGTCCAGGCCTGGCTGGAACAGACGCCACGCCCGGATGCGTTGGTGGCCAGCAATAGCCTGCTGCTGATGGGCGCAATGAAGGCCGTGCGGGCTGCCGGTCTGCGCATTCCGCAGGACCTGGCACTGGCCGGCTTCGACAACGAAAGCTGGACCGACCTGGTCGAACCCGGCATCACCGTGATCGAACAGCCGGTCGAAGAGATGGGCCGTACCGCCATGTCGTTGCTGCTGGAGCGGATGAACGCGCCGGCGCAGCCGACCCGCAAGGTGGTGCTCAGCGGCCGCTGCATCGTGCGCGGGTCGAGCCTGCGCTGACTGCCGCAGGTCGGTGGTGTTGCGGGAGGGGTGCCGCTGCGGCGATGACCGTGGTCGGCCGCAGCGGGAGGGGTGACGTGCTTACCTACTCGCTGCCGTCCGGGCGCGGATAGTCGTGTTCCGGGTCGGCGTGGTCGTGCTTGGGATCGCTGTCGGGTTGATCGCGCGCTTTCCACTGCGCGTCGTCGTTGTGCATCTTGTCGGGGGTCTGGCTGCGTTGCTGGGAATCGTGGGCGTTGTCGCGATTGGCGGGCAGGGACATGTGCGGACCTTCTGGATCAGGCGGGGGTGTGCGCCGGATCTGGGTGGTGGTCGCGCTGCTCGGATCCGTCGAGGCGTGCCCAGCAGGCAACGACCAGGGTTTCGGCATCGCTCCAGGCGATGCGCGGCCAGGGGTGCTCGCCGTCGTAGCGCTGACGCAGGCGCTGCAGCCGCACGTCGTTGGATTCGCGCGGCAGTTGCAGGAACACGTCGCACGCCATCTTGATCAGGCGCGCATGTTCGCTGAACGACTGCGACCCCAGTTTGCCCGCCGCGTGCAGCGCTTTCCAATGCGCCAATTCGGCTTCGACATCCACGAGCAGGCTCGGAGCGTGACTCACGCGAGTTCTCCTTGAGTGAGAGGAAAAGGGGGATGCGGAGGCGCCCCCTGACGCGTCCACTTCCCGAGACTAGGCCGCCCCGCGTAAAGGCGGAGTGGTGCTTATGTCGTCTGCGCGGCAAGACGCGGCGGCCCGGACGCAAAGCGTGACGCCAGGCAGCGACCTTCACACACCATGTTGTGAAGGCGCCGCACGTCGCGCGCGTGAAGACGCACACATGCCTGCAACACTGGCGTTGCGCGGACCGGCTTGGTCGGCGCCAGCGGTGCGGCTTACCATGGGCGGCGTCCGCCCGCGGACTCCCATGCTTTTCACCCCCATGCACCGACGGCTACCGCTGGTGCCGCAAAGGATTGGTATGTCCGTCGCCCCCGTGTTCGATTCCGCGCCGCCGCGCATCGCCGTGATCGGCCTCGGCTACGTCGGCCTGCCGCTGGCGGTGGCGTTCGGTGCCCGCCACGACACGCTCGGCTACGACATCGATGGGGAGCGCGTGGCGCAACTGCGCGCCGGGCACGACCAGACCCTGGAACTGGAGGCCGAAGAACTGCGCGCCGGCGTGCACCTGCGCTACAGCGACGACGCGGCCGAGCTGCGCGACCGCAACGTGTACATCGTCACCGTGCCGACCCCGATCGATGCGCACGAGCAACCCGACCTGCAGCCGCTGCGCCAGGCCAGCGAACTGCTGGCCGGCGTGCTCAAGCGCGGCGACCTGGTGATCTACGAATCCACCGTCTATCCCGGCACCACCGAGGAGGTCTGCGTGCCGCTGCTGGAGCAGGGCTCGGGGCTGCGCTGCGACGTCGATTTCCATTGCGGCTACAGCCCCGAGCGGGTCAACCCCGGCGACCGGCAGCGGCGCCTGGCCGACATCCGCAAGATCACCTCCGGCTCGAACCCGGCCGCCGCCGACGCCGTGGACGCGCTGTATGCCGGCATCATCGCCGCCGGCACCTGGCGCGCGCCGTCGATTCGCGTGGCCGAGGCGGCCAAGGTGGTGGAGAACATCCAGCGCGACGTCAACATCGCCCTGGTCAACGAACTGGCACTGATCTTCGACCGGCTCGGCATCGACACCCAGGACGTACTGGATGCCGCCGGCACCAAGTGGAACTTCCTGCCGTTCCGGCCCGGCCTGGTCGGCGGCCACTGCATCGGCGTGGATCCGTACTACCTGCTGCACAAGTCCGAGAGCATGGGCTACCACCCGGACCTGATCCACACCGCGCGCCAGGTCAACAACCGGGTCGGCGCGCACGTGGCCGCACGGGTGCAGGCGCTGCTGGCCGGCAAGGGCGTGGCGATGGCCGAAGCGTCCGTGCTGGTGCTCGGCGTCACCTTCAAGGAGAACTGCCCGGACCTGCGCAACAGCCGCGCGCTGGAACTGGTGCAGGCGCTGGCCGCGGCCGGCGCCCGCGTCGACGCCTGCGATCCCTGGGCCGATCCGCGGGCGGCGCAGGCGCACGGCGTCGACCTGCTGCCGGAACCGGTGCCCGGCAGCTACGACGCGGTGGTGCTGGCGGTGGCGCACGCTGCCTACCGCGACCTGGACGCGGCGCAGATCCGCGCACTCGGCACGCCCGACCTGGTGGTCTACGACGTCAAGTCGGTGTGGCCGCGCGCGGCGGTGGACGACCGGCTGTAGGCGCCTCCCCAGGGGGGCTCGCCATGCCGCGCCACCGGCGCGGCGGGCATGCGCAAGCTGTACCTGCGCGGAGCGGACCCGGCGGCAGTGGCAACGCCACGCCCGCGACACCCTCTACACTCGCCGGCTTCCGACTCCTGCGAGGACCGCGATGCACCGCTACCTAGCCTATATCGCCAGCTGCCTGCTGCTGGCGCTGTCCATTGCCCTGTGCGCGATCTGGCCGCTGTGGGGCTGGGGCGTGGCGGCCTTCGCCGTGCTGGCGGTGCTGGGCACCGTGGACCTGCTGCAGACCCGCAGCACCCTGCGCCGCAACTATCCGATCCTGGCGCATTTCCGCTACGGCCTGGAATCGGTCGGCCCGGAGATGCGCCAGTACTTCCTGCAGAGCGACATCGAGGAGGCGCCGTTCTCGCGGCAGCAGCGCGCCCTGGTCTACCAGCGCGCCAAGAACGTGATGGACGTGGTGCCGTTCGGCACCCAGCGCAGCACCTATGCGCCGGACTACGAGTGGATCAACCATTCGCTTGCCACCAGCGAGATCGCCGACCACGACTTCCGCGTCACCATCGGCGCCGACTGCGCGCAACCGTACGCGGCCAGCGTGTTCAACATCTCGGCGATGAGCTTCGGCGCGCTGTCGGCCAACGCCATCCGCGCGCTCAACGCCGGCGCGCGCCAGGGCGGCTTCTACCACGACACCGGCGAGGGCTCGATCTCGCCCTATCACCGCGAGTGCGGCGGCGACCTGGTGTGGGAGATCGGCTCGGGCTACTTCGGCTGCCGCGACGAGGAAGGGCGCTTCGACCCGCAGCGCTTCGTCGCCAACGCGACGCTGGAGCAGGTCAAGATGATCGAGATCAAGCTCTCGCAGGGGGCAAAGCCCGGCCACGGCGGGGTGCTGCCGGCGGCCAAGGTCAGCGCCGAGATCGCCGCCACCCGCGGCGTCGCAATGGGCCAGGATTGCGTCTCGCCGTCGCGGCATTCGGCGTTCACCACGCCGCTGGAACTGCTGCAGTTCGTCGCGCGGCTGCGCGAGCTGTCCGGCGGCAAGCCCACCGGCTTCAAGCTGGCGATCGGCCACCCCTGGGAGTGGTTCGCCATCGCCAAGGCGATGCAGGAAAGCGCGCTGTATCCGGACTTCATCGTCGTCGACGGTGCCGAGGGCGGCACCGGCGCGGCGCCGGCGGAATTCATCGACCACGTCGGCGTGCCGATGCACGAAGCCCTGCTGCTGGTGCACAACACCCTGGTCGGGCTGGACATCCGCGAACGGATCAAGCTCGGCGCCGCCGGCAAGATCACCAGCGCCTTCGACATCGCGCGCACCCTGGCGCTGGGCGCGGACTGGTGCAATGCCGGGCGCGGTTTCATGTTCGCGCTGGGCTGCATCCAGTCGCTGAGCTGCCACAGCGACCGCTGCCCGACCGGCATCGCCACTCAGGACCGGCGCCGCTGGCAGCATCTGGATCCCACCGACAAGGCCACCCGCGTCGCGCATTACCACGCCAACACGCTCAAGGCGTTGCGCGAATTGCTGAGCGCCGCCGGGCTGGCGCATCCCTCGCAGCTGGGGCCGGAACACATCCTGCGCCGCATCTCGCAGGTGGAGATCCGCTCGCTGGCCTCGCTGTACCGCTACCTGGAGCCGGGCGAACTGCTGCGCACGGTGCCCGACCACGCGGTCTTCCACGACTACTGGGGCGATGCGCGCAGCGATTCGTTCCAGCCGCCGGAACGCATCCGCCGCCTGCGCGACAGCAAATCGCAATGAGCGAAGCGGCGCCGACGCGATTGCGGCAGGCGGTGCCCGAGGACATCCCGGCGCTGTGGGCGCTGCGCACTCGCTGCGTGCGCGAGGTCTGCAGCAGCCACTATCCGCCGGAGGTGATCGCGCGCTGGTCCGCGGCGCCGGCGCCGGCGTCGTACTGCGGGCTGGTCGCCACCGGCGGTGCCCTCGTCGCCGAGGACGCCGGTGGTCGCGTGCTCGGGTTCGGTGTCGTCGACGTGGCCGGTGCGGAAATCGACGGCCTGTTCGTGGACCCTGCGCTGCGCGGCAGCGGCCTCGGCCGGCGCCTGCTGCAGGCGCTGGAGCAGCGCTTGGCGCCGTGCCCGCGCATTCACCTGGCCGCGGCGCTCAATGCGGTGGCGTTCTACCGCGCCCAGGGCTACGCGGTGCTGCGCGAGGGAGGCTATCCGCATCCCAGCGGGATTGTCCTCGCGTGCGTGTTCATGGAGAAGCGCGGCGTCGCTGGGTAATCGTTGCCGGCGGGGCGTGGCCCGGGTGGCGCGGGCGCAGGGCGTGGAACGTCGTGGGAATGGCAGGGGCGGAGCACGGAGGTGGCGGTCGCGGTCGCCATGCTGTTTTGCGCCGTGGCATTCGCGGTGGGCTCGCCATCGTTGCGGCCGCCCGTTATCGTGCGGGAACCTCCCTTGGTGCCGCGCATGAACCGACCCTCGGTCCCCGATCCGGCCCCCGTGCCGTTGCCTGCCGACGAAGCGGGGCGCCTGCGTGCGCTGGCCGAGCTGGGAATGCTGGATACCCCGCAGGAGCCGGCGTTCGACGACCTGATCTGGCTGACCAGCCAGTTGTGCGAGGCGCCGATCGCGCTGGTCTCGCTGATCGACGAACGCCGGCAATGGCTCAAGGCCAGTTGCGGCCTGCCCGCCGGCACCACCGGCTATCCCCGCGAGCTGGCCTTTTGCACCTATGCCTTGCTGTCGCCGCAATTGCTGGAGATCCCCGACACCACGCTGGACCCGCGCTTCGCCGGCAATCCGCTGGTGGGCGGGGCGCCGCACCTGCGCTTCTATGCCGGCATGCCGCTGGTCGGCGACCAGGGCCACAGCTACGGCACCCTGTGCGTGATCGACATCCGTCCGCGGCAACTGGACGCGCGCCAGCGCGAAGGGCTGCAGCGGCTGGCCAGGCAGGTCACCGCGCAACTGGAGGCGCGCCGCGACGCGCGCATCGCCCACGAGCAGGCCAGGACCCTGAGCATGCTGCTGGAGACCATGCCCGATGGCGTGGTGTCGTGCCTGGCCGACGGCACCCTGGGCGAATTCAACCAGGTGGCGCGTCACTGGCACGGGGCCGATCCGCGCGCCTTGCCGCCCGAGCAGTGGTCGCAGTATTTCGATCTGTTCGACGCCAGCGGCAAGCGCCCACTGTCCCGCGAGGAGGTGCCGCTGTTCCGCGCCTGGCGCGGCGAATCGGTGCGCGATGCGGAAATCGTGATCGCCGCCAAGGGGCAGGCGCCACGTAGCGTGCTGTGCAATGCGGAACGGCTGGAAGGCGGCGGTGTCCGCAGCCTGGGCGCGGTCTGCGTGATACGCGATGTCAGCGCCGAACGGGCGGCGACGCAGGCCGCGCTGCTGGCCGGGCAGCGTTTCTCCGGCGCGTTCTCGGCGGCCGCACATGGAATGGCGCTGGTGTCGTTGGAAGGGCGCTGGCTGGATGTCAACGACGCCTTGTGCACGATGCTTGGCTACAGCCGCGCGGAGTTGCTGGAATTACGTTTCCAGGATCTGACCCATCCGGACGATCTCGCCGAGGACATGCAACGGGCGGTGGCGTTGCGCAGCGGGCAGTGCAGCGACTTCCGCGTCGAAAAGCGCTACCGCCACCGCGACGGCCATACCGTACGTGCACGCCTGGCAGTCTCGCTGGTGCGCGACGAGCAGGGCCGTCCGTTGCATCTGGTCACCCATGTCCAGGACATCACCGAGCAGCACCTGGCCGAGCACCGCCTGCGCGACAGCGAGGCGCAGTTGCGCACCATCGCCGACAACGCGCCGGCGCTGATCGCCTACCTCGACCGCGACTTGCGCTACCAGTTCGTCAACCGGCCGTATGCGGAGTGGTTCGCGTTGGCGCCGGAGCACATCGTCGGCCGCGGCCTGCACGAGGTGCTGGACCCGCAGCAACTGGCCTTGCTGCAACCGCATCTGCCGGCGGCGCTGCAGGGCGAGCCGGCGCAGTTCGATGCCGAACTGTGCGATGCCGCCGATGCCCTGCGGATCATGCATTTCAGCCTGATCCCGGACGTGGCGCTGGCGCCGCAGCGGGTCGGCCTGCACCTGATGATCAGCGACATCACCGGGCAGACCCGGCTGGCGCGTTTGCTGGAAGAGCGTGCGCTGCGCGACGAACTGACCGGACTGCCGAACCGGATGGCCTGGAACCAGGCCCTGCGGCGGCGCATGAACGAGCACCGCAGCCAGGGCCAGGTGGCGGTGATGTTCCTGGATCTGAACGACTTCAAGAGCGTCAACGACCGTTTCGGTCACCACGTCGGCGACGCGCTGCTGGTGCACTTCGCGCGGCTGCTGCAGCGCTGCCTGCGCGGGCAGGACAGCATCGCCCGGCTGGGCGGCGACGAATTCGTGGTCCTGCTGGAAGGGCTGGCCGACGCCAAACACGAAGTGCTGGCTGCTGCGGCGCGGATCATGGAGGCGTGCGCGGATGGCTGCGTGGTCAGCGGCCGGCATCTGCCGCTGCAGCCGAGCATTGGCATCGCCGTGCAGGCCGGGCCCGGCTTCGACCCGGTCCTGCTCACCCAGCGCGCCGACGAGGCCATGTACGTGGCCAAGCGTGATCCGCAGGCGCGGGTGCAGATCGCGGTGCTCTGAGCGTCGCGTGCCGCGCGTACCGGACGTCAGTGCGCGGCGTGGCGCTGCAGCCAGGTCACCGCGCCGCGCCCGGCGCGCACGCCGCTGGCGAAGCACGCGGTGAGCAGGTAGCCGCCGGTCGGCGCTTCCCAGTCGAGCATTTCGCCGGCGCAGAAGGTGCCCGGCAGGGCCCGTAGCATCAGCTGCGCATCCAGCGCCTCCAGGCGCACGCCGCCGGCGCTGCTGATCGCCTCGGCCAGCGGGCGCGGACGCTGCAGGGTCAGCGGCAGGCGCTTGAGCGTGGCCGCAGCCAGCGCCGGATCCTGGCCGGCCTGCCTGCCGAGGATCTCGAACAGCAGGGCCGCCTTGACCCCGTCGATACCGGCCTGGCGGCGCAGGTGCTCGCCGAAGCTGCGGCCGCCGCGTGGCTTGCCCAGTTCGGCTTGCAGCCGTGGCAGGTCGCGGCCGGGTGCCAGGTCCAGCCACAGCGTGGTCGGGCCGTGTGCGGCGATGGCCTCGCGCAGATCCGCGGCCAGCGCATAGATCAGGCTGCCCTCGATGCCGTGTTCGCCGACCACGCATTCGCCCTGCAGCGACTGCGCCTGGCCCTGCGCATCGTGCCAGTGCGCGACTACCGGCTTCAGCGGCGCGCCGGCGTGGCGTTCGCGGAAATGCGCGCTCCAGTCCACGTCGAAACCGCAGTTGGCCGGCTGCAGCGGCGCCACTTCCACGCCGCGCGCGCGCAGCGTGTCCTGCCAGGCGCCGTCGGACCCGAGTTGCGGCCAGCTGCCGCCACCCAGCGCCAGCACACAGGCCTCGGCCTGGACGCGCTGCTCGCCATCGTCGCCGGCGAAGCGCAGCGCGCCGTCCGCGTCCCAGCCCAGCCAGCGCTGCTGCACGTGGAAGCGCACGCCGGCATCCTTCAGCCGCCGCACCCAGCCGCGCAGCAGCGGCGCCGCCTTGCGGTCCAGCGGGAACACCCGCCCGGAGCTGCCGACATAGGTCTCCACGCCCTGCGCCTGCGCCCAAGCGCGCAGCGCATCGGCATCGAACTCGGCCAGCCAGTCGCCGACCGCCGTCGCACGTTCGCGATAGCGCGCGACGAAGCGCTCGAGCGGATCGGAGTGGGTCAGGTTGAGGCCGCCCTTGCCGGCGATCAGGAACTTGCGTCCCACCGAGCCCTTGGCCTCGTACACATCGACCTCGGCGCCGGCGGCGCGCGCGGTCTCGGCGGCGATCAGCCCGGCCGGGCCGCCGCCGACGATGACGAGTCGGCCGCGCACCGGCGCGGCGTGTTTGGCAGCGGACATGCGCGGGGGCGGCTCAACGTGGCTGGACATCGAGCAGTTCGACTTCGAACACCAGCGAGGCGCCCGGCGGGATCACCCCGCCGGCACCGTTGGCGCCGTAGCCGTAGTCCGACGGCAGCATCAGCAGGCGCTTGCCGCCCACGCGCATGCCGGCCACGCCCTCGTCCCAGCCGCGGATCACCTGGCCGGCGCCGAGCACGAAGCTGAAGGGCTGGCCGTGGTCGGCGGAGGCATCGAATTTCTCGCCGCGCTTGTCCTTGGCGTGCTCGTCGTACAGCCAGCCGGTGTAGTGCACGGTGACCCGGCTGCCGGGACGCGCTTCGGCGCCGTCGCCGACGCGCTCGTCGGTGGCCTGGAAGGCGGCGATGCTGCCACCGGGCGGCGGACCCGGCGGCGTGCAGCCGCTCAGCAGCCACGCCGGCAACGACAGGCTCAACAGCAGCAGGATTCGGCGCATGCGGGACGTCCACGGCGGGCAGGGCGTGCAAGGGTAGCGCATCGCCGCAGCGGCTATCATGCGGCGCATGGCCAAACTGCTGCTCAATCTGCGTCACGTGCCCGACGACGAACGCGCCGAGGTCTGCGCGCTGCTCGACGACGCCGGCATCGGCTACTACGAAACCCGCGCCGGTACCTTCGGCATTTCCGCCGGCGGCATCTGGCTGCGCGAGGACGCCGAGCAGCCGCGGGCCAAGGCGCTGCTGGCCGACTACCAGGCCCGACGCGGCGAACGTGTCCGCGCCGAGCGCGCCGCCGCGCTGCGCGATGGCAGTGCGGAGACCTTCGCCAGCCTGCTGCGGCAGCGCCCGCTGTTCGTGCTGGCGACGCTGTTGGGCATGCTGTTGATCGCCTCGCTGGTGCTGCTGCCGTTCCTGCTGCTGCGCGGCTAGCGGCGGCGCTGCGGGGCAACGCATCGGCACGCTTCGCCGACGCGCCGGTGCGCAACAGT